>NZ_JBHMEZ010000011.1:0-532799 GCF_042427615.1 Formosa undariae | reverse complement strand
TGCGTATAAATTAACCTTATTCCTCTCTTTTGTGCTTTCTTTTTATAGGTCTTAATTTAGTGCTTTTTATTAAAATGCTAACTTAAGCCGTATAAAAATAATTGCGGTTTAGTGCTAAAATAAAGGTCGTTGCGTGTTTGCTACATCTGATTTTCCGAAGGAAAATCCTCGCATACAAACCCGCAACTATTCTTATACAACAACGTTGTGCAACATTAACCAAAACTATGATTAAAGATATAATTCTCTCATTTAAAGAAAACATTAAACAGAAAACCACTAATCCGTTTTTTGGTACTTTAATATTAGTTTGGATTATTCATAATTGGGAATTAATCTATACATTTTTCAATTTTGAACCGACAAAAAACTTAAAGGATAGAATAGAGTATTTAAGTAATTATTTTTCTACAATTCCTTTCATCAAAAACATATTATTATGTGCTGGAATAACGTTTGCTGTACTTATTACCACCTATATCTTCCTAAATTTAAGTAGATTAATTATAAATGTTTTTGAAAAAAAACTCACACCTTGGGTTTATAAAATAACCGACAAAAGCAGCGTTGTTTTAAAGGAAGATTATCAATTAGTACAAGCTGAAAGAAACCAACTTTTCTCAAAAGTAGAAGAAGAAAAAACAGCGAAATTAAAAGCTCAAGGAGAGGTTACAAAACTTGAAGAAAAAATTTCTGAATTATTAGCTTCAAAAGATATTACAATCGAGGATGTTATAGATTCTAATAATGACAATACCTATGATAACTCAAAAATTATATCGTTAATACTAAAAGACGAAAACAAAAGAAAAGTTTTGGACAGATTAATTGATACTAGTAATAATGATGATTGGTTTGAAGTGACTAAAGAAAACATGAACGATGTGAATTATTTTTTAAGAACTGATATTATTCAAATAACCAATAAGCACGGCACCAATTCTGATTATCGAAAGTATAATTTCACTGACTTTGGAAATAATTTGAAAAGAGATTATATAAATAAAACGTTGCACAACAAAGTACTGTGGTAAAAAACAAGTAAAAACTCATTAATTTCCCACTAAAACACGTCTATAATTATTATCATATAATAACCCTGATTTGGCTATGGCAAAAGCCTGTTTTAGGGGCTTATTACATACGGCTATTAATGCTAACTTTTTACTTTTCCCTTTGGCTACTATACGCTCATAAAGTTCCCTGCATACACTATTAGGTATATGCATCATAAGAGCTGCAAAAAATGTAATTAATCTATACAACGACATACCATTTCATTTATCTTTAGATTATAAAACACCAAATATGGTATATCAATTATCTGCCTAAAAGCAATTTTGAGCTGTAGCCATATTTTAGGACAAGACATTTGAACAAATCCACGAACAAATGAATAAATTAACAACATTAGTCTTTCTTTTTATTTCAACAATCCTATTTGGACAGACATACGAGGAAAAAATAGCTGAAAAATCTTGTGAATGTATTTCTGAAGATTCTGAAACGGTCAATTTAAACGACCTTTTAAAAAAATGTATTATTTCATCTAAAATTGAAGTTGAAAGTAATGACTCAAACGACAAAGACAATAGTCAATTCACAGTAGAGGGAATTCGTAAAATTTTTAGTGATGTTTCAAATCTTGTCATTGAAAAATGTCCAGCGTTAAGAACAAAAGTTTCAGAACAGAAAAAGCAAGAATTTTATAGACTTTCTGAAAATCAAAAAGCAAATGCATATTTTGAAAAAGGAAATCAACTTCGAGATAAAAAACAGTTTGAATTGGCTATCGATCAATACGAAAAGGCAATTAAAAAAGACATGGAATTTGTAATGGCTTATGACCATTTGGGAGTATCCTATCGAATGAATAATGATTTGGATAATGCAATCAAAACCTATAAAAAGTCTCTTGAAATTTTTCCAGAGGGCGATTTTGCTTTATTAAATATTGCTGCGGCTTATTCAATAAAAAAAAATGAATTGGAAGCACAAAAGCACTATGAGAATCTAATTAAATTTTACCCTGAAAATCCCGAAGGATATTATGGAAGTGGGAAAACAAACTTGATATTGGGCAACAATGAAATTGCCTTGAGAAACACTTTAATTGCAATGATTTTGTATGATAACCAGAATTTAAAGAAAATATCAGATGCAGAAACACTTTTAAGCTTTGTGCACACCAAAATGAAAGAAGAAAATGATTTGGAAAAATTCAATCGGATTTTGAAAGAATACAATGTTGAATTTAAAGAATAAAAACTGCCTACAACAAAGGCTATAAGCAATTGGGGGTATAGGTGTTTAAATAAAAGTAGTAAATAAAACAAAGGTCAGTGCTAAACTGAAAAGGTCGGGTAAAAAATCCCCAACTAACCATACACAAAAACGTTGGCAATAATTTAAACAGAATGACTAATAATAATAGAAAGTCAATATGGGAATCTGCTTTTGACACTAGAACTGCTTTTGCCAAAACTATTTCATTGATTGTAATTCCTGTATTGCTTTTGATTTTCATCTCTGAAAAAGTAGCCAAATATAATGACAGCTGTATTAGTTGGTTTGAGTACAGAAAAACGAAAAAAACCGAAATAAAAAAAGAAAAACCAATCCGATTTGAACATAAAAATGGGCATTATGCTATTTATTTTACAAATGACCGTATAATTTATACTTGCGATGGTTATAGGAAAATTGACAATGATATTCTGTCTAAAAAAATATCTAAAACAAAGGATAGTGAACTCATACGGATTTATGATGAAAATGACGTTGAAATTGATTCTTTTGTGACGGATTGGACAAATTGGATTGGATGGAATTAAAAAACTATTGCCAACACCGTATATGAAAAATTGCTATTTTTAGCTTTACCAATGTTAGTTGCTCGTTTGCTAGCTTCTGATTTTCCTTCGGAAAATCCTCGCACACAAACACGCAACTTTCCTTATACATCAACGTTGGCAGCAACCTGAAAAAACAACCAAATGCTAAATAAACAAATTACAGATTTCAACGAAAATTTAATCGGTTTACGCGATTTTGTTGAACTTATCGACCCTTTTCTAACCGAGAAATTTGAGGAACACGATAAACATATTCAGCCAATTATTTTATCAGCAATGCTTAAAGAAGTTTTAAGTAATGGAGAAAAAATTGAAGACGAAGACAAAGAGAAATTTGTTGAATTTCAAGAAAAAATAGAAAAAGAGTTAGATAAAAAATATAAAGAGATACCAGAAGTAAAATTTGACAAAAAAGAAAATCAAGAGGGAAAAGGTTTTTCTATAAGTATATCAAATTCAAATAACGAGATTTCAAAACATTTAGAAAATGCTCAAAAAAACAAAGAGCATATTGAATTGTTATATACAAACTCATTGATTTCGGCATTAAGTTCTGTTGAATGGTTTTTTTCACAATTATTACACTTCTATTATGATAAACATCCTGAATCAGCTGGTGTACAAAAAAGAACAATGACTTTAACCGAATTAAAAACATTTGGAACAATTGAAGACGCTGAAAAATATCTAATTGATGTAAAAATTGATGAAATATTAAGAGGTAACTTTGAAAGCTGGATAAACCTTTTAAAATCAGAATTATCTCTCGGGTTAGGCTATCTAAAAGATATTAAAGAAGAACTAATAGAAGTATATCAAAGAAGAAACCTTTTTGTTCATAATGGAGGTATTGTAAATTCAATTTATCTGTCAAAAGTTTCTGAAAATCAAAGAAAAGGTATTTCACTTAATGATAAATTATCAGTTAATAAATCTTATTTAGATAATGCAATTTGTAAACTTCAAAAAGCCTTTATATTAATTGGTGCCGAACTTTGGAAAAAGTTAAATCCCGAAGATATAACTAGAGGAGAAATACTTGGAGATATTGTCTATGAGAACTTAATACATTCAAGATGGGATATTTGCGAGGGATTGTGTTTTTTCTCTTTAAAAGACGCTCAAATTAATCCTGTTGATAAAGTTATTGCACAAATAAACTACTGGTTATGTAAAAAAGAATTGGATGATTATAAGTCTATCGAGAAAGATATTAATAAAGCAGATTTTTCGGATAAAAAAGAAATATTCCAATTAGGATTATTTGCCTTAAGAGGAGAAACAGAAAAGGTACTAAATATGCTACCTATAGTTCTTGAAACTAATCAAACAAATATTGAAAGACTTGAGGAATTTCCAATTTTAAAAGAGTTTAGAGAAACTGAAGAATATAAAACATTTAAAAAAGAATCGAAATTTTTCAAAGAGGAAAATAAAGAAGTAATAACACCTGAAATTGTTGAAAAAGAATAAAAGGCAGCTGCCAACAAAGTACTGTGGTAAAAAACAAGTAAAAACTCATTAATTTCCCACTAAAACACTTCTATAATTATTATCATAGGTTAATCCTGATTTGGCTATGGCAAAAGCCTGTTTTAGGGGCTTATTACATACGGCTATTAATGCTAACTTTTACTTTTCCCTTTGTCTACTATACGCTCATAAAGTTCCCGACATACACTATTAGGGATATGCATCAAAAGAGCTATAGAAAATGTAATTAATTTATACAACGACATACCATTTCATTTATCTTTAGATTATAAAACACCAAATATGGTATATCAATTATCTGCTTAAAAGCAATTTTGAGCTGTTGATATATTTCAGGACAAGACATTAATGAAACTATGAGATTGATTTTATTTTTTTTACTTTCAATCCCAAGTTCATTATTTGCTCAAAATATTAGCGGAACTATTTATGACGATGGAAGCACACTTGAATACGTAAGTGTTATCAATATTACCAAGAATTTCGAATCATTTTCTGATGCTAATGGATTTTTTACAATTGAGGCTATTGAAAATGACACTATATTATTTTCTTCCTCATTTCATATTGATAAAAAAATCTTAGTTACCAACGATTATTTGAACAAAGAGGTCACCATTCAATTAGAACAAAAAATAAATAATCTTGAAGAAGTAATAATAAGTAACTATTCTTTTGATGAGAAACAATTTAATTCAAATTTTAAAAATCAAATACTATATGATCTTGACCATAATATGCAGGCTTATGAACAGCCATCGAATGGGAATGTAGATTTTAGAAAGATTTTTATACGTGCAAACAAACTTCTGAGTAAAAACAAAAAAAATAAGTCTTCTATAACACCTAATTATATTACATATTCTGAATTAAAATTACTTTTTTTAGAACAAGGGTTTAATAATGAAAAATTGACAGATGTATTAGAGATAAAAGAGGAAAACGTTGACCTATTTATGGACTTTTGCAGAGGGAAAATTAAAAGTGAATTGCTTGAGGAAAAAAACAATTTTTTATTATTGGACAAATTGATAGATTTATCAACGAAATTTAAAAAATTAAGCGCAGAATAACTATACCGAACAAAGTACTGTGGTAAAAACTCATTAACTTTTCACTAAAGTACTTCTATGAGCATCATCATATAATAACCCTAATTTTGCTATTGCAAATGGGTGTTTTATTAAGGTATTACAAACTGCGATTAATGCCACTTTCTTGCTCTTTCCTTTGTTTACTATGCGCTCATAAAGTTCCCGACATACACTATTGGGTTTACAAGCATTAAAGAGTTACAAAAAATGTAATTAATCTATACAACGACATACCATTTCATTTATCTTTAGATTATAAAACACCATATATGGTATATCAATTATCTGCCTAAAAGCAATCTTGAACTGTAGCCGTATTTTAGGACAAGACATTATGAAAAAAACTCTGATATTATTAATAATCCTGCTGACTTCAAATTTAGTTGAAGCACAGTTTATAAAAGAAAAATCAATAAATGCTCAAGTTGGATATGGACTGAGCGCACCAAGTAATAGTGTTGATGATGTTGTAGACGGTGGTTTTTTTGCTCAAGGAGAATTAGTCCTAAAAGTAAAATCTTGGATTGAATTCAGACCATATGCAGGTTTTATATTTACTAGTTCTAATGGAGAAGACCTTAATGGTAATCCCACTGATGAAAAAGGGGAAACAAAAGCCTTTTTACTTGGAGGAAAAGTAAGAGTTCGTGCGCCAATTCCTTGGGTGGCACCATACGTTGAAATTGGAATTGGAACTTCAATTGGAAAATTTGAAACATTAACCGCATTTGATAATATTGACAAAAGTGGAATTATTTACCATGTTCCATTTTCATTTGGACTTGAATTAGGGAAAAATAATAATGTTGATTTAGGATTTGCTTATTATATACAACCGTCTGTTGAACAGTATGCTGGAGCTTTTGCAGTTGGAATAACATTTCCGCTGAATAATATATAACGCACCCCAACAAAGAACAGAGGTAAAAACCAAGTTCATTTCTTCAAAACTATTAGATACTATTACATTGAGCTTACAAATTCAAGTCGTTGATTTTGTAAGCTTTTTTTATTCTATTTTTTTAATTATTTAAGCCATACAGAAACGCAAGTGTCAGCATCCGGTCTGCCTGATATCGCAATGCCAAAATATTGTTTAAGCAGCTTATTAGCTACAGTAATTAATGTATTCAACGACATACCCTTTCATTTATCTTTAGACTACAAAACAACTAATATGGTATATCTATTAGCAGCGTGAATTTATTTTTGAGCTATTGCTATATTTCGGGATAAGACAAATACTTGACAGCAGCATTAGGGATACCATTAATTCTGAAGTTGCTGAGTATTCGGAGGCTGTATAAATACCAATAATTTTGAAACAGTTAAGGTATTAAGTCTAAATAGATTAATTAATGCCATGAGTTCGTAATTGTTTTGAAGTCAGCTAATTGAGAATCGAATAAAAATATATTTGAAGACTAAAAACTTTTTCGGTTCTTTTAAACTAATTACTGAAATTTGAATTTTAGGGAGTTGTTTAAAATCATTGTCCATGATATATCCAACTCCCCGCAATTCGGCTATTAACACATCTATTTCAAGTCATTCAATTGGGATTTAACCATTTTTAATGGTCCAAAAATCATTCCTTTAATGTTTTTAAAACACTTCCAGTATACTTTTGAAACCCCACATTTGAGCAACTTTAATATCGCCAATAATCCATATTACTAATCGTTTGTAATATGGTTTACTCATTCTTTTAAATTATAATGCACTGCATTAATTCATACGTATTTTAATAGTTGAAGAGACACTATTTGATGCATTTCCAACATAAATGATATAATCTCCTTTTTCTAAACTCCAATCAGAGATCGTTTCATCGTAAAAGGCTAAATCGCTTGGGTTTATTGTGATCGTAAAATCTTTACTCGCTCCTTTTTCAACATTAATTTTCTGAAATCCTTTCAACTCTTTTAAAGCTCTTTTGACTTTAGATTTTGGTTTACCTACATAAACCTGCACAACTTCTTTACCATCTACATTTCCTATATTAGAAACGTTACCTGATACTATGATCTCATCAGTTTTAGCATACGTTTTTTTATCAGTGTTTATATTACTCATTTTAAACGACGTATACGATAGTCCTTCACCAAAGGCAAATTGAGGTTCAATTTTTTTAGTATCGTGCCAACGGTAACCAACTAATATGTCTTCTTTATAATATTGGTTTATACTATCGCCCGGATAAGATAGTTCTCCAAACGCATGTGCCGCATTATCTTCTAACTTTTTAGGAAACGAAAACGGTAATTTCCCCGACGGATTTGCATCGCCACTAACAACATCTGCGATAGCATGTCCTGCTTCACTACCCAAATACCAAGCCTGCATAAGTCCTTTTACTTTTGGCAACCAAGGCATTTCTACAGCGTTACCACTAATTAAAATAACACCCAGGTTATTATTTACTTTTAGAAGGTTATTTAATAGCTCATTTTGATTAAAAGGCAATTCATAACTTTGTCTATCTGCACCTTCACAATCTTGAAAATGATTTTTATTTAATCCGCCAACAAACAAAACAACATCTGCTTCTGAAGCGGCCTCGATTGCTTCTTGTTGAAGCTTTTTAGCATCTAATTCTGAAGGAATGACGCGTCCGTATGCAGAAGGTCCAGACGCATAACCTAACGCATGAATTATAGTCGCGTTTTTAAAACGTGCTTTAATGCCTTGAAGCGGACTTATTTCTGATTTTGCTTTTAATTCTGAAGAGCCTCCACCAAGTGTCATGCTTTTTGTTGCATTTTCACCAATCACGGCTATTGTTAATTTTTTAGTTGGACTGATAGGGAAAAAATTATTTTCATTTTTTAATAATACAATACCTTCTGTAGCGACTTCTCTTGCTACATTTAAATGTTCTATATTATTTATGCGTCCAAATGATTTATTTGGATTCATACTTGTTCTAAGCATTAAACGTAAAATCCGTTTAACTTTATCATCTAAATAGTCTTCACTAACTTCCTTATTTTTTAAAAGTTTTAAAAACGGGTTGGCTAAATAATAACTATCATAAGCATTTTTGGTACTTGTCGTTAAACCATCGGTTCCGGTACCCATTTCTATATCTAAACCATTAAAAATGGCTTCTTTAGTATCGTGAGCACCACCCCAATCTGTAATTACAACTCCATCAAATTGCCAATCGTCTTTCAAAATTTTATTAAGGAGTAATTGGTTATGGCAACAATACTGTCCTCTAAATTGATTGTATGCTCCCATAATAGACCATACGTTTCCTTTTTCAACAGCAGCTTTAAAAGCAGGTAAATAAATTTCATGTAACGCGCGATCACTCACTTCAACATTTATATGATCTCTCCATAATTCTTGATTATTTAAAGCATAATGTTTTACACACGCGGCGACTCCATTTTGTTGTACACCCTGAATATATGGCACTACCATTATTGAGGCTAAGTACGGGTCTTCTCCCATATATTCAAAATTTCTACCATTAAGCGGTGTACGATACATATTTACTCCTGGTCCCAATAACACATCTTTTTTACGATAACGCGCTTCTTCACCAACATTTACTCCATAATCTTTAGATAATTCTGGGTTAAATGTCGCTGCCAAACATGTTAAGGCAGGAAAGGCTGTGATGGAATCATTGGTCCAATTTGCATACTCCCAATTATCCCAATTAAGTTCACTTCGTACACCGTGAGGACCATCGGACATCCACAATTCAGGAATCCCTATGCGTTCTACACCAGGCGTGCTAAATTTGGATTGCGCATGGCACATGGCCACTTTTTCTTCTGTTGTTAATAACGCTAGAATACTATCAATTTTTATTTCTATTTTTTCATCACTTGCTTTTTGAGCATGTAACATCGTTATACTACAGAAGATTATAACGATACTGAAAAAAGTGTTTTTTTTATTTCTACACATATTATCTATAATTTAATTCTTAAAAGAAAACAAAAGGCAGCGTTTAAATTAAACCACTGCCCCTTCTCTAAACAAAACTAATTACTAATTTTTAATTAATATCCAGGGTTCTGATCTTCCTGATTAATCAATGTATTTCTACTTATTTCATTGGCAGGAATTGGGAAAACTTCATTTTTAGAGGTGTAACCTAAACTTGAAAGTTCAGTTTCTGCTAATCCCCAACGTATTAAATCCCAAAAACGTTGACCTTCAAAAGCTAATTCTAATTCTCTTTCCTTAACAATAGCATCAAAAAGCGCAGTTCCAGTTGCAGTAACATCGGTAAGATTTGCTCTGCTTCTAACTTTATTTAATTCAATTAAAGCTTTAGAGTCTTCATTGTTTTTATTGTACGATTCAGCAGCCATTAATAACACGTCTGCATATCTTAAGAGTCTCCAGTTAATTCCAAAATTCAACTCCGTTGTTGGGCCAGCAGTATCTTCAGGTCTTGTTGTGTATTTTAATCTCACATAACCTTCGTAATCATGAATTCCTGTATCTGGAGGATAAACATTACCACCTGAAGC
The DNA here is from genome assembly GCF_042427615.1 of Formosa undariae. Classification (NCBI taxonomy): domain Bacteria; kingdom Pseudomonadati; phylum Bacteroidota; class Flavobacteriia; order Flavobacteriales; family Flavobacteriaceae; genus Formosa; species Formosa undariae. Next base: position 522,860 of record NZ_JBHMEZ010000011.1, on the reverse strand, counting down.
TACTAAATCGGCTTCAGAAATTAATGTTGCATTCTTACGAGTTACATCGCCTGCAGCATCAAACGCAGTACCTATTTTAGATGTAGGTAGATTGAATCCCCATCCGTTTGCGACTCCAATAGCAGCAACATCAAAAACATCTCCTCTAGGCCCCATTAATTGTGCATGAATATTACTTTCTGGACGACCTCCCCAAGGGAAATTTCCCCAGCTATAAGCTTCGGTACTTACATATGTTAACTCTATTAAAGATTCCATACCGTTTTCGGAACTAGAGCTCCAAACATCTGCAAAATCTGGTTCCAAATCAAAAGCTTGAGATGAAATTACTTTTTCAAATTCTATGGCTGCTAAATCATATTTTTCTTGAAACAAATAGACTTTTCCCAATACTGCTTCGGCAGCTTCCTTTGAAATTCTAAAAGGTTGTGCTATTGCAGATCTAGCAGGTAAGCCGTTAATTGCATCTGCTAAATCATTTTCAATTTGCACATAGACTTCACTTTTAGTCGATCTTGCTAAAGCAAATTCATTAATAGATGTGGGCGTTGAAATTCTTAAAGGCACACCACCGTATAGAGTGACTAATTCTAAATAACTATACGCTCGTAAAAATTTAGCTTCAGCAATAAATTTATCTTTTGTACTTAGCTCTGAAACTTCTAGTTTTTCGATTAAAACATTAGCTAAACCTATTGTTTTATAATACCCTTCCCAAACACCTGTAATTACTGGATTATCGGCCACATATTGAAAATCGTCTAGTTGTTGTAATGCGGGTTGATCTCCTATAGTACTTCCTGCATTTGCAATATCTCCTGGTAATACTTTTATAAAAAAGGCACTATTCCAATCTCTGTTATAATTCCATGCCATAAGATCGTAAATACCATATATTACAGATTCTGCTTCTTCATCTGTAGACAGAAAATCGACTTCATTAACCTTTCCTATAGGTTCTACTTCTGTAAAATCACTGCTACATGAGGTATAATTAAAAAGTATTAGAATACCTAGTGTTATAATTTTTATATACTTTTTCATTTTTTAATGATTTAAATTAAGATTATAGGTTTACAGATAAACCGAAAATTATTTTCCCTGGTATTGGGTATACACCTCTATCAATACCTTGACCTGAATTGTTCGTACTTCCAGCTTCAGGATCTAAGCCTTCGTAATTTGTGATCGTAAAATAGTCTTCAACAGATAAAGAAAGGCGTAAGCGATCTATTTTCATTTTTTCTAATAGATATGAAGGCAGTGAATATCCTAATTGAATTTGTTTAATTCTCATGTAAGAACCATCTCCAACCATTAAATCACTTCTGTATAAGTAATCACTACTAACATCTGCTTTTGGGTAAGATGCATTACTTCCTGCACCAGTCCATCTTTCATCATATAAAAATGAAGGTTTGTTAGAATATGGTCTATCTGTTCTGTTCCATAACATATATATTTCATTACCGTGTACACCTTGGAAATTAATATTAAAATCCCAATTTTTATACCCTAAGTTTATTTGACCACCGTATAAAAGATCTGGGTGAGGATCACCAATATTTGTAATATCATTAGCGGTAATATCTCCACTACCATCCACATCTACAATAATAACTTCTCCTGTAGTTTCATCTATACCATTGGTTTTGTAACCTCTGTAATACCAGATTGGTTCTCCTTCTTCGAAACGCGTCGTATCAAAACCTCTAACATTTACACCGTCTATTGGAGAATCTACAGCCAATTCTGTAACTTCGTTTTTAAGTGTAGATAAGTTTAGGTTTACACCATATGAAAAATCGCCTATTTTATTATTGTAGCCCAGTTCAAACTCCAAACCTTTGTTAGAAACAGTACCACCATTAAAGCTACCAAAATTACGACCTACAGACAACGGTATTAAACCATTACCACTTACAATTAAGTCTTTTGTTTTTTTATCGTAATAATCTGTTGTAAACGTAAGCTTTCCATCAAACGCTCTTAGATCGATACCTAAGTCTAATTGCTCAGAGGTTTCCCAAGTTAAGTCTGGGTTTGGAAGATCATCGGCCTCGTAACCAGATAAGAACCCACCGTTACCATCTGGAATTTTAATACCTTCACTGGTGTAGAATTGCAAATCTTCATTTCCATATAAATTTTGATCGCTACCTACTTGACCCCAACTTGCACGAAACTTAAAATAATTTACTTTAGAATCTTCTCCCCAGAAATTTTCATTAGACATGACCCAACCTGCAGATATTGAAGGAAAATAAGCCCCTTTGTTTGCATCTGAAAACGCACTTGACTCATCGTAACGTAAGGTCCCTTCTAAAAGGTATCTATCATCGTATGAATACGAGAATCTTCCAAACACCGATCTTTTCTTTCTTTCTACATAACTCCCACCTGTCTTATCCAGATCGTCATCTTGAGAATAATCATGATACGCATAATTATCACCTTCTTTAGGCATAGGCCCAGAGAATAAGTAGAAATTAGGAGATTGATATCTCTCTGCAGTTGTACCTAATAATATGGTATAATTGTGTTTTTTATAATCGTTGGTATACGTTGCAAAATTCTCCCATAACCAAGAACTTGTTTTGGTAATGTTGTCATCTATAGTTGCTAATGAATTTTGTCTTTCTGCTGAAACATAATAAACTGGATCCCAATTATGATCGATAGAATAGTTTACATCTATCCCTAATCTTGAAGTTAATACCAAACCTTCAAAAGGCGTTACATTTGCAAAAAATGTACCTAATATTTTATCTGTTTTAATATTTCTGTTTTGAATAGACAACATAGCTACAGGGTTTGCAATTTCTCCTGTAACATACTCGGGTAAACCATAATAGTCACCTTTATCATCGGACAGGATAGTTAAACCACGATCAACCAAATCGGTTACTTTAGTTGGAACGCCATCTGTATAAGTGACCGGTGTTAATGGATCCATTAATAAAGCATTATTTAAAATACTTCTGTATTCATCATCTTCACTAATCACGTCTCTACTCGTATTAGAATACGAAAGATTGTTACCAACTTCTAACCAATCGTTAATTTTATGTTTAGAGTTTAATCTGGCGGTATAACGTTTGAAATTTGCCCGATCACCTCCAACTATACCATCTTGATTTGTATAAGAACCAGAAAGCAAATAGCTAGATTTCTCTGAACCTCCTGCAAAACTTAAGTGATGTTTTTCGACCCAAGCCGTTTCAAATACTTCATTTAACCAGTTTGTATTAATACCATTTGATGGAATATTCTGAATTCCAGCCTCATTTAAATACGTTCTGTATTGCGATTCATCCATTAGTTTTATTTGTGTACGCTCTGATTGAAAACCAAATTGTGTGTTGTATGACATTACTGGTTTATCGTAATTATTACCAGATTTTGTGGTTATAAGAACAACCCCGTTTGCACCTTCTGTTCCATAAATTGCTGAAGATGCTGCATCTTTTAAAATTTCTATAGATTGAACATCTCCGCTATCAATGTTATCAATACTACTTGTTTTCATACCATCTACGATATAAATAGGATCTGAGTTCCCATTGGAACCTGTACCTCTAATTCTAATTTTTGATGCCGATCCAGGAGACCCCGAATTACTTAAAACGGAGATACCGGATACTTTTCCTTGCATAGCTTGTTCTACTCGTGTCGAACCGTTGTTTTGAATATCGTCTGCTTTTATACTAGAAATAGCCCCGGTTACTAAGCTTTTCTTTTGAGTACCATATCCTACAACAATAACTTCATCTAATAGACTGGCATCTTCGGCTAAAGTAATGTTAATGATGGTCTGGTTATTTACCATCACTTCTTTTGCTGTGTAACCGACATAACTGACTTTAAGTATAGCGTCAGTAGCTAATTCCTCTAAGGTAAATTTACCATCAAAATCTGTGGTTGTACCATTGTTCGTTCCCATTACAAGAATTGATGCACCTGGCAATGGCCCATTTACATCAGATACTGTTCCTGTAATTTTTTGCGCTTGCACATAGGTGCAGAAAGAAAAAAAGAAAAGAAAAAAAATATTTCTTAAAATTAGAATTTTCATAAATATTTAGTTTAGTTAGTGTTAATAATACATTTTGTATATTTAGAATAGGTATGACCCTTCACAAAGCTACATCACTTGTTAAATAGTTGTTAATATTAAATTATCATTTATTAGTATATTTATTACATCTATTAATATATTTATTACGCATATATTAAAAATAAATCAATATGATTAAAAATGCGCACAGAGAAATTACCAGATTAATACCCGAGGATAGTTTTTTGGTAGAAGAAAGAATAAAGGATGATTTTGATTTCCCTATACATTTTCATCCAGAATACGAACTAAATTTTATTTATAGAGGAAAGGGCGTTAGAAGAATTATTGGAGATAGTGTAGAAAACATTGACGATTTAGAATTAGTACTCGTAGGTCCCAATATCGTGCACGGTTGGGAGCTGCATGAATGTAAATGCAAAGAAATTTACGAAATCACAATGCACATTCATGATGATTTGTTGAATGAAAAAACCTTATCTCGTAAAATTTTTAAGCCTATAAAAGATATGTTTAATAGATCTAAACATGGTATCTTATTTTCAAGAGAAACCACAGTGAACATTATGCCAAGGCTAATGACGCTTCCAAAAATAATTGGTATTAGATATTATTTAGAGTTTATTTCTATATTAGATGAATTGGCTAAGTCTGAAGAACAAAGATTACTATCTAATTCTTGTACAGAACATATTGATTTTCATAATAGCGATAAAATTAAAAAGGTTTACGAATACATTCAACAAAATTTTAGTAGAACAATTACGTTAGCAGAAATCTCTGAATTGGTAAATATGAGTCCCGTTTCATTCAATAGATTTATAAAAAAGAGAACTGGAAAAACGTTTATTTCTTACATTAATGATACTAGAATTAGTTTTGCTAGTAGATGGCTTTTAGAAACAGACCAAAGTATTGGAGAAATAAGTTTTAAATGTGGATTTAACAATATTGCCAACTTTAACAGATTATTTAAAAAAGCAAAAAAATGTACGCCTAAAGAATTTCGAAATGAATTTATAGGTACAAAAAGACTTCTATAAAAAAAGCTTCAATACATAGTATCGAAGCTTTAAAACAATAAGAATAAACAATTTTAACCCATAACTACTGTTATACGGTGGTTTTGCCCTTCTTCTTGGATTGGAATAATGGATGTGTTTATAACATTACCATTTACTAGAATTTGTTTTATGCCTTTACTTACATGATCCGGATTTGTAACTTCTATATTATAAGTAACTCCTCTAAACACTCTTTTCATTTTAAAACCATCCCATTTTTTTGGAATACATGGGTTTATTGAAAGTCCATTATAATCGGGTTTTATACCCAAAATATATTGTGTTATGGCATAAAAATTCCAAGATGCTGTACCAGACAACCAAGAGTTTTTAGCTTCACCGGGTTTAAAAGCTTCTTTACCAGCAATCATTTGGCAATACACATAAGGCTCGACTTTATGTAATTCTGAAATATCTTCTAAAAAACTAGGTGCTATTTTAGAGTAGTAATCATACGCTTCGTCACCACGACCTATCATGGTTTCACCAATCATTATCCACGGATTATTGTGGCAAAACACCCCTCCGTTTTCTTTATATCCTTTTGGATAAGTCGATATTTCACCATATTCAATATAATATTTTGAAAATGCAGGACTATTTAAAACAATACCATAATCTGAATCTAAATGTTCTTTTACAGCATTTAAAGATTTTTCAACCAGACCGTCTTCCTTACCAATTTCGGCCATGGTACACCAACCTTGCGATTCTATAAAAATTTTACCTTCCTCATTCTCATGTGTTCCTACTTTATTCCCATAATAATCATAGGCACGCAAATACCAATCGCCATCCCAACCGTCTTTTTTCACAGCTTCAATCATATTATCTATATGAATTTGTGCGTTATCAGCTTCCGTAGTTTTACCTATTTGATGACATAATTTCACATATTCTTTTCCATAGACTACAAAAAGACCTGCTATCATTAAACTTTCTGCCTTTCCATCTTTTTTGTTTCCTGTGGTTTGAAACGATTCATTAGGATCTTTAGAAAAACAGTTTAAATTCAAACAATCATTCCAATCGGCTCTTCCTATTAATGGTAAGTTATGTGGTCCTAAATTATTAACCACATGATAAAAAGAGGCTTTTAAATGATCGAAATGTGGTTTTGCTCTTGACATATCATTATCAAAAGGCACGAGCTCATCTAACAAAGAAAAATCGCCTGTTTCTTTAATATATTCCGTAGTTGAAAGGATTAGCCATAGCGGATCGTCATTAAAATTCCCTCCTAAAATGGCATTTCCTTTTTTTGTTAGAGGTTGATATTGGTGATAACAAGAACCATCTTCAAACTGTGTGGAAGCAATATCAACTATACGTTCACGGGCTCGCTCTGGAATTTGATGTACAAAGCCAATTAAATCCTGATTAGAGTCTCTAAACCCCATACCACGACCAATTCCCGACTCAAAAAACGAAGCAGAACGTGACATATTAAACGTCACCATACATTGGTATTGGTTCCAGATATTAACCATTCTATCTAGCTTTTGTTCACCAGATTGAATATTAATTTTCCCTAATAAATTATCCCAATAGGCACTTAGTTCATTAAATGCAGTTGTTACTTTATCAACCGTATCAAATTTTGCAATCATGTCCTTTGCAGGCTTTTTATTGATTACAGATTTGCTTTCCCATTTATTATCTTCTTCAACTTCAACATAACCGAGCATAAAAACATAGTCCTTCTCTTCGTTAGGTTGAAGTTCTACTTCTATGTAATGAGAAGCCACCGGAGACCAACCGTGAGCTTCCGTATTTTTAGATCTCCCTTCTGCAACCACATCGGGAGCATCAAAACCATTATATAATCCTAAAAATGATTCTCTATCGGTATCAAAACCATTAATTTTTGAATTCACCGAATAAAATGCATAGTGGTTTCGTCGTTCTTTAAACTCCGTTTTATGGTAAATTACGGCGTCTTCAATTTCTACTTCACCTGTATTAAAGTTTCGTTGAAAGTTTGTCATATCATCTTCGGCATTCCATAAGCACCATTCAATGAAAGAGAATAATTTCAGCTTTTTTACTTTTGAAGAGGTGTTCTTAATACTTACTTTTTGAATTTCACCCCAAAAACCGAGTGGTATAAACTGAAGCACTTCTGCTTGAACACCATTCTTAGAACTTTTAAATTTAGTATAACTCATACCGTGTCGGCATTCGTAACTATCTAACTCGGTTTTTACCGGTTTCCATCCTGGACACCAAGTCGTATCTTCGTCTTTTATATAAAAATATTTACCACCATCATCAATAGGGACATTATTATATCTATAACGTGTTAATCTTCTAAATTTGGCATCCTTATAAAAAGTATAGCCACCTGCAGTGTTTGATGTTAAAGAGAAGAAATCTTCATTTCCGAGGTAATTAATCCATGGGTAAGGTGTTTTTGGATTTGTAATTACATATTCTCTGTTTTCATCATCAAAATGTCCGTATTTCATATAGTGAAAATTTAATTTTAATAGTTTACTCCTTCAGTCTTCTTGACTGTAATTCTAGAGTGATCTCGTTAATTTTAGCTTGTGTTAATGGGTATAACAACATCAAACCCGCAGCGATTAAAGCGATGATTAATGGAATCCAACTCATTAACATAATAATACCTGGTATTGCGCCTTGAATAGACACAGCATCTTGCCCATTGTAATTAAAAGCACCTAGAACAAAACCGATAATGGCTCCTGCGATACCACCTCCAAATTTGGTTGCAAACGATCCTGCCGAATATATAAGTCCAGTAGCACGTCTCGTGTTTTTAAACTCAGAATAATCAGCAACATCTGCCAGCATAACAAAAAATAATGTGGCAAAAATGGCCGATGCTAATTCGGAGAGCATCCCTAAAAAGAAAATAATTTCTATATCTCCTGGTCCGCAAAAAAACAGTAAAGCGTTAACCCCTCCAGAAAACAGTAAGGCCGTAATAAATACACTCTTTTTTCCAAATCGTTTTCCTAAAGGCGCAGTAATCATAGCGCCTGCAATAGAAGCAAACATGAGTCCGATTAAGAATGAAGCTGCTAGTATTTGATTATTCAAATAATGTGAAAAATAAATAATGACAATACCCTGTTTTATGGAATTATAAATATTGAATAGAAGCCCAACTCCTAATAAAATTAACCATGGCTTATTTTTAAGTAAATTTTTAAAGTCTTGTTTTAAATTATTTTTTTGTGCCTTGGGAGGGTGAACTCTTTCTTTAGTTGTGTAGAAGGTGATAAACATAAACAAGGTTAAGAATACAGACATGAAGTATATAGAATTACTATACCCTCGTTTTTGGTCTATAATTGAAAAAGATTCTGCTGTTAAATCGTTTTCTCCCGTTACAATAAATTCGTAATTTTTATTAGCTTCGACTGAAAAACTTTTTTTAACAGATGCTATAGAGTCTTGCACTTTTTGAGGGCCATCTGCCCAAGAGAACATCGCAATACCATTTTCAGTTTTAATATTTACGTTTTCTACACTGCGAGGAACAGATACCGAAACACGAAACGTTTTATCTTCTATTTTATTAAGTATGATATCTGGATTTACATTTCCAAAATAAATAACTAAAAATAAGAGTGCACCTTGTACAAACATACCTCCAGCAAAAGCCCCTACCATTCTATAAGACCCTAAAGATGTCCGCTCTTTATCATCGCCTGTCATAACCGCCATAAGCGCGCCATAAGGAATATTATTGGCTGTATATATTAATGTAAAAAGTATATAAGTAATATATGCATATGCTATTTTACCAGAATCGCTTAAATCGGGAGTTGTAAATAATAGCGATAAAATGACACCCAGTGGAATGGCTGTCCATAAAATCCAAGAACGAAATTTACCATATTTAGATGTTGTTCTATCCCCTATAATTCCCATTAAGACATCGCTAATCCCATCGCTAAAACGTGCTACCAAAAACAAGACACCTACTGTTACTGGACTTAAACCAAACACATCTGTATAAAATATGAATAAAAAAGTAGCAACACCTCTCCAAGCAATATTTGCAGCCCCATCACCTAAAGCATAACCTATTTTCTCTGAAATTGATATTTTGGTATTTTTCAACAACATGTGATTTTTGTTTTTTCAAAATTAGAAAGTCCTTAAAGAATTAATTGAGCTTTTATTGTCATTTATACATTCAATTATTTCAACAATGCATTTTAGAATAACGTATTCTTCGTTTTTATAAAACAAAAAGATAAGGATGAATTAAACATATGTTACATACTTACTGCTGCTTATTTACATTATTCCCGCGAAAAATAAGATTTAAGGGCATTAAGGTTAATCGTATAGAATTAGATGCTCCTTAAGGCTGTAGTCTGCCCATATCATTATAATTATGCCTTTAAAACCTCTGTTAGATGAATTTTCGTATTAATAACTCAGAAAAGAAGAAGAAGAAGAAGAAGAAGAAGAAGATCTCATATTATCCTTTTTGGAAGCTCTTGATTATTTAGATTTAAATATTAAAAGTAATTACTACTCGAATCCATTAACATATGATGCTGGAGAGCTCCACATCATGTTTTCATTATATAATCAATCGCATGACAGTCATGAACCATTATTAGAGCACTGTATTTAAAAGTTAAAGCACAAACTTTATTTAATAGAACAGGTGTTCCATTCATAGAAACGAACTATAAGTTGCAATAACTATAGACATAATTCTTTCACCACTTGTATATGAGTCTATAACCCTCTTTTCCTAAATTAATAACACTGGAATATATAGACAAGCTTACATAATTATGTGTACAAAAATTTAAAACCAATGAGACTTGAGTTGGATCAATATACACTCTGTGGTTTGTTTTGGTAATAATCAATAGTAGATAACAGTACACAAAAAGTAAAACACTGTACCTATGTTGTATAAAAGTCATAAAAAAAGGCCTCACATTTCTGTGAAGCCTTGTAAACTTAGTAGCGGGAACTGGACTCGAACCAGTGACCTTCGGGTTATGAGCTTAAAGGTAATGTGTTTTAAAATGTATCAGAATATATTAAAATATATGAAATACATCACTTTACATAATTATTGATGTAATTTACATACAATCAAAATCAAACTATTCTGTACTTATTCTGTACTAACATTTTTATATTTTTATTATCTTTGTAATCAAAGGTAAAAGATTATGGCAAGTATTAAGATAGTTTTGCGAAAGAATATGATGAGAAAGGATAACACTATCCCTCTTGCTATACGTATTAGTGAAAATTACAAAACCAACTATAAATGGTTAGGACAATATGTTCTTGAAAAAGATTGGGACAAAAACACAGGAAGGGTAAAAAGAACGCACCCTAATGCAAAAAAGCTTAACAATTTTCTCTTAAAAAAACTTACCGAAACAAATGACATTTATTTTGATTCAAAAGAAAATATCACACCGAAACAGGTTAAGCAAAAATTAAATGGTGCTGGTGGCTCTAAATCATTTTTTGTTTTTGCCGCAGATAGAGTCAAACGTAAATATGAACGTGAGGTATTTTCAGTTGCGAAATCTGAATTATCCATTCTTTATAACTTGGAAGAGTTTTTAAACTTGAATATTTCATTAGAAAAAGATTTAGCCGTAAAGGGTATATTTGAACGCAGAAAGCAGCGTGTCAGTAAAGGGCGTAAAGGCGAGCATTCATTTATGGATTCCGTTACGTATTTTAAGAAGAATAAGTCTTTAAAGTTTCAAGATATAACAGAATCATTCTTGGACAAATACAAAGATTTTTGTTCCGTATATCTTAATCAAAAATCTCGTACTATCACAAATCAACTTATTTTTATTCGCACCCTATTTAATAAAGCTATAAAGGATGGAATAGTTGATGCTAAATTCTACCCTTTCGGTGGGGAAAAAGAAAAAATACGCATTGGGAACAGTCATAAAATAGGTTTGACTGTCTCTGAAGTTGAACAGATAGAGCTTTTAAGATTAGAACCATATACCTCAATATGGCATACTAAAAATGTATGGCTTACAGCTTTCTATTTTGCAGGTATTAGAATATCAGATGCCGTTAAATTGAGGTGGTCTGACTTCAAAGACAGCAGATTACTCTACACTATGGACAAAAATGAAAAACCAGTTAGTCTTAAAATTCCTGATAAAGCTTCTGAAATTCTAAATTTTTATAAAAAAGAGAGACATCATAATAATGGATATGTCTTCCCATTTCTTAAAGAGGTAAATGTTTCGAATGAAGAAGAAATTTTTAAAAAAACAAGAAACGCCACTAAACTGTTCAATAAATATTTAAAGCGAATTGCAACGATGTGCGAGATTGAAAAAAATCTATCAAACCATATTGCAAGACATAGTTTTGGTAATATTGCCGGGGATTCTATCCACCCTTTAATGCTTCAAAAGCTATACAGACATAGTGATTTGAAAACCACCATAAATTATCAGGCCAACTTCATCCATAGGGATGCAGATGATGCATTGGATAGTGTTATTAACTTTTGAGTGATAGTTTTTATCGACAAATAATTTTATGTCGAAACCATAACCTATGCATTTGATAAAAAACGTGATAGATAAATAATTATAGCACAACTTAAAATAACAAAAGCAAACAAAATTCTACTTCCTAACACCAACCTTTAACCACTCATAATACTCATCAATCCCAGCATACTGTTTCGCTTCGTTTAAAATTTCTAAGTCAGAGGTCATTGTTACATAAAATGGTTGCGATGCAGTTTGAAAATTTAGGTATTGAAACGTTGACCATTTGTCTCCAATGGTTTCTATATCTTTTAAATGATTTTCATTGAGCTTCATTCTAAATTGAGCTTCTTTTGGCAATTCTTTCCTATCATCTATGTACAAGGATATAAGTACGTATTCATCTTTTAAAATCTGATATACTTTTGGATCACTCCACACATTTTCTTCCATCTTTCGACAGTTTACACAAGCCCAACCAGTAAAGTCTAATAATATGGGTTTGTTGTTTGCTTTCGCGAAAGCGATACCTTCATCAAAATCTTTAAAGCAGTCTAATCCTAACGGACAATCTGATTCTTGCTCGTAAAGGCTATAAAAGGTCGGTGGTGGAAAGCCTGCTAATAATTTAAGATGTGAATTTTTAGTAAGTCCTGTACCAAGATAAATAACAAAGGCTACCACTAAAACTGCAAACGAAACTTTTGGGAAACTAAACTTCTTTTTACCATCGTGAGGGAATCTTATGACTCCAAAAAAGTATAAAGCCATTAGCAAGAATATAAGCATCCAGATACCAATAAAAACCTCTCGTTTTAATAATCCCCAATGCGCCACTAAATCTGCGTTTGATAAAAATTTAAATGCTAATGCAAGCTCTACGAAACCTAATAACACCTTTACAGTTGTTAGCCATCCACCTGACTTTGGCAGGGATTTTAAAAGATTAGGAAAGAGCGCAAATAAAGCAAAAGGCAGTGCAAGTGCTACTCCAAATCCTGTCATTCCTGCTGTTAATTGAAATGCGCCTCCTTCACTTGTAAGTGATCCTGCTAACAAAGAACCTAATATAGGACCAGTACAAGAAAATGAAACTAGTGCCAATGTAACGGCCATAAAAAATATACCGATAAGCCCTCCAGTACTGGAAGCAGAATCCATTTTATTAGACCAAGAATTAGGCAGTGTTAACTCATAATAGCCAAAGAATGAAAAAGCAAAGAATATAAAAATCACAAAGAAGATAACATTCAACCAGATGTTAGTCGAAATGGTATTTAAAATCTCTGGATCTACAGAGTCTAAAAAGTGGAAAGGAATACTAAGCATTACATAAATAATAACAATAAAGGCTCCATATAGAATGGCGTTTCTAACCCCTTTTGCTTTATTCCCTGACTGCTTTGTAAAAAATGAAACTGTAAGCGGTATCATCGGGAATACACAAGGTGTAAGTAACGCAACAAGACCTCCCAAGAAACCAAGAACAAAAATCTTCCACAAATTCCCGTCTGAGGTAAGCTCTTCTGAGTCTGATAATAAGCGTTCTTTATGTTTTAAATCGAGTAGTAAGCTATTAGAAAGTGTTTTGCTTTTTTCATCTAAAACCACATTGTCAAGCGTTGCTTTACTACCATCAAGATTAATTACAAACTGCTCTTCTTTATTAATGCAAACTTCTTTACAAACCTGATAGTCTAAGTTTATAGTTATTTGCTTTATATCTTTATTTAAGACTTTAATACGTTGTGTAAACTGAGCTTTTTTAAGAAAATAAGTTTCTTCTACTTCAAAAACATCATTGTATGCTTTTAAAGTTTCACTCTCTTTTGTTTTGCCCAGTAGCTCATAGTTGCCTTCTGATTGCTCAAAGCTAAGAACAGACGGCAATGAGCCATCTTCACTTGTAAATTGAGAAAAAACGTGCCACTTGTCATCAATTGATCCTGTGAGTATTACATCGTACTCGGAGTCTGAAATTTTAGTAATAGTAGATTCCCAGGTTACAGGATCTATAACGCCTTGTTGAGCCGTGCTTATTCCGCTCAAAAAAAGGACAAAAGCTACAATTAAATTTTTTATATTAGTCTGTAAAGGTCTTGTCCTACTGTTAAAGTAGAACAAGATTAGTTTAATAAGAGGTTTTGAATTAGTCCATCACAAATTTAAATCCAGCGGTAATGATGCTAGAGCTAAACGTTGTATCTCTATCGTACTGATAGAATTTAAGGTCTATACTTTTTAAGCCCAATTTCCAGATGTGCGCTTTCGCAAAAATGTCTGTGTAAGAAACTCCAAAGCCAAATTGATTTGCACTGTACTCAGATAAGTCATAATCTGAAGTGTAAAACTCATCTGTGGATAATGCTTCTTCATAAGGCCTAAAGTAATCTGCTGCGGTTTGATTATAGAATCGGTACGAAGGATAAAGCGTAAACTTATCTGTTATCTTAATAGGCACTTCTATACTTGCGGTATGCGATGTAATTCCCCAATCATCATAATAATAGCGGTAAAAAGTACGTACTGTAAAGGTTTCATTGAGATACCAGTTTAAGCGACCACCTGCTGCCACTTTAAATCGAGAATCTGGTAAGCGTTCAATAGCATCTGCTAGTTGAAAATTCTCAATAAAAGAGTCTGCAACATCTCCAAAATATACTCGCTGGAATGGTGTTGACAATAAACCTTGCTGCTGAACAAAATCAAGTGCTAAAGACCCTTGAACATTCTTGTGAAGAATTTGAGAGAATCCAAAACCTAGAGAATATGAATTACGCCCTTCATCTGCAAACTCAGTAAAAATCGGTGCGTAATTTGTATTTCCAGTAATCGTGTTTTGAGTAAATAATCTGTTACTTAAACCATTTCCTCCTTCGCCAAAAGGCCTTAACTCTGTAGGGTAGATAGCATTCCAGGTATCTATATACACATTACCGTTCACACTTAGTTCGGTATTTTTCTCATTGAAGAGCTTAGTATAACTACCTCCTACACCTACAGAAAAATAATCATATTCTGAAGACACAGATAGTTTAGCTGACCAGATATCATTTCTGTCGTCTGAGCTGTGACTGTAACTTCCTGTTAGGTTTGCCCATAAATCGCTGCTTGACGCACCTGATGAAGCTTGAAAAGGATCTGCCTGTCCACCACCGTCAAAAGGTCCAACATTACTTGAAGAAGCAGAGGTGTATGCAGAAACTCCTGCATCTATCGTTAATACATCGTCATCATTTAATGGAATGGAAACCACAAATGTACCTGTAACGTCTGTCAACTCTTCAGTACCAATACCGCCACTTACGGCAGCATTATCTCCATCTTGCGTGTAATAACTTGATAAGAAATCCACTTCTACAGATTCAAGTACTCTTTTTTTATAGACTTTAGTCGAGTCTTGTGCTGTTTGTGAGTACGCTTTCGCGAAAGCGAATACACACATTACTAAAATTAATTTTTTCAAATTGTTTTGTTGTATTAATTAGATTCCGCTATATAGCGGAATAACTTCAATTCACATTTTTAAGTGCCGATTGCTTCTTAAAAAAGGAATTCAGTTAATTACAGCCGCAGCCTCCTCCAGTTTTTCCTCCATTTGCACCTACCGCTGCTTCGCGATAGGAATGTGCTGTGGTTACATTACGATCACACTTCTTTTCAGACAACGCCATATCTGGATCATTGATATTTACTTTTTCGTATTCTTTTACGACTACACAACTACTTAAACAGGTAGCTATTACTGCCGCTATCATTAATCTCTTTATCATATTTTGTCTATTTTTATGTTGTCTGATTTGAAGATATTTCCTTTATCATCAATGATGATACATTCTATCTTTGGCATCTGATTTATTCTGCTCAATCCTACATCTTTACCCATAACAAATACAGACGTAGCGAGTGCGTCGGCAAGTTCTGCTTTGGGCGCAAAAACTGTTACACTTATAATTCCGCTAGATGGATATCCTGTTCTAGGATCAATAATGTGGGAATAGCGTGTTCCATTAAATTTTACAAACTTCTCGTAATTACCAGAGGTCACAACAGCACCATTTGTAATAGGCAATAGCGCAAATACCTTATCCTTATCCATTGGATTTGTGATGGCTACTTTCCATTCTTTACCACTAGGTTGTTTTCCCCAAGTATTCATATCTCCAGAGGCGTTTATAATGCCTGATGATACTCCTTTAGAGATTAACAAAGACTTAGCTTTGTCTGCCGCATATCCTTTTCCGATAGCTCCAAAGCCTATTTTCATTCCTTCTAACTTGAGAAAGACTGTACTATTTTCTTTATCTAAGATGATGTTCTTAAAGCCAACTTTAGCAACAGATTCTTTTATTTTTTCTTCGGAAGGCATCTCTGTCATACTACCATCAAATTTCCAAATGCGATCCATAGATGCATAGCTAATGTCAAAAGCGCCATCTGTCAATTTTGAAATACCTATTGCTCTTTCAATTAATTGAAACAATTCTGAATCTACTTTTACAGCTTTGATACCAGCATTTCTATTAATTTCTGATGTTTGAGAATTGGTATCCCAAGAAGAAATCAGTTTTTCTATTCTTGTAATTTCGGCTACAGCAGTATCGATATACTTATTTCCTATACTTTCATTTTCTGCAACTACGGTTATGTCAAAACGACTACCCATTAGTTTGAGTGTACGTTTGTATGGCTGTTGCGCTATACAGACAACTGAAAAGAACAATAATGATAAATTGATTAGATTCTTCAAATTACTTGGTAAAAGTGTTTAGTTCCTCAATGTACGCTTCTGGCGTCGTCTTTTTATAACTCGTTTCTCCTAATACTTTTCCGTTAGCGTCAAGTATAACTACGAAAGGAAAAATCCCATTTTTGTTATAGGCCTCTGCCAATTTTGCATTTGCTGCAGTTTGAGATTCACTCAATGCGTTTTTCTTTTTTCTTGGGAAGTCTGCTTGAAGCATTACATAGTTTTTTGTTGCGTACTTTTTAAAAGCTTCTGTGCTCCAAATTTCACGATCTAATTTTATACAAGGCGCACACCAGTCTGATCCTTGAAAAACAAGAATTATAGGTTTATTTTCTTCGGTTGCTGTTTTCTTTGCTTTTGCAAAATCCGTATGCCATTCTTGAGCGGTTACTCCGCTAATAGTTAATAGTAGCACAAGTAATGTAAAAATGTTTTTTTTCATAATAATTTATAATCTGTAAAGGTATTTAGTTTAACGTTAAAAGCTATTTATTCTTACATTGACATTTATCAATTTTATTTATAATTACTTGCTTTTACAAGCCCTTCAAGGTCTTCAATAAAAATGATTCTACCCTTAGTAGAAATAAGCTTTTCTTCTTTAAAATCTTTCAACATTCGTACCAAGGACTCTTTAGCAGTACCCACCATACTCGCGAGATCATCTCTATTCATTTCAATTTCTTTAAGACTCTCTTTAACGCTGAATTTTCTTTGTAAAATCAATAGATTTATTGCCGTGCGTTCTCTAACCGTGTAACGTGCTAATATTTTAGTTGCATTTAGAAAAACTCCAAATTCGTGGCTTAAATTCTTTAGCAAACGTTGCGATAATAGGTGAGATGTACTTACTACGTTTAAAAAATCATTTTTAGGAATAAATGCTACTTCACAATCTAATAATGCAGTTGCAGAGTCTGGATACTCTTCTTCACTTAGAATAGCGTGATACCCAAGATATTCGTTTTCTCCACAGATATAAAATATATGATCTGTACCAAAATTGGTAGCAGTATATTTCTTTACTTTTCCTGATAGTACTCTATAAATACCTTTAGGCTCTGTACCTTCTTTAAATATCTGCGTGCCTGCCTTAAAGTTCAGTATTTCTTTATTAGCTGTGAGTCTCTCGCATTCAGCTGTTGTTAACCCAGATAATAAATCTTGATTATTAAAATTGTATTTTGAGTATGGAAAATTATTATTCATTAAAATAGTTTAAAATGTTTTCAACTTTATGAAGATTTTCCTGCTTGCCGATTTCTAAAGTTTGCTTTCCATAATCACTTCTAAAGTGATGCTCTTTTAAAAATTTGAGATTCAATAAATGCCATTCTTTATTTGTTGTTTTAATATCACAGAATAACTCCCATTCTCTACGAAGCAATAATTTTCTGTAAAAGAAATGCGAGCTACTTATATGAAAAATGTCTGCATCGCACAGAATTTCAGATAATCTATCTGTTGGACTTTGAGGCATTTTAGTGGCTTCAATGCAATTACAGATTCTGTTAATGCTATCGCTTTCCATTCCTAAGCTGGAAAGAAACTTTTTAGCAATTATGATACTTTCGGCTTCGTGGTCTTTGTATGTTTTAGAAAATCCTGTGTCGTGAAACCAAGCTGCAATAATTAACAAATCTGTTTCTACCAAATTGATATCCATTGCTGCACATAAGTACTTTACATTTTGAACAACTTCTTTTGTATGCTCAAGATTGTGAAATGGCAGCTCTTTGCATTTAGAACTTGTAAGTAAACCAGAACAAAATTTAGAAACATTTTCAATCGTCATCGTGGTCATTTTCTTTATTATGAGAATCTAACTGAATTACATTTGCATCACTTCTAATTTCGATATGAGTGATTTCGCCACCACTTGTTCCTACATATTTAGAAATACCTATTGAGGTAACGGAAAGCAGTAAAATCACAACAAAGCCATACTTTGAAAATGGCAACTTTTTATACTCCAAAAACAAAGTGGTTATCGAAACTCCTCCTAAAATTAACAGCATTGTCAAAAACAGCTCCGCGTGCTCTTCGTGTTTATGAATTAATGTCTCGCTAATTCCAGGTAAATTCTCAACGATTTCTTCAGCACCTTCACCTGTTAAAAAAGCTGCAATAGCTGTTAATGCAGAAAAAATAAAAATACCTAATGCTGTATTTTTGATTTGCGGTTTTTTCATAATTAAACCTGCTAACAACACTAAAAAACCAATCAATACGCCCACAATAGGCAAATGATTGACTACTAAATGAAAATGTGCGTCGTTCATAATTTATTTTTTTGTTTAAACCATATTTACATTGAACAAGTAACCGACCAATGCAGTTAGACCCATTGCAACTGTTCCCCAAAACGTGATACGAGCAATGGCTTTAACGATACTTGAACCGCCTGTTTTAGCAGCTAGTGCTCCCAGAATTATCAAGAAGAAAAGTGCAAAACCATAAAGAGAATATTCCATACTATTTAAAGGCAGAAAAAGTGTTACCAAAAAAGGAAGTAATCCACCTACGGTAAATGCCGCCCCAGATGCAAAAGCCGCTTGAATAGGTTTGGCTTGGCTAATTTCATTTATTCCCAATTCATCTCTAATGTGTGCACCCAAAGCATCGTGTTCTGTTAATTCTTTAGCTACGGTTAAAGCTGTTTCTTTTTTCAAACCTCTTTTTTCATAAATTTCTGCAAGGCGTTGTAATTCAATTTCGGGCATTTCGCTTAATTCTTGTTTTTCGCGTTCAATGTCTGCCTTTTCCACATCGGTTTGTGAACTCACGGAAACGTATTCTCCTGCTGCCATTGACAAAGCACCAGCAACAAGACCTGCTAATGTTGCCAAAATAATAGGCTCTCGTGTCGCACTTGCAGCTGCAACACCTATGGCGAGACTTGCTGTTGATAAAATACCGTCATTTGCGCCAAGTACCGCTGCTCTTAACCAATTACTTCTGTGGATGAAATGGCTATCTAAATAATTGTCTAATCCTTGTTCTTTATCTTCCATCTATTCTGTTATTAGATTAAATGTCCCTTTGGTCAAAAATTCTGTATCTGGTTTAAAATCATTGGCGTTAATTATTTGAATAAAGCCATTATTAGCAGCACCCACTTTGACTAACACCCTTTTAAAAGTTGTACCGTTTTCTTTAACCAAAACAAAGTAGTCATTATCAATATTCGCAACTGCTTCTACTGGTAACGCAGGATGTTCTGAAGTGGTAGTTAATATTTCTCCTTCTATATACATTCCAGGTGCAAATAGTTTTACATCACTTTCGTTTACCAAATCGCCGTGAATGGCGACGGTTCTGTCTTGGGCATTTATCGCTTTATTTACTAAATGCACTTTGCCTTGATACACTTTATTCATATCATTTTGTAGTCGTACATTAATAAATTGTCCTTCTTTTACCATTGGAAGGTCTTTTTCGAAAATCTTTAGTTCAATGTGTAAATCATCAGTATTAGTAACGGTTACAGCAACATCCGAAGGATTTAAGTACATTCCTTTAGTAGCATTAATGGTTGTTGCATAACCCGATAATGGCGATAGTACGCTAATGACTGAACGAATATTCTCTCCCGATAATGTATTCGGATTAATGTTCATTAAGCTCAACTTCTTTTTAAGGGATTGATATTGCGCCATGGTTACAGTATATTCCGATTCTGCTTTTAGAAAATTCTTTTTTGAGGTTACGTTATCTGCCATCAACTCCTTTTGGCGCTCATAATCTGATTTTAAGTAGCTCAAACGTCCTTTGGCTTCTAAGAAATCTTGTTGTACTTGCACGTATTCAGGATTTTCAATCGTGAATAAGGTCTGTCCTTTTTTAACAGGGTCGCCTGGTAACAGGCTGATGTTTTTTACATAGCCTGCAAAATAAGCACTTACATCTGCTTGGTTTTCTGGTGGCACAGCAAACATACCATTGGCTTTTACAATGGTGTTAAAAGGCTGCGTGGTTACTTTTCCAACTTCCATATTTCCTGCAGAAAACTGATTTTCTGTAATTGTAATGATGTCGGTATCTTCAGTTGTTTCAGTTTCGGCTGTATTTGCAGCTTCAGTTTTTTCATTTGAGTTACAAGAAGCTAAAGCCATTATTGCGACCAATAAAAGGCTTTTGAAAAAAATTGAATTTGATGAATTGTTGTGTGGATTTTTCATTTTTAATTGGTTAAATAGTTTAACTCTAAAACGGTATTGTTGTACTTGTTTAAGTTCTGTAAATAATTGATTTCAATGTTTTTTGAACTCTCTAAAAGCTGCACATATTGTAAAAAATCTATCTCGCCATTTTGAAACGCTTTTGAAGCTGTTGTTGTTAATTGCTTAGAAAGATCTCTTCCTGTACTTTGATAATAATCAACTGTTTCTTGAAACTTTTTTAAATCAGAAAGCAAGGCGTCGTATTTTGATTGTAATTGAATTTTATAGTTTTCAAATTCATTAGCAATAATCAATGTTTCTGTCTTAGCTGCATTGATTTTTGATTTATGTGCTCCAAACCATAATGGTACTGCAATACCTACTTGAAATCCATTATAATTTCTTGCAGCTACACCATTGTTTGTGCCTTGAAATACTGATAATTGTAAATCAGGTAAAATCTTTTGTCGCTCTAATGAAAGAGAAGATTTAGCTAAGTTTTCTGCTGAATTATAATACATTAGTCCAGGATGATCTGTTAGACTGAATTCTTTTAATTCCAGTCTTGGTAACACATCTTCTGAAACCGTAATTGTTGAATCGGTCTGTACCCATTGATTTAACATTGTGTAGGCTTTAGAAACGTCTTCGCGTGCTTGAGAAAGTGCGATAGCGATTTCTTTTTGCTTGGTTTCAGCCGTTAGTTTTTCTAATAAATTAGTTTCCCCTACATCGTATCTCTTTTTAGCAGCTCTTGCAAATTGACCATATAAGCTATCTAAATAGACATATTGCCTCACAAGATTATTGCTATAGACTACATTATAATAGGCTGAATTAACCTCTTTAGTCAATATTCTTTCATTTAGACGATACTGCTGCGTTATTAATGCTACTTTTTGTTTTTCTACTTTGCGCTGTGCGCCATATACTGTTAGGAATTGAAGTGATTGACTAATGCCTAACACCTTTAATGGCAAACCATTTTCGGCAATGTTATTTTGGTCATAGCTATAGTAAACTTGTGTTTTGTCCAAATTAAAAGCACTTCCTACCAACTGTTCTGATTGATTAATCTTTTTCGCGTAAGCTTGCAATCCATTATTATTTTCAATAGCCATTTTTACAGTCTGCTCAACATTTACTGGGTTTTGTTGTGCCTTACCAAAGAATGGTAAAAACAATAAAAGCATAATGCTTAGAGCCTTAAAATTCACTTTTGTTTTTATTTTAGGATGATGTCCTTTTCTGTCGAACATTGCATATAAAATAGGCAGTACAACTAAAGTTAAAACGGTTGCAGTTATTAATCCACCTACAACTACTGTTGCTAATGGTCTTTGTACTTCGGCGCCAGCGGAAGTTGATATTGCCATAGGTAAAAATCCTAAAGCTGCTGCTGCTGCAGTTAATAATACTGGACGCAATCTGTTTTTTGTTCCCATTAAAATTCGCTTATTAATATTGCTGACACCGTGTGCTTTTAGTTCTTTAAACTCTTCAATCAACACAATACCATTTAATACTGCAATACCGAAAAGTGCAATAAACCCAACGCCTGCCGAAATGCTGAAAGGAAGGTCTCTGATATACAGAAGCATAACGCCACCTATTGCAGATAATGGAATGGCGCTATAAATCATTAACGCCTCTTTTACAGAATCGAAAGCGAAGTATAACAGCACAAAAATTAATATTAGCGCAATGGGTACCGCTACTTTTAACCGTGCTGATGCAGTTCTTAAATTTTCAAATTGACCTCCATAGCTTATAGAATATCCAGTTGGAATCTTAACATCTCTTTCAATGATTACTTGCACATCTTTTACAACAGATTCTAAATCTCGGTTTCTAACATTGACACCTACTACGATACGACGCTTGGTGTTATCACGTGAAATTTTAGCTGGTCCTTTGGTGTAGCTTATGTTCGCAAATTCGCTAAGCGGTAATTTAGTACCATTAGTTAATGTAACCGATGCGGTTTCTAAGTTTTCAATATCTTTTCTGTGAGCAGCATCAAAACGCAATACTAAATCAAATTGTTTTTCGCCTTCAAAAACAGTTCCTGCAGGCATTCCTGCAAATCCCATTGTTACCACTTTATTTAAGTCTTCAATGTTTAATCCATATTTAGCTATTTTCTGGCGGTCATATTTTACAGACATTTGTGGTAAACCAGCTGTTTTCTCTACAGAAATATCAGCTGCTCCTTCCACATTTTGAATAGCCTTTTCTATTTCTAATGCTTTTCTATAAAGCACATCTAAATCTTCTCCAAAAACCTTGATAGCTAAATCTGCTCTTACTCCTGTAATCAATTCATTAAATCGCATTTCAATAGGTTGTGTAAATTCAAAATCTACACCAGCAATTTCATTGGATAATGCTTCTTTAAATTTATCTGCTAATTCGTCTTTAGACTCAGCAGAAGTCCATTCACCTTTAGGTTTCAATTTTATGATAACATCACTTTCTTCCATAGACATTGGATCTGTTGGCACTTCGGCAGCTCCAATTCTACTTACCACTTGTTCTACTTCAGGGAACTGTTTTAGTATTTTTTCTATTTTGGTAGTGGCTTCAATCGTTTTACTTAATGACATTCCTGTTTTTAGAACGGGTTGAATCACAAAGTCACCTTCATCTAAAGTAGGTACAAACTCGCCACCCATTCTTGTAAATAGAAATCCTGTAAAGACTAACAATCCTACAGCCATACTTAATACCAATGTCTTTTTACGCAATGCCCAAGTAATGGTAGGTCGGTATTTGTTTTCTAAAAATGTAATAAGTCTTGATGATATGGTTTTCTTTTCTGTATTAGAAGGTTTAATAAACAATGAAGCCATTACTGGAATGTAGGTAAAGCATAACAGCATTGCACCTATAAGCGCAAAACAGAATACCAATGCCATAGGACGGAACATTTTTCCTTCTACATTAACTAAAGACAGAATAGGTATAAAAACGATGATGATAATTAATTGCCCAAATACCGCAGAGTTCATCATTTTTGAAGCACCTTGATAGGTAATGGTATCAATTAACCCTTGTCGTTCTTCTTTTGGAAGCGCTAATAATTTAGCTCGTTGACTTGTGATTTTAAAGGCGATAAATTCGACTATAATTACAGCACCGTCTATTATAATACCGAAGTCGATCGCACCCAAACTCATCAAGTTTGCATCGACCCCAAAAATGTACATTAACGAAAGCGCAAACAATAAACATAATGGAATTACAGAAGCCACTACTAAACCAGAACGCAGGTTTCCTAAAAGTAAAACCACTACAAAAATCACGATTAAACATCCTAAAATCAGGTTTTCGGCAATTGTGAAGGTCGTTTTGGCAATAAGTTCGCTACGCTCTAAAAATGGGTTGATTGAAATTCCTTTAGGTAATGAGGATTGTATTTCTGCCACACGTTGTTTTACTGCCTCGATTACAGCATTAGAATTGGCATCTTTAAGCATCATTACTTGACCTAAAACTTTTTCGCCTTCTCCGTTTCCTGTGATAGCACCAAAACGGTTAGCGTGACCAAAGCCTACATTGGCCACATCTCTAACATAGACAGGAACATCACCTTTATTTGTTACAACAATGTCTTGAATGTCTTCTATTGAAGACACTAAGCCTTCACCTCTTATAAAGTAACTTTCATTAATTTTTTCAATATAACCACCTCCGGCAACGCTATTGTTTTTTTCAAGCGCATTAAAAACATCGAAAATAGAAACATCCATTGAACGTAGACGTTCTGGATTAACCGCTACTTCATACGTCTTTAAGTAGCCTCCCCAAGTATTTACTTCTACAACTCCTGGTATTCCAGAAAGCTGACGTTTTACTACCCAATCTTGGATGGTACGAACATCTGATAAGGAATATTGGTCCTTGTATTTAGGGTCTACATCAATTACATATTGATAAATTTCTCCCAAACCGGTAGAGACTGGCCCCATAAAAGGTTTACCAAAACCAGCTGGTATTTTTTCTTCGGCACTTTTTATTTTCTCAGCAATAAGTTGACGCGGTAGGTACGTACCCATTTCATCATCAAAAACTACAGTAACTACTGATAATCCAAATTTAGAAATAGAACGAATTTCTGTTACTCCAGGTAAGTTTGCCATTTCTAACTCTACTGGGTAGGTTAAAAATTTCTCAACATCTTCGGTCGATAAGGTTCTTGAGGTGGTAATAACCTGAACTTGATTATTGGTCACATCTGGAACTGCTCCAATAGGTATATTGGAAAGGGAATACAAGCCGAATCCAACGATTCCTGCAGTAAATAATAGCACAATAAGTTTGTGATGAATACTGTACTGAATAATACGTTCTAACATTTTTTTGGTGGTTTATTGAAATAATAACCAAATGTAGACGTACTATCTAAGTAGCACCTAAACCGTTTCTTAAGATTGGCTTAAGATTACTAATAAAGCTAAAAACAAAAGCCTTGAGAGTTCTCAAGGCCTTTGCAACAATTAACCAATAAACACCAACCAAAAGCTATAGGGGAACCTATCTTCCTTTTCTATAATAGATGTAATAATTATAATATAAATGTAGTCTTGAAATATTAAGGTTGGCTTTTCTAAAACTTAAGATTGGCTTAAAAGATAATAGTAAACTTAGTTCCAGCACCAAATTCACTCTCAACAAATATTTCAGCATTTATTGCATCGGCAGCTTTTTTGGCTATGGAAAGCCCTAAGCCATTACCAGAAATATTTTTGTGATTGAGCGCTTCTGACCTGAAGAAATTATTAAACAAGTTGATTAAATCTTCTTTTTTAATGCCTATGCCTTCATCTTGAATTTTACAGATTATTTTATAATCTGATTGTGTTATTGAAATATAAACCTTGGTCGCGTTTTTAGCATATTTTACTGCATTCCCAATAATATTTTCAAGGATTAGATTTGAAAAATATTGAGGTACCAAAGTTTCATTTTCAATATCATTTTTAAAACTGATAGAAAGCTTCTTTTCTGATATTTTGTTTTTATGTCTTGAAAGAATTTCGTCGATAATTGTTGCTAAAGGCATTGAAGAGTCGTCTGTTGTCTTTGAACTGGTGTCTAATCTTGCCAATAATAAAAGCTGCTCTAGTGTAGCAGTCATACGGTCAATTTCTGTAAGACTAAATTTTATTTTGTCTTCATATTCTGCGCGTTCTCTTGGCTTACGAATTAATACTTCTAAAGTGCCTTTTAGGGTTGCTAAGGGTGTACGCAATTCGTGAGAGGCGTCCGATGTGAATTGACGTTCTCGTTCCATCGCATTCTCAATACGCTGCAACAGGTCATTGATGCCAGCAGACAAGTCAAACAATTCGTCTTTATTCTGAGGTAATGCTACACGCTCGTTTAAGTTGTTGCGTGTAATTCTGTTAGTTGTTTCTGTTACATTTTTGACTGGAATAATACTTCTGCCCGCTATGAACTTGGAAATAAAATAGAGACTCGCCAAAAGCAATAAATAGACAAGCAGTAAAATATTTCTGAGATTAAGCAGTACCATTTGTGAGGCTTCCAGCGACATTGCAGCGACAATAAAGCCTTTTATTTTACCATTTTCTTCAATTGGTAATTGGATTTGCCTGATGGGTTTGCTATTGAGAATTTCATTATAGCTTCCGCCAAAATTTGCTTTTTCATTGTAGTCAAGCTCGTTTTCTTTTAGGTTTGGGGATTTATCCATAAAAGTCCCATTCTTATCTAAAATCTGAATAAAAACAGGGTTTACCTGAACCTCTCTATGCTCGCGTTCTTCCCACTCTTTTTTGTTTTTTATTTTGATGCTGTCTCCGACGACTTTTATTTCTTCGGTATGTTTTTCTGCTTCAAAAGAGAGGTCATTGTCGATATTTTGATACACCACACCTTTGACTACAAAATAAACCGCTGTAAAGGCTACCGCCATTATAATTGCTGAGGCAATCATATAATGTAAGGCTATCCTATTTTTAAAGCTCAAATTCATAATTCCTTCGCAATGTAACCTACACCTCTAACTGTTTGAATATAATTTTCGTCCTTTCCCAATTTTAGCTTTTTACGAAGTGCGTTGATAAATACATCGATAACACCAGTATTGTAATCAAAGTGGATATCCCAGACGCTTTCAATAATTCGAGACCTTCTACATACCATTCCTTTGTTCCGTAATAAATGCTCAAGCAATGCAAATTCTTTTTGTGTCAAACTTATTTCTTCATCTTCTTTATGTACTTGGTAGGTCGACGTATTGAGCGTGATATTTCCTAGTTTAAAGACGGAATGTTCTCCAGATTTTGGGCGTAGTTGTACTTTAATGCGTTCTAGAAGTTCTTCAAAATGAAAAGGCTTTTTTATATAATCGTTAGCACCAGTTTGAAGCCCGAAAATGGTCTCGTCCAAGGTATCTTTTGCAGTTAAAAAAATAACGGGTGTTTCTTGAAATTCCTTTCGGAATTGGCGACAAACTTCAATACCACTTATGCCTGGCACCATCCAATCTAACAACAATAAATCGTATTCTCCTGAAAGTGCCATTTCAAGCCCTTTTTTGCCTTCTTCGGCAATGTCCACAGCATAACTCTCTTCCTCCAAGCCTTGCTTGAGGAAATTGAATATACCTGATTCATCTTCAACTATTAAAATTCTCATCGCGCAAAATTTACGATTTTTTATTAAGTCTGTATTTACTTTTTCTTAAGATTTGCTTAAGATTAGTTATTGTAAATCCTTTCCACGCAATTTTGCTACACTCTTTAAAATGTAGTTTTTGAGACTCTTATTTATTTTGATATTTTCTACTAAGGTGTTGTTATCAATTTTGATTTAATACACACAAAAATTAATTCTTAGTCTTAGCGTTTGATTAGCAGATTCTTAAGACTTGCTTAAGATAATCAACAATCGATTAACAGTAAAAAACTTACACTAACTTTACAAAGCGGATATGTTTCTATTAACAATAATAAACACCATTTGAATGATTACGATATTAACTACAGGCGGAACTATTGAAGGACTAGATTACGTAGGCGATAAGGCAATCAATAAAACAAATGTATCTATTGCAGATTTTCTTGAAAGTGCTAATGTAGATTTTGAATATACTATTGAGAGTGTATTTAAAAAGGACAGTCGAGCTATAAAAGACGATGACAGGGAACAGCTTGTACGTAAGATAGAAGAAACCAATGCAAGTAAAATATTGATAACCCACGGTACTTTCACAATGGAAGATACTGCAAAATATATAGGAAAACTCAACTTGAAAAAGACAATTGTTTTGGTCGGGTCTATCATTTTAGGGTCGTCTGCAAACACAGATGCACCTTTTAATTTAGGGTATGCAATCAGCTCATTACAATTTCTAAAACCAAACGTTTATATTGCTATGAACGGACAAATATTTCTTTGGAACAATGTTTCCAAAAATTTAGAAACCAACAAATTTGAGCACAATGAATAATCACGTTAATGTTTGGCACTTCAATACATTGGACAACTTTCTTCTATCTTTTAATAGATACGTTCATTGTATTGCTTACACTCTACTTTTCAAGAAAATATCCGCGCAGTAGTCTAAGCCGTTTTCTCTATCTTGGATTGTTGTTTATTGCCTACAATACTACAGGTGGTTTCCTACCGATTAATAATTTTCCAGGCCCTTTCATTTTACAATATATCATCACGTATGGTGTTGCAATAGCATTATGTGTTTATATCGTTTACTACCTCTATAAAGAATACGATGTTGTTGTTTTAAAATTTAATTCATCCATTAGAAATCTTGCTATACTGGCAAGCGTGAGTTTTATAGTACTGTTTCTCATTCCATATTTTTTAACGGATTCCCTTAAGTCTGCTCGCTTTCTTTTTACCATACCTATATCTGTTATTGCTTTTATTTTTCTGTTTATTTTCTACCGTCGTATCTCGAATCCCAGCAACCCAAATGCATTTATATTAAGAAGAAACAAACTTTCAGTAATAAGTGTAACAAGTATTGCTTTACTTCCTATTTGTACTGTTATTGGCGATTTTCAATGGCTAACTTTCACAGTAATGAATATTGCCTTTTATGCTATTACTGCCATAGAAATTGAGAGATATTTATATTTCATTGAGAACAACAATAGAATGTACGAGGTCTTTGCTCTAAAGAAAAAGAAGAGAAACGAATCAATAGAGCAAAAAATTATTTATGAGGATTTGACTAGAAGAGAAATCGAGGTTGCCTTGTCAATTCTAGGTGATTTGAGCTATAGAAATATTGCCAAGGATCTATTCATTGCAGAAAGTACAGTATCAAAACACGCTTCCAATATCTTTAAAAAAACAGGTGTAAGGAATAGGCGTGAGTTTTTAAAACGGTTTAGAAAAAAAAAGAAGTAAATTTTATCAGTCTCACAAATCCAATGTTTTCAATATATCACTGCATATCCGTAGAAAAATACGGACTATTCCGTAATTATATACGGTACGTTTTACCTGTGAAGCTTTTAAGTAATGATAACTTACAGAGAGTTCCACAGAATACACCAATGAGCCACAAATTTTATGAATCGTGGCATTCATTTATAATGTTTTGCAGGACTACGATGACATTTAATCAACCTTATCAATTAAATTCCATTTCTATGATTTACAACTTAAAAGTTCCTGCTTATGAATTCGCAACTACTATCAAAAACATTATTGAAGGATCTGGATGAAATTAAAATCCAGAATACAAATATTTTAGAACAAGCTTATCGTTCAATAAAAGCGTGCCGTAAATTACTGAGTGCATATAAAAAAGAAATAATTGAGACGAAATTTAAGACAATTCAAGATGAAATTAATTTCTTCAAAAAGACAAAGCAGGTTCCTCTCATCAAACTCATCTATTTTTCTGAAATCCATTCGTTTGAGATTCAACTTCCAAAGGGCGATAAGGACGCCCAATTGAAATCGATTAAGAAGAAAATCAGTAAAATAAATCGTTTCTTCCTATATAATATTGACTTTGGGCGCTATGTAAATTCTGGTGCTACCCATTTTGACAAGGAATATTATACCAGAGATTACCTCGAAACGTTTCATATCACAACCTCTAAATTCTACTTTCAAGACCCAGAGTTTTGCACACCAAGGGATATGCTGCTTGGCAAATACAAGGCATATGATTTGTTTGTGGTTTATTTAGATGAAAAGAAATACAAAATCCGGAAAGGATTGAACGGGAAACTAAATGGTAACAAACCAATAGAAAAAATGCATTGGCCATTTTCAAATACAGATTACGTAGAATTGGTGTATTCGCTCTGCTCAAAGGGATTGGGCAAACAGAATAATCAAAGCATAATGCAGGTTTCTAAAAAATTGCAACAGCTTTTTGATTTTGAGCCTAAGGACATCTACAAAACGTATCAGGACATCAAAAACCGCAAGAATAGCAGGACACTTTTTCTCGATGAACTTTCCACATCGTTACTCATTGAAATGGATAAGAGCGAAGAATGAGAAGCACATTTTTCTCTTAAAAAAAGACCGTAGTACGGTTGACCTACCGTCTTTTGATTTGGGAAGCCACTTTCATATAATTTGATGTGATTTAGCACACGATTTTCAATTCAGAACTCTCAAAACACCACAAAACCCATCAAATTTCAATATGTTAAATTATGACCGTAGTACGGTCGTACTGGGGAATAAAATCCAATAAACCTATCCAAATTTGTAGAACGAAAGTCAAATCAGGTCAGGGACTACCATTTAAAATCACAAACACAGATAGTCCCTTTCCATTAAAACCGTTCTATTATGCCGACAAGTATTATTACCACAGACGACCTTCGGGAATTCAAAATGGAATTGCTCGATGACATCAAACAATTATTGACCAGACAAGCCAGCGGAAAGCTCAAAAAATACCTCAAATCTTCTGAGGTTATGGATTTGCTTCAGGTAAGTCCTGGCACATTGCAAAACCTTCGTATCAATGGCACATTGCCATACACTAAAGTTGGTGGTATCATTTATTACGACACCGAGGAAATTCAAAAAGTTATGGATGCCAACCGTGTGCACCACGGTCTAAACTCTTAAGCGATGAACTATATAAAGCTACTTAATGCGGCTTTTGAGAAGTTCTATTTTGATGACCGCCTTAATCCAACGCATATCAGCCTGTATATGGCGCTGTTCCAAGAATGGAACAGTTGCCGCTTTATGGATGAATTCTATGTGAACAGACGAGATGTAATGCGTTGTGCAAAGATAGGTTCAAAGTCCACTTACCATAGATGTATCGTGGAATTGGATTCGTGGCAATACCTCTCTTATTTTCCTTCTAACAATCCATACAAAGGCAGCAAAATTAAGATGGCCATTATTGGGACAAGTGATGAACCAGTTGTGGGACAGTACAATCCCATATTAGAACAACTTGCGGAACAGTACCATCCCAGAGGTGTACCGCTTGAGGGACACCACCATCCCAAAAATGGACAGGTTGTGAACCTACACCGTCCCATAGGTGGACAAGCATTGGTATCTGAAACAAACAATATCAAACAAGAAAACAATATAAAACAACCAAAGGGCTGGCAGGCCGTTTTTATTTTTTTTGAAGAAAAAGGTTTTGATGCCGATGAAGCAAAAAAATTCTTTGAGCATTACCAAACTCGTAACTGGCAAACAAGCGATGGAAAAGAAATTCGAGATTGGCGAGCTGTAGCCATCAATTGGATGGACAGAACTGAAATATTCGACGAGGAAAACAAATCAAACAAAAAACAAGTGTCCCAAATCAAGGACAACTTACGAACCACTAAAAACAAAGATTATGGACAACCCCTCTAAAATTACCGAAGGTGGCGTGGAATATTCGCTCGGAAAATTTGATGGCAAAAGTGTACTCTACGATTTTCCAAAAATTTTAATTTACTTGAATGCCAAGGGCAAACTTTTATTCGGCGAAAAGTTCAGGATTTATGATGAGGACAAGGATATTCTACTGAAGCTTTGTTCCTACTTCATCAAAGATAAAGACAACTGTGAGACTTACGGTATTGACATTGACAAAGGCATTTTGCTTTCTGGACCCGTTGGATGCGGAAAGACCAGTTTAATGAAATTACTGCGTCATTTGGTGCCATTGCAACGACCTTACGAAATGATTCCCTGCCGAAATGTAACTTTCGGTTTTAACCATCTTGGTTTTAAAACTGTTGAAGAATATGGCAATACTAAATTCTACTGCTTTGATGATTTGGGCGTGGAACCTGCTGGAAGGTTCTACGGGAAGGATCTTAATGTGATGGGCGAAGTGCTTTTATCTCGATACGAGCTGTATTTGCAAACCAAACATAAAATTAAAACACACGCCACAACAAATCTAAATGCTGAAGAGTTGGAAGAACGCTATGGAAATCGTGTCCGTAGTCGAATGAGAGAATTGTTTAATTTGATTGCTTTTGACACTAAGGCTGAGGATAAGAGGAAGTGAACTAAAAAAAAGGGGGCAAACAAAAATATGACACTATGTCAGCTTAAAAACTGAAATATAGTTGCAATCACAATTTGTTAATGTTTTCTAAAAATTGGAATGTTTATTGAGACTTGATTTACAAAAAAATCAAATTAGTGAAGCCAGATTTTAATTTCAGATATTATCAAGTGACCAAACTTATTCTGTTGGTCATTGCATTATATGTACTTTCAGAACTTTTTATTAACTGGATAATTCAAGTTCTTGGTAATTACGAGATTGAATACTACAGATTTTATCCCTCAGTCATACTGCTCTGTCTTCTGTTCAGCCTTATAAATAAAAACCTTCATAAGATACCGTTTCTATGGAAATGGATTATTAAAGTACCTCTTATCCGTGGCACCTATACCGGTAAAGTGAAATTCAACTACAATAACCAAGAGTCCTTTAAGCATTGTAAGCTCATAATATTTCAAACTACATCCGACCTACAAGTGGACTGTTATTTTTGGAATGTAGATGAAGATGGAAAAAAGATTTCAAGTTCTCAAACCAAATCCGAGAGCATTGTTGAAGAAATTGTGAAGAAGAAAAATGGTCTTTTCCAACTTTTGTTCTACTATAGACAGTTAGGGAATGGTGACAGTACAATTCCAATCCGAGAAGGTTTTAATGTCCTAAACTTTAAAAAAGACGGACAATTAAGAAGACTTGAAGGCAAGTATTTCGCAAGTAACAGTCTATCGAAAGGAAATGGCGGCACTATGACTGTGGACTTTCAAACTAAAAAACTAAAACATATATAGTATGGCAAATAATCACGAACAGTTCATTGAGTTTAACAATACCGTTTCCCTAGATTCGTCAAAGAAAAATGAACTTAAAAAAAACAGGGATGCTTTAAGAAAAAAGATTACCGACTATTTTACCAAGAATAAAGAAAACGAGACCAAGCCAAAATATTCGGCCCAAGGTTCTTATATGATGCACACTATTGTCAATCCAATACCTACTATAGAAACTGATGAAGATGACAATACAAAAACTCTTTATCCTTACGACCTTGATGATGGTGTATACTTCATAGATGAGCTGGATAATCGAAAATCTACATCAACCTATCACAATTGGATATATGATGCGGTAAAAGACCATACTTCAAAAGGTGCAATAAAGAAAAATACTTGCGTAAGAGTGCTTTACGCCGATGGACATAACATCGACCTTCCAATTTATTTTAAGGAAAAAGAATCTGATGGCGAAAAAACTATTCCTCAACTTGCTCACAAATCAGAAGGATATATAGATAGTGACCCTAGAGAATTTTATAAATGGTTTAATGGCGATGCAAACGACCAATTAAAACGATTAGTTAGATACCTTAAAGCTTGGCGCGATAAACAAAACAAATCATACAGCACTAAAATGCCAAGCGGTTTAGTATTAACTATTTTGGCTACCAACCATTTTGTGTCCAATGATAGGGATGACATATCTTTCAGGGATACACTTGAAGCCATAGAAACTGAATTGAAAAATGAGTTTAAATGTGAGCGACCAACCACCAAAGAAGGTGAAGACCTATTGCAAAAATATAGTGAAACTCATTTTATGGACAGGCTATCAAAACTTATAAGTGCAGGAAACGCTGCCATCGACCACAACAATAAAAAAGAAGGTTGTAAAAAATGGCAAAAATATCTTGGGGATAGATTTGCTTGTGCAAATGTTGAAGATGAAAAAGACGAAAGTGCAAAATCATATTCTGCACCGGCTGTAATCAATGTAAATGCCACGAGCGCTTAATGACAGATGTATTTAAAGAAATAAGGTCTGATACCTACATCCAACTGAAAAATTCTCTTGATGATGAAGTAAGCAAAGTATCTAAGACTGGAAATGCAGCTTTTTTAGGAAGTGAACGATTTTGTGAAGTTTGGCAAATTGAAACAGGTCTTTATGATGATGAAGCATCCGTTTGGCTTGTTGAAGAACTCACTATGTATGTAGCCTTGGGAATACAATTTCCATTAGAACCAGCCAAGATATTTTACAGTAAAAGAGATTTCGAAAAGATTGGACATATACCGCACACTTCATTTTTTTCAAATGACGTTTGCGTATTTGACGAATTCGTTCTTGTAGACGAAAATAATCCAAAGGGAATAGTACTGGAACAACTGAAAAAAGCGAAAGAGACTTTAATCCAAGGTATTAAAGGAAAGAATGAAGGTGATTTTAATGACGAATTTTTGGCTTATTGGAATACATCTGGTAATTCAAAAGACAAGCTTTTAAGTGAAACCATTTATTGTTTGGTGGACAAAAAGCCCGAAAGTTTCGATTCTTTATCTCTTTTAACTTATTCGACAAAATTGTCTAAAAAGGAAGAAGTTTCATCTGGTATTCTTTTCAATAAAGAAGAGGATTTAATTACACCATATGAAGAATATTTTGAAAACCTTGGTCAGTCACCCAAAGAATACAACGTTTTCTACATAGATAATATAAAAGGGGTCGAGCACCCACCATTCTCGCTTACTTGCTACGATACTCTTAACCTTATTGCACCAGACAAGCAAAAAAGTTTCAAAGAATACTTCAATAAGAATAATGAGCGTTTGGTCGCTTTTTCGAAAGTATTAAATGGTACAACTTATTTTCTTGGATGGCACTATCCAAAAGTCGATTTTAAGATAAAAGGCTTTCGGAAAAACGGACTTACGCCTTTTAGACTGACCTTTCAGAAAACTTTACCTGGTCACGCAAAATATGTTAAACGATTTGCCACCGAAATCCTCACAGAAAATAGGTTGATAAAAAGAACAGCATCTGATGCTCAAGAACAAGTGGACTATAAACTTCTTGTAGCTGGTATTGGTAGCGTAGGTTCAAATTTAGTAGGACTCTTAAATAACCTAAATAATCCTGAATTTACATTAGTAGATAATGATAAGTTAAGTTCTGAAAATATAAAGCGACACTTATTGGGTTTCAATTACTTAAATCAAAACAAGGCGGTTGCAGTCAGAAACAATCTAAAGCAGAAATTACCGAGCCAAAAAATTCATATTTCTGAAACTTCGGTTTTTGATTATTATAACAATAATAAGGATTGGTTTAATCAGCAAGATTTTATATTCTTATGTCTTGGCAAACTAAATTTGGAAAAGTGGTTTATCAAAGAACTTGCCGACGGTAATTTAGAAAAACCAACTTTTATACTTTGGGTTGAACCCTATTTAATTGGGGGCCAACTACTATATTTTCATCCAGATAATCTTCCACACTTAAATGATTTGTTCCACGATATCTATAAATACAAATTCGCTATTATTGAACACGAAGAGTTTGAAAGGAAAAGAGACTTGTTTGTACTCAAAGAAAGTGGTTGCCAAACGACTTACTCACCATATTCGTCTACGCATCTCTCGCTCTTTTTGACATCAACCTATCCCAAAATCATTGAGATAATTGAAAACAAACCTGCTGAGAGTTTATTCTTTTCTTGGATTGGTGACTTATCTATTGCTGATAAACTAGACATCAAGCTGAGAAGCAATTCATTTGAGAGCTACACTTTAATCCACAATCAAATATGACATACTCAAACGACGACAAAAATGTAATTTTTGAAGAGAGTTGTATCAATATTTTCAAACATTACACCCAAACTGGGAAAAAATTTGAAAAAGGTGGAATTCTTTTAGGGCGTTGTACAGATGAAAATACAGTCGTAATTGAAAAAGCGTCAATCCCAACATTATTTGACCGAAGCAGTAGATACAATTTTCAAAGAGATAAAAGGTCTGCCCAAATATTCATTGATTACGAGTTTATTGCGAGCCAGGGTAAAACCATATACATTGGTGAGTGGCATACTCACCCAGAAGACCTACCAACGCCTTCAACAACTGACGTTCAAATGATAAAACGTCAGTTTAAAAAAAATAAAATTAACGAGACATTTCTATTTATGGTAATTGTTGGAAGGAAGAAAAACTATGTAGGATATTATGATGGTAAGAAACTTATTGAGTTTCACCTTTCAACCGAATAGACTTTTTATCCCATCACGCAGTTCTTTGTAAATGACTATCACTAAAGCCTTCAAACACATTACCAGCTCAATCCCCAACTCTCTCATAACTACCAATATTTTTTATTAAATTTCTCCAAATCGCCAAAGCTAAAAACTTCATAGCCTCAGGCCTTCGGAAATAATTACTCTCATCTACATTGCTTAAAAATCCCAATTCCAATAGAATAGAACTGCAATATCTAATTGTTTCTCGCAACACCTGAAAATTAGCAAACTTCACGCCTCTACTCTCAAAGCCCAAACTCTTATTTAGGTCATCTTGCAGTTGAAAAGCAAGCCAAACCGAATCTTCAGAATACTTTGCCTTGCCATTGGCCACATAAACTTCAATCCCTCTCGCATCCGGATTATCAGAAT
Source organism: Formosa undariae (assembly GCF_042427615.1). Taxonomy (NCBI): domain Bacteria; kingdom Pseudomonadati; phylum Bacteroidota; class Flavobacteriia; order Flavobacteriales; family Flavobacteriaceae; genus Formosa; species Formosa undariae. The sequence goes on along the minus strand of NZ_JBHMEZ010000011.1, from coordinate 486,367 downwards.
GATTGCAATGCAAAGACACAAATAAATCTGCTTTTAATGCTTTCGCCAACCTGGTCCTGTCCGATAATGAAATGAGCGTATCACTATACCTGGTTAAATAAATATCCAAAGGCTTTTCCAAGTCGTTATTTAACCTTAAAATGGCATTCGCAATATCCAATACGATGTCCTTTTCTTGAGTTTTATTTATACCAATTGCACCAGCATCTTTTCCACCGTGTCCAACGTCAATAATTATCCGTTTTTGAGCACTCATTTCTTGTCCAAAAACGATGCACATTTTTAGAAGCAAAAAGACAAAACTGACGTTTTTAAGCACTTTTTTCATTTTTAATTTTCGGGTTATCAACAACTTCACTTCAAAATCCCATAGAATTTGATGTCAAATAATAGTAACCGAATTCAAACTGTATCAAATAATATTTTATTCACAAATATTTGATTTTCAGTTATTTATGTTCAAATATATGTAAATTTCTACTAACGAAAACAACATAAAAATCTAAACAATTTTATTATGAAAAAATCACTCTATTTAGCATCATTTCTTTCACTCTTATCCACTTCGCTTTTTGCTCAAATTGGTGGCATTGAAGATTCAGTTAACGATGTGGGCGACACTATCCGAACTATTTTTCCAATACTACTCGGTGTAATCTTCCTTGTAGGTTTCCTGTTCAACGCAGGACATTTTTTTGGGGAAAATGCAGATTTAAAAAAGGGGATTACCCGAGTTTTAGTATTTGTATTGATTGCAGGTGCAGTAGTCGGAATCTTTACTTACCTAATAGGAATCGTTGTATAAATGAAACGGTTCGAGGTCTATAAAAACATTAGGAAACGGGCAGCCATTTTTGGGCTGCCCATTTCCCTGTTTGCCTTAATGATGGTTTCCATTTTGGCTTCGTTGCTCATCATCATATTCTCTTTCAGCTTTGGGATAATAATAGTTGTGCTGGTCTTTAATGCTTCCCTATATGTGGCGCTGACAAGAATAGCCCACAATCCGCAACTATTCCAAATGGCAAAAGCATTTCCGCAAATCATTAGTAACAAAAGAAACTCTGGCTTCGATTATGAACAAGATTAACCTTTCGGCATATCAACCCATTGTAGATATTCAGGACAATATCGTATTTGCCAATAATGGCAACGTAGTCTTGTGCTATAAAGGGAATTTACCGGAAATCTATTCGCTTTCAGAAAAGGATTTTGAAGATATGCACGGTGCTTGGTTTCAGGCATTAAAGTCTTTGCCTGTTGGTACTGTGGTTCATAAACAGGATATCTACCTCAAAAAATCATATACTTCAGAACAACTTCCGAATACAACCTTTCTTGAAAAGGCTACACACAAGCATTTTAAAGGTCGTGGGCATATCGAGCACAGCTGTTATTTGTTCATCATCCTGACCAAGAATAAGGCTCTAAACAATCCTAAATATGTCAATCCCTTCAGAAAAGTTTCAAAGGGAATCGTACAGGAACTGGATGACAATATTAAGAGTTTCGCCAACTCGGTAAGCGATTCGGTTTCCTTCATCAACAATAGCCGAAAGATGGATTTTGTTTCGCTTAAAGCCGAAGAAATACAGCAACTGACAAACAGTTACTTCAACGGTTTTAATGAAGGCTATGATACCGATATTTTACTGGACAAAAAAAGCGTCAATATTGGCGAAAACCATTTTGATGCCCTTGCCATCAATAGCGAACTGTGCTTTGGCGAAAGTGTACAGAGTAGCAAAACCAATGAGAAATTCACTTCTGACGATTTTGTGTTTCATCAAGGGTTTATTGATGGCTTAGGGCTTACGCTTAATGAGAACCACATTGTCAACCAGATTTTGTATTTGGATAACAAACAGAAGTGGCGAAAGCTACTGGATAAAAAGATTGAAGAACTCAATAAAAGTTCAAATTTCGGTTCACAGAATAAAGTGGTTTTAGGGAAAATCCAGCACATTCTTGACCAAATCAATGCCGATGATAATGCACGAATCATCCGTGGGCATTTGAATATTGTCTATTGGGCAAAGGAAGCTAAAGAGCTCGACAAAATAACTTCAAAAATAAAGACCGAATTTAAGGAATTGGATATCATACCATACTATCCAAGAGGCGAAGAACGCAAGAATTACATCCTTAATAGTTACTGCTGTTTCTCTTCCAATTTCTCAAACAACGATTTATATGTAACCGATTTAAAACACGCGCTTTGTCTCTTTATAAATAACACCAATTACAAAAGTGATAACACCGGAATCATATTTAATGACCGTGAGCATAACATTCCTGTTCTAAAAGATGTTTGGGATGAAAATAAGAAACGAATAAAGGCACGAAACTTCGCCATTTTTGCACCAACAGGCGAAGGAAAATCTTTTTTGGCCAATAACATTCTACGCCAATATTTTGAAAGTGGCGTTCGTTTGGTCATTATTGACTTGGGTGGTTCATACACCAAATTCGCCAAACTCTATCCTGAGAAATATACGGTGCTTCGCTATGAAAGTGGAAAGAACCTTGGTATCAATCCATTTTACATAAGTGATACAAATGACCTTACACCCGAACGATTGGAAGACTTGTCGGTTTTCTTATTTGAACTTTTTGCCTCAGATTTAAAAGTTACGAAAGCTCAATCTGTATCGGTTAAAAAGATACTTCGGCATTATTATGATAGCATTTTAGAAAATCACTCGCTGGATGGTTTTTACAGTTTTATAGAAAAGAGCCAAGAAAATCTACTTGACACTCTTAAAATCCATCCCGACTACTTCAATGTTACGAGCTTCTTGCACGTAATGTCAGAATATGTCGGCGATGGTCTATATAGTTTCCTATTTGAAGTAAGCGAAGACCAGACCTATAAGATTGAAGACAAACGTTTGATAGTTTTTGAACTGGATGAAGTCAAGGACAATAAGGAAATCCTGTCTGTGATGCTCAAGCTCATCAAGTCAGCCATCCAAAGAACGATTTGGAAAAACAGGGCAGAAAAAGGCATTATCCTTTTCGATGAGTTTGCCAAACAACTGAAGTTTGAAAACGTATTGGAAAGCGTCGAGTTCTATTATCAAGCTATTCGTAAACAAAACGGTGCGATTGGGATTATTCTACAGTCCATAAATCAATTGCCCAACAATTCGACTTCAGCAAGTATTCTCGAAAACACACAGGTCATTTACAGCCTTAACAATGAAAAAGGCTATGATGAACTTGTTAAAAGGCTCAACCTATCAAGCCACGATTTAAACCAATTAAAGTCCATCAAAAATAATCTTTCGGGACCTCGCAAGTACACCGAAATGTTTATCAAGATTGGCAGGGAAAGTAACATTTTCCGTCTCGAAGTTCCGAAGGAAGTATATGCAGCTTACTTGACCGATGGACAGGAAAATGAAGAAATAATGAAGCTCTACAACGAGTATAACGATATGCAAAAAGCAATAATTCAATTCACATCTAAAACATAATATTATGAAGACAAAAATCAAAATTTTAGTAATGACCGTAGCTCTGACCTTGTTTATGTCAGGTAATGCTACCGCCCAAGGAATGCCCACTTATGACAATACCAATTTTATCAGTTTGGTAAAACAACTGTTGGAATCAGGTAAACAGACCGCTCAAATGATTAAGTCTGTAAAATTCCTAAAGGATGCTAAAGAAGCCATCGAGCAAGTATCAAGCGTAGTTCAACAACTCAACGCTGTCCAAGAAATTGCAGACAATAATCAGCGCCTTATCAATGTAATGCAAAATGATTTACAGGATATTTTAAACTCGCCCTACATCAAACCCGATGAAGTTTCAAGAGTTATGGAATCATTCGATGCAATAGTCCAAAACTCATTAGAAACGGTAGATTTTATTGATGAAGTTTTATCCAGCGATTACCTAAAAATGAGCGATGCCGAACGCGCCGAAATACTCAAAGTTAAAGAGCAAGAATCGAAACAAATGGTTTCTACCATTACCACTAAAACAAAACGGTATCGAGATATTATTTCTTTCAGAAAAATGCAGGATAAAGTAAATAACCGAGAAACAGATTACTAAAAATGACCGCAACTATACTTTTAGGGATTGGGTTGGAATACATCGATGCGGTGTTCCAGACCATACAGAGCAGCAACTTCTCGCAATACACTATTGCCGGAATGAAAACGCTCGCTGTCCTATTTTTTCTGGTTAACATCCTGAAAAAGTACAACGAAGGTGTTGCGGATAAAGATGGTTATACTTGGGGATTGAGCCCAGGGGACTTGATGAAGAATTTTGCCATTGTCATATTAGTAATTTTCTCAACGCAGGTGTTAGGGTTCTTTGATGGGATATTGGTGGCCATCGAGGGGCAGTATAGGGGCACAGCACCTGCGTTATTACCATTACAAATGCAGGACATTCCTTTAGAGGAAGACGTAAGTCTTTTTGATGCTGCAAGCTCAGCAATGACCCTTTTATACGAAGCTTTAGTAACACCATTGTATGGGTTTAAGATATTGGCATTTATTCTAAGCACTATACTTTGGATTCTTGACCTATTCATTTATCCGTTGTTTTTGGCAGAGCGTTTTTTCCTTTTGGGGATAATGCAAGCGTTCTTCCCTTTGGTCATTAGCCTTGCAGTATTTGAAAAATTCCGTTCACTTGCTTATACATTCTTCAAGTTGTATGCTGCTGTATATATGTTAGTGCCGGCATTCTTTTTAGTCAATGTATTTGTTAACGCTATTTATACGGAAATCAACACCAATTTTTGGGTCAACTTATTTGGTACCGATACAGGTCAAGGTTTTTTTGCGCCTGTTGTTCAATTGGGTTCTGTTGCATTTATTGTTTTCCTGAAATTCAAATTGTACAAACGAGCTACATCCTTTACTCTTAGATTATTTACCAGCTAATTCAAATGAAAATGAAAACACCTTACAAAAACATATACAACGTCCTGAAAATGAATCGATTTATCGTACTGGCAGTTGTCATTTTTGCAATGCTTTCCAGCACTTTTTCACTTTGGATGGCATTTACAACTAATAAAAATGCGCTCAATAGTGCATTTGCAATAAATACAGATGGTAGCATTATTCCGCTGAAGCTCGTAACTCAAAAAGAGAATTTTAGAGTCGAAGCTCTGGCACATTTAGAACTGTTCCACAACTACTTCTATAACATCGATGCCAGTAACTATGAAAGGAATTTGGAAAAAGCACTTTGGTTAGGAAATAGTTCTGTGGACAATCTTTACCGTCAGAAGAAAGCTGATGGCGTTTATAACCGATTGCTTCAGTATTCATTGGTTCAAAAAGTATTGAGTATTGACTCAAGGATAAACGAAAATAATGGCTCATATAGTTTTACAACCACCACCATTTTTGAAATTAACAGAGGTTCAATAATTGACACCTACGAATTGGTTTCAACAGGAAACCTGATTATGGTTGACCGAAACTTTCCCAACAATCCGCACGGACTTCTAATTACAAATTACTTCGAGAACACTTTAAAAAAACTAAACGATGAAAGTTGAAAAGAATAAAATAGTATTCGCTGCCGTATTGGCTGTGATTTTCATATTCCTGATTTCCTATTCTGTAATGGTATTAGGCGATGATGATACTGAAACTGAAAACCTAAAACAGACCTTAGTGCCTGATTTAGAGGAAAACCAAAAAGAATACGACTCTAAACTGGATGCTATAAATGACTTAAAGAAAGTTCGTGAAAATAACGCGCCCAGCATCTATGATGAAAAGCTCATTGATTCCTTGGGATTCTACGACCCAGATTTACCAGAACGCGAAAAAGAGCGTATTGTAGATAGCATCTATGAAGCTGGCAAAATTCAATATACATCGAAACGATACCAAAACTTAGGACAGAAAAGAACTGTTCGCAAAGCGGTATCAAAAATTGATTCTACTGAAGTAAAAAGAGAACAAAAAATTGAAGCCAAAGAATTAGGCTTAGAACATCAATTGTTCTTTGCCGCATCGCCAAAACCCAACGAGTTTTCAATCATCGGTAATACTGATGAAACAGTTTACGTAGTAGTAGATGGCGACCAAATAGTCAAAGCGAATACCAGATTACGAATGCGCCTTACCAAAACAGCTACCATTAATGGTAAGCTGATGCCAAAGAACACACCTATTTTCGGTTTTATAAGCTTTCAACCTAATCGTGCGCTCATTGAAATTGAAAACATAAAGCACCATCCTACAAAACTCAAAGCTTTTGATTTATCTGATGGTAGTGAAGGTATTTACGTACAGAACAATTTTCGGGCAGAAGCCACCACCGAAGTCTTGGACGATATTATTGGCGATATCAACATTCCTACCGTACCACAAGTTGGTGGTATATCCAAAGTACTCAGACGTAACAACCGAAACGTAAAAGTTACGGTATTGAATAATTATAAATTAATTCTAAAACCTAAATTATGAGAGCAACAATTTTAATATTTGCGATACTGATTTCCGCTTTCGCGAAAGCGCAAACAACTACAGTTCTCGATACCATATATGCCAACGACACCAAAAACGTTGCATTATTCTTCCCTGAACCTATTCGGCAAGGAATAACCGGTTCAGATAATTTTGTATTTACCTACAATCGTGAAAAAGAACAGTATTTTGGACTTCTTCAGGCAAAGCCTGGGAAGGAAAGTAATCTGTTGGTAGTCAATAGAAATGGTTCAATTTTTTCGTATATTGTAAGATATAAAAAACAGCTATCTAAGCTCAATTATTTCATTCCGCTATCAAGTAGTATCGGAAATGAGAAACCAATTAAGGTCGATTCGATTCTTGCTGAATCTTCTGAAGAACGTGTAGATAATAGAACGTATTACTATCAAAAATTCTGCTCGTATCTTCTTAACAGAAACCAGCGTATCGGTCGGATTAAGAAGCGAACGCAAGGCATTGTCTTGACTGTTGAAAATGTTGTTTTTGATAAGGAAGAACTCTACTTCGTTATCCAGATTGAGAATAATTCTACTTTGGATTACGATTTGAATTTCTTAAACCTTTCGATTGAAACAAGACAAAAAGGGAAAAGAAAATCGTTGCAACGCCTGTATCAAGAACCAACGTACAAACACAATCTGCCTTCAAAAATTGCAGAAAGTGAAACTGTGCGCTTCGTTTATGTATTGCCCAAATTTTCATTATCTAATGACCGTAGGGCGATTTTAGAATTGAATGAAAAGGATGGCGAACGAAACATTGAACTGAAAATATCACATAGATATATCAATAATCCAAATTAAGAATATTATGAAAAAAATTGTCGTTTTCTCGCTCGTACTGCTGTTCCTGTCTTGTGCCGATTCTGATACTAAAATTTCGGGACCAAGTGCCACAGCCCAAATCGTCATCGAAAGCTTTTATGAAAAAGATGAGGAAGCTTTAAAAGCCAACTCAACACCACAGGCATATTCTAATTATATGAATACTATAAATATGTTCAATGCGACGGTAAAGGATGATTCAAACTTTACAGTTTTGCAGGATACGATAATGGGTGACGTGGCTTGGGTAAAATATACTACAGCCTATGATAAGACACCGGGTCTTTTTAAACTGGTTAAGCAAAATGGCAAATGGTTGGCGGATGCGAGAGGCTCAAAGGATAAATCGCCTTTTTAAAAGGATACTTACTGATTTTTTTCGAGATTAATTTCCCAATAACCTTGTGTGCCACCGTGGCGTTTTATAAACCCTTTGGTTTTGAGCGCATTTATATGTTTGCCCACAGGGGATTCATTGATGCCTAAAGCTTCAGCTATTTCAGTATAAGTAATAGTAGTATTGGTTGCAATTAGTTTAAGTACTTCTTTTTGTCTTTTAGTAAGTATATCTATAGCATCTATTGCACCACCTGTTACACCACCCATTGCACCACCTGTTACACCACCTTTTTGACGATCTTCTCTAATAGTAGATTCATCAGCAACTTCTTTAGCAATAAAAGTCATTCTAAGAAAGTTATCGGAAAAACTAAAACTCTCTTTTCCATAGTGTTCTAAAATACGAGGGATGCCAGAACCTAATTGTTCAACCAGTTCTAAATCTTTAAAAATTCGCATCAGTTCCTTATTTCGTGGAACTGAAAAGCCTTCAAAAAATTCTTGCTTGCTCAATCCTTCCGGAAGACCACCAGCTGATGTGATTTCGATTCTATCGGTAAAAATCTCAAACTTTGGGGTAATCTCATTGGTATAGTCATTATGCACAAACGCATTAATGATGGCTTCTCGCAAGGCGATGGGATGCCAAAGGTTGGCTTGTTGTCTTTCTTTTGATGTGATTTTTGTGGTTGTTCTGTTCTCGACCGCAATTTTATCTATCACTTGTTTAGTAGCCTTAACTAAACATTCGTGACCATATTCGTTGCTTTCTATTAAGTCTGTTCTGGTTATGCCTGAATATTTGGCGACTTTAATTGAAGTGTTATTTTTGTCTGCCAAAAGATAGCCGGCATAATTAAAAGCACCATCTTCCGTAAGTAGTTCCAAGTTCTTTGCAAAAGCTTTACCAAGGGTGTACCCAGATTCTTCGTAGTAAATTTTTAGCTGTCCGAAGCCTAAATCCTGCCGTCCTGCTTTAATCTTGCTGATGGAATTTCGGGTACGTTTAGCAAACAGCTCATCTATCATTTTTTGGGGCATCGGTTCAGCCGCTGAACCCAAGCGAATAAAACAACCCTTTTCGCTCATCCCGTATTTTTTAAGATGATATGGTTTTTCTGGACCGCTGGCCACTATGATTTTCAGAATGTTCTTGCCGTCCCTTTCCTCACTCACAATATCAAACAGACCAAGGGCGGAAGGGCGGATGTTGTTTTTTAACCTATCCTTAATCTTTAACTGGTCGCCATCAGCATCTGCCAATCCGTAAGTATTTCCATCCTTATCGATGCCGATATGAATAATGCCACCTTCACGGTAGTTCAAGAAAGCAATGACCTCTTTTTCGAGTCCATCGGACAATTCTCGTTTATATTCTATGCGGTTTGTTTCGGTCATTTTTATTGGTACTTTTCTAATGCTTCCTTGTAAACATTTTCGGTTTGGTCTTTAAATCTGTCCTTGTTAGTCAGAAATATGTTTAGCTTCTCGTAAATGCTTTTATAAATTATTTGATGTGCTTTATTGGCTAAAACATCTTCGTCATAAACATCCATTTCAAAATCATCTTCTGTCGCAAAATCTAAAAGCTTCATCAAATCCTCTTTTTCTATTTTATCAATTTCGTTCCAATTTTCAGGTTGTGTCTTATCCTTTCTAAAAAATGCCTTGTTATCTTCAATCTTTAAGTATTTCATAGCTTACAGTATTTCTTTGATTATATGCTTCCGCTCCTGCTTCGAGACAGTTTAGAAGTACCTCTAAATTTTTTATTATTTTTCCATCAACACTTTTCAATGTCTTACTTGTCGGATGTCCGAAAAACACCTTATATTCCACATTACCAGAATCGACTAATTTTTGAGTAAAAACTAAATGATTCGGATTAATTGACGCGCCTATCGTACTGTTATGTGTTACCACAATTACTGGAATTTCTGTTGAAATTTGTTTGATTAGCTCATTTACTTCATTTTTAAGAAAAATATTATCAAATGACGATTCAGGTTCGTCAATTAATAGCAAATCGTGCTTTAAAGCATCACTAATTTCGTGTAGCAGGTTAAATTCAGAACGCTCCCCACCAGAAACCTCGTAACCGTGTTTGTTTAAAGTTCTATAATCTATCGCCACGAAGTATTTATAATATTCAGTTTCCTCAATTCCGATGTTTTGTAATGAAATTAAAAACTCATAGGGATTATCATAATTGTTGAAAGCCTCGCTAAAGCTTAATTTACTTTTGCTTTTATTTTTTAATTGACTTGCTCCAGTATATTTTTTTGTTTTTGCTAAGACTTTAAAGCCCCTTATTTCCTTACTGTCTATTATCTTTTCGGTTTGGACTTTCTTTACTACATTCCTAAATTTCTGGACTTTGATTTTCTCTAATTGAATTTGTAAGAAATCAACCTCTTCAATTGATGTAGTGGTTGAGCGAAATCTCAAATTTTCTTTTATGGTCTCAATTAGACTATTTGTCCATTCCTTTTTTAAGTTAGTTTGGTAAAGCTCATTATGCTTTTCAATTAAGTCAACAATTAAGCTTTTCAAAATTTCATCGCTAATATGCTTGTTGACGATTGTTTTATATTCATTGGCTTCTATCAAAGTTTCAGTTGCAGAAATCAATTTTTTAATGTTATTTAAGCTGTCCAATGTAAACTTTGTTTCGTTGTATAATTTACATTTGGAAAACGTGTCTAAACTATCACTTTCAGTAGCATACTTCTTTAAAGAACTCAAATATTTTTCGAGGGAAACTTCATTGGATTTTAAGTCGATATCATTTACATCTAATACAACATCTTTAAACTCCTTCAAATAGTTTTCGGTTATTAAACTATGTCTTGTAGTAACTAATTTTTTGAAGTTTTCTTTATCATTTTGAAGCAGAGAAAACTGTCGTAAATATTTGACATTATCAAAGTTCTGACAGATTTTATCAAGTGTATATGTTTTCCCTGAAGAACGTCCGCCAACGATAACATTCAATCCTGTTGATAAGATTATCCCATCATCGGTTGCTTGAAAAAAGTCGTTTCCGTCATCTTTAGAAAGAAAAACTTTTGCTTTGTCATATAAGCAACCTTTAATAGCATTAAGTGTGTTTTCTTCAACATCAATGAAAGTTTGTTTGGTTGGATATGATGTCATATTTTCGACGAACCGACAATCACTAAATATTACTGGTGTTAATTTATCGGCTTCTTTAATGCAGGTTTTGAACTTTCTTAAACTTGTTACTTCGCCTGCAAAAATATTATTCCCTAATTTTTTTAAAGTCTCAGGTTTGATATTTGGTTTTTTATCATAATGTGGGATTAACAGATAATCTTTTAAGTTCAGAAAAACTTCTGTTAGTTGTTCGTAGCTAATCGAATCATCTTTTGTTGGAATGAGTTTTTGGACTTTTTGACATTTTTGCGCGAAATCATCAAGATTTTCATTTTCTGAAATTAAAAGTAAATGACCACCTTCTAAATCAATTTCTATCCCTGGGAAAATTTTTATATTGAGCGCTTGGCAAATTTGTTCGAACTGAGTTTTATCGAACAAGTTGTGATTGGTAATGGCAATACAATCAATTTCAAGTTTGTTTACATATTCCTTTAAAGATTCTAAATGGAAAATGAAATTCCTATCGCTGATAGATTGTACGGTGTGAATGTGTAGGTCTATTTTCTTCAATTCTTACTATTTTTAAATTACCGTCAAGAGTATTTTATTAGCTTCATATGCAAACACAAGGATTACCCTTTTAGCTAATCACTAACAAGTTTTTTAATTATTATTATAACTAATGAGACAAGTTAAACATTTAGATAAAGTGCGATGACTTCTTCAATTTGAAACTTACCTGGACATTATGCATTGGCTTCATTTAATGTATTTTCCAATGTTTCCTTAAATTCATTTTCATTTTCGTTATTATAAAATGGAACGCCTGTTATCAAATATTTATCAGAGTCAATTTCTATTGTCGTTTTATCTTCTCTAATCTCTTTTAAGAAGTCTTCTTTCCATTTATCGTGAGCTTTCAAATGGTTTCCTTTCGGCTCAATGAATACTTGATAAGTCAATTCATTCCCTGCTTTTTGTTTACAAAATAGAACGAAATCTGGCTCAAAAGCTCTGCCCATTTTATCAATGATTTTGATTTCTCTTTCATTACGAATCAAGTAAATATTTTCAAAGGATTTTTCTAAATTTTCGAAACGTCTAGCGAACATTTTCACAAACTCTTTTTCTTCACTAGTTCCATAATTTGCATTGTAAACATACCAAGGTTCATTAGCAACCAAGCCTTCTTGACCATCTGCTCGTTCACTATCTTTATAAACTTTTATTTCTTTGTCTTTAAATACTTCGTGTACATATTTGTTGAAATATTCAGAGCCTTCATATTCCGTAAGATTTGATTTAATTTCAGATTCAATAGTTTGTAATAAACCTTGAACTGCTAACAAGTAATCACGATTAGAAATCTTTGATAGTCTTTTTTTTGAGCCGTTAAAGGTAATTTCTAAACCACCTAAATAATTTGGGTTTTCAATTAAATTAGATAGAGATTCAGTTTTAGGAAAATACCTTATAATATTTGAAAAATAATAAAACGGATTTTGAGCAAGAGCATATCTTGTTATGTGTTTTGGAATTGCAGAAATTGCGATGTCTTTTTGCTCTATTTTTTCAGTTTTACTCTCTTTTTCTTCTTTTTCGAAAGCAATTGACATTACTCCAATACCAGATGATAGAGTGAAAGCGAAATTTCGTTTTGAAACACCTAAATCAGAGAAAGATTTTACATTGTTATAGCTCTTTGGTACTTTCTTATTAAATATTACTTTTCCTGTTTTGTAGAAATCTGTTTCTTTAAATCCTAACTTTAAAGTTAGTTGTTTAGTTTCCAGTTTGTCATCGTCTTCATAAATTCCAGATTCTACTAAAGCTTTTTTCAATTCAGAAATGTATCGATTATCTTCTTTAGTATGATAATACAATTCTTCTAATGCCTTTAAATCATTTGTAGTGTCATCATCATACTTTCGTTTATATTTATCTTGTCCTTCCTCTAGTGTAAAAGGAAAATACCTAGCACCTCTACCAATCAATTGAGCTTCCGAAAGTGTTGTTTTCCCAATTTTAGTATTTGAACCACCAGTATTCTGACCTTCATATAATCGAACTATATCAAATAGATTTAAAACATCCCAACCTTCATTTAGTTTTTGAACTGCAAAAACAGCTCTAATTGGATTGTTTACATTTTCTAAAGTATTTAATAATTCATCACTTTTTTTGCCTTCTAATAAGCTTTTTTTGTCTTTAGAATTTGATTCATTAGCACTTAAACAATTTTCTTCTTTGAAGTTTGATTTTATTCTTTTAGAAATTTCATTTAATGTTATATTCTGGGATTCAAAAAATGAAAATGCTTTTTGAATGATTTGAACAGTTGAAGTTTCTTGAATGTTCTTAACCATTGAAACCGAAAAACCCTCAATCAATTTATGAAAATTGACTTTGTTTTGCTCCGATTCTTTAATTGTCTTTTTCGCTTTAAATAGAATTACTGGTTTTAAGTTAATTCCTTTTGAATTTGCTAATTCTTGACGATATAAGTTCAATATCAATGCTTGGATTATTCGTTCACGTTCATCATATAAAGACCTTATTAAATTAATTTCTTTAGAGTATTTATCAATTCTAAACTGTGCAAGGTCGTATTTATGAATGACCTTGTCTTGATATTTTTCAACTATGGCTTGACTATCATAATCTAAAGTAGCTGTAAATTCTAAAAGGATATTTTCAAAATTTGTTTTATGAATTCTGTCTACTATTTCTCCCCAAACTTCTGCATTATTATGATGTGCTTCATCTGAAATAAGAACTGTTTTTCTGTTTTCGAAATCTTCAAAGCTTATTCCGTTTTCTTTGACATTAGTAAATAAACCAGATGTTAACTTTTGAATTGAAACAAAATTTATATTAATGTTTTGGTTGTCAGCTTCGTCAAAATTTTGAACCTCTTTTACAAAAACCTCTTTACTATTAACTACTATTTTATTCGCAAATAAATATTTAGACGATTGAGGATTTAAGAAGTTATCTTTTGTTTTATTAATGATATTATTAGAATTTACAAAGAAGAGGAAATTTCGATAACCTTTTTCATATAGGTATAGAATAAGTCCAGCCATAACTAATGTTTTCCCACTACCTGTTGCCATATTGTAAAGAAGGTGATAAGGTTTGTTAGGCTTACCATCAAAATCCTCAATGTCAGAATAGATGTATCTTCTAAAGGATTCTTCTTGATATGGTCTAATAGAATATTTTAAATTATCTGTGATATAATTTGGAACATTCACTTGTTCAAGTGCCTTACGTGCAAAGGGATTATCGAATATGTTATATAGAAATGCCATATTTAATCCTTTTTAATTTGGTAAAAATCTTTGGTTACTGTTCTCTCATTTTTATCAACTTGAAAATCTTTATCATCAATTGAAGATAAGTTTACATACAATTGATTTTTATCCAATAACTCTATTAAATGTTCTTTTTGTTGTTTTAAATCTAATTCTTTAAGTTCATCAATATGTTCTTCTTGTTTCTGAATATCTAAATTGTAATTGAGGAATGATTTAGCTTTCATTTGTTCCCAAATCTGCAATAAGGTTTTATTGTCTTTTGCTTCTTCAATTTGTTCTATGAATTTTTGATTATATTTTTTAAGCTCGAAATATGTATATGAACCTCCGCTTTTCCAATTAATAGCTTTTGAAATACCTGATTGGTCTCCATTAATAACATTTTGTAGTCTGATTGTGCTGTCATTTTTGCCATAATCGAGTTGTTCAATTCCAACATACTGTCTTCCTAATTTATGAGCAACTCCAGCTGTCGTTCCGCTTCCTAAATGATAATCTAAAACTATATCATTTTCATTGGTTGACATTTCGATAATTCTTCTCAATAATTTTTCGGGTTTTTTCCCTTTTTTTAAGGTAACTCCACCTTCTGACGCAATTCCTTCATAAGCAATATCAGTCCATATATTTGTTAGTAGAGTAGTAGGTGTTTCTACACCATCAATATTTTTAATTTTTTTCGAATAAAAAGCAATTTCTTGACCGTTTAATAAAAATCGAGAATCATTATTTTCTCTCTTAACCTCAAATACTTTTTCATTATTTTTTTTGGACTTCTTTTTTATATCAAGAGTATCTTTTCCAGCATCGTCTCCAATAGCAGTAAGACGAAAAACGGAATTTGAATTTTTTAATGCGAAATCACTTAATTTTTGAATGTATACGCCTTCTCCTATTTTCTTTTGAACTTTACTATATGGATGATGTGTTGTGTCTGGGTCAATTCCTTCTTCACGACAAATGATTTTTCTAATATCATCTATAATCCATTTTTCTGGCTGTTCTTTTATATTGGTAATGTAGCCTGTATAATTTGTATCATATCCAGAATCCACATATTGTAAATTATAATTAAAATCATTTTTTGAAACTCCATACATTAATATATATTCTGCGGTTTCAAATAGTCCTAAATTCACAGTTTTAAAGCCAGATGGTGATTTTGTTCTAACAGAAATAAGGTTTATGAAATTTTCAACACCAAAAATTTCATCCATCATTATTTTTAGGTTGGTTTTATTATGGTCATTGATTTGAACAAAAATCACACCCGATTTATGTAACAGTTTTTTTGCGGACTTAAATCGATTGTACATAAACGTAAGCCAACTAGAATGAGTAAAAGAGTCATTATATTTAAATGAATCACTTCCAGTATTGTAAGGTGGGTCAATGTAAATAAGCTTTATTCTTTCAGAAAATTCTTGCTCTATTGTATTTAGAGCTAATAAATTATTGCCTTTAATTATGAGGTTGTCAGTAATCGTGTTTTCTGGAAGTTCTCTTTTTTTATTTAGTTCAGCATTTCTCGTAAAACTTTTGAAAGTATGTTCGCCTTCTTCATTGAAGGTTTTAGCGTTAGTTAAAATTTTTGGTTCTAGTAATTGTGTGATTTCATCTTGAGCTAGAATTTCATTAAAAAAGATTTCTTCTCGCTTATCTTCCTCTTTACTTTGACCACCTTCCAAGATACAATCCTTGAATGGCCAAACTAAAGAAACTTCGTTTCTTTGTTTTAGGAATTTACCATCTATTGTAAGACCTACTTTTATTCTGTATTTCGTGTAACTATCGTTTGAATAATTTTTTTGTTCTAAAAATTGGATAAACAAGTTTTGGTCAAAAACTAAAGTTCCTTTTATATCCAAAAAGAATTTTTCTTTCAATTCTTTATTATCAAGCAATAATTCTAAAAGTCCAACATCAAAATTCTGTGCTTTACTGATTACAACCCATTTTTTTAATTCTCCATTGTCGGAAACAAAATTGTTTTCGGTTTTGAGTTGTTTTTCTAATGCTTCGTATAGTTTCATTTATTGGTCGTTCTTTCAATTAGTAATTCTTTGACTTGCACATTTAAAATTTCTGCAATTTTGTACAGGTCTTCTAAACTCGGTTGTCTTTTGTTTTGAGCATAAGAGTGCACCATATTGTAACTCTTTCCCAATTGTTCTGCCAACCAGATTTGTTTTATTCCTTTCTGTTCCAAAACCTCTTTTATTCGGTTCATTTTGAATTTTTTTAATTCAGTTCACTAAAGTAAAGAACATTTTCAATATACTCACTAAATGAGTATTAAAATTATCATATGAATAATATATAATTGGCAAGGCGCGAATTGTTTTACTTAAATATAGACCGCGCCTCATCATAAACCCGTTCAAAATTAGCTTCTAAATCAGCTTTAGAAAACGGATTAGTTTCATTAGGAAGTTCCCTTTGAATATCTGCTAACTTAAACTGCACCTTCTTATCTCTACCATCAGCATACGTGATAAACTCGCCCTGTTTCAATCTGAAAAATACGTCCGCCCGAATCTTTGGGATTTCTTTTTCGCCTGTAGTAACTCTTGTGTCAAAATCGAGGTTATGTCCCCGACTGATACTCTTGGTTGGGTCTTTAATGATTTCAAAAAAGCGTTCGTAATATTTTGCGGTGTCCGGGTCATTTACCTTTCCGAAAAACTGGTAGGAAAGATTGCTTAAAATAGCTTTGCTCGCTTTATCGCCATACATCATATCGTTTTGAATTTTATCCTGCATCACGTAAATTGTAGAGATATTATAGCTTCTCAATGTAGCTGGAATACGATGCATATTCAACAAACGAATGGTCGGTGCTTCTTCCATCAGCAAGAACGACGGTTTAGAATTCCGAACGCTCATTTGCTTTGTAATGGTGTGTATAATTGTAGCTATTACTGGCGAATAGGACGTTTCAAATTTTGGGTTGTTGACTATCGAAATTACCGCTGGATTTTCCTCGCTATTGATATTCAATGGCACTTCGTCTGCGGACAATGCCATAAAAATGCGCTGTGTACTAATTCGTTTCAGCGCATTTGCCAAGGTGCTTTTAACACCAGCAGTCTGTCTTTCAGAATCCTTGCCACTTATAAATGCATCTGCCATTGCCCTTGAGGTGGTGTTGGTTTCCAGAAACTGAATCAAACTTTTAGTATCGAGAAATTGATAAACAGCTATCAAATGGGGTAACGTACAGTATTTTGGATATTCCGTTTTTAATTTCCAAATCAATCCACCAATCAAACCTTCCGCAGCATCGTTGAAGAATTTTGTCGTGCCAGTTGTTCCGCTTTCTCTTTGCTCTAAAAGGTTTTCGATTAACACCCTTGACACCTCATTTACGCTTTCCTCGTTCTCTAAATAACGTGGCGCAATAGGATTTACCCTGTGGATGATTTTATCAAAGGAAATGACCCTAAATGGGATATCACTATCCTTGAAAAGCGGATATGCCATTTCTGTCAATTCAAAATCTTTATAGTCGTGAATTATTCCGCAAAAACCTTCTTTTTTAAAATGCTTTAAAAATCCATAAACCACGCTTTCGGTCTTACCACTTCCCGCAGAACCGATGATGGATGCACCACGTTTAATATTGTCTAATTTGAAATTTCCTTTGGTGGTGGCAAAATTAACTTGGTATTTGCTATCGCCATTTTTTGGGCTTTCGGTTTTATGTAAAAAAACATAAAGTCCTGTATTAATTAGCATTAGCGGACAAACCAAATAGAGCAATATAGATATCAATTCATTTCCTTCGGACAAATAGAACACGAGAACTAAAAGCAGTATGCTATTTAAAAGAAACGCATATTTTGATATCCGAAACGTTGCATAGAAAACCATACTGGCCAGACCAATAATTGAAAGTGTCATTATGAGATTGTCTATCTGCATACTCGTTAGATTCCTATTGAACTTGATTTTATGGCCACTTCTGCGCCACGTCTCAATCGCTTAAAGACCCGAAGTGCTATTTGTGCCTGACTTACTGGAATACTCGGCACTATGGGCAATCCTGATTTGCTTATCATTTTAAAAGCCAATGCTTTTTCATTGGCAGGTAATTTCATCAAAGCGGAAAAATATAGGTTTGGATTCTTTACAAAGGTCTTTTTAGCTTTGTAGGTCTCTGCGTAATTGCGCTTATATCCAAACGTCTTATCAAAAGTTTTTTCCGCTTTCGCGAAAAATGCATCTCTATCAAAACCTCGTTTTACTTTTTTTCCGTGCATTTCAACTTCAGAAGCTTTGTGTTTACTTCCTGGCGAAAGACTTACAGAATTTGAGGCATCCTTTCTGCTCACGATAATATGGATATGACTTTGGTTTCCATCTTTCGCCATTCCCTGGACAATTCGTTTTCCGTTTTGTTGATGTGGTGCTTGTCGTTCTAATTTGGCAATTTCCTTTTCCATTTTCTTGATATTCCCTTCAGCTCGTCCTTCTTGAACATTTCGGATATCCGTTTTGAGCTGAAGTATTTTTGTGGCGAAAGGTTGGTTCTCTTTTATCTGAAAGTCCGTCCCCTTGAAAGTTCTTTGATGCTCAATTTTGGCGTAGTATTTTATGTCGTCTATTGATATAGGTCGTCCATTGATTTCACGATTGAAACTGGCAACATAATCTTTCATCAGCTCACGAGTGTAAGTTTTTAAATCTTGACTATTGTTCTGAAGTTTTCGTAATTCATACTTTGATGGGCTGACTGTAATCGAATAAAACTTGGGCTCTTTCTTTTTCAATTTTGCCGTGTTTCCATCAATTTCTTTGACCACTTCTTCAGCTGAAATCTCGTCGCCATATTGGTTGAAAAAGTGTTCTATATCTGGTTGTTCTAAACCTTCATTTTCTTTCTCTAAATAGCCTACAAAATCCGCTGAACTTTGGCTATAATTACCGCCCATTTTTTGAGCTGTGATTGTGATATACATAGTTCAAATATTTATAGCTGATTATTCGGATTCTGCTTTTCGCGAAAGCGGACTTCCTTCTTTTCTTCGGCATATTTCTTTTCAACAATCAAAGGTTTTTTTGCAGGTTCTTCCATTTCAAAAAGGGATTGAATCATCGCCACCGTGGGTTTGGTTTGTGTCTTTTCTACATCTCGCATTATGGCGATAACGGCATTTATTCTTTTGAGAAGTTTTGCTTCGATAGTTCGCCCTGTCGGTCCTAGTTTTTCTTTTGGCGAAATTTCGTTGTAGAAGAAAAAATCGAGCATCGTAGCCATTGCCTCGGTGTGCGATTTGAAGTAAGTGCGTGAGAAATTCTGGAAACGTTTTGCAGTTTCCTTTTTAAATCTAATTCCAATAAATGAGTCCATATTTCGCCGATTTGTCGCAAAATCTTCCCTAAAAATGGGCATTCACAGCCCATTTGTCGCAAATCGCTGATTGTTAGGAAATTAAAATATGTTCAAATCGCTGGTAATCAGCAATTTGAAAACGAAAAGGAATCCGAAACATCGCGCAGCGTGTTACCCTCTTGCTATTCCTTTTCGTCACGCGCAAGCGTGACAAAAATCCATACAATCCGGCTAAAAAGCCGATTGCCATTTTCAGGGAAAATGATTTTCCGATATGTTATTTTTCGATGTGTACGGTTATCGGCGAAAGTCGAAAAGTGGATAACCCTACTTAAATTTGAATGCTGAATTTCAGCGCAATAAAGATACGTTTTTTTCTTGACTATATATTAATTGCATAGAAAAACACCTCTAAAATTTAGAGGTGCTTTAATTATTAAGTTTAGAAAATTAGATGTTGAATATGAAAGTATAGGAATATAAATTTCGTAATGCTTCCTCCTCTACCATCGTTTCAAAACAGGTATAATTTTCTCTTACGTATTGCCGAATACTATCGCCAAATTTTCGTTTCACATCCTTTTTAGAATCTTCTAAAAGCCGGTTTTGAGCTTCTTCGCTCAGATCCGTAAAATTGAGATATACCATAGCTTTAGATATTAATATTCACTTGGCAACATCAGCGTATTATTTACAAAAAATAACCGCAATTCATCGAGTGGAAAATCAGTCACTCTATACCCGTGCTTTTCTAAAACAATATCATTGCCATCGGTGTATATAATTTCAGCTTCGTATCCTGTATAATCCTGTTCATCTTCGGATAATCTTTTAAAGTCTATTGTGATAAACTCACTTCGGTTCATTAGACTTTTTGCAATTACAGAAGTGTCCGTAATGAGCCAAAAACAATCTGCCACATTAGCAAGATATTTTAGTCCGTCCGTAAAACGTGTTCTTAATAATGGGATTTGATAAAACATTTCCGTTCCGTGAAAATGTTGCAATCCTTCTTTGATTTCGTTAACTTGTGCTTTCATTGTTCATTTATTTTATAAGTGAATAATTAAAAGAGGGCACGAACTAATTGAAAACTGGTATCTGTGCCCTCTTGGATTTTTATGATTACTTGTCGTTTTTGCTTCCGAGTAATAGGATTTCATCGGCTACAACTTCCGTTACATAGCGTTGTTCGTTATCATCAGTTGTATAGCTTCGAGTTTTTAGTTTTCCCGATATTCCAACTTCTTTGCCTTTTTCGACAAATTTCTCAACGATTTCTGCAGTCTTGCCCCAAGCTACAACCGTATGCCAATTGGTTTCTGTTTGCTTTTTGCCTTTGGCATCCTTGTAATATTCGTTTGTTGCGAGTGAAAAACGGGCTACTTTTTTACCGCTTTCAAGGTTTGTAATGGTTGGCTCTTGTCCAACGTTTCCGATTAACTGTACGTGATTTTTTAAAGTGCTCATAATAAAATATTTAAGAATTAATTAAAATTGCTATCTGAACTATTCAGACAGTTTATTGTTATATTTTTTTGAAGTGATTTACTTATTATATCTTGAGCGTTTTCCTTTTTTGTTTTTTTCGGTGCCGCTTCCTTTTTGATGTTTTTGTAAGATTTCATAAGATTCATTTTAGATTTACTTCCCATAGCGCCCTCGCTGTTACCTTTTTTTGTTGCTGATACATTTTCAATATTTGGAATTGATAAGGACTTATAAAAAGTGAAGCGCAGCGTAGCGGTTTATGCAGTCCGTTCAACTTCCAAATGTTGGTATTTTGCTGGCAATAAAAGGGTATAACGGCGAGGGTGCGGATGGAGGTTTAAAGACTTTTGTGAAGTACGAAAACATAGGAAGTGGCACCAAATGATTAAATGGAATTCCGATTTGGCGGACTCCGTTCACAATTTCGGATTGGGAATGAAGTGTCCCGTTCCAGTCCCGATAGCTATCGGGACGGACCGGGTTAGCGGAATGGAAAGTAGAAATTGGGTATTGTGTCCAAGATATTTGCAGTGAAGCTCTTTTCCCGCAATGTAGCTTTTCGCGGAATGCAGGGGAATGTGCTGAACGGGATTTAAAAGCTGTATATGATTCTTTGCAGGATTTAAAGCGGACTTAACTTCGAAAATGGAGATGGAATAGAGTTTGTCCGCTTCCCTTTTTTTTCAGGAAGTGGTCAAGTGGAATGGAATTGGAATCTTTGGAGTTTTGTCCAAGACCTTTACAGGGAAGCTCTTTTCCTGAAATGAAGCTTTTCGCGGAATGTAGGGGAATGTGCTGAACGGATTATGAAAATGGATTGTCCTAATGCAGTAGGGTTTAAAGCGGACTGAACTTCAAAGATGGAGATTTGGAATGAAGTGTTTCCCGATTTTTTTCGGGATTAACGTAATGTAAATCGGAATCTTTGGAGTTTTGTCCAAGATTTTTTTAATGAAGCGCATTTACCGTAATGGAGTTTTTTACGGAATGCAGGGGAATGGGTTGCAATGGCTTATGTAAACAAAATCTATAAAATGAATTAGCTTTTTGTCTTTCTTAAAATTTGTCATTCTTATTTTTACAATCTAAATAATTTTTTCATAATGGCCAATAAGAAAAAACAACACTATGTCCCGAAATTTTATTTACGATACTTTAGTTTAAATGATTCCACGAAAATAATTAAGCTCTGTCTAAAGGATACAGGTAGAATCATCCATAAAGCAAATTTGGAAGGACAAGCCCAAGAAGATTATTTCTATGGCAAGGATTTGGAAAGGGAAGAATGGTTTGGGACTATTGAAAATCAGAGCTCATTAATTCTAAATAGGGTGGTTCAAACAAAAGAGTTGCCAAAGGATAAATCTGATAATTATTATCTTATTTGGCTATTTATCCTTCTTCAAGCGTATCGCACCAAGTCGAATGTTGAAGATTTTAATCATATGATAGATACAATTATGAAAACGGCAATGAAGCTCGAACCTCAATTTAAAAATTTTGATTATGATACTCATTTTTTTGCATACGAAGATGCAATAGAAAAAAAAACTTGACTTACTTCTTAATAGTCTACCTATGATGATGGATATGCAAATCAAGCTGATTCGAAATACTACTTCAAATGAATTGATAACAAGCGACAATCCTATTTCGAAATATAATCAGTTTTTGGAATCAAGAAAATTTCCCTTCGGACACAATGGAATGGCAAGTAAGGGATTACAGATTTTTTACCCATTAGCACCAGATTTGCTACTTATAATGTATGACCCAAAAGTCTATAAAATTGGAAATAAAAAACAATTCAGTAACATTCCTATGAATGAAAAAGATATTGAGTATTTAAATATTTTAACTTGTTTGTATGCTAATAAATCTATTTATTCTACGGATAATGTAACTGATTTTCAGCTTGAACAATGGGTCAAAGAATCGAATATTTATAAAGAACAAAAGAAACTGGAAGTAAAACATTTTGACCCCATACAAAGTGAGGATGATGCTGAATCGGTGATTGTACAACATCATCAAACGCCTTATATGATTAAACTGACCCTATCCTTTGTTAAGCAAACACAGCACGCCAAATCGTATAAAATGTCGGGCTATTATGCTGAATTTAGGGATGAGCGTATTCGAAATAGAGAGCAATAGATTATCTTGTTTCATTACGAACGAACATTATGAACATTATAGTCTATACAACAGTTAATGTTTATGAATATTCCCTTTTACCACAAAATAGTACAATAACAACGCGGATATTATCACAAATAATATTGCAAGAATACCATTGAACTTATCTTTCCTTGTGATTTGATTATTGGATTTACCAACTTTCTTATTTCTTTTTTTTCTTTGTTTTTGATACATCCTTTTTAGTTATTTCTAAATAACCCTCTATAATAGCTTTGTATCTAAATAGTTATAAAGTATTTCAAGAAAAGCAGGAATAAAATAAACAAAACAAACAATACAAATATGATTATAACACCAATCCATATTATTTTATCCCTTTTAGAAATGACAGTTTTTTCAGTTTGTACTTTACTTTTCTCTTTCAGACGTCTTTTCCTTCGATTTTCTGACATATACTATTGTTTTATTTATATATCTATTTCTTCCATTCCATCTTCTGTAACCTTACGGCATTCAATATTGCCAATAAAGCCACGCCCACATCTGCGAAAACCGCCTCCCACATCGTTGCCAGACCTCCTGCACCCAATACTAAAACAACTGCTTTTACTCCGAATGCTAAAATAATGTTCTGCCAAACGATGCGACGTGTGGATTTACCAATTTTTATAGCCTTTGCAATTTTGCTCGGTTGGTCTGTTTGGATGATAACGTCTGCAGTTTCTATTGCCACATCACTACCCAATCCACCCATTGCAATACCTACATCGCTAACCGCCAATACGGGTGCATCATTGATGCCATCTCCAATAAAAGCTACTTTGTTGTTGTTTTCGGACATCAGCTTTTCGACTTCTTTCAATTTATCTTCTGGAAGCAAACCCCCTTTTGCCCAATCTACACCCATTTCTTTTGCGACTTGTTGCGTAATAGAATCCTTATCGCCCGAAAGCATTATTATTTTGGTAATTCCTGATTCACGGATTTGTTTGATGGCTTCGTGAGCATCATCCTTCAACTCGTCTGCAATAATTACATAACCAGCAAATTTGCCCTCAATGGAAACCATCACGATAGATTCTACTATGTTGTCGGTTTCAGATGGAACTTCGATGTTGTTTGACGTCATCAATGGTTTGTTACCTACCAATACGGTTTTACCGTTTACTGTTCCCTTTAGACCTTTTCCTGCTATTTCAGTTACTTCGGAAGCTTGAAAATCTTCGCCATCGGCTTTATATTCCATAATTGCCTTGGCAATGGGATGGGTAGATTGTTCTTCCATCGCCATTAGGTATTTCATAAATTCAGGCTCATTCCAATCAATGGCTTTTATTTCCTTGATTTTGAACACACCTTTGGTCACGGTTCCGGTTTTGTCCATAACAACGGTATTAACCTTTGTCATTTCATCCAAATACGATGCTCCTTTAAACAGAATGCCATTTTTTGAAGCTGCTCCCAATCCTCCGAAATAACCTAAAGGAATAGAAATAACCAAAGCACAAGGACAAGAAATCACAAGAAAAATTAAGGCTCTGTATAACCAATCGCTAAAGATATAATCGTCCACAAAAAAGTAGGGTATAAACGTCAATCCAATCGCAAGAAAGACAACAATAGGTGTATAGATTCTTGCGAACTTTCTAATGAACAATTCGGTTTTCGATTTACGAGCTGTTGCATTCTGCACCATATCGAGAATTCGGGCAATGGAACTGTCCTTAAATTCTTTGGTGGTCTCAATTTCAATCACACCATCCAGATTGATACTTCCGGCAAACACCTTTTCGCCTTTTGCAATAGTATCAGGTTTACTTTCCCCTGTCAAGGCTGCTGTATTGAACGAGCCTTTTTTTGATAGCAACACCCCATCCAAAGGAATTTTTTCGCCCACACGAACCTGTACTTTTTCGCCAATTTCAACGGTTTCAGGATTTACAGAAATGTAATCGTTGTTTCGATAAACCAAAGCTTCATTAGGTCTTACATCGAGCAAGGCTTTAATATTGCTTTTGGCTCGATTGACCGCTGCGTTTTGGAACAATTCGCCCACTGCGTAAAAAAGCATTACTGCCACACCTTCGGGATATTCGCCAATGGCGAATGCTCCAATGGTAGCAATGGACATCAAAAGAAATTCCGTAAAGAAATCGCCTTTTATGATGCTGTTCCAGCCTTCTTTTATCACGGGAAAACCTACTGGAAGGTATGCTATTACATACCAAACGATACGTACCCAATCCTTAAAAAATGCAACATCAAAATAGTCCATAGCGATACCGATAATCAGCATCACAAAACTGAAAATTGCTGGTAGATAGGTTTTAAATTTTCCTACACTTTCCGGGTCGCTATGGTTGTGGCCATCGTCGTGTGCGTGTTCTCCTTTATGTTCTTCGGTATTGATATCACGAAGATTTTGTTTTTTCTTGCTCATTTTATTTTATTATAAATTTATCCATTGCTTGGCTTGTTCCTTATCTTTTAAATCAAAATATCTTACCTCTGAACCGGTAAAGAAATCGGTTGCCTTGGCAGCCCATTCTTGCCATTTCCTTTCGCCCACAAATGCCATTTTGCCATAATCGGAAAGATGGGAGTTGTCTACTTTAATATCTGCCCAAAGACCTTGCAGGTCGTAACCGTGGAAATCGTGCATTTCAAAATAGAAATCAACCTTCTGGTTGCTGTTCAGGATTTCATCAATTCGGGAATGTATCAGTTCTACATCGCTTGTAGATATTTTGCCTTCCAATTTTGCGGCAATTAAATTTTCGTTTTTAGAATTTACAAACTGTATCATAATTTTATTTTTTTATCAATTTAATGAAATATATAGTGCTATGGAAGTGCATTTATTGGCCACTTCATATATCGCAGATTATTTAATTTTAAAATATAATTGTCACTTATTATCGATATTCTTTTCCATTTTACCTAAATAAAAAATCAATGCAACACTTGCACCTAACAGTCCAAACAGAATATTCTCGACAATTTGATTCCCGTTTATATTCAAAATTTCGACTAAATTACTTTTCAAATATTGCAGCCAATTAATTTCATTAGCTTGATTTCCATAGTTAAAAATAGTGATTCCCAAGGGTTGAATAATAAATACACCTATGGCGAACCCTACTAGTATGGGAATTGATAATTTCTTAATTTTTATCATCTATTTTAAAATTAAAGGAGTCCAAAATTTTAAAGATTAACCTTCCAAATCATAAAACCATTCTTCAGCCATAACAATTGCTTTTTTGATGGCTAAATCTTGTGAAAGACCTTCCTTTTCTATTAAGTCATTCGCAATTTCGATTGCCTTTTTTCGTACCGCTGGATTAAGGGTGTCAAGCTCTGTTCTAAATTCTTCAAATGTCCAGTCCATAAAAATGTATTAGTGTTTAAACAATTCATTTTCTTTTTCAGCATCTACGTCTTTTTTCGGTCTTTTATCCAAAAAATAATCGAGTATTATTCCCACTATTATCGCACCTACAAAGGCAGCGTAAACCAATCCATCATATTGAATAATTAGAGTAAGGCTAACCAATATGGCCAAAATGGGCAGTACTGGAACTTTACCGATGGACAATGGCACTCTAAAAGGTCTGTTCTGTTTTGGTTCTTTAAAACGCAAAATTATAAGTGCAATATTTACGGCAACATATACAAGTAGCGCACCCAAAGAAGACATCCCAGCTACAATTTTAATATCGCCCAATAGCAAAAAACAACCCACCGCAGCCATAACCACAAATGTGGTTACCCAAGGTACTTTTTGTGCATTTACTTTGGTCATAAATTTTGGAAGCTCGCCCACGATTGCCATTCCGAACAACAACCTGCTTATGGAAATAATACCGCTAAACGCTGCATTGGCCGTGGCAAAGAGAGCAGCAACAGCCAAGACAACAGGCAACCAAGCATTAAGGTTGGATGCTGCCAAGGACAATGGCGAATCTACCTTTGAAATAGCTAAAGGGTCAGCTATGTTAAGTACCGTAAAAGAAATGAGTAAATAAAAGATAGTGGTAATTACCATTGTCAGCAAAAAGGCACGAGGAATTGTTTTTCCTGGATTTTTAACTTCTGAACCCAAAGATGCCATATGTTCAAAGCCAGTATAGACAAAAAACAAAGTTGCCGTAGCCGCAAGTGTTCCAGAGAATGAGTTGATTTGAAAAATTTCAGCTTTTGGCAGGCCTGTTTCTTTAAGGCCTATAAAGATAAGAATGAGCAAACCTAACAATTGAATACTGACCATTATAATATTAGCAGTAGATGATTTCTTGATTCCTGTAACACTTATCAGGGCAAGCAGCAGCAGTACACCATAGCTTATCAATAATCCCGGTACTTCAAAAAAGGTATTGAAATATCCCGAAAATGCCAATAGTACGGCTGCAATTGTTGCCGAACTATGGAAGGCAACGGTCCAACCCGTAAGAAAGGAAGGAATGTCGATTTTTGGAAATGCTTTCCTTACAAATATAAATTCTGCGCCTGCATTGGGGTAGGTAGATGATAATTCTGCATAAGACATTGCAGAAATACTGGCTGCAACTGCCGCAAAAATAAAGCTCAACCAAATATCGGTTCCTGCCTGTCCAGCTGCCGCGCCAATCACGGTATAGATTCCTGCGCCCACAATTGTGCCAACACCATAAAACGTAAGTCGAAGCGTACCCAAGGATTTTTTTAGTTCTACCATAATATTTTTTAAGTTAGAGAAGGTGGAAGAAACCTGAACCTGACCATTGGGCGCAAGGGTTCAGAGTTCTGGAACTCCCACCTGTTATTTTTGCCTGCATTTTTCACATATTCCCTTTAATACCAGATTCACATCGCTCACTTCATAATCGTCTGGCAAGCTTTCTTCCGATATCTTATTCGGTAAACAGATTGTTCTCCTACAATCGGTGCAATGAAAGTGCATATGTAAATCTATACCATATTTAACTTTGGCGTTTTCATCAGAAATCGCATATTTTGCCACTCCGACCCCATCATTAATCTGATGAATTAGCCTTTTATCCTCAAAAATTTTGAGGTTGCGATAAAAGGTAGTTCTGTTTGCTGTTTTATTGGTTTCGCTCTTTTGAACAAAAGCCTTTTTCAAATCGGAAAAGGACACGGCACTTTGTTTCCTTTTCAGGAACTTGTATATCTTCGACCTCATTTTAGTAGGGCGAATACCGTGATATGATAATATTTTTTCCGTTTTGGTCATTTTAACCTTGATTCAAAAGCAACCCTTTTTATTAAATTTATTTCTTATAAGCCAAAAGCCTTAACGCATTAAAAACCACAAGTAATGTTGAGCCTTCGTGGATGACCACTGCAATACCAATATTGGCCCAACCCATAATGGTCGATGGGATAAGCAATGCCACAATACCGAGGCTGACCCAAAGGTTTTGCTTGATAATGGCCTTTGCCTTCCTGCTCAAACCTATGGCAAAGGGCAGTGTTTCCAGTTTATCAGCCATTAGGGCAATGTCCGCAGTTTCCAAGGCCACATCACTGCCCGCTGCACCCATTGCGATACCTACGGTGCTGTTTGCCATTGCAGGGGCATCGTTCACACCGTCGCCTACCATTGCGACTTTGGATTCCTGTTCTTTTAATTTTTTAATGGCATTTACTTTTTCCTCTGGCAACAGGCTTCCCCAGGCATCGGTCAACCCAATTTCTTTAGCAACGGCATCGGCAACCTTTTGATTATCCCCGGTTAGCATTATCATCCGCTTGATACCGATTTCCTTTAATTTTTTCAGTGTTTCCTTGGCCGCTTCCCGTGGGGTGTCCATCAGGGCGATGATACCTATATATTCTTTGTTCCTTCTTATGAGCATCGTAGTATTTCCACCACCTTCAAGTTCTTTTACTTTATTCGATATATCTTCGGATGGTTTTGCTTCATCGAGGTCTTCGTACAAGTCAAGGTTTCCAATATAGATTTTATCCTTGCCCAAAGAAGCTTTGATACCTTTTCCGAGAACTGCTTCCAAATCTGACGCATCGATAATATCAGTACCTTTCAGACGCTCTTTCCCATCCCTTACGACGGCTTTGGCCAAAGGGTGGTCGCTCAAGTTTTCAACGGCAACGGCTATCTTTAACAGTTCATTTTCTTCAATATCCCCCAATGGTACTACTTCGGTAAGTTTGGGCTTGCCTTCGGTAAGCGTGCCTGTTTTATCAAAAGCCAAAGCGGTCAATTCGCCCAAATCTTCCAGCGGTCTCCCACCTTTAATGAGTACACCACCACGCGCTGCTCGCGCCACACCGCTCAATACGGCACTTGGTGTTGAAATGGCCAGAGCACAGGGACTTGCAGCTACCAATACCGCCATTGCACGGTAAAAGCTGGCACTAAACGGTTCATCAATGACCAGAAAGGCAAAGAGCAAGACACCAACCAATATCAGTACGGATGGCACAAAGTATTTTTCAAACTTATCGGTCAACAGCTGTGTGGGGGACTTTTGGGTCTGCGCCTCGTTGACCAGTTTAACCAATCGGGACAGGGTAGAGTCTTTGGCTTCTTTGATTACCTTAATTTCCAACATACTATTACCGTTGATAGTTCCAGCAAACACACGGTTTTCATCCTTGATATCATCGTCTGCCGAATAGTTTCTGTCCTTATCTTCCACAGGGATTTTGTCCACAGGTACACTTTCCCCAGTAATTGGTGCTTGGTTTACACTACTTTTTCCGTTGACCACGACGCCATCTGCGGATATTTTACTATTGGGCTTGACCACTATAATATCGCCAATACTCAATTTCTCAATCCCAACTTCTACAGTCTTACCATCTTTTTTAAGCAAGGCTGTTTTTGGTGCAAGGTCTGCAAGCGCGGCAATGCTTTTTCTTGCTTTGTTCATTGCGTAATGTTCCAAGGCGTGCCCAAGGCTAAATAAAAACAACAACAGTGCACCTTCTGCCCATTCTCCCAGAATGGCGGCACCAATGGCAGCGACCAGCATTAAAAAATCAATTTCAAAACCACCCTTGGCCACAGTTTGAACCGCTTCCTTGGCCGTAAAGAAACCACCGAAAAAGTACGCGCCAATGTACAAAGTAAGACTGACCCAATCCGGGATGGATTCCACATAAGAAAGCCCGAAACCTATCCCGAGAAGTGCCCCACAGATAATGGAAAAAATAAGCTCCGTATTTTTACCGAAAACCCCACCGTGGGCGTGCTCTTCTCCTTCCTCGTGGGTCTCGCCCTCCTTGTGCTCGTGGCCCTCTGTGGAAGTTTGCTCTTTAGTATCTTCCTTCTTTGAACGTTCCTGTTTTTTTTTGGATGCTTCGGTGTAATTATTTTCGTTTGAAGAACTCCGCTTAACCTGAAGGTCTTCCTTTTCAATCTGTTTACTTATTTCATCAAAATTTGTTTGCTTTTTATCAAACTCAAGGCGCACCATTCCAGAGGCCGAAACGGAAGCCTCCAAAACCCCATTGATTGCCAAAAGACTTTTCTCTATGGAACGTGCCTGTCTTGTATGTCTGATTCCTTTAACCTCAATGAGCAAATGCCCGTATTTTTCGGTAATTTCAGCACCAGTCCGTTCGGCGAGGGATTGAATGCGGTCTATAGAAATGATATCGGGGTCATAATGAAAACAGAGCTGTGGTGTGTCATCTTCCTTTGTATCGGCAACGTGTACTTTTTCGATGCCCTCTTTAGCCTGTAATTCTTTTATAAGCCGCTCAACACAAGTATCTTTTTCGTTTGGAACTTGCGGAAGGATAACTGGAATTTTTAGTTGTATTTTTTTCATTTTTTACTATTTTTTTTTATCCATTCTTTGGCATCGTCTTTTTCTTCTGGCTTATAAAATTTTATATGAGCTTCTGAAAAAGGAAGCAATGCCTCGGTAAATTGCTCCTGCCATTTAACGCTACCCACTAAAGCAACACGCTTTAAATGCGTTTCATTCGGAAGATTTAATTCAATGCCCTTCCAATAGGCACTTACCGTCCAGCCTTCAAAATTTTGCATTTCAATGTACCAGGAAACTTCCTGATATGCAGTTATATGTTCTGTTAAGACCGGTATCAAGTTTTCATAATCCTTGGCATCCAGCTTATTCTCTGCCACCATATATACAGTAGCCTCTTTTTTATAGATTGTTATCATTGCTCACTATTTATAAATGATAATTGAATTTAAAAACCAAACGTTTAATCCAGATTGTCGCTGCATTTTTCGCAAATGCCCTTTACCACCAAGTTGATATCCTCGGTAATATAGCCATCAGGTAAGTTGATATGAGGGATTTTATGCTCTGTTAAACAGACAGTTTCATTACAATTGTTGCAATGAAAGTGTAAATGAAGGTCGTTGCCGACCTCGCACTCACAATTTTCTTCGCAAAGGGCGTATTTTATAACACCTGTCCCATCCTCAATTTGATGCACAATACCTTTTTCTTCAAACGCTTTCATAGTCCTAAATAGGGTGCTTCTTTCACTGACCTTAAAATCCTTTTCCAAATCGCCAAGACTGATGGCTACCTTTAATTCCACCAAACGTTTATAAGTCATTAGGCGCATAGCCGTAGGTCGTATCCCTTTGCTTTCAAGTAGTTGGACTATTTTTTCCATTTGCAACAAAGTGTTTTATAGGTCGTACCGTTTTAAGGAATCTCCAGATTTAATCTGAAAGGCATCTTCTATATTTGCGATATAAATAATACCATCTCCAGGTCCGTCGGTTTTGGCGTTGGCTATAATTGTTTCAATGGCCACTTGGGCTTCCTCATTTTGGCAGACCAGTTCCAACTTAACCACTGGACTATCTGTCACGTGAAAATCCAACGACGGTCTTGCACCTTTTGACTTAAAGGCGCCAGTTCCTTCTGCTTGTGAAAGGGTCATACTTTTAAATCCATTATCTGATAGTGCTTCAATGACTCTTTGGATTCGGTTCGGTTTTATAAATGCTTTTATTTCCTTCATATTATGAATATTTTAAATCAATTTTGAACCGAGCCTGTTTTCTAATTTTTAACTAACTAATTAAGACGATAAACAAACCCGGAATCAAAATCTTTGATTATTATTGAATTAATGTCCGTGTTCCAGTTCGCCTTTAACCATTTCCGAAGAGAGATTATAAGCTCCGTTTATGACAACTTTGGCGTCCTTTGAAACTTCGGCAGGCAGATTGACTTCAACAAAGCCTAAATCAGTAATACCAACCGTTACGGGTATCATTTTAAATTTCATTTTGTTCGCTTCCATTTCTCCATCTTCATCCAGAATAAAAATAAAGGATTGCTCGCCTTCTTTTATAACGGCGGCTTCCGGTACGGCGAAACCTTTTTTCTCACCTTGCACTATTCGCCCTTCCACGTACATACCCGGCAATAGGTTTTTATCCTCGTTTTCAATATCTGCCAGAACTTCCAAAGCTTTTGGGTCGGTGTTAAATGTTTTACCCACAGACCGAACGGTTGCTTTAAGCAGTTCATCTGGACGAGAGGCCGTAGAAAAATATATCTGTTGTCCTTTCTTGATTTGCTTTATGTCCTTCTCATATATTTTGAAGTTGACATAAATCTTTGAATTATCGCTTATTGAGAACATTTTGGATTGTTGCGCCACGTAATCGCCAAGGCTAATCATTACTTCATCCACATAGCCACTTATGGGTGTGGTAATGGGAACAGCGGAATATATTTGGCCTTCAGCCACTTTGTCCGGATTAATGCCCAACAGTCTCAATTGGGACCGCAAACCATTGACGCTGGATGTTGTGGAACGAAATTTTGACTGCGCCATCTGAAATTCCTTTCCAGAAGAAACACCTTTGTCATAAAGAGTCTGCTTGCGCTCAAAATCCTGTTTCAAAAAGACCAGTTCGTCATTTTTTTCCTGATATTCCTGTTGCATTGCAATGATATCTGGGTGTTCTATATATGCCAATACCTGTCCTTTACTTACATTATCTCCAGGTATTACTTTTATGGAACTCACATTTCCACCAACAAACGGACTGATATTCGCCTTATCCTGTGGGAAAAGTTCCAGCGTACCTGTTACCTTAATGTTGTTCCCTAAATTCCGTTCCTCCAAAGATTTCATTTCCAAACCGATGGTTTCAGCTTGTTGCTTTGTAAGTTCTACAACGCCTTCTTCCTCGCTGTGACCACCTTCTTCCTCTCCTTCAACGTGGCCTTCTTCGCCGTGTGCATCTTCTCCAACTTCATTGGTCTTTGATACACCTTCGGCTTCATTATGTCCAAGTTCAGATTTTTGGGCATCATTACAACTCATAAACATAAGTGTAAATAATACGGTACTAACTAATAGTATATTCTTCATTTCTCTTTTTTTAAGGTTATAAATTGCCCAATTGATATTGCATATCAATGGTCTGCTGGTTATACTGATTGATGTATTGTAAATGGTTTTGTTTAATACGGATGGCACTATTAAGAATGGTGATATAATTGACGTAATCTATTTCGCCTTCTTTAGAAGCCAACTGCGCTGTGGTAATTTGTTCTTCTGCCAACAATAGTGCGCCTTCTTCGTAATATTGCAAAATCTTCTTTGTTTTTTCGAGTGATTTGGTCAATTGTGAAACACGACTTTCTGTAACCGCTTTTTGCTCCAAATATTGATTCTCTGCTACCATTGCGTCTGCCTTGGCTGCCTTAACCCTTGACTTCTGCGGAAAAAACCATAACGGAATACTAATACCTGCCTGATAGGTATTAAACCCTGAAACATCATCCACAACCTGCCTGCCATATGATAAACTGAATTTCGGTAGGAATTGCGATTTTTCAACGCCCACATTTGCTTTACTTACTTCGGCATTTTGCAAGGCATATTGCAACATTGGGTTATTGGCAACCGAAGTTGAATCCAATGTCGCCATAAAATCCAATGGCTCGTAAAAACCATCTACCGTCTCGATGGTTTCATCCGTTCCCAAATATTGTTTTAAGGCACGTTTGGCAATTTCAATATCATCAAAAGCTTGTTGCCTCAACACTTGAATCTGTTGAAATTCGGAAGAGGCTGAAATAAATTCCAACTTGCCTGTTTCTCCAGTGTCATACCGAAGTTGGGCAGCGGACTTAAAATTGGCATAAATACTGTCCAATTGGTCTGCAAAACGCAACTGTGCCTTGTAATAATTAATTTGGTCATAGGCTTGCATCACATTGCGCACCAACTGTTGTTCACTGGCCACATAAAACTTTTCTCCCAAGGCAATGCGCTCTTTATAAAACTTCGATTTTGAAAATCCTGAAAGCAAATCGATATTGCCCTGTTGCACGCCAACGGTTGTTTGCACTCCAGGAAGATTATTGCCATATTCTTCTTTGCCCGTGAAAACTTGTGTGCTACCAAGGTCAAAACTCGTTCCCTTTAGTGCCTTTTCCCGTTCAATAAATGCCTGACTTTCCTTAAGCGATGGATAATTCTGTTTTGCCATAGCAATGGCCTCATCTACAGTCAAGGTTTTTGGCATTGTTCCATTTTGATTGGTGTCTTGGGCAAAAGCAGTTCCAGAAGCCATCAAACCGCCAACCATCAATAATACGGTTACAATGTTCGTTGATTTGTTGACATAGCTTACACCTCCATCGTTATTGTTTCGTTCCTTTCTCGATTCAAGCCAATAATAAAGAATAGGAATAACCACCAAGGTCAGAAATGTTGCCGTAAGCATTCCTCCAATGACTACTGTCGCCAAGGGCCGCTGTACTTCGGCACCACCAGAGGTAGAAATCGCCATTGGGATAAAGCCCATAATTGTTGTAATGGCTGTTAATAAAATTGGACGTAAACGTTCGTGCGTAGCTTCATATATACGTTTTTTTAAATCTGTCATTCCACTGTCTTTTAATTCATTGAACTTATTTATGAGTATGAGTCCGTTTAATACGGCAACTCCGAAGAGCACGATAAATCCGACTCCCGCGGAAATACTGAAAGGCATTCCACGAATCAACAAAACGAAAACGCCACCAATGGCCGCCAAAGGCACTGCCATATAGATCATCAAGGCTTGTGTAACTGAATTCAAAGCAAAGTAAAGCAGAACAAATATTGTTAATAGAACGATTGGGACTACAATCATCAATCGGTCTGATGCTCGTTGTAGGTTTTCAAATGATCCGCCGTAGGTTACAAAATAACCTGGTGGCAGTTTAACATCCGTTTCCAATTTTTGTTGAATTTCCTCGACCATCGATTTTACATCGCGCCCACGAACATTCACGCCCACGGAAGTACGACGAGAGGTATTGTCTCTTGAAATCTGCATTGGTCCGGGTTTATAGCTGATATCTGCCACCTCCTTTAATGGTACTTGTGCACCGTTTGGCAGGTCTATATAAAGGTTTTTTAAGCTATTGATGTCTTGTCGATATTCCTCTGCCAAACGAATGACCACATCGAACCGTTTTTCCCCTTCAAAAATGACTCCTGCCTGTTCTCCTGAAAATGAAGCACTTACATAATCATTCAGCTTATCAACGGTTACACCGTATTGTGCCATTTTCGCACGGTTATATACCACCGTCATTTGTGGCAAACCACTTGTAGCCTCCACATTAATGTCAGCCGCTCCGGGAACGGTCCTAATTACTGCCGCGATTTCCTGTATCTTGTCTGCCAAAACGTCCAAATCTTCTCCGTACAATTTGATGGCCACGTCTTCACGGACACCAGTCAGCAATTCATTAAAACGAAGTTCTACAGGTTGTGTAAACACAAAATTTACGCCGGGAACTACTGAAATTTTTTCTTGAATCTTTTCTATGAGTTCTTCTTTACTATCTGCGGATGTCCATTTACTCTTGTCCTTTTCAAGAATAATATAACTATCGGCAATATCCATAGGCATTGGGTCTGTTGGTATTTCAGCCACACCAATCCTTGAAACTACTGTTTTTACTTCCGGAAACTCATTGATTAAATTCTGAAGTTTCTCTGAGGCCTCAATAGATTCTGAAAGACTGCTCCCTGGTTTTATCAATGCTTGAAATGCAATATCGCCTTCATCAAATTTAGGGACAAATTCTGCTCCCATATTGCTAAAAATAAATCCTGCAATCAAAAGCAAGGCAACCGCGCCTATAACCACACCTGCCCGAAAGCGAAGTGCAAAATTTAATATAGGCAGATAGATACGATTCAGAACCCCCATAATTTTATCACTGAACCTATCAATCTTGTTTTCAAATTTGGCAAACCAACTATTTTGATTTTTAGCAGGTTTTAAAAATAATGATGACATCATTGGTACGTAGGTAAGGCAAAGAATAATTGCCCCTAAAACGGCAAAACCAAATGTAAATGCCATTGGTCGAAACATTTTCCCTTCCACACCGGTCAAAAACAGAATAGGTGTAAAAACTATAAGAACAATTAGTTGACCGAAGAAGGCAGAATTCATCATTTTACTTGAAGAGTCATAGGCGATTTCATCCATTTCAGCTTGGTTAATGGCGGTTGTGGATTTTTTCATCCGTTGATGAATGTGGAAAACCGCTCCTTCCACGATAATCACCGCACCATCTACAATAATCCCAAAATCGATCGCACCCAAGGACATTAAATTTGCCCAAATGCCAAATTGTTTCATCAAAATAAATGCAAATAATAGGCATAAAGGGATTATCGACGCTGCTATCAAGCCACCACGGAAGCTTCCTAAAAGCAAGACCAAAACAAATATGACAATAAGGGCACCTTCTATTAGATTTGTTTTAACGGTACTTGTGGTTGCCTCAATAAGTTCACTTCGACTTAAAAAAGCATCAATATAAACGCCTTCCGGCAGGGATTTTTGAATTTCTACAATACGCTTTTCCACATTTTCGATCACGTCGCCTGGGCTTTCGCCTTTCAGCATTAAAATTTGTCCGCCCACAGATTCGTGTCCATCTTGGGTAAAAGCGCCATAGCGTACTTGGCTGCCATATCCAACCTTTTCAGCGACATCCCGTATTAAAACGGGACTACCGTTTTGAGTAGTTACAACTGTGTTTTCCAAATCGGCGATACTTCGGGCCAAGCCTTCGCCACGGATAAAATTGGCTTGGTTATTTTTTTCTATATAGGCACCTCCAGTATTGGCATTGTTCACTTTAAGGGCTTCAAAGACCTGGTTCATTGTAATACCGAAACTTTTTAGCTTATTGGGGTTTATGGCTACTTCATATTGCTTCACAAATCCTCCAAAAGCATTTACCTCGACGACTCCTGGAACTAATGCCATTTGGCGTTTTACAATCCAATCTTGGATGGTACGAAGCTCCATTGCATCGTATTTATCTTCGTAGCCTTCCTTTACTTTTAGGCTGTATTGGTAGATTTCGCCCAAACCTGTGGTAATTGGGGCCATAAATGGCGTGCCGAAGCCTTCGGGGATTTCTCCGGCAACTTCGGTTAATTTCTCTTGCACTAATTGCCGGGGAAGATATGTGCCTGCCTCGTCCTCAAATACGATAGTAACAACTGACAATCCAAAACGAGACACCGAACGCAGCTCGATAACGTCTGGTAGATTTGCCATTGCCAATTCTACCGGATAAGTAACAAATTGTTCAATGTCTTCAGTACCTAAATTTGGGGCAACTGTAATAACCTGTACTTGGTTGTTGGTAATATCGGGTACAGAACCCAGATTTATAGTGGCCATAGACCAAATGCCCGTACCTACAAGTGCCACTATAAAGAGCCCAATAATAAACTTGTTATTAATGGAAAATGAAATGATTTTGTTAATCATAGAAAAAGTATTAATTCAGTTTAAACATCGCAATGCAAAGAAATGCAATGCGTTTATGATGCGATACTTACTTTGAAAAGCATCACGGTAGGATATAGCTATCCTAAAAAAAACTGAATTATACTTTAGGGGGTTGGAAAAGCGATTCCAGATATCTGGAAGTGAAGTTTACTTTATGTAAGTTAAACTGTTTTTTCTCTTCAAACTTTAGTCGATTGGTTAAAACCGAATTGTTGTTCGCAATAATTAATACTAAAGGGTGACAACATTGATGATGGGAATGGACTGGTGTATTCTCCTTATCTGGGTTATTATGATGCCCTTCATTTTTTGCATCATTGTCAATGTAATCTTCAACTACATATTCAAGGAAAGAGTCTCCATAAACTTTATGGTCTTGATAATGGGTAATAATGCTTGAAATTTCTTTAATTGGTCCACAAAAGTCCATATCAATGCTAATTCCCTGAAAAAAGAATAAAATTGACATTGATATGGAAACGAATATTTTCATAAAGTTTGACAAAGATACAAAATAATGGATGCACAGGTTGTGCAAAGAAAGAATGTTCACCTTTATATCCAAACACTATTTAGATATTTGATACTACTTATTATCAATAGAAGGCAAATGAGCATAAATAGAATTGAATTTTGAAAATAGGAATATTCTGTACTTATTCTGTACTATTGGAAATAAAAAAAGGCCTCACATTTCTGCAAAGCCTTTTCTTTACTAGTAGCGGGAACTGGACTCGAACCAGTGACCTTCGGGTTATGAGCCCGACGAGCTACCTACTGCTCTATCCCGCGATGTAAATCCTAAAACACCAAACTTAGCTTTTAACTTTCAGCTCATAATACTGATCTCGTTGTTTCGGACTGCAAATATACGACCCTTTTTTGATATACCAAGCATATTTTAAAAAAATATTTAAACTAATTTGTAGTTGCTTGAAAATCTGAAAGTTCACCTTCTAAAAAAGATACCTGTATCTCGATCGGATTACAACACACCTCACAATCTTCGATATATTGCTGTTTAGAAACACCTGTATCTAACAACATAGAAATCGTTTCCCAGCAATACGGACAAGTAAAGAAGTGCTCAAACATACTTTATTGTATAATAATTAAATAATATCCTAATTATGATCTGTAATTACAGATTCATTCTCAATTTCTATCGACAGATACCCTACAGGCATGCGATCTGTAAAACAATAATAGTCTTTATTGAAATTATTTTTTTTCAACATTAGGGTAGTTAACTTATTTAAGTTCCCTATTGCCTTTGGTAGATACCCTGAAAATTTATTGTTCGTGATAATTAATTCTTCTAAATTATTCATATCACCTAATTCGTTAGGTAATTCACCTTCAAAAGCATTATCATGTAAACTTAAATGTTCTAAGTTTTGCAGACTACATAATTGCTTAGGGAAATATCCAGTAAAATAGTTCCTTCCCAATTGCAACATTTCTAAGTCTTCTAATTTCGTAAAAGAGGATGGTACATTTCCTTTTAATTTATTATGATATAGACTTAAAAATTGTAACTGTTTCAAGTTTCCTATTTCGGCAGGTAAGTAACCGATAAATTCATTAAGAAATAACTCTAAGCTTTTAAGATCTCTTAACTGCCCTATAGAACGTGGTATTGGTCCACCTAACCTATTCGAAGCTAAATTAAGCCTTGTTAGGTATCTTAATTCACTAATACTTGCTGGCAACTCGCCTATTAAATTATTACTTGGTAAATGAAGTACAATAACATGATCGTTACTTATTGTAACACCATGCCATTTTTCTACAGGTTCATTTAAATTCCATGGTATTTTCCAATGTTCACCATTGGTTGCATAGTATAAATTAACAAGTGCTTTTTTTTCACTAAGCGGAATCTCTGCTTTAACAAAAAATGAAGAAATTAAGCAAATACAAGTAAGTAGTAATGTTTTCATATCGCGGTGGTTGGGAGCCACAAATTAACATAAAAAAACTGCTTAAAGTCTCTTTTTTTCGATAAAGAGCAATATTTATTAACTTTTTAAGGTTTCAAGGTCCATTTGTACATCTTCCCAATCCGACATTAATACCGTTAATTTCTTTTTCTTCTTCTTATAACTATCGAAAAACCCTGGTTTATTAGCCAATTCGTCGTAGTTTGAAGCCAAGTCTAAATCTGTTTTTTTAATCTCTCTTTCTAATTCACTAATTTGAGATTCTATTTTACTCAACTTATTATTAAGAGATTTTAATTTTTTCTGATCTTCATAAGACGTTGCAGATTTCTCTTTTGGTTGATTTTTAACCACATTACGCTTTTCAACTTCTCTTAGATTTTGAACATTACGTTCTTCTAGATAGAAATCTACATCACCTAAATACTCCTTTAGCTTATGGTCTTTAAATTCAACCACCTTATCTGTTAGATTCTGAAGGAAATCACGATCGTGAGATACAAGTAACAACGTTCCTTCAAAGCGTTTTAAAGCGTCTTTAAGTACATTTTTAGATTTTATATCTAAGTGATTGGTTGGCTCATCCATAACCAAAACATTAAATGGCTGAAGCATTAACTTAGCTAATGCCAAACGGTTTCTTTCTCCTCCAGATAATACGCGTACATACTTATCGGCTTCTTCTCCTCGAAACAAAAAGGATCCCAAGATATCTCGGACTTTACTTCTGTTCTTTTCATTTGCAGCATCAATCATCGTATCTAAAACGGTTTTATTCCCATCCAAATACTCCGCTTGATTCTGAGCAAAATATCCTATTTGAACATTATGTCCTAGTTTTAACTGTCCGCCATGTTCTAACTCACCGACTATAATTTTAGCTAAAGTAGATTTTCCTTGTCCGTTTTGTCCAACGAAAGCAGTTTTACTATCACGTTCTATATGTAAACTAACACCTTGAAGCACTTTCTTATCGCCATATTCTTTAACAATATCATTAGCCTCTACAACAACTTTTCCAGGTGTAACTGATACCGGAAAATTTAGAGTCATCACACTATTGTCATCTTCATCGACTTCAATACGATCTATCTTATCTAACTTTTTTATAAGCGACTGTGCCATAGTTGCTTTAGACGCTTTGGCACGGAATTTTTCAATTAGCTTTTCAGTTTGCTCGATTTGTTTTTGCTGATTCTTCTGAGATGCCATTTGCTGATCTCTAATCTCTTGACGCAATACTAAAAACTGCGAATATGGTTTTGGATAATCGTAAATACGACCTAATGAAATTTCTATTGTTCTATTGGTAACATTATCTAAAAACATCTTATCGTGGGATACAATAGCTACTGCACCTGGATACGTTTTTAAAAATCCTTCTAACCAGATAATAGATTCTATATCCAAGTGGTTTGTTGGCTCATCGAGCAACAGGATATCATTATTCTGAAGTAACAATTTTGCTAATTCGATACGCATTCTCCAACCTCCAGAAAATGTGTCTGTTAGTTTTTCAAAATCTTCACGCTGAAATCCTAAACCTTGTAAGATACGTTCTGTATTTCCCTGATAGTTGTATCCTCCAAGAATTTCGTATTGGTGCTGTAAATCGTTTAAATCGATCATTAATTGATGATAAGATTCACTTTCGTAATCTGTACGGGTAACAAACTGCTCGTTTATATACTCCATTTTACCCTCAAGTATCTTGATTTCTACGAAGGCCTGATAAGCTTCTTCTAAAACGGTACGTCCTAAAACAAAATCTATATCTTGTCGTAAAAATCCGATTTTTAAATCTTTATCTGCAGAAATCTGACCAGAATCGGGTTCTAGATCTTTAGATAAAATTTTCAGCATGGTCGATTTTCCGGCACCATTTTTACCAATTAAACCAACACGGTCCCCTTGACCTAGTTTAAAGGTTATCTCTTCGAATAAATATTCACCCTGAAATGAAATAGATAAATTATGAATGTTAAGCATAGAATTGTTACTAATGTTACCAAACTTTAAGCGATTAAATCTTAAGTTTGTATTTTAAAATTGATTGCAAAAATACATTAAATAAAATGTTTACAAAAGGATCGAAACTATATAGTATTTTTACGGGTGCTTGCCCGAAATGTCATCAAGAATCTATGTACGTTAATAAAAATTCGTACGTGCTTAAGGACACTTTAAAAATGCATGAACATTGTTCGCACTGTCATACTAAATATAAGATTGAACCTTCCTTCTTTTATGGCGCAATGTACGTAAGTTATGCCGTAGGTATTGCTTTTGCAGTAGCCGCTTTTGTAATTAGCCACTTATTTTTGGGATCCGGACTTATAACCGCTTTTATTGCTATTGTTTGCACTTTAATAGCCTTTATGCCTATAATAATGCGTTTGTCCAGAAATATTTGGATAAACATGTTTATGAGCTACACTAAGGACTTAGTTAAGAAATAGGAGCATAATCGCCTTGATAGCGTTTTATATCAATTTCAATATCCAATTCACCTCCATTTTCGATAGCGCTATAAAGTTGTTTAGAAACATAGGGACCAGTTAAGACACCTCGAGAACCTAAACCGTTTAATACATACATATTCTTGTGTTCGGGATGTGCACCTATTAATGGCCTTCTATCTTTTACTGTAGGACGTACACCTGCGACCTGATCTACAACTTCAAAATCACATTTTAAAAAGGATTCTAACTTACTTAGCAATTGATTCTTCCCAGCTTCTGTTGTATTATTCGTTTTATCGTCCCTTTCGTAAGTTGCGCCTACTTTATATAAGTCGTTACCTAAAGGCATTACAAACACACTAGACTTAAGCAGGAAATCCATTTTTAATTCGGGAGCACGGATTATAAGCAATTCTCCTTTAGAACCTTGTAAAGGTAAATAATTAAAAAACGGATTTTGTTTTAGACCAAAGCCTTCAGCAAAAACAACATGCTTTACATTTATGTTTTGATAGGTAAAACCTGTATCTGTTGGTATTAAATCGTCGTATTGAAATGAACGTTCTACTAGTTCCTCATTCAACTTCAGATAAGCTCTATATGAAGACATTAAAAGTGCTGAATCTACACGTCCAGTTTGAAGCACTTCTCCGAAACCAAAATCTGCATCTAGATTCGTATTGGTGTTCTTTATTAATTTGGTTGAAATAAATTCGCCTACATTTAATTTATCTGAAGCCGCAAACCAATTATTTTGTTCTTCTGTGGATACAAAACGACGATACACTGGAAGCTTATAATCTACAGTAATGTTAAGTTTTTCTTCTAATTTTTCATAAAATGGTAAAGCCAATCTTAACTGTTCTTGACTTTTCCAAACTGCAGTAAAACGTTTTAAGATAACCGGATTATACATCCCTCCTGCAACCGTAGAGGATTGCTGAGATTGGTTATCGAAAACTAAAACAGATTTATTATGTGCCTTAACTTCTTCTATAAAAGACAGTCCTGCAAATCCACAACCTACTACTAAATAATCTACTTCTATCATGAGGCAAAGATACTATGATTAAAAACTAGGTTTATAAAAAAAGGCTCACAAATTGTGAGCCTTTTTTCTATACTATGCTATTTCTAAATTAATATGACCACATATCTAATTCGAAATTTCTAATATTTTCTTTAATTCTATCAGATTCTAATAACTGCATTAAAGCATTATCTGCAATATATTCTTTAACTTCTCTGTCTCCAAAAACATTTTCTTCTTTAAAGATATATCCATTAAAACGTCTAGAGTTTAGAATAAGATCGAAAGAAAATGGCACCGCGCTATTGTTACTATTAAACGCTTTTGCTTCATGTAAAACCTGTCGAGCATCTGGGAAGAATATCCAAAATAATGGAATTAATTCAGGCGTTTCAGCATCTAAAAAGTTTACATCCGGAGCAACAGGAGCAATACCTAATAAACGGTATTTTAACTCAGATTGACGCTTATCGAAATACCACAATCCTTTAATCCAGTATTCAGAGATATCATAAGACGAAATTTCCTGTCTTCTAATATATTGTTCATCTACAGTACCTTCTGCGTTATATTGCTCGTAACCAACATCTGTTGTGTCTACTAAAGCTAAGGCATCTTGGATATCTCCTAAAGTTCTTTTGGTTGTGAAATAAGAATCGTCGTAAATATTCTTAATCTTACCTTCCTTAATACTTCTTAAAAGAACATCGTAAAGAGAACGTCTATTACTTCCAATGTTATTGGTATCTACCGGATAATACAGCGGAAAATTAACACGCTCGTCCAACACAATTTTTTCCCAAACCATTTTAGAAAACAATACATCGCGATCGTCTACATAACCATATTCTAATGGTCTATCGCTATCTAATGCAATTTGGGCACTAGTTCTCTGACCAATTTCCTCAGGGCTTTTTGCATTTAAAATGTTCATTTGAGCAAAAGATGCTGAAGCGACCATAATACAACATAGAGTTAATAAAAAACGTTTATAAGTCATTGTTTATAAATTTAAAATATTTTGCGAACCTTTACTATTTAAATCTTTCGATTTTAATTAGACAGCTCTACTAAGATCGGAGATACTTTTTTTAATTTGTATGACGAATTACCGCTAATTT
The DNA here is from genome assembly GCF_042427615.1 of Formosa undariae. Lineage (NCBI taxonomy): Bacteria > Pseudomonadati > Bacteroidota > Flavobacteriia > Flavobacteriales > Flavobacteriaceae > Formosa > Formosa undariae. The sequence continues at coordinate 441,958 of NZ_JBHMEZ010000011.1, read as the reverse complement.
GAGCTTTAATATCGAAAATTGTAATACCATCTCCACGTCTTGCTTTACGTAAAGCAGCACTTGCTTTACTATTAAGTTTTGTACCACCAACTGTTATTGTTGGTTGTCCAGGAATTTTAATTTTGAAAGATGTTACTTGTAAAGGTAAATCGAAATCGAAATCATCCAATTTAGCTCCAATAGTAGCAATTTCTAAGTTACTACGTTGCATTGACACATTACCATCTTCACCACGAATTGTTCCTGTAGGACTTGGAATATCTTTGATTCTGAATGTTGCGTTATCCGACACCCCACTTCCGTTTGGTAAAGTACCATTAACTTTAATAGTAACTTCTCTTCCCGAACCAGGATTCATAACGTATTTTCCAACTCCAGAACCTTTCTTTAAACCTGGTGCGCTTGCATTTACTTTATTGTCTGCAATACCTGCAAAAGAAATAGTCATTGGGTTTGATACTCCACGGTATACTACATTCATTTTATCTGCAGAAATAGTAGCAGAATTAGGCATTGGAATTGTAGCAAAAGTAGATTTTACTGGAACCTCTACAGACTCACCATCTTGTAAGAAGGTTAATTTACCCGCTATAACATGTTCTCCAGCGCTTCCTGTTCCAAATTTTAATTTTACTTTACCATCTTCTACGGTATATTGATCTTTCGTTAATGGTCTACCATCTAAAGTTAATTCTACTTTGTTTGGTTTTGTAGATCCATCTTTACGACCTAATACAATATTACCGTCAAAAGTTTCTCCATTAAAGTAAGCCGATTTGGTAGTTTCTAACAACGTCGTATAGTTAGTCATAGAAGCATCTGCTTTTAAACTACCCGATAACATACTATTTAAAACTTCAGAACCTGTATTTTTTAAATCTGCTTGTAACTGCGTGATTTTTGTTAAAGAAGCCACTAAAGGATATCCTTTGTAGTTGTAATCTAACCAATCTTGTTCAATACCATCTCTATTTTTTACTGGAGAAGTATTAAATTTTCTTTCCACGTCTGCAGCTATAGGAGCTAGATTCTTATCTGATTTTAAAATCTCGATAGTTCCATTTCTAAATTTAGCTATCTGATTTAAAAATTCTTCCCCTTCTGGTTTGTAACCATCACCTTTAAAGAAATGTTCATCTAAGAAATCTCCTTTATCCATGGTTTCGTAATCTGTAGGGTCTTCTAACTTAGCAGTCATTTTCCCTTTTAAATCTTCTAAGTATGAATTAAATTCACTACTTAAACTCCCCATTTCGTCTGCTTTTTGCTTAAGCACTCTAAATTTATCAGGGTTCTCGTCAGCTTTTGTAGCTAAATCTACTAATAAAGCTTGATTTCTAGTTGTAACTGATTGATTGTTTTCACTCAGTTTTTCATTCATCGATCCAAATGCCGATAGTACTTCTTTTGACATATTCAACGCTAGCATCGCGATGAAGATTAAATACATCAAATTAATCATTTTCTGTCTTGCAGACAATTTTCCTCCTGCCATTTTTAATTAGGTTTTAAGTTTTTAGTATCTAGAACTTTATATTCTAATTAAAAATTATTTTTTATTCATTGCTGTAAGCATTCCACCATATACACCATTTAAAGATGATAAGTTAGACGCTAATGATTCCATTTGTTCTTTTAATTTCTGAGCATTTTCAACAGATTCTTTGTTAATTGAAACTTGACGACTAGCGCTCTCCAATTGAACTTTATACAAACTGTTTAATGATTCCATTTGCGAAGCTGCAATAGACATTTCTTCACCATACTTTTGAGTAGAAGCAATTGAATCTACAGCTGGGCCAATACCTTTTGCTGCGCCTTCAAAGTTTCTAATACTAGAACCTAAACTAGTCATTAATTGAGCATCGATTTTAGCATCTTTTAATAAGCTATCTAATTTCTTAGACAATAAACCATCCGCATCAGTTGGTTCTGCTAATTCCTTTTTACTTTTTACAGTTGGTGTTCCTCCTGCTAATTCAGGATATACCTTAGACCAATCTAATTCATTATCTACTGGTTCGAATGCAGAAATAGCGAAAATAAGAGCTTCTGCAACTAATCCAACAATTAATAAATTATTACCATTAAATGGCCCAAATTCTATATGTGTAATCTTAAATAAAGCTCCAATAATTACTACTGATGCCCCAAGCCCGTAGGCCATATTCATAAATCTTTTACCTGCTTTTGACTGTGCCATAATTTTTAAATTTTGGGTTACCCCCTAGTTGGTTGATTAATATTCTTTTTTTTCTCTGGTATTAAATTATCTACGATTACTAGTAATATCCGTTCCCATATAATCTTGAACAGTTCTAAAACCAATATAACTTCTTGCAGAATCTGCGTATTCGTAATCTCTTGAACTTACTTGTAAGAAATAGGCAACATCCTTCCAAGAACCTCCTCTAACCACTTTACGTTGGTTAGTATTATCGTTTACACTTGGATTAATAGTAGATGAATATTCGTAAGATGCTGGGTCGTAAGAAGAATTTACCCACTCTGCGACATTTCCAGCCATATTATATAAATTATAATCGTTAGGCTCGTAAGATTTTGCTTCAACAGTATACAATGCTTGATCTGCTGCATAATCTCCTCTTAAAGGCTTAAAGTTTGCTAAAAAGCAACCTCTATCATCTTTTGTGTAAGGACCTCCCCAAGGATATGTTGCCGCTTGTAAACCACCACGTGCAGCATATTCCCACTCCGCTTCAGATGGTAATCTAAAAGAGTTTACATGCTGTCTGCTTATACTTTTTTGATGTGCATTCTTATATAAGGTTCTCCACTGACAAAAAGCATTGGCTTGTTTCCAACTTACGCCTACCACAGGATATTCTCCGTAAGCCTCATGCCAAAAATAGTCGTTGTGCATTGGCTCATTATAAGAATAAGCAAAATCTCTAATCCATGCTGTAGTATCTGGATATACACTAATTTCTTCTTGCATCACGACATCACTACGTTTAAGATTTCTGTCTTTCGCAGCCTTTTGAATATCTAAGTAAGAAAATTGAAATTTAAATTTATTTACATCCCAAGTACGTTGACCGTTATAAGATTCCTCTAAAGGAATATGCATAGTATCCATAACTTCAGCATAAAACTCATCAGGGTAATCGGCTTCGTCATAAATAAGATCTACACGCTTATTTAATTTTCTACCTTCGTTACCTGTTGGTCCCAAACCGCTATAATTATCTAGCATATATTTTTCATATACCGTCATACTTGCAGTGTCGACATCTGTAAAAGCATATTCTCCAATACCTCCATCTTCAGGTGTTCTTCCTACTTCATCTGCTAAAATTGCAAGTCTGGTTCTAATAATAGAATCGCGAACCCAGCCAACAAACTGTCTGTATTCACTATTTGTAATTTCGGTTTCGTCCATGTAAAAGGCACGAACAGTTACTGTTTTTGCCGGTGCATCTTGAATATTTGCTAAATCATCGTCTGCTTTACCCATAATAAATGAGCCACCTGGAACAAGTGCCATTCCATAAGGCTTTTCTGGGTGCCATTTCTTACCTCTAACTCCAATAAGCTCACCTTTGTCGCCAGAACTACAACCTATTACTACTGCTAAAACGACCGTTAATAAAATAATTTTTCTCATATCTATAGCAAACTTTTAGATTCTAATTGGAATCTAAATTTTAAAAGTGTAAACATATTTATATATTTTTTAATAAGCAATTATTCTGAAGAAAAAATAGGTGCTTTATCGGCAAAACTAAGCGTTTAAACGATAATAAATACATTTTATCTGATTTAATTATGCGTTATACGCAATTTTTCTGATATGCTTTATACCATCTCTCCGGAATTTGGTTATTACAAGCATCTAAATAATCGTGATGCATACATGGTAATAACGTGTGTCTCTTTAATTTATTATTGATTTCATTTAAAAAAGGAATCTCAATCCACCAACGTCCAGTCTTTATACTTTTATAAAAAATAAGTTCTTCTGAATCGACTAAAGTGATAAACTTCTGATAGATATGCTCGTCTTTAAAGTCACTATCATCTACTCTATTATTTATACCTTCTACGAAATACCAAATCATTTGGGAGATTAATCCACATGTAATATCATCGTCTTGGGAAGGATTATATTCAAAAATACCTAAAGCATTAACTTTATTACTAATACCTGCATATCTTGTAATCGCACATATTTCTTTACCATCTAAACCATTCGGAGACACTTTTTGATTTAAACTAACTTCTGAAGCTTTCATAGATCCCAAATCTACAGTCACGATATTGGCATCGCGCATAACTGGCTCTACCAAAGTAATATCGTTAGACACTTGTCCTAAACGGTATGCCTCAAAATATAAGGTTTCCATTAAATCTATTTGTTCTTGCGAATTAAAATAGGTTTGGTAACCGATGGCGGCATAGTTAAACAAATTATAAGGTTCCTCTAAAACAATTTTACCCACAAAACTATCACTCTTAATAGGTTGCGTTAAATCTCCTAAATCGAATTTACTATCTACATTCACAATGTTTACCATAGGAATAAGATTATCGAAAGCGCGATACATTGGGTAAGTTAGGTCTTGACTTCCGCCTAAAACTAAAGGAATAATGTTTAATTTCACTAATTCTGAAACTGTTTCCTTCAACGCATAATAGGTGTCTTCTACAGTTTCACCTTTGTATATATCTCCTAAATCTGCTATAGTTGTACTCCAGCTTCCAGGATACAACTTATATAAAGCATTACGGATTTCGTTTAAATTGAAATCTTCGCCAATATAATTAACGGCATTTCTATTTTCTAAAACACCAATTATAGCGACATGCACCCCTTGAAGGTCAGGCATACCGTCTTGCTTAGAATGTATTTTTAATTTTTGTCCGAATGCTTGTGGCGACAATAACTCGTTATGTGCCAAAACAACTTCGGGTACAGGAGCCAGAAAATTAAGGTCGGGCATGTATTATTTCTTTTTAGCTGTAGTTGTTTTCTTGGCCGGAGCTTTTTTCTTTACTGGGGCCTTTTTCTTTGCAGGAGCTTTCTTTTTCGCTGCTGTTTTACGTTTTGGAGTCTTAGCCTCTATTAAAGCCATTGCTTTTTCTAGAGTAATTTTAGTAGCGTCTACGGTTTTATCTAGTTCAACTTTAATTTTACCTTTAATAACATTGTGTCTTCCCCAACGTGCCTTCTCTACACGAATACCTTCTTCTTCCCAGTTATGAATGACTTTATCAATTTCTTTCTGGATTTTTTCTTCAATTAACGTTACAATATCATCATCGGATAAATTATCCCAATCGTATTTTTTGTTTACGTTAATAAACATATTGTTCCATTTAATAAATGGCCCAAAACGTCCTTTTCCTTTTTGTACAGGTAAATCGTCGTACATATATATAGGAGCATCGGCTTCTTGCTTTTCTTTTATTAAAACAATCGCATCTTCCAACTCTACACTTAACGCGTCTACACCTTTAGGCAACGACACATAAGCTTCTCCAAATTTAACATAAGGTCCGAAACGTCCGTTATTTACAACAACAGGAAGTTCTTCGTAAACACCTAGATCTTTTGGTAACTTGAATAAATCTAAAGCATCTTCAAAAGATATAGTATTTAATTGCTGGTCTGGAGATAAACTTGCGAAAATTTTATCTTCTTCTTCTGCTGCTCCTATTTGAGCCATTGGTCCGAATTTCCCCAAACGCACGCTAACTTGACGCCCTGTTTTAGGATCTGTTCCTAAAATACGCTCGCCAGATTCACGTTCTGCATTTTCTTGAACATCGACAACTTGAGGGTGAAATTTAGAATAAAACTCTTTCATAAGTTTAATCCAGTTCTCTTTTCCTTCAGCAATATCATCGAAATCTTCTTCTACTTTCGCTGTAAAATTGTAATCTAAAATACTTTCAAAATGATTGACCAAAAAGTCGGTTACAATCATTCCAATATCGGTAGGCACTAATTTTCCTTTATCCGATCCTACTTTTTCTGTTAGTAGCTTATCTTTTACCGATCCTGCTTTTAAAGTAATTTGTGTATACTCGCGTTCTACACCTTCAACCATACCTTTTTCAACATAATTTCTATTTTGAATCGTAGAAATTGTTGGTGCGTATGTAGACGGACGACCAATACCTAATTCCTCTAATTTCTTAACTAAAGAAGCTTCAGTATATCTGTAAGGTGGTCTTGTATAACGTTCGGTAGCAGTTATAAATTCATTAAGAAGTGTTTCGTTTACCTTCATCGCAGGTAACATGCCTTCTTGTTCAGAATCTTCGTCGTCGTTACCTTCTAAATAGACTTTTAAAAATCCATCGAAAGTAATAACTTCTCCGTTTGCTGAAAATATTTCTTTATGTGTTGAAGCAGAAATTTTAACGTTTGTGCGCTCTAACAACGCTTCACTCATTTGTGATGCAATTGCACGTTTCCAAATCAATTCGTATAAACGGGCTTGGTCGCGGTCAATATCTACAGAATGTAATGCAAAATCTGTAGGACGGATGGCCTCATGCGCTTCTTGAGCACCTTTGGCTTTCCCTTTATGTTTGCGTTCTTTAGCGTATTTAATCCCGTAAGCATTTTCAATTTCAGCTTTCGCTCCTTTTCTTGCTTCGTCAGATAAATTTACACTATCTGTTCTCATATAAGTAATTAAACCGGCTTCGTATAAACGTTGCGCCATGGTCATGGTTTTACTTACTGAAAAATATAATTTACGTGCTGCTTCTTGTTGAAGTGTTGATGTTGTAAATGGTGCTGCTGGTGATTTTTTAGCAGGTTTTTTCTCTAAATCGGCAACTTTAAAATCTGCTGAAACATTGCTTTCTAAAAATTTAAAAGCGGCTTCTTTTGAAGCAAACGATTTTGGCAACTTCGCTTTAAAAGTTTGTCCGGCTTCATTAGAAAATTCTGCATCAATTCTATAAGACGCTTCTGCTGTAAATTCCTGAATTTCGCGTTCACGTTCAACAATTAATCTTACAGAAACCGATTGTACACGGCCGGCAGATAAACCACCTTTTACTTTACGCCATAATACTGGAGATAATTCGTAACCTACAATTCTATCTAATACGCGACGGGCTTGTTGTGCATCGACTAAATTATAATCTATACCACGCGGATTCTCAATCGCTTTTTGAATAGCGGTTTTCGTAATCTCGTGAAAAACGATACGTTTTGTTTTGCTTTTATCTAGTTTTAAAGTCTCGGCTAAATGCCAAGCAATAGCTTCACCCTCGCGATCCTCATCACTTGCTAACCAAACCATCTCGGCTTTCTTAGATAAATCTCTAAGTTTTTTAACAACTGCTTTCTTATCGCTAGATACTTCGTATTTCGGACTAAAATCACCTTCTACATCTACTCCTAACTCCTTGGAAGGCAGATCGGCAATATGACCAAAACTAGATTCTACTTTATAATCTTTACCTAAAAATTTTTCGATCGTTTTCGCCTTTGCAGGAGACTCCACTATTACTAAATTCTTCGCCATTTTTATTTTTTTGGTGCTGCAAATGTATGGCAAAAAAGACACATCATCCTAATTTTATCAGTATTCAGTACGATGAATGGTTGAAAATCACCGATTTTTAACCTAAAAATACTCAGCTTAATTATTAATTTTTTATGAATTATATAGTTGTTTCAATAAAAACGCTTTCTTCTTCTTCAGAATTCTCAAAGCCAATTACTTCTTTATAAATTATATATAAAGGTAAGTACGCAAACGAAACCGTAGCGAATAATCCAACAAAACACAACATCATACCTACTATTTCAGCTAGGAACCCGCAGACAAGCATTAATCCAAACGTAATTAACCATTTCTTATTTCCTAATTTAAAACTTGCCTTGACAATATCCGTAACTCTTGCCTCTGGGTTAAAAGCAAAAATGACAGTTAAAAAAGAGATAGGCACCATGACATAAAATAAAGGTAACAGAAATAACAAACTAGCCAATACACTAATCGCGATACCCACTATAGATAACTTCATCAATTTCAAGAAATACGCCTTTTTAAAATAATAGAAATAATCATCTTTAACAGACTCTCCCAAATCTTTTTGTTTACAAATTCTATAGAATGCAGACATTAAAGCAATACCAAAAGACGAGGCTACAATTGCAAAAGCAATAAAGAATAAACCGATAAGAATTAAGAAAGACACATTTAATTCTTCATTTTGACCGATTATATCAGGATCTACACCTATCATTAATAAAGGAATATATACGATACAATATAAAGGAAGAATTGCTGCAATAGATATCAAGATTGTAATTAATCCTTGTAGCCATACTTTCTTAAAAAGCTCTATAGATTGACTAAATATAGCTCCGAAATCTAAAGTTTTCGCTTGATTTACTTTTTGCCCAAATTCTGATAAAAACATATGTACTCTTTTTAATTTTGGGATAAAGGAAGTATATTTTAACACAAATACAAGAAAAATTAAACTGCCACTTTGTCATAAACATGATTATAATTGTATATTTGCAAACTTATTGACTGATAATTATTTTCAGGAGACTTATGGAGAAGACAATTGACGAAAGTAAACAGGGAGAATCCCTTGTATTAGAACAAAAAAAAGAAAATTCACGCAAACTTTTTATAGAAAGCTATGGCTGCGCTATGAATTTTAGCGATAGTGAAATAGTAGCTTCAATATTACATAACGAAGGCTATAACACCACTCAAAATTTAGAAGACGCCGATTTAGTTTTAGTAAACACCTGCTCTATTCGTGACAAAGCAGAACAAACAATTCGTAAGCGTTTAGAAAAATATAATGCCATAAAACGTATTAATCCAGGAATGAAAGTTGGCGTTTTAGGCTGTATGGCCGAACGTCTTAAAAGTAAATTCCTCGAAGAAGAAAAGATTGTAGACCTTGTGGTTGGCCCTGATGCCTACAAAGATTTACCAAATCTTCTCGCAGAAGTTGAAGATGGTCGCGATGCGATAAATGTTATTCTTTCTAAAGAAGAGACTTATGGAGACATTTCTCCTGTGCGGTTAAATAGTAATGGCGTAACAGCTTTTGTATCGATTACCAGAGGTTGCGACAACATGTGTACATTCTGTGTTGTACCATTTACTCGTGGTCGTGAACGTAGTCGAGAACCACAAAGTATATTAGAAGAAATTAATGATTTATGGAGTCGCGGATTTAAAGAGATCACACTTTTAGGTCAGAATGTAGATAGTTACTTATGGTATGGTGGCGGACTTAAGAAAGATTTCGACAAGGCAACAGACATGCAAATAGCAACAGCTGTTAACTTTGCAAAACTTCTAGAAATATGTGCTAAGGAACAACCTAAAATGCGGATCCGTTTTTCAACATCTAATCCTCAAGATTTAACCCTTGATGTTATTGAGACGATGGCGAAATTTAAAAACATTTGTAATCATATTCATTTACCTGTTCAAAGTGGAAGTAATCGTATTCTTAAAGAGATGAATCGTTTACATACACGCGAAGAGTATTTCGATTTAATAAACAATATTCGTCGTATACTACCAGATTGTTCTATTAGCCAGGATATCATTACCGGCTTCCCGACAGAAACAGAACAAGACCACCAAGACACCTTAAGTCTTATGGAATTTGTAAAGTATAATTTCGGATTTATGTTCTATTATTCTGAACGTCCCGGAACAATGGCAGAACGTAAAATGGAAGATGATATTCCTTTAGAAGTTAAGAAAAAACGACTAGACGATGTGGTACAACTACAGCGTAAACACAGTGAATTCCGCACCAAAGCTTATGTAAATTCGGTGGTAGAAGTTCTAATTGAAAGAGAATCTAAAAAATCAGATCAGCAATGGTCTGGAAGAACATCTCAAAATATTGTAGCCGTTTTTCCTAAAGGAGATTTTAAAATTGGAGATTTTGTGACCGTTAAGATCTTAGATTGCACTAGTGCAACATTAATAGGAGAAGCCATTGCGCTTTCAAACATATAATTACGACACTTTAATAATTAACTAAAAACTAAGACCAAAAACTTAATTACCATATGGAATCAGTTCAAGCTATAAAACAACGTTTCGGAATTATTGGTAACAACCAAAAACTTAATCGCGCTATAGAAAAAGCGATACAAGTTTCTCCTACAGATATATCTGTTTTGGTTACTGGAGAAAGTGGGGTTGGAAAAGAAAGTATTCCTAAAATTATTCATCAGCTTTCTCATAGAAAACACGGTAAATATATTGCAGTAAACTGTGGTGCTATTCCTGAAGGCACCATAGACAGTGAACTTTTCGGACATGAAAAAGGGGCATTTACAGGCGCAACGCAAACGCGTTCTGGTTATTTTGAAGTCGCCGATAACGGAACGATTTTCTTAGATGAAGTTGGCGAATTACCTCTTACCACTCAAGTACGTTTATTACGAGTATTAGAAAATGGAGAATTTTTAAAAGTAGGATCGAGTCAAGTTCAAAAAACAAATGTGCGTATAGTTGCGGCGACAAACGTAAATATGTTTGAAGCTATAAAAAAAGGGAAATTTAGAGAAGATTTATACTATAGATTAAGTACTGTAGAGATCAACCTGCCACCATTACGAGACCGTACAGAAGATATTCATTTATTATTTAGAAAATTTGCAAGCGATTTCGCTTTAAAATATAAAATGCCTACTATTAAATTAACCGATGAAGCGACACTAGAATTATTAAAATTTCGATGGAATGGTAACATTCGACAGTTAAGAAACGTAGCAGAACAAATTTCAGTTCTAGAAGAAAACAGAACCATAACTGGAGATACGATACGTGGCTACTTACCGAATGCCACTTCGAATTTACCTGCTGTAATTTCGAATACCAAATCGGAATCCGACTTCAGCAGCGAACGCGAAATACTTTATAAAGTATTGTTCGATATGAAGGCGGATTTAAGTGATCTTAAAAAATTAACTGCCGAGTTAATGAAACACGGTAACGATAAAGATGTACAAAAGAACAACGAAGGGCTAATACAGAAAATATACGGTAATGAATCGGATGCTGAATATGACGAAGCTGAAGACGATTTAGAAATTCTTTCAATTGCAGAACAAAGCGCTACAGCTTTGGTAGACAACAATTTAAACGCGTTAGACAAATACCATTTTGCTGAAGAAATCCAAGAAGAAGAAACACTATCTTTACAAGACAAAGAATTAGAATTGATAAAAAAATCGTTGGAACGTCACCAAGGAAAACGTAAATTAGCGGCTTCCGAATTAGGTATTAGCGAACGCACATTATACAGAAAAATAAAACAGTACGACTTATAGATTATGGCTTTAAAACACTACTTTCTTTTGTTTTTAATTTCCATTAGCGCAACTGCTTGTGGAGTTTATTCTTTTACTGGAGCTAAGGTAAATCCGAATACAAAAACATTTCAAGTTAATTATTTCCAGAATAATTCTACTTTAATAGAGCCTGGTTTAGATTTAGATTTTACAAATGCTTTAACCGATTTACTTTTAAATCAAACAAACTTATCACTTGTAAAGTCTAATGGCGATTTGGTTTATGAAGGTGAAATTACAGAATATAGAATTTCTCCAACCACAGCAACAGCCGATAATACGGCCGCACAAAACCGATTAACCATTTCGGTTAACGTCCGTTTTTACAATAAGCAAGACGAAGAGTCTGAGTTCGAGAAACGCTTTTCATTCTTTTATGATTATGCTGGAACATCTCAATTAATCGGGACACAAAAAGTAACCGCTATCGATGAAATTTTCGAACGTTTAACTCAAGATATTTTTAATGCGTCTTTAGCGCAATGGTAACAATGAAAAGTACCGATTTTACACATATTCTACAATATCCGGAAGCTTTACAGTCGGAACAAGCAGAAGATTTGAAAACTATTTTAAATGAGTTTCCATACTTTCAGCCTGCGCGTGCCTTATTTTTAAAAGCACTAAAGAAGAAGGAAAGCATTACCTATAATCAAGAATTAAAAACGACTGCAGCCTACACCACAGATCGCAGTATTTTATTCGACTTTATTACTTCTAAAGCATTTGTACAAAATGAGATTTCTCATTTTATAAAACAAAACACATCTCATTTAAACGATATTGAGGTCGATGTTGAAGATATTTCTGTAAATAAAAAAACATCTATAGACGATGTGCTTACACAACATATCGATGAAACGGAGGGTGTTCTTGACCCTGAATTGTTTCAACCAAAAATTACACCCGCAAAACTTGTTCATTTTACAGAAGAACCTTCAAAAGCTATTGAAGCTACAAATGAAGATTCTATAAAAAAGAACAATCTAAAAGATCACACAGAAGCGGAAGAAAAGACGGAGAAGGAAGACCAAAAATCGACTCCCGAAACGGTATTAGAACTAGGAAAACCATTAGATTTCAATAATAATGAAACGCACTCCTTTAACGAGTGGTTAAAACTTACTACGTTTACTCCGGTAAACCGAACAGAGTCTGAATCTTCTTCACCAAAACAGGAAGCGAGCGAAATAAAACGTGAGGTGACACAGCCAGAGCCGGAAATTGAAAAAATGCCTTCGCCTGAACAAGCCAAAAAGTTTGCATTAATTGATAAATTTATTTCCACAAATCCGAAAATTGATCCTAAAAAATCTTCCGGAGCACCATTAAATTTAGCCGATTCTCATTTCTTGCAACCAGAAGCATTAATGACGGAAACTTTAGCTAGAATTTATGTCGAACAAAAAAACTATAAAAAGGCAATTCAATCTTATAATATATTAAGTTTGAAATATCCAGAAAAAAGTGGTTTCTTTGCTGACCGAATTAAAGCAATAAAACAAATACAAGAACAAAATAAGAAATCCTAATGAGTACGTTTACAATATTTTTAGTCCTAATCGTTGTAGTAGCATTTTTATTAATCGTTGTAATTATGGTTCAAAACCCTAAGGGAGGTGGATTATCTTCTTCTTTTGGAGGAGGCGGTTCTCAACAAATTGGTGGTGTAAAGAAAACTACCGACTTTTTAGATAAAAGTACATGGACATTAGCAGGGTTAATGTTAGTTTTAATTTTACTATCTAATGTTGCAATAAACAGAGGAACAGGAACTTTAGAATCTAAAGCTTTAGACACAGAATCTATGTCTCAACCATTACCTACTGCTCCTGCGGCACCAGCAACTTTACCTGTTGATCCAACAGAAGACGCTGCTGAGTAAACAAAAACAACTCATATATTATAATATTAAAATGCCAACTTATACAGTTGGCATTTTTTATTACTGAAAGTTTGTCATACCCTTGCAATTGGCACAATTTTCGAATGGTAATTACCCATAAAGTATAAACTAATTAAAAGATATAATAAAATGAGTAAAGTTAGCATCAGACCACTTGCAGATCGCGTTCTTGTAGAACCACTTCCTGCGGAAACTCAAACAGCTTCAGGATTATTTATTCCAGATTCTGCTCAAGAAAAACAACACAAAGGTACCGTTGTTGCTGTTGGTACAGGTAAAAAAGATGAACCCCTTACTGTAAAAATCGGAGATACCGTACTTTACGGAAAGTATTCTGGTTCTGAATTAAAATTAGAAGGAACAGATTACTTAATGATGCGTGAAGAAGACATCATGGCAATTATCTAATTTTTACCTTTTCGATAATACGGAAATCCAAAAAAATTCACAACAAAATTAAAAGTAAGCACTAAAGCCCAAAGCATATAGACTAAGGCCTAATGCTTACAGCAAAATATTATAAAAATGGCAAAAGATATTAAATTTGATATTGAAGCACGCGACGGTTTAAAACGTGGTGTAGATGCTTTAGCAAATGCAGTAAAAGTAACATTAGGACCAAAAGGTCGTAACGTAATTATCGGACGTTCTTTCGGAGGTCCTATAGTAACTAAAGATGGTGTTTCTGTAGCTAAAGAAATCGAATTAGAAAATGCGCTTGAAAACATGGGAGCGCAAATGGTAAAAGAAGTTGCGTCTAAGACCAACGATCTTGCAGGAGATGGTACAACTACCGCTACTGTTTTAGCTCAAGCTATAGTAAAAGAAGGACTTAAAAATGTTGCTGCAGGTGCAAATCCAATGGATTTAAAACGTGGTATCGATAAAGCTGTAGAAGCTATCGTTGCAGACCTTGCAAAACAGACTCAAGAAGTTGGAGATTCTTCAGATAAAATCAAACAAGTTGCTGCTATTTCGGCTAACAATGATGATGTTATTGGTGATTTAATCGCATTAGCATTTGGAAAAGTTGGTAAAGAAGGTGTAATCACTGTAGAAGAAGCTAAAGGAACAGATACATATGTAGATGTTGTTGAAGGTATGCAGTTTGACAGAGGGTATTTATCGCCTTACTTCGTTACAGACAGCGAAAAAATGATCACTGATTTAGACAATCCTTATATCTTATTATACGATAAAAAGGTATCTACAATGAAGGATTTATTACCAGTACTTGAGCCAGTTGCCCAATCAGGTAAGCCTTTATTAATTATTGCTGAAGATGTAGACGGTGAAGCGCTTGCAACTTTAGTCGTGAATAAATTACGTGGTTCTCTTAAAATTGCTGCTGTTAAAGCGCCAGGATTTGGTGACAGACGTAAAGCAATGTTAGAAGATATCGCAATCTTAACAGGTGGTACTGTTATTTCTGAAGAAAGAGGATTTACTTTAGAAAACACAACTATCGATATGTTAGGTACTGCTGAACGTATCACGATTGATAAAGACAATACTACACTTGTAAATGGTGCAGGAGATAAAGACATGATTAAAAATCGTGTGAATCAAATTAAATCTCAAATCGAATCTACAACAAGTGATTACGATAAAGAAAAACTTCAAGAACGTCTTGCTAAATTAGCAGGTGGTGTAGCTGTACTATATGTTGGTGCTGCAAGTGAAGTTGAAATGAAAGAGAAAAAAGACCGTGTAGATGATGCTTTACATGCAACAAGAGCTGCTGTAGAAGAAGGTATCGTTGCTGGTGGAGGTGTTGCTTTAGTTAGAGCAAAAGCAATCTTAGAAAACTTAGCTACAGATAATCCTGACGAAAGTACAGGTGTACAAATTGTAGCTCGTGCTATCGAAGCACCTTTAAGAACTATTGTTGAAAATGCTGGTGGAGAAGGAAGTGTTGTTGTTTCTAAAGTTTTAGAAGGAACAGGAAACTTTGGTTACGACGCTAAGTCTGAAACATATGTAGATATGCTTGCTGCTGGTATTATCGATCCTAAAAAAGTAACTCGTATCGCATTAGAAAATGCTGCATCGGTTGCAGGAATGATTCTTACTACTGAGTGTGCATTAATCGATATTAAAGAAGACTCTGCTGCTATGCCTCCAATGGGTGGTGGTATGCCAGGTATGATGTAATATAAAAAACATCTAATAAAATTAAAACCGAAGTCTTAGGACTTCGGTTTTTTTTATGGCGTAAATTCTCTATATATCTTTTTTAATTTGCTTCTGGTAATAAAAAGCGGGAAGCAATAACAACAGTAATATGGGCTGAATTAAGAAACGACGGATATTAAACAAAATGAAATAATCATTTTGCTTTGCATTAATAATCAGGTATAAAAATACGAGTATTAAAATGGCATAAGCGACAGCATACAGCATAGCAGAAAACGTTAAGATTTCCCGATCTTTAAAAACAACATAAATAATACCTAACGACAGTACTGTATTTAAACCATATCTTAAAGTAGTAAATGCTATTAATTTAACGGTATCAAAAACAGGAGTGTTTAGATACAAATAATCATTTTTAAAGAATTCTAAGAATGGATCGTAAAACAAATCGGCTTCAAAAGCCCGAATTAACACCAAACCAAGAATCAGTATAAGGATGAAACTATAGCGCTTTAGCTGGTGCATGATTTTTTTTTCGTTTAACAAAATAGTTCATCCAAATAACCCACAACATAAACACCATACCGTAAATAATTAGTGGAAACACAACCCCGTGTAGTATATGTTCTAAATTCGGATAATAATACAAACCTATGGTTAACAAACCGATTCTTAAGACGTTAGCGATATAAATAATTACACTGCCTGCCGCAATAAATAACAACGTATTCTTTAAAGTAGAGGCAAAAGACACTATAAAAGCAACAAAAAGAATAATTACACTTATAGCATTACATCCTTCAATAATCCTCACTATATAATCACCATTAAAGAAGAGTCTTACCCAGGCTTCTCCTTCATGCAATTCAATTTTAGCATTGTAACCAATCACACTTAAAAATTCTTGAGATTGTTTTGCTACATAATATGTAATGTAATCGGGTTGAAAAGTGGTTGTTTTAGAATAATCTAAATACAATTTATACCCCAGAGACATCACAAAATATGAGACCAAAAACGTCAGAATAAATCGAATTACAAGTTTATATGTTTTAAATAAGTTTAGCAATGGGTTTAAATATTTATGGTGTTAAATTTATAAAAATGAAGTTCCAAAATCGACGTATTTTAAATACTTTTACAAAAAAATAAAACTATGTCTTTATCATCTTTAAAACCGCAAGTTGAAACTATACTTTCTAATACTGAAAAAACTGTAGACGAGCGTTTATTAGCTGTTTGCGAAATTTTAGAAAAACATGTTGACTATTATAATTGGGTGGGTTTCTATTTTAAAAATGGTGATAAAAACGAACTCAAATTAGGACCTTACGTAGGCGCACCTACCGACCATACAATTATTCCCTTTGGAAAAGGTATTTGCGGACAAGTAGCTGTTAGCAACGAAAATTTTGTAGTTCCAGATGTGGCTGCACAAGACAATTATATTGCCTGTAGCATTACTGTGAAAGCAGAAATTGTTGTACCACTTTTTGTAAACGGAGAGAATGTTGGTCAGATAGATATCGACTCTAACACACCAAATCCTTTTACAGATGAAGACGAACGCTTCTTAGAGTTTGTTTGCGCAGAAGTCGCTAAAATAATAGAATAATAGCTTAAAATATTTCATAAAAAAATCTCGAACTCATTCATAAAAGAAAGACGTCGAGATTTTTTTTGTTATATCGATTTCAATTTCCATTTTTTTATTGTTACACCTTCGAGATAAGGAGAACCCAAAACCTAATACCCAAAATACTACATCCCTGTTCTTATGGCTTCAACAGGATCTAATTTAGATGCAGAAATTGCTGGCAACACTCCCGAAATAAGTCCTATTAATGTTGATAGTGAGAAACCTAGAAACATATTCCAAAAAGATAATATAAATTCAAAATCATCGACAACCTGAGTCGCTATTAAGGCTACAATCCACACAAAGGTTAGACCAATTAATCCACCTATTACTGCAAGAATAATAGCTTCAAATAAAAACTGAAATAAAATAAATCGGTTCTTTGCACCTAAAGATTTCTGTATTCCGATAAGATTGGTACGCTCCTTTACACTAACAAACATAATATTCGCGATTCCAAATCCACCAACAAGCAGAGAGAATCCGCTAATAATCCAACCCGCCAAATTCATAACACCAATAATATTATCTATAGCATCGGTCATTCCAGACAATTTATTCACGAAAAAATTATCAGGCTCATCGGCTTTTAATCCTCTATACGCTCTAAATCGTTGTCTTAATACTTGCTCAAAAGCTTCTATATCTACTCCTGCTTCAGGCTTAATTACTACTGCTCCAGGAATACCATCGGAACCACCGTTAGTAAATTGTCTAACGAAATTAGATGGTAAATAGGCTTTTTCGTCAGGAGAATCAAATAACGACGCCCCTACCTTTTTAATCACACCGATAACCGTTACTTTTCGTCCGTAAATCCGTATTTGTTTACCGATAGGTTCTTCGTTATCAAATATATTATCAGACAACTCTGCTCCTAATACAATAACGGGTGCACCCGTAGACGATTCCGATTCGGTATAAAACCGACCTTTACCTATTTTTAAATCTTCGATATCGTAAATACCATAAGACCCTGGTGCTACATTTACATTACTAATGGTATTATCTTGGTATTTTATGGTTTCAGAATTTCCGAAAATAATATAAGCACTCGATTTAATATTTGGAATATTTCGATTCACAAATTCGTAATCAGAATTTTCAGTTTGCGGATAATTATCGCGTTGCCATCTTGGTACTTCTGTAGGCCCAAAAGAAAATTTAGTTAAGTAAATCGTGTTTTTATCTAAACCTGACAACTGACTTTTAATACTTTGATCTAAAGAATCGACTGCAGCCAAGACCGCAATAATCGAGAATATCCCAATAGTCACACCTAACAGAGACAAGAATGTTCTTAATTTATTATTACGTAAAGCATTTATAGCAAACGCAAAACTTTCTTTAAAAAGTCTGAAATACAAGATCATTTAGAAGTGCTTTTATTAAAAATTTGAGATTTTAAAGATAGGACGTTTTAATTATAGATTTGTTACAAAAAAAATAAAAACAAAACAGTAAACAAACTATATATTTTTTAATGTAAATCCGTACTTTTGCGCATTAATATAACACAACACTAATGAGTAACGAGAAAACAATCAAATCTGCATTAATTTCAGTTTTTAGCAAAGATGGTTTAGAACCTATAATCAAAAAGTTAAACGAGTTAGGTGTAACCATGTATTCAACTGGTGGTACACAGGCTTTTATAAATGATTTAGGAATAGACGTTGTTCCTGTAGAGGGCGTAACATCTTACCCTTCTATTTTAGGAGGACGTGTAAAAACATTACATCCAAAAGTATTTGGTGGAATTTTAAACCGTCAAGATAATGCGCAGGATGTCGCTGAATTAGCAGAATTTGAAATCCCTCAAATAGATTTAGTTATTGTTGATTTATATCCGTTTGAAGATACTGTTGCTTCTGGTGCTAGTGAACAAGATATAATTGAGAAAATTGATATCGGTGGAATTTCATTAATTCGTGCTGCTGCAAAAAATTATAAAGATGTCGTTTGTGTGTCTTCTGTAAATGAATATGCTTCGTTTTTAGAACTTATTTCTGAACAAAACGGAACACTTTCTTTAGAGCAAAGAAAAGATTTCGCTAGAAAATCTTTCAACATATCGTCTCATTACGATTCTGCTATTTTTAATTACTTCAACCAAAACAACGAAGAAACAGTATTAAAAATTAGCGAACAAAACGGTCATGTGTTACGTTATGGAGAAAATCCACACCAAAAAGGATTTTTCTTCGGAAAATTTGATGATATTTTCACAAAACTTCACGGTAAAGAATTAAGCTACAATAACCTTTTGGATGTTGATGCTGCTGTGAATTTAATTAATGAATTTAAAGGTGACAAACCTACGTTTGCCATTTTAAAACATAATAATGCTTGTGGTGTTGCACAGCGCGATACCTTGAGTCAAGCGTATACAGATGCTCTTGCAGGAGATCCTGTTTCTGCTTTTGGTGGTGTTTTAATATCTAATAAAGAAATAGATTTAGATACTGCGAAAGATATTCACACATTATTCTGTGAAGTTGTTATCGCTCCTTCATTTAGTGCTGAAGCTTTAGAAGTGTTAAAAGGTAAGAAAAACAGAATCCTTTTAATTCTTCACGATATCGAAATGCCAAAAACAAGTGTAAGATCTTGTCTTAACGGTGTTTTAGTTCAAGACACAAATAATATTACAGATCGTTTAGAAGATTTATCTAAGGCAACAAACAATAATCCAACAGATAGCGAGTTAAATGATTTAATCTTTGCTTCGAAAATATGTAAGCACACTAAATCTAACACTATCGTATTAGTTAAAGGTGGTCAATTATGTGCTAGTGGAACAGGACAAACAAGCCGTGTAGATGCGCTTAACCAAGCCATTCACAAAGCGCAATCTTTTAATTTCGATTTAAAAGGTGCGGTTATGGCAAGTGATGCTTTTTTCCCTTTCCCTGATTGTGTAGAGATTGCAAAAAACGCAGGAATTACCGCTGTAATTCAGCCAGGTGGTTCTATTAAAGATCAATTAAGTATCGATTATTGTAATGGAAACGATGTATCTATGGTATTTACAGGTACACGTCATTTCAAACATTAATTTCATTACTTTTACGACACACAATTTTTTAACTAAAGCAAAAAAAGACATATAACGCATGGGATTTTTTGACTTCCTTACAGAAGAAATAGCTATTGACTTAGGAACAGCCAATACACTTATAATCCATAACGATAAAGTTGTAGTGGATAGTCCTTCAATAGTTGCTCGTGATCGCGTTAGCGGTAAAATCATTGCCGTTGGTAAAGAAGCCAGTATGATGCAAGGAAAGACACACGAAAACATAAAAACAATTCGCCCGCTTAAAGATGGTGTAATTGCAGATTTTGATGCGTCCGAACAAATGATAAGTTTGTTTATTAAAAACATTCCTGCTTTAAAGAAAAAAATGTTTACACCAGCGCTTCGCATGGTCGTTTGTATTCCTTCTGGTATTACCGAAGTAGAAATGCGAGCAGTAAAAGAATCTTGTGAGCGTGTGAATGGAAAAGAAGTTTATTTAATACACGAACCTATGGCTGCGGCCATAGGTATTGGTGTAGATATTATGCAACCTAAAGGTAACATGATTGTAGATATAGGTGGTGGTACTACCGAAATTGCAGTAATTGCTTTAGGAGGTATTGTTTGTGACAAATCGGTAAAAATTGCTGGAGATGTCTTTACAAACGACATTATATATTACATGCGTACACAGCACAACTTATATGTTGGAGAGCGTACTGCAGAAAAAATTAAAATACAAATTGGTGCTGCTACCGAAGATTTAGAAATTCCGCCAGACGACATGAGTGTTCAAGGGCGTGATTTACTTACCGGTAAACCAAAACAAGTACAAATTTCGTATCGCGAAATTGCCAAAGCATTAGACAAATCTATTCTTAGAATTGAAGATGCTGTAATGGAAACCTTATCACAAACACCACCAGAATTAGCTGCCGATATTTATAATACAGGGATCTACTTAGCAGGTGGAGGATCTATGCTACGCGGTTTAGACAAACGTCTGTCTCAGAAAACAGACTTACCGGTTTATATTGCAGAAGATCCATTACGTGCCGTTGTTCGTGGTACTGGAATTACGCTAAAAAACTTACCAAAGTTTAAGAGCGTCTTGATAAAATAGCTTTGAAGCATGCAGCAAATTTTAAATTTTATAATACGTAACAAAAACTTTTTGTTGTATTTGCTGCTGTTTTCATTGTCTGTATTTTTTACAATACAAACGCATTCCTATCATAAAAGTAAATTTATAAATTCTGCTAATTTTTTAAGTGGCGGGATTTATACGCGTTTAAATAATGTAAATCAATATTTTGATTTAAAAACGCAAAATGAAAATTTATCTGAAGAAAATGCAAGGCTCCGAAATCGGCTTCAAAATCATCACTTATCTGTAGATGAAGACTTTGTAGATACCACAAGTTTTGACGGGACTTATTTATTTAGACCAGTCCGTGTCATTAAAAACAGTTATTCGGCGACTACAAACATTTTATTAATAGACAAAGGACTTAACGACAGCGTGCAGCAAGATTTTGGACTAATTACGCCTAAAGGAATTCTTGGAATTATAGATAAAACAAGTAACAATTATGCTACGGTTATTTCTATTTTAAATTCGAAAAGTAAAATTAGTGCACAGTTAAAAAAAACAAATCATTTCGGGACTTTAACCTGGGATGGAAAATCGCCTAGAACAGTTCAACTTATCGATATTCCTAAAATTGCGCCTATTAAAATTGGTGATACCATTGTAACATCGGGACGTTCTGTAATCTTTCCTAAAGGCATTCAAGTAGGAATAATAGAAAGCTATAACCTAGACGCTGCAGAGAATAATTTTGAAATAAATGTAACCCTGTTTAACGATATGACGAATATTGAACACGCTTACATTATCGAACATTTGGATGCTCCAGAGATTAATAACATACTAAATCTATCAAATGAACAGTAGCGTTATATCTCAAATTTTTAAGTTTATTTTACTTGTATTTATACAGGTCGTTATCCTAAATCATATTAATTTTTTAGGGTATATAAATCCGTATATCTACATCTTATTCATTATACTTTACCCTATAAAAAACGACCGTATTGTATTTCTATTACTTAGTTTTTTGCTTGGTATTTTAGTCGATATTTTTTCAGATTCAGGAGGTATTAATGCTGCAGCCTGTGTTACGATTGCCTACTTACGCCCTATTGTTTTAAAATGGTCCTTTGGAACTGTTTACGAACACCAAACCATAAAATTCAACAATGTCGAGTTTGGCTCTAAACTCATGTATATAAGTATCCTAACGGCTATTCATCATTTAATCCTTTTTCTTTTAGAAGTTTTTAACTTTTCTGAAATACTTTTAACACTCCAAAAGACGTTATTTTCTAGTATCTTTACCATTCTTCTGTGTATTATAGTTACTATTATTTTCAGCAAACGTACTAAATGAGGCAATTTTTATTATTTTTTACCATAATTACGGTTGGACTCGTATTTATTTCTCGGTTATTCTATCTTCAAATTTATAGTTCGCCGGCAAATAATTTATACGACGATAATGCTATACGTAAAGTTTACGATTATCCTAAACGAGGTTTTGTTTACGACAGAAACGGTGTGCTTTTAGTATCGAACCAATCGTCTTACGATGTCATGGTTATTCCTCGAGAAGTTAAAGAATTAGATACTATCGAATTTTGTAATCTATTAAAAATAGACAAAGAAAAATTCATTAAAACATACAAAAAAGCATATCACTATTCGCCACGATTACCTTCTGTTTTTGTCTCACATTTATCTAAAGAAGACTATGCAGTACTTCAAGAAAAAATGAGAAAATTTGAAGGCTTCTACATTCAAAAAAGATCTCTTCGTCATTATGAAGCATCGATTGGTGCAAATGTTTTAGGAGATATTGGTGAAGTAAATAATGCCATCATCAAAAAACATCCCTATTACAAAATGGGTGATTTAATTGGGAAGCAAGGAATTGAATTGTCTTATGAAGATGAACTAAAAGGAAAAAAAGGAATAAAATTTATTCAGAAAAACCGATTCAACAAAAACATTGGGCCTTACAAAGATGGGAAATTTGACACATTACCTGACCCTGGAAAAGACATAAAAATCACCATTGACGCCACCTTACAAGCCTATGGTGAACAATTAATGGAACATAAACACGGTGGAATTATCGCCATAGAACCAAGTACTGGAGAAATTTTAACCATGATTTCTGCTCCAACTTACGACCCTAACTCTTTGGTTGGAAGAAAGCGTTCTCAAAATTTCACAAAACTATATAGAGATTCTATAGCAAAACCTTTATACGACAGAGGTTTATTAGCACAATATCCTCCAGGTTCTCCTTTTAAAGTACTAAACGCACTTATTGGTTTGCAAGAAGGTGTGGTAAACACAGAAGAGAAATTTACGTGTAATCACGGTTATAGCTACGGAAATAGAAAAATGGGTTGCCACGGTCACCCAAGTCCATTAGCCATGAATATGGGGATTTACGAATCATGTAATTCCTATTTTGCTAATGTATACCGCAGAATTATTGAAAAATACGACACGCCTTACGAAGGAATGAATGTTTGGAACAAACACGTAACTAGTTTTGGACTAGGAGATTACTTAGGTTACGACCTTAAAATTGGTAGTCCAGGTCGAATCCCAAGTGGTGATTTCTACGACAAATGGTATGGAAAAAACAGATGGAGAACCACTTTTACATTATCTAATGCAATTGGTCAGGGTGAAATTGAAGCCACTCCAATTCAGTTAGCAAATATGGTTGCTGCCATAGCAAATCGTGGTTATTTTTACACGCCACACATTATAAAATCTATTGAAGGACAAGAAATAGATGCCCATTTTACAACACCTAGACATACAACAATAGACAAAAAGAATTTTGATCCCGTAGTACAAGGCATGTTCGATGTATATAACAAAGGTACAGCGGCTAGTTTACAAGTAAAAGGCATAGAAATATGTGGAAAAACAGGTACAGCAGAAAACTTTACAAAAATTGATGGGGTAAAAACTCAATTAACAGACCACTCTATTTTTGTTGCTTTTGCACCAAAAGACAATCCTAAAATTGCGATTGCTGTTTTTGTAGAAAATGGCTATTGGGGAAGCAGATTTGCAGGTCGAATAGCAAGTTTAATGGTCGAAAAATATTTACGTGGTTCAATCACAAGAACCGACATGGAAGATTGGATTCTGACTCATAGTCTAGAGCATGAATATGATAAACCATATTCAGGCCAACCATTCAATATAAATAGAGGTTCAACTTTAGAAACTGTTGAACGCGATTTAAAAAACCATGACCATTTACTACCAGATAAACCCTAGTTATGATTAGAGAAACTAATAGACATTTTTCTTTCGACTGGACCACCATTATTATTTTCATGATGCTTGTGGGTTTCGGCTGGGTAAATATTGTCTCGGCTTCTCATGTAGGAGATACTATAGATTATTTCGATTTTTCCCAACCATTCGGCAAACAACTTATGTTTATTGGTTTAACCATAGGGTTAATCATTATTATTTTAGCCATTGAAGCCAAGTTCTACGAACGATTTGCCAGTGTGCTTTACGTAATATCTATGTTATCCCTAGTTGGTCTCTTCATTTTCGGAAAAAATGTAAATGGAGCACAATCATGGTATGGAATTGGAGGTATGACCTTTCAACCAAGTGAATTCGCTAAAGCAGCCACAGCACTTGCTGTTGCCAAATACGTGAGTGACTTACAAACAGATATTAAACGCTTTCCAGATCAGATAAAAACGGCTATAATTATATTTATACCTGCGTTTTTAATTCTTTTACAGAACGACGCGGGAAGTACTATTGTATATGGTGCCTTTTTCTTTGTATTATATAGAGAAGGCCTTCCTCAAATTTACTTAACCCTTGCAGTTAGTGTTGTATTTATATCCATATTATCATTAAAATTCGGACCGGTAATTACGTCTGTATTAGCTGCCATTATCATATTCATACAATTTTTTTTAAGCAAGAAAAAGCCAATTATATTACAACCTATTCTCATTTCATTAGCAGCAGTTATGATGTCTGTAGGGGTACATTTCTTTTACGATAACGTCCTGCAACCTCATCAAAAAGACAGAATAAGTTTATGGCTTAGATTAGAAAATGACACAGATAAGTTAGCCGAAATGCGCCGTGACATTCTTTACAATTTATACGAATCTGAAAAAGCTATTAGTTCTGGTGGTTTTACAGGACGCGGTTTTATGGAAGGTACACGAACCACAGGAAAGTTTGTCCCTGAGCAACATACCGATTATATTTTTAGTACCGTAGGAGAAGAATGGGGCTTTGTTGGTAGTTGCATGGTGGTCATTTTATTTGTCTTATTAATGTTGCGCGTGCTTCACCTCGCAGAATTACAAAAATCACAATTTAGTAGAGTCTACGGGTACTCGGTAGCTTCTATTATGTTCCTCCATTTTATGATTAATATTGGGATGGTTATGGGGCTTATCCCTACTATTGGTATCCCACTTCCATTCTTTAGTTACGGCGGATCGGGACTTTGGGGATTTACTATTCTATTATTTATCTTTATAAAATTAGACTCGAATAGGATTAACGAATGGTAACTAATACCAGGTATTAAGTTTCTATAAGCGAATCGTCATCCTGTCTAAAAAAGACAAAAATATAATTGCGGATTACAGACAAAAGACTAATTTTATACATAACTTCGTTTGTAATTTTGTTTTTCAAATACGCTATTATGACCAGCAACTTTAAATTTCTAATCTTATTTATCTGTTTTTCATTCCAAATTCATAGTCAGAATTCGACTACAGAATTTACTATAAAATCAGAACATGGCAATTTAAATATTGAACAGGCTCTAAGTGAATATCTTCAATTTGAATCGGTAAGTGGTCATGAAAAAGAAGCTGGAGATTGGATAAAAGGACTCTGTAAACTAAACGGATTACACATTAAAGACATGGGTAATACCGATGGAAATTATAATTTCTCCGCATCCATTTATCCTTTAAGTAGTGGTTTACCCAATATTATTTTACTAAATCATATAGATGTTGTTCCTGCCGGAGATGTTACGAAGTGGGAATATCCTCCATTTTCAGGCGCAATTACAGATACTGAAATTTGGGGACGTGGCGCTTTTGACAATAAAGGAAATGGCATCATGCATTTATTTAGCTTAATAGAACTTTACCAGAAATATGGCGATAAACAAATGCCTTATAATGTTACTTTCTTAGCGGTATCTGGAGAAGAAACACAAAATCCTGGAGGCGCAACCTTTGTAGTCGATAATTTCTTGAAAGCACTAAACCCAGTAGTCGTTATTGGCGAAGGACCACCTGCGTTTAACGACGTTTTAAAATCCAATCCAGAACAAGTTTTATTTGGAATTTCTATTACTCACAAACGACCATTGTGGTTAAAATTATCGTTAAAGATAAAAACGTCAGCCCATGGTTCTATTACGCCAATAAATTATGCCAACAAAGGCATGATAGAAGCCTTAGACAATCTTATAGAGAAGAAACAAGAGGTCGTTTACAACGACATAAACATTAATATTTTAAAGCAATTGGGACAGTTAGAAAAGGGTGCTCCGGCACTGGCTCTAAAACACCCGAGACTTTTTAAAGCCTTACTTGTACCGCAACTTAGAAAAAAACCTGAGTTGTTTTCTTTATTTTCAAATTCTATTACTTTAACTGGTTTAGATAGTAATAATGAAGTGATTAATGTTATCCCAAACGAGGTCACAGCCTTGTTAGACTGCAGGTTATTACCTAGCCAGACCAACGAAGAATTCCTTGCCAAAATAAAAAAACAATTAAAGAATAAGAATATTATGGTTGAAGTGATTCAGCAGATGCCTATCACTCAGGCTTCCGACGATACAACTATGTTTTTCAGCAAAATTAAGGAAGCCATAAAAAAGAATTATCCTCACGCTCATTCTTTAAGTGTTTCTGTTCCCAATTATAACGATGTGAGCTTCTTTAGAGCTAAAGGTATTAACTCATACTGCTTTACTCCTATTCAATTAGAACGTCATTATTTGGAGCGTATTCACAACACTAACGAACGTATTCCTAGAGGTACCATAATCAAGGGACAACAAACATTTTTCGATTTTATTGAAGGGTGTTTGATTCAATAAATATTTTAAATCTCATCTCATGAAAGTAGCCTTTTTTAGTACCAAATCTTACGATATTTCTTCTTTCGAAAAACACAGTAACAGCGCACATGACTTTACATTTTACGAAAGTACTTTAAATACAAAAACGGTAAAATTAACTCAGGGTTGCGATGCTGTTTGTGCCTTTGTAAACGACCATTTACACGAACGCACCATTAAGATGTTAGCAGAGTACGGTGTGAAGTTAATCGCCATGCGATGTGCAGGCTTTAATAATGTAGACATAAAAGCAGCAAAAGCCGCTAATATTAAAGTGTTACGTGTCCCTGCTTACTCACCTATGGCAGTTGCAGAACATGCTTCGGCCTTAATTTTAACCTTAAACAGAAAAACACACAAGGCTTATAACCGCGTGCGTGAAGGAAATTTTTCATTAGAACGCCTCACAGGATTCGATTTATATGGTAAAACAGTTGGTGTTGTTGGTACAGGTAAAATTGGTCAGTATTTTATTAGAATAATGAAAGGATATGGTTGTAACGTTATTGCTTACGATCTGTATCCAAACGACGCCGTAAAAGATTTAGGAGTTACTTATGTTACTATGAATGAGCTACTAGAAAAATCGGATATTATTTCGCTACACTGCCCATTAACAGAAGACACACATCATTTAATTGGTAAAGAGGCTTTTTCTAAAATGAAAAAAGGAGCCATGTTAATTAATACTAGCCGAGGTGCTTTAATTGATACTAAAGAAGCTGTGGAAGCTTTAAAAAATCAAACTTTAGAATATTTTGGAATTGACGTTTACGAGCAAGAAGAAAAACTATTTTTCCGTGATCTATCTGAAAACATTATTATGGATGATGTTATCTCTCGATTAATCTCTTTCCCGAATGTATTAATTACATCTCATCAAGGATTCTTAACACACGAGGCTTTAGATAAAATCGCAGAAGTGACCATGAAAAATTTAACAGACTTTGAAAACGGGGTCGAATCTGCAAATGAAGTCGTTATCAATTAATTACAAGCATACATTTTTTACTAATTTTAAAACAAAATATCATGTCATTAGGAGCCTTTTCCATAAGTTTAAATGTAGAAGACATACACATTTCAAAACAATTTTATGAAACCTTAGGGTTTACCGTTTTTGGCGGAGATATCGAGAAAAAATACCTCGTTATGAAAAACGACCAAACCTTAATTGGTTTGTTCCAAGGTATGTTCGATAAAAACATTTTAACCTTTAATCCGGGTTGGGATCAAGATGCTAAAACTGTCGATAAATTTATTGATGTTAGAGACATTCAAAAAGAACTTAAATCTAAAGGAATCACATTATCTTCTGAAGTCGATGAAACGACTAAAGGTCCTGGAAATATAATTATTATGGATCCCGATGGTAATCCTATACTTATCGACCAGCATCTTTAGATTTCTATTTTGCGCTGCATTAAAACCGTGTTAAATATTACGAATCAAGTATTTAAGTCAATTCAGTTTACTAAATTGTAGCATGTAAATTTTCAACTGAACAGAGCACATATGAAGCAAAATTATATTTCTACAGGCCATCTTAAAAATCACAGTTTATTACCCTTATGTTTAATTTGCATATGCTTTTCTTCAGCTTTAATAGCTCAAAACACGGAAGAAAAATCAGACAAAAAACAAGGCTACGATATTACTACAGGAGTTTCAACTGTTAACCCTTTGAATTATTTAACGTATTCTCAGGAAACGAAGGCACAAGAATATTATGCTTTAGGCCATTATAAAGTTTTCAGCAATGCGTTCACATTAGAACCCTTTGCCGATTTACAATTAACTGCTGAAGGTGGCGTAGTAGAACAACAATCGTTTTTTAGTCCTTTACCACCAAACATTCACATGTATTACCGTGGAGAAATTTCTTATGCCATTTCAGATTATGTACAGCCTTATATTTATACACAACATTTAAGCGCACCATTGAATCAGAATCCAGGAATTGATAATGACAACTTACGTCTAAATCCGTTTTTTATGCAATCGGAATTTGGTACTGGTATAAAATCTGAAGTTAATGGATATCTTTTAGAAACTGGAGTGAGAACCATGACAGATCCTACGCTAGATAATAATACGTCTCAAACCCAACTATTCTCTAAGCTAACCAAAAGATTCTAACCTTTTGAATGGAGTAAATTTCCAAAGGATTACAGTTAAAAAAACGTTTGTTTTCTCTTATCTTTATAGAACTCTAATTTTGACTAGTTAAGTCAATTACTTTTATTTCACTCCGCTCTATGAAAATACTTTTAACAGGTGCTACCGGTTATATTGGAAAACGTTTATTACCCGTTTTAATCTCTCAGGGACATCATGTAATCTGTGGAGTTCGCGATCCTGAACGATTTAATCCGCCAGAATCACTTGCCCATTCTATAAGCGTCATTACCATTGATCTTTTAGATGAAAAGAGCTTAAAAAACATTCCGACAGATATAGAAGCCGCATACTATTTGGTGCATTCTATGTCTGCATCTAGCGATTATCAAGACTTAGAAAAGCAATCTGCTATATACTTTAGAGAAGCTATTAATAAAACGAATGCCCAACAAGTTATTTATTTAAGCGGAATTGTTAATGGCGATAAATTGTCTGAACATCTTAATTCGAGACAAACTGTAGAGCACGAACTAAATAAAGGAACATATTTTCTAACTACGTTAAGAGCCGGAATAATTATTGGTTCGGGAAGCGCATCCTTCGAAATTATTAGAGATTTAGTAGAAAAACTTCCTGTAATGATTACACCACGATGGTTGAATACAAAATGCCAACCGATTGGTATTACAGACGTCATTTCATTTCTATGCAAAGCTTTAAACAACAAAGAAACTTTTGGAGAAAATTTTGACATTGGCGGACCAGATGTCTTGACATATAAAGAGATGCTTTTACAATTTGCGAAAGCACGCGGACTAAAACGCCGCATATATATTGTTCCTGTTATGACGCCTCGCCTATCGTCTTATTGGTTATATTTTGTAACATCAACATCTTATAAGCTTGCCATTGCACTTGTTAATAGTATGAAGGTTGAAGTAATTTGCAGAGATAATCGCATTAACGATATTCTAGAGATCACACCTGTATCTTATAAAGAAGCATTAAGTAAAGCGTTTAAAAAGATTGAAACCAACGAAATTATTTCCAGTTGGAAAGATGCTTTAAGTAGTGGGACCATGAATATTAACATGTCCGATTTTATACAAGTTCCCACACATGGATGTTTTATAGACAAACGTGAGAAAACGTTTAATAATAGGGCCGAATGTATAGAACGTATTTGGCGCATTGGTGGAGAAACAGGTTGGTATTATGGCAATGGATTATGGAAATTAAGAGGCTTTGTCGATAAACTTTATGGTGGTGTAGGCTTACGTCGCGGGCGTACGCATATAGACGCTTTATTTCCTGGAGATGCACTAGACTTTTGGCGTGTACTATATGCCAATAAAGAAGAGGGCCGATTATTATTAATTGCCGAAATGAAACTTCCTGGAGATGCTTGGTTAGAATTTAAAATTAAAGACAATACCTTAATCCAAACGGCAACCTTTAGGCCTGTTGGATTATCTGGACGATTATATTGGTATAGCGTATTGCCTTTTCACGGATTTATTTTTAAAAATATGCTTAAAAATATTACAGCATAAATACAACTTTTACAACGGATTTACTTTATGAAACATACCATATTTTGGTTTCGACGCGACTTAAGATTAACAGATAACACAGGACTTTTTGAAGCTTTAAAAAGTAATACAAATGTCCTTCCTATTTTTATTTTTGATGAGAACATTTTAAATGAGTTAGATGCTGAAGATGCACGTGTTCAATTCATTCATAATACGCTGGAAGAAATTAATAAAGAGTTAGACACATTCAAGTCGTCTGTTTTATGCTTAAAAGGTACACCCTTAGACATTTGGAAACAGTTGATTAAAGATTACACTATCGATTCGGTATATACAAATACAGATTACGAATCTTACGCCACCACACGAGATACGGAAGTTGAAGCCTTTTTAGCTAAAAATAACATTGAATTTCATCAATTTAAAGATCAAGTAATTTTTGAACCACACGAAGTTTTAAAACAAGATGGAAACCCGTATACGGTTTATACGCCTTTTAAAAACAAATGGTTGGAACATTATAAAGGTGTTTCTATTCTTGAAGAACCATTATTTGAAAATTTACATCAAAATAAATTTGAATTTCCTAGTTTAGAATCCATCGGATTTAAATCGTCTTCTAAAAAAGTAAAACCATTTAATTTAGCACAAATAGGCGAATATGCAAAGTTTAGAGATTTCCCGAATAAAGATATTGGTAGTTATTTAGGTCCACATTTACGTTTTGGAACCATAAGTATCCGTGAAATAATTTCTAAATTAAAACCTGAAGACAGTACATTTTTAAGCGAGTTGATTTGGCGTGAGTTTTTCACTCAAATTTTGTTTCATTTCCCTAAAGTAATACATCATAATTTTAGAGAAAAATACGATGACATCGCGTGGCGAAATAATGAAGAAGAATTTAAGTTGTGGTGCGAAGGAAAAACGGGCTACCCAATGGTAGATGCAGGTATGCGCCAATTAAACAAAACGGGATACATGCATAATCGCGTTCGTATGGTTACTGCCGCATTTTTATGCAAACATTTATTAATTCATTGGACGTGGGGAGAAGCGTATTTCGCAAAGCATTTATTAGATTACGAATTAGCCTCTAATAACGGAAACTGGCAATGGTCTGCAGGAACAGGTTGTGATGCCGCTCCATATTTTAGAATTTTCAATCCGATCACACAGTTGGAAAAATTTGATAAAAATTTAGAGTATGTAAAAACTTGGATTCCTGAATTTGGAACGGATGATTATCCCAACCCCATAGTAGAACATAAAGAAGCTAGAGTACGTGCCTTGGAAACCTATAAAGTTGGAATCCGAAATTAATTTCTTTTAGTTTCGATACACTAGAAACCATCAATATTTAAAACATAAGAAGCGATAGATAGATACTTTTCTGCTAAGAATAATAATTGAATACCATTAGTAAATAAGAGAAGGCTTCATTTATTTCTTATACTGTTCGTGGTATTTTTTAGGGACATTCAACATTCCAAAACATTCTCCTTCTTCTTTACCTAGGTGCTTATGGTGTACTTTATGTGCTTTTCTTAATCCGATTAAATATTTGTTTTTGGTTTTACTAAACCATTTAAAACGTTGATGAATTAATACATCATGTACCAAAAAATAAGCCATTCCGTAGAACATAATTCCTAAACCAATAAAAAACAAAACATTCAATTCTGGGTTAATCCCAAAATACAGTAATGCAATACTAGGAATTGCAAAAATGACAAAGAATATATCATTCTTCTCGAAGACATGCGGGTATTTTGGATGATGATGGTCTGCATGTAAATACCATAAAAAGCCATGCATAATATATTTATGCGTTAACCACGTAATACCTTCCATGACTAAAAATGTGGCCAATGTAACACCGATATATATTACAATCTGCATCATTATTTATTTGTATGTTTTTTAATATTAAACAACATAATCTTTTTATAATCTGCTGTTAAGTTAGCCGTTTCTATATTCTTATTTACAAACGCGCGATCTTCATCAATATTATCATAATTTAAAAAACTAGGCGCGTTAAGCTGACAAAGCAATCGTATATAACGTCCTTCTATGTTATTTGGATTAGCCCTAATAAAGTCTTCTAAAACCTCTCTGCCTTCTTTAAAATGATTTAATTTTCTAAATGGCCAATTGGTAAACTCAGCTTGCCTCATAATGGCCGAAGCCAAATACGGTAATTTAAATTCGCAGTTTACATTATCCATGTCTTCTATAAACGCCATGAGTTCATCTTCCGTGAGGATTGCATGAAAATCTGCCCTAACTTCGGGCATGTCGCTACAGTTGCTTTGAGGATTCACAGTTAAAAAGAGTATTACAAATAGAGTTTTAAATAACATTGAGTTTATATCTTATATATGCTTTGGTTAAAATAACCAATTTTAGCGGATTTGAAATACGAATTCGCTCATATAATAAAATTTTTGAATCTAATCGTTTTAATTTATGAAGTAATTTTAAATAATATTTATAGGCTAAGTACACACCTAGTCGGCTTTCCATAGGCAATTGTACGATACCTTTGTAAGCTTCATCGAAATCTGACTCGATATCTTTGATAATATCTTCTTTAGCCAAATTAGTCAATCCGTTTTTATTTACATTCGGAAAGTATGAACGCCCAAGAACCTCTGTATCGTCTTTTATATCTCTTAAAAAATTCACTTTTTGAAACGCAGAACCTAAATATTTAGCAGAATCTTTTAAGGCATTAAATTGAGCTTCATCGTTATTAACAAACACGCGTAAACACATTAACCCAACAACATCTGCAGAACCATAAATATAATTCTTGTAGGCCTCATCGGTATCATATTCGGTAACCTTTAGGTCGCATTCCATGCGCTTTAAGAAATCTTCGACATACGTTTCCAAATTATAATTTCTAACCACCTCTTGAAACGCATTAATAATCGGATTTAAACTTATTTTACGTTTTAAAGATTTATGATAGTCGGCAACAAACTCATGAAATAATTCTTCTTGCTCATACCCTTCAAAAGAATCTACAATTTCGTCTGCATAGCGTACAAAACCATAAATCGCATAAATATGTGGTCTGATTGAAGGCGCAAATAATTGAATACCCCAAGAAAACGAAGTACTGTATTCTTTAGTAACTATTTTACTACATTTTAAACTAGAGGTATCGAAAAGTGCTTTCATGATTTAGAATATTTTGAAATTAATTCGCTTACAATTTTACCCGAGATTAAGGAAGGCGGAACACCCGGCCCAGGCACAGTTAATTGTCCGCAGAAATATAAGTTATCTACTTTTTTACTCTTTAATTTTGGACGTAAAATATGGGTTTGCATCAATGTATTTGCTAATCCATATGCATTACCCTTGTACGAATTATAATCGTCCTTAAAATCGTTTACACAATACGATTCCTTAAATAATATATGTGATCTCACTTCACTACCAATGGTATCTTCCAGGCGCGTCATAAGCTTATCGAAGTACTTTGCTCTAATTTCTGGCGTATCCTCTAAATCTGGAGCAATAGGCATTAAAAATATTCCAGCTTCTTTACCTTCTGGAGCTGCTACAGCATCTGTTTTACTCGGAAAACTTGCATAAAACAACGGTTTTTCTGGCCATGTTTTTGTATCGTAAATAGTTTCGGCATGCGCTTCGAAATCTGTATCGAAAAATAACGTATGATGTGTTACTTTTTCAATAGGCTTATCGAAGGCTACAAAAAATAATAATGCTGAAGGGGCGAACGTTTTCTTATCCCAATATAATTCCGAATACTGTTTAAAAGCATCGGGAAGTAATGTTTCGGTATGGTGGTAATCGGCACCACTTAGCAAGACATCACAAGCATATTCTTGTTGTGCTGTAGAGACACTTTTAACCTGTTTGCCTTCTAAATTAATAGACGTTACAGATCTGTTGGTTTCGAATTTCACACCTAAACTCAGTGCCAATTTCTCTATACCTTTAACAACCTCGTACATACCACCCATAGGATGCCAAGTACCAAGCTCGAAATCAGCATAATTCATAAAATTGTAAAACGATGGCGTGTTACTTGGTTTAGCACCTAAAAATAACACAGGAAATTCTAATATTTTTTGAAGTGACTTATTTTTAACATAACCTGCCACCTGATTTTTTATCGTCTTTAAAAAAGCTCCAGATTTTGTAATGGTTTCCCAATTTACAATCTCGAATACACTTTCTCCTGGATTATATACCAAGTCTTTAATGGCAATATTATAGTTGTCTTCAGATTTTTTTATAAATTTTTGAAGGGCTTTACCGCTATTAGGTTCTATATTTTCGAACGTAGATTTAATTTTTTCCAAATTATCTTCAATCGCAATAGATTCGTCTTTATTAAAATAGACTTTGTAAGCGGGATTTAATTTCTGTAAGGCATAAAAATCGGTTGTAGATGTTTTAAAATCATTAAAAAAAGATTCAAAAACGTCGGGCATCCAATAAAACGTCGGACCAATATCGAATACAAAACCATCCTTTTTAAACTGTCTTGCACGACCACCTATGGTATCGTTTTTTTCGAGTATGGTAACATCGAAACCAGCTTGTGCTAAATAACAGCTTGCTGATAAGGACGAAAATCCAGAACCCATTATTATTGTTTTTTTCTTCTTCATTTTAATTTTAACCTTAAAATAATCTGACAACGGCAAAAGTACCGCCGCCAGATTAACTACTAACCAACCTATGGATTTTTAATATAATGTAATTTAATAAATTAATTTTTAATTAGTTAGGTAAAAGCACACGATCTATAACGTGAGCTACACCATTAGATGCTAAAACATCTGCTGCAACAATATTTGAATTCCCTCCAGTCGCATCCTGAATAACAAACGTATCTCCTGATGCCACCACTTTTAAATTATTTCCAGCGAAAGCAGTTTCTACAGAAGTTTCAGACAAGTCTGCTGCATAGATTTCTGTTGGGACTACGTGATATAATAAGATATTTTTCAATAATTCAATTTCGTCTGCGGTATCAAAATCGTCTAAACTATTATAGTCATCTCCCAAAACATCTAGTAAGGCTACAAAAGCATCGTTTGTTGGTGCAAATACAGTAAAAGGACCTTCACTATTTAAAGTTTCTACTAGATTTGTTTTAATAACTGCTGCTTCCAAAATAGATAAACTATCATTACCTACAACAATTTCTACTAAAGTTTGCGCATTAAGCATATCTACAATAGCTTGAGGAAGTAAAATCTTGTCTATAATATGAATAACTCCGTTTGAAGCTTCAATATCTGCAGTAGTTACTGTAGCTGCATTCTCTGTAGCGTCTTCTAAACGGACTCCATTAGACAAATCTACCATCACTGTTTCTCCCTGAACAGTTGTTACTTCTTGATTATCTGAAAGCTGATCTGATGTTACTGCTGCTCCTGCAACAACATGGTATTGTAATATTGTTGTTAACATCGCTTTTCCTTCTTCTGTATCAAAATCAGATAAACTATTAAAGCCATCTAATTGCGTTAGCAAATCGACAAAAGCTTGATTTGTTGGTGCAAATACGGTAAAAGGTCCATTTCCACTTAATGTAGATACTAAATTACTATCTGTTCCTGAATCGGCTAAAATTAATGCAGAAACTAAATTACTAAGTTCTGGAGTGTCTTGTGCCATTTCTACAATGTTACGGTCCTCCATCATTACGTCGTTATTATCGTCGTCGTTATCACAAGCAACAATAATGAATAAGCTAAAAAAAGCTATTAGGTATTTTAAATTTGTTTTCATGTCTATGTTTTTTGTTGTTTAAGTTATACAAATCTATATATTATATTTTGTTTGTCCAACTAAATTTAAAATTAATTAGACAAATGTATTTTAACAAAACTACTATTAAGTGTATTATTTGTTTAACTTTGCTTAAATAATACTTAGACATGAGTAATTACACTATGGCGCAAATAGTGTCTTTAACGGGCATTAAATCGCATACTTTAAGGAAATGGGAAAGTCGATACAACTTTTTAGAACCGCAACGGACGGATACAAATATTAGATACTATAGTGATGAACAATTAAAAAAATTATTGAATATCAGTATTTTAACTCGGAATGGTTTCAGAATATCGAAGATTGATAAGATGTCTGAAAATGAAATTCACGAAGAAGTATCTAAAATAGTATTGATAGGTTCTTCAGAAGATGAAGTAAGTGCTTTAATATTAAGCATGATTACTTTAAACGAAGATGAGTTTGATGCGACCATAAATGCTGAAATCCTTAGAACCGGCTTAATCTCTACAGTTACAGGACTTATTTATCCATTTTTAGCCCAAGTAGGTGTACTTTGGGGAGCAAATAAAGTGATGCCCGCACAAGAGCATTTTATTTCTAATTTAATTAGACAAAAAATATTTTCGGCCATAGAATTATTACCAAAACCATTACCTAACGCCCCAAGAGTACTGTTGTTTTTACCTGAAAATGAAAATCATGAATTGGGATTATTACTAGCGTCGTATATCGCCCAAAACATTGGTTGGCGCGCCTATTATTTAGGACAAAATGTACCTAATGAAAACATTAAAATGGTTGTAGATATTACACATCCCAATGTTTTGGTAACCATGTTTACTACGCATACCAAGAAATCTGTAGAATCTAGACTTAAGGGCTTAACTGAAGAATTAGAAGTGCCAGTTATTGTATCCGGCTATATTGAAAACCCTGAAGATTTAAAATTAATATCGGAAGACATCCATTATTTATTTAAGCCTGATGAATTTATTCCGCTTTTAAAAGCAATTGAAGCTAAGCATTTAGTAGATAATACTTTAAATTAGATGTTTCTATTTGAATGTTTTAATAATTCTGAACCGGAAAACAATGTCATTAGTTCGCGTTAATTTATCTACTTCACTAATACCCTCATTCGTGTAGTGATAAGCTAAACTACCTTCTATTTTAAAATCGGGATTAAATTGATATCCTAATCCGGGAGTTACACGAATTATGTCATTAAATTGGGAGGTACTCACCATATTAAAGAATCCTTCTAAAGCAACCGGTATATAAAAACCTTCACCTTCTCCAAATAGTATCCCTTCTAAATTAAAAACGGCTTGTACTTGATACCTAAAACGCATACCAAAAAACTGATTCTCAGGCTTATTAGAGAACACAAAGCGCTCTTCAAACCTAAATAACTGTTTAAAAACAACCCTAGGACTTACATTTACTGCAAATTGATACCCTTGAAAAGGTCTGATTTCGAAAGAACCATAATCTTCACTTTCTTCTGTAGTTAAAAAAAACAAGGCCGTCCCAAACAGCAACTTCTCGTTGTGTTTAAACTTTTTAAATATTAGTTTGTCAAAGTTTTTCTCGAACGATCCTTTCAGAATTATACGGTGCCAACTTTTTGGCATAATGGTTCTATAGCCAATGTTTCCAACAAATTTTTGACCATCTCCCATACTCCATGACGGATCAAAATCGAACCATAACTGTTGTGTAAATTCACTACCTTCTGAAGGGGTTTCATCGTGTTCTTGCGCATTGACCTGTTGCATTGAAAGCACTAGTACAACACCTAAAACACACCTTAAAAATAAAGGAGTAAATACTAATTTAAAGGTAGCTACTATGTCTGCTAATCTATTAAGCATTTAATTTCATTTACAAGAGCGTTAAAAACATTGCGTGTTTATATTATCTAAAAATATAAAAAGAAGTCACAAAACTACTTAAGATTTAATTAATTTTAAACATTAAATCTACTTGCGAATGGACAAATAATGGACATTGACCTGTCCGAAATGTTAAATATTACTTAAAAAGCTAAATTTTTGAATTATATTTAGCCGAAATAAATTATATGAATATTTAAACTTATGAATTTAAAAAATGCCCTTTTTACCTTTATATGTTTCATTTTTGTTTCCGAGCTTTCTGCTCAAGAAACAACGACAACTACTGTTTCGGCAAATAGCACAGATATTAGTATGAATTTAGATTTAGAAGCGGTGTCTTCCGCTTTTGGAGAATCTAAAGATCTAGAAGATTTCGAAAAAAAATTAAATGATCCTGAAGCTAGAATTTCAAATTTAGATCTAAATGAAGATGGAAACGTCGATTATTTACGTGTGGTTGAAGTTTCAGAAAATCAAACGCATGTCGTAACTATTCAGTCCGTTTTAGCGAAAGATGAGTTTCAGGATGTAGCCACTATAGATATTGAAAAATCAGAAAAAAACACCTCTGTACTAGTCACAGGAGATGAATATATTTACGGTTCTAATTACTACATTTCTCCATTTTACAACACGATCCCTCCTATTTATGGATGGTTCTGGGGACCATATTACAATCCATGGATGTCGCCTTGGTATTGGGGATTTTACCCACCATATTTTAGACCTTGGAGACCTTTTCCTCCTCACATCTATCACAACAACGTTCACGTACACATAAATAATCATAACCGTTACAATCGCGATCATGTAAAACGGAACCATAGAGCAAAACATTTACAAAAATCTGTACGCCATAACGATCTTCAAAAGAAATCTCCGAATAATTCTTTTAAAAATCGCAACTCGGGAATGTCAAACAAACATGACTTAAACCCTAACAATAACACACGTTACAACCGTTCTAATAGCAGACAAATAGACCGATCTTCATCTACACGACCTATAAGTAGACCTTCTAACACGAGGTCTTTTAACAGACCTTCTTACTCTAGACCAATGTCTAGACCTGCTGGTGGATTTGGTGGCTTTAGACGATAAAACTTAAACCAAACTATATAATCAATAAAAATGAAAACAATGAAAAAATACCTTACATTATTTGTTCTTAGTGTTTTGCCATTATCTATGATGGCGCAAAACGTAGAAAAGCAAATTGATCTTGATGCGATAATACTTTTCGATCAAATGGGAGAAGCGATCGGAGAGCTAAGTTCAGTATCATTTCACCTAAGCACAGCCAACGAATTTTTAGACGCCGACAAAAAAACCGAAACAAAATACAATGAGTGTGATGTTAAAATGGTGGGTCCCGATAAAATGCTAGTGAAGCAACACAGTAAAGATAAACACAGCGCTTATTATTATAATGGTGAAGTTATAACATATTATTCTTTTAAAGAAAACAACTATGTTACTGTAGATGCTCCGAATAACATTATTGATATGATCGATTTTATGCATGATAATTTCTCAATGGATTTTCCTGCTGCAGATTTTTTCTACCCAACATTTACAGATGATATTATAGAAAACTTTAATTCTATTGCTTACGTAGGCTTAGATTTATTAGGTGGTGAAGAGTGTAATTTAATCAAAATTGAAAATGACAATGTAAGTGTAAAAATCTGGATCTCTGCAGAAGCACATACATTGCCTAAGCAATTTGAAATTACATATAAGAAGAAAGACGATTTAAAATTTAAAGGAACTTTTAGCGATTGGCAACTTAACCCTGAATTACATTCAGATATTTTCCAGTTTACGCCTCCTGCAAGTGCAAGATTAATAAGCATTTTAATTGCTGAATCTTAAAGCCAACTAAAAATTTAAAAATATAACTCATGAAAATTCAAAATATACATACGCATATAAAAATAGGTTTAGTGGTGCTTTTATTGGCATTCTTAAACCCTATAGATTTACAAGCACAACGTTTTAACCGCGGCGGTGGTGCTTCTAGAGGAGGCGGTGCTGCAACTCATCGTGCTACCCCTTCAAGATCAGTAAGCAAACCTAGTACATCTGCTTCACGTTCTCGTTCTAGCATCAATGGTGGATTTAATAAATCGTCGTCACGTAGTCTTCCTAAAAAAACGACAGCTTCGAAATCTAAATTACCTTCTAAAGCTTCAAATTCAGGAATTAAATCGAAGACAACCAACAGAAACACGAATACTATTGGAAACAAAAAAACCTCTAATATTAAAAACAAATCTGGAAATAAAGTTAATATCGATAACAGCAAAAGGAACGTTAATATTAACGTAGACAACAGTAAAAATGTACGTATTAACAATTCTAGAAACACTAGAGTACGACATAGTAATGTACGTTACAACCGTCCGCCTTACCGTTATGGAGGTCGTGGATATTACTGTCACAGACCATATTACTACCACCCATACCGTCCGTTTTACTGGGGACCAATGTGGCACCCATGGGGATTCTTTATAACAACAATAGCAACTACAGCTATAATTGTTAGTATTGAAAACGAACAATACCATTATGATAACGGTGTATATTACCAAGCTGGGAATGGCGGATATACTGTAGTACAAGCTCCTGTTGGAGCAACAGTACAGACTTTACCTCAAGAAGCGCAAACTGTAGAAGTTAATGAAACGACAAACAACTATTACTACGGTGGTGCATATTACGAAAAAGGTGATGAAGGTTATACTGTAGTACCTGCAACTGCAGGAACTATTGTACCAAGCTTACCAGAAGGCGGTGAAGAAACTAAAATTGGAGACCAAACATACGTTCAATTTGGAGACACATACTACCAACCTGTTCAAATAGATGGTAAAGACATGTACGAAATTGTAGAAGTTAAAGACGAAGAATAACTCGTTAGTTTTTAAAATACCAAAAGCGCTTAAATTTAGTTTTAAGCGCTTTTTTATATATACTTATTTAAAGTTTAAAGGGGATAGCATTAGAAAACAGTCACCTCTTTTTCTTCATAAAATCGCCCTTGCCAAGTATTAAGAGCTGTCAGTTTCTGATCTATTTTATCTACAATCTCGAAGTTCTTGAGTCCATCCCATTTAGGTGCAATAAGCAACGCTTGTGGCGATTGACTAATAAAACGTTCAATAATAAGATTTGGCCTTAACAAACCAATAAACTCAGCAATAAATTC
This sequence comes from Formosa undariae, assembly GCF_042427615.1. NCBI lineage: Bacteria > Pseudomonadati > Bacteroidota > Flavobacteriia > Flavobacteriales > Flavobacteriaceae > Formosa > Formosa undariae. The sequence goes on along the minus strand of NZ_JBHMEZ010000011.1, from coordinate 400,124 downwards.
AATATACTCCTCTTGCGTAAACAAATCAAAAAATTCTGGATTGTGTTTATATTGATGTGCCATAACTGTGCTTTTTACAATTTGTAAATGATGCAGTTTTAAGGTATCAATAGGTAATTCCGAAACTGTTTTAGCATGCTGTAATAAGTCTAATCTAGACTCTCCCGGTAAGCCCATAATAAGATGAGCCCCCAGATGCAAGCCTTTATCTTTGCATCTTTCGTAAACAGAAATCGTATCTTCGAACGTGTGGCAACGGTTAACAATTTTGAGCGTTCTGTTTAACGTGCTTTCAATTCCGAATTCCAGAGCGACATAATATGTTTTAGCCAAATGAGATAGATAATTTATAACCACATCGGAAATGCAGTCAGGACGTGTGCCAATAACTAAACCTATAACTCCAGGTACACGAAGTGCTTCATCGTACATGGCTTTTAAAGAATTAAAATCGGAATATGTATTGGTATACGCTTGAAAATATGCTAAATATTTCTGCGTTTTATTGCGTTTAGAAAATCTAGACATACCTTCTTCTAACTGCGAAGTGATACTAAGATTTGGTTCGCAATACTCTGGATTGAATGTATTGTTATTACAATAGGTACAACCGCCATAGCCCTTGGACCCGTCCCTATTCGGGCAAGAAAAACCAATATCTAATGAAATTTTTTGAACGCGTTCGCCAAAAGTTGATTTTATAAATGAGGAATAATCTAAATACCGTTTGCCTGTAATTTGCATAAAAAGAAAAGTAAACACAAAACTACCCCGAATCTATAACTTAGAATATGACATAAGTCCTACTTAAAAAAGTTAAAATGAATATAGCATTATGCAATCCATCACTCAGAAGCGTACCTTTTTTTTACCAAATTAGTATCAATAGGATCTTCGAAGGATATAAAATAATCTAATTGCCAAGCTTGAGTCCGTTTGGCTTGAGGATTTACAGCGATATCCCAAGGCGGATACACGCGAAACCCACGTTTCCCTTCCTTAGCTTCAGTCGACACCAAACCTTTAGCCATTCCTACCATTTTCGGAATTACAAACTGCCCGAACAACTCGCCTTTAGACACGTTAATTACATAAAAATCGAAAGCATCATTTTCAGAAAATGGCTGTGTAATACCCTCGAAATTTCTATTCCAAAACGTTACAAATTGTCCCACTTTTTTGGGTGTAATTTTGGCTGTTCTACATAAAATGTGGGCTTCATTTAAATTAAACCGACATGCTTCATATAGCAAACCTTCTTTTTCAATTTCAAAATTAGAGAGCGCTAATTTAGCAGGTATGTATAGTTTTTTGTTTATCTCTTTTATGGTAGGTATCATCTATAATATGTAATAAAACGCGAATGTAATTAAAAACCAAAGTGAATTCTTAAATACCCGAACTAGACTGCTTTAAATGTGAACTTTTTTACAGATATTCCGAAACGAAAATTTTAGTGCATCACGTTTCACGTTAAGAAATTTTAGACCCGAAATTTGAAAAGTCGGTCAACCTAGAATTGAGAACTACATTAGTTGTTTAAATTCCAATTATATGCCTTATATGTCATCTGGGCATCAGCATTTATTTTAACCGTACTGTAAGTATTTAGAAAACTAACGATGCCTTCCTCTTCAAAATCTTCGGCAAACCATTCAAAAATCTTAGAAATTTCAATCGCACCTTTTGTTATTGTATTTTTTGTATCATCATTAACAAAGCGATACGATGCCACCTCTAATTGTGCGTCTAAACGATCTGCAGTATACGCTTCATTTAATAAAATCGGACAAGAGTAAGATGCACAATTAATAGCGAAATGAATTCGTGGTTCATCTCCTTTCCGAAGTATATTATGCTCAATATAGCCTAAACTATAAGTTTTATTTTCAATAATTATAAATGTTTTATCCCAAGGATCTTGAATGTCCGTTATACTTTTAACACTAGAATTATCTAAAATTAATTGAACCGTAAATGCATTATAAGCATTAATCCAATAGGCTAAAGTTTCTTTTTTAGACCAAAATTCTGAAGGCGCATTTGCTTTTAAAACATCTAAATAATCATGAAGTGCTTTCTCTTCGGTTTTAAAACCTTCATAATCCACCTTACCTTCTTTGGTAACATATTTAGACAATAACGCCGTCCATTGTGCATGATCTACGGCTAATACAGCTTCAAAATCACCATTCGTACAGCTTGTAAAATCGTTGTAAACGATACCTATTTCATTATCTTTAGAAAAAGTGATGACGGGTATAAAAAGTAAAAATATAAAGAAATGTTTCATAAAAGAGCTTTATTTAAAAGACGAAAATTATGGCCTTTACTAACGAATATACTTTGATAGGACTACTAAAACACTAATCCTAAATGATTTCAACATTAAAAGATTCATCAAATTATTAAAATTGGAAGACAACCCTTTAGATTTTTATAGTGTTAGGAACAAATAAATGTAACGTCTACCTTGTAGATTATAAATTTCTAAATATAAAACCCGCTTCTATTTGGAATTGAATATTAAAACAAAAGTTAACTATGTTTATATTACATGCTAGTGAGCCGGATAAATTGGCACATTACTTAAAAAAGAATGATTGGATCTCTAAGGATGCAACCTTAATATCTTTGACTAAAGCTGGCGAAGGAAACATGAATTGTGTTTTGCGAGTGACGACAAACACAGGATCTTTTATTATAAAACAATCTCGTGGGTACGTCGAAAAATATCCTCAAATTAAAGCGCCTGAAAATCGCGTGCTTACCGAAGCAGACTTCTATACAAAAATCAGTAAAGTTCAGGCTATTCGAAATAAGATGCCCAAGATTTTAGGATTAGACACCCTAAACAACATTATGCTTTTGGAAGATCTAGGACAAGCTAATGATTTTAATATGCTATACAATCTGGACAAAAACATTTCCAAAGAAGACATATCCGTTCTGGTTAGTTATTTAAATATATTGCACCAATGTTTTTCTAAATCTGAAGCTAATGATGAATTGGCTAATTTGGAAATGCGTAAATTAAACTACGAACATATTTTTCATTATCCATTTTTAGAAGATAATGGATTTGATTTAGATACCATTCAGGAAGGACTCCAAGCTTTAGCAACACCTTATAAAAATGATGCTATTCTTAAACAAAAAGTAGAACAGCTAGGGACGTTTTACATGACAAAAGGAACCTATCTCCTACATGGCGATTATTATCCTGGAAGCTGGTTGCAAACAGCAGATGGTATTAAAATTATCGATCCTGAATTTTGTTACTATGGCTTAAGAGAATTCGATTTAGGCGTTTTTATCGCACATTTATACTTATCGAATCAGGAACAAAGCGTAATAGATAAAATTGCAGAAGAATATAGCGATTATCATGAACTAAACAGCTCCATCTTAAATGGTTTTATAGGCGTTGAAATTATGCGTCGCTTAATAGGATTGGCTCAATTACCATTAAAATCGGATTTAAAAGACAAACAGAAACATTTAGAATTCGCTTATCAATTAATAACAAACTAGAGATGAAAGTTTACGCAATTATATTTATTTTATTAATCAGTACTAGTATTACAGCGCAAACCAAAGTTTGGTTTGACACGGATATTATGATAGGTATGCCTGACAAACGCCCTCGTGAGGTAGATGATGGGATTACACTAATTATGGCGCTTAAACAGCCACAAATCGAGATTGTAGGTATTAGTAATATTACCTATGTAGACTACGGTTATGGTGTATTGAATAAAATTTTAAATTGGCATAATCCAGGCGAAGACATCCCTGTGTATAAAGGTTCTAATTTGGCTAATGATTTGGGCACAGAAAACGATGCCACCAGAGCGTTATATAAAGCCTTAAAAAAGGAAAAACTGACCATATTAGCACTAGGGCCTATGACAAATATTGCGACTTTAGTGAAAAACCATCCCGATATTATTCCACAAATAGAACGCGTAGTGATTTGTGCTGCACGAACTCCAGATTTATTGTTTAATCCAGGACACGGAAAACTTAATCTTTTTGACTATAATTACGAGTTTGACACCCAATCTATGACGACGCTTCTAAACACTGAAATTCCTTTAGAATTTGCAGGATACGAACCAAGTTCTTATACTTTTATTGGCAATGTAGATTTAGCAAGTTTAGATTTAACCAATGAAGCCGATAAATGGTTATTTGATATTGTGCAGCCTTGGATGGAAGTAAATGAAGAGCTGTTTGGTATTCGTGGTTTTATCCCATTCGATTGTTCTACATTAGGTATGGTAACGCATCCTGAATATTTCACGTATTATGAAGATATCCCAATACAAGAAACGTACAAAAAGAATGATGCCTTAGTAATTCAGCCAGATACACCTTCCAAAAAATTCTTAGAAGTATCTTATGATTTTAAATCTAAACGGAAAGTAAAATATGCACGACGTGCTTTATTAGGTTTTGAAGAAAAAATTCTAGAGACCTTGAGTGCCACAAAATAGTTAGTTATTTATTAAATATAATTCTCTAGCTGAGGCTCCCAACTGTAATATTTATATTTAAGAGCATAGGAACTATTTTCTATGTTCAAAACAGTTTTCAACATATTACGCACACCTTTTAATCCGCCAAAGTCACCTTGATACCAAAATAAAAGTTTAGAGGTTTGTATGGTTTTTGTCACGCTATTAATTGTTGTTTCCGAAGACAGAAAAGAATACATCGCATCATCAAGTTGCTGGTCTAGTTTATCTAAGGTGTAAAAAGCTATGGGCGGACAACTTTTCGCCCCACAGTTTAAAGCAAAATGAATACGATAATCAACCGCATGTACAGCTAATTTTCTAATTAATGATGAAGCAAAAAGATTAGGCAAATACCCTAAACTCTTTTTCCATCGGTATTTTCTTAAAACACCATGCTCTATCTCATCTAAACTAAAATATGTTTGTGCAATAATTATAGCTTTAGACTTAAAGATCTGCTTGCCTTGCGTATGATCGCGACTTGCTAAAATTTGAAAATAGGCATTATAAATATTTATCCAAAAGGTATTCTTTTCTCGATCTATAGATAATTGAGAATACAATTCTGTTAAAGAAAAAGCACTTAATTCTTGCTCAATTTCACTGCTATCCTTTTTCAGTTTAACCGTTAACAACAACGTTTCAGAAAGCGTTAGCAAACTTTTAAAATTTTTCATTGATTTCGATTCATCCATATATTCGAGATTGGTGCATTGTTTTTAGGTAATTGAACACGAAATGTTCGTCATACCAAAATCTAAAATACACGAATACCTATTTCTAGATTAGTCGGAAGAAAAATTGAACTTAACTCTTTTAGTCTATATAATCGAATTTTAAAATATTACCTCTTTTTTTCTTGCCCTCATTAGAAATATACAAGTCGCCATTATCAGTAAAAAAGATACCTTCTGGTTGAATAAAATGAGGATAGTCTAAGGTGTATTTACTTAAGATTTCACCTTCCTGATTCATTTCAACCATGAGTTTACCAACCGAAGAAATAATATATAATGTGTTCGTTTGGGGGTGAATTGCTAAACCACTCGGCGCAAAATCATGTTTCTTAGTATTAAATTTAAAATTATCTTTAGAGATAGTGTAAGCAGGAGATTCATTTAAAGTGTTCGTTTTTAAATCGAACTCGTAAATCACATTTTTATCAACGCCATCAATTTCAATTTCTTCTTTACAAGCCACTAATAAACGGTAGTTTCCTTTATCAAAATAAAGACCTTCAGTATCGTACTTTTCAGACAAAAAAGTTTTATATTTTTCTACTTTGGGGTTCTTTTTAAAATCATTAATTTCATAAATAGTACCGTTAGATTTAAGCACATAGACTGTATTTCCATTAATGGCTAAATCTTCATAATCCCCATCTTTTCCAAACTTATAGTGATCTTCTACTTCTTTAGTCTCTAGATTATATTCATACAACTTCCCTTCTTCATCATTAACACTCAATATATTTGGAAAATTCAACACCGAAATTCCCGAAATTTCGACTAGTTTTTTCGGCATTTCCCATTCGCTCGAGGGCTTATCTAAGCGATAACTTGTAGGCATTTCAAGTTGCGGTTTTGAATGATCACAGGTTATAAAAAAGAAGAGTGAAATAATATATTTAAACATAATATCGCGTTTTGCTAATCAAATTTGAAATGTAAATTTAGTGTTTACTTGCTGAACAGAAAACTTGAGAATTATAAAATTAATAATCACACTTAAAACACGGGTGTAAAAATCTTTCATGCGTTTAAGCTTTAGAGAGCCTAGCGGATTCCATATTGATTTTAGAAACGAAAAAAGCGAAGATTTAATTAAATCTTCGCTTTTTTATATCTCGAACTTACTCGATTATTTTTTATCTATTTCTAATTTTTCGGCGAAATATTCACAAAAATCTTTCATTGTTGCAGTCATTTTTTCATCTTGAGTTGCCCGGTTAAACGTATCACTCATTGCTACTAAAGTTTGATGGAAAAACACTTTCATTTCGTCTACAGGCATATCTTTTGTCCAAAGATCTATACGCAACGATTCTTGAGCCTTACTATCCCAAACCGAAAGCATCATCGCTTTAGCCTCTTCATTTTTAATACCACCATCTTCTGCTGTCCAATTTAATTTTTCTGGAACACGGTTTTCATCTAATTCTACTGTTAATTGGATCGTTGATTTATTAACTGCCATTATTTTCTAGGTTTAAATTTTGAATGATTAAAGATATCTTCGGAACTCATATTTAGCATGTCCTTAAAAGATACCTCAGTATTATTACTCATATATGCTCTTACAATTTGCCATCCTAAATACACTCCTATTTTACCTGGCGATTCGTTATCGATGTCGGCCAAATAAAATTTAGAGAATGGTGCGGGATTTATAAAACGTCCTGGTAACTTAGAATCTGTACTAAACAGCAATTCACGCTCTACAAAATACTGCCATATATAGGATTCGTTAGCTTCTGCCCATTGTAAATTCTCTGCTGAATATTCTATTTTTTCGGCATCCGTTTTAAACGGAATCATAAGATCTTTAAAATATAGACGTTTTCCTGCTGAAATCATTTCATCTAAAAGTGTCTTATTTTTAATTGGCAATATATAGTGATTTGCATACGCATCGGCTAAATCGACTACAATCTGCTCTTTACGAAACCCTCTTTTAATATATTCCTGAACCCCCAAATAAAATTCATGCTCCGGCCCTAAATAGGTATCTAGAGCAATTAAATCTATAGAATCTGTAACAATTACTTTATTGCGATAATCTACATACGACGTGGTACTAATAACACGTGGAGCCTTAAATTCTGGATAATAAAATTTTAAATGTTGAAATAGTGATGAAATTTCGGCTTCCAAATCTTCTACAGAGGGATAGGTTTTAATCACAGCTTCAGATAATTCTTGCTGTAATGTATCTTGAATTTTATCCATCCAAAAAGCATCTGGATACGATTTTGAAAACATAAATGGATAATTGGTCTTTAATCCGTTCAAATCGGCGGGAGTTGCCTTAGCAAATTCCACATCGAAACGCTCTATTGTCACCGGCATTTCAATATTCGAAATTTCATCGATTACTTTACTATCATTTTTACAAGAAACTACTGTGATTATTACTAAAAGGAAAAAACTTAGATATTTCATATAAAACTAGATGCCGTTAATTTTTATAACTTAAACGTTTCGTTTATTTTTGTTAGGCAAAGGTAAGATTCTTTGTATTAAATCCTCGAAAAATGCAAACAGAAAAAATTGTAGATCACATCGTAAATTGGTTAAAAGAATATGCCGTAAATGCAAAAGTAAATGGTTTTGTTATCGGAATTTCCGGTGGGATTGATTCTGCCGTGGCCTCTACATTATGTGCCCTTACAGGTTTAGAAGTATTGTGTGTAGAAATGCCTATTCACCAAGCACCAAGCCATGTTTCTAGAGCAGTAGAACATATAAAACAACTTAGCGATAGATTTGACAATGTAAAAGATACCCGAGTAGACTTAACTCCTGTTTTCGAAGGATTTAAGACCGAAGTATCTTTGGAAGGCGAAGATGCCACAGTTGCCATGGCTCTTGCTAATACAAGAGCACGTTTACGCATGTCTACGTTATACTATTACGCTGGATTACAAGGTCTTTTAGTTGCTGGAACAGGAAACAAAGTTGAAGATTTTGGTGTAGGATTTTACACAAAATACGGAGATGGTGGCGTAGATTTAAGTCCGATAGCCGATTTAATGAAATCTGAAGTCTACACCCTTGCGAAAGCTTTAAATGTACCGAGCTCTATCATTGAAGCTGCTCCAAGCGACGGTTTATTTGGAGATGCTAGAAGTGACGAAGATCAAATTGGAGCCTCATATCCAGAATTAGAATGGGCTATGGAAATGGCGGACAAAGGTAAAACTGCCAATGCATTTTCAGGACGAGAAAAAGAAGTATTCACAATATATAAAAGGTACAATACAAGCAACAAACATAAAATGGATCCAATCCCTATATGTTTGATCCCAAATAATTTAAAATAAAATAATTCCTTAAATAAATAGTTTTTCTCTATATTTACAATGACTGGGTTCTAAATTGAATCTGCTGCCCCAACAGTCTTATATTATATTTAAAACATCTAAATTATGATTAAACTGCTGGTAGCCGATCATCACCCTATTATTCGTAAAGGGTTAGAATTATTATTTTTAACATCTCCCGTTATTCAAGTTGAAGGTGGCGTAGACGATGGTGAATCCATTTTTAGTTTTCTAAAAAACAACACCGTAGACATATTAGTCTCCGAAATCGACTTGCCCAAACTAAATGGAATCACTGCTTTGAGGCGTTTAAAAAAGGAATATCCTAACGTAAAAGTCTTAATTTTCAGCACTCATCCTGAAGAAGTTTATGCTATGAGTTCTATTAAAGCTGGCGCTTCTGGATACATTTCTAAAACAGCCAATATCTTAACGCTTCGTGAAGCCATTTTAAAAATTAATCAAGGTGGTATTTATTTGAGTAACGATTTAACGCACCGTTTGGCTTTTGGAGAACGTATAAACAGAACAGGATCCGTCTATAAAAAATTATCTACCCGCGAAGTAGAAGTTTTAAAACTCTTGTCTGTAGGAAAGAAAAACAAGGAAATTGCTCAAGAATTAGACATAAACGAAAAAACTGTGAGCACCTATAAAGCGCGTTTAATGAAAAAACTAAACGCCTCTAACTTAGTCGATTTATTAAATCAAGCCAAGCTACTAGAATCATAACACCCGTGTTAGTTTTCTAGATAATAACATTTTAAGACCATAATAATCTTTTACTTCCTCGAGAATATTTCGGTTAGTATCACTCTTATGTTCTAAAGTCGATTGCTGAAATTCTAATACTTTCTGGTCTATTAAAAAGCAACGTAAACTTAAAATAGTTTCGCTTACCAATTGTGCTACACCTTCTGTTTTCGATTTTGGAAATATATTATTACGCTCCCAATCATGCAACGTATGTCTCTCGTCTTCCATTAGTATACTAGTGATTTCTTGAGATAATTGCTGATCTACCGTATTTACAAATTGTTCTAAGACAAAGTCTGGGTTAAGATTTAATTTTTCAATAATAGTATAATACAAGGTTTTAAAGGTCTCATTTCCAAACTGCATTTCATCTTCTTGGAGATCCAAGAAGATTTTCTCGAAAACTTTAGCTTGTTGCACTACAGGTTCTAATTCTAAATCGCCTTTATCATTTTCTTTTAAAATTAAATCTTCAAAATCTTCCACTCTATTCCCATAAAGCAGTAAAATTTCAATAATTTTTCGTTCTAAAAGATATTGAACATCCACCTTTTTATTAGGTTGCTCTTCATTTCTTATAACTTCAAAAAAATCAGGAGGTGGACCATCTTGACCATAACTGTTACCACTGCTACTGCTACCACTAGAAGGCTTATTACTACTCTTACTACTTATTTGTGCTAACGAGCTAAACAATACAGACTCGCTAATATCCATAATTCTAGCGCATTCTTGCAAATATACTTCTTGCTTAATACGATCTGGAATTTTAGAAATACTCTGAATAATATCGCGAATGGTATCCGCCTTCTTTATCGGATCGTTTTTAGCATCTTGCACCAATAACCCAGCTTTAAACTGAATAAAATCTTTGGCATTTTCTTCTAAATAAGCACGTAGTTCTTGTTCTGTATTTTGTTTCGCAAAACTGTCCGGATCTTCGCCTTGCGGAAACGTACATACACGCACATTCATACCTTGTTCTAGTATTAAATCTATCCCTCGAACAGATGCACGCATTCCCGCAGCATCACCATCAAATAATACTGTAATATTTTTTGTTAGTCTATTTATTAATCGAATCTGCTCTGGCGTTAAAGCCGTTCCTGAAGACGATACCACATTGGTAATTCCCGTTTGATGAAACTGAATCACATCGGTATACCCTTCAACTAAAAAACAATTATCTTCCTTCGCAATACTCTGTTTCGCATGATAAATACCATACAAGACCTTACTTTTATAATAAATCTCACTTTCAGGAGAGTTCATATACTTAGCAGCCTTCTTATCATTAGTTAAAATACGGCCTCCAAATCCTAAGACACGCCCACTCATACTCTGAATAGGAAATAAAACACGCCCTTTAAATCGGTCAAAATATTTCTCTCCTTTAACTATAGTAAGTCCTGTTTTTTCTAAAAATTCTAACTTATACCCTTTTTTTAAAGCTTCATCAGAAAAGGCCTGCCATTCATCTAACGCATATCCTAAACCAAAAGATTTAATCGTTTCAGGCGTAAAACCACGTTCTTTAAAATAACTTAAACCAATAGCCTGACCAGCATCCGTTTTATGCATTATTTTCTGAAAATAGGTATTTGCAAATTCACTTACCAAATACAAACTTTCTCGCGCGTCTTGCTTTTCCTTTTCTTCGTTAGTTTGCTCGGTTTCTTCAACTTCTATCCCGTATTTTTTCGCTAAATACTTAATAGCTTCGGGATAAGTAAAATGTTCGTGCTCCATTAGAAAGGCCACAACATTCCCTCCTTTTCCGCTAGAAAAATCTTTCCAAATCTGCTTTACAGGAGAGACCACAAAACTCGGAGAGCGCTCATCACTAAACGGACTCAAACCTTTATAGTTACTTCCTGCTTTTTTAAGCTGAACAAAATCGCCAATAACTTCTTCTAATCGTGAAGCTTCAAATACAGTGTCTATGGAAGATTTTGAAATCAAGGAAATAGGGTTTTAAATGATGAGAATTAAGGTGCAAAGATATTTAAAACAATTAAGGAAATTCTGCTTATTCTTGTCATAAACGTTAAAATATTATTTCGCACTTAGAATCAGGAACTAAGCTTCTTTTCGAAATAAATGCCCCTCAAATTCTCCTAGAAAAATACAAAATTTTAAAATTTAAACACTAACACCATAACACGCAATAGTATAATAGTATAGTATTTTGGTAAAAATTTCACATCTTGAATTGTATCAAATGATTAACTTAGTCGCCTAATTTTACTAAAATCTAAGAATGAAAAATCATTATCTTAATTTTCTTTTAATTTCATTTATTTTAACTGCTGTTAGCGCCGTTTCTGCACAAGAAAAAGCCGCTCCAGTTTTTAAAGATGGTGAAGCTCAAATTGTAGAAGCATTTAATAATCCAAAAGAATGGATTCGCCATGATCTGTGGGTAGAAACAGAATTTGACACCGACGGAGATGGGAAACCAGACCGTATGCATGTAGATGTTACACGTCAGAAACAAACAGATACTGAAGGTTTAAAACTTCCAATAGTTTATGAATCTAGTCCATATTACGCTGGTGTTGCAACAGATGTCCCTGGTTTATTTTGGGATGTAAATCATGAAATTGGTGCAGACGAAAAACCTCGTGTACATTCAAATGTCATTCGCAAAGGACAACGCCCTATAATTTCAAATTCTCAAGTAAAAATATGGGTACCACGTGGTTATATTGTAGTGCACTCTTCTTCTCCTGGAACAGGATTATCGCAAGGATCTCCAACTGTTGGTGGCGATAACGAATCTCTAGCTCCAAAAGCAGTTATAGATTGGTTAAACGGTCGTGCAAAAGGATATACAACTCCTGATGGTAACGAAACCGTTGAAGCATTTTGGTCTACAGGAAAAGTAGGAATGACAGGTACGTCTTACAACGGGACAATTCCTTTAGCCGCAGCAACAACTGGTGTAGAAGGTTTAAAAGCCATTATTCCTGTAGCTCCTAACACATCGTATTACCACTACTATAGATCGAATGGTTTAGTGCGTTCTCCAGGTGGTTATTTAGGTGAAGATATCGATGTATTGTATGATTACATCCATAGTGCAGGAGATGATGCTTCAAAAGCATATGGAAACAAAACGATTCGTGATACCGAAATGATGAATGGTATGGATAGAAAGACTGGAGATTATAATGATTTCTGGGCTGGTAGAGATTATATACATGATTTAGGACCAATGAAAGCGGCACTTTTAATGTCTCATGGTTTTAACGATTGGAATGTTATGCCAGAACATAGTAACCGTATTTACCAAGCTGTTAAAGCAAAAGGTCTTCCTGCACAACTTTACTATCACCAAAACGGGCACGGCGGACCACCTCCTGTGTCTATGATGAATCGTTGGTTTACTCACTTTTTATACGATATTGATAATGGTGTAGAAAACGATCCTAAAGCATGGATTGTAAGAGAATATGATGATAAAAGTAAGCCTACCGCTTATGCAGATTACCCAAATCCAGAAGCTAAAATGGTGACTTTACATTTAAAAGCTGGAGGTAATAAAGCAGGAGAATTAAGCACAAAAAATCCAGGGAAAAATGTTCAAGAGACATTAATAGATGACGCTAGTTTTTCTGGTGATTCTTTAGCTACATTACCAGCATCTGCACATAGATTATTATATGTTACTCCAAAATTCAAGAAAGATGTTCATATCTCTGGACTAGCTCAAATAAGTATAAAATTAGCAAGTAGTAAACCTGCTGCAAACTTATCTGTTTGGTTGGTTTCTTTACCTTGGAATGCAGACAAGAAAGCTCCTATTACAGATAATATAATTACTCGTGGTTGGGCAGATCCTCAAAACTCTAAATCGATTAGAACTAGTGAGCCTTTAGTTCCGGGAGAATTTTATAACCTAACATTCGATCTTCAACCAGATGATCAAGTGATTAAAAAAGGACAACAAATTGGTCTTATGATTTTTTCTAGTGATAATCAATATACAATTCTACCAAAAGCAGGGACAGAATTAACAATAGACTTAAACGAAACAACATTAAACATACCAATAGTAGGTGGCGAAAATGCCTTTAAAAAGGCTACTCACTAATAGGACTACCTAATAATAGCTCATAAATAAAAAAGGCTTCAATTAATTTTGAAGCCTTTTTTATTTACTCTAATCCATATCGAAACGTAAACCTACAGATATATTATTTTGTTCAAATTCTTGGTGTTTAAATATGGGAGATAAATCGTATTTAACATACAAGCCAACACTCCCAAGAGAGACGTAACTACTAACACCATATACAAAACTATTTACTGCATCGTAATCTTTGTATTTCTTTTTCTGATTATTTCCATCTTCTTTATATTTAACCTTTTGAAGTGATGAAATATTAAATCCTCCATAACCTCCAATTCCGAATTTAAATTTTTTGTGGGTAGAATATCTAAAATAATCTTCCTTTTCAATTTTCTTAGATGGTCCAAATTCAAAATGCACGGGAAACACTAAATTTGTTGTTCTAAATTTTGATTTTCGCACTTCAAAAGGGAATTCCTCGAAAACAACCTGATCGCCATCTTCGCGGAAATACATATTGTTTTTTATATCTAATTTATTCCATTGTAGTGATGCACCGTATTTTAATCGCACGGCATTAGAGTTTTCGAACACGCGTGTTTTCCATGCCCAACCTAATTCTACAAATCCAGAACCACCAAGTTTATAAGGCGAATCGTTTAAACTTTCTCCTTCAATTAGCGCATTATTAAACCCGATAGCGAACACCAAATCGCTTGTGGTACGCTTATCAAATATGGGTACCCGCTTACTTTTACTTTTAGGGCCGATATAAATAGATGTTTGTTCGCTAGACCTATCGCTATCGTAATCTTTGCCAATTCTAATAATAATCTCACCGCTGTCGCCAAAAGTATAAGACTCTGTATTACGTTCCAGTAAATCCATTTTATTATCGATTATAGCGACACGGTTTTCTATGTTCAAAGCGCGTTTTTTAGCAACTTCTTTCTTTAAGATTTCGCCTTCTTCCATAGTAATATAATCGGCATCCACTTTCTCGTTAATAGCCTCGACCTCTTGTCTTAACAGCTCCTTTTCTTCACTTCTAATCGTTTCTTTTTGAGTTTTTAAAATTTGGATACGCTCCATATTTAGAGAATCTTTCACTTCTGTGTCCTGAGCGACACTAAGTTGTGAGACTAAAATTAAGATGAGTGTAATTGTTAATTTAGTAATGGTGTTCATACGATTCGTTTTTTGATTAATGATGATTGATTTTGATGAAATTTGTTAATCGTTGCGTTCTACAACAGCGGTTTTAACCTTTACAAAGCCTGATTTTACGGCCTCGAAAACTTTATCTCTAAAACTATGCTCGATATCGTTTTCTACACTTTCTAAAAGCGCTTTCGAATCGACTGTGCGCTGACTCTCTTTTAATGCGTTTTCAGAACCAATTTGCTGTTCCGCTTGTTGTAATAAGTCTTCGATATAATCGTTACTACCACTATCTTTTTGCTGTGCTAAAGCAGCATTGGACAATGTATCTTCAGGTGTAGAATTTAAATTTTTAGACGGTGTAGAAGCTTCTTTTTCATTTGCAGTTTCAACTATAGTATGAGTTTTTTTTCTGTTTTTATTTGAAAAAACAACTTTAGAGGTTCCAATTTCTTTTGAAGTTATAATACCCTCATCTTTTGGAGTCGAAACGATAATATTATCTAAACTTGAAACAGAAGAATCTATAACGACTTCTATTTTTTCAATAGGATTTTCTACCTCTACAACTTGTAAATCGGTATCAGCATACGATCGAAACATCCAAGTACTAAGTAATAATACACCTATAAAACTCGCGGCAATTCCCATAAACCAATACGGTTTAAAAGAACGTGTATGCTCTTGAGTATCTAATTGTGATTGTAGTTTACCCCATGCATTGGAAGACGGTTGCAAACGGCGTTCCTCTAGAGACTCTTTTATTTTATTTTCGAAATTATTTGACACCATAACTATCGGAATTTAATGCATTTACCTGCTGTTGAAGCAACTGCCTTGCTTTATACAATTGCGATTTAGAAGTCCCTTCAGAAATTTTAAGCATATCGGCAATTTCATGATGTTTATAGCCTTCTATAGCATACATTACAAATACCATTTTATAGCCTTCGGGCAAATGATCTATAAGCATTTGAATGTCTTCAACCGCAAAATTTTCATCGCTAGATAGTGAGGAAAAATCTCCCGTTTCATTTTCAACTTCAGCAAAAACAATTTGCTTTTTTTGTCTTAAAAATGAAATAGACTCACGAACCATAATTCTTCGAATCCACCCCTCAAAAGAACCTTTGTCTTGAAATGTATGCAATTGTGTAAACACTTTATAGAAACCATTCAGCATCACTTCTTCGGCATGGTGTACATCTTTAATGTAATACCTGCAAACACTTAGCATTTTAGGCGCATGCCAATCATACAACGCTTGCTGTGCTTCGCGCTGATTTTGGATAGCCTTTTTTATAAGCTGATTTTGGTTTTTATGCAACTGAATGACTTTCAAAAGCGGTTTCATTTGGTCTTCTATTTATAAAGACGCAAAAACAAAGTAAAAGGTTGCCTGAAGATTTTATTTTTTTCTTTCGATCACATAATTCACCATTAAAACTAATGATGTTTTGTAGGCCGATTCTGGGTAAGGTTCTAACAATTTTAAAGCTTCTTCCTGAAATGCTTTCATTTTGGTTACGGCATAATCTAGTCCACCTTGTTCCTTTACAAAAGCAATCACTTCTTTTACGCGTTTAGCATCTTTGTTATGGTTCTTAATAGAATTAATTAACCATTTACTATCTTTTTTAGAGACTTTATTGAGCACATGAATTAAAGGAAGTGTCATTTTTTGCTCTTTAATATCGATTCCGGTAGGTTTACCAATTTTCTCTTGGCCGTAGTCGAATAAATCATCTTTAATCTGAAATGCCATTCCGATAAGCTCTCCAAATTTACGCATGATTTCTACATGAGTAGATTCCGGTTTAACCGAAGCTGCTCCCAAACTGCAACACGCAGCGATTAAAGTTGCTGTTTTCTGACGGATAATTTCATAATAGATATCTTCTGTAATATCTAAACGTCGTGCTTTCTCTATTTGGAGCAATTCCCCTTCGCTCATTTCACGAACAGCAATAGAAATAATTTTAAGCAAATCGAAATCGTTATTATCAATAGATAATAATAATCCTTTAGATAACAGGTAATCGCCAACTAGAACGGCAATCTTATTTTTCCAGAGTGCATTTACAGAGAAGAATCCGCGACGTCTATTACTATCATCTACCACATCGTCGTGCACTAAAGTGGCTGTATGTATAAGTTCGATTACCGAAGCACCACGATAGGTACGTTCGCTAACTTCGCCGTTAGACACCATTTTAGAGACTAAAAACACGAACATAGGTCGCATTTGTTTCCCTTTTCTATTTACAATATAATGGGTAATTCTATTTAGCAAAGCGACTTTCGAAGACATAGAAAGTAAGAACTTTTGTTCGAAAAGTTCCATTTCGTAAGCGATAGGTTGCTTTATTTGCTCTACAATTTTCAACTAGAAATCTTAGGGATTAGTAATCTATACAAACCTAATAAAAATGAATGTTATAAACTAGGATTTAAAATGTGCATTAATGTTTTTAATATGGGGCTATAATTAGCTTTTATTTGCCAATTGCCCGCAAGCAGCATCGATATCTTTACCTCTAGAACGTCTAATGGTAACCGTGATGTTGTTTGCTTCAAGAACTTTGACATACATATTTATAGCATCGTCTGGTGCTTGTTGGAATTGTCCGTCGTCGATTGGGTTATATTCAATTAAATTGACTTTACTCGGAGCGAATTTACAAAACTGAACAAGCGCATCGACATCTTTTCTTTTGTCGTTAATACCCTTCCAAATGACATATTCGTAAGTAATTCTGCTTTTGGTCTTACTGTACCAATATTCTAAAGCAGCACGTAAATCTGCTAAAGGAAAGGTTTCGTTAAACGGCATGATTGACGTTCTAACCTCATCGATTGCAGAATGCAGAGACACCGCAAGTTTAAACTTAACCTCGTCGTCTGCCATTTTTTTAATTATCTTAGGAACTCCTGAAGTAGACACTGTAATACGTCTTGGAGACATTCCTAAACCTTCAACATCTGTAATTTTATCTATGGCCTTAATAACATTATTGTAATTCATAAGTGGTTCACCCATACCCATAAACACAATATTACTTAACGGTCTATCTTGATACAATCTACTCTGATTGTCTATGGCAACCACCTGATCGTAAATTTCGTCTGGATTTAAATTACGCATACGTTTTAAACGCGAAGTCGCGCAAAACAAACAATCTAAACTACATCCCACCTGACTAGATACACAAGCCGTTGTTCTGTTTTTTGCTGGAATTAAAACAGACTCGACCACCAAACCATCGTGTAATTGTACAGCATTTTTAACCGTACCATCATTACTACGTTGCATGGTATCCACTTTTATGTGGTTAATTACAAAATTATCTTCTAACATTTGTCGGGTCTCTTTCGACACATTCGTCATATCATCAAAATCGTGTGCGCCTTTGCTCCACAACCATTCATAAACCTGATTTCCACGAAATGCTTTATCACCTTGAGATTCGAAAAAATTTCTAAGTTGATCTTTTGTTAATGCCCGAACGTCCTTTTTCTTGTTTGCCATAATACTGCAAAAGTAATTAAATTGAAATTAGCATATTTGGTCTATGTAGACTTTAATGCTATAAAAAAAGCCTTGACGAACAAGGCTTTTAAAAATTTTTATTTTCGATAATTTAGATGATTAACATCGCATCACCATAACTATAAAATTTATATCCTTCTTTTATCGCTTCGTCGTAAGCACGTTTAATAAAATCGTGACCTGCAAAGGCAGACACCATCATTAAAAGTGTAGATTTTGGCGTATGGAAGTTTGTAATCATACAATTCGCGATACTAAATTCGTAAGGAGGGAAAATAAATTTATTTGTCCAACCATTAAATTCATTTAATGTACCATGAGACGATACAGAACTTTCTACAGCACGCATAGATGTTGTACCTACAGCACATACACGACGCTTTTCTTTGATTCCTGTATTGATAATATTTACCGCTTTTTCTTCAATAATAGCTTCTTCGCTATCCATTTTATGTTTCGATAAATCTTCTACTTCTACGGGATTAAAGGTTCCTAATCCAACGTGTAAAGTGACATCTGCAAATTTAACTCCTTTAATTTCCAAACGCTTAAGTAAGTGCTTAGAGAAGTGTAAACCTGCTGTTGGAGCAGCAACAGCACCTTCATTTTTAGCATAAATGGTTTGGTAGCGCTCTTCATCTTCTGGCTTTACCTCACGCTGAATATATTTAGGAAGTGGTGTTTCTCCTAATACTTTAAGTTTGTTTCTAAACTCGGTATAAGAGCCATCGTATAAGAAACGTAATGTACGTCCTCTAGATGTTGTATTGTCGATAACTTCTGCGACTAAAGTATCATCGTCTCCAAAATATAATTTGTTTCCGATTCTAATTTTACGTGCTGGATCAACTAAAACATCCCAAAGGCGTTGTTCTTCGTTTAATTCTCTTAATAAAAACACCTCGATACGCGCTCCTGTTTTTTCTTTGTTTCCAAATAAACGAGCAGGAAATACCTTCGTATCATTAAGAATCATCACATCGTCTTCATTAAAATAATTAATGATGTCTTTAAACTGTTTGTGTTCAATAGTTTGATTTTTTCTATCCAAAACCATTAAGCGTGACTCATCTCTATTTTCACAAGGGTCTTCTGCTAATAATTCGTCTGGTAGAGTAAAATTAAAATGTGATAATTTCATGTTCTGATATTTTATTTTTAAACATTATGCCTATTAGAATAATTCTAATTTCATAATATCGTTATAAGGAACGGCAAATATACAATCTGAAAATAGGCCTTGTCAAGTAAATCGCTATTTATTATTGATTTAATTGCAAAATAGTTCTCAAAATTGGCTTTTTTTTGAAAAAATTTAGTTTTTTATAATTTTGAAGCCTATTTTTTCTAAATCACTCCAGAATTCTGGAAAGGATTTTGAAACGACTTCAGCATCATTTACACGTAATTTTGTACAAAGTGCCAACGGAGCAAATGCCATTGCCATTCTATGATCACTATATGTGTCGATCGCTATATTTTCATTTATAATTCCAGAAGGTTCTAAAACAAGTGTTTTATCGGTAACGTAAACCTTACCTCCTAATTTTTCAATCTCCGTTTTTAAAGCTTCTAGGCGATCTGTTTCTTTAATTTTCAACGTGTGTAATCCGGATAAATCACAAGAAATTCCTAATCCGAAACAGGATACAACAATAGTTTGGGCAATATCCGGAGCATTGACTAAATCGAGTGTAATTACCGTATCTTTTGAAACTACTTTAACTTTTTGAAGTGTAATCGTGTTGTCTTTAAACGTTGTTTCTACTCCAAATTGATTGTAAATTGAAGCTAAAACAGAATCGCCTTGTAGTGACGTCTCTTTATATGCTGACAATGTAATTATAGATCCAACAGGGCTTAAAGCAACAATACTATAGAAATATGATGCTGAAGACCAGTCGCTTTCTACAATCAACGTTTGGTTGTCTACCGCATTTGTTTTTGGTTGAACCGTGATAATTTGTCCTTCGAATTCCGCATCAATTCCTAATTGATGTAGTAAATTCAATGTCATTTTTATATAAGGTACAGACGTAATTGCACCGTCTAACGTTAGTTTTAAACCATTTTCTAAAGACGATCCAATTAACATTAATGCAGAAATATATTGACTACTCACGTTTGCTTTAAGTGTTACTTCGTTTTGAGTAATTTTTTTTCCCGTGATTTTTATTGGTGGATAGCCATCGTTTTCAACATAAGAGATATCTGCACCCAAATCGCGCAACGCATCGACTAAAATTTTAATCGGACGCTCTTTCATACGTTTCGATCCGGTTAATGTAACAGATTTCCCTTCTTTACTAGAAAAGTAAGCCGTAAGAAAACGCATGGTTGTACCAGCATGATGAATATCGATTACATCTTCTGTAGACTGTAATGCCATTTGCATGACATCTGAGTCGTCTGAATTCGAGATGTTTTCTAAAGAAATATTTGGAAATAAAGCCTGTAAAACGAGTAAGCGATTCGATTCACTTTTCGAACCTGTAATGGTAACCTGTAATGGTTCTTGTATAATTTCAGACTGCTCTAAACTGATATTCATTATATACTATTTTAATTTTTTATTATTGTGATGCCTATCGTGATCGCGATTCGTTTTTAAATCTAGTTTCTTATCGAACGCTTCTTGTAGGTTAATGCCTGTTTGATTTGCCAAACATAACACTACAAAAACAACATCGGCTAATTCTTCGCCAAGATCTTTATTTTTATCACTTTCTTTTTCACTTTGTTCGCCATAACGTCTTGCTATAATTCTGGCTACTTCCCCTACTTCTTCGGTAAGTTGTGCCATATTAGTAAGCTCGTTAAAATAACGAACACCATGTTCTTTAATCCAAGAATCTACGGCTAATTGTGCATCTTCAATATTCATTTGTATGACTTTATATAAAATCGTCAAGTATTTAGGCTTTTAAAAACATAAAGACTTGACGACTTGTTTACTTTCCTGCGTAAAACTACTATTTTATTTATTTTTATCCTTTAAAAAAGTAAGACTTATTCTGTTCCTCCAGAACTAATTTTAGTGAAAACCATTTTTTCTGTTTCTTTATTAACCATCGTCTCAAAAAAAGATTTAAACTGCTCATAATCATTAGTTAGAACAAACGTATTATTAAAACTGTAATCTACTTTAAATACAATCGTATTCCCCCTACTAGTAGACAAATAGCTAAAATCGCCTTGTCCACCATTAAATTGGAACCTGGCACTTTCTGGTAAACTTTCTAATTTATAACCTTCAGGTATCATAAAAGCGATGTTATAACTGTACTGTCTAGGATGTTTAAATTCGATAGGAAATAGACGTTCTTCTTGTTTAAATACATTCTCAGTTTCTTTAAAAAACAACATTGGTGATACGTAAATCTGATCGCCTATTTGTTCTGCCGCATTCTGTAAATTGTACTCGTAAGAATATTGAATCATAGATTTATTAAAATCATCTTCGTCTTTAATCTTATAATTAGAGATTTCTATTTCACCTTTATCCGATTCTAAATCTCTAAGACGCTCGTCGTCCCCCATGCTTTCGTACGCACTTCTAAAGTTCATTACATTGGCATTGGTTATTCTAACCATAACACGGCCCTCTGCACTTAGATCTGTTTTAAGATTAACTTGTAAAGTACAACGCTCTTCTGCCATAAGTTGATTCATTAAACTTACCCAAGCCGAACTTCCTTGTTCTCGAACAATACGTCCCTGCCAGTTTATAGCGCGAGACGGCAATACGTTGGGCATTGCATATTTGTAGGTTGCATCTAACAACACCAGTTTATCGTTTAATTCTACAGCAGAAATCACATAATTAAAACCATTACGTGTAGGAAATAAAGGGATTCCATTACTTTTAGTACTCACTAAAACTGGATTTGCAGAAACTCCAGCATAGCGTAACATCGCTGTAAGCATTAAGTTTATATCCGCTACATTTCCCATGCCATCTTTATACGCTTTTTTAACACCCTTTTCGGCATAATCTCCATAGTACTCATTCCAAGCTACTTTAGATTTTACAAAATTATAAATGAGGTTAATGCGCTCGGTCTGATTTTTCACGTTAACTAAAAGCGCATCGATATCGTCTTCAAAATATCCAGATTTTGATAATCGCCCACCAAAATCTTCATGATCGTAAATGGTTTTGGTTACACTTTCCCAATCTGTAGAATATTTTTTAATATCTCCACTTGGTCCTTTATACATGGCATATTCCCAATCAACTTTACAGCGATACACATCTATATTATCTACAAAAACTTCAGTTTTTAAAGCAGGAATATCAGTTAAATTAGCCTCATAGACGGTTTCATTAAATTCCCATTGAGAGGTATCGAAAGATGATTTTGTAACTTGTGTAAAACCAGCCCCTTCTGTAACTCTGCTTTTACTGGTTACGTTTTCTATTCTATTAACCCTATTTTGCTTTATTATTGGCACATAAGTAGCCTTGGGATTTAAATACTGGTTAAAATAAAAGTATTCAGGAATACTAACTTTCGATTCTAGTTTTTTAACAGGAATATCGTATTGATATACCTGATCGTCTATACTTAAATACGGAGACTCTTTTCTGTACTGAAACTCGACTATACACCCGTCTGAAATATTAGGCATCGTAAATTTAATTTGCTTCCAATATTTATTGGTTGCTTCTTCGAATATATTATCCCTACCTAATTTATCATCTTCAATTTTACCATTCACTAAGGTGTACGTGTATCCTTTTAATCCGCTTACTTGTTCGCCTTTAGAATTATTATCTGGATCGTAAAAAGGCACACTTTGTGTGGCCCAATCTACACCTTCTTTATCGTAGATTTTAATTCGTTTCTGAACTTCGGTAACCACAACAAATCCTTTTTCTTTATCATAATTAAATTTAACAACTTCATTTAAGTACAAAATAGTGGCATGCGCTTCTGGATCTTTAGCATTAATAGTTTCTTTTAGTTCTTCTTCTGAGACTTTTCCAAATCTGTAATCTTGGGAAAAACAAACTTGGAGGCTTAAAATAAATAGTAGGTTAACGAGTAGTTTCATTGGGTTTAAATATTAATTAATAGCGCAATTTTGGCATTATCGAGTTTAGAAATAGCAATCCAAAAATCCCTATAAGCATGGTAATCCTCTTTAGGGTAAATACCTTTGTTATAGGTTAATTTTCGAGTGTATGTTAGTGAACCGTCTTCCTCCTCTTTTATTGATGAATAATACGACCCAAATTTTGTTTCTAGCGCCACATCCTTTTGCAAGGCTTCAACTTCCAATCCGTTTTCTAGATTAATTTGATATGTATCTGTATCTATAAAACCACGATCTATCTGTACAGGCATGGTTCGGTTCGTATACCTTGGCGGCACATGAGCCAATTTATTAAACACATTAGGTTTTAGTAATAGTCTTTTTCCCGTTTTTGAAGCATAATTTCTAGCTGAAACCGAAACGTTCTCGGTAAATTCAATATCGCGCTTGTTATTCGTATAAGCGACAGACGTAATATCTAAATCATTAATATAATCCCAATTGTCTTTAAACCGTAATTTCTGATTTTTCTCTGTAGCTTCCTCTAAGCCAAGAGCACCGCGATATTGCGTGCCGTAAGACTTAACTACAACATCGGCATTAAAACTGCCATCTGCATTTAATTGAATTTTAGCTGAAGTATTTAATAGATTTTCCTCGGTATTATAAATTTTAGTATGCACAATTTTACCGCCTTCTGGAGTTATAATTAAGGCATCTCTATCGTCTGTAAAATTAGCAATATACCCAAACGGTGTTTTCTGACTCGTACATTCAAGCCAAACATAACCCGCTTCGGAAGGAATAGTTAATACCGCATGATTCCCCTGCGTGCTCGAAAAATCTTTATCTATGTTTTTAATATCTTCTCCACCATATATTAAAGCATAATAAGAGGGACGCCTACAACATTTAATAAGGCATGCGTATAATTTGAAAGGGCTTTACAATCGCCATAACTTAATCGGTCTACATCTTTCGCCAACATGGGTTTCCAACCACCAATACCTACTTGAACACTAATATATCGGGCTTTTTTCTGAAGATAATCATATACAATTCTGGCTTTTTCTTCGTTCGTAGACGCCTCTGTTGTTAATGATTTTATAGTTGCTATAACACTTTCTGGAAGTTCCTGCGTATCGGAAAGTAGACTTTCATAAACCCAAGCACCAAAATCTTGCCAATTGGTATTTATACCCTGAACACCTTTCATATCGAAAGTTTGCATGGCTACTTTTAAACGCGGAGCAAACATATAAAAATCCGGACTATACGCTTCAGGGGTAATTGCTTTTAAATCTTTTGCTACAAAATGATAATCACTTTTCTTGATAATATTATACCCTTCGAAATGTTCTTCTTTTAAAGCCAAAGGCACATCGGTATCGTTAATTATCTGATACGATGTTTGTAAAACGCTAGTATAAAAAGTTTCTAAAGGTGACCACGAAGGAAGAAATGCGGTCATAGAATGTTCAACTTCCGAAATATAATCTACAGTATAAGGATAAGAAACCGATTGATGTTCTATATATTTTATGCGATCGTCGTTGTATATCGAAATGCCATCTGCCCGAGCGGCATCTTGGAAATCCTTTTCTTTATAACGTTTTACCTTTTCGCCAAAAGCATTATAAATTGTAGCTTCTAATGTTTTTATTTTTGTAGATCCGTCGTACGCCTCGTGGGTATATGCTTTACTATCTCCAGATTCGTTATAAATCGTGACGGTGCGATGTGTTTTAATCACCATTTTATTATAGCTAAGTATATGTATTTCTACATCGTTGGTCTTAACTAATACATTGGCATTTTTAGCTAGAGTCGCTTTTTCTAGATTATTTGAACTGAAATTTGTTTGGGCAAATACGTTCGTTGTTAGGCATAAAATAAATACACCCAAAAGGGATTTTAAAGACATAAGTAGGTTAAGTTGACTTATTAAATTTAACATTATTTTATGTTAAAAGAAACAAAATGCTTAACTTTTATTCTTTATTCTTACTATCCATAATTATAGTGACAGGACCATCATTTAATAGCTCAACTTTCATATCTGCACCAAACCTCCCTGTTTGGACTTTACGATCTAAATCCTTCTCTAACTGACTCACAAAAGATTCATACATTGGGATAGCGACATCCGGTTTTGCAGCTTTAATATAACTTGGTCTATTTCCTTTTTTTGTAGCGGCGTGAAGTGTAAACTGACTTACAACAATGGCATCTCCTCCACTATCGATTAAGGATGTATTCATCACGCCTGCTTCGTCTTCAAAAATTCGAAGATTTGCTATTTTTTTCGAAAGCCAAGAAATATCATCTTGAGTATCGTCGGCTACAATACCTATTAAAACTAAAAGTCCGTGTGCTATGTTCGCTACTTTATCACCTGCTATAGTTACGCTAGCTTTGGATACGCGTTGAATGACTACTTTCATTAAAACCCTTCTTGATCTTTATCCCAAATATCGGTACGATAATGTTCGTCTTCACCTTCTATAATTTGCACATAACTTCTGTAGCGCGAGAATGAAATTTCGTCTCGGTCTAACGCATCTTTTACAGCACATTTGGGTTCTTCGATATGAAGACAATTATTAAACTTACAATCTTGTTTTAAAGCGAAAAATTCAGGAAAATAATCTCCTATTTCCACCTTCTCCATATCTACAACACCAAAACCTTTAATTCCCGGTGTATCTATAATTCGAGCATCGAAACTTAAATCGAACATTTCTGCAAATGTCGTAGTATGTTGCCCTTGCATATGTTGTGAAGAAATCGCTTTTGTTTTTAAATCTAAAGAGGGTTCTAAAGCATTTACCAATGTAGACTTTCCTACTCCGGAATGCCCTGCAAACATGCTTACTTTCCCAAGCATTAGTGCTTTTACCTTATCTAAATTCTTACCTGTTTCTGCCGAGATACCAATACATTCATAACCAATCGCGCGATACACAGATGCTAAATAGCGTACTTCTAGAATCGTTTTTTCGTCGTAAACATCAATCTTATTAAAAAGTAAAACGGTTTTAATAGCGTAAGCTTCGGCAGTGACTAAAAACCTATCTATAAAACTGGTAAGTGTTGGCGGATTATTAATTGTAATTAATAAAAATACCTGGTCGATATTAGACGCTATAATATGTGTTTGCTTAGATAGATTCACAGATTTACGAACAATATAGTTCATACGGTCGTGAATATGGTGAATGACTCCAGTAGTGACATTATCTAGAGTTTCAACCTCAAAATCGACTAAATCTCCAACTGATATTGGATTGGTACTTTTTATACCTTTAAGTCTAAATTTCCCCTTTATACGGCAGTCGTAAGTGTCACCGTTTGGTGTTTTTACGGTGTACCAACTTCCTGTCGACTTATATACTGTTCCTGTCATATTTGCCAAAAGTAAATGAAATAAATTTAAAATTTAAATGAGAGAATATTTATCTTCACCCCCTATTTACAAAAAAATCATTAAATGAAAAAAATTATTACTCTAATCGCGGTATTCCTGCTATCTACTTTCAATTCTTTTGCTCAGGAAACAATCACAAACGAAACGATAATCCAAATGCAAGAACTTGGCTTTGACGATACTATGATTATCGACAAAATTAACTCTTCGAATGTAGATTTCGACGCTTCAATTAGTGCGCTAACAGAATTAAAGAATGCTGGAGTTTCAACAGATATTTTATCTGTAGTTATGAAAAAATCGAAAAGCGACACAAAATCTCAAACCGGAATTTACTTTTTAAGTGCTACAGATGATTTAGATAGAATTCTACCTTCTGTTTTTTCTAGTTCAAATTCGAATGCTACAGCTCAAAAATTAGTTTCAGGTTTTATAAATTCGAAGCAAAAAGCACAATTACTAAGAACACAATCGAATAACATCATCAAATCAGGAAAACAAAAATTTGTATTTATTTTCAGTTCAAATGAGATAGATAATATGCAAACTGGAATGTCTGATTGGTGGTTTAAAACAGCGACTTCTCCAAACGAATTTGTATTGGTAAAACTAGATGTTAACGAAAGAAAAAACTTAAGAGAAATGGTTATAGGAAAAAGCAGTTCTCTTTCTAGCACTAAAGGTATTAGCGCCAAAGACGCCATTGATTTTACTATAGAAGAAATGGGTAACAACAAATTTAAGGTAGCTACTCCTGAGCCATTAAGTCCAGGTGAATATTGCTTTATTTACCAAGGTAATGTACCTACAGGTAGAGCGAATCAATCTGTTTTTGATTTCTCAATACAATAACAAAAACACTTTATAAAACAATAAAGCCCCGTTCAGTAATTATTGAACGGGGCTTTGTTTTATACAATAAATAAAATCTTATTTATTGATTATTTTTTCTTGGTGATTAATAGATTCTTGGTGAATGGCCTTAAACATTTTTAAGATAAATTCTTCACTTAAACCATGATCTTGACCTTCCATTACCATAGCTCCTAAAATTTCATTCCAACGCTTACTCTGTAAAACAGATACGTTTTTCTGACGTTTTAGTGTCCCTATACCATCTGCAACAACCATACGCTTACCTAAAAGATCGATAACTTGATTATCGATAATATCGATTTTAGCTCTTAAATTACTTAAAGCAGTTAAATAATCTGCTTCAGAATCCGTTTCTTTTCTAATTTTAAGATCTTTCATAATCTGAACTAGAACAGAAGGTGTTACTTGCTGTGCAGCATCACTCCAAGCGTTGTCTGGATCGTAATGCGTTTCGATCATTAAACCATCAAAGTTTAAATCTAAAGCTGTTTGACATACATCAAAAATCATATCACGTTTACCTGTAATATGCGACGGATCGTTAATTATTGGTAAATCTGGAAATTTAGATTGTAATTCGATTGCTAATTGCCATTCTGGGTTATTTCTATATTTCGTTTTTTCGTAAGTTGAAAACCCTCTATGAATAACTCCTAAGTTTTTAATATTTGCAGTAGCTAAACGCTCTACAGCTCCTAACCATAAAGCTAAATCTGGATTTACTGGATTTTTTATCAATACAATTTTATCTGTTCCTTCTAATGCATCTGCAATTTCTTGAACGATAAATGGGCTAACTGTAGAACGCGCTCCAATCCATAATAAATCTACATCGTGTTCTAAAGCTAATTTTACGTGTGCTGCATTTGCTACTTCTGTAGCAATTTTCATTCCTGTTTCAGCCTTAACACGTTGTAACCATTTTAAACCTAAAGCACCAACTCCTTCGAACATTCCTGGTCTCGTTCTTGGCTTCCAAATTCCTGCTCTAAAATAGCTTACATCTGTATCTTTTAACTCGTTTGCAATTTTTAATACTTGCTCTTCTGTTTCTGCGCTACAAGGACCTGCGATTACTAATGGGTGATCTAATTTTAAATCGTCTAACCAGGTTCTTAATTCTTTCTTGTTTTCCATAATGTTACTACTTTTTAAGCAATTCCTTTTAGAATATCTTTAATGCGATTTGTATTTTTCATCTCGTTAAAAATAGCCTCAAAGTCATCTTTCTCTAATAAAATTTTAAATTGATTAAGGTTGTTTATATATTCATCTAATGTCTCAATAACATTAGTTTTATTCTGTTTGAAAATAGGCGTCCACATATTTGGTGAACTTTTTGCCAAACGGACTGTCGAAGCAAATCCACTGCCAGCCATATCGAAAATATCACGTTCGTTTCGTTCTTTATCGATTACCGTTTTCCCTAACATAAAGGAGCTAATATGCGATAAATGTGAGACGTATGCAATATGTTTATCATGAGATTCAGGATTCATATATCGAATTCGCATGCCTAAGTCTGAAAACACTCGTAAAGCACTTTCTTGTAATTTAAATGCCGTTTTTTCGACTTCGCAAATAATGTTTGTTTTGTCTTTAAACAAACCATTAATCGCTGCTTGAGGTCCTGAAAATTCTGTTCCAGCTATAGGGTGACATGATAAATAATTTCTTCTATTTATATGATGCTCTACTTTATGACAAACATCTAATTTGGTAGACCCAACATCTATAACCAAGGTATCGTCGGACACTAAATCTAAAATCTCAGGAAGTAAAGCTACCGAAGCATCTACAGGAATAGATAAAATAACAAGGTCTGCATTTTTAACAGAATCTAAAGTTCCTTTTTCATCAATTAAACCACTTACTAATGCTTGATTAACATGATCTGCATTTGTATCGACACCTATAATTTTAGTTGCAGGATGTACCTTTTTAAGGTCTTTTACCATACTCCCGCCAATTAGACCAATACCTATTACTACAATATTATTCATAAGTATTTAATTTTGAATTCTAATTCGGCTAATTGCTTCCTTTAATTGATCTTCTGATGCACATAACGAAAAACGAATATAGCCTTTACCCTGACTTCCAAAAATAATCCCTGGAGTAATGAAAATTGAATTATCGTATAAGATTTTATCTATAAATGACTCTGCATCTACACCTTCTGGTAATTTAGACCATACAAATAACCCAGAAGTACTTTCATCGTAAGTACAACCTAATAAATCTGCAAGTTCCCAAACTAGTTTACGTCGTTTTTCATAAGCAACATTCAGGTTTTTAAACCATTCGTCTGTACTTTTTAAAGCTTCAATGGCTCCTTTTTGAATGCCGTAAAACATTCCTGAATCCATATTACTTTTAACTTTTAAAATAGCGCCTAAATGTTCTGCATTTCCTAAAACCATTCCAACGCGCCAACCTGCCATGTTAAATGTTTTACTTAAAGAATTAAGTTCTACACACACATCTTTTGCTCCTGGAACACTTAAAATACTTCTCGGATTGTTATTTAAAACAAAACTATACGGATTATCATTTACAATTAAAATATGATTGCGTTTCGCAAAAGCAACCAAATCTTCATATAAGGATTCTGTAGCGTTTGCACCCGTTGGCATATGCGGATAATTTACCCACATTAATTTCACTTTACTTAAATCTGTTTGCTCTAAAGCATCTAAATCTGGTAACCAACCATTGGTTTCATCTAAATCGTAAGTCACCGCTTTCGCTTCAACTAATTTAGTAACCGATGCATATGTTGGATACCCTGGATTCGGAATTAAAACGTCATCACCTGGATTTAAAAATGCCATAGAAATATGAAGAATACCTTCTTTACTTCCCATTAAAGGCAAAATTTCTGAAGCAGGATCTACATCCACACCAAATTGTGCTTTGTAAAATCCGCCCATGGCTTCACGTAATTCTGGCAAACCTTGATAACTCTGATATTGGTGTACATTTGGGTGTTTAAAACTTTCGGTAATAGCATCTATTACACGTTGTGGTGGCATTAAATCAGGGCTTCCTATCCCTAGATTTATTATCGGTTTCCCACTTGCTTTTAAGGCATTTACTTCTCTTAATTTCTTAGAAAAGTAGTATTCCTCAACCGTTTGTAACCTGTTTGCTACAGTTATCATAATTTTGCGTTTTTATATTCGCCAAGTACTTTAAATTCTTTCACCATAATATCTAATATGGATTTTGCTTTCTCGAAATTGCTATATTTTAGAAAGGTTACATCTACAAAAAAAGCATATTTCCAAGGGGTTTCAATCTTTGGTAATGACTGTATTTTTGTTAAACTCATTCTACAATCACTCAATACATTTAAAACACTTGCTAAACTACCACGTTTGTGCTCTACCACAAATCGGATAGATGCCTTAGTAATTTCACTTTCGTCTAAAACAGAATTCTGTGTTTTTACAATCACAAATCGTGTTTCATTTTCTTTTATAGTCTGAATACTTTCAGCTAAAATTTCCAATCCAAAAATTTCTGCTGCAGTTTTACTCGCAATTGCAGCAACTCCTTTTAGTTGTTTTGTTTTTATACGTTCGGCAGTTTCGGCAGTATCTTTATCTTCTACAAGCTTAATATGCGGATAATCTTTAAAGTAAATTTTACACTGCAACAAAGCCATTGGATGTGAATACACTTCCTTGATATCTTCTATTTTCTGACCAGGATAAGCCATTAAATTATGCTGAATATCCAAATAGTGCTCCCCAATAATATGAAGATTAAACTTATCTATTAATGCGTAATTTGGTAAAATTGACCCCGCAATGGTATTCTCCAAAGCCATAACCGCCACATCACTTTTTTTACTAATAAGATTATCGACTACAGTGTCGAAAGACATGCATTCATCAATTTCTACATCGCTATCAAAATACGTTTTAGCAACGATATGATGGAATGACCCCTTTATACCTTGAATTGAAACTGTTTTTACCATATATAAAAAAAGTCTCGATTTTCATCGAGACTTTATATTAAAATTTATACTTATAAATTACACATACAATGCCTCGTTCCTTTTGCTAAAAAAGAAATAGAAAAAATTAAAATATGTGAAACTTGTATTTTGCATATATTGCTTTTGTGGCCACTAAATTAGATAATAATTTTACATTACAAAACAAATCAATTATTTATTTTGATTTATCTCTGTAGTTTTAAAGAAATTAAGGTTATTCGTAAAATAAATTATATAATGTTTACTTTTGAGCAAAGTATAGTAAAATGTCAATAAAGGTAGAAGAACTTAGTAAAGTGTATGGTACTCAAAAAGTGCTAGATAATATTTCGTTTTCTGTAGGGAAGCCAGAAATTGTTGGGTTTTTAGGACCAAATGGTGCAGGAAAGTCTACAATGATGAAAATTTTAACCACATTTATTGATGCATCGTCAGGTGAAGCTGAAGTGAATGGCTTTAATGTTCATGGAAACGCTACTAAAGTGCAACAAAGTGTGGGATACCTTCCCGAACACAATCCGTTGTATTTAGATATGTATATAAAAGAGTATTTAGCTTTTAATGCGGAGATATACAAAGTATCGAAACAACGTATCGCCGAAGTTATTGAACTTACAGGCCTAACACCCGAAGCACATAAAAAAATCGGTCAGCTTTCTAAAGGATATCGCCAACGTGTAGGTTTAGCCAATGCCTTATTACACGATCCTGAAGTTCTAATTTTAGATGAACCTACTACAGGTTTAGATCCGAATCAATTGGTTTCCATTCGCGAATTGATTAGAAACATAGGGAAAACAAAAACGGTTTTTCTTTCAACTCATATTATGCAAGAAGTTGAAGCGATGTGCGACCGTGTTATTATTATTAATAAGGGACAGATTATTTCAGACAAAAAATTAGAGGATCTACAAGCTGGAAAAGCTCAAATAGTTTTAGTTGAATTTGATTTTCGAGTAGAAGATGCTTTTTTATTGAGATTACCTCATGTAACAGCGGTTAAGAACACGTATGGTTTTGTATATGAAATTACATTCTCGACGGCTGAAGATATGCGTCCGAAAGTATTCGATTTTGCACACGACAATGAATTGAAAATTTTCCAACTGACTCAGAAAAATGAGAGTTTAGAAGAGTTATTCAGAACGATGACACAAGATTAATTAGTCTTCGAAATATAATTGTCCTTTAAACTTTGCGTCAACCCCTATAGTTTCAGGTCTGTTTTTAGAGATTAAATCTCCCGTACTTACAAGTTCTCCGGTTAAGGATTCTTGCGGATTAACAATCATATCGTTACTTCCTCTATGAAAAATAGTTACCGAATTTGCTATTAAATTGGCACCTTCAAAACGACCACCTCCAGCATAAAAGCCAACAGATAATTTATTAGTTGTTCCAGAAATATAGAACACCGATATATTATTAGACACCACTTCTAATTCCTCAACATCCAATTGCAATCTAAAATCTCCAACAGTGAAACCTTCTGGATTATTGTAATCTTCCGATAGTAAAATTAATTTTTCAAGTGTTAAAAAACCTTCAGATTTTATGTCAAACTGGGTAGAGCTTCTAATCTGATAAAAAGTAGGTGCGGTAATTGTTATTTTAGTAGGATCGTAATCTCTAAACAAATTACAGGTATTATTATCCGTTAGTTGTAATTCACCATTAACAACTTTAACCTCAACATCGTTTATTAAATTTTCGCCTGTTTCAATAACTGCCTTTAATTCTGGACCTTGTATTAGGGTTAATTCTATATTTCTATTGACAAGAATTTTGTCAAACGCATCAATGTCTATCGTTCTTGAAATACTTGTTCCTGTTGTTTGAAAGCAATCGTTAGCACTTTCGCTATCGCAAGAACAAACACAGAGTACAATTAATAAGGCTAATATATTTTTCATCTTTTTACAATCGTATTCCTACTCCAAACTCTACACATTCTGCTTTTGCTCCATGCGTTTTCAAGGTAACAGCTCCGAACCATTTTTCTCCAAAATAACGCTTTAATCCAACCCTTAAATACGTTTGTCCTTCAAAATCGAACGGATAATACACATAGTATCCCACTTGTGTTTCTACAGACATTTTATTAATAAATAGCTCGTGCCCCACAAATAAACCTACACGTTTATAATCGGTATCTGGATCTATATTACGCTCAGGAAACGCAACCGAGTTGTATTCTATTAAATCTTTTAAAAAATTTGAAAAGAACACGTCTGTTCCAAATTGCACCGCACTCTTTTTAGATAAACGCTTATCGGCATAAGCAGAAATCACATAAAAAGCAGATTGTCCCATCCCGATAATATCACTCTCATTAACACCGCTACGGAAAGCAAAATTATATTTTATAGGCTGTGTGAATTTTTCTTTAACTTCAGAATGAATAAACTCAGGATCTTCGTCTTCCAAACTATAAGTAACACCAACATTAAATGCCACTGTATTTATACTCGCATTGGGCGCCACAAAATTAGCATTAGAATAATGAAGAAGTGATAGGCCTGCTTGAATCCCAAAACGGTCGAAAACACGTTCACGCTTGTAGTTCAACATTAAATATGTACCACTTAAAATCGTAGAACCGAAAGCTGTATTCTTATAATTATCGTATTTGTCGTATGGATTGGTATTATAAGCCAATCCCTGACCAATACGCAACATTAAATTCCGTTTTAAAAAATAGAAATTATAATGTGCGTATAATGCATAGTTATCGCCTAAGGTTTCATTTTTTAAATTCTGATACGAGAAAGACACACCATAATCTGGATAATTATAACTTTCTTCCCAAGCCTCATTTCCAAATGTCTTTTTATTCCAACCCACAATGACACCTTCTGGATGCCCTTGAATGAGATGTAAAATACTATTATTATGGAGCGCAATATTGCCCCTAAAATAATTGACATCTACGTAAGATGAATTTGTTGTCTCCTGAGAAAACACTAAAGATGAAATCGCAAAACACAATAAAAGTAGCAGTTGCTTCATAAAACTATATAAGGGTAAAAAGTAACCGAATTATTAAAACAATGCAGAAGCAATGGCTTTTATATTATCGCTTTTCCCCATAGAATAGTAATGCAAAAATGGAACTCCTGCGGCTTTTAGCTCTTTAGATTGTTGAATAGCAAACTCAATTCCTACTTGCCTTACAGCTTTGTTGTCTTTACATCCTTCTACAGCATCGATTAAATCTTCTGGTAAATCGATTTTAAAGACTTGAGGTAAAATCTGTAAATGACGCTGTACTGCCAATGGTTTGATTCCTGGAATAATAGGAATAGTAATTCCTATTGCTCTCGCTTTTTCTACAAAATTGAAATATTTCTGATTGTCGAAAAACATTTGTGTCACCACATAATCGGCACCAGCATCAACCTTAGCTTTTAAACGCTTTAAGTCCGTATTTAAAGACGGCGCTTCCATGTGCTTTTCTGGATATCCAGCCACACCAATACAGAAATCGTAATTATGTTCTACTTTAATATCGTCGTGAAGGTATTTTCCTTGATTTAAGTTAGAAATTTGTTCTACCAATTCGCTCGCAAAATGATTTCCACCTAGAGTAGCCTTAAAATAAGACTCGTCTTTACGCGCATCTCCACGTAAAGCCACCACATTATCTAATCCTAAATAATGACAATCGACCAAAACATACTCGGTTTCTTCTTTTGTAAATCCACCGCAAAGTAAATGCGGAATAGCATCTACCTTATATTTGTGCATAATAGACGCACAAATTCCAACTGTTCCAGGACGCATACGCGTGATACGCTTATCTAAAAGTCCGTTACCTTTATCGACGTAAACATACTCTTCTCGAGATGTTGTAACATCAATAAATGGTGGTTTAAACTCCATTAGCGGATCTATATTATTATATAAATCTTGAATATTTTTACCTTTTTGAGGCGGAATAACTTCAAAAGAGAATAATGTTTTTCCGTTGGCTTGTTTTATGTGATCTGTAACTTTCATTATTTAGTCAATGCCTTTTTAATCGTTTCGTAGTCTTCCTTATATTCCCAATAAATAAGTCG
The DNA here is from genome assembly GCF_042427615.1 of Formosa undariae. Lineage (NCBI taxonomy): Bacteria > Pseudomonadati > Bacteroidota > Flavobacteriia > Flavobacteriales > Flavobacteriaceae > Formosa > Formosa undariae. The sequence continues at coordinate 364,604 of NZ_JBHMEZ010000011.1, read as the reverse complement.
ACCATCCATGTAATCTGTTAATATAAAATTTTCACTAACCGATTTAATACGCGAAATCGCAACTGTTTTCTTAGTGAAATCTTCAGCCTCTACGCGTTCTGTAATTTCTTTATTATCAGCATCGAAACCATGAACAATAATATGGCCTCCCAAATGTAATTCTATGAATTTCTTACTCATAATTATATAAATTTAATCGGCAAGATTTGGACTTAACCACTTCTCTGCTTCTTCGTTACTAATTCCACGACGCTTAGCATAATCTACCAACTGATCGTTCGTGATTTTACCTAAACCAAAATATTTCGCTTCTTTATTAGCAAAGTAATAGCCGCTAACACTTGCCGCTGGCCACATCGCTAAACTATCTGTAATTTCTACTCCAATCTCTTCCTTCACTTTTAAAAGTTTCCAAATGGTTTTCTTCTCTAAGTGATCTGGACAAGCAGGATATCCTGGAGCAGGACGAACTCCTTTATAGGTTTCTTTTATTAAATCTTCGTTTGAAAGTGTTTCATCAGAATCGTAACCCCAAGTATTAATTCTCACATCCTTATGAAGGTATTCTGCAAAAGCTTCTGCTAAACGATCGGCTATGGCTTTTATCATAATCGAATTATAATCGTCGTGATTCGCTTCGAATTCTTTTGCCAATTCTGCGGTTCCGAAACCTGTACTAACACAAAAACATCCCATGTAATCCTGAATTCCAGAATCTTTAGGTGCAATAAAATCTGATAAGGCAAAATTAGGAACACCCGCACGTTTATCTAATTGCTGACGTAAAGTCAAAAATGTAACTTTTGGTTTTCCATCTTCCCCGTAAATCTCAATATCATCATCATTAATCGTGTTTGCAGGAAACAATCCGTAAATGGCTTTTGCTCCCAACAATTTCTCATCGAACACACGTTTTAATAACTCTTTTGCATCGGCAAACAATTCTGTCGCCTGTTCTCCTACAACCTCATCGGTTAAAATATCTGGATATCTTCCATGTAAATCCCAACTTCTAAAAAATGGACTCCAATCGATAAATTCCTCTAACTTTTTAAGGTCTAAATCTTGAATCACTTGAATTCCTAACTGATTTGGTTTTACAATTTCAGATGTATTCCAATCGATTTTAAATTTGCGCTTTCTCGCATCTTCAATCGTAACGAAGTTTTTCTTTTTTCCGCGTTTTAAAAACTGTTCACGGAATTTTTCGTACTCCTCACGAATCTGTTCTTTATATACTTTATTATTTTCCCCCAACAAGTTACCAACAACAGTAACCGCTCTCGACGCATCGTTTACATGCACAACAGCATTTGTATAATTTGGTGCAATTTTTACTGCAGAGTGAGCTCGAGACGTTGTTGCTCCTCCAATAAGTAACGGAATTGTAAACTTCTGACGCTCCATTTCTTTAGACAGATACACCATTTCGTCTAGAGACGGTGTTATTAATCCGCTTAACCCAATAGCATCTACATTTTCAGCTTTTGCTCTTTCTATAATTTTTTCTGGCGGCACCATAACGCCAAGATCTACAATCTCGTAATTATTACACCCTAGTACAACGCTTACAATATTTTTACCAATATCGTGAACATCTCCTTTTACAGTCGCCATTAAAATCTTACCAGCGAATTCTTGTTTTCCGTCTTTTTCTGCTTCAATATAAGGCTGTAAATAGGCTACGGCTTTTTTCATGACACGTGCCGACTTCACTACTTGAGGTAAAAACATTTTTCCGCTCCCGAATAAATCTCCAACAACATTCATCCCAATCATTAAATGACCTTCGATAACATGAATAGGTTTAGCCGATTCTTGTCGTGCCTGCTCTACATCTTCAATAATAAAAGCATCGATACCTTTTACTAAAGCATGCGTAATTCTATCTTGTAATTCGTGACTACGCCATTCTAAAACTTTGGCTTCATCTACTTTTTTATCTCCTTTTACGGTTTCAGCAAAATCTAATAAACGTTCTGTTGCATCATCACCTCGGTTAAATAATACATCTTCAACGTGTTTTAATAAATCTTTCGGAATTTCGTCGTAAATCTCCAACATCGTCGGATTTACAATTCCGATATTCAATCCGTGTTTAATCGCATGATATAAGAATGCTGAATTTATCGCTTCACGAACCACAGTGTTTCCTCTAAAAGAAAACGAGACATTACTCACACCTCCAGAAACATTGGCGTATGGTAAATTCTCACGAATCCATTTGGTCGCATTGAAGAAATCTAACGCATTTAAGCGATGTTCATCCATTCCTGTTGCCACTGGAAAAATGTTCGGATCGAAAATAATATCTTGTGGTGGAAACTTGACTTTATCGACCAAAATATCGTAAGAACGCTTACAGATATCGATTCTACGCTGATACGTATCGGCTTGTCCATCTTCATCGAACGCCATAACAACCATGGCTGCACCATAACGTTTCACCAATTTAGCATGATGAATAAACGCTTCTTCTCCTTCTTTTAAACTGATAGAATTTACTATCGATTTCCCTTGAACCACTTGAAGACCAGCTTCAATAATGTCCCATTTAGAACTATCGATCATGATAGGCACACGGGCAATATCTGGTTCTGATGCAATTAAATTCAAGAATTTCACCATGGCTTCTGCGCCATCTAACATGCCTTCGTCCATGTTCACATCGATGATTTGCGCACCACCTTCAACTTGATCGCGGGCAACATCTAAAGCTTCATCGAACTTCTCTTCTTTAATTAATCGTAAGAATTTTCTAGAACCGGTAACATTGGTTCGTTCTCCTACATTTATAAAATTACTTTCTGGAGTCACGATTAATGGCTCTAATCCAGAAAGGCTTAAATATTTAGGTTTGTTACTTTTTGACATGCTGTTTTTTCTTTTCAATTCTCAACTAAGCGTTTAAAACGGCCTGTCTAGGTTTATACTTTGTAGCTACATCTGCAATTAATTTAATATGCTCCGGCGTAGTACCACAACAACCACCAATAATATTAATAATATTTGCTTTTAAATAACTCTCTATAAGTTCTTGCATTTGCTCAGCAGATTGGTCGTATTCACCAAAGGCATTTGGCAGTCCTGCATTAGGATGCGCAGATGTATAAAAATCTGTTTCGTTAGATAAACGTTGTAGATAAGGCTGTAATTGGTCGGCTCCTAAAGCGCAATTAAATCCAACACTTAATAATGGAATATGAGAAATAGATAACAAAAACGCTTCTACAGTTTGACCAGATAATGTTCGTCCTGAAGCATCTGTAATCGTTCCAGAAACCATGATCGGAATTTTAATTCCGCGTTCTTCTTGTACTTGATCTATCGCAAATAAAGCTGCTTTTGCATTTAATGTATCGAAAATGGTTTCAACCAAAAGCATATCTACTCCACCATCTAACAAAGCTTCGGTTTGTTGGTGATAGGCTTTTCGCAACTCTTCGAAAGTTACTGCACGATATTCCGGACGATCTACATCTGGAGATAAACTCGCTGTACGGTTTGTTGGACCTATACTCCCAGCAACGAATCTTGGTTTATCAGGATTCTCTTTCGTCATTTCTTCAGCTACTTGTTTTGCAATTCTAGCCGATTCGAAATTAAGTTCGTAAACTAAATCTTCCATGTCGTAATCTGCCATAGCGATTGTAGTCCCAGAAAAGGTATTGGTTTCAACAATATCTGCTCCAGCTTCGAAATATTTACGATGAATATCTGCAATAGCTTTTGGTTGGGTTAACGACAATAAATCGTTATTTCCTTTTAAAGAAGACGGGTAATCTTTGAAGCGTTCACCTCTAAAATCTTCTTCAGAAAAATTATAACGTTGCAACATAGTACCCATAGCACCATCTAGCACTAAAATACGTTCTTGTATGGCTTGATAAATATTTGACATTTTTGATGTTTTATATCAGTATGTCATCAGGAAAGAAAGGGTTTTCTCTTGGGTTATCTGCCCCTTTGAAAATGGTTTCATTGAGTAGAATGTAGCACCTTCTTTAGTGTGGTAAAGGGTTGCTAAGGCTTCACCGGGTCTATCCCCTCTGCCTTTCGTGATAACGAATTATTATGTTTATGAACTAAGCTACAAATAAAAGTAATATATCTTTATTATCCGCATTTTTGCAGCAAATATTATGCTAATTCTCGAACAAAGTAGACGATAAATAACGATCTCCACGATCGCAAATTATAGCGACTACAACTCCAGAATCTAAAGTTTCTATAATTTTTAAGGCGCTTGCAACAGAACCACCACTACTCATACCCGCAAAAACGCCTTCTTCTTTGGCTAATCTTTGAGTCATGGTTTTAGCATCTTCTTCACTAACCTCAACCACTTGGTCGACTTTAGTTTTATCGAAAATCTCTGGCAAATACGCTTCTGGCCATTTACGAATACCAGGTATTTTAGCACCGTCTTTAGGCTGAGCTCCCACTATGGTAATATTCTTATTTTTCTCCTTTAAAAAGGTAGACATCCCCATAATAGTTCCTGTTGTACCCATTGCAGATACAAAATGGGTTATTTCGCCCTGCGTTGCATCCCAAATTTCCGGTCCAGTCGTTTTATAGTGTGCTTTCCAATTATCAGGATTTGAAAACTGATTAAGCATAAAATAACCTTTTTTATCACGCAATTCTATAGCTAAATCACGAGCACCTTCAATACCAACATCCTTAGAGGTTAATATTAATTCTGCTCCATAAGCACGCATAGATTTAATACGTTCTTCAGTAGAATTTTCAGGCATTACAAGCACCATATTAACACCTAATAAAGGTGCTATAAATGCTAATGCAATTCCGGTATTTCCACTAGTAGCTTCAACTAAAGTATCTCCCTTTTTAATATCACCACGTTTTAAAGCTTCGTTAATCATATTAAAAGCGGCTCTATCTTTTACGCTTCCACCTGGGTTATTACCTTCTAATTTCAGTAATAACTTAACATTAGGATTATTATGTAAATGCGTAGCCTCGACTAAAGGTGTATTTCCTATATAATCTAAAATACTTTCCGTTTTAATCATGCTTACGCGATCTAATGTTAAATTCTTTTTGATACGTTAAAATTGAACCTTGAGGCACTGAAACCGTAACGCAAACATTCGCTCCAATAATAGTATCTGCTCCTATAACGACATCGCCTCCTAAAATGGTTGCGTTGGCATAAATAATAACATTATCTTCTATCGTTGGATGACGTTTTGTAGCAGACAAGCTCTTTTTAACTTGAACACCTCCCAAGGTTACTCCTTGATAAATCTTCACGTTATTTTTAATAACCGAAGTTTCTCCAATTACAATTCCTGTCGCGTGATCTATAAAAAATGAATCTCCAATTTCTGCACCTGGATGAATATCTGTACCCGTAATGCCGTGAGCATATTCGCTCATCATTCTTGGAATAACAGGCACATTAAGGTTGGATAACTCGTGACTTAATCGATAAATAGCAATCGCATAAAAACCAGGATAAGCCAAGTACACTTCTTCTAAACTTTTGGCTGCAGGATCGTGTTGTTCGATCGCAATCGCGTCTAAATCTAAACGGCGTCTAATACTTGGTAAATTATATTTGAACGTTTCCCAAACTTGAAAAGCATTATCAATCTCTAGTTTTTTGCTCATTTCTATGAACAAATTTTCTAAATGCTGTAATTCTGTTACTGGCTCATCGTCGAACATTACATAAAACAAGTTTTTTGTAAATGTTGCAATGGAGTCTTTTAGCCTTACGTTATATATTTTTGAAACTAGTTTATTTTGCAATTTTGTATCTTCTATCATAAAAAAACGCCTTATTATTATAAATAATAGTCGGAATTAATTCAACTAATTTACAGTCTATTTTACAAAATGACTAATTTTAAAATCAGAATTTAGACAATAGCTTGAACAACGGCTTTTGGCGCTTCTTTACGAGTTCCATCAAATCCATCAATACCACTTACCGTTGTGTATTTAAGCACATACTTTTTACCAGGATTAATGATTTTATAAGCCGATTGACACATTAAAGTTGCTTCATGAAAACCACAAAGGATTAATTTTAATTTCCCTTCGTAAGTATTTACATCTCCAATAGCGAAAATTCCAGGAATATTAGTCTGATAATCTACAGTGTTTACTTTAATCGCATTCTTTTCGATATCTAATCCCCAACCACCAATTGGTCCTAATTTTGGAGATAATCCAAATAACGGAATAAAGAAATCTGTATCTATTTGAAATTCCTCTTCACCTTTTTTAACCGTTACGCCTTCGATATGATTTTCTCCAACAACGCCAACAACTTCTGAAGGTGTTACTAGATTAATCTTTCCAAGAAGTTTTAATTCTTGAACTTTTTCTACTGAATCTAAAGCCCCACGGAATTCATTTCTTCGGTGAATAAGTGTCACTTCTGAAGCGATATCTGCTAAAAAGATACTCCAGTCTAATGCTGAATCTCCTCCTCCAGAAATCACAACGCGTTTATTTCTATACTTTTCAGGATCTTTGATAAAGTAATCTACACCGTGATCTTCGTAGTTTTCAATATTTTCAATCAGTGGTTTTCTAGGTTCGAAAGAGCCTAAACCACCAGCAATAGCTACAATCGGAGCTTGATGTTGTGTGCCTTTATTTGTTGTAACAATAAACGATCCGTCTTCTTGTTTTTCAATAGTTTCAGCACGTTCACCCAAAGTAAATCCAGGTTCGAACTGTTTTCCTTGTTCTAATAAATTCCCTGTTAAATCTCCGGCTAAAATTTCTGGAAATCCAGGAATATCGTATATCGGTTTTTTAGGATAAAGTTCTGAACATTGCCCACCAGCTTGTGGTAAAGCATCAATTAAATGACATTTTAACTTTAATAATCCTGCTTCAAACACAGTGAATAATCCTGTTGGTCCTGCTCCTATTATTAATATATCTGTTTGTATCATTTTAAATATTTTTTACTGAAAATATGATTTTTTTAATTTTTCTAAAATACCGATTTTAACTCGTGCAATTCGGCTTTAACTCTATCTAAACTAGCACGTTCACGAACCACTTCGCCAATAACAATTATAGCAGGAGAACTTAATCCCTGTTGAACAACAACCTCTTGAATTGAGCTTATAGTCCCAATTCCGATGTTTTCGTTGGCATAGGTTCCGTTTTGAATAATAGCTATTGGGAGATCTTGTTTATTTTCGTTTGAAAACAATGCTACAATTTCCGCGAGCTTACTCATTCCCATTAAAATAACAACCGTAGCAGACGATTTTGCTGCCAAAGCGATATCACTAGAAATTTCGTGCTTTTTAGTTGTTCCTGTAATTACCCAAAAGCTTTCGGAAACCCCGCGCTTTGTTAAAGGAATTCCTTGGTTTGTTGGTACTGCTAGGGCAGACGACATCCCTGGAATTACGTCTACTTTAAGGTTTTTTGATTTTGCATATTCGATTTCTTCTGCACCTCTTCCAAAAACAAATGGATCTCCGCCTTTTAAACGAACCACATGCCCAAAACTTTTTGCACGTTGTACAATAAGCTCATTAATTTGTTCTTGTTGATATGCGTAACACCCTTTACGTTTCCCAACAAAAATAACTTCCTTAGTGGCTGAAGCATATTTTAGTAAGTCAACATTTATAAGTGCGTCGTACAAGATTACATCTGCAGATTCAATTGCTTTTACCGCTTTAATCGATATTAAATCTGGATCTCCTGGACCGGCACCTACTACCGTTAATTTTGGTATGTTGTTAGTTGTTTGCATGGACTAATTCGCGTGATCTAAAAACGTCGATGGTGTTAAAAAAAGCTTTGGTTTGGTTAATATATGTGGTTGCAAATTCTTTACTTGGTTCGTTTTTGTTAATCTCGTAAACGAAATCTGAAAAACTACTTTTAGTATCTAATGTAATTTTATTGGTTTCTATAAAAGTATTGTCGAATAAGCTAATAATATTTGCTTGAGAATTGGTTTTAACATCTTCCGAAAGCAATAAGGCTTTAGCTGCATTTACATTTGCTGTATACGCTAAATAAATAGCATCTGCCCATTGATCTGTAGATTCGAAAACGGCTTCAGATTTTTCTAATTTCTCTTTAGCTTCTAACAATAATGTAGCAACTAAATCGATAATAACCCCAGCACATTCTCCGACACCAACTTCCTGCTTATATTCTTCACTTGTTCCCCAGTCGATAAAATCGCTTGGTTGTAAGTTTTCGGTATCTGATAATGTCACTAAGAAATTATAAAAATATTTCTGTCCGTCGCGACGATCGTAATATTCTAAAAACGATTCATCAGGATTACCATGTGCTTCAAAATCGTCTAAAATTAAACGTAAAGCTTGCGGTCCTCTTTTAGATGGTAATTTGATTACTTTATCTGAAAAACGTCCTTCTCCATTTCCTAAAACACCTCCACCTAATAAAACTTGAACTGCAGGAGCAACTAGTTTTTCTTTGGTACGAATAGACATCCCTTGAAAACCAATGTGTGCCATATTATGTTGTCCACAAGCATTCATACAACCACTAATTTTAATAGCGATATCTTGATTATTGATGTATTGCGGATATTCTGAATATAATACTTTCTCTAATTCATCTGCCATCCCAGTACTACTTGCAATACCTAAATTACATGTATCTGTACCTGGGCAAGCTGTAATATCTGTAGTCGCATTGTATCCTGTACTTACAAAATCTAATGCTTTTAATTCTTGGTAGAAAAACGGTAATAATTCTGCTTTTACGTGACGAATTAAAATGTTTTGTCTTAATGAAAAACGTAATTCATCTGCTGCATAATCTTTTATTAAAGCAGCTAATTTTCTAGCTTTATCCGTATAGAAATCACCTAATTTAATTTTAAGTCCGATTGCAAATAATCCATCTTGTTTCTGAGGGATAACATTTAAAGCTCTCCAACTGTTGTATGCATCCTCGTCTTCAATTGTTACTTGAGGCACAGCAATATCAGCAATTTTAACAGCTTCATCATTTGCTTCAATATGTACTTCTTGATTAGATAACGCTTTTTGTTCAGCTTCAACTAATTCGATAAATTTCTCTACACCGTATTCTTTTATTAAGAATTTCATACGTGCTTTCATACGTCTAGCACGTTCACCATGACGATCGAAAATACGCAATACACTTTCTATTAAAGGAATGACTTTGTATGTCGGTAAGAATTCGTAAATTAAATCTGCACTTCTTGGCTGAGATCCTAAACCTCCTCCTAGCATAACTTTAAATCCACGTTCACCATCTTTAATCTTTGGAATAAATCCTAAATCGTGAATATAACTTAACGCAGTATCGGCATCTGATGATGAAAACGACATTTTAAATTTACGTCCCATTTCTTGACAAATCGGATTACGTAAACAGAACTGAAACACAGCATGTGCGTATGGTGTTACATCAAAAGGTTCGTCTACATCAATCCCAGCAGTTTCACTAGCTGTTACATTTCTTACAGTGTTACCACAGGCTTCACGCAACGTAATATCGTCTTGTTCTAATTGCGACCATAATTCTGGAGTATCATCAATACTTACGTAGTGAATTTGGATATCCTGACGCGTAGTTATATGCAATCTTCCTGTAGAAAAACGATCTGAAACATCAGAGATTCTTAACAATTGATTCGATGTTACTTTACCATATGGCAATTTAATACGAATCATTTGCACGCCTGGTTGACGCTGACCGTAAATACCACGCGCTAAACGTAAACTTCTAAAACTCTCATCTGTTAGACTTCCTTCATTGAATAATCGAATTTTTTTCTCTAATTCGATTATATCCTTCTCTACAACTGGGTTTTCTATTTCTGATCTAAAACTTTGCATGATTGTCTTTTAGTTTATTGAAAGTGGATTCCACACTCTCTATTCTGTAAGGCTTTGGTTGGGTCAAAATAAAATTGATTCTTTGGAAGGTCTTGTTCTGCGATATATGCATCTAAATCTTCGTCGGACCAATAATAAAATGGGCTAACTTTTAAAACGCCATCTTTACTCCAACTTAAAATATCTTTAGACTTTCTGTACTCTGTTTGTCTAACACGAATATTTGTAAACCAAAGTTCTGGCTCTTGTTCGGCTAGAGCTCTTCGAAAAGGCTCTAGCTTTACAACTTCTGTAAATTCGGCATGTTTTGGGCTGGTTACGTCCGGGATTCCTATTGTTGTTTCTACTGCCAATTTACTCAACAAAGGCTCATATTTTTCAACATTTAAATTGAATGTATTTATTAATGAACTAGCGTGTTCGTAAGTTTCTGGCGTGTTAAATAAGGTATCACACCAAATCACTTTTATATTGTTATCTTGTTTTGAAATGGTACTTAACAACACAGCAGAATATACTCCAAAGCTTGTTGTTACTATCTTATTTTCAGTTAAAGCTAAAGCCCATTTAACAATTTCTTGCGGGGTTTTATCTTTTAATTCTTTATTCCAATACGCTATATCTATAGTACTGTCCAACATAATATCATCTTTTTCTTCATTACCTCTATTCCCCTATCGGGTTAGTAGGTTATTTGACAAATGTAAATGTTGTTCCCAACATATGCAAACTAATTTTTAAAAAATAATGTTAAACTAAATCGGCTAACGACTTATTATTGAAGATATCAAGTGTTTTATCGCGCACTTCTGCCATTAAGGTATGAACCCCACAAAGGGTTTCATCCGGGCAATCGTCACATTTTTCATAGAAATTAAGACTCACGCAAGGCACCATAGCGATAGGACCTTCAAGAGTTCTCATAACTAAAGACATCTTAATGTCTTGAGGATCTTTTAACAGATAGTATCCTCCGTTTTTTCCTTTCTTAGACCCCAAAACTCCTATTTTTCGTAACGTTAACAGTATACTTTCTAAGAATTTTTGTGAAATATTCTCACTCTTAGAAATCATACTAATCTGTACTGGCGTATTTTTTTCTTGACGCGCTAAAAATAGGAGGGCTTTTAAGCCGTATTTGGTTTTCTTTGAAAGCATGAGGCAAATATACTGTTTTTAAAAATTAATTTAAAGCCTGATTTAAATCACTAATAATATCCTCTGTATGCTCTAAACCAACAGAAATTCTCACCAATCCGTCTGTAATTCCAGTTTCCAATCTATCTTCTGTACTTAACTTACTATGCGTTGTAGACGCTGGATGTGTAACAATAGTTCTGGTATCCCCTAAATTAGCAGATAGCGATAATAATTTTATTTTATTTAAAAACGCACGACCGCCTTCAACACCGCCTTTAACCTCGAACGCGATAATATTACCACCAAGCTTCATTTGCTTTTTAGCAATCTCGTATTGTGGATGTGATTTTAAAAACGGGTATTTTACTAAAGACACATTTTCATGTCCTTCTAAAAATTCAGCAACTTTTAAAGCATTTTCACAATGTTTATCGACACGAACTGCTAAAGTTTCTAAACTTTTAGATAATACCCAAGCATTAAACGGAGACAATGCCGGACCTGTATTTCTAGAGAACAAATAGATCTCTCGAATTAAATCGGCGCGACCAACAGCAACTCCTCCTAAAACACGACCTTGACCATCCATTAATTTTGTTGCTGAATGAATTACAATATCTGCTCCAAATTTAATTGGGTTTTGTAAATATGGTGTAGCGAAACAATTATCGATCACCAATAAGATGTTATGCTTTTTAGCAATCTTTCCTAATATTTCTAAATCTATAATATCTACAGCAGGATTCGTTGGACTCTCTGCATATAAAATTTTTGTGTTTGGCTGAATTAAGCTTTCAATAGCATCAACATCATTAATATTAAAGTAAGATGTTTCAATATTCCACTTCGGAAGAAATTTAGTAAACAACGCATGTGTAGATCCAAAAACAGAACTTGCAGACACGATATGATCACCACTACTTAAAAGCCCTGCAAATGTTGAAAACACAGCAGACATACCCGTTGCAAAAGCGTAACCGCTTTCGGCACCTTCCATTTTACATACTTTATCAATAAACTCTGATGTATTCGGATTTGTAAAACGACTGTAAATATTACGTTCTTTTTCTTCTGTAAAGGATGCACGCATATCTTCGGCATCTTCAAAAACAAAACTTGAACTTAAATATAATGGTGTTGAATGTTCCAAGAACTGAGAACGTTCTGTTTGTGTTCTAATAGCTTCTGTTTCGAAATGATTATCTTTCATAATACTAATACGTGTTTTTTTCTGTTAATCTTAAAATGTCTCCAAATACACCACGAGCGGTAACTGCAGCACCTGCTCCTGCCCCCTGAATTACTACAGGCTGATCGCCATAAGACTCCGTGTAAATTTCGAATATTGAATCAGATCCTTTTAAAGATCCTAAAGGTGAACTTTCTGGCACCGATACTAATTTCACTTCTAACTTAGCGCCTTTTTCATCGGCTAAATCACCATGTAAATCACCTATATATCGTAAAACATGACCAGGTTTTTGTTCATCTTTCATGCTTTGATATAAATCGTCCATTTCTGTAAACGACTTTAAAAACGTTGCTGCATCTACAGCTCTTAAATCTTCAGGAATTAAATTCTGAATATCTACATCCGAAATTTCATTATGTAAATCGAGCTCTCTTGCCAAAATTAATAATTTTCTAGCAACATCGTTCCCACATAAGTCTTCTCTTGGATCAGGCTCTGTAAACCCTTTATCTACCGCCTCTTGTAACACTTTAGAAAACGGTTCGTTTTTAAGTGAATAATTATTGAACAAATAACTTAACGAGCCTGAAAACACACCTCTAATTTTAGTGATGTTTTCTCCAGATAAATGCAAGAGTTTTATCGTATCAATCAACGGTAAACCTGCACCAACATTCGTTTCGTAAAGATAATTTTTCTGATTTTTAGCAAGCACTTGACGTAATTCACTATAGAATTTAAAATCTATGGTATTCGCTATTTTGTTGGATGAAACAAGGTCAAACCCCTGTTCTACCAACGGAATATAATTTGAGACAAACGCTGCACTTGCCGTGTTATCTATAGCAATTAAATTTTCTAAATGATGTTTTTTAGTATACTCTACTAAACTCTCGAACGTATAATCCTTTCCTTTTTCTTGAAGTGTATCTCTCCAATTAGAATCGATTCCTTTTTTGTTGAACAGTGCTTGTCTTGAATTCGCAATTGCAAAAATATTCAACTTAATGCCTTTACGTTTTTCAATATCGCTAGCTGAAGCAATAATCTGATCGATTAAAGTTCCGCCAACTAATCCATGACCAAAAATGGCCAAGTTTATTTTTTTAGAAATTCCGAAAATCTCTCCATGAATGACATTTAAGGCTTTATGAAGTTGAGTTTTTCTAACCACCAAACTTACATTTTCACCTGTTATTGTATTATTGAAAAGTAACGGAACAATCTGATTTTTTATTAATGCGTTAAACGGTTTATGGAATGTGCTTAAATCCTGACCTACAATTGAAATTACAGCAACATCGTCTATAATTCCAATTCTATTTACATCTTGCATATAGAAATCGGTTTCGAATTCGCGCTCCAAAGCAATCACCGCTTGCGATGCTTTATTGGCATCGACAACCAATCCTAAACCACGTTCCGAAGATCCTTGCGAGATGATACTCACGCTAATATCGTTTGCACTTAAGGTTTTAAAAACACGGGCATCGACTCCAACTTTTCCTAATAGTCCACGACCTTCTAAATTAATTAAAGCCACATTATCTAAAACAGATAATGAACGAATCCCTTTAGAAGCTGTTTTTGCAGTAATTAAAGTTCCTTGATCACCACTATTAAATGTATTTAGAATACGAAGTGAAATGTTCTTTTCTAATAACGGAATAATCGTTTTGGCATGTAAAACCGTTGCTCCAAAATTGGCTAATTCGTTTGCTTCTGCGAACGATAATTCTTCAATCTTTTTAGCATCTGGAACCAGATCTGGATTCGCTGTATAAATACCGTTTACGTGTGTATAATTTTGTAATTCTTCCGCATCTAAGAAATTAGCTAAAAGTGCTGCTGAATAATTACTCCCGTTTCGACCTAAAGTCGTCGTTTTATTATCTTTATTAGAAGCGATAAATCCTGTTACTATATTTACCGTATCTCCATTATATTTTTTAAAATGTTTTAAAACATTTTCTTTAGACACTTTAGTATTTGGTTGTGCATTACCAAAACTATCGTCTGTTTTAATAAGTAATCTAGAATCTGTAGCATGGGCTTTTACACCACGGACCTTAAGTAATTCTGCCACCAATTTAACCGACAATAATTCACCTTGTGCTAAAACTTCATCTTTAATTTTCTTACTATAATCTCCTAATAATTTTACACCTCCAAACACTTTATCTAGCACTGAAAATTCTTCTGAAAAATCAATTCCCGGATAAGGTTCTATTTGATATGCTTTAAACGCTTCCAAATCTTTTTTGTAAGACTCGTCGTTTTTCGCTTTGTCTAAAATGATTTCTAACTGGTCTGTTGAAAATCCTCTCGCAGAAAGCACAACTGCTATCTTTTCGTCGTTCTTAACTTTATTTTCAATAATATTAAGAACAGTTTCCAATCCTTCTCCGTTCGCTAGAGATTTCCCTCCAAACTTCAGAACTTTCATGCGTTTGTTCTTCAATTCCGGCTTAAAGATACCCTCAACTATAGTTTCTAGTTGTTCAAATTCGATTAAAAAGGCATCATGACCATGGTCAGAATGAATTTCATTATACGTGACATTTGGATGCGTAAGCGCTAATTTCTTTTGTGTTTCGCGATTTTCTTCAGCAGTAAAAAACAAATCAGAATCTACTCCAACAATCGCAATATTAGATTTGATAACATCTAATATATTTGCATCTTCAGATCGCCCTTTTGTCACATCAATCGTACGTAATAATTGGTTCATTAAGCGATATGCTGAAAGTTGAAAACGTTCCTGTAATTTATTTCCATGATGCAGCAACCAACTCTCGACATTAAAAATTTCTAAATCTTCATTTTTACTTCTATGAAAACGTTCTTTAAACGATTTTGGCGTTCTGTAGCATAACATCGCGTGCATACGCGCATCGTGAACAGGATTATTAGAATTAGTTAAAAATTGTTCTTGAATTTGACAATTAGCGATTAGCCAATCGGTCGATTTCCAATCGGTTGCAACTAAAATTAAATGTTCTGCTAAATTTGGATGAATAACAGCCATTTCCCACGCAATCCCTCCTCCTAGAGAGCCACCAATCATAGCAAAAACAGACTCAATTTTTAATATTTTAAGCCCTTTTAAAAAGATATTTGCCATATCGCGAGCTACGAAATCTTTATAATTTTCTATTACAAATCCGTCATATCCATTCCCTGGAATATTAAAAGATATAACAGTAAATTTCTTAGTATCTATAATTTTATTATCACCTATAAGATCGGTCCACCAACCGCCTTCACCAGCAACATTACTGTTACCTGTTAAGGCGTGATTTACTAAAACAATTGGTGCTTCGTGCAACGGTTGTCCAAACACTTCGTAAGAAAGTTTAATTGGCAACTCTACACCACTAATGGTTTTATAAGAATCTAAAGAAATAAATTGTAAATTTTTCATGTCGCAATATATAAAAGCTAGTAATTAAAAGGGCTTAAATGGGAAGAAACTGTTAGGCGTTTTTAACAGCTTCGAAGGCTTGTGTTAAGTCAGATTTTAAATCTTCTAAATCCTCTATACCAACAGACAAACGCACTAAATCTTTCGTTACTCCTGAAGCCGCTTGAGCCGCTTCGTCTAACTGTTGATGCGTTGTACTTGATGGGTGAATAATTAAAGATTTAGTATCTCCTATATTTGCTAAAAGAGAAAATATCTGTGTATTATCGGCAATTATTTTTGCAGCAGCAAAACCGCCTTTATGTCCAAAAGTAACCATTCCACTTTGTCCTTTAGGAAGGTATTTATCGGCTAGAGTTTTATAAGCACTACTTTCTAATCCAGGATAATTTACCCAAGCAACTTCCTCCTGCGTTTCTAACCATTTTGCTAATGCCAGTGCGTTTTCACTATGCTTTTTAATACGTAATTCTAAGGTTTCTAAACCTTGAATGATTTGAAAAGCATTAAACGGACTTAAAGCACTACCATAATCACGTAACCCTTCAATTCTAACCTTGGCTATAAATGCGGCTTCTTTTAAAACTTCACTATAAATTAATCCGTGATATCCTGCAGAAGGCTCTGTAAATTCAGGAAACTTTCCGTTTGCCCAATTAAATGTTCCAGCATCTACGATAACACCACCTAAACTCGTTCCGTTTCCGTTAATGTATTTTGTAAGAGAATGAATGACAAGATTTGCACCGTATTGAATTGGATTTAATAATGCTGGTGAAGCCACCGTATTATCTACAATTAATGGAATATCGTTTGCTTTAGAGACTTTAGCAATGGCTTCGATATCTAAAACATCTAATTTCGGATTCCCTAAAGATTCAATAAACACCGCTCTTGTATTATCTTGAACTGCAGCTTGAAAGTTTTCAGCATCTGAAGGATCTACAAAAGTGGTTGTAATGCCGTGTCTTGGCAATGTAACTGCTAATAAATTATACGTCCCACCATACAAACTACTAGACGCCACAATATGATCGCCAGTTCTTAAAAGTGTAAGTAAAGTTGTTGAAATGGCTGCAGTTCCTGAAGCAGTAACCACTGCTGCTAATCCACCTTCAATCGCTGCCAAACGCTGTTCTAAAATATCGTTTGTAGGATTGTTTAATCTCGTGTAAATGTAACCAGGTTCTGTTAATGCAAATACATTTGCTGCGTGATCTGAATTGTTAAAAACATACGATGACGTTTGATAAATTGGCACTGCTCGTGTTCCGCCATTTTTTGTAACATCGTGTCCTGCATGCAACGCTTTTGTTGCGAATTTTTGTGTACTCATTTTTCTTTCTTTTTGAGTTAATAAATTAAAACTAAAAGTCAAATGCACCCTTTTACGAGGCGTACTTAATAGAAAAATGTTAAAAAGAAATTAATACAAATTACCCTGAAAGTAATTTCGTTTAGTTATCTATCCAAATCACCGATAAATGAATCGGTTTTTAAGTAGAATTTAGCACCTTCTTTATAAGTTAAAGGGTTGCTAAGGTTTCAGCGGGTCTAATCCCTCCACCTTTCTTGATAACATTTCAATAAGTTATTGAACTTTGTGAGTGCACAATATTCAGTTAGAAAAGTTGATTTTCCAAATTATTTAGAACATTTTTATGAAATTATCTTTTCAGACCTTTATTTTTAGCCAAATATTTATCTTTTATAATTTGCCCTACAGGTCTATTTTCAATCTTGCTTTCTAACCAAGAAATAATATCTAAATACAAAAATGCACGCTTTTCGAACGGATGATCTTCATACGTTTTTAGCGTATCTCTTAACTTAATAAATGCCTTTTTAATATCCTGCGGATAAACATCTTGAAGGCCTTTTATAAACTTTATCATTTCTTTTTGCACTTCGTGCAAGTCATTCATCTTAATTAAGAATTTATACGTGCTTTTTAATAAGGCATCAATATGATAATCTAAGCCCGCCTCGTAATGCGCGACCAAATTTAACACTCTTGAGAAGCATAATAAATCCTCTCGCATCGATAAACTTTTATTCGAAATAATTTTATCTAAATAGACGATGCATTTTTTATTTTCTCCAGCTCCGAAATATAAACTTGCAAATTTGTAATAGAAAATCATCGCGTGATGCTCGTCTATTCTATTAGAATATTTCTTTAAGCCCAATTCAATTTTAGGAATTAATTCTAAACCATCTTCGAAAGAACCATCAATAAAATGCAAATTCACTTTATGTATGTTTAAATATAAAAACGCCAAAGCTTCAACATTTTCATCCTTTAAAAAGGTTTTATCATTCAGTGTTTTTTCTAAACGTAACAATGCATCTTCATACTTATTTCTACTTCTAATAAAAAATAAGGCTTCCAAAAGATAGTTTTTCCCTTTTAAAAAAAAGACAGGGTTTAAGTTAATCATCGTTGGATTTTCATAAAACAAATCCACCCACTTAGAAGCGTATTTATAACAATTCTTAAAATCTTGAGTTAAAAAACTATACCACAAATAGGCATTATACAACCATAACTTTTCTCGAAACCCTAAATCTTTAATATCATATTTTGGTAATCTTTTATAGAAATAAGTGGCAACCAATTCGCCCTCCTGTTTATTTCTGACAGAACCTGTTTTTAGATAAAGACCATATAACTGCAGTGATAAATTAGATAATTTACTAGCCACCACGTTTAATGCACTTAGTTCTTTTGCTTGAATAGTAAGCTCGTCTGCACGGCCTCCAATACTTCTTGTAATGTATTGAGATTCGATTAATTTTTCGAATTCAACAATTTCAAAAGCTAGATTTTTTTCTTCATTTTGAATGGCCAGTTCTTTCGACTTATCAAGAATCTTTAAACTCTGTTTATATAATCCTTTATGATATAAAATGGATGCAAAATCTAATTGCTCACGAATTTGAGATCTTATATTTTGATGCGAAGGGTTTAATTTTAAACTAATTAAAATCTGCTTGTACAAGTGTGCCTTAACATTAGCCAATTGTTGCTTTTTTACATCGCCATTCTTTAAAATAAAATCTTCATCGTAAACCGATAATTTGTCAAGGATGTTAAATAAGTTCAAAAACTTAGAATCATTATTTACACCCAACCGCCCTACATAAAGTTTAAACTGTCGTTTTTCAGACTTGGTTAATGACTTTACAAGTAAAAATAAATTATCTTTTTGGTCTTTTATCATCAAATAATAAGTGTTATAATGTGCTGATTTACAGTTAAATGAATACATTTAAACACGTTTAAACATCGTAAAAGCACAATTATGAAGTATTGTTTAACAAAAGTATAATATAAATTCGTAGAACAATAAGAAATTAAACTAGATATATGTCACATTCTAACATTCAAATATTTGACACAACGTTACGCGATGGCGAACAAGTCCCAGGTTGCAAGTTAAACAAAGAGCAAAAATTAATAATTGCTGAAAGACTTGATCTACTAGGAGTTGACGTTATTGAAGCGGGTTTTCCTGTGTCAAGTCCTGGAGATTTTGCTTCGGTTGAAGCCATTTCAAAAATCGTAAAGAATGCAACAGTTTGTGGTCTTACACGATCTGTAGAAAATGATATTAAAGTTGCTGGTGAAGCATTACGTTACGCCAAAAAACCTAGAATTCACACAGGAATTGGAACATCTGATTCTCATATAAAATTTAAATTCAATTCTAATCGCGATGCCATTATCGAACGTGCTGTAAGAGCTGTTCGATATGCAAAAACATTTACTGAAGACGTAGAATTTTATGCAGAAGATGCAGGACGTACAGATAACGATTATTTAGCTCGAGTTTGCGAAGCTGTAATTGCTGCAGGTGCAACTGTTTTAAACATTCCTGATACTACAGGTTACTGTTTACCTAATGAATATGGTGCAAAAATAAAATACTTAAAAGAAAACGTTAGAGGGATAGAAAAAGCTATTTTATCTTGCCACTGCCATAACGATTTAGGATTAGCTACAGCAAATTCTATTGAAGGTGTAATTAACGGTGCTAGACAAATAGAATGTACTATTAATGGTATTGGTGAACGTGCTGGAAATACAGCTTTAGAAGAAGTTGTTATGATTTTAAAACAACATCCAACATTAAATTTAGACACAAACATAAACACCTCTTTACTATATAGTACGAGCCAAATGGTATCGGAACATATGGGGATTTACACGCAACCAAACAAAGCAATTGTTGGTGCGAATGCATTTGCTCACAGTTCTGGAATTCACCAAGATGGTGTGATTAAAAATCGTGAAACTTACGAAATTATAGACCCTAAAGATGTTGGCGTTACAGAATCTGCTATTGTTTTAACAGCAAGAAGTGGTAGAGCGGCATTAGCTTACAGAGCTAAAAAAGTAGGTTACGAATTAACAAAATTACAGTTAGATGTCGTGTATGCTAATTTTTTAGATTTCGCCGATATCAAAAAAGAAGTAGACGATTCTGATATTCATCAAATCATTGAAACTAGTAGTATTTATAATCAAATTATTTCAGCTTAAAATACGAAGCTAAAAGTCTATTTTTATCTTTGTATAAAATAGCATAAACTTAAAAAATGAAAAAGACATTATTCGATAAAGTTTGGGATGCACATGTGGTAGACGCTATAGAAAACGGACCACAAATATTGTATATCGACAAACATTTAATACATGAAGTAACAAGCCCACAAGCTTTTAACGAGTTAAAAGACAGAGATATTCCTGTATTTAGACCCAACCAAATTGTGGCTACAGCAGATCACAACACGCCAACAACGAATCAACATTTACCAATACAAGATAAATTATCTAGACATCAGCTTGAGCAGCTGTCAAAAAACTGTACCGAAAACGGAATCACACTTTTTGAATTAGGTCACAAATACAATGGAATAGTGCATGTTATGTCTCCCGAATTAGGTATCACACAACCTGGGATGACAATCGTATGTGGAGATAGTCATACCTCTACACATGGTGCATTTGGAACAATTGCTTTTGGAATCGGTACGAGTCAGGTTGCTCAGGTTTTTGCTAGTCAATGTTTACTTTTAACGAAACCTAAAAGTTTACGTGTTTCTGTAAATGGAAAATTAAAGAAAGGCGTACTTCCTAAAGATGTTATTCTATATATAATTGCAAAATTAGGAACAAATGCAGGTACAGGATATTTCTGTGAATATGCTGGAGACGTTTTTGAAAACATGAGTATGGAAGGCCGTATGACGGTTTGTAATATGAGTATTGAAATGGGTGCTCGTGGTGGTATGATCGCACCTGACCAAACAACTTTTGACTATGTTGAAGGTCGTGAGTTTGCACCAAAAGGTGAAGATTTTAAAAATAAAGTAGCGTATTGGAAAACATTACCTACAGATGAAGGCGCAGCTTTCGATAAAGAATATGTCTTCGACGCCGAAGATATCGCACCTATGTTAACATATGGTACAAACCCGGGTATGGGGATAAAAGTGACAGAAAACATTCCTACACTTAACGACGCTTCTTTTGAAAAATCATTGAAATATATGGATTTCAAAAAAGGCGAATCTCTTATAAACAAACCAATTAATTTTGTCTTTATTGGTAGCTGTACCAACTCTAGAATTGAAGATTTTAGAGTAGCTGCCGAATATATTAAAGGCAAACAAAAAGCACCAAATGTAACAGCATGGTTAGTACCGGGAAGTAAATTGGTGGAAACGCAAATTATTGAAGAAGGCCTAAAAGACATCTTTACAGATGCAGGTTTCGAACTTCGTCAGCCCGGTTGTTCTGCTTGTTTAGCTATGAACGACGACAAAATTCCGCAAAATGAATATTGTGTATCTACTTCTAATAGAAATTTTGAAGGTAGACAAGGACAAGGTTCTAGAACAATTTTAGCAAGTCCTTTAGTGGCTGCAGCTACTGCGGTTGAAGGAAAAATTATTGACATTACAAAACAATTAAACTAAATGGAAAAGTTTACAACATTTCAGTCTAGAGCCATTCCATTAGACATAGAAAATATAGATACAGATCAAATAATTCCTGCACGTTTCTTAAAAGCAACAGACAGAGAAGGTTTTGGAGACAATGTATTTAGAGATTGGAGATTTAATAAAAATGGAGATTTAAACGAGGATTTCCCTTTAAACGACACAACTTATTTAGGAAGCATTTTAGTAGCCGGAGATAATTTTGGTTGTGGTTCAAGTCGTGAACATGCTGCTTGGGCTATAGGCGATTACGGATTTAAAGTAGTTGTATCTAGTTTCTTTGCAGATATATTTAAAGGAAACGCTCTTAACAATGGGATTCTTCCTGTGCAAGTTACTCCTCAATTCTTAAAAGAATTATTTAATCATATAACTACAGACCCGGAAACAATAATTAGTGTAAATTTAGAAGCTCAAACCATTGCTATTAAAGACACTAATTTAACGGAGACTTTTGAAATCGATCCTTATAAGAAAACCTGTCTTTTAAATGGTTACGACGACATCGATTATTTATTAAGTAAAAAAGAAGATATTTTAGCCTTCGAAACTAAGGCCTAACAATTAACTTCTAACCATTATCAATTAGTTGTGCTATAGTAGCAAACTAAAAAATAATTCTTATGAAACTAAACATAGCAGTATTAGCAGGAGACGGAATTGGACCAGAAGTCACTGCACAATCCATAAAAGTCCTTAAAGCCATTGCATTAGAATTCGATCATTCTTTTAGTTTTAAATACGCTCCTGTCGGAGCTATTGCTATAGATGAAACCGGAAATCCCTTACCTGAAGCAACTTTAGAACAGTGTAAAAATAGCGATGCTATATTATTTGGTGCAATTGGAGATCCTAAATACGATAACGATCCTTCTGCAAAAGTACGCCCAGAGCAAGGTTTACTTGCTTTAAGAAAATCTTTAGGTTTATATGCTAACATTAGACCTGTTAAAGCTTACGATACACTTTTAAGTAAATCGCCTTTAAAAAAGGACATTATTAAAGGAACAGATATTAGCATATATCGTGAACTTACTGGAGGTATTTACTTCGGAAAAAAAGAAACAAGTGCAGATGGAGATACAGCTTCAGATTTATGCGAATATTCTCGTATAGAAATTGAACGCGTAGCGCATTTAGCATTTAAAGCCGCGCAATCACGTAGAAAAAAATTAACCTTAATAGATAAGGCAAACGTTTTAGAAACGTCTCGTTTATGGCGTAAAGTGGTTAAAGAGGTAGCTACAAACTATAAGGATATAGAATTAGATTTCTTATTTGTAGATAACGCTGCTATGCAAATGATTTTAAATCCGAAACAATTTGATGTTATTTTAACTGAAAACATGTTTGGAGATATTATTAGTGACGAAGCAAGTGTTATTGGCGGATCTATCGGATTATTAGCTTCTGCTTCTGTAGGAGACAAATATGCGATGTTCGAGCCTATTCACGGGTCTTACCCTCAAGCAACAAACAAAGGGATTGCAAATCCTATTGCTTCAATTTTATCTGCAGCGATGTTATTAGATCATTTCGATTTAAACGACGAAGCTGATTTAATTAGAACTGCTGTCGATAAATCGTTAGCACTTCATATTACAACACCAGATTTAAATACAAAATACGACAATATAACAACCTCTAAAGTAGGTGATTTTATTGCTGATTTTATTAGTAATCCTAAAGATTCAAATCATAATTTTTCGAATATTCACTTAGGACAATCTACCATAATATAATTACAGTATTTTATATAAAGCAAAAGCGTCTTAGTTTAATTACTAAGACGCTTTTTTAATTTTTCTCTATTTTATTCTGAATTTACTCAACAATAAATTTACCTTTCATTAAAGCGTAATGTCCAGGGAAACTACATAAGAAATCGTAAGTTCCAGCTTCAGGAGCATCAAACTCAATAACATCAGATTCTCCACCACCAAGTAATTTAGTGTAAACAATAACATCTTCAGAACCTTCTGGCACATAATCATGATCTCCTGCAGAAGCTGCTTTAGATGCAAAAGTAGCTAATTCTACGCCTTTATTAAGAAGCACGAAATTATGTCCCATTACATTCTTAGGCATTTTACCAGTGTGCATCAAAGTTAATTTCACCTTCTGACCTTTTTTAACCTTAATTTCTTTTAAATTAAAAGTCATTTTATCATCTCCATGAAGCATAACTTCTACAACTCCATCAGTTGCTGTGGCAGTATCTGCTGCTACGGGTGTTTCAGATTTTGCTGCAGGTGCTTCTGTCTCTGTGTCGTAAGAAAAGCTTTTTTTCTTTTCATCTTTTCCTCCACAATTCATTAAGAATGCAGAACTTAACATCAATACCGTTAATTTTAGATATTTCATAGTTTTGTTTTTAAAGTTTGTTTTAAAGTTTAGGAAATTTACGACTAATTTCAGCTAATCCCAAATTATGAATGCTTCCTAAATGGGTATGTTTTTTGGAATCGTCTGGCACATAAGTTCCTGCCTCAACTTCTCCCCCAATTTTTTTATAAGCATCTCTAAAAGACATCCCTTCTACCACTAAAGTATTAATATTATCTACGGTAAATAAGAACTTATATTTCTCGTCGTGTAAATCGATATCCTTCACTTTAACTTGTGCTATAGAGAAATTAAAAATATCTAAGATATTCTTCATGTCTTCTAAAGCTTGAATCATATTCTCTTTTAACAACTGATAATCACGATGGTATCCACTAGGCAAATTATTCGTAATTAAGACCATCTCTGTTTGAAGCGCTTGGATTTTATTACATTTTCCACGAATCAATTCAAAAACATCTGGATTCTTCTTGTGTGGCATAATACTACTTCCCGTAGTTAACTCGTCTGGAAAGGCTATAAATCCGAAATTCTGACTGTTATAAAGACATATGTCCATTGCAAAACGCGATAATGTATTCGCCAAACTTCCTAATGAAGCTGCAATGGTACGTTCGCTTTTCCCACGACTCATTTGTGCCGCAACCACATTATATTTCAAGGTTGAGAACCCCATTTCTTTAGTCGTTAATTCACGATCTATTGGAAAAGAACTACCGTATCCTGCAGCAGAACCTAACGGATTCTGATCGGCTACTTTCTGTGCAGCTTGTAGCATATAAACATCATCAATCAACAACTCTGCATAAGCAGAAAACCAAATCCCGAAAGACGATGGCATGGCTACTTGTAAATGCGTATAACCAGGTAATAACGAACCTTTATGAGTTTCGGCTAACCCAATAAGCGTATCAAAAAACGTTTTTGTTTTATCCTGAATTACTTTTAATTCTTCTTTAAAATACAATTGAAGCGCTACTAAAACTTGATCGTTTCTAGAACGTGCTGTATGTATTTTCTTCCCTACATCGCCTAAAGTTTTTGTTAATTCGAATTCTATTTTAGAATGTACATCTTCAAAATCTTCTTCGATAACAAATGTCCCATCTTCAATCTGAGCTTCTAAAACATCTAATCCGCCAAGTAATTGTTTTAATTCTTCAGCAGTAATAATGTTTATACTTTCTAGCATTATGGCGTGTGCCTTAGAAGCAATCACGTCGTATTTAGCAATATGTATATCTATTTCTCTATCGTTACCAACCGTAAATTGCTCTATTTTTTTATCGATTGTAAGACCTTTGTCCCAAAGTTTCATAACTATATGTTTTTATATTTTAGATTGAAGTCTAACGCCTCTCTTAAATAATTAAAGTATTTTTTCTAATAATTGAATATAAATTGCAACACCTTCTTCAATTTCATTCAAGTAAATAAACTCATCTGCAGAATGCGATCTCGTACTGTCACCAGGTCCTAATTTTAAAGACGAACAGGTTAACACAGCTTGATCGGATAAGGTTGGTGATCCGTACATTGTACGACCGATTTCGACACCTGCTTTTACCAATTCGTGATCTTTAGGAATTGAAGACGAATTTAATCGTAAACTTCTTGCTTTAATTTCTGTACAAGGCGATTCATTCACTAAAATATCATTGATTTCTGCATTGGTATATTTATCGTTCACACGTACATCTATCACCAAATCAACCTCAGCCGGAATCGCATTATGCTGTTTTCCTGCTTGAATTTGGGATACCGTCATTTTAACATCACCTAAAGCTTCAGAAGATCTCTCGAACTTATAATCCTTGAACCAATTAAGCACCTCAATGGTGTTATAAATAGCATTATCGTTATTCGGATGTGCGGCATGACTTGGCGTTCCTTTAACCTTTGCATCGAAAACCACAAGGCCCTTTTCTGCAACTGCCAAATTCATTAAAGTCGGTTCTCCTACAATAGCAACATCTATTTTAGGAATAATAGATAACATACTATTTAATCCATTTGGACCACTACTCTCTTCTTCGGCAGAAGCGACTATGACCAAATTGTATTTTAAATTTGGTTTATTATAAAAATAGGTGAATGTTGCAATTAAGGACACTAAACATCCGCCTGCATCATTACTTCCTAAACCATATAATTTACCATCTTCTACTATCGCTTTAAGCGGGTCTTTTGTATATGCCGTATTAGGCTTTACCGTATCGTGATGCGAGTTTAAAAGTAGCGTTGGTTTGCCTTCTGTGAAATCTTTATTCGTAGCCCATACGTTGTTTTTAGTTCGTGTAAACGGAATCTCCTTTTGAATAAACCAAGCTTCGATAAGCTCTGCTGTTTTATCTTCTTCCGAAGAAAAAGATTGGGTTTCTATCAGGTTTTTAAGCAATAATATCGCTTCCTCGGTTAATTGTTGCGTTGTCATTAGGCTTGAATGGTTGTATGTTTTGTGTTCTGATTAAATAGCATTTCTGGTTTTCCTAAACACACTTTACTCACGTGATTAGAAATGGCATAAAAACAATTATCTAGTTTGGGGAGCATCCCGTCTGTGATTACACCATCTGCTTTTAAAGTGGCATAATTCGACGTATTGATATCTTCAATTACTGAACTGGAATCATTTACATCTAATAAAACCCCATCTTTCTCGAAGCAATAATAAAGTTCTACCTGATATAAATCTGCAAAAGCGATTGCCAATTCGGAAGTTACAGTATCCGCATTTGTATTTAATAACTGTCCGTTTTCGTTATGTGTTATCGCACAAAATACGGGGGTAATATCGTTTTCTAAAAGCACTTTAGGCACTTTTGTATTCACTTGTTTTACATCGCCTACAAATCCGTAATCTATAGTTTTTACTGGGCGTTTTTCTGAAACAATTACATTTCCATCTGCACCCGTAAACCCAACGCTATTACATTTATTAGCTTGTAATTGCGCAATAATATTCTTGTTGATTTTTCCGCCATAAACCATCGTAATAATATCTAAAGTATCTGCATCGGTAATACGTCTTCCGTCTACCATTTGCACTTCGATATTCATAGATTTAGCCATTTTAGTCGCTAATTTCCCTCCACCGTGTACTAATATTTTCGGACCGTCAATTGCAGCAAAACCTTTTAAAAAATCAGCTAAAGCGATATCATCATCAATAATATTGCCACCTATTTTTACAACTTTTAATGTTTTCATATTATAGGTTTTCTAAAATTCCTTTCATCACAATTTGAGCCGCGTATGTTCTATTATTAGCTTCCTGCATCACAATAGATTGGTCACTATCTAGAACAGCATCTTCAACAATTACATTTCTTCTTACTGGCAAACAGTGCATAAATTTAGCATGTCCCAATTTTTCTTTTGTAATCATCCAATTCGGGTCATTACTCAAAATTTTTCCATAGTCAGAATAACTACTCCAGTTTTTAGCATATACAAAATCGGCATCTTTTAAAGCTTCTTCTTGATTATGATTAATTGGTGTGTCTTTCGTGATTTCAGGGTTTAGCTCGTAACCTTCTGGATGTGTAATGGTTAAATCGACATCCATTTTTATCATCATTTCTACAAACGAATTCGGCACAGCTTGCGGTAACGCTTTGGGGTGCGGCGCCCAAGATATTACCACTTTTGGACGTGCTTTTTCTGATAATTCTGAAATCGTAATCGCATCTGCTAACGCTTGTAACGGATGTGCCGTAGCACTTTCCATATTTACAATAGGCACAGTGGCGTATTTTTCGAAGCTATTAATTACCATTTCAGCATAATCTTTATCTCTATCGATTAGGCTTGGAAAAGCACGTACAGCAATCATATCTGCATATTGAGAAATAACGGCAGCTGCTTCTTTTACATGTTCGGAAGTTCCAGCATTCATAACCGTACCATCTTCAAACTCTAAATTCCACGCATCGTTTACATTCAGACTCATCACTTCCATTCCCAAATTTTTCGCCGCTTTTTCTGTACTTAGCCGGGTCCGTAAACTCGAATTAAAAAACAACATCACTAAGGTTTTATTTTTACCTAAATGTTTATGTTCGAAAGGATTCATTTTTAAAAGAATCGCTTCTTTTATAGTTTCTGAAAGATTTGAAATATCTGATATTTGCGTGTATTTTTTCATGCTAAGCTAATTCTGTTTTTAATGCTTCAAAGAAGACATCTAAATGTTTCTTCTGAATCGTTAATGGTGGAAGTATTCTTAATAAATTAGGATTTTTGGCACTTCCAGTAAATATATGATGGTCGAAAATAAGGTTTTTTCTAAGATCAGAAATCGGAAAATCGAATTCTAATCCTAACATTAAACCACGACCTTTAATTGTTTTTAATTGTGGTATTTGGTTTGCTTTTTCAATAAAGTATTCTGAAATTTCTTTAGTGTGCGCTAGTAAATTTTCAGCTTTAAGCACATCTAAAACAGCAATTGAAGCCGCACAAGCCAAATGATTTCCTCCAAAAGTAGTTCCTAATAATCCGAATCGGCCTTTAATATCTGGATGAATTAAAATACCTCCAATCGGAAAACCATTCCCCATACCTTTTGCCATTGAAATGATATCTGGCGTAATATTATGTTTTTGAAACGCGAAGAAATCTCCTGTTCTACCAAACCCAGACTGTACTTCGTCGGCAATAAAACATGCATTATACGTTTTACATAATTTTTCAAGTCCTTGGTAGAATTCAGTTGTACTTTCGTCTAAACCTCCAACACCTTGGATAAATTCTATAATTACAGCACAAACATCGTTGTTCTTCAACGCTTGTTCTACACCTGATAAATCACCAAGTTCAAAGAACTCAACATCTTGTTGCGCGTTTAATGGCGCCACAATTTTAGGATTATCGGTCGCTGCAACAGCGGCAGAAGTTCTTCCGTGGAATCCGTTCTTAAAGGCAATGATTTTAGATTTTTCATTATGAAAAGAAGCTAATTTTAATGCGTTTTCATTAGCTTCTGCTCCTGAATTACATAAAAATAACTGATAGTCTTTACATCCTGAAAAATCGGCTAATTCTTCAGCTAATTGTTCCTGTAAAGGATTCTGAATGGCATTACTATAAAAAGCAATCTCTTTTAACTGACGTGTTAAACGATCTACATATGTTGGGTGCGCATGTCCTATTGAAATTACAGCATGACCACCGTATAAATCTAAATACTCTACATTTTTGTCGTCGTAAACAAAAACGTCTTTCGCTTTTACTGGGGTAATATCGTAAAGCGGATATACTGGAAACAAACTCATATTTGTTCTTTTTTAATGTTGCTAATTTTATTGTAAGACGCTACCATTCCTTGAATTAAAGACGAACTTAAACCTTTGTGTTCCATTTCGTTTAACCCTTCAATAGTACATCCTTTAGGCGTTGTAACCTTATCGATTTCTTCTTCTGGATGATTCCCTGTTTGGATTAGTAAACTAGCTGCTCCTTCGCAAGTATACATCGATAATTCTTGTGCTTCTTCGGCATCGAAACCTAATTGAATTGCAGCTTGTGTAGTGGCACGGATTAATCGCATCCAAAACGCAACACCACTAGCACAAATAACCGTTGCTGCTTGCATCTGACTTTCTGGAATAATTAAGGTATGCCCTAAACGATTGAAAATAGCCTGCGAAATCTTAATACGTTTTGCACCCTGAATATTACTACAAATACATGTCATCGATTTACCAACTGCAATGGCAGTATTTGGCATCGCACGAATTACAAATTGATTTTCACCAACAATTGATTCCATTTTAGGAATTGAGAATCCTGTAACTGTAGAGATTAACACGTGCTTTTCTGTTAAATACGGTTCAATTTCAGCCAATACTTTTTCAAAATGTGCAGGTTGTACTGCAAATATTAAAATGTCCGATTTTTTTGTCGCTTCAATATTATCACTAGTAATAGTCACATTTGTGTAACCATTAAATTCTTCTAATGATTCTAAATTTCTTTTGGTTAAATAAAGGGTAGTAAACGCATTGTCGATAATTAAACCTTTTGCGATAGAATGCCCTAAATTCCCAGTTCCGATTATAGCAATTTTCATATGGTTATCGTTTTAGAAGTAAGTAGCTTTTAATTGAACCCCTTCGGTTTCTTCAAATCCGAACATTAAATTCATATTCTGAACCGCTTGTCCTGAAGCGCCTTTTAATAAATTATCGATAACACTTGTTACCAACAACTTGTCATTATGTTTATGTAAATGAAGGATACATTTATTAGTGTTTACCACTTGTTTTAAATGAATATCCTCATCTGAAACCACTGTAAATTTAGCGTCCTTATAAAATGATTTATACAATGCTTTTGCGTCTTCTAAAGTACCATCATACTTAGTGTAAGCCGTAGCAAAAATTCCGCGTGAAAAATCACCACGATTTGGCATAAAAATGATTTCAGAATTAAAATCATTTTGTAATTGCTTTACCGACTGATTAATTTCTCCTAAATGCTGGTGCGTAAAAGGCTTGTAATACGAAAAGTTATTATCTCTCCACGTAAAATGTGTGGTCGCAGATAATGACGTCCCGGCTCCTGTTGCTCCTGTTACAGCATTAATATGAACATCATCTTTAAATTTCCCATCTGATGCTAATGGCAATAACGCTAATTGAATAGCCGTTGCAAAACATCCTGGATTTGCTAAATAATTTGCATTAATAATAGCCTCTTTATTTAGTTCTGGAAGTCCGTAAACGAATTCCATACCATTAAAATTAGCATCTGCTTCTAATCTAAAATCATTACTTAAATCAATAATTTTAGTGGATTCGGAAAAACTATTTTTTTCTAAAAATGCTGTAGAATTCCCATGGCCTAAACACAAAAATAACACATCTACATCTGCATTAATCGCATCTGTAAATTTTAAATCTGTCGATCCAATTAAATCTTGGTGCACTTTACTTACCAGATTCCCGGCATTAGAAGTACTGTAGATAAAATCGATATTTACCTGTGGATGATACATTAATATTCTAATCAGTTCTCCTGCAGTATATCCTGCTCCTCCTACAATTCCGGCTTGTATCATGATTTGTTATTTACGAGTTGATAAATCTTATTTTGATTTCCAAGTATTTTTATAAATCCTTTAGCATCATCTGCTGTCCACCCTTTATTTTCTTCACCATAACTTGCAAACGTAGAATTCATTAAATCGTGTTTAGACGAAATTCCATCTAAAGAGAAATGGTAAGGCTTAAGCGTTACAACAACATCTCCTGTTACATTTTCTTGGCTGCTTGTTAAAAAAGCTTCCATATCTCGCATTACCGGATCTAAAAACTGACCTTCGTGTAAATGCATACCATAGAAACTAGATAAGTAATCTTTATGTTGCATTTGCCATTTTGTAAGTGTGTGCTTTTCTAATAAATGGTGTGCTTTTACTGTAATTAAAGCAGCTGCAGCTTCAAAACCAACACGTCCTTTAATTCCAACAATAGTATCTCCAACATGAATATCTCTTCCGATAGCATATTTAGAAGCCACATCATTTAAAGCTTCAATATTTTTTTCTGGAGTTGCTTCTGTTCCGTTAAAAGCAACAAATTCACCTTTTTTGAACGTTAACGTTACTTTTTGCTCATCTGTTTTTTCTAATTGAGACGGATACGCTTCACTAGGTAAAGGTTTTTCTGAAGTTAATGTTTCTTCTCCACCTACACTAGTTCCCCAAAGACCTTTGTTAACTGAATATTTGGCTTTTGCCCAGTTCATATCGATACCATTTGCAACCAAATAATCGATTTCTGTTTGTCTTGCTAATTTCTGATCTCTAATAGGTGTAATAATTTCAATTCCTGGCGCTAGGATTTGAAAAATCATATCGAAACGCACTTGGTCGTTTCCTGCTCCTGTACTACCGTGAGCGATATATTTTGCATCGATGCTTTTTGCATATTCTACAATTTCAATAGCTTGAATAATACGCTCTGCACTTACAGATAACGGATATGAATTGTTTTTCAACACATTTCCGAAAATTAAATACTTTACTACCTTTTGGTAAAATGTAGCAACTGCATCAATATTTTTATAAGTAGATACGCCCATTTTATAAGCGTTACTTTCTATATGGCTAATTTCTTCTTTAGTAAAACCGCCGGTGTTTACGCTTACTGCATGAACATCGTACTCTTTTGATAAACTTACTGCACAGTATGATGTATCTAAACCTCCACTGTATGCTATTACTAATTTTTTCATTTTACTATATTTTATATAACTTAATTACTCCTTTATTTGATTTGACCTATTTCTTTTGCAAAACAGTCATTTACATAATATCTAAAATTTAATTCGTCTCGCAATTTCCCTAATTTCTCAAGCTCTTCAACCAATACAACAGACATTTTTGATAAAGTTACGTGAGTCATGCCTAATAATTCGTTGTAATAATGAACTTTAGTTGTTTGTGCTACTGAAATTAAGAACGTTTCGCTAAAATACTCGGTTAATCGAGCCATTAGCAACAAACCAAGATTGAATTGTCTATAATCGTTATCGACCCACAAGGATGATCTTTCGTACACTAAATGTTCTTTAACTTGATGTTCGTGAACAAAAATGTGTCCGCAAATATTATTATCTTTTGTTAGTATGAAGCATCCGTTTTCAACACGTTTCTTCAGCATTTCTACACTTACAAAATACAAAGTAGGAAGTGCTCTCGACCGCTCTGAAATAATTTCCAAAGATTTATTAGAAAGCCTATAGACCAATTTTAGTTCTATACCTTCTTCCTCACAAAAAGTTTCAGCTTGCTGAATGATTTGATCAATTCCAATAATTGTATCAACGCGTGTATTCATTTTATTTTTAACGACTGCTTTTTTTGTCAAATTCGATTTTGTTTACGATAACTAAACCCGTATTATTTATTTTATTTTTTTAAGAAGCAAATGCTCCTTAATACTTTTTAAACGTTGAAATACTTTTGATTTTACTTCCTTTTGATCTTTTGGAGGTTGCTTATCTGGATCGTACAACATTCCTGTACATAAACACATTTTTTGTTCTGTACGTTGTAAAACATCATAATTCTTACAGGTTTGACACCCGTCCCAAAATGTTTGATCGTCTGTTAACTCTGAAAATGTTACAGGTTTGTAACCTAAATCGGAATTCATTTTCATTACAGGTAATCCCGTAGTAATACTAAACACTTTTGCTTTTGGAAATTTTTTCCTAGAATGCTCAAAAATCTCATGTTTAATATCTTTTGCTAATCCTCTGTTTCTATAATCAGGATGAACAATTAAACCGGAATTGGCAACAAATTTACCGTGTCCCCAGGCTTCGATATAGCAAAAACCAGCAAATTTTCCGTTTTCTAAAGCGATAACAGCGTTTCCGTTTATAATTCTTTGTATAACGTACTCAGGCGTTCTTTTTGCAATACCGGTTCCTCTTACTCTAGCAGAATCCGCTATGGTTTCACAAATAATTTCTGCATAAACAATATGCGACTTGTCGGCAATAACAATTTCCATTTTTAAACGTGTATTGAATGTCTGTAATTTATTTTTTTCGATAGCTGAACCGGACTCACCTTAGTTCAATAAAATTATAAAATACCCCTAAGGGCGACGGACAAAAATACGGCGCATAGGAATCCTGTTAATTGAAATATTAACTTTGTTTAAATTTACTATGATAAAAAATTTGGACACTATGAAAAAATTAAAATTACGTAAAAAATTTGCTTTAATTGAAGATTAAAAGCGGCGGCGCGGTGCACTTGCGGGCAACCTGCGTAATACGTAACGTATGTTATTTTTTAAATTTTCCATATTGTAAATCTATAATTTTAATTTGAAATGAGCAACAACAATTATACGTTTCTCATCGAAAATTATTGATAATCTTGCTTTTAGACACTTTTATTTAAAATAATTCAATATTTAATACATATACTACATTATAGAAAATAAAAACCCTCTAAAACATTCAATTTTAGAGGATTCGTAATATATCAATAATTTAAAATCTTGTTTTAGATACCAAACTAGTTTTTATAAGTAAAACTACGCTTTGACACTTCTGTCGACGACGGAAAATCGCTTGGTATTTCTGTCTGAGTTACTTTTCCAGTTGCGGCCCACTCTACACCTCTATTTAATAGTGTAATAAAACCAACACATTCGAAAGCATTTACATCATGACCTAATGTGGTATGAAATATTCTTCCTTTTTTATAATTAATAGTCATTACCACCGGTTCTTTCTGTTCTAAAGCAGGGTCTTTTAAAGTTGATACTGCTGCAGATAAAATACTCACGTTATTCGCAGGGCCTCTTAATAAAGCATAACATTCGTCGTCTGCATGCATCCACACTTTAGGCAAGCCTTTAGTAATTGGGTGTTCCTCGTTATAATTAGTTACAGCAAAATCTTCACGCTTTCCGTGCTTTCCTCCTGGTCCTGGTGAGTAATCTTTTTTAGGTTCGTTGTTTTTATCTAAATATAAATACGGTCCACTTTTTTCAGTTCGACCTCCCCAGCCACCAATACCAATCATCTCATTATAAGCTTCCCAATTAGGAAAACTATTATCGGCAGCATGTACGCTTACAAATCCACCACCTTTTGCAATATATTTCTCAAAAGCTTGCTGAGTTTTCTCTGGCCATGGCGCTGCTTTGTATCCGAAATTAGAAATAACTACATCATATTTTGAGAATTTAGGATTAAAGTCTGGATCTGTCTTTGGTTCCCCTTCAACACCTGGAGCAACATTAGCGTAATTTAACCAATCTTTATGCTTTTCACTTTTGGATAAAAACTTTGTTCTTGCAATATCTACAGTAAATAATCCTGTTTCTTCTAAATATTGTTTCATCATAATAGTCGATTTTGGCCATACATCATGATTATTTTGTCCGTCGACAATAAGTACTTTTATTTTACGACTAGCCTCGCTTGCACAATACGATTGCGATATAAAACAAAGACTAAAAAGCAATAAAACGATATGTTTTTTCATAATAAAACTGATTTTTTTAAATTCCTAAAATGCTTTTCAGATACGCTTCATCGGGTTTCGCTCCTGCAAAATCGTCGAAACTACGTTCGGCAGCTTCAATAATATGCTTTTGAATAAAAGGTGCGCCTTCTCTTGCTCCTTGATCTGAAGATTTAATACAACACTCCCATTCCATAACAGCCCAAACATCGCAATCGTATTTGGTTAATTTTGTGAAAATACTTTTAAAATCGACTTGCCCATCTCCTAAAGATCTAAAACGACCAGCGCGGTCTTGCCAATCTGAATATCCGCCATAAACACCTTGTTTACCTGACATATTAAATTCGGCATCTTTTACATGAAACGACTTAATGCGTTCGTGGTAATAATCGATAAACTTTAAATAATCTAACTGCTGAAGCACAAAATGACTCGGATCGTAGAGAATATTGGCACGTTGATGATTCCCCGTCGCTTCTAAAAAACGCTCGAACGTCACCCCATCGTGTAAATCTTCGCCCGGATGAAGTTCATAACAAACATCCACACCTTGCTCATCAAAATGATTTAAAATAGGCAACCAACGTTTTGCTAATTCTTCAAAACCCATTTCAACTAAACCCTGCGGACGCTGAGGCCAAGGATATACTGTGTGCCATAATAATGCCCCGGAAAATGTTGCATGGGATTTCAACCCTAAACGACCACTTGCTGTTCCTGATTTTTTAACAAAATCTATAGCCCACTCCGTTCTAGCTTTTGGATTATTCTTATAAGCATCGGGAGCAAAACCATCAAACATGGTATCGTAAGCTGGGTTTACAGCAACCAATTGCCCCTGTAAATGTGTTGATAATTCTGTGATTTCTAAACCGTAAGAATTTACTTTTCCTTTTAAATCATCGCAATACGTCTGACTCTCGGCAGCTTTTTCAATATCGATTAATCCTGTTTCCCAAGTAGGAATCTGAATTCCTTTATATCCTAAATCCGCCGACCATTTACATAAATTATCTAAAGTATTGAATGGTGCCTCACTTCCTGCGAATTGTGCCAAAAAAATTGCCGGTCCTTTTATTGTTTTCATATACTAATACTCTCCATGACAGAAGAAATTTATTCCTCAATTCTTTTTAAAAATTAAGTACGTTAATTATTTTTAAATTTTTACCCAAGCAGCATTATTCTTATCACTTTCTACGGCAGCATAAATAAACTGCATCCCACGAACACCTTCTTTTACTGTTGGATAATCTGGTTTTTCAATAGTTTCATTATTTAATATCGCCATAACATGTGTCGCGAAATTTTTATAAATAGTAGCAAATGCTTCTAAATACCCTTCTGGATGTCCCGCTGGTATACGCGATACAACAAGGGCTTCTTCATATAAATTATTACCGTTTGGCGTAAATACTTTTACTGGATCTTCAAGCCAATGTGTAATTAACTGATTCGGATTTTCCTGTTGCCACTCTAAGCTCCCCTTTTCTCCATAAACTTTAATTGCTAAATTATTTTCTTCGCCTAATGCTATTTGGGAAATAGACATGGTACCTTTTGCTCCATTATTCATACGAAGTAACAAGTTACCATCGTCGTCTAAAACACGGCCTTCACCAAATGTTCCTAAATCGGCAGCCAGTTCTTCGATATCTAAACCGGTAATATATTCTGCTAAATTCGCAGCATGCGTTCCTATATCTCCTAAAGCACCTCCAATTCCGGATTTAGCAGGATCTACACGCCAAGATGCTTGTTTTTGTCCTGTTTGCTCTACTGCGGTAGACAACCAACCTTGTAAATATTGTACTTGTATTTTTCTTATTTTTCCTAAATCGCCTTTGGCAACCATAGCTCGCGCTTGTTTTACCATGGCATACCCTGTGTAGTTATGTGTTAGAGCGAAAATCTTACCACTTTTTTGAACACTAGTTTCTAATTCCATTGTTTCATCCAAAGTTAGTGTCATTGGCTTATCACACACCACATGAAACCCATGCTCTAAAGCTAATTTTGCAGGAGCGAAATGCATATGATTTGGAGTTACAATAGACACAAAATCCATACGATCGCCTTCTGGTAATTCTTTTTCTTTTAAGATCATTTCTTCAAAACTACCATAGCACCTATCTTCTGGCAGATATAATGCTTTTCCAGATGCTTTTGATTTTTCTGCACTACTACTAAAAGCACCACAAACCAATTCAATCATACCGTCGATTGACGACGCTTTTCTATGTACATCTCCTATAAATGAACCGGTGCCACCACCAATCATTCCCATTCTTAATTTTCTTGCCATACTAAATTATGCTTGTTCTATTTTATTTCTTTTTTTCATATAAATATTCAACCCTAAAAAGGCCAGAATAAGAATTGCAGGTAAAATTGACATTGTTCTTAAAGCTTCTACAGCATTCGCATCGTCCATTAATTTTCCCATAATTGGTAAGACTAAAGATACAGAAAACATTCCTGCTCCACCCATAATTGAAAGTCCTAAAGCACCTGTTTCTGGTAAATATTCTGCTACAAACCCTAACATTGTTGGCCAGAAAAATGTAACTCCAACAGCAAAAACGGCTGCTGCAACAAACGTCATTCCTCCTGTAGTTATGGTTAATAACCACAAACCGATAAACGTAAATATTGCTGAATATAATAACATTCCTGAAGGCTGCAGTTTATGAACCACTTGTCCTGCAAAAAGTCGACCTAACGCCATAATTCCATTAATAAATGCCAATACTAAAAGCGGTACGGCTACAGATTCTTTTAAAAGTGATTCTATACGTTGCGTAGTCCCTAACTCTGAGGCCGCTGTTAATAACATGCAAAACACCATAAAAAGAAATAGAGGCTTACCAATACTTGCAAACATTCTTTTATTACTAATTCCCATTTGAACACGTTCTGTTACAGGAAATTTTTGTCCGAAAAACAGGACTGCATATAAAATTAGTGGAATAAATAAAGTTGACACCATGATTTGCCAACTAAAACCGAAAACATCCATAACTAACCACCCCACAATGGAACCAATAACGATTCCTCCAGGAAACCAAACGTGAAATCTGTTAAGCATTTTTGTTTTTTCGTTGGTATACATTGAGGCTACCATCGGGTTCAAAGCTGCTTCTACCATACCATTACCAATCCCTACAAACAATGTTGCAAGAAATAAGGAACTCATAGAATCTGCCATAATAGTCCAGACAATACCTACGGCATGCATTATAAAGGCAATCCAAGTAATTTTTTTAATCCCAATAAAATCTACTAACGGTCCGCCAAAAATCATCGCTAGCGTAAACCCGAAAAAAGCAGGTGTAAACGCATATCCAATTTGTTCTAGGGTTAAACCTACGCCCTCTGGGCCAAAAACGGTTTCTAATCTTGCTCGAATAGCAAAAGTCATTGCGGTTGTAATTAGAGCCAAGCAGCTCCCAAGAAAGAGTCTTTTCTTATTAATTTCCATTATTATGTCTGTGGTTTAGTTTGTTTGTGCAGAAATTAAAGGAATAGAGTTTTAAAACTAAAAAGTATTTTCAATGAAGTAAGATTCATTGAAAAGGTTAAAAAACTATCTTGAAAATTTCTACGTAGTGAAAATAGAAAATAGATTTCGAAAAGAGGTGTATATTTATTCAGTGAAATATTTTAAACACATTCCGTATTTTCAACGGTAAGCTTTAATCTGTAAGCATTTGGAGAACATTTTTCATGCTTTTTAAACACAGTCGCGAAGTATTGACTTGTAGCAAAACCACACGTATACGCGATTTCTGCAATAGTTAATTCTTGATTTTCCAGAAGCATTCTTTTTGACAGGTTAAGACGTTTCATCATTAAATAACGCATAGGCGTTACATTTGTTAAACGCTTACAATGGTGAGTAAATCGCGTTACTCCAACGCCTGCAGACTCTGCCATAAGATCGACAGTCCAATTTTCGGATAAATTATTGCCTAATTCATCTAAGAAAAATTTTACACTTCGAGAGCTATCGGTTAATTTTTCATTTAACACAATATCTTCGGTATTTAATAAGTCGAACAAGAGAATCAGTAAGTAATTAACTAGTAACCTTATGCGAGATGCACTACTACCATTAACATCTGTATCAATTGCTTTGTTTATTCTAACAAAACAGTCACGAACTTTTTGATCTGTTTTCCAGATAGATTTTTCATTCTGTCTTAAAATGGCAGTCAATCGATCTAAATCTTTCGGAACCAAAGTAATCCAATCAGGCCATACCCATTCTTGGTGTGGTCTTCTTACTCCTAAATCGATAATAACCCAATAGAATTTTCCCATACCAACGTATGGATTTCCTACTTTGTGGGCTTCCCATGGACGGGTAATTGTTAAGTGATTAGGCGTTAGTAAAACTTCTTTATTTTCCTGAGAATAAGGCATACTACCAGACTCTAAAAAATGAAATTCGATCCCTTCATTTCTATGCCAATCTAATCCCCAATCTTGAGGTTCGCTAGCGTCCCAGTATCCAATACTATTTAAACCTACAGTATTTTCATCTAATCGATCGCCAGGATAAGTATGCCTAGCGAGTGCTTTAAATTTTATTTTTTTTCGATTAAACGCATCAAGTAATGGCAAACAAGTATCGGCGTGATAAACCACACCATAAGCTTTATAAGGCTCTATGTTTATTTTGTTTACTTTCACTGAAATTATTTAAATATAAGTGCTATGCAAAATACACTTTTTTTGCGAATTAAAAATTTTAGCTCCGTTAAAACAAGAAATACTCAAATTACACACAACATATGTAATAGATTGTATGAATTCTTTCAGTGTCTTTGAATAAAGAGAAATTACTACTAGTTTTACATCCTTATGTTCAAATTAAAAAACAACAACCTCACTCCCTTACCTATGAATTTATTTAAATGCTTAGTAGCTTTATTGATACTAACTCAACCTTTTTTATTAAACGCTCAATCTACAATTGGTGGGACCGTTTCCGACAGCAACAACCAGCCCATATCTGGAGCTACTGTTATTGTAAATGCCAAACCTAATATTTACAATATAACCAATTCTGAAGGTGAATTTAATCTAGAAAATATTCCTACTGGACAATACACATTAAGCATTTCACACTTAGGATTTAAACCTATAAAAGAACAGATTGAAGTGAATGGAACTGACAGGTCTTTTTCATATATTTTAGATACCGATTTACTTAACCTTCATACGGTAGTTATAACGGGGAATTTCACACCTAAAGATCAGTTAGAATCTAGTACATCTGTAAGCACACTCGATTCTGAACAAATACAAAAAGTATATCCTAGAGGCACAGCAAACCTATTAGAAAATATACCGGGAACCTTTACCGACGCATCTGCCGGAGAGGTTTTTACAAAAGTATATACGCGTGGTATCTCTGCAGCGGCAGAAGACGATATGGGTTGGTACTATGTCTCTTTACAAGAAGACGGATTACCTGTAAGTTTAGTACAACACTCCTATTACAGCCCAGACATCTTTAATCGCGTAGATTTAACCACAAACAAAGTCGAAGCTTTACGTGGCGGAAGTGCATCTATAACTGCAATGAATGCTCCGGGTGGTGTTTACAATTTTATTTCTAGAAATTCTTCTGAAGATTTAAATGGAGAAGTGCAATTACAAACAGGCGTTCAAGGCGAAGGCAATATGCTCTATAGAGTAGACGCAGTTTTAGGTGGTGCATTAGGGAATAATTGGTTTTTTAATTCTGGTGGACATTACAGACATGACGATGGTGCAAGAAATACAGATTTTACATTTAGTAAAGGTGGACAGTTTAAATTCGACCTTACTAAAGAAAATTCGAGAGGTTATTTTAAACTTTACGGAAAATATCTTAACGATTATACAAACAGATATAATGGTGTAGCTGCTACTAATTGGGACAACCCAGAAGCTGCTTTCGGACAGAACTTTAATAACTCAGCGTTATTAATGCCTAGTTTTGACGCTACTATTCCTGACGGTCGAAATTTATCTGAAGGAGGTACGAATAGCTTTAACCCTTCAAATGGAGTTCATGCAAAAGACTTAGCTGTTGGTTTCGATTTATTTCAAAATTTAGGGAATAACTGGTCTATAAAAAACAACATGAAGTTCTCTTCTAAAAGCGCGAATTGGCAAACAGCAATAAGTAATGTTTTTGTTTCTATTAGCGATCCTACGGCATATTATTTAGTGAGTAACGGAAATCCGTTTCCTGTGGGACAAATTGTATTTAAAAATGCAAACTCTGGAGCAGAGCTCGCACGAATTGACAACAGTGGTATTTTCTCGGGCAACTCTTCTGAGTATTTAACAGGTGGCACACTACCTAACGATGCTATTATGGGAACATCTACCTGGTATAAGGACAATACTGCAGATGAATTTATGCAACAATTAACATTGAATAAATCGTGGGATAAGCACGACTTAAATTTTGGTTTTGCTACAGGATTTTCCGACACCTCGGTATTTACACAAGGAAGCTTTGCTTTTTCTACCTACGAGAACAATCCGCAAATGTTACAAGTTACTTTAGAAAATCCTGGAGAACCTGTTATGGCATTATCAGACGAATATGGCGTTAGTAATTATGGTGGTTTATTCTTTACGAATAGTCGTGCTAAAATTAGTCAAGTAGCCGGGTTTGCAAACGACCATTGGGAAGTTTCAGACAAAATCCAACTTGATTTAGGAGTTCGTTTTGAATCGATTACCCATAAAGGTAGTAACGATCGCTATGCGCCATTTACACAAAACGGAGGATTAGATCAAGATGAAACCACAGCTTACGACAATAATATATTAGCTCCAACAGGAGAAGTAGACGAGTTTGACTATACTTACAATTATGTCTCGTATTCTTTTGGTTTAAATTATAAATTAACAGAAGACGCATCGGTATTCGGAAGATTATCTAAAGGAAACAAAGCTCCAGAATTAAATTATTATTTTAATAATTATGCTAATGTCCCTATTAATCAAGCGGGAGAAGTGCAGAAAATAAACCAAGTCGAAGTTGGACTAAAATCTATTCTTAAAGACTTCTCTTTTACCACCACAGTATTTTGGAGTGAATTAAAAGACATTGGTATTTCTAACTTTGAATATGATGGCGATACAGGTAGTATTTTCTATACACCAATTCTATTTAACACCTCTAGAACTTTAGGTTTAGAATGGGAAACTATTTACAAACCGTTCCAAAACATAGCATTCCGATTTAATGGAATTATTCAAGATCCTAAAGCAACCAAATGGAATCTTTACGATGCTGCTGGAACCGCAGACACCGCAGACGATAGCACCGTAGATTACTCAGGAAACACCTTACCTTTTAACCCGAAACTTATGTTTAATTTTGCTATTGAATACAGCAAAAATAAAGTCTCTTCTTTTTTAAAATGGAGATATACAGGAAAACGAGAAGCCAATGTAGCCAATGCGTTTCAGCTTGATGCCTACAGTGTTTTTGATGCCGGTTTAGGTTATCAAATAAACAGAAATTTAAGCGCTAATCTTTTAATGACTAATATTTTTAATTCCGATGGTTTGGCTAATTTTATGGGAGCAAATTCATTTGGAGCAAATGCTAACGGTGCGACTTCAGAATTTATAGAGAACAATCCTGATGCTAGTTTTATTGTTATTCCAATTTTACCTCGTGCGACTTTACTTCAATTAAACTACACGTTTTAAAGTATAAAAAACACTGAATATTTAATCTGAATAAGCATTTTAGATTAGTATAGAATTAAAAAGGGCTGAACCATCTTAATAAGGTTCAGCCCTTTTTTTCGCGACCAATTAATCACTACAAAATGCTATAGATTTCACTTTTTAGCTTTACTTATCACTTTGCAAAAAGCCCAACTCAATGAACTAATTAAAGAAATAGTTTTTATAGGTACACTTAGTGAACA
This sequence comes from Formosa undariae, assembly GCF_042427615.1. NCBI lineage: Bacteria > Pseudomonadati > Bacteroidota > Flavobacteriia > Flavobacteriales > Flavobacteriaceae > Formosa > Formosa undariae. The sequence goes on along the minus strand of NZ_JBHMEZ010000011.1, from coordinate 321,682 downwards.
ATAAATAAGTTTGATTTTTGATTTGGTTAGTTTGTACTTAAACAATGCACATCTAGATCTTAATGTTTTATTGCTAATTATACAGTACAAAAAATCTATCTCATACAAATAAAGGTTTATACTAGTGCAGAATTTTTCGGTGAAAAAAAATTGGACTAGTATAAACCTTTGAATAAAAAATATTTAATCTTAGAATTTAAAAAGGATGTATCATACTGTTTATCTACAGTATATAATCAGTGCTTATAAAATTAGATGCTTTAGTATCAAGCAATTCATTTAAAATAGCGTTATTATAAGTATTATCTTTTGAAGCTACAAACGTTCTAATAGAGAACGATCTTAAAGCATCATGCACACTTAATGTTCCTACAGCAGAATCTTTTCTTCCCGTAAACGGATAAACATCTGGTCCACGTTGGCAAGAACTATTTAAGTTAACACGACACACTAAATTGACTAAAGTATCTACCAATGGCGCTAATGTTTTTACATTCTGACCAAAGACACTTACTTGTTGTCCATAATTAGATTCTGCCATATCATGCAAAGGTTCTTGAATATCTTTAAAAGGCAACACAGGAACTACTGGCCCGAATTGTTCTTCTAGAAATACGCGCATGTCTTTACTTACAGGATACAATACCGCTGGAAAAATATAATTCTCCGTTGTTTTACCTCCTTTTTCATTTAAAATAGTCGCACCTTTTTCTAAAGCATCATCTATTAACCCTTGAATATAAGCGGGTTTTCCTGGTTCCGGAAGCGGAGTTAGTTTTGCTCCTTGATCCCATGGATTTCCAAATTGTAGCGCATCTACTCTAGCCGCAAAACGTTTATTGAATTCTTCAACAATATTTTCGTGAACATATAATACTTTTAAAGCTGTACAACGTTGTCCGTTAAAAGACAAGGTTCCTGCAATACATTCATCTATCGTTAAATCTAAATCTGCATCAGGTAGAACAATTGCAGGATTTTTAGCTTCCAAACCTAAAACCAAACGCAATCTATTTTGTCTTGGATGACTTTCTTGAAGTGCATTTGCAGACGTACTATTCCCGATTAAAGCAAGGACATCGACCTTACCAGTTTCCATAATTGGTGTTGCTACAACACGTCCACGACCGTAAATAATATTTACAACGCCTTTTGGAAAACTATTTTGAAACGCTTCTAACAACGGTGTCATTAATAATACACCATGTTTCGCAGGCTTAAAAATCACTGTATTTCCCATAATAATGGCAGGAATTAACAGTGCAAAAGTTTCGTTTAACGGATAATTATATGGACCTAAACACAACACAACACCTAACGAACCACGTCTTATATGAGCGTAAACGCCATCGTGCTTTTCAAATTTAGCACTATCGCGATCTAGTTGTTTGTACTCTTCAATAGTGTCGTAAATATAATCTACTGTTCTATCGAATTCTTTTTCAGAATCTGGTAAACTTTTACCAATTTCCCACATTAGTAATTTCACGATATCTTCTCGCTTGGTTTTCATTTGTTCAACAAACTTTTCCATGCAAGCGATACGATCGATCACTTTCATTGTTGGCCATTCGCCTTGGCCTTTATCATAGGCTTTACAAGCAGCATTTAAGGCATCTAAGGCTTGTTCTTTCCCTAGTTGAGGTATTTTACCAAGTCGTGTTGGCTTATATTCTGGCGTTGATGATACAGACGAATATATGTCTGCAGTTTCTCCCGTCCATTTTTTTAATTCACCACCTACTAAATATGTGTTTTGATTAATTTCAGTTGTAACTTTATATTGATCCGGAATCTCTAAAAAAGATGTGTGCATAATATAATTTTAATTTACAGTTAAGTTTAAAAATAACTCTTTAATCGTATTTAGTAGTTTACATAATAGTTAAGCTTATACTAAAAACTGAAACAGATCTGGATTATCGTTTAAATAATCTCCGTAAAAATTCTTCTGTTTCATTTTAGTTATTAATGGCCCTAAATCTTTAGATGATTTTAATTCAATACCAACTACGGCCGAACCATTTTCACGATTGGTTTTTTTAGCATATTGGAAATAGGTAATATCATCATTAGGTCCTAAAATTTCGGCAACAAACTCTTTTAATGCTCCAGCACGTTGTGGAAATTTCACGATAAAATAGTGCTTTAAATTGGTATACAATAAAGCGCGTTCTTTAATTTCGGCTGTTCTAGTAATATCGTTATTGCTACCACTAATAACACAAACCACATTTTTACCTTTAATTTCTTCAGCGTAAAAATCGAGAGCAGAAACACTTAAAGCACCTGCAGGCTCGACAACAATAGCATCTTTATTATAAAGTTCTAAAATGGTTTCACAGATTTTGCCTTCTGGAACGGTAATCATATCATCTAAATTCTGCTTACAAATAGCAAACGTTCTATCGCCTACTTTTTTTACCGCAGCACCATCGACAAAATTCTCGATCGTTTTTAATTCTGTGTTATATCCGTTTTTTAAAGATGTTTTCATAGAAGGTGCGCCTTGTGGCTCGACCCCTATAATTTTTGTATCTGGAGATAATTGTTTAAATACCGTAGATAAGCCTGAAGCTAATCCACCACCTCCAACAGGAACAAAAACGTAATCTAACGGCGCATCGATCTGACTTAATATTTCAAGTCCTATAGTAGCTTGCCCTTCAATCACTTTTTGATCGTTAAACGGATGAATAAATGTCTTATTTAAACGCTCACACTCTAACATAGATGCATGATATGCATCGTCGTAAGAATCGCCAACCAAAACAATAGTAGTATAATCTTCACCAAACATTTTTACCTGCTCAATTTTCTGATTGGGTGTTGGCGAAGGCATAAAAATAGTACCTTTTATCTTTAACAACTTACAGGATAAAGCCACACCTTGGGCGTGATTACCTGCACTTGCACATACAATACCATTTTTCATTTGTTCTTCCGTTAAAGACGACATCCTATTGTATGCCCCTCGAATTTTATAAGAACGAACTAATTGTAAATCTTCACGTTTAAAAAGCACATTTGCGCCAAAACGTTTAGAATATTGTAGATTTTGTGTTAAAGGCGTAGAAACAGCAACCGATTTTAAACGCTCGGCTGCTGCTTGTACTGCTTTTAAACTTGGAAAATATGTTTTGTTTTCGGTTTGCATAATTATATTAGGCTAACACTGAAGCGTCTTCTTCTACTTCAGATTTTATTGTTTTCATTGCTGTCATGGCTGTTCTTAACGATTTTCCAATCGCCTCGATAGGGTGATTTCTAATCGCATCGTTTACCGCAATTAATTCAATATTATCAACTTCGTTAGATGTTGAGAATGGCTTACCAATAACATCAGTTTTAATTCCTTTCATGAAATCTACTAACATTGGTTTTGCTGCATGGTCGAATAAGTAACATCCGTATTCTGCTGTATCAGAAATAACACGGTTCATTTCATAAAGTTTCTTTCTTGCAATTGTATTCGCAATTAATGGTAATTCATGAAGTGATTCGTAGTATGCAGATTCTTCGATAATTCCTGCGCTTACCATAGTTTCGAAAGCTAATTCTACACCAGATTTAACGATAGCAACCATAAGTACACCATTGTCGAAATACTCTTGCTCTGAAATTTTATCTGAAGTTAATTTTGTTTTTTCGAAAGCTGTTTCACCAGTTGCTTCTCTCCAAGTTAATAAATTAACATCGTCGTTTGCCCAGTCTTCCATCATTGTTTTAGAGAAATGACCAGAGATAATATCATCCATATGCTTTTCGAAAAGTGGACGTAAAATATCTTTTAATTCTTCAGATAATTTAAACGCTTTTATTTTAGCTGGATTCGATAAACGGTCCATCATCGTTGTAATACCACCATGCTTTAAAGCTTCCGTTACAGTTTCCCAACCATACTGAATTAATTTAGCAGCATAACCTGGCTCTATACCTTCTTCAACCATTTTGTCGAAACATAAAATAGATCCTGTTTGTAACGCACCACATAAAATAGTTTGCTCTCCCATTAAATCACTTTTAACCTCAGCGACGAAAGACGATTCTAAAACTCCTGCTTTGTCTCCTCCTGTTGCAACTGCATAAGCTTTAGCTTGCACTAAACCTTTTCCTTCTGGATCGTTTTCTGGATGCACAGCAATTAATGTTGGCACACCAAATCCACGCTTATATTCTTCACGTACTTCTGTACCAGGACATTTTGGAGCAACCATAATAACGGTTAAATCTTCACGTACTTGAGTACCTTCTTCAACGATATTGAAACCGTGAGAGTAAGACAATGTAGCACCTTTTTTCATTAAAGGCATAATCGTCTCAACAACATTTGTATGTTGCTTGTCCGGAGTTAAGTTTAAAACTAAATCTGCAGTTGGGATTAATTCTTCGTAAGTTCCAACAGTAAAGTTGTTTTCTGAAGCATTCACAAAAGAAGCACGCTTTTCTTTAATTGCTGCCGCACGTAAAGCATAAGAAATATCTAAACCAGAATCTCTCATGTTTAATCCTTGGTTTAATCCTTGTGCGCCACAACCTATAATGACGATCTTTTTACCTTTTAATGCAGTTACACCATCTTCAAATTCTGAAGATGCCATAAAACGACATTTTGATAATTGTTCTAATTGATTTCTTAGTGATAAGGTGTTAAAATAATTTGCCATTGTGTTTAAATTAATTAAATGCTGTTAGCATTTGTGATATTTTCATTTCTTCTTTAGTTACTGCAATTCGTCCTGAACGAACAAACTGCATAATGCCATAGGCACTAAATTCGCGATACAATTGTTCTATTTCATTTCTTTTACCTGATTTTTCAAGCACAAAAAACTCCTTATTAACATGTACAATTCTTGCGTTGCTTTCTTTAATTATATTCTGAATTTCACGTTCTTCAAATAATAAATCAGATTTCAATTTAAACATACAAGACTCTTGATAAATTGTTTCTTCATCTGTATGATAATAAGCCTTTATTACCTCGACTTGCTTTTCGATCTGACCTATGATTTTCTTCATCCGATCTTCTGCAAGGTTTACTACAATAGTAAATCTTGACACACCTATAATTTCTGTTGCAGATGTATTTATACTTTCTACATTTATATGTCTTCTTTGAAAAATTGCTGAAATTCTGTTTAAAAGACCAATATTATTCTCGGTATAAATCGAGATGGTATATGTGTTTATAGTATCTTCCATAATTAACTTAATCTAATATCTGAAACTGAAGCTCCTGTTGCTATCATTGGGAAAACGTTTCCTTCTTTTTCCACACATACTTCTAAGAAATATGCACCGTCATGTGCCATCATTTCTGCAACAGCATCTGCTAATTCTTCACGTTTTGTAACACGTTTAGATTTTATGTAATAGCCTTCAGCAATCGCTACAAAGTTAGGGTTTGTCATTTCCGTAGAGGCATAACGCTTATCGAAAAACAACTGTTGCCATTGGCGAACCATTCCTAAAAATTCGTTATTTAGTACGACTATTTTCACAGCTACTTTTTGTTGAAAAATAGTTCCCAATTCTTGAATATTCATCTGGAAACCTCCATCACCAATAATAGCTACAACATCACGATCTGGCGCAGCCATTTTCGCTCCAATTGCCGCTGGTAAAGCAAAGCCCATAGTTCCTAATCCACCAGAAGTAATATTACTTTTCGTTTTATTGAATTTCGCATAACGGCATGCAATCATTTGGTGTTGCCCTACATCTGAAACGATAGCAGCATCCCCCTTAGACTGTATGTTTATTTGATTTATTACCTCTCCCATTGTTAATCCGTCTTTGGTTGGGTGTAAATCGTCTTTAATTACTTTTTCAAATTCGATAGCATATAAATCTTTGAATTTCTGATGCCATTCTGGATGTGAATTTTCATTTAAAAGCGGAATCAATTCTGTCAAACTCAACTTAGAATCTCCAAGAACAGCAACATCTGTTTTTACGTTCTTATCAATTTCGGCAGGGTCTATTTCAAAATGAATAACCTTAGCTTGCTTTGCATATGTTGATAAACTGCCTGTAACACGATCGTCGAAACGCATACCGATTGCAATTAACACATCACATTCGTTAGTTAACATATTTGGCGCATAATTACCGTGCATACCAACCATTCCTATGTTTAGAGGATGTTCTGTTGGTACGGCCGAAGCTCCTAAAATGGTCCAAGCGGAAGGTATTCCTGCTTTTTCAATTACAGTTTTTAGCTCTTGTTCAGCTTTTCCTAAAATAACACCTTGTCCCCAAACAATCATTGGTTTTTTAGCGCCATTAATTAAGTCTGCCGCTTTTTGAACAGCTTCAATATCTATTTTACAAGATGCTTTATAACTACGTACCGAAGTACATTTTTCGTATTTAAAATCGAATTCTTCGAACTGAGCATCTTTTGTAATATCTACAAGAACAGGACCTGGTCTGCCGCTTTTAGCAATATAAAATGCCTTAGCCATAACTTCAGGAATATCTGACGCTTTGGTAATTTGGACATTCCATTTTGTTACTGGCGTAGAAATCCCGACAATATCTGTCTCTTGAAACGCATCGCTACCTAATAAATGTGAAGCCACTTGACCTGTAATACAGACCAAAGGTGTAGAATCTATTTGAGCATCTGCGATACCGGTTACTAAATTTGTAGCTCCTGGACCAGAAGTAGCTATTGCAACTCCTACTTTTCCAGAAATACGCGCATAACCTTGAGCTGCATGTGCAGCACCTTGTTCATGACGCGTTAAGACATGATGAATTTGATCTCTATATTTATAAAGTTCATCGTAAACCGGCATAATAGCTCCTCCTGGATACCCATAAAGAATCTCAACACCTTCGGCCAACATACATTTAATGATCGCCTCACTACCAGAAATACGTACTGTTTTCTCGGTAGCTGTCTTAGTCGTTTTTACTGTTTCTGTGTTCATAGTAAAAAATTAAAATTCATCAGTCACGCATCCTTTTGATGCAGACGATACTGTTTTCGCATATTTATATAACACGCCGCGTTCCGCTTTTAATTTTGGAGCGACCCAATTTGCGCGTCTTTTATCTAATAACTCTTCCGAGATTTCAATATCAATAGTATTATTTTCAGCATCGATAAAGATAATATCTCCATTTTCTACTAATGCAATATTTCCTCCATCTTGAGCCTCTGGCGCAACATGACCAACTACAAAACCATGAGAACCTCCAGAGAAACGTCCGTCGGTAATCATTGCAACGTCTTTTCCTAATCCAGCACCCATAATAGACGATGTAGGCTTTAACATTTCTGGCATTCCTGGAGCTCCTTTCGGACCTTCGTAACGAATAATAATTACATCTCCTTTATTTACCTTACCATTTTTAATGCCCTCATTAACTTCGGTTTCACTATTAAAAACATTAGCTGTTCCTCTAAACGAAAGCCCTTCTTTTCCTGTAATTTTCGCTACAGCACCTTCAGTCGCCAAGTTTCCAAAAAGAATACGGATATGTCCTGTGTCTTTAATTGGCTGATCAAGTGTTTTTATAATATCTTGTCCTTCAATTAAATTAGGAACATCTTTTAAGTTTTCGGCAATAGTCTTTCCTGTTACTGTTAAACAATCGCCGTGAAGCATACCGTTTTCTAACATGTATTTTAATACACCAGGAATACCACCAACACCATGTAAATCTTCCATAGAATATTTACCACTTGGCTTTAAGTCTGCCAATAAAGGTGTGTCGTCACTAATTCTTTTAAAATCTTGTAAAGTGAATTCAATTCTAGCAGCTTTAGCAATTGCTAAAAAGTGAAGTACTGCATTTGTAGAACCTCCTAAAACAGTCACTAATCTAAAGGCATTTTCTAACGAATTTTTAGAGACAATGTCTGAAGGTTTTATATCATTTTCTAATAAATAACGTAAAGCTTCACCCGCCTTAACGCATTCTTTTTCTTTTAATTTATCATCTCCAACAGCTGGTGTGGACGAGTTAAATGGCAACGACATACCTAAAGCCTCGATTGCAGACGCCATAGTATTTGCCGTATACATTCCTCCGCAAGCTCCTGCTCCTGGACATGCTTTATGTACAACTTCTTTAAATTCTGATTCTCCTATAGTTCCAGCAACCTTTTTTCCATAAGCTTCAAAAGCCGAGATAATATCAAGCTTTTCACCTTTATGACAACCCGAAGCAATTGTACCACCATACACTAAAATCGAAGGTCTGTTTAATCTTAACATTCCTATTAAAGCACCAGGCATATTTTTATCACAACCTACAACAGTAACTAAACCATCATAACTCATCCCCTCGACAACAGTCTCCACAGAATCTGCAATAATATCGCGAGACACCAATGAATAACGCATTCCAGGTGTACCGTTAGATATACCGTCACTAATCCCAATGGTGTTAAAAATTAAACCAATTAAATCTGCATTTTGGGTTCCTTTTTTAACATGTGTAGCTAAGTCATTTAAATGCATATTACAAGGGTTCCCTTCGTAACCTGTACTTGCGATACCAATAAATGGTTTCTGCAAATCTTCATCTGTTAATCCGATAGCGTGCAACATCGCTTGAGCGGCAGGCAATGAAGGATCTTGAGTGATCGCGTGACTATACTTTTTTAAATTTTTCATATGTTTTAAAAGCTTTTGCTCTAAATTCTATTCTCTTTGAGAGCTCTAAATTAATTTTTTGTCAATTTTAAACGAATTTGGTCCGACAGGTTTAGACTAAACTCATTCGTTGTATTACATATTTAAATAACTGATCTACAATCACTTAAATACTATTATATATGATGTTCAATGCCTTCTTTTTTTGATAAAAAAATCAACTTTTTTCCAAATAAACGTGGAAATCAAAATTCACTCCCAAAAACGAGTCCTTTTGCAATTAATCACAAGCTAAAATTGATTAATTAAAAACTGATTTAACACAAAAAAGCCTTCCCGAAAAAAGGAAGGCTTTAATTATATTCTTAATACATATTTCCCCCCTTTATCCTCACGAACGAATCACAACGACAGGAATAGAAATATATATTATAAAATTTTTCATATATAACTCAAATATCTTAATTCTTTGAATAGTAACCTATAAAAAACTAAAATATTTGACAATTTTACTATGTATTAGACTCTTGGCAAATCAATTCCTGTTTTAAGAGGTAAATTAGATTCCCCCATCAAGTACTTATCTACATGATATGCAGCTTGTCTTCCTTCTGAAATTGCCCAAACAATTAACGATTGTCCGCGACGCATATCTCCCGCAACAAATACTCCAGGTACGTTAGACATATAATCGTTAGTATCTGCCTTAATATTGGTTCTGAAATCCATATCTAAACCTAATTGTTCTGGAAGTGTTTTTTCAGCACCTGTAAAACCTAAAGCTAATAATGCTAAATCACAATCCCAAGTTTTTTCAGTTCCCGGAAGTTCTTTTAATTGCGGACGCTCGCCTGGCTTAAAGATCCATTCTACCTCAGCAGTTACTAAACCTTTTAAATTTCCATTTTCGTCACCTAAAAATTCTTTAGTTGAAATACTGAAGAAACGTTCTACACCTTCTTTATGAGATGTACTTGTACGTAATTTCATTGGCCAATACGGCCAAGGCTGATGCGCAGGTCTTCCTTCTGATGGCTTATCTAAAATTTCAAAGTTTGTAACCGATGTTGCTCCATGACGATTAGACGTCCCAATACAATCCGATCCCGTATCTCCACCACCAATAACAATGACGTTTTTACCTGTAGCTTTTATCTCGTTTTCGAATGTCTGAGTTCCACTTACACGTTTGTTGTTTTGCTTTAAGAAATCCATAGCCTGAACAACACCGTTTAATTCTGCTCCTGGAATTGGCATACCACGTCTTACCGTTGCTCCACCACATAATACGACGGCATCAAAGTCTTGCTTAAGCTGCTCAGAATCTACATTTTCACCAACATGAGCATTGGTTTTAAACGTAATTCCTTCTTCTTCCATAACTTTTACACGACGGTCGATGATTTGTTTTTCTAATTTAAAATCTGGAATTCCATATCTTAATAAACCACCAACTTTATCGTCTCTTTCAAAAAGCGTTACTAAATGTCCAGCACGATTTAATTGTTGTGCAGCAGCTAAACCTGATGGTCCACCACCAACAACAGCGACCTTTTTACCGGTACGATTTTTTGGAGGATGTGCAACAACCCAACCTTCTTTAAAGGCTGTTTCAACTATTTGTTTTTCAATATTCTCAATAGTTACAGGGTCTTCGTTAATACCTAACACACAAGCTTCTTCGCATGGTGCAGGACATAACCTACCTGTAAACTCTGGAAAATTATTTGTAGAGTGTAAGATTGCCGCAGCTTCTTTCCACCTTCCTTTATATACTTTATCGTTAAAATCTGGAATTAAATTACCAAGTGGGCAACCACTATGACAAAATGGAATTCCGCAATCCATACAACGCGCACCTTGATCCTTCATATGAGGCTCAGATAAAGGAATTGTAAATTCATTATAGTCCTTAATACGATCTTCTACCGGTTCGTACCCTTCAACTTCACGTTTATATTCTAAAAATCCTGTTATTTTTCCCATAATATCTATTGCGTTACAAGGTTTTCTTGTTCTAATTTAATTAAAGCCTGCTTATATTCTTCTGGTAAAACCTTGATAAACTTAGGCAAATATTGTTCCCATTGTTCTAAAATACGTTGTGCTTGCGGACTTAAAGTTGCGTTATAATGATTTGTGATTAACGTTTTTAATAGCGTAATATCTTCTTCTAAAACCACAGGATCTAAGTTAAGGGCTTCAGAATTACAGTTATTAGTAAATGTACCTTTACTATCTAAAATAAAAGCAATTCCACCACTCATACCTGCTCCAAAGTTTCTTCCAACTTCACCAAGTACTACTGCAACACCACCTGTCATGTACTCACAACCGTGATCTCCAATACCTTCAACAACAGCTTGAGCTCCTGAGTTTCTTACACAGAAACGTTCTCCTGCCTTACCGTTTATATAAACCTCTCCAGATGTTGCTCCGTATAAGGTTACGTTTCCAGTAATTACGTTGTCTTCAGGAACAATAGTTGCTCTTTCAGGAACCTTGATAATTACTTTAGCTCCAGATAATCCTTTACCTAAATAATCGTTTGTGTTTCCGTTTACAATCATTGTTAAACCTTTTGTAGCAAATGCTCCAAAACTCTGTCCTGCAGAACCTGTAAAGTTTAAGTTAAGCGTGTTTTCTGGTAAACCTTGAGCCCCGTAAATTTTTGAAATTTCGTTACTAATAACAGCTCCTACTGCACGGTCTATGTTTGTGATTTTAAAATCTAAATATGTTTTCTCCTTACGGAATAGCGCTGGATGCGCTTTATTAATAATTTCGAAATCTAAATGAACATCTAAATTGTGTTCTTGTTTTTCTGTATTATATAATTTCACGAAAGGCTCTGTTTTAACTCTGTGTAAAATTGGAGTTAAGTCGATTCCTGAAGCTTTATAATGTTCGATAGCGTGGTTACGATCTAATTTCTGAGATTGTCCAACCATTTCGTTTATAGTTCTAAATCCTAATTGTGCCATTATTTCACGTAATTCTTGAGCTACAAAATACATGTAGTTTACAACGTGTTCTGGCTTCCCTTTAAATTTCTTTCGTAATTCCGGGTTTTGAGTTGCGATACCTACAGGACATGTATTTAAGTGACATACACGCATCATGATACAACCTGAAGCTACTAATGGCGCCGTTGCGAAACCAAATTCTTCTGCTCCTAATAAACATGCTACAGCAACATCACGACCCGTTTTTAATTGACCATCACATTCTAAAACGATACGGTTTCTTAAATCGTTCATTACTAAAGTCTGTTGTGCTTCAGCAATTCCTAATTCCCATGGTAAACCACAGTGTTTTAAAGAGGTTAATGGAGATGCTCCAGTTCCTCCATCGAAACCTGAAACTAAAATAACATCGGCTTTTGCTTTTGCAACACCAGCTGCTACTGTTCCAACTCCTACTTCAGATACTAATTTTACGTTTATTCTAGCTTCTCTGTTAGCCGATTTTAAATCGTAAATTAATTGAGATAAATCTTCAATTGAATAAATATCGTGATGCGGTGGTGGTGAAATTAATCCTACATAAGGTGTAGAATTACGTGTTTTTGCGATTGAAGGATTCACTTTTGGCCCAGGTAATTGTCCGCCTTCTCCAGGTTTAGCTCCTTGTGCCATTTTAATTTGAATCTCTTTTGCACTCGTCAAGTAATTAGATGTTACTCCAAAACGCCCTGAAGCGACTTGCTTAATTGCACTGTTTTTCCAATCTCCATCAGGATCTTTGTAAAAACGTTCTTGATCTTCTCCTCCTTCACCAGAATTACTTTTTCCACCAATACGGTTCATAGCAATAGCTAAATTCTCGTGTGCTTCTTTACTAATAGACCCGTAAGACATCGCTCCCGTTTTAAAACGTTTTACGATTTCTGTCCAAGGCTCTACTTCTTCTATTGAAATTGGATCGTAGTTTGTAAATTCGAATAAACCACGAATTGTCATTAAATCTTTTGACTGATTATTTACAAGTTCTGCATATTCTTGATACGTAGACTTTTTATTAGTACGTACAGATTCTTGTAATTTAGCAACCGTTAACGGATTAAATAAATGCTTCTCTCCGTTACGTCTCCATCTGTACTGTCCGCCAATTTCTAAATCTAAATTAGCATCTACTTCACGTACTTTATATGCACATTCGTGACGTAAAGAAATTTCTTTTTCTATTTCGTTTAAACCAATACCTTGAATACGTGTTGCCGTTGTTGGAAAATACTTTTCTACAACTTTAGTGTTAATTCCGATACATTCGAAAAGTTGAGAACCACGATAAGAATTTAAAGTAGAAATCCCAATCTTATTCATCACCTTTAAAATTCCTTTTCCAACTGCAATATTATAATTTGCAATTGCTTGTTCGAAATCTAAACCAGTAAGGTCTTGTGCTACTAATTGTTGTTCAACAATTTCGTTAACCATATACGGGTTAATTGCACTTGCTCCATAACCAAATAATAATGCAAAATGGTGTACTTCACGAGGTTCTGCAGACTCAATAATTAAACTAATCTGAGAACGTTTTCCTCGTTTATATAATGCGTGATTAACATAAGAACATGCTAATAATGCAGGAATTGGTGCTTTTACTTTACTTACATTTCTATCGGAAAGGATAATAATATTTGTTCCAGAATCGATAGATTTTTCAGCTGTATTTACAATCTCTTCTAAACGATTTTCAAGACCATTAACTCCTTTAGACACATCATATAAAATTGAAATTGATGTAACTTGGTAGTCTGGACTTTTATCGTGATGTTTAATTTTATCTAAATCTTGCTTAGAAATTACAGGATTCTGAATCTTTAACTTACGACAGTGATATTCATTAATTTCAAAAATGTTAGTATCACTTCCTAGTGTTAAACTAATATCTGTAATTAATTCTTCACGAATACCATCTAAAGGCGGATTCGTTACTTGTGCGAACAACTGCTTAAAGTAATTGTATATTAATTGCGGACGCTCAGACAAAATAGCAATTGGAGTATCACTACCCATAGAACCAATTGGCTCCTTACCACCTTGTGCCATTGGCTTAATAATAGTATTTAAATCTTCTTGAGTATACCCAAAAACACTTTGTCTTACTACTAAATCTTCTTCTTCGTGAGTTACAGGATCCGAACTATAAGGAATATCCTTTAAGTGAATTAAATTTTTATCTAACCACTTTCTATATGGATGCTGAGTCGCAATCTTTTCTTTAATTTCTTCATCGTTAATAATACGACCTTCGTCCATATTAACTAAAAACATTTTTCCTGGCTCTAAACGACCATGGAATTTTATGTTTTCTGGTTCGATATCTACAACCCCTGTTTCTGATGACATAATTACGAAATCATCTTTTGTAACTGTATATCTAGACGGACGTAATCCGTTTCTATCTAATACCGCTCCAATATAACTTCCATCGGTAAACGGAATAGATGCAGGACCATCCCACGGCTCCATTAAACATGAGTTAAATTCGTAGAATGCTTTTTTAGCATCAGACATGGTATTGTTCTTTTCCCATGCTTCTGGCACTAACATCATCATAACTTCCGGTAACGAACGACCAGTCATTAATAACAATTCTACCACCATATCCATAGAAGCCGAATCCGACTTTCCTTTTAATATGGTAGGGATTACACGTTTAATATCGTCTCCAAACCATTCGCTCTCCATGATTTCTTCACGAGAAAACATACGAGACACATTTCCTCTTAGAGTGTTAATCTCACCATTATGACACATATAACGGAAAGGCTGAGCCAAATCCCATGTCGGGAATGTGTTTGTAGAGAAACGCTGGTGCACTAAAGCTAGTTTAGCATCTAAAAGCGGATTCAATAAATCTAAATAATATTCTTTAATATCTTCAGGAACTAACAGTCCCTTATATATAATAGTCTTGGTTGATAAACTTGGGAAGTAAAAATATGAAGATTCAGATAACTTAGAGTTGTAAACAGCATGTTCTGCTATTTTCCTTGCAGAAAACAATTTTAAATTAAATTCAAAATCAGTTTGTTCAGGTTTATTTTTACCAACAAAAACTTGTTTAATAAAAGGTTCACTAGCTGCTGCTATTTTCCCAATTACGTTATTATTAACAGGAGCATTACGCCACCCTATTAATTTAAGTCCTTGTTCTGCAATGCATTTCTCAAACGTATCGATACAAAAATCACGCTGATTCTCTTTCTTTGGCAAAAACATATTACTCACCGCATACTCACCACGAGAAGGCAATTCGAAATCACAATACTTTACAAAGAAGTCATGAGGTATATCTATTAAAATTCCAGCACCATCTCCTGTTTTACCATCAGAACTCACCGCACCTCTATGTTCCAATTTCACTAGAATCTCTAGTGCTTTATGGATAATATCGTTAGATCTACTTCCGGTTAAACTACATATAAATCCCGCCCCACAATTGTCGTGTTCAAATTCTGGCAAATACAGCCCCTGTTTCTTCAACATAATCATTAATATTTTAGTTAATTTTTGCTACTAGCAAGCACTAATATAGCAGTATACTTATAACTGTAATAATAGTGATTAAACTTTTATGACATTATAGGTATACTTAAAGTTTTATTTTCTTATTACAATTAATTAGTGATGTAATTTACGAATTCATTATCGTTTATAAAACACGAAAACGCAACAAATTCAATAATTAGTAAAATTCTTCTTAATACAAAGAGAATTTGAATGCATTTTACTCACAAAATTTTATAAAAACTTAAATTTTTGCCAAAAAAATAATTTTCAAAACCAGCTTTTATTAACAATTATTTAAGATACCCTCATTTTTTAAGGGGTAAAACTGAATTAATCATAAAAATTATGCCTGACCCCCTATTTTTTTGGCGGTGTAAATACTTTTTACATAGATTTGGATCGTTATTAACTCAACAAATCAATATTTAATATGAAAAAAATCTTTACACTAGCACTTCTTTTTGCTACGATTAGCATTTATGCTCAGGACACTACAGTAGAAGTTGAAGAAAAACCAAAATTCAGTATTAGCGGTAGTGTTGACGCATATTTCCAAACGTATCTAACAGCACCAGATGACGCAGGTCAAAATTTCGGAACAGCATTTGCCAAGAAAAGTGGATTTGCTTTAGGGATGGGAAATGTAATTCTTTCTTACGAAGGTGCAAAAACAGGAGCTGTACTTGATCTAGTAGTTGGACCAAGAGGAGAAGAAGCTACTTTTAACAGTAACATCGTTGATGGAATCGTTAATCAAGCATACGTTTACTGGAATGTGTCTGATAAAACAACATTAACATTTGGACGCTGGAATACATTTTTAGGTTACGAAGTTATTGCACCTGCTGCAAACTTTAACTACAGTACGTCTTACCTTTTCTCAAGCGGGCCATTTTCTCACATGGGTTTAAAAGCCGACTTTGCCCTTTCAGAAGATTTAAGCTTAATGTTAGCTGTAACCAACCCTTGGGATGTTAACGACACGTCTGCAACAGGAGAATACGCTTTAGGAGCACAATTAGGATATAAAGGACAATACTTAAACTTATATTACGATAGCGGAAACAATGACGGTTTAGGTTTTGAAGTAGATTACACAGGAGGTTTCGATTTAACAGATGCTTTTTACTTAGGAATCAACGCAGCTTATAACGAAAATGACGGATCTGGTTTCTACGGTACTGCATTATACCCACAGTTTGCAGCTACAGATGATTTTAGCTTAGGATTAAGAGGTGAATTTTACGGAAAATATTTTGACGCCGCTGATGTTGAAGATGAAACCGTAGTTGCATTTACACTTACAGGAAGTTATACAATTGACAACTTAATTATTAAGCCAGAAATCAGAATCGATTCTTGGTCTGACGCTACGCCTTACTTAGATAACGACGGAGAGGCTACAGATAACTTAGCTGCATTTACCATAGCTGCTATCTACGCATTCTAAATAAAAGTGCGAATACTTGAAAAGACAACCACGTCTTAATTTTCACTAACTACTAACCCCTAATATTTTTTATTTATGATGTTATTTTTAAACACAATATCTGCAGTTCAAGATGCAGCCGAAGTGGCCGCAGCCGTTAAAGACGATATGGGCATGCTTTGGATGCTTATCGCAGGTATCTTAGTATTCTTTATGCAAGCAGGATTCTTTTTAGTAGAATCTGGAATGACAGATTCTAAAAACGCAGTAAATATTGCCATGAAAAATTTCTTGGATATTGCTGTAGGATCTTTAGCCTTTTGGTTTATAGGATACTCTTTAATGTACGGTGCAGATGTAACCGAAGGTGGATTTTTTCACTGGAGTGGATTTATATTCTCACAAGGTCCAGCAGATTTATTCTTCCAAACAGTATTCGCTGCAACAACAGCAACTATTGTATCTGGAGCAATTGCAGGGCGTACAAAATATACAACCTATGCTATTTTTAGTATCATATTAACCGCCTTAATTTACCCAATCGCTGGTGGATGGGAATGGAATGGCGGATGGCTAAATGCTGAATGGATGCCAGCAGAATTTATCGATTTCGCAGGTTCTTCTATTGTACATTCTGTAGGAGGATGGGCAGCTTTAGTTGCTGCTTGGATGGTAGGTCCAAGAATAGGAAAATTCCTTAATGGTAAACCTGTAGAAATGCACGGACACAACCAAATGTACGCTACTCTAGGTGTATTTATTCTTTGGTTAGGATGGTTCGGATTTAATGGTGGTTCTCAATTAGCTTGGGGAGGTGACGATTCTGTTGCTGCTTCACAAGTGATTTTAGTAACCAACTTAGCTGCTTCGGCAGGAGCATTAAGTGCTTTATTATTTACTTGGTTTAAAAACGGAAAACCGAATTTATCTATGACATTAAACGGAGCTCTTGCTGGTTTAGTAAGTATTACTGCAGGGTGTGGAAACATGTCTGAAGGTGGCGCTGTTTTAGCGGGATTAATTGGAGGTATCCTTGTGGTATTATCAATTGGTTTTATTGAAAAAACATTAAAAGTAGATGATGCCGTTGGCGCCATTTCTGTACACGGTGTAGCCGGAGTATGGGGAACCTTAGTGATTGGACTTTGGGGAATTGACGGAGATACTGGTATTGGATTATTTAATGGTGGTGGTGCATCTCAATTATTAGCACAAGCCATTGGAGTTTTAGCATATGCTTTCTGGGCAATTGTTTTATCATACATATTCCTTACTATAATCAAGAAAACATGTGGCGGATTAAGAGTAACCGAAGAAGAAGAAATAGCAGGACTTGATATTTCTGAACACGGTTCTATCGCTTACCACGGAAAAAGAACAAGAGAATTTGAATAAAATAATCTTACACTAATAATACTTATCAAGATGCCTTGCGCTAGCAAGGCATCTTTTTAACGTAAAAAACAATTAAAATAAATATAAAATCAAAATTTTATGAATACATTCAAATTAACTAAAATGAAAAACCTTAATTAATTATGAAGAAAATAGAAGCAATCATTAGAAAATCTAAATTCTCTGAAGTAAAAAAAGCACTTCACGGAATCGGTGTTAATTTTTTCGCATACTGGGATGTTACCGGTCTTGGAAACGAAAAAGCTGGACATGTCTATAGAGGTGTTAGCTATAGCACTAGCGACATTCAACGCAGATACCTTTCTGTTGTCGTTAATGATGATTTTGAAGACATTACGATTCAAACTATTCTAAAATCCGCAAAATCAGGAGACGTAGGTGATGGAAAAATATTCGTTTCAGACATTACAGAATGTTACAGAATAAGAACCGGAGAAAAAGGAGGAGAAACTTTAAAATAATTAATCAAAAAACTTAAACATGGAAGTATTAACTATCAATAATGTATGGATGATGATCTGTACAGCCCTAGTCTTCTTTATGCACCTTGGATTTGCATTTTTAGAAATAGGCTTAACACGTCAAAAAAACACACTAAACATACTTTTTAAAAATATTTTTATTATTACTATTGGTCTCTTACTTTATTGCTTAGTTGGATTCAACTTAATGTACCCAGGAGAATTTAATGGGTTTTTCGGATTCGCAGGATTCGGATTAGACTCACCTCTTACCGCCGATGGTGCATTAGATTTAACATATAACGAAGGTTACACATACTGGACAGATTTCTTATTCCAAGGGATGTTTGCAGCAACAGCAGCAACAATTGTTTCTGGAGCCGTAGCCGAACGTATGAAAATTGTACCATTCATGATTTTTGCTATTATATATGTAGGGTTCGTTTACCCAGTAGCAGGATCTTGGAAATGGGGAGGTGGATTCTTAGATGAATTAGGATTTTACGACTTCGCTGGTTCAACTTTAGTGCACTCAGTTGGTGGATGGGCAGCAGTAGTAGCTGTTTGCTTATTAGGTCCACGTATTGGAAAATTCCAAGACGGAAAGCCTCAAGCCATTCCTGGTCACAACATACCTTTAGCTACTGCAGGGGTACTAATCCTTTGGTTAGGTTGGTTCGGATTTAACGGAGGTTCTGTTTTATCTGCAGACCCAGCATTAACTTCATTAACATTAGTGACAACTTGTTTAGCTGCTGCTGCAGGTGGAGTTGTTTGTATGCTTGTATCTACTGCCATGTTTAAAAACTTAGATTTAACTATGTTTCTAAACGGTATTCTTGGAGGATTAGTTGGTATTACTGCCGGAGCAGACCAAATGAGTCCTACAGATGCTATCCTTATTGGATCTGTAGCAGGAGGATTAATTGTATTTGCTGTAAGTTTTATTGATAGATTAAAATTAGACGATCCTGTTGGAGCAATTGCAGTTCACTTAATTTGTGGAATCTGGGGAACTTTAGCTGTTGGTATTTTCGGTAATTTAGCTGGAATGGATCAGTTTATTAGTCAGTTAATTGGAGTGGCTTCTTATGCTGTTTTCTGTATAATCACATCTTTCCTTATTATCTTTACTCTTAAGAAGACAATAGGAATCCGTGTTTCTGAAAAAGAAGAATTAGAAGGATTAGATGCTCACGAACATGGAATGGATGCATATCCAGACTTTAGAATGAACGAACATTAAACATCCGTTTTAATACACTATATAAAGCCTTTAGAATTATTTTTCTAAAGGCTTTTTTAATTTTTAATTTTTATTAACAACATGTTATTTTAATATTCTAATATTATATGTACTTTTGCCTTCTAATAACGAGGAAAGATTTGACTGATTGCAACCTCCATAAAAAATGCTAAAGGACAGTATTTACTTCCTGAGACGTTTTCGTCAAATCCCCTCCATATTTAATAATTTAAATTAGATTATGGCATATTTATTTACCTCCGAAAGTGTGTCTGAAGGACACCCAGACAAAGTTGCAGATCAAATAAGCGACGCTTTAATAGATAATTTCTTAGCATTCGACACAGATTCTAAAGTCGCTTGCGAAACCTTAGTTACTACAGGACAAGTTGTTCTTGCTGGTGAAGTAAAATCTAAAACCTATTTAGATGTTCAAAAAATAGCAAGAGATACCATTAACAAAATTGGTTATACAAAAGGAGAATATATGTTCGATGGAAGTTCTTGTGGTGTATTTTCTGCCATACATGAGCAATCGGACGATATTAGCCGAGGAGTAGACAGAGAAACAAAAGAAGAACAAGGTGCAGGAGATCAAGGAATGATGTTTGGTTACGCAACAAGCGAAACAGAAAATTACATGCCTTTAGCTCTAGACTTATCACATACTTTATTAAAAGAATTAGCTTTATTAAGACGAGAAAATAAGGAGATTACTTATTTACGTCCAGATTCTAAAAGCCAAGTGACTATCGAGTATAGCGACGACAACGTGCCACAACGTATTGACGCTATTGTAATCTCGACACAACACGACGATTTCGCAACAGACGATGTTATGTTAGCTAAAATCCGTGAGGATATCGTTAAGATTTTAATTCCTCGCGTAATCGCAAAATTACCTGAAAGTATTCAAGAGTTATTTAACGACGACATTAAGTACCACATTAATCCAACTGGTAAATTTGTTATTGGTGGACCTCATGGTGACACTGGATTAACTGGTCGTAAAATTATCGTAGATACTTACGGCGGAAAAGGCGCCCATGGTGGAGGTGCTTTCTCAGGAAAGGATCCGAGTAAAGTAGACCGTAGTGCGGCATACGCAACACGTCACATTGCAAAAAACTTAGTTGCTGCTGGTGTATGTGAAGAAATTCTTGTACAAGTATCTTACGCTATTGGTGTTGTAGAACCTATGGGGATTTATGTAAATACTTACGGAACTTGTCCGTTTAATATGACAGATGGAGAAATTGCAAATAAAATTTCTAAAATATTCGATATGCGTCCTAACGAAATAGAAAAACGTTTAAAACTACGTCAACCTATTTATAGCGAAACTGCTGCTTACGGACACATGGGAAGAACACCTGAAACGGTGACTAAGACTTTTACTCAACCAAACGGAGAATCTACAACTTTAGATGTAGAATTATTCACTTGGGAAAAACTAGATTACGTAGACGTAGTAAAAGCTGCATTTAGCTTATAACAGACTACACCTTATTATACAAAGCCATTTTCTTAATTGAAAATGGCTTTTTTTGTTTTCATATCCCTAACGAACGCCCTACTTTTAGAAGACAATAAACACCCCCTATTATGAAAAAAATTTATTTAATATAATATGCACAACTCTAACCTTTCTCTCCTGTAATACCGACGATTGCGAAGATTATAGCTGCTTTACGCCTCCCCCACCATTTCTTTTTGAACTCGTCGATAAAAATTCAGGAGAAAATCTATTCACAAACGGCACATATAGTCCTGAAGATATAAAAATCAACAATTCTTTAGATACTAATACTAAAGCTGAGTTTGAATTTATAGATGAAGACAATTACAATATCATTCAAATTAATTCTATTGGTTGGAAAACCGAGATAGTAAATTTAGAAGTTAAAATTAAAGACGAGATCATATTCAATCTATATATAGATGCTGAACGTAAAGACGAAGACTGCTGTAGCTTTACAAATTACAAGGCGATTGAAGTTCAGAATGCAGAATACACACAAGAAGATCAATTCGATATTTACACCATTCTTGTGCCTTAGAAATATTTAGACATAAAAAAAGCAAGCTATTATAGCTTGCTTTTTTGTGGGGAGAGTAGGATTCGAACCTACGAAGACGTAGTCAGCAGATTTACAGTCTGCCCTCGTTGGCCGCTTGAGTATCTCCCCAAAACCGGTGGCAAATATATAACTTTTTTTAATATTTCAAATAAAAATTAAGCCCTTTTTAAGAACTAAAATATTAAGCCCTGAAAATCAATATTTAAGATTCTAAAATATTTTATTTCAGTTTAGTTTTATTTCAATTAAAGCGAATAAATAGCACGTAAAGTAACATATCTCGGCTGTATGTAGTAATCTGTTGCACTTACAGAAATGTCTGATGTACTACTTTGACTCTGTGTTTTTGTATCTAATAAGTTGGTCGCCTTTAATTCGAATTCCCATTTACTATCTTCATCTTTTCGATACGCTAAAGATGCGTTCCAAAATTCGTAATCGTTTAAAGAACGTTCTTCATTTCTAAAATCGTTATACGTATAATCTGTTTTAAAGGTTAACACTTTCCATATTAAGGCATCAAATTCGACACGAGGAGACGATGTGAAAAACTTAGTACGCGTATCTCCTTGATCACTATCTTGAATACTGTAATTATATCCAATTCCAAAATTCGGTGCATCATTAAAATTAGAACGTAATTCTAACCCATAATTCTGAGTATAGTTTTCGTTTACAGATCTGTTATTTTGAATAAACTGATTAAATTTTGAATAATTAAACTGTGCATTCGCCGACGTTTGAAACTTACCAAAACGTCTCTGAAAACGTCCACTAGCCGAAACAGTTTCATCTGCATAAGCCGAGTTAAAAGGCGAATTAGAACGGATTACACCTTCGAAATTGGTAATATTTCTAATATTATCGATACTCTTATTATAGTTTACATTAGCAAAAACATTGGTATAATTAAACATATTAAAGCTTGAATAAGACAAACGTACCGCATGAGAAATAGCGTTGTCTAATACTTCATTCCCACTAAAGAACGAGTTATAACTATTCATAACCAACCCGCCTGCTAATTGTGTAACATCCGTAAATTGCGTTTGCATACTATAATTTAAAACTAGACGCTCCGTTTTTTTAAACTGAAGTCGAACATCCATATCTGGTAGAATTTTAAAGAAATCATCCTGAAACTCTTCACCAAATTGCTCATTATTGCTACTATAAGAATGTACCGATGCACCTGGTGTAAAAGTAAATATACCAGTCTTTAAGGTATAATGTAGTCCGACATATAAATCAGAAAAGGAATATTGAATATTATTTTCAGACAAACCATCGTTAATCGTTGGTGTAGGATCAAAAACCGAATCATCGTCTAATAACTGAAAGATATTAGAATTAAATTTTTGATGACTATATATCGTTCCTACGGTTACATTTAAATTACTTTTTGCATTCAAGATATTAAAGTAATCCACTTTCGCATCTACTTGATTTGATTTTACACGCTTATCTTGATTAACATTATAATCTATTTGCTGATCGTTTAAACCTAAAGCATCACCCGTAGTTTCGTAAGTCGTTTTGTTCTCTATAATGGCATTATAGAAAGGGTCTTCGTCTTGCCACAAATGTTGTATTTCTGTAGAAAAGATATGCTTTTCGTCTAAAGTATAGTAGTAATTAAAATTTTGATTAATACTAAACGGACTAGAAGACTCGTACTGCATTGTGTTTCCTAGTATTGAAGATATTTCAAACTGATCTTGAGATTCTTTAGATATTCTCGCCATCACATCGTAATCCAATTGGTTATCGGTATTTGGCTTATAGCCCACACTAAGTTTTAACATTCCTAAATCGCTACGCTGTTTCGTTTTACTCTCGGTAACCTCATCTGGAACGCCTAAATCCGTATTCGTATAAGTAATACTATTATTTATCTGCATGCCAATTCTGCTACTAGAGAAAATACCAAAACCACTAAGATCTAAGGCTTCATTTGGCGAATAGCTAAAATTAGCTGCTCCAAATTTTGTAACAATATCCTGTGCTCTATTATTCTGAAGTGATAAAAAACCTAAACTATTACTTCCCAAATCAATATTTGTACCACTCGATCTGCTTGGTGATTTAAATCCGCCTGTAAAGTTGAAATAATCTCGTCTCGAGAAAGCGATTTCTCCAATATTATTTAAATCTCCAATTAGATTAATACTGTATTTAGGACTGTAATAAAATAACTTCGGCTGAAAAATATACAAACCATTCTCATCGGCTATTCCAGAACCTCCTGTAATATCTCCAAACCAGAAATTCTTTTTCCCCTCTTTTAATCGGATGTTTATCGCCACATTTTCAGAATTATTGGTAACACCACTTAACTGCCCAACCTCTGCAAAATTCTTTAATACTTCAATTTTATCTATTGCATTAGATGGGATATTTTTTGTTGCTAATTTAGAATCACCATCGAAAAAATCTTTGCCATCGACCATGACCTTACTCACTACATTACCTTCCACTTCAATTTCGCCATCATCATTTATCTCGACACCAGGCAATTTTTTAAGAACATCTTCTAATTTTCGTTCTGTACCGTTTTTAAAAGAATCGGCATTATATATAATAGTATCTCCTTTAACAGTAACTGGCATTTCATAAATCAACTCTATCTCGTCTAATGTATTATCGCCATACATAACAAAGGTTTTGTAAATATTTTTATCGGTTGTTTCTACAGCTAATTGTTCTGTTCTCATTCCAATATAACTAACCTGTACATTGTAATTTGAGTTTTTAGAAATCGATAATTTATACACCCCATTAGGATCTGTAATCCCATAAGATTCTAATGCTTGGGTCTCTGTATTTATAGCTATAATATTGGCTAACTCTAACGGGTTTCCTATACTATCTTTAACAATTCCTTCCAATTTTAATTGCCCGAAACTTAAGTTTACAGCAAATAGCAATACTATTACTAATCCTTTTTTCATTATCTAATTTATATCTTCTTAAATTTAAATATTAACGTCTACCTCCACCACCTGGACGACGATTACCACCTATCTCACGCATTTCTTCTATCTTCTTCTTCACAATTTCATCGTACTCTGCTTGTGTAACCTCTTTCCCTTTTTTAGGCACTTTAATTTCGTAGTTTTCTTTAGGATTTAGAATAATTTTAGAACATAAAATAGTCGTTTTATCAGCACTAATTTCTAATATCAATCCTGGTAATCCCCAATAATCTCCAGGCCCTTGGTTCACCGGAATTTGCGGCGTATACCAAGCCGTTACCAAGATTTCTTTAGGCTTATCGTTTTCTTCCTTATTTTTCTCTGCACCGTCTTCTTTTCTAGGACCTCCAAAACTAGTTATGTCTGCTGCACTAGCTAATTTAACAGCTGTTGCCTTAAAAGCGGTATACTGACCAATTTGCTTAGATTCGTTTTCCATTTTCCAAACTAACTTTGGTAAACTATCTTTTATAAGAAACTGCTTTCCAAAAAACTCTTGATCTACAATAACCTCATTTGTTTTAATATTTTTATACTTCGCTCCAGCAGACATATCCAATCCTCTAAATCCTCTACCACCAGATGTTGGAGACTCTAATTTTTCTTCTTCCTTATAAATAGACTCGGAACGGTTAAACGATAATACGTACGTCTTTTCAAACATAGACTTCAGACGTTCTTGGAACCTTTTTTTCTGCTCTTCACTCATCTGCCTGTCTCCAAAATCCGGCATTTCTGCTGACGTTTTTGAATCGTAAACAGCTTGTCCTTGAAAATCTGCTTGAGCAAATAATTGCATTGAAAAAACAGTGCATAAACACACTAAGATCATTCTAAAAAATTGTGATTTCATATCTAATTGTAATTATTCCGGGTTAATATGTTATTCTAAGACTTACCTTTTTACTATTCGTTTAATGAATTAGTCCTCTTTTTTTTTATTTATTATTTTAAAATCAATTGTAAAAGATACATACCGAAGAATTTCATGAAATAAACACTCTAATTTTGTACTTTTCAATTATGAAATTCATAAGCTACGTTTTCCTATTTACAACGCTATATTTACATAGCCAACCTTCCATTCAAGCTTCTTTAAAAAAATCTG
Organism: Formosa undariae; assembly: GCF_042427615.1. Taxonomy (NCBI): domain Bacteria; kingdom Pseudomonadati; phylum Bacteroidota; class Flavobacteriia; order Flavobacteriales; family Flavobacteriaceae; genus Formosa; species Formosa undariae. The sequence continues at coordinate 295,830 of NZ_JBHMEZ010000011.1, read as the reverse complement.
AACAACTTAAGGTGTCTTCTTTTATAGATGCAGATGCTTTAGAAACGACATATTATATTAATCGTAATGAATTTTCTAAACAAACTACCGAACAAACTTTACATTATACCAATCTTCAGTTAGGCACAATACACACGGTTAATACTTTTAATCCGTTGCGTTTGAATTTGTTTTATCAGAATTTTAATACCATTATCATTTTAGATAATCGCTTGGCTGAAATTTTCAAAATAGACTTCAATACTATCGCACCGTACAGAAATCCATCACATATTTCTACCGGATACGACACGACCTTGTGGTTATTTAACGACAACACACAACAATTAGAGCTTTTCGACTATAAAACAAATACTTTAAGAGCGTCTACAACACCTATAAATTCTGAAGTTTTAGATATTACAAGCAATTATAACTGGTGTTGGTTACTCACTAAAGCGTATATCTATCAATTTAATTACGTCGGCTCTTTGATTCAAAAAATTAAAAATGAAGGCTTTACCAAATTAGATGAAAGCAACGAGAATTTAGTACTTCAGAAAAAAGATGAATTATTCTATCTTAAGAAAGGGACCACACACTTCGTTAAAATAGAGCTACCTGATTTATTAATAAAACAGTTTTTGCTTACCAATGAAACCTTGTATATTTACGACCTGAAAACTCTGAATCAATTCCATTTAAAAACACTCTAAATTATGCATGTAGCAATTGCCGGAAATATTGGCGCTGGAAAAACAACGCTAACCAAATTACTTGCTAAACATTTTAAATGGGAAGCCCAATTAGAAGATGTTGTAGACAACCCGTATTTAGACGATTTTTATAATCAGATGGAACGCTGGAGTTTTAATCTGCAAGTGTACTTTTTAAATAGCCGTTTTAGACAAGTACTTCAGATTAGAGAAAGCGGAAAAGATATTGTTCAAGACCGCACGATTTATGAAGATGCTCATATTTTCGCCCCTAACTTACATGCTATGGGTTTAATGACGAATCGTGATTTTGAGAATTACCGCTCACTTTTCGATTTAATGGAATCTGTTGTTCAAGGTCCTGATTTATTAATTTATTTAAGAAGTTCTATTCCTAATTTAGTAGGACAAATCCAAAAACGTGGTCGTGATTACGAAAACTCGATAAGTATTGATTACTTAAGTCGATTAAACGAACGTTACGAAGCTTGGATTCATGGTTATAACAAAGGGAAACTTTTAATAATTGATGTAGACAATTTAGATTTTGTAGATAACCCAGAAGATTTAGGTTATGTAATTAACAGAATTGATGCTGAAATAAACGGTTTATTCTAGAGTATTACTGAATAAACCCACTTTCTCTAGCATGGTCTATAGCTTCCTTGCTAGAATTCACTAATAAAGCCGGAGTTGTTTTATACGCGTCAAAGATCCCTTTTACGCGTAGCATTTTTTCTTTGTGATCTACAGATCTTAAATAAATAGCTAAAATACGTTTAGGAAATAATTCTGCAATTTCTATATAAATATCGGCGTCGTGTTCGCCACTATCCCCAATAAGAATAAAGTTTAATTCGGGATACATTTTAAGAATATTTATAATTTCCTTTTGTTTTTCAGGCTTCTCACTTGCTTTTTTTCTTTTGAAAATACTATTCATACTCCGTAAGAGAATTGGTCCTTTAGGAAAATCATTAGTCTTTAGAAAAAATTTTAAGTAACGGTATAAATTCCAGGGACTATGACTCACATAAAAAATAGGATTTGCATTTACTCCAGAACTTCCCTTATGTAACATATGATAAAATTCTGCTGCACCTTCTAAAGGAATCCGTTTAAAAGCACCTTTAAAAAAGGTATTTATAAGCACCCTCCATTTTAAAAATGAAGCAACACCTGTGTGTATTATAGTATCGTCTATATCGCTAATTACTCCAAAAGCAACAGACTTAGAAGGAATTAAAATTTCTGCGGGGAACCGATTGTCGTTGGTAATTTTTCGCTTAATATTTACATCACTATAAGATGCTACAATTTGCAACCAACCTTCATCATTAGTTAAATCCTGTAGATTTTCAAATTTTTCTTCCGATTTAAAATAACCATGAGCATCGGTTTTCACCTTTACCACCTTATCATTTGGTAGACGTAAATTCAGCTCGATATTTTTAACCTCATCACTTTCAAATCGTTTATATGTATTTATTAAAAGTTTAAACAATCCTTTTTGCTGCAAATCTATGGTTTCATCTTCCAAAGCTCTACCACGCAAATAAAAATGCGTATTGGTTCCATAGCTCTGAAATGCAATAATTTGTAACGGATCTTTTTTAAACATACATAATTTTAAAACTGACTGTAAAAATACCGGATTATTACCGAACCTTAAATTATAATTCATTAAAAAACCGTCTAAAAAGTACTTTCTAGACGGTTTAATGAGAACTAAATTAATTTTCTATTTTTTACGAACGAATTGATTTACATCTTCACCTTCATAAATTATTGTTTCTACAACTTCTTTACCATTTACGGTTTTAATAGTAGTCACTTCTGCAATTTTTTCTCCAGTTTCGTCAATACTTATCTCAACCTCTTTTCTAATTTCTTGAATCATTTCAGTTTGAGCGCCTATATTACTTTCATTGTAATCTGTAAGTTTATCTGCTGATAAAGCGATACTTGGTGCGATAACTAAAGCCACAACCGACATTAATTTCAATAAAATATTTAAAGAAGGTCCTGAAGTATCTTTAAATGGATCTCCAACAGTATCTCCTACAACTGCAGCTTTATGTGCATCTGTACCTTTTCTACCTTGTTCTTCTATTGTTTTTTTAGCATTATCCCATGCACCACCAGCGTTAGATTGGAAAATAGCCATTAACACACCACACGATGTAACTCCGGCAAGTAATCCTCCTAACATTTCTGCACCACCAATAAAACCAACAGCAACAGGTACTGCAATAGCTAATAATCCTGGTAATACCATTTCTCTAATCGATGCTTTAGTTGAAATATCGATACATTTTCCATAATCTGCAACACCATCTGCTTTATCGAAAATAGCACGATCTTCTACAGATGCTTTAGTCATATCTGAATCATACTTACGCATTACTACTAAAGCCGCTTTTAATTCAGGAATATCTCTAAACTGACGACGTACTTCTTCGATCATTGCCATAGCAGCACGACCAACAGCATTCATCGATAACGCAGAGAATACAAAAGGTAACATAGCTCCTACTAAAAGTCCTGCCATAATACTTGGGTGAGACACGTCGATAGCTGTTACATTTGCTGTTTTCATAAAGGCTGCAAAAAGCGCTAAAGCCGTTAAGGCGGCAGAAGCAATAGCAAATCCTTTTCCTACAGCTGCAGTTGTATTACCAACAGCATCTAGTTTATCGGTACGTTCACGTACTTCTTTTGGTAATTCTGCCATTTCTGCAATACCTCCAGCATTATCACAAATAGGTCCATAAGCATCTACAGCCAATTGAATTCCTGTATTTGCCAACATTCCTACTGCCGCGATAGCGATACCATATAAACCTGCACAATAATGAGATACCATAATTGCTGCTGCAATTAATAAAATCGGAATTGCTGTAGACATCATCCCAACACCTAAACCTGCAATAATATTTGTAGCCGATCCTGTTTCAGATTGTTTTACAATAGACATTACTGGTTTTTTACCAGTTGCTGTATAATATTCGGTTATTTTTCCAACTCCTAAACCAGCTATTAAACCAGCAACAGTTGCTCCGAAAACCCCCATAGATCCGAATGGTAAACCTTCAATAGATTCTGGGATTAAAGCTTTAATTATAAAATAAGACGCGACAACCATTAAACCTGCAGAACCAAATTCTCCAATATTTAATGCTGTTTGTGGATTTCCACCATCTTTTACTTTTACGAAGAATGTTCCTAAAATAGACATTACAATACCAACAGCTCCTAGAACTAAAGGTAAATACACGGCTCCTAAACCATCGAATTCAGGTGTTAAAATAAAAGCACCTAACACCATAGTACCAATAATAGAACCAACATACGATTCGAATAAATCGGCTCCCATACCTGCTACATCTCCAACATTGTCTCCAACGTTATCTGCTATAGTTGCAGGGTTTAATGGGTGATCTTCAGGAATACCTGCTTCCACTTTCCCTACTAAATCGGCACCAACATCGGCTGCTTTAGTATAAATACCTCCACCAACACGGGCGAATAAGGCTATAGAAGATGCTCCCAAAGAAAATCCTGAAAGCACATTTAATACCATAGATAAGTTTTCTGCACCTGGCCACATGCTCTGATACAGCATAAATAACCCACTTAAACCTAAAATACCTAAACCAACAACACCTAAGCCCATTACTGCACCTCCGGCAAAAGCAACTTCTAAAGCCCTGCCTAATGATGTTCTTGCTGCTTGTGTTGTTCTAACATTGGCTTTGGTTGCGACTTTCATCCCAATGAATCCTGCTAAGGCAGAACAAATAGCACCTACAACAAAAGATAAGGCTACAATTCCACTAGATCCAACCTCAGAAACACCTTTAAAATATAGCAGAACTGCTACAGCAGCCACAAAAATGGCTAAAACTTTATATTCTGCTTTTAAAAATGCCATAGCACCATCTGCTATGTTTTTGGCAATACGTGACATTTTTTCGTCACCTACTTCCTGTTTAGATACCCAACCACTTTTTAGGAAAACAAAGACTAATGCGAGAATCCCAAAGAGTGGTAAAAATTTTACTAAATATTCCATATTTCAATGATAATTTATAAAAGTTAGTTAATTATGTAACTATAAAAATACCTAAATAAAGAATACAAAAAAACCACATTTGTCATGTTAAATGTGGTTTTTACTATTTTTTTAAAATAAAATTAGATTTTAAAATCTCCTTTTGCTTTATGTTCACTATTGTTATAACGGTCTACACATTCATGATACACCTTTAAAGCTGTTGCAGCATCACTCCATCCACCTGTATCTACTTTCTTTTCTTCTAAATCTTTATAAACTTGGAAAAAGTGTTCAATTTCTTTTAAACGGTGTGGGTTTAAATCTGAGATATCATTTTTGTTATTCCAAATAGGATCTGAAACTGGTACACAGATAATCTTCTCATCAGGCCCCTTTTCATCTGTCATATGGAATACTCCAATAGGTCTCACTTCCATAACCGTCATTGGGTAAGTTGGTTGATGCCCTAGTACAAGTACATCTAATGGATCTTTATCTAATGCTAAAGTTTCAGGAATAAAACCATAATCTCCTGGATACATCATTGAAGAAAACAGCATTCTATCGAATCTAATTTTATGTAATTTAAAATCGTATTCGTATTTATTTCTACTTCCTTTAGGAATTTCTATTAATACATCAAAAGTTTCGTGTTTTTCTGGACTCATATTAACTATGTTTAGTGTAGGTAAATGTACTGAACCCTACAATTATAGGCAACCTAAAAATGAATTGATTTTTATATAATCAGAATTAAACCATTCTAAAATGATAATTCTTACAATTTAAAGCCGTAAAATTAAAAATAGAATCCAAAAGTACCTGTAACACCAAAATTACGTGCATCTGGATTTTCTAAATAATTTCCTCTAAAGTTAAAATCTATTCTAAAAACTTTAAAGATGTTTCCTATCCCAAAACTGTACTCATAGTACACTTTATCGCTAGGTGCGCGATACGGCACATCTGAAGCACTCAAGGCTATATTTTCATCAGAAATTTCTCCCCAGACTCCTCTTAACCCCACAATTTCTCTAAGGTTTAACTTACGTAAGAAAGGGATTCTAGAAAATAATCTTCCGTTAAAATTATGCTCCATATGGGCAGACACATACGTATCTGTGATAAATTCGTAATAGTTTAATTGAGAAAAGGTATTATAAATTGAAAAGTAAGCTTGGTTCCCTGGAACCACACTTAATAAACCTAGAGGAACTTCCCCAAATGTTTTCCCCGCTTCTACAGTAGTTAACAGTCTTCCAAATCCACCAACTTGCCATGGTTGTGTGTATGAAAACTGGACTTTAGTATAGTCGAAATCACTTTTTAATAAGTTTTTCTCACCATGACTTACTTGAGCAAACAAAGTTGCATAGTCGTTATTCGCACTTGAACGTTCTACACCATACCCCGTCATACGTCTATTTGGAAAATAGGTTATAGATAAAGCGGTTTCGAATTGTTTTATTTCTGAAGCAACTTCGGTATATGTATCGTCTATATAGTAATCTAAATTAAAGGTTTCTGAAGCCGAACTTAACGTTCTAAAATCTGCACCTAACCTAAAGACCATATTCTTTATAGGTTCCAATTCGAATGCCAAACTAGTCAATTCAATATTCGACAATTTATCATTAGTCCCTTTAGCAAATAGTGCAGACGACGCTAAACTACGTCCTAACACATCTGTAGACGTTGTTAAACTTGCACCTATTTGTTCTATATCTTTTCGGTGTCCTCCAGAGATTATAAATCGGTTTTCTTTATTAATTAACCATTTTCCTGAGATCCCATATTTTATTTTTTCATCACGAAAACCATAAGCTCCAAACCCCTCTAAACGCCAAGGATCGTTTGCTCCAAAATAAGTTCTCCCTCCACCTCGAATACGCAGACCTTCGACTTCGTTATATCCAAAGGTTGAAAAAATCGGACCATAATCTATATTTAACTGATCCATTTCAACATAACCTGAAGCCAAAACCGTTCCGGCACTATACAAACGTTTAAATTTCCTTACGGTTTGTAACGTATCAAGCATTTTATAAACTCCCTTTTCGTCTTTACTTAAGGTTTCCAGTCTGTTGCTATCCCAAAAGGCATCATCTCTATTATAAGTATCGGTATTGTATTCAAAAACTTCCTCGTCATAAAACTCATCTACTTGAGGTTTATCGAAAAGATAATTATCGTAAAGTGTGGTACGTTTCCCATAAACACCTCGCGCTTCCTCCTTTTTCTTAAATGCAAAATCCGACATAAAATAGTCGCGTTTTATAAGAAATATAGAATCGTTTAAGACATCAAATTCCTGCTCTATATAAATTTCTTTTACCCAATTTATATTCGCACTTTTTGAGGCTTGCATGTTTATTTTTTTGATAGCAAACGTAGAATCATTTACCCAAAAATCTCCTTTAAAGGTTAACTCGTTTTTACGACGCGGATAATAAATAATATTATAACACCATTTATTATCTATAAACGCACTATCTGACAAGACATAATTATATACGTTTATTCCTGTTTTTGATAAGGGACTGACAAAACTTTTATCGAAGAATTTTAAATAGTTTTCGTAAACATCATACTGAGAATACAAGTCTTTAATAAAATCTAAAATGAATTGATTATTACTAAAACCAGACATTTTGTTTCCTTTTAAAACATCGCGCTCTTTTGAAGTTACATTATTACCGTATACTTTACTAGCCGATTCGTTTACAAAAATAGGCAAGTAAGTTTTCCCTGTAACATTAGAAGTATCTACAGATTCAAAGACAAATTCCATGCCTTTAAAAATTCTGCTTTGCATTAAAGAACTGTCTATGGTATTTAAGTCGAACTCAATTTTCTCGTACTTATCGTATTCATATTGATCAACTTTTTGGAGTCCATTTCTCCGTTTGTGTTCCCATATTTTTCTCAAAATATCGATCGCGGGATTATTCTTTTTAGGCTGTTTACCAGCGACAATAACCACTTGGTCCAATTGTGCGGTTTCTTCCTCTAAAACAACTTTTAGGTTGTAATTCGTTTTTTTAGATAATGAAATATCTTGTGTGATGTACCCGATAAAAGAAATGGAAAGTGTATCCCATTCAGAATCGGATTCCATGTAGAATTTACCGTCCTCATTGGTAATGGTTCCTTGAGAGGAACCTTTAAAAATAACGTTAGCATAAGCTACTGGTACGTTACTTTCGTCGTAGACGTTTCCGCTAACTTTTGTTTGGGCTAGTATGGATAAGCATCCGAGGAGGAAAAATGTGAGGCTAAGTTTTAAATTCATAGTTAAAAAAAAACTTCACCAGCAATAAATTATGTTGATGAAGTTTTAATTATGCAATATAATGCAACTTATTTTTTATACATTACCTTTTTAACAGCTTTAACAACTTCGTCGCTGTTAGGTAGCCATTCTGCCAATAATACTGGAGAATAAGGTGCAGGTGTATCTGCTGTATTTATTTTTATAATTGGAGCATCTAAATAATCGAATGCTTTTTCTTGTACTTGGTAAGTAATCTCTGTAGATACATTTCCAAAAGGCCAAGCTTCTTCTAAGATTACCAATCTATTTGTTTTCTTAACAGATTTTAAAACAGCATCTATATCTAATGGACGCACAGTACGTAAATCTATAATTTCACAAGAGATACCTTCTTTAGCTAATTCATCTGCAGCTTTATATGCTTCTTTAATGATTTTACCAAAAGAAACGATAGTAACGTCAGTTCCTTCACGCTTAATATCAGCAACACCAATAGGAATAACATATTCTCCTTCTGGCACTTCACCTTTATCACCATACATTTGTTCGCTCTCCATAAAAATTACTGGATCGTCGTCACGAATGGCTGCTTTTAAAAGTCCTTTAGCATCGTATACATTAGAAGGTACAATTACTTTTAAACCTGGAGTGTTAGCAAACCAGCTTTCGAAAGCTTGAGAGTGTGTTGCTCCCAATTGTCCTGCAGAACCTGTTGGTCCTCTAAATACGATTGGACACTTAAATTGTCCACCAGACATTTGTCTGATTTTAGCCGCATTATTTATAATTTGATCAATTCCTACTAACGAAAAGTTGAAGGTCATATATTCTACGATTGGCCTGTTACCAGTCATAGTAGAACCTACAGCTATACCTGCAAAACCTAATTCTGCAATTGGTGTGTCGATAACACGTTTTGCACCAAACTCGTCTAACATTCCTTTTGATGCTTTGTACGCACCGTTGTATTCAGCAACTTCTTCACCCATTAAGTAAATGCTCTCATCTCTGCGCATTTCCTCACTCATGGCTTCACAAATCGCTTCTCTGAATTGAATTGTTCTCATGTATCATGTTTTATAAGACCACAAAAATAACAATAAATGCAAAACTTTCGATAAAAGAATTCTTATTAATTTATTAAATTGAAAATAAAATTCGCAAAAGCTCTTCTATTGTGTTTAAAAACTCAAAAAAGCAGTCTCTTATTTTTAAAAACTAACACCCTCTTGTCCTTTATTTCCTTCTAGTTAATACTAATAATTAATGCATAAAATAGAAATAGAAAACGATTTTAATTACATCTTCCAATACGGGCCTAAAGCGGTAAATGCTTGTTTAAAAAAAGTAACACAATCATCTTTTTCAAATTCATCAGTATAATAAATAGTGTCGCTAAAATTGATGTCATACAAAAAAAGAAATTGGCACTTTTATACTCCAGCAACTGGTTACTTAAAAAAAGTAGAATTACACTATAAAATCAATTACGGATTCATTAATTAAGTGCAAATAATTTTATGAGGAGTCTGTAAAATCTGATTATATGTTGTCCTAGATAATCTTCTTATGCGTGTATATATTCTCGTTTCTAGTACATATACACGCCTATCACATATCTTGATTACCAAGCGCCGAATTCCATATTTAGCAAAAATTAACTCTTTTTTTTACATTTTTACTATGCACGCATAGTAAAATTAAAATAAAATTCAATAACTTCGTAACCAAATAAAACTATACTTAATATATAATAACAAATAAATATTATGAAAATATTAGTGTGTATAAGTCACGTTCCAGACACGACATCTAAGATAAATTTTGCAGAAGGAGATACTAAATTCGACACCAATGGTGTACAATTTATAATTAACCCTAACGATGAATATGGTTTAACACGTGCCATGTGGTTTAAAGAAAAGCAAGGCGCTAGTGTAGATGTTGTAAATGTTGGCGGACCTGAAACTGAACCTACTTTACGCAAAGCCTTAGCACTTGGTGCAGATGGCGCTATTCGCGTTAACACCCCTGCATTAGACGGTTATGCTGTTGCAGAACAGTTAGCAAAGGTGGTAAAAGACGGTGCTTACGATTTAGTTATTGCTGGTCGTGAGTCTATAGATTATAATGGCGGAATGGTTCCAGGTATGATTGCGGGATTAACAGACGCTAATTTTGTAAACACTTGTATTAGTCTAGAAATTGATGGCACTAATGTAAAAGCGATTCGTGAAATTGACGGTGGAAAAGAAACCGTTTCTACAGCTTTACCTTTAGTTATAGGTGCACAAAAAGGATTAGTAGAAGAAAGTGATTTACGTATTCCTAATATGAGAGGTATAATGATGGCACGTAAAAAACCATTAACTATCCTAGAGCCTATTGACGCTTCAACAGAAACAGTTTCAGTTAAATTTGAAAAACCGACACCTAAAGGAGCAGTAACATTAGTATCTCCAGATAATTTAGACGAGTTGGTTAATTTACTTCACAACGAAGCCAAAGTCATTTAATCACATTTCAATACCACAAAGAATTTTCTATTGAAATTTAAAATCAAAACATTATGTCAGTTTTAGTATATACAGAATCAGAACAAGGTAAATTTAAGAAAGTTGCTTTCGAAGTAGCATCTTACGCCAGAGCTGTTGCCGACCAATTAGGAACGTCGGTTACTGCCATTTCTATTAATGCAGAAGACCCTTCAATTTTAGGAGCCTACGGCGTAACTAAAGTATTAAATATTACCGATGAAAAATTAAGTGCATTTAACGCCAAATCTTATGCCAACGTTATCAACCAAGCAGCCGACGAACAAGGCTCTAAAGTTGTTATTGTAAGTTCTAGCGCAGATAGTAAATATTTAGCCCCCCTATTAGCAATCGCTTTAAAAGCGGGTTACGCTTCTAATGTTGTTGCAGCTCCTTCAAGTATATCTCCTTTTACCGTAAAACGTACGGCGTTTACCAATAAAGCATTTAACGAAACAAGCATTAGTACAGATATTAAATTAATTGGAGTCTCTAAAAATGCTTTCGGCTTAAAAGAGAATGAAACTGAAGCAGAAGTCACTAATTATTCTCCATCTATTCCTGAAAACGGCGTGCATGTAGAATCTGTAGATAAAGCCACAGATAAAGTAACTATTGCAGATGCAGAAATTGTAATTTCTGGAGGTCGCGGATTAAAAGGTCCGGAAAACTGGGGAATGATCGAAGATTTAGCCGAAGTATTAGGCGCTGCAACAGCTTGTTCTAAGCCAGTGTCTGATTTAGGATGGAGACCACACGGTGAGCATGTTGGGCAAACAGGAAAACCAGTCGCATCGAACTTGTATATTGCAATCGGAATTTCTGGAGCAATTCAACATTTAGCAGGAATTAATGCCTCTAAAGTAAAATTAGTAATTAACACAGACCCAGAAGCTCCTTTCTTTAAGGCGGCAGATTACGGTGTTGTTGGCGATGCTTTTGAAGTTGTACCTGCACTAATCGAAAAATTAAAAGCGTTTAAAGCCCAAAACGCATAATTTATATTAACTTGATATTATAATCAAAGACTGTTTAAAAGACTCCTACCCTTCAAATTTTAATTAAAATTTAAAGGAGTTCCCCTATTTTCATTTTTTAGTTTTGACAAAAAACTAGGAATAGGTTTGGTAAAGTCCTAATTTAAACAGTCTTTTGTGTTTTTAAATTATGAGTTTAGTTAGACTTAATATAAAAGGTATTTCCTACAGCCAGACGCAAAATGGCGCTTACGCTTTAATACTCAATGAGGTAGACGGCGATCGCAAATTGCCAATCGTTATTGGTGCATTCGAAGCACAATCTATTGCCATAGCTCTTGAGAAAGAGATTAGGCCTCCGCGCCCATTAACCCACGATTTATTTAAGAATTTTTCCGATAGATTTGATATTACTGTTAAACAGGTAATTATTCATAAATTGGTAGATGGTGTGTTTTATTCTAGCCTGATTTGCGAGCGCGATAAAATTGAAGAAATTATAGATGCTAGAACAAGCGATGCGATTGCATTGGCTTTACGTTTTCAAGCCCCTATTTTTACGTATAAAAACATTTTGGACAAAGCAGGAATTTATTTAAAAGTGAATCCTGAAAACGAAGCGTCGGATAATAAAGATGTTTTGGTTGAAGATTTCATTGCTGAAGAACATGAAAAACCATCTACTCAAGATGTTTATAAGAGTAAAACTTTAGACGAATTGAATCAATTATTAACAGAAGCAGTCATGAATGAAGACTACGAAAAAGCTGTTAAAATTCGAGATGAAATTTCGAAACGTTAAAGCCCATTTATATAATTATGAAACAATTTTTATTTGTCATTGCTTTTATTTTTTCCGGAATGTTTTTAAACGTTCAGGCACAAAGCATAGAAAAACTATGGCAGCTAGACCAGCTTGAAAGCACAACTAAAGATTCTACCCAAACGGCAAATAAAACTTTAGAATCTCTAAACCTTGAAGACGGAGAATTCGATATTACATTTAAAGATCAAGATTCTATAACTGCTAGCGGAAATTATATGCTACAGAATAATCTATTGGTTTTTTATTATAATACGCCTAGAGACGATATTCAGCATTACAAAATTACAGAATTAACAGATTCTACCTTAGTGTTTTCAGAACTTGAAAACACCTATTCTTTTAAAACAGCACTCTCTGTTTCCCCAAGTGCTATTGCCTCTGCAGAAACAGATACTATAATTCCTAGTCAAGGTTTTTCTACTAATAGTTTACTTCGTGGTTTACTTGGTATGCTTGTATTATTAGTTATATGTTATGCATTAAGTAACAATAGAAAAGCCATAAATTGGAAAACTATTGGAGCCGGACTTAGCGCTCAAGCCATACTAGCTATTGGTGTTTTAAAGATTGAATTTGTACAAGATGGTTTCGAATTCGTCGGAAAAATATTCGTCAAAATCCTAGAATTTACACAAGCTGGAAGTCAGTTTCTATTAGGAGACATGATGAATGTTGATAGTTTCGGATTCATTTTTGTCTTTCAAATTTTACCAACTATTATATTCTTTTCAGCTTTAACATCGGTATTGTTTTACCTAGGTGTAATTCAAATAGTAGTAAAAGGAATGGCATGGGTATTAACCAAGTTATTAGGTATTTCTGGAGCTGAAAGTTTAAGTGTCGCAGGAAATATATTCCTAGGTCAGACCGAAGCACCATTAATGATTAAGGCGTATTTAGAACGCATGACAAGGTCCGAAATACTCCTTGTTATGGTTGGAGGAATGGCTACTGTAGCCGGTGGTGTATTAGCTGCATATATAGGGTTTTTAGGAGGTGAAGATCAAGCATTAAAAATATTTTATGCGAAACACTTATTAACAGCTTCTGTAATGGCTGCCCCTGGTGCTATTGTAATCTCTAAAATGTTATACCCACAACAAGAAAAAATAAATGCAGAACTCGAAGTTTCTCAAGACAACATAGGTTCAAACATATTAGATGCCATTGCAAATGGAACTACCGAAGGACTAAAACTAGCAGCAAATGTTGGTGCGATGCTATTGGTTTTTGTAGCCTTTATTGCTATGATAAATTACGGGTTTGGAAAAATAGGATTAATTGGTGGACTGAATACTTGGATTTCTCACAACACACCATATGCTGCACTTTCTTTAGAATTTCTTTTAGGATATATTTTCTCTCCTTTAATGTGGGTTATCGGTGTTGCAAAACAAGATATGGCACTTATGGGACAACTATTAGGTATTAAACTTGCTGCCAGCGAATTTGTGGGTTATATCCAGCTAGCTGAGCTTAAAAATATTGCAAATCCTATTCATTTTCAATACGAAAAATCTATCATCATGGCCACTTATATGCTGTGCGGATTTGCGAATTTTGCATCTATTGGAATTCAAATTGGAGGGATTGGCTCTTTAGCTCCTGGGCAACGTAAGACCCTTTCAGAATTTGGTATCCGCGCCTTAATTGGAGGAACAATTGCATCGTTACTATCGGCTACTATTGCAGGTATGATTATCGGATAAACAGCCTCTTTTTCTTACGGACATTTCCCGAAAAGGGGAAAACTATTTATATTAGATTTATATTTCACCTAAAATAAAATCTCCTTTTATTATTTTTGCAGTTATTAACTTTTAAAGTTTCTTCCCTTTGGGAAGACGGAAAATGGACTCATGAAACAATATTTAGACCTTATAAACCACGTTTTAGAGACAGGAAACGAAAAAGGAGATCGCACAGGAACGGGTACAAAAAGCGTATTTGGATATCAAATGCGATTCGATTTAAGTGAAGGTTTCCCTATGGTTACAACAAAAAAACTGCACTTAAAATCTATTGTTCATGAATTACTTTGGTTTTTAAAAGGTGATACTAACACCAATTATTTAACCGAAAACGGTGTTAAAATCTGGAATGAATGGGCAGATGAAAATGGTGATTTGGGCCCCGTATATGGACACCAATGGCGCAATTGGAATAATGACGAAATTGACCAAATTAAGGAAATTGTTGAAACTTTAAAAACCAATCCGAACAGCAGACGTATGCTTGTTTCTGCTTGGAATCCTTCTGTATTACCAGATAATTCAAAATCGTTTAGTGAGAATGTAGCAGATGGAAAAGCCGCATTACCACCTTGCCATGCTTTTTTTCAGTTTTATGTCGCAGATGGAAAGTTATCTTGCCAATTATATCAACGTAGCGCAGATATCTTTTTAGGCGTGCCCTTTAACATCGCATCTTATGCATTATTCACTATGATGATGGCACAAGTATGCGGATACCAAGTGGGAGAATTTATTCACACCTTTGGAGATGCACACATATATAGTAACCATTTTGAGCAAGTTAAGCTGCAGTTAAGCAGAAGTCCTAAACCGCTTCCAAAAATGATATTAAATCCAGATGTAAAAGACATCTTCGATTTTAAATTCGAAGACTTTAGTTTAATCGATTATAATCCGCACCCGCATATAAAAGGTGCTGTTGCAATATAAAAAAAAGTGTTTCTAAATTTAGAAACACTTTTTTTTATACTATAACTTTAACACACTATTTTCTGCTCCTGCAAAATCATTCCATATTTGCTCGTCTGCATCTGTTTCATTTGCAAATGACCCATCGACTAAATACCTAAACTCGTAAGAATTATCTGCATCTAAGCTCACAACACCTTTAAACGTTCCGTTTTTCAACTTTTTTAAAGGAGTAGCTTTAGCATCCCATTCATTAAAACAACCAACTACAGTTACCTCTTTTGCATCTTCAGCAGGCACTGTAAATGTAACTTTACATACAGGCTTACTTTTTAAATATTGTTTTGAAATTGCCATAATATTATTTTTTAGTAATATAAAAGTAAGAAAGAATTTTTTATAATGATACTAATAATTACCTCTAAGACAAATAATTATGATTTTCTTAAAAAAGATTTAAATATGACTTAATGTTCCAAATTAAAATGTTATTTTTTCTTATTATTATTAGTTGAATTTTCAGCACATTGATATCATTTTTACAAAAGTTTCCAATATTGTAGTAGAAATAGTATTTTTACACGACTAACACTTTTAAACCTATGTTCGGTACTAAAAAAAAAGAAATTCCTCAAATAGATAAGGAGCAATTAGAGCTTATAAAACATGCTCAAAAACGAATCAAACAAAAGAAAGGACTTTACACCCATTTCATCCTTTTTTTAATTGGATCTGTAGCCGTAATTGTTGCCAATTTAGGTCTTCATATGGGAGAAACCTTTAGACCTCTAGGTACAGATTGGTTTGTTTTAGTGATTGCTGCATGGTCTGTGTTTTTAGTTTACCATGCATTTAATGTATTTGTTATTCACCGCTTTATGGGCTCTAGCTGGCAACAAGAGCAATTAGATCTTCTTGTCGCGAAACAAAAAGAGGGCATAGAAAAGTTAAAAGCAAAATTACCCAATTCAGAAACTACTGCAACTGCTTTAATAAGCAATAAGAAACCGACTAACAAACAAAATTTAACCCTTATTGTAGCTGCATCAGAGAATAATGCTATCGGAAAAGACAACCAGTTAATTTGGCATTTACGAGACGACTTACAGCGTTTCAAATCCTTAACTTCTGGTCATTGTATTATCATGGGCCGCAAAACATTTGAAAGCTTCCCTAAACCCTTACCAAATCGCACGCATATAGTCGTAACTAATCAACAAAAATATAAAGCGCCACATGGTGTTATCGTAGTTCATAATATGGACGATGCTCTAGATGCTGCTTTAGAAGACAAGCATCCCTATGTTATTGGAGGAGGAGAAATCTATAAACAAGCACTTCCTTTTGCAGATAGGATTGAATTAACACGAGTACATGAAACATTCGAGGCAGATACACATTTCCCTGAATTAGATCCAAGCGTGTGGAGAGAAATTCAAAATATCCATCATCCAAAGGATGAAAATAACGACTACGCTTTCTCGTTTATGACCTACGAACGTATTTAATAATTTTTGCAAGTTAGTTGTTTGCAAATTTCTGTAAATTTGCAGCATGGTAAAAGAAATTCAACTTCGTATATCGCTTCAGGAAGAGTCGAGACATCTAGATAGTTTATGGCTACAATCGGCTAAAAAGCTAGACCTTCCAAAGGAAAAAATATCAGGAATTAAAGTACTTCGAAAATCTATCGATGCTAGAAAACCTGCTATAATTTTCAACTATAAAGTTGCCGTTTATATTAACGAACCTCTACCTGAAACCTCAGCTTACACGTTCGATTATAAAGATGTTTCTAAAGCAAAACCTATTCATATTATTGGCTTTGGTCCTGCTGGAATGTATGCCGCTTTACGTTGTATAGAATTAGGATTTAAACCTATTGTTTTAGAACGCGGTAAGAATGTTCAGGACAGACGACGTGATTTAAAAGCGATAAATCAGGATCATTTTGTAAATGAAGATTCTAATTACTGTTTTGGTGAAGGTGGAGCCGGAACCTATTCTGATGGAAAACTATACACCCGGAGCTTAAAACGTGGTGATGTCCGTCGTATTTTTGAAAACTTAGTATACCACGGTGCAACCGATCAGATTTTGGTCGATGCACATCCGCATATCGGAACAAATAAACTTCCTAAAGTAGTAACTAATATCCGTGAAACCATTTTAAAACATGGTGGCGAAGTTCATTTTGAAACGCGAGTTACCGATTTCACGATTACAAATAATAAAATAAAAGCCATTCAATTACTCAATGGCGAAGAACTAGCGACAGAACGTGTTATTCTTGCAACTGGACATTCGGCTAGAGATATATTCTACCTATTAGACAAAAAGAAAATCGCTATTGAAGCAAAATCTTTTGCAATGGGCGTTCGTGTAGAGCATCCGCAACATATTATAGATTCTATTCAATACCATTGTAGCGGAGAGAGAAGCGAATTATTACCTGCAGCAGCCTATAGTTTGGTGCAACAAGTAAACGGTCGTGGTGTATATTCTTTCTGTATGTGTCCTGGCGGATTTATAGTTCCGGCTGCCACTGCAAACGGAGAAGTTGTGGTTAACGGCATGTCGCCATCGAAACGAAATAATGAATTTGCAAACTCTGGTATTGTAGTCGAAATTAATGCAGATAAAGATTTATATAAATACGAGCAGTTTGGAGCACTTAAAGCTTTAGAATACCAAAAGGATTTAGAGAAATTAGCCTTTACTTCTGGAGGGCGAAGTCAAGTTGCACCAGCCCAACGATTAACCGACTTTGTTGAAGGCAGACTATCCGCAGATTTAAATCCGACATCTTACCAGCCTGGTTTAAAAAGCGTCCCTTTACATTCTCTACTTCCAAAATTAATAGGAAAAAGTTTGCGTAAAGGATTTGAGTCTTTCGGACAAAAAATGCACGGATATTATACTGCTGAAGCCAATATTATTGGGGTAGAATCGAGAACCTCATCACCCGTAAGTATTCCGAGAACAGAAAAATTAGAACATCCACAAATTGAAGGCCTATTTCCTTGTGGAGAAGGAGGCGGATATGCAGGAGGTATTGTTTCTGCAGCTATGGATGGTGAACGTTGTGCTGAAGCTGCGATAATAGGATTATAGTAAATTTCTAAATATGACTGAAAGAGAAAAAATGTTGGCAGGCGAATTATATCGTCCATCAGATCCCGATTTAACAGCGGAACGATTGCGAGCACGATTACTTTTTCAGAAAGCAAATAGCATAACAGAGGACTATAAAGAAGAACGTAATGTTATCTACAATGAATTATTAGATTGTGGTGAAAACTTATGGATAGAGCCACCCTTTTATTGTGATTATGGATCGAATATAAAAGCAGGAAAAAATCTGTTCCTGAACTATAATTGTTGCATTTTAGATGTTGGCTTAGTTACTATTGGAGATAATGTAATGTTTGCCCCGAATGTACAACTATACGCTGCTACACATCCTCTAACTGCCGAACTTAGAAATAGCGGACAAAAACTAGGACAACCTATAACCATAGGGCATAATGTTTGGATTGGAGGCAATAGCACCATTTGTCCAGGAGTTACATTAGGAGATAATGTTGTTGTTGGTGCAGGTTCTGTAGTCACAAAAAGCTTTCCTAAAAATGTTGTTATTGCGGGTAACCCAGCTAAAGTGATTAAAGACATAGATAACAGCTAGGACTTCAAACCTTTTTAATCTAATTATTATTCTTATTTTTACAAATTCAAAATTAAAACTATGAACGCATATATATTTCCAGGTCAAGGAGCTCAATTTTCAGGAATGGGTCTTGATCTTTACGAAAACTCAAAAATCGCACAAGAATTATTCGAACAAGCTAATAGTATCTTAGGTTTTCATATTACAGATATTATGTTCGAAGGCACTGCCGAAGATCTTAAACAAACTAAAGTAACACAACCTGCAATTTTTTTACACTCTGTTATTCTTGCAAAAGTTTTAGGAGATAGTTTTAAACCAGAACTTGTTGCTGGTCATTCGTTGGGTGAATTTTCTGCCTTAGTTGCTGCTGGAGCATTAACCTTTAAAGATGGTTTAAAATTAGTATCTCAACGTGCCTTAGCTATGCAAAAAGCATGTGAAATTACTCCTAGCACCATGGCTGCTGTTTTAGGTCTAGAAGATAGTATTGTTGAAGATATTTGTGCTTCTATAGACGGTGTTGTAGTTGCTGCAAACTACAATTGTCCTGGTCAATTAGTTATTTCAGGAGAAACTTCTGCTGTCGAAAAAGCGTGCGAAGCACTAAAAGAAGCTGGAGCAAGACGTGCATTATTATTACCTGTTGGAGGCGCATTTCACTCTCCAATGATGGAACCTGCTCGTGAAGAATTAGCAGCCGCTATTGAGGCTACAACATTTAGCAAACCAAATTGCCCAATATATCAAAACGTAACAGCTACAGCAGTTACCGATGAGAATGAAATAAAAGCAAATTTAATTTTGCAATTAACTGCTCCCGTAAGATGGACACAATCGGTACAACAAATGATTGCTGATGGTGCTACACATTTTACAGAAGTAGGACCTGGGAAAGTATTACAAGGTTTAGTAAAGAAAATTGACAGAACTGCAGAAACTGCATCTGCAACCTTTGAAACTGAACAAAATTAATGAAGCTTTCTAGAACTCCATTTATTTTAGGGTTAATAGCCCTTAACATAGCGCTCGATCAAATTTCTAAATTTGCGGTTAGAGCTTACGTTACACCTTATAAAAGTACAGAATTACTTGGCGATAAATTTATTTTAACCAATGTAGAAAATTCTGGTGCCTTTTTAAGTTTAGGAAGTGATTTAAATCCAACATTGAAAAGTATTTTTCTTCTAATTCTGCCCATAGCCGTATTAGCCTATGTAACCTATTACATTTTAACCCAAAAGGATTTAGACAAATTTTCGGTTATTGGTTTCTCCTGTATTATTGGTGGTGGAATTGCAAATGTTTACGACCGTATTTTATATGGTTCTGTAACCGACTTTTTGCATATTGACTTAGGAGGCGTTTTTAGGACTGGTGTTTTTAATGTCGCCGACATGTCTGTTATGTTGGGAATGGGACTACTACTCTATTCTAATTTCGTTGTAAATAAGAAAGCAAAACAAAACGCATAAAAAAAACCCTTAAGAATAATCTTAAGGGCTTTTTTATTATTACGCTTGAAGGAGACAATCGTCGCAATCTTTTATTTCTCCGTAATACGTTTCTCTGTATTTATGCAGTGTTTTAATCGGTATATTTAAAAACAACATTTTAATATACGTGACTTTAATTTGTAAGACTCCCATTTTTTTGGTGAACCTCGCTTCATTCTTAGTTTCCCGTTTTACTGTAATCAATTTCATTTTATCAGATTTCATTATAAGCCGAAGGTACTTAAACGAATATATAAAACCTAGATTACCGATCATTACCCTATCATTTAACTATAGAATTACATTTTTTTCAACAAAATCTAAAGATTGTTAAAAATATCTCATTGATAATCAACATAAAAACCAACGATATTACAAAAAAGATGATATAAAAAAACCTTCTCTACAGCACTTTATAGAGAAGGTTTTTACTAAATTAACACTAATTAATTTACTTATTTCTAATTTTTTGTTCCCATTTCCAAGCCGATTTCATAGCATCGTCCAAGGTTAATTCTGATTTCCATCCCAACTCATCATTTGCTTTTTCCGTATTGGCATATGCAGAAATCACATCGCCTTCACGACGTGGCGCTATTTTATAGTTTAATTTTTCATTAGAAACGCGTTCAAAAGAATGAATTACTTCTAACACAGAACTTCCTGTTCCTGTTCCTAAATTAAACACTTCAAAATTAGATTTATTTTTCTCATCTAATAATCGTTTTAAAGCGATTACATGCGCTTTTGCTAAATCTACAACATGAATATAATCACGAATACAAGTCCCATCTGAAGTTGGATAATCATCTCCAAAAACAGACAACTGCTCACGTAAACCAACTGCCGTTTGTGTAATAAAAGGCACTAAATTCTGAGGCACTCCTATTGGCAACTCTCCAATTAAAGCAGTCTCGTGTGCACCTATAGGATTAAAATAACGTAAAGCGATCGCATTTAAATTAGGGATTACTTTACAGCTATCTTTTATAATTTCCTCGCCTATCTGCTTTGTATTTCCATAAGGAGACTCTGCAGGTTTTACAGGTGCATTTTCTGTAATTGGCAATTCATCTGCTTGGCCATACACCGTACAAGACGAACTAAAAATAAAATTAGCATCTTTTAATTTGTCTAATTCTTGCAACACATATACCAAGGTATTTATGTTGTTTTCGTAATATAAAAGCGGATTACCAACACTCTCTCCAACAGCTTTACTAGCGGCAAAATGAATCACTCCATTTATATCACTATGCGTTTTAAAGAAGTTTTGAACGTCTTGTTTATTTCTTAAATCAAGCTCTTCGAAAATAGGCTCTTTTCCAGAAATACTAGAAATACCTTTTAATACATCTCTTGAAGAGTTTGAAAGATTATCGATCACTACAACATCATGACCTTCGTTCTGAAGCTCTACTACGGTATGAGATCCAATAAACCCAAGACCTCCGGTTACTAATATTTTACTCATTGATAAACGCTTTTACTTTTGTGGTTATATATTCTATTTGGTCGTCGTCTAATTCGGTATGCATTGGCAAAGAAATAACATCTTTTACCAATTGGTTTGTTACTTTAAAATCAGATTCTTTATAACGCTCATCTAAATACGCTTTTTGATTATGAAGCGGAATTGGATAATATACACCACAAGGAATATCATTTTCGTTTAGATATTTAGCTAAAGCATCACGATCTACGCCTGTTACTTTTAAAGTATATTGATGAAAAACATGATTATCTTCTGCTCCACTTCTAAAAGGTGTACTTATGTGCTTTTCATCCTTAAACGCAGCATCATATTTATTCGCAGCAGCTATTCTTGCTTTATTATACGCATCTAAATTTGGTAATTTAGCACCTAAAACAGCAGCTTGAATGGCATCTAAACGAGAATTTACACCAACAACATCATGATGGTAACGTTCGTACATTCCATGATTAACAATCCCACGAATAGTATGTGCTAAGTCATCATTGTTTGTAAAAATAGCTCCACCATCTCCATAACAACCTAAATTTTTAGAAGGAAAAAATGATGTTGCAGACACATCTCCAATAGTTCCTGCTTTCACTTTAGTACCATCCTTATACGTGTAATTTGCACCTATAGCCTGCGCATTATCTTCAATTACAAATAAATTATTTGCTTTTGCAATGGCCATAATCCCTTCCATATTAGCACATTGACCGAATAAATGTACAGGAACAATAGCTTTGGTGTTAGGTGTAATGGCTTTTTTAACAGCCTCTACATCTATATTAAATGTATCCGGATCAACATCTACTAAAACAGGAGTTAATTGCAATAAAGCAATCACCTCAACAGTTGCCGCAAATGTAAAGTCTGTAGTAATAACTTCGTCTCCAGGTTTTAAACCTAAACCCATCATCGCGATTTGTAACGCATCTGTACCGTTAGCACATGGAATTACATGTTTTACACCTAAATACTGTTCTAAATTTTTCTGAAATTCGTGAACCTTTGGTCCGTTTACGAATGCTGTAGTTTCTAAAACTTCTTGTATAGAATCATTTACAACATCCTTTATTCTTGCATATTGACTTTTTAAGTCAACCATTTGAATTTTTCTCATTTGAAAGAAATTAAGGTCCACAACATCAACGTGTTTGAACCATGAATATTAATAAATCCGTTTGGGACATTATGCTTACGAATTTACGAAAATCAGGAACGTTTACCAATCAAATTTTCCTAAAGAAATACTATTTTTGTTTCAAAGCATTTTAATTTGAAAATTATATATAATATTTCCATTTCCCTAGCAAGTCTTTTACTTCCATTAATAGGCTTCTTTAATTCTAAAATAAAATCTGGAGTAATAGGGAGACGTGAAACCTATAGTAAATTAAAGCAATCCATCTCTAAAACAGACAAGACACTTTGGTTTCACAGCGCCTCTTTAGGTGAGTACGAACAAGGGTTACCCGTGTTTGCTGAGATAAAAAAACAATATCCAAACCATAAAGTCATCCTTTCCTTTTTTTCTCCATCGGGTTATGAAATCAGAAAGAATTCTCCACTTGCAGACTGTGTGGTGTATCTCCCCTTAGATTCCAAACATAATGCTAAAACTTTTCTCGATTTAGTACATCCGGACCTGACTGTATTTGTTAAATACGATATTTGGCCAAATGTTTTAGCCGAATTAAAACATAGACAAGGACGCGCCATTTTAATTTCGGCATTATTTAGAAAAGAACAACTGTTTTTTAAATCCTACGGTACCTTTATGAAAGAGGCATTATTCACCTTCGAACATATTTTTACGCAGGATGGAGCCTCCAAACAACTACTACAATCTATAAATTATAATACGACAAGTATTTCTGGAGACACGCGTTTCGATAGAGTGTCAAACCAATTAAAAATTGATAATTCTTTAAATTTTATCGCTGAATTTAAAAACAATCAACTCTGTTTTGTTGCAGGAAGCACATGGCCCGAAGACGAAAAACTGCTTGTAAATTACATAAACACAACAGCACCTGGTACTTTAAAATTTATAATAGCTCCACATAACATTAAACCCAATCAAATTCAGCAACTTAAAAATAGTTTAAGGGTTAATACCATATTATATTCAGAAAAAGATACTGCAGATTTATCAACAGCACAAGTCTTTATAATAGATACCATTGGCATTCTTACAAAAATTTACAACTATGCAGATATAGCCTACATTGGTGGTGCCATGGGAACTACGGGATTACACAATACATTAGAGGCCGCTGTCTTTGGTGTACCCGTTATTATTGGAAATAACTACGAAAAATTTCCTGAGGCAAAAGCAATGATAAAAAACCAAGGTATGTTTGCGGTAAATAATCAAGTTGAGTTAAACAAAATCATTAACCAATTAGCCAACAATTCTCAATTTAGAGATGTTTCAGGAGGTAAAAATAGCGATTACATTCATAAAAACGCAGGAGCAATAGATCTGATTTCTAAATATTTGACTCCAAAAAGTTCTAATTAATGACTTTTATTGAATTTGTTAAAAAAATTAACATTTAAGATTTAATGATTGCCTAGAAGTTATTACCTTGGCTGCATAAAAATTAACAAAACACTAAAATCATGAAAAAACTAATTTTAAGCGCAGCACTTGTATTTGCACTAGGAACAACATTTACTTCTTGTAGAGACGTAAAAGAAAAATCTGAAAGTGCAGGGGATGCTGTAGAAAACGCTGCTAAAGAAACAGGAGACGCTTTAGACAATGCTGCAGATGCAACTAAAGATGCTGTAAATGACGCTGTTGATGCAACTGGAGATGCAATGGATGACGCAGCTGATGCTGTTGACGGAGCTGCTAGCGACGCGAAAGATGCTGTAAACGATGCTGTTGATGCAACTGATAAAGCTTTAAACGATGCAGGTAACGCTGTTGAAGGCGCTACTAAAGATGCTGTAAATGCAACTGACAAAGCAATGAAAGATACAGGTAAAGCTGTTGAAGGTGCTGCAAAAGACGCTAATGATGCTGTAAAGAAGACAGCTAACGATGCAAATAAAGCAATCCAAGGAAAGTAATTTGCTTTCTATTTCATACAAAAAAAGCCCTTGTAAAATTTACAAGGGCTTTTTTATGCTTTAGCGTTATACCTATTATAAAACTAATGATGCTAATATATACGTTCTCTTAAATGGTGTAATTTGTTTTTTAATATCTTTCTTATAAGACAGCACGGCATTATCAGATCCAAAGGCTTTTCTTAACACCCCATCTCTTTTCTTTTTTCTATCGTTCATTTTTAATTTCCTAGAAGCATCGTCCCCAGAACCACTCATAATCCCAACATCGCTTGCAAAGCTTTTATTCTCTTTTTTCTACCCCAGAAGAGACTCCAGAAGACAACCCTAAATATCTTTACTAGGCTTTAAAGTAGAAACTAAATCTTTTGAAAAATCTAGAGAAGGCAATTTAATATCTTGCGCTTGAATCGTTAAATAGACAAATACAATAAAGCATAAATAATTTAATGGTTTTTTATAATTAATAACGTTTGTGGTTAGAATAACCAAATTCTAATAATTTAATCAGAACTTAAAAATCGATATTAATTAATAAAAGATTTCGCATATTCAGGATAAATAAAAATCAATTAAAATATCAGTTTACTATTTTCTCAAAACATCTGCTATTTACGACTTCAGCATATTGACCATAATTAGGAATTAAATTATAGCCATTTTTTTCGTAAAGCCGAATGGCCTCAGGTTGCTTAAGTCCGGTTTCTAAAACACAACTTGTATACGCTAATTCTGAAGTCCATTGTTCTAATTCGGCAAGTACTTTGGAGGCTATTCCTTTTCCGCGATAAGCTTCAGTCGTGTACATGCGTTTAATTTCCATCGTATTTTTATCGTACTCCTTTACAGCACCGCAACTAATCGCTAAATCTGCTACGTATACAACCACCACATATTTTATTTCTGTTACTTTATTAAACTGATCGTAAAACGAATGCTCTTCGCCGTCGCGTTCTGCCAATTCGGAATCCAAATGTCTTACCAATTCAATAAAGTCTTCATTCTTAGAATCCGTCCGTATAATTTTTATCATTTAAATTGCTTTTAAGACAAATGGGGTTGTAAAATCACTGTATTATCTAGCCTTTTAAAACGACTTCTATGGCCTCTAATTCGGAGTCGGAAAAATCTAAATTTTTCAACGCTCCTAAATTATCCAATAATTGTGCTTCTGTACTTACTCCAACTAAAACAGAGGTAATCCTATCGTCTTTTAACAACCAAGCGACAGCCATCTGCGCTAGACTTTGATTACGGTTTTCGGCTATAGCATTTAACTTAATTACTTTATTAATCACGTCTTGAGTTACACTCTCCTTTTGAAGAAATCCAGTCGCTTTAGAAGCTCGAGAATTTTCTGGAACACCATTAATATATTTATTAGTTAAAAGGCCTTGTGCTAATGGAGAAAATGCAATCGCTCCTATACCTTCATCGCCTAAAACATCTAACAATCCATCTTCTACCCAACGATCGAACATACTATATCGTGGCTGATGAATTAAACACGGTGTACCCAATTCCTTTAAAATCTTCGAAGCTTTTAAGGTGTCTTCTGCATTGTAATTAGAGACACCAACATATAACGCTTTTCCTTGTCCTACTATTAAATCTAGTGCCGACATGGTTTCCTCTAAGGGTGTATTTGGATCTGGACGATGATGATAAAAAACATCGACATAATCTAACCCCATACGCTTTAAACTTTGGTCTAAACTAGATACCAAATATTTTTTAGATCCCCAATCGCCGTAAGGCCCCGACCACATGCCGTAACCTGCTTTTGTAGAAATAATAAGCTCGTCGCGATAAGGCAAAAAACTAGCCTTTAAGATTTCTCCAAAATTACGCTCTGCACTTCCAGGAGGCGGACCGTAATTATTAGCTAAATCGAAATGTGTAATCCCATTATCGAAAGCTGTATGTAACATTTGTTTTCCGTTTTCTAAAACATCTACATCTCCAAAATTATGCCATAACCCTAATGAAATGGGAGGCAAAACAATACCGCTTTTCCCACATCTTCGGTAAGACATGTCTTTATATCTATTCTCGTTTGCTTGATACATAAGTGCTATAATTTAATTTACTAGTATTAAAAAAATGAGACATTATTAGGTGATAATTTTCATCTAAAATTACTCCCCAAATGCTTTCTCTTTTTCCTTCTTTCCAAAAAGTCGCTTAAAGAATCCATCCCGTTTATCTGGGTTACAATCTATAGCTTCTAAAACCTCGGCTGAAGGTGTTTCAAATTTAGCTTTTGTTATGCTATTGAAATCATTATTTTTATTTAATTGAGACACAAAATTAGCCACTATTGGTAATGCAGAATTTGCCCCTTGACCAATAGATGTATTACTAAAACCAATACGGTGATCGTCGTTTCCAACCCAAGATCCCATGACTAAATTTGGTGTAATTGCCATAAACCAACCATCGCGATTATCTTGTGTCGTTCCTGTTTTTCCTGCCATATCATTAGACAAGCCATACGTTGATCGCATACGCTTTGCAGTTCCTTCATTTATGGTCGCTTTCATAAACTCGATCATGGTTTGTCTCGTCTTCTCACTAAACGCAGGATCCATTGGTTTTGAAGGCTTGTATTCATAAAGAATCTTGCCATTTTTATCTTCGATTTTCTCTACAAAATAAGGCTTAGACGGAACACTTTTGTTCACATAACTTGTATATGATGCCGTTAATTCTAAAAGCGATAATTCTGCTGTTCCTAAAGCTAAAGACGGAACATCAGGCAATTCTGAAGTCACTCCCATTTTTCGCGCTTGATTAATAACCGCAGGTATTCCCACTTTATCTAATAATTTTACAGCAATAGTATTTATAGATTGACTTAATGCTTTTTCTAATGAAAAATTCATGTGCGGATCGGTTTCATCTTTCGAACCGTTAGAAGGCGTCCAATCTTCCTCATTAGTATAAGTTACCTCTTTTACCGAAATATAGGTACATGGATCCATCCCAGATTCTAATGCTGTTGTATATACAAAAGGTTTAAATGTCGATCCCACTTGTCGTTTCCCCATAGACACGTGGTCGTATTTAAAATGCTCGAAATTAATTCCGCCAACGTAAGCCCTTATCGCTCCCGTATTAGGTTCTAGAGCTACAAATCCTGTATTTAAAAATTTTAAATAATGCTTTAGACTATCTATAGTCGATATAGAGACAATGGTATCCCCTTCATAACTAAAAATAGGTTTTTTAGATTTTTTATTCAGTGCTACCATGATTTCAGCTTCTGATAAATTCTCTTTTTTTAGAAGCTCATATTTCGGTGTTTTTTTAATTAATTCGGTTATCATAACCTCATCTTTTAACCAAGGTGCATTAGATCCATATGCTTTTTCAAACTGACTCTGTAAACGTTCCATATGCTTAGTCATTCCTTTTTCGGCATACTCTTGCATGGTATTATCTAAAGTGGTTGTAATTTTTAAACCATCTTTATACAAATCATATTCTGTATCGCCACTATTATTTATACTATCTAAAATTTGCGACGCCTGTTTACGAACATTTTCTCGGAAATAAGGAGCTAAACCTTCATTATATGTGAATTTATGATAATCGATTTCTACGGGGTGGTTACTAACATTTAGTCTTGCGTCTTCATCTATATAACCATATTTTACCATTTGTTGAAGGACAACATCTCGTCTTAGCTGACTTCGCTCTGGGAATAATCGCGGATTATAACTATGATTTGCTTTTAACGTACCGACTAAAGTTGAAGCTTCGGAAAGCGTTAAATTTTTAGTAGATGTATTAAAGAAACGATAAGATGCGCTCTCGATTCCGAAGGTGTTTTCGCTAAAAGGAACCGTATTTAAATACAAAGCAATGATATCGTTTTTATCGTAAACGTCCTCAATTCTCGTCGCTACTATCATTTCCTTGATTTTATTTATTGGCATAGATAACATCCAATAGTCTTTTCTTCCGAAGAGATTTTTAGCCAATTGCTGTGTGATTGTACTTCCGCCTCCTGCAGAATTATCTTGCAGCAATACACTTTTAAAAAACACTCTGAAAAAACTCGGATAATCGATACCGCCATGTTCGTAAAAACGCGCATCTTCGGTAGCTACTAATCCGTCTACAAGATACTTGGGAAGATCTTCAAAACTGACGATACTTCTATCGAACACAAAATACTTTCCAAGTAATTCTTCATTTTTGTCTAATATAAGACTTGCCTCGGCTTGTTTTAAATCGGCTAAATCGGTTTTAGAAGGTATTTTCCCCCATAGACCAATATAAATACTGCCGATAAATAATAACAATAGAAGTAAACCAAAACCAATGAGTTTTAAAACTAAGACAAACCAATTTTTATTCTTTTTAGCTATTTTCTTTTTCAATTGTACAGTTTAAAATGATTAATTATAATGCGCTACTAAATTTAACGTAAAAACACACTTAATCTTGTAAAGCTAGGAAAGAGAATTCAACTTTCAAATAGAATTTGTTTTACAGCTATTTTTATTTCTATTTGAGATTTTTTATTTTGTATTCTAGACAAGATTTATATCGTCTAAATTAATTTCACTTACATTTGTATAGGTCATTCTTTTTGACGCACTACTAACTCTTTTTTTAAAAATATTTATGAATAAATTCTACACGTTTTTTATTCTCTTAGTCTGTTTTTCATTCTCCCTAACTACCTACGCTCAGGATGCTGACAAACCTAAAGTCGCCTTAGTACTAAGTGGTGGAGGTGCATTAGGAATCGCACACATCCCAACCTTACAAAAATTAGACTCCCTTGGTATCGTTCCTGACTTAATAGTAGGAACGAGTATGGGAAGTATTGTAGGTGCATTATATTCTGTAGGTTATACTGGTGACCAAATTGCCGAGATTTCTAAAAATGCAGATTGGGATGCTCTTTTTGGAGGTAGAGCGTCTATTACTAGTGTAAGTAATGAAGAGAAAAGTGAATTTGGACGCTACTCTATAGGGTTTGAAGTGGTAGATAAAAAACCAAAACCGGTAATCGCAATATTAAACGACCAGAATTTAAGAGATTTTTTTAGCGTGCTAACATATCCTGTTTATAACATTTCCAAGTTCGACGATTACCCGATCCCGTTTAGAGCTATGGCAACAGATATTGTAAACGGAAAACAAATTATTTTAGACCACGGCTCTCTAAGTACCGCTATGCGTGCAAGTATGTCTATTCCTGGCGTATTTAAACCTGTAGAATATAAAAACACATTACTTGTAGATGGTGGTGTTTTAAATAATTTTCCTGTTGATATTGCTAAAAGTTTAGGTGCAGATTTTATTATTGGAAGTGAAGTTAGTGGCGGATTACAAACTAAAGAGCAATTAGGGAATCTAGAAAATTTATTATTCCAAACCGGAATGCTTTCTAGTAATTTACTCGTTGCAAAACATAAAAAGGAATGTGATATTTTATTAGACCATGTACCTAATCTTAAATACACACCTGGGGATTTTGACAAAAGCGCTATTATTTATGAAGAAGGCAAAAAAGCAGTTATAGACAATGAAGATCAATTAGTAGCTCTTGCTAAATCATTAAAACCATTCAAACAGAGAGCGCATGTAATGCCTGTTCAAAAAAAGCTTGTCGCATTAGACACTATTGTATACAAAGGGATTAGTGAAGATAATTTAAGATTAGTAACCACAAGGTCGGGATTAAAAGAAAAAGAAGAATACACGGTTGAAGAAGCAGAAACACATATAAATAGAATATTAGGTACTAATCTTTTTAGTTCAATCTCTACAAACCCAATTATTAATGGCGACAAAATAGGTCTAGAAATTACCGCCATAGAAAAAGCTCATAATCAAGTAAAATTAGCAGCTCATTTTGACGACTTTCGCGGTGTAGGTTTATTATTAAATTACACGGGACGAAATATTATAGGAGCTTCTTCAAGATTGTTAGTTACTTTAGATATTGCCGAACAACCTAAATTTAAAGCACAATATCAAAAGATATACGGGGAAGATAAAAATTGGTGGTTTAGATCGGAAGTCTTCGGACAAAAATTAGATCAAGATATTTTTATTCAAGGGGAAGCTACAGACGAAATGAATTACAAATATTTACAGTTTGATAATGAAATTAATCGCAATATCCACACATTAAACAGTTATGCTGGTTTCGGAATTGACTACCAACATACGAGCCTTAGACCAGATGCTAATCCTCAAATTGTAAATAATATATTAAATTTAGATGACTACAAATTTAATACCACCGAGCTTTATGGTCAATATGTGTACAATACTTTAAACACCGTATTTTACCCTACAGATGGTTATAATCTAGAGGTGAGAGTTGGACGAACAATACGTAATAATGTAGATATTAACTATGTCGATACGTCAATAAGTAAAAATCAATCTGGGCATGTAAATGATTTTACAAAATTAAGACTGAACTTTGAAACTGTAAAAACTTTTAATGAAAAACTGACACTAAAATTAGGTGCCAATATGGGGTTAACGTTTATGGATAAATCGCAAGACGACGACCTTTCCTTTCAGCAATTTGGATATGGAGCCAACTATTACTTAGGAGGGAATTTAAGACGTCCAAGAAAAGACGATTTTGTGTTTTACGGTTTACTAGAAGACGAATTACCCGTAAGTCAGTTTATGAGTGCTAACATAGCTTTACAATATCAATTCATTAAAAAATGTTATATCATACCTCATTTTGATTTAGCAACAGTAGGATTTGGAGACTTTAAAGAGTATTCTGAAAATGCATTCTCGCCAGACGGCGAATGGAAAGATAATTTAGATACGAGTAGCTTGTATTCTATAGGTACAAAAGTTTCCTACTTGTCTATGATTGGCCCTATAGACTTAGATTTCACTTGGGTTAATAATACAGATAAATTTCGATTATTTTTCGGAATTGGTATCCCTATAGGACGATAAAAAAAGGCAAGACCTAAATCTTTTTCACTAAATACACTGGATATCACGCTTAAGATTATTTAAGCTTCCTTCCATATCTTGCGAATAGTATTTAGGTCTTTTCGCATCGCGTCAAAAACCACTTTCTTATCCACAGTTAGTGTCGTGTTTCCTTTTTCGGCACCACCTAACGGGTATTCTAAATGCAAAGATACCGGAGGATTTAGGCCATAACTTTTTAGTAATTTAAAGTATGTATAAAAATCGACCGACCCTTCACCTATAGGCACATTTATAGGTTTCCATTGTCCGCTTTCCTGTCCCCATTTAAAATCTTTTAGAACGATGACTTTTATACTTTTCTGAAGTAATTCTAATCCGTTCTCCCATGACAAGCCTCCTTCAACAAGAGCATGTCGGATATCGTATTGGGTTCCAAAGTATTTTGGGTTTACAGTTTCTAATAGCTTGTAAATCTCCCAATAAGAGCCACCAACACTACGTCCAGCATGGTTCTGATAACAACCAATAATGTTATGCTCTTTATTAAGATCTCCTAATGCTTCAATTTGTTTTTTATAATATTCCAAGGACTGTGGCATAGACAACTCCTTTTTATATTTATACCAATTGGTTCTATAAAAAGAGACATTATTATCCCCTGCCATTTTAATAATATCGACATCTAACGGATGCTCTACACTTTCTATCGCTGTAGTAATCATTTTACAATCTGAACCCGATGATTTTAAATCCTGAATTGCAATAGGAAGTTTGGTTTTCACATCTTCGGGAAACACATGTCCTTTTGGTCGCACAGTTAAATCCACACCGTTAAACCCCAATTCTGAAGCAATCTGTCCTGTTTCTTTATAATCTAAAAACTGTAAATGTTTGGAGAATATACTAACATCTAAATCTGCTTCAAATTGAAAATTATTTGCCATTGAAAAAGGCATTCCTAGTAACGGTAAACTCGATGCTGCTACAGTCGTCTTTTTTATAAAATCTCTTCTAGATATACTCATATCGAATTTAATAATTGGTTTCTGACGTGTAAGTTTAATGAATAAAAGATACTGATTTTATTCTAGTTTTCGATAAACAACGTTTTTATTCAGTCATAATTATATACATTATAAAGTAGACACATTATGGATCATGCCTAATTGTTGTATTTCTGTTCATATTTTAGTTAATCGAAAAAGACAGAATTCTAGATTTTTAAACTGACTTCTAAAAGTCTTAATTTTTGAATTAAAATATTTTTCAGAAGCACTTGTTCTCCTTTTTTATGTTCTCGACTCCGCTCGAACACCCTAAAAAACATGTGTTTTACTATTTTACATGCAACCTAGAGGACTTAATGACAAATTAAATGTATTTCTTGTTTACAAAGATCAAACTCAATTTCATTACTAAACGCAAATTTTAAGATGGAATCCACGTTATACTCAAGAGAAATTAGAAAGAAGAAAATGATTGGATATTAAAAAAGTATATAAAACAAAAAAGCCTCTATCTTACGATAAAGGCTTTGTACTGAAAGCGGGACTTGAACCCGCACGGGCATTACTACCCATTGGATTTTAAGTCCAACGTGTCTACCAATTCCACCATTTCAGCATGGTATAAAATTTTATAATACAGTCTATATAAAAGAACTACGATTCATAATAAAAAAGCCTCTATCTTACGATAAAGGCTTTAGTACTGAAAGCGGGACTTGAACCCGCACGGGCATTACTACCCATTGGATTTTAAGTCCAACGTGTCTACCAATTCCACCATTTCAGCATTTGGTATATTTTTTTGAAAATCAAAACAGTATAGAGCGAAAGACGGGATTTGAACCCGCGACCCCCACCTTGGCAAGGTGATGCTCTACCCCTGAGCTACTTTCGCGTAGTCTTTTAATGAACGTAGCAACATTGCTATTGCGGATGCAAATTTAGAACTTTTCTTGGCATCTCAAAGCTTTTTTGAAAAATAATTTCAAATAATTTTTAAGCTACTGAGAATCAATATCAAATATTTTAACTTTTCGCTGTTTTACTTGGTTTAACAAGCATGCGTTTTATTTCATTC
This sequence comes from Formosa undariae, assembly GCF_042427615.1. Lineage (NCBI taxonomy): Bacteria > Pseudomonadati > Bacteroidota > Flavobacteriia > Flavobacteriales > Flavobacteriaceae > Formosa > Formosa undariae. The sequence goes on along the minus strand of NZ_JBHMEZ010000011.1, from coordinate 262,056 downwards.
AACTTCATTAATGCTTCAACTGGCGTTAACGTATCAATATCAGTATTTATAATTTCTTCCTTAATATTCTCTAATAACGGATCGTCTAAATTAAAAAAGCTTAATTGTAAATCGTCCGATAGTGTTTTAACCTTATCCGTTAACTCCTCACTAGAATGCGATTTTTCTAATTTCTTTAATATGGCATTCGCACGGTTTAAAACCTGCTGAGGCATTCCCGCCATCTTAGCCACGTGTATACCAAAACTATGCTCGCTACCACCTTCAACCAGTTTACGCAAGAATAGGACGTTGTCTTTTAATTCTTTTACAGAGACATTAAAATTCTTAATCCTCGGAAAAGTTTCCGTCATTTCATTCAACTCATGATAATGCGTGGCAAACAACGTTTTAGCTTTTGCAGGATGCTCGTGTAAATATTCGCTAATGGCCCAAGCAATAGAAATCCCATCGTAGGTACTTGTTCCACGTCCGATTTCGTCTAATAATACCAAACTACGCTCCGACATATTATTTAGAATAGATGCCGTTTCATTCATTTCGACCATAAACGTAGATTCACCCATCGAAATATTATCGCTCGCTCCTACTCTAGTGAAAATTTTATCGACCACACCTATTCTAGCCGATTTAGCAGGCACAAAACTCCCGATTTGAGCCAAGAGCACAATAAGTGCTGTCTGGCGCAAAATAGCCGATTTACCGGACATGTTTGGCCCCGTAATCATGATGATTTGCTGAGACGAACGGTCTAAAAACACATCGTTAGCAATATAAGCTTCGCCTATTGGTAATTGCTTTTCAATCACAGGATGACGCCCTTCAACAATTTCTAAATCAAACGTGTCGTCTAAAACTGGATACACATAATTGTTATCGGTTGCCAATTGTGCAAATCCGCATAAACAATCTAATTGTCCAATTAGAAATGCATTCTGTTGAACAGGTTTAATATACTGGCTCAACCAAGCCACTAAATCTCCAAAGAGCTTCTGCTCGATAGCTAAAATACGTTCTTCTGCTCCTAAAATCTTAGCTTCGTATTCTTTTAATTCTTCAGTAATGTAACGCTCGGCACTCACTAAAGTTTGTTTTCTAATCCACTCTTCAGGAACTTTATCTTTATGCGTGTTTCTAACTTCTATATAATAACCAAACACGTTGTTCGACGCAATCTTTAAAGACGTTATTCCCGTGCGTTCACTTTCACGCTGTAACATCTTATCTAAATAATTCTTTCCGGAGGTCGATAAGCCACGAAGCTCATCTAACTCTGCCGAAAATCCTTCAGCAATCGTATGTCCTTTTAAGACATTTACAGGTGCTTCTTCATTTAAAGTCTCTTTTATTTTTGCTCGCAACACATCACAACTTTGTAATTTATCACCTATAATCTTTAAGGCATCGTTACTAGATTGAGACGCTAATGCTTTTATTGGCACAATGGCTTCAAGTGAATTTTTAAGCTGAATAACCTCACGCGGACTCACTTTTGCCGTAGCCACTTTTGAAATTAAGCGTTCTAAATCGCCTATATGCTTAATATGCTGACGTGTTTTTTGATGTGTTTCTTTTTCTTTAGTTAAGAAATCGACAACCTCATGACGTTGTTTTATTTTTTCAGCATCCTTTAAAGGCAGTGCTAACCATCGTTTTAATAAACGCCCGCCCATTGGCGAAATGGTTTTATCTATAATATGTAATAACGTAACGGCATTATTATTGGTAGAATTATACAACTCTAAATTACGCATGGTAAAACGGTCCATCCACACATAATCATCTTCTGCAATACGCGAAATAGAGGTAATATGCTCTAATTTATTATGCTGTGTTTCGCCTAAATAATGCAACACAGACCCCGAAGCAATAATCCCTTCTTCTAAATTTTCGACACCAAAACCTTTTAATGTTTTTGTGTTGAAATGTTTCAATAAGGTTTCATTGGTATAATCGGTTTGATACACCCAATCTTCTAAATGAAATACGTGATAATCATCTCCAAAAGACTCCTTAAACGTCTTCCGTTTCTGTTTGGATACTAGTATTTCACTCGGAGTAAAATTCTGAAGTAACTTATCGATGTATTCTTCGTTTCCTTGCGAGGTTAAAAACTCCCCCGTAGAAATGTCTAAAAATGAAATTCCGATGTTGGTTTTTCCAAAATGTACCGCACACAGAAAGTTATTCGATTTCGATTTTAAAACCTCATCGTTAAAAGAAACTCCTGGCGTAATTAATTCCGTTACGCCACGTTTTACAATCGTTTTGGTTTGTTTTGGATCTTCTAACTGGTCGCAAATCGCAACACGTTCGCCTGCTTTAACCAATTTTGGTAAATATGTATTTATAGAATGATGCGGAAATCCAGCCAATTCTATCTCACTTTCGCTTCCTGCACCACGTTTTGTCAGCGTAATATCTAAAATCCCAGCTGCTTTAACAGCGTCTGAACCAAAGGTTTCGTAAAAATCGCCTACACGAAATAGCAACAAAGCATCGGGATACTTTGCTTTAATCGCATTATACTGTTTCATTAACGGCGTTTCTTTTTTAGTTTTTTTTGCCAAGGGTAAGACGTTTTTTAGTGTTATTTTTGCATTTTAAATACCGTTGCAATGTAACCATAATTTGATTTTTTTGAAAATATGTTCGACCCTATTCAGAAAATCAATAGAATTAAAGAATACAGAAATTAAATAGTATGCGTAAATTAAAAAATAGCGAGTTAGACCGATTAAGTGTTGAAGATTTTAAAGACACTAAAAAAACACGAGTTATTATAGTATTGGACAACATTAGAAGTTTGAACAATATTGGTTCGGTATTTAGAACGAGTGATGCTTTTTTGATTGAAAAAATTTACCTCTGCGGCATTACTGCAACGCCTCCACATAAAGACATACATAAAACAGCTTTAGGAAGTACAGAAACTGTGGCTTGGGAACATGCAGAACACACGTTAGATGTTGTTGAAAAACTACAAGCTAAAAATGTAAAAGTATTAAGTATTGAACAAGTTGAAAACGCTACCATGCTTGATAAATTTACTCCAGAAGTAGACACAACTTACGCTTTAGTATTTGGAAACGAAGTAAAAGGCGTGGCTCAAGATGTTGTTTCTAAAAGCGATATGGTGATTGAAATTCCTCAATTCGGAACCAAGCACTCATTAAATATTTCGGTAAGTGCAGGTGTTTTAATTTGGGATATATTCAGTAAAATGAAGGCTCTTAATTAAGAATTAATTTGTTCTAAAACAGCCAAATAATCTGCGCGATTTGACACAAAATCCATATCAGAAATATCGATAATTTTGACTTTTAATTCCGTTTGATTTTTTAAGAATTCAAGATACCCTAAATTGATTTTATTAAGATAATCGTCCTCGATGTGTTGTTCGTAATCACGACCACGTTTTTTTATATTTTGCTGAAGACGCTCTGTATTTTGATACAAATAGATGTACAAATCAGGCTTAGCAATTTCTTTATACATAATATAAAACAACTTTCTGTAGAGTTTAAACTCGTCTTCTTGCAGGGTGATTCTTGAGAAAATTAAAGATTTAAACACATCGTAATCGCTAACTATAAAATCCTTGAATAAATCTAACTGAGATAAATCGTCTGAAATTTGTTGGTAACGGTCTGCCAGAAAAGACATCTCTAAAGGAAACGCATAACGCGGCGCATCTTCATAGAATTTTGGTAAAAACGGATTGTCGGCAAAACGTTCTAAAACCAACTTCGCATTAAAATCTTCAGATATTTTAGTCGCTAAACTTGTTTTTCCCGCACCAATATTTCCTTCGATAGCAATAAAATTTTGTTGTATAAAATTAAAAGCAGATATCGGGTTTTCTAGCACTTCACTAATCGCATGTAATTCACTTGAATCTTCACAGACATCTAATAACGTTTTTACCGTTTGTTTTAAAACAGGATGCTTATGTTTCGAGGCAATATCATTTAAAGGTAATATTACAAATCGTCGTTTTTGCATTTCTGGATGCGGAACGTTTAGCAATTCGGTATTTATAATTTCATCTTCAAAAAAGATAATATCTAAATCTATTACACGTGCCTCGTAACCCGCACCTTCTGTTCGTGTACGTCCTAATTCTGTTTCAATATCTAATAAGGATTGCATAACTTCATCCGGCCGAAGTTCTGTTTTAACAATTAAACAGGCATTTAAAAATTCATCACTTTCGAATCCGAAAGCAGGAGACGTATACACTTTCGAGAAGCTTTCCACAGAACCTACAACTTCAAAAATACGCTGTATTGCATTCTGTAAATTTTGAAATCGGTCGCCTTTATTGCTTCCTATAGATATGTAAACGTGTTTTGCCATGAACTAAAATATGAGCAAATTAAAGAAAAGTAATTTACTTAAACTTGAATTTTTCTATTAAAGACAGATAAAAATTCAACATGAAACAGGAGTCTTTTAATTACGAAAATGTCATTTCAAAATTAAATATGTAGGTTTGCTATTGAAACAAAGAAACATGAATAAAAAAGACCTTTTTTTAGCACATCGTATCTACCTGTTACTAGGTGCTTTATTCATGACCTCTCTAGTGGTCTCGAATCTTATCTTTCAGAAATTCTTTTATTGGCACCCGTTTAACATCACAATTTTTGGCGCCAATTTATTTGAAATCTCGGTTGGAATTCTTCCTTATCCCATTACATTTTTAATTACGGACTTAATAAGTGAGATTTATGGAAAAAAAGCCGCCAATCAAATTGTTATTACAGGAATATTCGCTTCTATATTTTCTATGGCTATTATTTATGCTTCCGATGCTGTTCCGGCAACTTCTTGGTCTCCGGTAAACGATGCTAAATTTACGAGTGTTTTTGGAAGCACCGTAATTGCTGTTTTAGCGAGTATGATGGCTTATTTATTCGCTCAATTTATCGATATTCAGATTTATCACTACTGGAAAAAACTTACAAAAGGGAAACATTTGTGGTTACGCAACAATTTTTCCACTTTTTTATCACAATTTATCGACACTTTTACTGTTTTGTTGCTACTTTGTTTTTTTGGTAAACTAGAATGGACTAAATTTGCCGGGTTATTAATCAGCGGATTTTTATTTAAAGTCTTAATGGCTTTATTTGATACTCCGTTTTTATATTTAGGCGTTTATCTTTTTAGAAAACGTTTCGATCTAAAAGTGAACGATGAAATACAACTTTATTAGGCATGAAATTTGCTCTTTGAGATGAGTATTTACTTAAAAACACCTTAATTATTCATTTTTAATGAATTAAACGGTGTTTTATTAGGATTTGTTAAAAATTCGTTTATATTGATAGATACGCATTAAACTAAAACAGATACATGAGGCAATTAAAGATTACAAAGCAAGTAACGAACAGGGAATCTAAATCGTTAGACAAGTACTTACAAGACATAAGTAAAATGCCATTAATTACAGCCGAGGAAGAGGTTGAATTAGCGCAGCGTATACGAGAAGGAGACCAAGTAGCTTTAGATAAATTAACGACATCTAATTTACGATTTGTAGTTTCAGTTGCAAAACAATACCAAAATCAAGGTTTAACATTACCCGATTTAATTAACGAAGGTAATGCTGGTTTGGTAAAAGCAGCAAAGCGTTTCGACGAAACACGTGGTTTTAAGTTTATTTCTTATGCCGTATGGTGGATTCGTCAAGCAATTTTACAAGCTCTAGCAGAACAATCTAGAATTGTAAGATTACCATTAAACAAAATTGGTTCTATTAATAAAATTAATAAAGCCTATTCATTTCTAGAGCAATCGCATGAACGTCCGCCAAGTGCAGACGAAATTGCAAACGAATTAGACATGACAGTAAGCGAAGTAAAACAGTCTCTTAAAAATTCTGGTCGTCATCTTTCTATGGATGCACCATTAAAAGAAGGAGAAACGTCTAGCTTATATGATGTTGTTAAATCTGGTGAATCACCAAATCCTGACAACAACTTAATGTACGAATCTTTAAATCTTGAAATTAACAGAGCATTAGACACATTATCTCCTAGAGAAAGTGATGTATTGCGTTTGTTTTTCGGATTGAGTAATGAAGCACCGATGAGTTTAGACGAAATTGGAGAAACATTCGATTTAACTCGCGAGCGTGTTAGACAAATAAAAGAAAAAGGAATTAGACGTTTACGTCATAGTTCTAAAAACAAAATATTGAAAACTTATTTAGGATAATCCTGAAAACTTATTAATAATTACTTAAAACCAGAATTTAGATGCTTAAAATTATAGTAAAAGAAGGCGAGCAAATCGATCGCGCCCTTAAACGTTACAAGAGAAAACACAGAAACGTAAAGGTGATGCAAAACCTAAGAGAAAATCAATTTTTCACAAAGCCTTCTGTTAAGAAAAGAAGAGAAAATCAAAAAGCGGCTTATATCCAAAACTTGAGAGATCAAGAAGATATTTAATTGTCGACTTTATATAAAGAAAAAACACGCTCAGATATTTATCTAAAGCGTGTTTTTTCAGTTTTAGTCTATACTGATAGAGACATACATCCCTTCGTTACCACGAACATTACAAACAGTGTCGTCTTCAAAAATAAGATACTGTCCTTTTATCCCTTTTAACACTCCTGTATACTCGAGCATTTTTTCAATATTTAAGGATTTTGGTTTTATAGGATAGCGCAGGACTGGAAATTCAATTTCCGTTTCCGAATTGGAATCGATAAAATACGGTTTTGCTTCTTCCGGAATATAAGCTTTCAACTTATCTTTCCATTCTACCAAATTTTCATCTTCAATTTCATTTTTAAGCATCGTTCTCCAATTGGTCTTATCAGACACATAATCTTTAAGCGCCACTTCGGTAATTCCTGCTAGATATCTGTTTGGAACTTCAACAACTTCTATGGCTTCATGAGCCCCTTGATCTATCCATCGCGTTGGCACCTGACCTTTTCGTGTTACCCCAACTTTAACCTTACCAGAATTTGCCAAATACACAATATGAGGTTGCAACTGCACCTTCTTTTCAAATGCTAAATCTCGGTCTTCTTCGTCCAAATGTGCTTTACTCAATTCCGGTTTCATAATCCAATCTGCAGCCTGAGGAACCTCAAAAAAACAACTCTTACAATAGCCCTGTCTGTAGATCTTTTTATCTAATCCGCAATTCAAACATTGATATTTAAGGAATTTAATATTTAAAGTTTTATTTAGTAACTGATTCATATTTAAAAAGTCAGAATCAAAAACTAAATAATATTGAATAGGTTTCGCATATTCGGTTTCCATTTTTGTTAGAACACCCTCGTAAGTCATAAAAAAAGTATTATTTTTAGTTCATAAATATAATGTAAATATGCCAATTACTATAGTAAACTCAATTGCCTCTTGGTTTCTAAAAAAGCGTTTTCATCAAATTGAACTATTTTTAAAATACCCTAATGAGGTACAGCAAGAATTACTATTAAACTTAATTTACACCGCTCGAGATACTAAAATTGGTAAACAGCATGAATTTCGTACAATACGAAATTATAGGACATTCGCAGAACGCGTTCCTATTTCTACCTACGAAGATTATCAAGATGTAATTGAACGTGCACGTGTTGGCGAACAAAATATCTTTTGGCCATCGCACATCAAGTGGTTTGCTAAATCTAGCGGAACAACTAATGCAAAAAGTAAATTTATCCCTGTAAGTAATGAGTCTTTAGAAGATTGCCATTATGCCGCAGGAAAAGATATGCTTTGTATGTATTTAAATAATAACGAAAACTCTCAACTCTTTACAGGAAAAGGACTTCGTCTTGGCGGAAGCAAAGAATTATACAAAGAAAACGGAACCATATATGGTGATTTATCGGCAATATTAATTGACAATATGCCTTTTTGGGCTGAATTTAGCAGTACCCCAAGTAATAAAGTATCGTTGATGAGTGATTGGGAAACTAAAATGCAAGCCATAGTAGATGAAACTATAATGGAAAACGTGACTAGCTTTGCAGGTGTTCCCTCTTGGATGTTGGTGTTATTAAACAATGTTCTAGAAACAACTGGTAAGGGAAACTTACATGAAGTTTGGCCTAATTTAGAAGTATATTTTCATGGCGGCGTGAGTTTTACCCCTTATGCAGATCAATACAAAAAAATACTGCCAGATTCTAGTTTCAAATATTACGAGACCTATAATGCTTCTGAAGGGTTCTTTGCCATACAGGATCAAAATGACAGTAAGGATCTATTACTCATGCTAGATTATGGCATTTTCTACGAGTTTATTCCGATGGATACTTATGGAACAGTAGACCAAAGAATTATTCCATTAGCAGAAGTTGAATTGAAAAAAAATTACGCCATAGTTATCACGACAAATGCAGGATTATGGAGATATAAAATTGGAGATACCGTTAGATTTACCTCCCTTTCTCCGTATAAAATAAAAGTTTCTGGACGCACCAAACACCACATAAATGTATTTGGAGAGGAACTCATTATTGAAAATGCTGAAGATGCTTTAAAAAAGGTATGTAAGCGTACCAAAGCCGAAATTGTGGATTACACTGCGGCTCCTATATTTATGGTTGGCAAAGAAAAAGGCGCACATGAATGGATTATAGAGTTTAAAAAAGCACCAAATGATATTAATTATTTTAATGAACTATTTGACAATGCATTAAAGGCCTTAAATTCTGATTATGAAGCCAAGCGCTATAATAACCTGACATTAAACAAACCTAAAATACATATTGGAAGACAAAATCTATTTTACGATTGGCTTAAACTACACAATAAACTTGGCGGACAACATAAAATTCCGAGACTTTCAAATTCTAGAGAATACATTGATGAATTATTAACGTTAAACACCAATTGCTGTTCTGATAAATAAGAAGAATCAACTAAGAATTAAGTCATTCTTTTATAATACTCGGTTACACGATACGGTTACCATGCTATTAATCAGCTTATACTCAATCATAGTCGCTAAAAATATTTCACACCAATCAAAAAAAAAAACCACTCAATTGAGTGGTTTTTTTTGATAAACTATTATAAAAAGTATTAAGACACTGCTTTCAACTTTTTAATCGTTGTTTTATTTAATTTATTCTCGGTATATGCTTTTGTCACCCTTAGTTCCTTCTCATCTGTACCAGGAAGTTCGAACATCGCATCGGTTAACACCTCTTCACATAACGAACGTAATCCACGAGCACCTAACTTATATTCTATCGCTTTTTCCACAATAAAATCTAAAGCACCATCGGTAATATGAAATTCAATATCATCCATTTCGAACAACTTCTCATATTGTTTTATAATGGCATTTTTAGGTTCTGTAAGAATGGCTCTTAAGGTTTTAGCATCAAGCGGGTCCATGTAAGTTAATACAGGTAATCGTCCAATAATTTCAGGAATTAATCCGAAATCTTTTAAATCCTTTGGAATAATATATTGCAACAAATGATTCTGATCGATTATATCATCAGACTTAGAAGCACTGTACCCTACAGCTTGCATATTTAAACGCTTAGAAATATTACGCTCGATACCATCGAATGCTCCTCCTGCGATAAATAAAATGTTTTCCGTATTCACTTCAATAAACTTCTGATCTGGATGCTTACGACCTCCTTTTGGTGGCACGTTAACAGTTGTTCCTTCTAAAAGTTTTAATAATGCTTGTTGCACACCTTCTCCAGAAACATCTCTAGTTATTGAAGGGTTATCGCTTTTACGAGCAATTTTATCAATTTCATCAATAAAAACAATTCCTTTTTCAGCTTTTTCTAGACTGTAATCTGCAGCTTGCAATAAACGTGTTAAAATACTTTCTACATCTTCACCAACATAACCTGCTTCAGTTAATACCGTAGCATCTACTATAGCTAAAGGTACGTTTAACATTTTAGCAATGGTTTTAGCCATTAATGTTTTCCCTGTACCTGTTTGCCCAACCATCATGATATTACTTTTCTGTATTTCAATATCGTCTTTAGAAGGCGATTGTAACAGACGTTTGTAATGGTTATATACAGCGACAGACATTACCTTTTTAGTCATATCCTGACCAATAATGTACTCGTCTAAAAATTGTTTAATTTGAAGTGGTTTACGCAACATTAATTCGGCAGATAATTCACTATTATCCGTTTGCTTAGATTCCTCTACAACAATACCGTGTGCTTGTTCGATACAACGATCGCATATATGCGCATCTAAACCTGCTATTAATAAACTAGTTTCAGGTTTTTTTCTTCCACAAAACGAACATTCTAATTCTTCCTTTGCCATAAATCTTTTTAAATTTCACTTTTAAATACCAGCCAAATGCTACTATTTTTTTTGATTTGTATTAGCTTCTTACTAATATTTCATCAATCATACCGTAATCTTTAGCTTTATCAGCTTTCATCCAGTAATCACGATCACTATCAGTATGTACTTTGTCGTAACTTTGACCAGAATGCTTACTAATAATCTTATACAATTCCTCTTTCAATATTAAAATTTCACGAGCTGTAATTTCAATATCACTAGCTTGTCCTTGCGCTCCACCTAAAGGTTGGTGAATCATAACACGAGAGTGTGTTAAACCACTACGTTTTCCTTTTGCTCCTGCACATAATAAAACAGCTCCCATAGATGCTGCCATACCTGTACAAATTGTTGCTACATCTGGCTTAATAAACTGCATAGTATCGTAGATACCTAGACCTGCATATACACTTCCTCCTGGAGAATTAATGTAAATTTGAATATCTTTATTAGCATCTGTACTTTCTAAGAACAATAATTGTGCTTGAATAATGTTAGCAACTTGGTCGTTAATTCCAGTACCCATAAAGATAATACGATCCATCATTAAACGTGAAAACACGTCCATAGATACAGCATTCATTTGGCGTTCTTCAATAATGTTTGGAGTTAAATTTGTAGGATACATACTCCCAATAATTTGGTTGTAATATGTACTACTAATCCCTTGATCTTTTATAGCGAATTTTTCGAATTCTTTTCCGTAATTCATAATGTTCTTTTAGATTAAAAAAATGAATAAAATAGGCGCTGAATAAAACCTATTCAACGCCTAAATATAATGATTATTCTTTAAAACAGTTGACTTATTTGTCTCCGTAAACTTCTTTAACAAAGTTTTCGTAAGTCACTTCTTTCACTTCTAAATTTGCTTTTTCTTTATACACCTCTAATAGTCTCTGACTAACGATTTGCTCAGAAATACGACGTGCTTCTTCTTGATTTCCAAGAACACGTGCAGCGATACCTTCTAATTCTTCATCTGAAGGATTCATTTGCCCAAATTGAGCCATTTGTGCTTTAATCATGTTTTTTGCATGATCTTTAATATCATCCATAGTAATCTGGATGTTATTAGCAGTAATTAATTTACCTTCGATTAATTGGTAACGCATGCTTTTTTCAGACTTTTCAAACTCTTCTTTAGCTGCGGCATCATCAAGAGCAGTTTCACCCGACGCTTGAATCCATTTTTGTAAAAATTCTGCTGGTAAATCAAATTTTGTACTTTCTATTAAATATTCAGTAATATCGTTTAAAAGCTTTTGATCTGCTTGCTGTACGAATTGCTTTTCAGCATCTTCTTTAATTTTGTCTTTTAAATCTGAAACAGATTTTACAGAACCATCAGCAAATAATTTATCAAATAATTCTTGATCTAAGTCTGCAGCCTCACGTTTGTTAACCTCAGAAATAGTAAATGTTACTTCAATTTCTAATCCATGAGCATCATCATGAGCTACTTTTAAAGCATTCATTAAATCGTGATCGTCTGCATAAAGACCTTTTGTTTTAAGTGTGATAACATCACCAACTTTAGATCCAACAAATTTCTTAGCATTAGCTTTCCCTTTAAGTTTATCTAAAGTTAAAGTAATTGTATTTTCAATCTCTTTCTCTTCGTTTTTAAAAGTTCCAGTGATTTCACTGTCTTCTTCTATAACATCTTGAGGAATTAATTTTCCGTATTGTTTTTTGATATTCTCAATTTGTTCGTCGATCATTTTATCGTCTGCAACAATGTTATATTGAGTAATTGCTTTATCACCTTTTAATTCAACTTCGAATTCAGGAGTTAAACCTAGTTCGAATTCAAAAGTAAATGCATCAGCATCCCAATTGATACCTTCTTGAGCTTTAGGAAGAGGTTGCCCTAATACATCTAATTTCTCTTCAGATAAATATTTATTTAAGGCTTCTTGTAATATTTTATTTACTTCGTCTACCAAAACGGCTTTACCGTACTGCTTTTTTACCATTCCCATTGGTACATGACCTTTTCTAAAACCAGGAATGTTAGCTGTTTTTCGGTAATCTGTTAAGATTTTATCTATTTTCTCGCTATAATCTTCTTTAACGATCTCAACTTTTACTACAGCATTTAATGCATCAATGTTCTCTCTTGTAATATTCATTTTAAATGATATAAAACCCAGCTTGGGCATTTAACATAAGTTTCTGTTCTGATTTTTTAACTTAAAAGTACAGATTCTCCTTGATTTTTCTAATTAAAAACGGGCTGCAAAAATAAAACATTTTTACAACCCTACAAAGTTTTTAACGTCTTGTATTTCAGACTATTTTTTATCTTCTTCTCCTACTATGCTATATATTATTGACTGAAGTATAGTTAATAGTATACTAAAGAGTATTCCGGACCAAATAGAATCTACATGAAAACCACCAACTAGATATCCCGCAAGCAAGATAATTAACCCATTAATTACGAATAAGAATAGGCCAAAAGTGACTATGGTTATTGGAAAGGTTAAAATTTGCAAAAGTGGTTTTACAATAATATTAAGCACCGCCAAAACCAAGGCTACAATAATAGCTGTAATATAATCGTCTACATGTATACCGGATAAAAATCGACCTAACAAAACAACGATTAAAGCTGTTAATAGGAATCTAATTATTTGTTTCATAATGTTAATTTTTAATGAATTTACTAATTAATTATATTTTAAAATTTATAGGAAAACTATAAGGAACCTCTACTGGTTCTCCAAATTGATAACCAGGAATCATTTGAGGCAATAAATTTATTACCCGAATAGCCTCTGTCTCGAAAGCTTCATGAACAGACCTGGCACTTACATCTATTGCATGTCCATTTTTGTCAATTTTAAAAATTACATGAATTTTCTGAATCCCTCTTAAGTTTGTATCACTTTTAAAAGAATTATTAAATTTTCGCCCTACAAATCGGGCTATTTTTGAAGACATACATTTCTTTTTTCCTGCATTCCCTAATGCTCCTTCACAACCAGGATAAATAGGTACGCGCTCTAATACTCCCTCTGGAATTTCAACTTGATCTGAATCCTTTGAGGCATTTTTAAGTGATCCCTTTTTATATTTAAGCGTTTGTCTTAAATTTCCATTAGAATCAAAATGTTTTTCATCTCCATTTTTCAAATCTAAATCATTGATACCTTCAATTTTCAAATGACCATTTTCATAAAACTGCTTATATAAACCTTGCTTATAACTGTCAACATAATTGACTTCCCACTCTATATTTTTGTTTGGATAATATTGTTTCCACGTCCCTATAAGTTCATTTTCACTAAAATGACTTTCAACTTTAAGCACCCCGTTTGCATAATACTCTTGATACAAACCTGTTAATAAAAAAGATTTACCTTCGTTAACCGGCTTCTTTAAATATGCTCTATGCACACTCCCATCTTCAAAATAATGCTTTACCTCAATATTACCTTCATGATTTAATTGTTCTTCTCTTACCAAGATTCCATCCTCGGAATACGTCCGTATAAAGCCTGCCCAATCTCTATTTTCGTGATAGAATCTTTCTTTCTCTAACTGACCATTAGAAAAATAATCATTCCACCTACCTACTTTAGAATTGTTTTTATAAACACCCTCAGCTTTTAAATTTCCATTCTCGTAATACAATTTAAATGGTCCATCTTCATGTAATCTTTGGGCACACATACAAATTGAATATAAAGCGATTACGCACGTAATAAAAATTTTCATAGTTTATTTATAATTAACGTCCTCTTTATAAATATACTATTCTATTTTATAAAACGAATCACCTCATTATAAAAATCTTCAGGATTTTCGGCATGCAACCAATGTCCTGCATTCTTTATTGTCACAATTGTGGCCTTCGGAAAATGTGTTTTTATTATACTTTCGTCTTGTAGTGCTATATATTCAGATTTATCTCCGCGAAGAAATAAAGTATCTCCATCAAATTCAGCATGAATCGGCAAGGCCTCTCCAACTTCGGAAACATTCTCTGTTAACGCTTCAACGTTTATACGCAATCCTAATTGACCTTTTTCTACCCAATATAAATTCTTTAGTAAAAACTGACGGGTTCCAAAATCAGATACATATTGCGCCAGCTCTTTATCTGCAGCACCTCTTGATTTTATTTCAGCAAAATCTAAAGCTCCTAATCCGTTTAAAATAGCATCGTGATGCACTGGATAGAATCTAGGTGAAATATCGGCAACCAATAATTTGGAAACATATTCCGGATATTTTGTAGCGAATAACATGGCTGTTTTCCCCCCCATTGAATGCCCTAAAAGCACAATGTCTTTTAAATTGTTGGCATCGCAATAGCTTTTTAAATCTTCTACTAAAAGTTCATAACTAAAATCGTCGCTATGAAAACTTCTCCCGTGATTACGCTGATCTAAAAGATGAACCTGATAATTAAGCTCGCTAAATTTAGTCCCCAGAGTTTTCCAATTATCACTCATCCCTAGAAAACCATGAAGAATAATAAAGGGTGTCCCTTCTCCTAATATATTTGAATGTAATTGCATTACTTTTTTATTTTGAACTATTTACTTCAGTTTATTTAAATACATATTTACTACGTTCTCAATACCTAAATACAAGCTTTCTGAAATTAAAGCATGCCCAATTGACACCTCTAGTAAACCAGGAATATTATCTTTAAAAAACTTAATGTTATCTAAAGACAAATCGTGACCAGCATTTATCCCCAGACCTAAACGTTCGGCTAAAACGGCACATTCTGTATATGGTAAAATACTATCTGAATTCCCTAATCCGAATTGGTGCGCAAAGGCTTCGGTATATAATTCGATACGATCTGTTCCTGTTTCTTTCGCCCCTTCAATTTGTTTTAAATCAGGATCTACAAAAATAGATGTCCGTATATTATTTCGTTTACACTCTTTAATAATATCAGACAGAAAATCTTTATGCCTTATCGTATCCCAACCCGCATTAGACGTAATCGCATCGTCGCCATCTGGAACCAAGGTAACTTGTGTTGGTTTTATCTCTAAAACCATATCCATAAACTTTTTAATAGGATTTCCTTCAATATTATATTCGGTGTATACTTCAGATTTTAAATCGAACGCATCTTGATAACGAATATGGCGCTCGTCTGGTCTTGGATGTATGGTTACACCTTCTGCTCCAAACCGCTGAACATCTTTAGCAAATTGAACAACATTTGGCAAATCACCGCCTCGAGAGTTTCTTAGCGTGGCTATTTTATTAATATTTACACTTAACTTTGTCATGAATCCTATTTTAATACCACAAAAATACAAAGTAGAAGAGGCTTATTGTACTATTTTTTAATTAATTTGCACACATATAAATTAGGATAAAATGAACCTTTCCGAATATATTATAAACGATATTAAACCGTTAAGTACCGCAGATAAAATTAGCGATTTACAATTGCTTTTTAATCAGCTTACATATACGCACATCCCCATTAAGAACTCAGAAAACACCTATATTGGTTGTCTTTCTGAAACCGATGTATATTGTTTTGAAAGGGATAAATTTATTCAAGATTATAGTTACGCATCCGAAGGTTTTTTTGTTCGTGAAGATGCTATTTGGTTAGATGTTTTAGAAACTTTTGCTCAAAATTCGTCTAATATTATGCCTGTTTTAAATGCTGAAAATGCATATTTAGGCTATTATGAACTAAATGATATTATAACTTTATTTAACCAAACACCCTTTTTCGCAGAAGATGGAGGGACTTTAGTTATCGAAAAAGGACTGGACGACTATTCGTTTAGTGAGATTTCTCAAATCGTAGAATCTAATAAAGGAAAACTGCTAGGGGCTTTTATTTCTAAAATGCAAAACAATTTAGTACAGTTTACCTTAAAAATTGGAAACGCGAGTTTAAACGATATTATTCAGACTTTTAGACGCTATAATTATACCATTATTTCTGGTCACGAAGACGATAGTTATATTGAAAACCTTAAAGATCGATCGGATTATTTAAATAAATACCTAAACATGTAATTATGAAAATAGCCATTTTCGGACAATTTTACCATAAAAACTCTGACGTTCCTGTAGAAACGTTACTCAGGCATCTCTTAAAAAAGAATGCCGATATCCATATCGAACGCCACTTTTTTGACTTAATACATAGTGAAATTGAAGACGATCAGAAATATGATGTTTTCAAAACATTTGATGCTTTAGATTCTTCCTTCGACCTACTTATAAGTATTGGAGGAGATGGAACTATTCTAAGAGCGGTAACGTTTGTAAAAGATTTAGGCATCCCAATCGTTGGTATTAATGCTGGGCGCTTAGGTTTTTTAGCAACGATTCCTAAAGAAGATATAGAAAAAGCAATTGATGATATTTTAAACGGAAACTATAAAATTTCTGAACGTAGCCTCCTTTCTATAACCACTTCTCCAGAAAATGAGGATATAAAAAACATGAATTTCGCCTTAAACGAAATTGCAGTCAGCAGAAAAGATACAACCTCAATGATTACCGTAGAAACGTATTTAAATGATGAATATTTAACCTCGTATTGGAGCGACGGATTAATAATTTCGACACCAACTGGATCTACGGGATACTCTTTAAGTTGTGGCGGACCGGTAATTACGCCAGACACAAACAGTTTAACACTAACGCCAATTGCACCTCACAATTTAAACGCAAGACCTTTAGTTATAACAGATTCAACAGAAATTAAATTAAAAGTTAGCGGTAGAGAAAACACATACTTAGTATCTTTAGATTCCAGGATTGCAACTATAAACAACGAAACCATTTTAACCATTAAAAAAGCCGATTTTAATGTTAAAATGATAGAATTATTAGACGAAAGTTTTTTAAACACCCTTAGAAAAAAACTATTGTGGGGAGAAGACAAACGCAATTAAACAATAATATAGCGCTAATTCAGTTTTTACACTAGTACAATTGCATTCAATTTGTTAAGTGCATATCTTATTTGTTATATTTGCAAACTTTGAAACTTTATGAAGTATATAATAATACTTATTTTAAATCTTTTTTTTATACACGCTAGTTACTCACAAACACATGAGTTGGGTATATTTATGGGAGGAAGCAACTTTATAGGAGATGTTGGCTCTACCCGTTTTATATCACCTAAAAAACTCGCTATTGGAGGTGTTTATAAATGGAATAGAAGTCCTAGATACGCTTGGAGAATTTCTGGAATAATTACTAAACTTGAAATGATTGATAGTGACTCTAAAGACAATAGCCGTAATCAACGCGGTTATGAAACAGTGAAAACAATAGGTGAAATATCTGCTGGAATCGAATTTAATTTTTTCGAATTTGATTTACATAAAGCAGGTTTACACCAAACACCTTATTTATATACAGGTATTAGTGCAGCAACGTTTAAAGATGTTTACATAAACAATCAAAACCAACTTAAAGAACGTGTAAAACCTGCAATAGGAATACCGATAATCTTAGGTTATAAGCTTAAATTAAATCATTCCTTTATTGTAGGAGCAGAAATTGGAGCACGATATCTGTTTACCGATAATTTAGATGACAGTGACATATTTAAAGAAGCAACAGATTCTGATCCACAAATAGATATGCGATTCGGAGACTTAAACAATAACGATTGGTATGTATTTACCGGTATTACACTAACTTATACTTTCGGGAGACAACCTTGTTATTGCGATTAATTAAAATAGATTTTGAAAGACAATATTATTAAAGATAGATTACCCAAACACATTGCCATTATTATGGATGGTAATGGACGCTGGGCAAAGCAAAAAGGTTTCTTGCGAGCAATTGGCCATGAAAATGGGACTAAATCTGTTCGAGAAACAGTAGAAACTTCTGCAGAATTAGGTATAGAAAACCTTACACTATATGCTTTCTCTACAGAGAATTGGAATCGTCCAAAATTAGAAGTAGACACCTTAATGAAGCTTTTAGTGAGTTCTCTTAAAAAAGAAATTAAAACACTTCAAGACAATAATATTAAATTAAATGCCATAGGAAACTTAAATTCTTTACCTAAAAAAGTGTTTAAAGAGTTACACGAAGTTATTTCTAAAACAGAAAATAATACACGTATGACCCTTACATTAGCTTTAAGTTACGGGTCTAGAGAAGAATTAATCTCTGCAGTTAAAGAAATAAGTGATAAAGTTAAAAATAATATAATTTCTTCTGAAAGTATTGACGAATTAGTTATAAATAAGCATCTTTACACGCGAAATTTACCCGACGTAGATTTGCTTATACGCACTAGCGGCGAACAACGCATAAGCAATTTCTTACTTTGGCAAATCGCATATGCCGAACTATATTTTACAGATGTACTATGGCCAGATTTTACTAAGCAACATTTGTATGATGCTATTATTGACTATCAAAAAAGAGAACGCCGTTTTGGAAAAACAAGTGAACAACTTAGCTAATACATTATCATTGAAAACATATTTACCTTACATTTTTATTTTACTTTTATCTTTAACAACATCGGTTGTTAATGCCCAGATAGCTCAACCTTCTGGAGAAAAATATACCATTTCCGAAATTACAGTCTCTGGAAGTTCTAGCTTTAGCGAACAAACCATTGTAACGTATTCTGGACTAAGAAAAGGGTCCGTAATTTTAATCCCTGGAGAAGAAATTAGTGAAGCCATAAAAAAGCTTTGGAAATCTGGTTTATTTAGTGATATAGAAATATATATTAAGGACGTAAAAGACAATGTAGCAAGTTTAGAAATACACTTATACGACTTACCTACCCTTCATAATTTAAGAATTACCGGTGTTAAAAAAGGTAAATTCGATGAAATTATTGAAGATAATAACCTTAACGAGGGTGTAAAAGTTACCGAAAACTTAATAACAACCACTAAAAACTATTTAGAATCTAAATACAGAAAAGATGGTTTTTATTCTACTAAGGTGAATATTAATGTAATTCCTGTTAAAGATTCTTTAAACACAAAACCAGGTGTAAACATGATTGTGGCCATAGACAAAGGTCAGAAGGTAAAAATTAAAGACATCAATTTTATTGGAAATACAGTACTTACAGATTCCAAACTTGCTTCCAGTATGAAAAACACTAAAAAGAAAGTGTTTGGTCGTGTTTGGAAACGTTCAAAATTTATTGAAGACGATTATAAAACGGATTTAGTAAGTATTATAGATACGTATAAAGAAAATGGGTATCGAGATGCTCGAATTATTTCTGATAGTATTTTCGTTAATAACGACGAGACCATTTCAATTAATATCAACGTTGAAGAAGGTGAGCAATACACTTTTGGTAAAATTGATTTTATTGGAAACACAGTATATACAGACCAATATTTAAATGCTATTCTACGCGTTCGTGAAGGAGACACTTATAATGGTGTTTTATTAGAAAAAGGAATTGCAGACGAAACCAGACCAGATGGTCAAGATATTACTAACTTATACCAAAATAACGGGTATTTATTCTCTACCATTAACTCTGTAGAAACGAATGCCGATGGGAGAGTTATTGATATGGAGATTAGAATCTCGGAAGGGAAACCTGTTCATTTTAACGATGTATCTGTAGTTGGAAACGAAAAAACGAATGACCACGTGATCTACCGTGAATTACGTACACGTCCAGGCGAATTATACAGTAAAGAAAATGTTGTAAGAACCGTTCGTGAATTAAGTCAGTTAGGATATTTCGACGCCGAAAAATTATCTCCAAATTTCAACAACCCGAATCCTAACGAAGGAACTATCGATATGGAATATGCTGTTGAGGAAACAGGATCTAGCCAAATCGAACTACAAGGTGGTTACGGTGGAGGTGGATTTATTGGAACCTTAGGGCTTTCATTTAATAACTTTTCATTAAGAAACATTTTCAATTTAGAATCTTACAAGCCTTTACCAATGGGAGATGGTCAAAAACTATCGCTACGTTTACAGGCGAGTCAGTTTTACAGAACCTACAGTTTCTCATTTTCAGAACCATGGATGGGTGGTAAAAAACCAGTACAGTTTTCTACATCTATATCGTATTCTAATCAGTTCTTATACGATTCTAGTACAGGAGAAGCAGATACCGATAGACGATTTAACATCTTAGGTGTTACAGTTGGTTTAGCGAAACGTTTAACAGTTCCAGATGATTTTTTCACCTTGTCGCAAGCGATAAGTTTCCAACACTATAACCTTAAAAACTATAGTACAGGATTATTTACATTCGCAGATGGATATTCTAACAGTTTAGCATACACTATTGGATTAACTAGAAACAATACTTGGAATGACCCAGTATTCCCTTTAGGAGGATCTAACTTTAATGTAAGTGCAAAACTATCTTTACCATACTCATTATGGAATGGTGTAGATTACGAAGGCTTAGAAACGGAACGTGAAGAAGAAGAATCTATCTATAACAATCCAGATGCTTCTGCATCCGAGCAAAACGCGGCTTACACACGTATGGGTGAAATTGACCAAGAGCGTTTTAACTGGTTAGAATTCTACAAGATTAAATTTAAAGGAGAATGGTACACAAGTATTATTGGTAAATTGGTATTAAAACCAACAATAGAATTTGGATACTTAGGCGCTTATAACCAATCAAGAGGTGTTATTCCTTTCGAACGTTTTTATTTAGGAGGAGATGGTCTAGGAAGTTATAGTTTAGATGGTAGAGAAGCAGTTGCTTTACGTGGTTATCCAAACCAATCTATCCAACCAGTAGATAGAAACGGTAATACTACCGACGACGGAGCTGCCATTTACAACAAATTTTCTTTAGAATTGCGTTACCCTATTACATTAGCCGCATCAGCAAAAATTTATGCACTTACCTTTGTTGAAGGTGGAGCCGCATTTAATACATTTAGAGACTACAACCCATTCCAATTAAAACGATCTGCCGGTATTGGTTTACGAGTATTTATGCCTGCATTTGGTTTATTAGGTATAGATTTTGGTTACGGATTCGATTCTCTACCAGGACAATCTGAGCCTAATGGTTGGGAAACACACTTTATTATTGGACAACAGTTTTAATTTGGCATGATATTTTCTATAACCCTTTATGTATTTACTTCAAGATTTAAAAGTTATAAAGTTAAAATTTGTTAATTTTGAAAACTTTAATTCAGGAAGAGACAGAATAATTTAATTCATCTGTCGTTTGTAAAGTTTAGTAGTTAATAATCTTATTAAAATGAAACAGATGAAAATACACGTTCTTTTTTTAATGACTGTAGTTGGTTTACTAAGTCTTACCTCGCAAGCGCAACGCGGTGTAAGAATTGGTTATATTGATACAGAATATATTTTAGAACATATTCCTGAATACCAAGATGCCACAACCCAACTAAGCGATAAAGTGCAACGTTGGAAAGCAGATATCGATATTAAATTAAAAGATGTAAACCAAAAGCGTAAAGACTTAAGTAATGAAAAAGCACTACTAACATCGGAGCTTTATGAAGAACGTAAGGAAGACATAGACTTCGAAGAAAAAGAAATCTTAGATCAACAACAAAAACGATTTGGTCCAAACGGAGATTTAATGATTCAGAAAAAGCAATTAATACAGCCTATTCAAGATCAGATATTTTCAGCAGTACAAGACATCGCGGCAAATAAACAGTACGATTTTATATTCGATAAATCAGCAGATTTAGTCATGCTATATTCTGAAAAACGCTACGATATAAGCGAACTTGTTTTACGAACTATAAATAGAACTTCTAAACGCCAACAAGCACAAACTAAAGACGAACGTCGCGCAGCTGCAAACGAAGATATTGTACCAGATTACAATCCAGAATTAGAAGCTAGAGAAAAAGCGCAAGCAGACAAACTTTTAGAACGTGAGGCACTTGAAGAACAACGTCGCCAAGACATACTAGACGAACGTGCTAAAAACAAACAAGAAGCAATAGATCGCAGACAAAAAATTCTTGATGACAGGGAAGCTGCAAAACAAGAAAAATTAGATGCTCGCAATAAAGGTGTAGAAAATTCAGAAAATAATGATAAATTAGCGCCTTCTGATGATGCAACAGAAAATAGTAACGCAACAGCGCCTACAGAATATGACTTAGAAGAGAAGTCCGAAGTAAAGACTGAAACGAAAAGTAAAGAAGAAATAGCTGAAGAGCGTAAACAGCAAAAAATTAGAGATCGCGAAGCTCGAGAACAGGAATTAGAAGCACGTAAACAACGTATTCTAGAAGAACGTGCAAAAGCAAAATTAGAACGTGAAGCTCTAGAAAATAATAACTAAGAATAATAATTAACAATTTATAACACAATTAATACTTTAAAAATGAAACAAATTAAAACACTTTTAATAGCAACAGCTTTATTTATTGGGGCTTCATCTTTTGTACAAGCACAAAGTAAAGTTGCTCATATAAGTACTCAAGAATTAGTTTCTTCAATGCCAGAAATGAAATCTGCTCAAGCGCAAATGGAGAAATTAGGAAAAACCTATGAAGCTGATATTAAAAATATGGCAACTGAACTTGATACTAAAGTAAAGCAATACGATGCTGAGTCTGCTACAAAAACTCAGGAAGAAAATGCTAAACGTGTTCAAGAAGTACAGACAATGGAACAAAATATCCGTCAGTACCAACAACAGGCTCAAAAAGATATGCAACAAAAAGAAGTTGACTTATTAAAGCCTATTACAGAAAAAGCTAAAGCTGCAATCTTAAAAGTAGCAAGAGCGCAAGGTTTTAACTATGTATTAGACGCTTCTCAAGGTGGTGGTGTAATCATGGCAGATGGAAAAGATTTATTAACGGATGTTAAAAAAGAATTAGGTTTCTAATTTAATACCTTTAAGAATATTTAAAAAGCTGCTTTTATAAAGCAGCTTTTTTTATTTTTGAAATTATGAGTAATCAACCTATAGGCATATTCGATTCTGGAGTTGGAGGCACTTCAGTTTACAAAGAAATTGAAGCACTTCTTCCAAACGAAAACACTATCTATTTGGCAGATAGTGCTAATGCGCCTTATGGCAATAAATCAGCCGAAGACATTTTAAGACTATCTATTAAAAATACAGAGCTTCTTTTAAGTCGAAATTGTAAACTTATTGTTGTCGCATGCAATACGGCAACCACAAATGCCATTACAGCTTTAAGAGCGTCTTATAACGTCCCATTTATAGGTATAGAACCAGCTATTAAACCCGCCTCTTTAAATAGCAAAACAAAAGCCGTCGGTATATTAGCCACAAAGGGAACGCTAAGTAGTCAGTTATTCCATAACACGACGAATTTATATAAAAATGATGTTCGGGTTATTGAGCAAATCGGAGAAGGCATAGTACCTCTTATTGAAGCAGGAAAAACATTAAGTAGCGAAATGAGGACCTTACTTACCATCTACTTGGAACCTATGATAGATGCCGA
This sequence comes from Formosa undariae, assembly GCF_042427615.1. Taxonomy (NCBI): domain Bacteria; kingdom Pseudomonadati; phylum Bacteroidota; class Flavobacteriia; order Flavobacteriales; family Flavobacteriaceae; genus Formosa; species Formosa undariae. The sequence goes on along the minus strand of NZ_JBHMEZ010000011.1, from coordinate 238,307 downwards.
TATAGATTATTTAGTTTTAGGGTGTACACATTACCCCTACTTACTTCCTCTACTTTTAGATATACTACCAAATCATGTAAAAATAATAGATTCAGGCGAAGCTGTCGCAAGGCAAACAAAAGCCATTTTAGAAACGCAAAATATTATAAACACGCAAACTTCAACTGCACGCCATCAATTTTACACCAATGGAAGTACAGAAGTTATGCATCTACTTCTAGATAAAAAACACAAGGTAGAATTTCTAAAGTTTTAATTTTCGTCTTTAAACCAACCAGAATATTTCACATAATTCTCGGCGATCCTGTTTATTTCACCAGAAATTAATTCCTCACTAATATCTTTTACTTTCTTTGCGGGAACACCGGCATAAATACTACCTGACTCCACAACGGTATTTTTAGTAACTACAGCACCTGCTGCAATAATAGAATTACTTTCAATAATACAATCGTCCATAACGATACTACCCATTCCAATTAAAACATTGTCGTGAATCGTACAACCATGCACTAAAGCATTATGGCCAATAGAAACATTATTACCTATAGTGGTAGGTGACTTTTGATATGTTGCATGAATAACTGCTCCATCCTGAACATTTACTTTATCGCCCATTTTAATAAAATGAACATCTCCACGAAGTACAGCATTAAACCAAATACTACAATTCTTTCCCATGCTTACTTCTCCAACAATAGTTGCATTTTCAGCAACGAAACAATCATCGGGAATTTGGGGTGTATTTCCCCTAACTGATTTTATAATCATAATGAAATGTATTAAATATTCACAAAGTTAGTGAACTGATGGACAATCACACTCATATTTTACCTTTCTACAATTAAAATTATAACCTATAGAAAACTGATGAAAACCACCATTGTTAAACACCACTGAATTGGCCTGATAACTGTAATTATACGCAATCGTAAATTGCTTGTAAGTCACCCCCATTAAAGGCGTTAAATACATAAGATTTTGTTTACTTGTCCCCGAACCATCAAGATATTCGGTACTATTTAAACCCAATCGGTACGATAAACCAAAATACATTTTAGCTTCTTCTAAGGCTTTGTACAATTTAAAGTTGAAATCTAAAGTAGTTCCTTTTGTTCCTTCTGCATACTGAGCTAAAATAGATGGCTCGTAAGTTAAGCCTTCGTGCTTTGTCTCAAACACGTTTCCTACTGCGAACAAATATCTTCTTAAGTTATTAGTAACCTCAATATCATTATTAATTCCATCGTTCTTCAACAGATTCTTTACCGAAAAATGAGCATAAGAGTTTATAAAATGGTAAGACATCCCTATATCTACATTAAAATTTGTAGAACTTTGTTGAATTCCGGAAATTAAAGGATCGAAACCACCAGCTAAAAAGGAAGATTCGTCTAGTTTATATTGAATAAAGCCAGCACTTAGACCAAACGATAACATACTTAAATCTATTTCATTTCTAGAAAACATAAGATGATGTGCGTAAGTTAAATATCCACCGTTTTGAGAATGATACCCATTCTTATCGGTATATAGAATTCCACCAACGGCAGAAGCGGTCTCTCCTATTCGTCCATTAAGACTAGCGGTTAATAACGCTGGAGCTTCATCCTGACCAAGCCATTGTTGTCGCGCTGTTAAACGCAGTTTGGTACAACTAGCGACACCAGCCATAGATGGAAAAATTAAATAATAATTATCGGTTAAATAATCGGAGTAAATAGGCATACCTTCTTGAGCCCTACAAAAGGGAGAGAGAAATAAGAAAGTAAGAATTAGGCCATAAAACCTTAAATTCATATTGAAATGAGATTAGCTATTAGTAAATGAGGAGCAACACAGCGTTTAGAGATCATCAAAACGCATGTTATTTAATTTAAATATATAAATTAATAAACGGTTTAAAACATTACAAACACCAATTACCTGTAATTGATGCACATAATAAACATTTACATATAAAAACATGCTGTAAAATTAGTCTTTCTTTTATAACACAATAATTAATTCCGCTTTAATTTAAACTTTTTACAACACATTTGAAATTTTGTTTTATTAATTTTGTAAAAATTTGTCAAATGAAAACATTTAGTGTTTCCGTTCAGGAAACTACCAATCCAGCAATTATAAAATTTGAATTAAATCAATTCATCACTAAATACCAAAGTTATGAATTTCAAAATATAGATGAAGCTAAAAATTCGCCCCTAGCTCAACAATTATTCTATTTACCTTTTGTAAAAAAAGTGTACATCTCTGCTAATTTTATAGCTGTAGAACGATTCAATATCGTAGAATGGAAAGATGTTCAGGAAGACGTTTCAAAACAAATTGAGGAGTATTTAAATAACGACGGTGTTGTGGTACTAGACGATAGCGCTCCAAAGAAAACTGCGGTTACAGTATATGCAGAAAGCACACCTAATCCTGCTGTTCAGAAATTTGTGGCGAATAAAAAATTGGTAACGGCCATGTTTGAATTTACATCTATTGATGAAGCTAAACTATCGCCATTAGCATCAGAATTATTTCACTTCCCGTTTGTAAAAAGTGTTTTTATTGATGAAAACTACGTGTCTATTACAAAATATGATGTTGCAGAATGGCAAGATATTACCGTAGAATTACGTGAATTAATACGTGGTTTTATAGAACAAGGTAAAGATGTAGTACTTCCTGAAGCTCCAGAAACACTTGGTAAAACAACACCACAAATCGACCAATCTTTCGAAGCTTTAGATGATATTTCGAAAGAAATAATAAATATTTTGGAAGAATACGTTAAACCCGCAGTAGCTAGCGATGGTGGAAATATTCAATTTCAATCTTACGACGCAGATACGAAAACGGTAAAAGTAATTCTTCAAGGTGCTTGTAGCGGTTGTCCATCGTCGACATTCACATTAAAAAATGGTATCGAAAACATGCTTAAAGAAATGCTTAAAGACAAAGTAGAAATCGTTGAAGCGGTAAACGGGTAGAACTCTATAATAAGCATAAATACTTCTATTAGAAAATTGAGGTTTTTGAGTTTAAAATTATTTTTGTACTCAGATTTAAAGTTGACAATATTCTATAATTATATCAAAAAAAGCACACAAATTTTTTAAAATCTGTGTGCTTTTTCCTTCGATATCCTATTTATCAATTCTTTCATCTAGAATAAACGCAGGTTTTAATCAGTTTTTTTAAATTTGTAATCTAAAAATTAAGTAATATATATGGAAACAAATTTAGAATACTGGACAGAGAAGTTAATAACTTTAGGAACCACTTATGGTTTAAAGGTTATTGGAGCAATTGTTTTTTGGATCATAGGTTCTTGGGTAATTAAAACGATTCTTAAAACTTCGAGAAATTTAATGGCTAAAAGTGATTATGACGAGAGCCTTAAAAAATTCTTGTTAAATCTTGTTAGCTGGGGTTTAAGAATATTATTAGTTATTACACTTCTAGGTGTATTAGGTATACCAACAACTTCATTTGCTGCAATTATTGGAGCTGCAGGTTTAGCCATTGGTTTAGCTTTACAAGGTTCGCTTGCTAACTTTGCTGGAGGCGTATTAATTTTATTATTCAAACCTTTTAAAGTTGGAGATTACATCACAGGAAGTGGAGAATCAGGGACTGTAAAAGAAATTAAAATATTTACTACCGAATTGGCAACACCTCAAAACCGTAAGGTTATAGTTCCTAACGGACCATTATCTAATAGTAATATTACAAATTATAGTGCTAACGAATTAATTCGTTTAGACATGATTGTTGGTGTGAGTTACGATGATGATATTAAGAAAACTAAGGAAGTTTTAATGAATGTGTTAACATCTAATCCTAAAGTTTTAAAAGATCCTGCACCAATGGTAGCTGTTACAGAATTAGCAGACAGTTCTGTAAACTTCGCAGTTAGAGGTTGGGTTAAAAACTCAGATTACTGGGATGTTCATTTTGAAAATACAGAAGCTATTAAATTACAACTTGATGCGGCAGGAATCGAAATTCCTTACCCACATTCTGTTGAAATACAAAAACAAGGTTAATTATTTAGCTTTTGGCTTTAACGCCACAAAATCTTTTAAATAATAAGGTTCAAAATAAGCGACATCTTCGGTGTCGCTTTTTTTATGCTTTACATCTGCCAAAGCTCCCATTTCTCTTGCAGAAGGTAGTTTATCATCCACAAATACTGCATTCGGGTGATTAATAATGGTTTTAGTCTTCTCGACACCATTACCTACAAAATACACTTTACCTTGTTCTAAATAAGAAGCGTAAGAATCTGCATCTAATACCTCTGCTTTAATTTCACGGATTTCGTTATAATTAGAATCAAAAACAGAAGCATAAACTTCCATACGACGTGCATCTAACATGGGCACAATAACTCCTTCAACTGTTTTGACTTGGTGAGCCAAAGCCTCTAATGTCGATATAGAGATTAAAGGTTTGTCTAACGCAAAGCAAAGCCCTTTTGCGGCAGAAACGCCTATACGCAAACCGGTATAAGACCCTGGTCCCTTACTAATGGCTACAGCATCTATTTGTGAGCTTTCTATATTATTTTCTTCGAACAATGCTTTAATGTAAACATGTAGCCGTTCTGCATGAGAATAGCCTTTATCGTTATCTTCTTTTAAAGCAAAAGTCTCACCATCTTTAGATAGTGAGACCGAACAGTTCGTTGTTGCTGTTTCTATATTTAATAATAATGCCACAGTATGTGTTTTATTTTAATTATTTTTCAAGTTCTTTTAAACCTACTTTATCTCCGTTTTTCAGTGTTTTAGCCACCATATTGTATGGTCCTGTAATCACTTCATCACCCGATTCTAAACCAGAAATAATCTCGATATTCGAATTATCTTGTATTCCTGTTTTAACTACTCGTAATTTAGCTAAATCACCTTCTTTTATAAAGACACATTCAAGTTTTTCTGTTGAAAGTATATCTTTTGGCGTTTCAGAATTAGATACTGCCGTATCATTTTTAATTACAATAGCACTAATAGGCACACCTATAATATCTTTACGTTTCTTAGTAATAATATCTACCGTTGCAGTCATCCCCGGACGGAAAGGTGAATATGATTCCGGTTTACCTGCGACTAAATCTTGGTACGATTCTTCCAAAATTCTAACTTTAACTTTAAAGTTTGTAACCTGATCTGAAGTTAATGTTTCGTCTGCAGAATTTGCAATTTCAGTAACAATACCTCTAAATTCTTTCTTTAAATAAGCATCTACTTCAACTATAGTAGAATCTCCAATGCTAACTTTTACGATATCATTTTCATTAACATCGACTTCAACTTCCATATTATTTAAATTAGCAACACGCATAATTTCGGTTCCAGCCATTTGCTGTGTTCCTACAACACGTTCACCTAATTCGGCATCTAATTTAGAAATTGTTCCACTCATTGGAGCGAAAATAGTGGTTCTATTCAAGTTATCGTTTGCTTCGTTTACTGTTGCACCAGCACTTTGCACATTATAATATGCAGATGCCTTAGAAGCTTCTGCAACCTCGTAAGTAGACACTGCCTTATCCCAATCTGCTTTAGAAATAATACCTTTATCGAATAAGGTTTTATTTCTCTCGTAACTTGATTTAGCTTCTTTTAATGAGGCTTGTGCTTGGTCTAATCCTGATTTCGCATTCTGAAGTGTCGCTTGCGAACGGCTTAAACTAGACTGATAAATATCTGGGTTTATCTTAACTAATAAGTCCCCTTTTTGTATTTCCTGTCCTTCACGTACGGGCAAAGCAATAATCTCTCCAGAGACCTCACTAGACAATTTAACCTCTATTTCTGGCTGAATTTTACCTGTCGCAGATACCGTTTCAATAATATCTAACGTGGTAAGTTCTTTTGTTTCAACTTCCTTAAAATTTGCTTGCTTACCAAACCAACCTGCTTTTTTCCCGATGACAAGCAACGCAAGAAGTACTACAACTATTGAAATAATAAGAATTAACTTTTTCCTGTTCATGGCTTAGTTAGGATTTATTTGATCGATTGGAATTCCGAAATAGAATTCTAAAACTTTTATTTTAAAAATATATTCGTATTTGGTTCTTACGACATCAGATTGCGCGTTTTCGAAATTAATAGATGCTTGACTAAAATCGAAAGCATTGGTTAATCCAACAGTATAGCGCTCTTGTGCATATTCGAAAGCTAACTTTCTAGCTTCAGCCGTTTGATTGGCAGCTTCGTAAGATTTCTTTGCATTCTTAGCATCGTTGTAAGCTTGGTAGACTTGCGACTCTAAATCTAAATTCGCCTGTTCTAATAAATACTCAGAACGCTCTACATTTACTTGACTACGTCTTACATTATTTCTTACAGATAGGCCATTAAATATAGGCACACTAAGTTGTAATCCGAAAGAAGTACCATCAAAAGTAGACAATTGATCTAAAAATGGCATTTCTTGACCAGTTATAAAATCTAAATTTGTACTAGACCAACGTGTACTATACCCCATAAAAGCACTTAATTGAGGATAATATTGCGTTTTTGAAAGTTCTAAATCTTTTGCCGCCAATTCTAAATTAGACTCTGCGACTTTAACATCGTAAACTTCTTCTTTTGCTTTTGCTATAATTGTTGAAGCATCTTCTTCTAAAATTGTATCTGCAAACAAACCATAATCTACTTCTGCAATATCGAAAGTTTTGTAATCTTCAATCTTTAATAATTGAGCCAGTCCTATCTTAGAAATAAACAAATCGTTTTCTGCCGCGATAATTTGTTGAATTTGCGTAGCATCTGTCGCCTTTATTTCTAACATGTCTCCTTTTGGCAACACACCAGCCTCAACAAGTTCGTTTGTACGGTCTAAATTTTCTTTCGTTATTTTATTCTGAGCTTCTAAAACTTTTATTTGCTCTTTATTGAACAAAATTTGAACAAAAGCATTTGCGACAAAGATTGAAATATCATCCTTCATCTTATCTAATTGATACTGTGAAGCGATAATATTTATTTTAGAACGCTGTAATGCTTTCCAGTTTTGTAATCCAGAAAACAAATTAACACCAGTATTTACTCCTCCACTCGCAGATCTAAACGTCTGATTCTCGAATTGGTTAGTCGCCGGGTTAACGTTGGCTCCTGTATTAATATTATACGATGTATTCGCGTTTAATGACGGTAAGAAGGCCATAGTCGCTTGCGACTTATCAATATCTGCCAATTTGGTATCTAATTCAGATTGCTTAATAGAGATATTATTTTCTAACGCATAATTTACGCATTCTTCAATAGTCCATTTATTGTTATCCTGTGCATAAATAGATATCCCTCCAAAAAAGAAAAGGCCTAAAAGTGTTATTTTTTTCATAATTACATTATCAGTCTAAAAATAGTTAAAAGTGTTACACCCAATAGATAATTTATTGTGCATATTTTGGAGTTCCTTGAATTTGATTCCAAACTTTAATTTTATCATCTTTTGAAATTCCGCTTTTCACCTGCACAAAAATACCATCGCTTATCCCTAACTCTACATCTTTCTTCACGAACTTTTGATCGCCTTCTTCAACTTCTACAAAAGGAAGCTTCGTTTTCTCGTCGTATTGAACCAACGCTTCTTTTATAGCTAGAACATTTTCTGCTTTATCTAAAATAATAGATGCATTGGCACTTAAACCTGCACGAATAAAAGTATCATCCATATTTTTCAGACTTCCTTTAATCTCAAATTGAATGGCACCATTTTCTTCTACACCCTTTGGTGCAATATAATCTAATACAGCATCAAAACTCTTATTTTCGATAGCACCAACAGTAATTTCTAGTGGCAGATTTTCTTTAATCTTCCCCACTTCACTTTCGTCTACTTTTCCTTCGAAAATCATTTTACTAACATCCGCTAAAGATGCTATAGATGTTCCTTCGTTAAAATTATTGGCTTCAATAACCTGATTCCCTGCTTTTACTGGCACATCTAAAACCATCCCTGATACTGTAGAACGAATTAATGTTTGCGCAATATTACCTAGACCCGTTGTTGTTCCCGTTTTTATAATATCGAAATTTTGTTTTGCAGAAGTTACGTTAATTTCGGCCTGAGACACTGCTTGTCTCGTTTGTAAATACGTATTTTTAATACCCTCGAAATCATTTTCTGAAATCACACCTTTATCAAACAATGCTTTCTGTCTTTGATAATTAGATTCTTGAGTCTCAAAATTTATTTTTGCTGTTTGCAAAGCCGTTTGATTGGTTGCAATACTATTTTTTGCACTCGTTAAAGACGACACATTAGGAATAACACGTATTTTGGCAATTAGATCGCCTGACTCTACATATTCCCCAGCTTCGATATAAATTTCTTCAATTACACCAGAAATATTCGGTTTAATAAGCACTTCCTCTTTCGGGACAATATTACCCGTGGCTACTGTTTTTACTACAATAGTTTGCTCTGTTGCTACATCTGTAGTGTAAGTAATAGGATCTTCCTGATTTTTCTTCCACAAGTAAAGTAGAGATATTGTAAACACTACAACAATTAGGATTAATACGATTACGGTTGATGATCTTTTCATTTATTAATTCTTTACTTTTTAATCTATTCTTAACGCGTCTACGGGTTTCATTTTTGTGGCACTATTTGCAGGAATTAGACCTGCTAGTAAGCCAGATATTACTAATATAAATAAGGCTATAAATACAACTGACATGCTTACACTTGGATTCGCAAAATTTTCGACAGGGCCGCTACTATCTAAAACATAATTCAGTATCCAAATAATTCCAGCAGCAAATGAAATACCCACCATTCCAGAAGCTATAGTTAGCAATAAGCTCTCTTGTAAAATTTGTGATTTAATGGTCCACGGCGATGCCCCTAAAGCACGACGAATCCCTATTTCTTTGGTGCGTTCTTTTACCACAATTAACATGATATTACTAATACCTATAATTCCAGACATTAAAACTAAAGAACCTACAAAATAGCCCACAAAACCCAAAATAGAAAACAAACCATTAACACGACCAAACGCTTCCGATAAATCGAAATTACCGATCGCTCGATCGTCGTCTGGGTGAATGTTATGTCGCGATTTTATAATGTCGAATATCTTTGGTTTTATATCTGTAATACTCATACCATCCTGGGCCGTAAGTGCCATCCACCCCACATCATCTCCACTATTAAATGCTTGTGCAAAAGCTGTAAATGGTACAAAAATAGTGTTAGCATCTTCCTCTTGATCACCTTGTGAATTACTTGCTTTAAACGTACCGACAACCATAAAATTTACGCCATTAATCTTGACATATGTCCCCAACGGATTTTCACCTTTATTGTAAAGTCCTTTCACGACATCTGTTCCAATAACACAAGATTTTCTTTTAGCATTTATATCCGAATAGCTAATAAATCGCCCACTGGTTATATCCATAGGCTGTTGTTTTATATATTCCGGATAATCGCCATTAACCTGGAAGGCACCTGTTTTAGTACCGTGAGTGACATTATTTGCGCCATTAAAGCCTCCTAACTGTAATCTAGGAGATACATATTTAAGTTCAGGAATTTCTGCTTTTAAAGCTTCGACATCTCCTATCTTATAATCATACGATCTTCCTTTTGGTAAACCTTTATAAGAGATAGATGTTTGCTGCGTCCACATAAACATGGAGTTTGTTGCAAAATTTCCAAAATCGGCTGTTACACCATTTTTTAATCCGTTAACTAAAGCCAATAATAACACCAGGATTGTAATTCCCCAAAACACACCAAAAGCTGTTAACAAGGTTCTGAACTTGTTTGCACTTAAGGCTTCTAATATTTCTTCCCATCTATCTTTACTAAACATACTATTCGTCTCTTAAAGCGATTATTGGTTTTATTTGCGCGGCGCGATATGCTGGAAAAAAGCCTGCCAAAGCTCCCGCAAATACTAAAATAAAAACGGTGATTAAAGCGGTATTAAAATCGACTTGAGGATATTTTATAAAATCACTCTCTATTAAAGGCCCAACTATTTCTAATAAACCTAGTCCGAGTATTAATCCAAATAATCCTGAAAACATGGTCACAAAAACCGATTCTTGAAGAATCATGCCTACAATAGACATTGGCTGTGCTCCTAATGCTTTTCGAATACCAATCTCTTTAGTCCGCTCTTTTACGATAATAAGCATAATGTTTCCTACTCCTACTACACCAGCGATTATCGTTCCAATACCAACAAACCAAAAGACGGTAGAAATTGTTGCGATAAGCGAGTAAATTTTCTTAGCAGAATCCATGGTATTATAGACACGTATTGCACTTATATCGTCTGGAGAAACTGTATGTTTTTGTCTCAAATCTGTTAATATAGCTTCGGTAAGTGCCTCTGAGTCTTCGAAGGCTTTATCAAAATTATCAGACATCTTGATAGTAAACATCATATTTCTAATGGTATCTGCACCATTAAAAGCACGTTGTGCAGATTCTAAAGGCAAGAATACTTTACTCTCGTCGCGCTCCCCTCCTGGATCAAAAAAGACCCCCACAACCTTATAGTTAATTCCCTTAATAGAAATATTTTTATTTATAGGATCTTCGTCTTTAAACAAATCTTTTTTTACCCGGTTTCCGATAACTGCAATTTTCCGTGCTTCTTTTACGTCGTTATAATTTATAAAACGCCCTTGACCAATATCTGCATTTTCTATAAATTGATTACCTGGCAAGACACCTTGAATACGGTAACTTCCGGATTCATTCTTATAGTTAACCAATCCGCCCCAAATGGTGTAGAAAGATGATTTATAATCGATGCTACTCTCATATTTTTCTGAAAGCGTATTGAAATCGTTGTTTTTAAATTGAATGTCTCGGCCCGGGTTTAAGCCTTTGTATCCTTTAGTCGTTGTTCCTGAATTGACTCCAATTAAATTTGAAGCATCACCTTCAAACTGTGTCGTTATTCCATTTTTAATACCTCTACTAAATCCCAATAAAATGACTAGAATAAATATCCCGGAAGCCACAGAAAGCCCCGTAAGAAACGTTCTTAACTTGTTTTTTCTTAGGGTCTCAAAAATTTCTTGCCATCGTTCAATATCAAACATTCTGTATGGCTCTAACTTGTTCTACTTTGGTATCATTTATAATTAAACCATCTTTTAAATTCACAATACGCTTTGTCATTTGTGCAATGTCTGGCTCGTGAGTTACAATTAAAATGGTTTTACCTTCTTCATTAATGCCTTGAATAAGGTCCATTACTTCGTAAGAGGTTTTTGTATCTAATGCTCCTGTAGGTTCATCGGCTAGAAGTACTTTAGGGTCACTTGCTAAAGCTCTTGCAATGGCGACACGTTGTTTTTGTCCCCCAGACATTTCGCTAGGTAAATGGTGAGACCAATCGGCTAATCCCACTTTTTCTAAATAGTGAGCTGCCTTTTCTATACGTTCTTTACGCTTAATACCTTGATAATATAATGGCATAGCAACGTTATCTAAAGCAGATTTATAATTGATTAAATTAAACGATTGAAATATGAATCCTAAAAATTTATTTCGGTAGTTGGCCGCAATTTTTTCATTTAGATTTTTAATCGGAAAACCATCTAGTGTATAACTACCAGAATCAGCTTCGTCAAGCATACCTAAAATGTTAAGTAAAGTCGATTTACCTGACCCTGAAGACCCCATTATAGAAACAAGTTCGCCTTCTTTTACACTAAAATCAATTCCTTTTAGCACATGAAGTGAATTATTTCCCATGTGATAGGATTTATGTAAATCGTTAATTTCAATCATATTAGATAGCTTAAAGTATACAGTATTAAATAAATAGTAAACAGTTTTTTAAATCCAAATTGTTCATGTTTAGAAATACCCTTCTATTAAAAGACTACGTAGTTCCTAATTTGTTACAACAAATGAAAACTATTTTTTAGTACGGAAGAATTTTAAGTACATCGCGTATCCAATTCCGGCAATTAAGATATAAGGAATAGACATTAAATATACAATACCATCATTAATACCTTCTGCGGTTCCCTGCCCTTCTTCAGTTTCTAAAACAGCTCTACACATAGCACATTGCGCTGTTGCAGACACACTAAAAGCTAATAATAAAAAGAATAGAATGATGTATGATTTTTTCATTAGAAAATATAATAAGGAGAAATTAATATATACACAACAACTCCTGTTATTGCAACATATAACCAAAGTGGGAAGGTAATTCTAGCGATCTTTCTATGACGCTCAATATCGTTTGTAATTGCACGAACATAAGTTATGAGCACGAAAGGAATGACTATTATAGACATGATTATATGCGTTATTAAGATAAAATAATAGACATATTTTATAACGCCTTCCCCACCAAATTTAGTAGAATCACTCGTCATGTGATATGCCACATACAAGACTAGAAACACTACTGAAAGTGCAATTGCTAACTTCATTAACGATTCGTGACGTTTTACTTTTCCATTCTTAATAGCATTAAATGCTAATACCAAAACAAAGGCTGTAAAAGCATTTGTAGTCGCATAAATTGGAGGTAAAAAAGTTAATGGTTCTACATTCGGAATTTTTACACCAAATAAAATAGCTACAGCTATAGGAATTACAACAGATAAAACAACAACCCATTTGTTATATTTAGCCGCTTTTTGAGTATCTACACTATTATCTTGATTATTCATTTAAAAGCTTTTTAATATCTTCTTTAAGCATACTTATCTCTTCTTCTTCACCGTCTTCGTCGTATTTATCCTTTTCAGTTATTGTACCACGGTAATAGATTTTAGGATTACCAAATTGATCACTTCTAGATCGTATAAATCCATTTTTATCGATTAAAGCAAAGTTTCCTGAATGTTCGAAGCCACCAGCGGCAGAATCTTCTTGAGCGGTATATAGATTAAAACCTAAATTTGCCAAATTATAAATCGCATCTCTGTCTCCCGTAAGCATATTCCAATTCGGATTGGTTACCCCATATTTTTCGGCATATGCTTTTAATACTTCTGGAGTATCGTGGCTCGGGTTTATTGTAAACGAAGCCACTCCAAAATTATCTATAGATTTAAAACGGTCTTGAATTTGAATCAAGTTCTCATTCATAACCGGACAAATGGTTGGACACGTTGTAAAGAAAAACTCTACAACATATACTTTACCTAAATAGTCTTTATTTGTAATGGTTTTCCCATCCTGATTAATAAAACTAAATTCCGGTACTTTTTTAGTTTCACCATTAATTTCTAGAAATAATAAATCTTCAGTATTAGAAAAATTATTATCAGGTGTATTACTCATTCTATCACTACGGGCCACATCATCATTTTTAATGCGATCTACAATTTTTGGAACAAAAAGAATTCCAAATACCAAAAGAATAAAGGCAATACCTATGTACGAATAATTAGTTTTACTACTCATCTGTTCCGTTTAAATCGTTTGCTCGTCGTGATGTTGAATCGAAATTACCTTTACGCTTTTGGCGATACTCGGTAAATAAGATTCTTACATCTTCACTCATTTTATTTTTTAAGTCGGCTACTTTAATTGCATCGTAAGCATATTTAGAATATGCTGGACTATTATGTGCCAATTCGTTATCTGCTCTATCGTCTAAACGTCCTCTTAAATTTAATTCTTTATCGACTATATAAACATTGTTTGTTGCGAGATTAGAATCTAATGCATCAGGCACATTTAAACCCTTATGAATCGCTTTAATAGCATTTGGTGAACCGTATACAAAGTGCCAGTATTTAAGCTCCTCATATTTCATAAGTTCCTTTTTCAATTCCTGACCTTCGGCTTCGGTACCTTCAGCGAGAAGAATTACCACCTGAAATTTCTTAAAGCCCTTAAATTTATCGTAGATTAATTCTTTTAGGTTTGAACCTGTAGTATGTTTTTCCAACGGATGCATTCCGAAGAACCCTATAACCGTTAAATGATCTTCTAAAAGAATAGGTGCTTCTGTATCTGAAGTAAACCCGTTTAAATCCCTAACATTAGTACGTAAGACATCTAAAGTATTGTAGTTGTGCTGTGCAGGATATAAAAACAATAAAAAGGTAACTGGAAGGAAAAACAATATACCTATTACCGCGTTTCTTTTTATTCGTTTTGCATTCATAAATGGAGGTTTGAGAAAAAATTTGATATCAAATTTTAAATATCGTGCAAAAATAAAAAAGACGGTTTAATAAACCGCCTTAATACTTTGATTTAACACTAAATGTGTTATTAAAAATCGTGTGTTATATAACCTGAAGAATATACATGCTCGATATAGCCCCCTTCTGTTAATAATATAAAAGATAAGTAACTAATTAAGAAAATACCTGTCCATACGATAGCACGTCTTAATCCAGATGCTTCATCTCTTAAGTGCATAAAATCCCATGCAATATAATATGCTTTTACAATAGTTAATATGATGAAAATCCAGTTTAAAACTTTCATTCCAGCAATATATCCCATTAAGATTTCTGGTTTGTAAATCCCTAAAACAACTTCAAAAGCCGTAATAATTGAAAGTAATATTAATACTCCCCAGATTTTTTCTTTATTGGACTTAAACTTTAATGCCCCTCTAAATATCGCTAAATTATGTGTTTCTGCCATGTTCTGAAATATTATATCTTAAAAATTAAACTAAGTAGAAGAATGTGAATACAAATACCCAAACTAAATCTACAAAGTGCCAATACAATCCGGCCTTTTCAACCATCTCGTAACTACGTCTTTTTTCGTAAGTCCCTACAATTACATTGAAAAATATAATAATATTTAATATGATTCCAGATAAAACGTGAAATCCGTGAAATCCTGTAATAAAGAAGAAGAAATCGGCAAATATTGGTTTTCCGTATTCATTAACTTGAAGATTTGCACCTTCAACCACTAACTGACCGTTAGATTTTAATTGTTTTAATGATTCAGATCTTGACAAGACAGTCTTATGTCCCTCTTCATTTAGAAGTTCTGTTCTAATCAATATATTATCATTTGCTTCTAAACCTTTAACTACCTCGTCTACTGAATACGAAGGAAGCGTTCCTTCACTTGTAAACCAAAGTCCATTATTGTTTTCATGCACAGTTCTCTCTGAATGGCTAGCAATCGCAAAATCACTAATTGCCACACGATGCCCATCGGTATCGACAAACTGAAGCAAGTTCCCTGAACGGGTTTGAACTGCACCATATTCACCTTTAATAAAAGTACTCCATTCCCAAGCTTGAGAACCAATAAAGATGATACCACCAATAATGGTTAAAAACATATAAATGGTTACTTTCTGCTTATTTAAATGATGACCTGCATCTACGGCTAACACCATAGTTACAGAAGACATAATTAAGACAAATGTCATGAAAGCAACAAAAATCATTGGTAAGTCCTGACCATGCAAGAATGGAACGTGAGTAAACACCTCATCTGCTATTGGCCATGAATCGATAAATTTAAATCTTGAAAATCCGTAGGCTGCTAAAAAGCCAGAAAAGGTTAAGGCATCGGAAACGATGAAAAACCACATCATCATTTTACCGTAACTTGAGCGAAGTGGTTCGTTGCCTCCTCCCCAAGTCTTACCTTCGGTACCAGTATTTACAACTGTAGTATTCATATTAATTGTTTGGTTTTATTATTAGTCAAAAATATACAAATTATTTATTTAAAGAAATATAAAAACAAAAAGAGGTAAAGCCATAGAAAATCTACGAAATGCCAAAACGTCGCTGCTAGTTCAAACCCAAGCATTTTCGTGGGACTATACTTTTGTTTAAAATGATTATAAATTACAACTATCAGACAAATTAGCCCAACAATTACGTGTATAATATGCATTATAGCTATAACATAAACATAAGACATGGTAATATTACTAGTAGGACCAGTAAAATAATAGCCTGCATCTATGATCTCTTTAAAGCCTGAAAACTGATTATATATAAATGCAATTCCTAAACCTAGGGTTGCAAATAATAATATCGTTGTAGTTTGTCTGTTTCCCTTTTCGAGTGCTTTCTTTGCAAAATAGAATGTAATACTACTAATTAAAATTAGAATAGTACTAATTATAAATGCATTGGGAAGCTGAAAATCGGTTAACCAATCTGGTCGTTTACTGCTTACAATAAATGCACTCGTCCATCCTGCGAAAGACATAATTAAGGAAATAATCCCGAACCAAAGCATTACTTTTTTTGCTCTGTATGTTTTTTCTTCTATTGTACCTTGAGTTAAGTCCATGCTATCTTAAAAATTTATCTAGTACGTATATAATCTGAATTAATGTAATGTAAGATACACTGGCTAACATAAGTTGTTTCGCTGCTATAGCCGTCATTTTCTTAAATAGAAGAATGGCATAATATAGCATCACTAAACCAAATAGAAATACTATTACAGCTGCTATTGGAGACAAAAACAACTTACCCGTAATCCCAATTGCCGGAATAACAGAAATAATAATAGTCCAAACCGTGTATATAATTATTTGTACCGCGGTACCTTTATCTCGTTTCCCTGTGGGTAGCATAAAAAATCCACCCTTTTTATAATCGTCGAATAAAAACCAACCGATAGCCCAAAAGTGAGGGAATTGCCAAAAAAATTGCCACATAAATAACACACCTGGTTCTATACCAAAACTATTGGTAGCAGCAACCCAACCTAACATAAACGGTATGGCTCCTGGAATAGCTCCTACAAATACAGATAAGGGCGTTTTTGTTTTTAAAGGCGTATAAACACAAGTATAAATAAATATGGAAATGGCCCCAAACATAGATGTCTTAGGGTTAATTGTATATAAAACAATAAGACCGAGTATCGTAAATACAGTGGCTATTATGAAAGCCGTATTTACAGACATTCTTCCAGCAGGAACTGGACGATCTTTAGTACGATCCATTAAAATATCTAGATCCTTTTCAATTATTTGGTTGTATGCATTAGAGGCACCGACCATAAAATAACCTCCAAAGGCTAATAATACCAAGGTTGTTAGATCTACAGTATCTACACCAAGTAAGTATCCAGTTAATGAAGAAAACACCACGCTAATAGACAGGCGCATCTTGGTGATCTCTTTAAAATCTGAAATTATGGAATGTGTCTTTACAGACGGCTGTGTACTACTCAAGGTCTCGATTACTTATCGCAATTATTAATTCAAAGTGCGCAAATATACCTTGAAAAGTTAATTCTACAAATCAAAATACCAATTAAATAGATCGCTTCTTATTCCAATATTAAACCAAGCGGTATTACTTTTAAAAGTTGTTGTTGTCGTGGCATCTGGATTAAAATTTCGATAACTAATATTAGTGAACAATTTTAAATTCGTAGCTGGGTTAATTAAGTATCCCGCCTGAAGTTCTGCATTCACCGTTTTTGTTTTTATTCCTTGGCCAATTTTAACATTAGTATCGTAAGGCCTGTCATTATAATCTCTAAAAACATCACCTCCATAGCTAAAGCCGTCTTCTAAAGTATTAAAATCTAATCCGCGTACTCCTAAAATTAGTTTAGCATCTGCAAACCAACGTTTGTAATTATAACGCCCAATTAAGATAAACTCTCTAAAGTTAGCTCCCCATAAATGCGCCATAGACTGATTGTAATTACCATAATTTAAAGTTACGGTATCGTGAGAATAGGTATATGGTCGTACCTGATTGTATTCTGCCTGGAGATATAAATTATCGACATTAAAGGCGTTATAGTATTTATACCCCAACTGAAATCCGAATTTATTCTTCCAACTTTTATCACCACCGGTAACATCACTTAACGAAAATTCATCTAGAATAAACTGTCCGTAAAGATTCATATTATCGTTCAGTTTATATTTAGAAGTAAATCCCATAATTGCATTTCCTGCCCCCTGACCTGTTTCGAACTCTATTGCTCTTAAAAAGATAATCGGGTTTAAATAATTCACATCGAAACCTCTATCGTTTGTATTACTCCAAACAACAGATTCGAACAGCCCTATATTTAAACGCTCAGTAACATTTAAACTTAGATAGTGATTAGACATGTATTTTGTAAGATATGTTTTGTCTTCGGTAACCTCTGGACGCACATCCTTAAGCCAAGACCACGTACTAGTATATTTTAGTTTCCAAAAAGAAACATTTAGTTTTAAGTATGGTGAAGGAACAGCAACATCACTAACTAATAACGAACGGTATCCATCCCCTATAAAATTTTTACCATGACCAAATTGAAGGTTCAGAAATTTTACTGGTGAATATGACATATACGCTTCGGCAACAGGAAAATCGTAAGCATCTCCACTATAATCTTTAGCTATCCCACGCCCAGGAATTAAAGCTGGATCAGGACCCCATGCTTTTATACTTTCGGCATAATCGTTGTAATATTGAGCAAATCGCCCTTGGCTTTCATAAAACGAAGTAGAAAAACTAAAGTTCTTCCCCAGTCCTCCTTGAAACACAACACCTCGCGTATTCAAGAATGTTGTTCCAAAATCGGAGTCGGTATCGTGTCCGACTTGCAAATCCATTACAAAATCGGCTAAAAACCAATAATTCTCTCCTTCAACTTCTACCAAATGATCATTCCAAACCTTACGTCCTAACCAAGTAGATACGTCTTTTTTAGTTTTCTGCTCTTCTGCTTCAAAATCGTAGTAATTATCGACATCCGTATACAGTAAAGGTTTGGATGCCGTATGACTATTTGTTCCAATTAAATTAATATTGCGATCGAACTTCGCATAATAACTATGGCTAAATGGAATATTTAAAGTACTCTTAAATAGCTTTTTTGTATTGAATTTTACCGATTTACTAATACTGTCCAATTCGTTCTTTACACGATTTTCTATTGGATTAACAGCTACAACAGGCACAGAAACATCTGTTTGCTCCAAATATGGCGTTAGTGGTATTTTGAAAGTGACTGAATACTGTTTAAAAATAGGATTCCCACTATAGGTCGCAGGCTCTACATTTGGTAGCAGATTAAAAACACGTCTAGCTTCATCTTGCAACGAATTATAAACGGCATCTGTATACAGCACCTTAAAATCACCTTTTGTATTCACTTCAAACAAGACAACCAAATCACCTTTATATTGATCGGTAATAACCTCTTCTGGCATTTGGAATGTATTGTAAACAAAATTATAAACCGTCTTATCGAAACACGGTTGAAGATCTTCGAATACAGCATTTTCACACGATTTAAAAACAGGTGGTTTTTCGTAAAAGGATTGTTCTTGTGCAAAAACGCTTAAGGATTGTAAAAGTAGTAGGCATGCAAATAATCTGTTCATAAAAAATGGTAACAGTTAGTTTAATGCCGAAAGATACTGTTTTTTAAGAATACAAAAATCAAAAAAGCCGATACGATTATACATCATATCGACTTTTAGTTGCTTTTCTAAGCGTTTTTAATTCTGAACCTTAAATAGAATAGGCATGGTGTACATTACACTCACATTTTTGTTACGTTGCTTCCCCGGAATCATTCTTGGCACTTCCCCAATTACGCGTTTGGCTTCGTTCTCTAGTGTTTTATTTGGCGCGCGTGCTTTCACCTCAGTAACCTCGCCTTTATTGTTTATTTTAAACTGAACCTGTATTTTTTGAATTCCAGTTAGTCCTTCTTCTGAAGCTAAGTTGGTATTAAATTTTCTTTGAATCAATTTGGAAAGCTTTTCAGACATACACGTTTTACGAGCTTCGTTAGATTTAGCGGATTCACAACCTGGAAATACAGGCACTACCTCGACGCCCATCATGTTAAAAATTTCATCTTCATCTTCTGGTATTTCGACGATTATAAGGTCGGATGCATCTTTTAAAATTGGAGCATCATCAGCCTGAGTAAATACATCTTTAAAATCTGTTTCAACTGAAGCATCATTATCTACTATGGTTGGTGTATCACTTAAAATGGTTGTCTTAACAGGTTTCTCTTCGATTAATTGAGCCTCTTTAGGAGCTTCGTAAATTATAAAATTATCCATCGTGTATTCTGAAGATTCTTCAATATGTGCAGCAAAATCCGCCTTAGGTAAGGGCTGCTGACTAAAGGACGTCTCAAGCAAACCATAGACCATGAGCAAGCACACAATCAATCCAATTTGGAAATAAATCATCGTATTGTTCTTCAGCTTCACATCCTTGCCAAGAATAACATCTTTTTTATTGTTATTTTTAAACAAAACTGATTCTTTTTTCACAGATTCCTTCATAATATTTAAATTTAAATGTTAATATTATGATAAATTAACAATAAGTGTGCCGCAAAAAAATAACAAAAAAAATCCCGATACAACCGTATCGGGATTTTAATATATAAACAATATTGTATTTAATCTTGTACTTGGAATACAATTGGAAGTGAATAAGGTACAATTACGGCCTTTCCACGTTGCATACCTGGCTTCATCTGTGGTAATTTATTAATTACACGTGCAGCTTCTTGCTCCAATTTAGGGTGTGGTGCTCTAGCACGTACACCTGTAATATTTCCATCTTTACCAATTTTAAAGATTACGTTGATACGTTGTCTTCCTGATAAACCTAATTCTCCTGCTAAATCTGTATTAAAGTTTTTACCGACAAATTTTGAAATTTTATCAGACATACACTTTTTCTTATCAGCGTTATTCCCTTTTTCACATCCAGGAAAAACAGGTACGTTTTCAATAATTGAGAAAGGAACCTCTACATCTTCTTCAACCTCTTCTACAAATACTTCTTCTACCTCAGCAATTTCTTCTTCCTGACTAGTTTCAGTAGATTCGATTACAGTTTCTTCAATTTCAACCTCATCCTTTACAACCTCAATAACTTCTGGAGCTGCTGGTGGTGGTGGTGGTGGTGGTGGTGTCTTAATTTGTTCAGTAATGGGAATTTCTTCATCCATTTCTTCATCCATACTTATCAGACCGATATCGATGGCTTCTTTATCGTAAGTTTTGTAATTAATTGCGAAATTAGTTAAGGCTAACATCATTGCTAAACCAATCGCAAAGTATAAAGCACTGTTACGAGACACATTTGCTTTAGGATTCTTCTTAGGTTCCATAATATATTGTTTTCAGGATTGCTAAAATAACCATTTATTTGGCAAAAAAGCAAGCGTTTATATTTTTTTATATTGAATTTTATTCTTTATCGCTAAAACTAAGAGCATTAAAATAACACCTACACTATTTGCGAAAATATCTAAAACGTCAAATTGACGTGTTTCGGTAAGAGCACCTTGAAGGTATTCTATTAATACCCCGAAACTTATAGACACAACTCCTGTTATTAGAAGTGCCTTAGCTTGTGCCCACTTGTAACCGTATTTAAATACGATATACCATAATAAACTTAACAAACAATATGCCAAAAAATGAAACACCTTATCGGTATTCTTAGGAGTTCCTTCTGTAATATTGCCTAAATTCATTAAACTTAGGGTCGCTAATGCACCAGTATATAGAAACGCAGCAGGTATTAGAACCCTTTTTTTAAGCACCAACTAGAGCCTTATAATCGGCGTCAGACAATAAAGTATCTAATTCTTCTGGCTTACTAAACTTAAGTTTTATCATCCAACCGTCTCCATAAGGATCAGAATTTACTACTTCTGGAGCATCTTCTAAGCTTTCGTTAAATTCGATAACTTCACCAGATAAAGGTAAAAATAAGTCTGATACTGTTTTTACAGCTTCAACGGTTCCAAAAACTTCTTCAATATCTAAAGTCTCATCTAAAGTTTCAACTTCTACATAAACGATATCTCCTAATTCGCTTTGTGCGAAATCGGTAATACCTATCGTAGCAACATCGCCTTCAATTTTAACCCATTCGTGGTCTTTAGTGTACTTTAATTCTGATGGAATATTCATTATTTATCTTATTTAATTAGGTTTAACAAATGTATTTATTCAAAGCTAAATTACAAACTTAAATGATTTAATTACCAAAATTATATCGCATTGTTAACCCTGAGCGCAACGTTGTTTGCGGAAATGCCGTCGATATCGCATATTCAGAGAAGGTATAATCGAAATAAAATATAGCCGACAAGTTCTTGCTAAACGCATAGTCTGCCGTATATTTTAAACCCCAAATGGTTTGCCCCGATGTAATTTGATTATTATCTAAATCTAAGTATCTAATTATTGTTTTATTCTCTCTTAAAGACACATCTGCTTTCATGTTAATATCACTCACAATGGTCTGATTTGGACCTGCTAACTTAGATTTCATACGGACATCTTTAATTCGATATCCTAGTCCCACAATGTATTCGTTTCCTATAATTTCTGTCATCAAATTGTTATCGAAACTCAACGACAATAATCTATCTTTTCTAACTTCAGCAAGAATTTTTACTGAATTTTGCATTTCGAAATCCAATCGAATTAACGGACTAAACATCTCTGTTAAATTGATATTACTATATAGATTTTCGCTTTTATAATCTCCTGACTGATTGAAGACATAATCCGGCTGATTCTCGTAATCTAAAGAATAATTTACTCTATTATAGTCTAAATTTGTTGAAAACTGGTTAATTGTATATGTTGAACGGTAACCATGGCCGACTGAAAATCGTCTAAAGTTCTTTTTAAACCAAGCCATTTTCATAAACCCTGTGTACTTTAAATCCCAGTTCGGTAATGGTATGTTTCTAAAAGCACCTAAACTCACGTCGTTCGCTCCTAAGCCTTGATAAGCCGATAAAAATGATGGTAACAATACCGCTTGACTTGTTTTTCCAAATCCTAATGCATACCCCTCTATATTCCCGCCTTCGAAATTATCCGGATTCGCCATGTCTACACCTGCACGTGCTGCTAAGCGTCTAGACACAATTAATCGGTTGGATCTAAATTCGTCAAAGACTTGAGAACTTGTTTCATCACTCTTCCCGAATGCCGTTTTAATTAATAAAGTAGAAATATTGAAATTCCCATAGGTACTCGGCGTTAACGCTTGATATTGATAATCGTTATTAATCTGATCGACAACATAGTTTTCTGATAAACTTTCAGAATATAATCGGTTAAAGATTAAATCAATTTTTAAATCTGTTGCCGGTTCTAAATTCGCAGAAATATCTAATTGCTTATTATGGGTTTCTATGTATTGCTCGTTAAAATCTTGATAAACGGTTAACCATCCTTTACTCGCTGCTAATTGTCTAATATCGCTTTGGCTACCTACGGTATATCCAAAAGTAGGTCTAACAGTTCCTAAAAATCCTGGCGTTTCTAAATATCCTGGCAAGTAAGTTCCGTTGTTTTCCTGATAATTTACCTGAATACGTTTTACCATAGTCGCAATATCTATTGCGGCATTTACCCAAGCATTACTTTTACTGTCGGATGTTGGTTGTTCTGCTCCCTTCGGACTTCTAGCCGATACAGGTCCGCGTCTATCTTTAATAGTAGGCTTCTTCACTAAACCAATATACCTATAGAACTTACTCATCTCCATAGATGTATTTATGTTATGTATATTGGCATTCTGTATCGTATTCCCTAAATCGTACGTTTGGCCATCTACTTCCAAATCGCCATATAAATCCGATCCTTTCTGCCACTGAAAATCTCCCGTATACGAATAGGTCGCTTGTAAAAAGCTTAAGAACGGTATTTTATATAATGGTAATTCATAATTCACACCAAGTTGTTGGTATTGCCTATTTGGATCTCCAATATCTAAAAATCCATCCCAGACATCCAAAGTAGGATCTTGAGCACCATTAATAATATTATCCTCGAAATAATTTCTTACTATATTATTTTTTGAAGTGGTAAAGTTTACTTGAAGCGCTCTGGTTATATTATAGCTAAACGTATATTGAAAATCGAATGTATAATTACGTCTATACAAATCGTCTAACCCAATATTACCAGCAGACAATTCAACTTCTCTATACTTTTGTTTGTTGTAATTTCTTAAAAAATTAGAGCTTACGGTAAATGTTGTAGGCAGGTAATTAAAATTGAAGTCTTTTAACACCTTCCAATATTTACCCATGAAAAGTGAATCGTTTTTCTTAAAAGGTTCTATCGATTTTGGCGTAAAATTATAAGCATAATTTGCACCTAAGCGCACGGTTTTATCGACGGAGTTTTCAATTTCGAAATCCCGATGTTCTACCTTATTGAATGAATAATTAAAAGTAAAGTTCTCTACATCGTAAAACTGAGGTTTGGCCTCGGTAGTTCTAATTTTTCTAACTCCAATAAAATTAATACTCTTTCGCTTCGTGTAGTTTTCGTTTACATTAAGCACAGAATCTTTATTGTTCGAGTTATCTAAAATGGCTTCTAATTCTAAATCCTGATAATATTCGTCGTATTTAGGGGTAATTCTTTCTTCGCTTTGTCCGTAATTAAATGGCAATTGCACGCCCCATTTTTTAGGTAGCAATTGTCCTAAATTAACATTGGTAACCAAATCGTATTGTTGTACATCTTCAAGACTACGCTCACTTGGTCCTTGCTCTATTGTACCAAAACCAGATGTACTTTGTCGTCCTGTAGCACTTACATTTGCAAAATCTGCGATGTTAGAATCCATACTTAATATCGCAGCCCAACCACCTTCGTTATCCATATCGGATAAACGTAATTCGTTAAACCAAAATACACCACATTGTTTGTTAGACGATGCATTTTTAACACCAAGCATTAACGTTCTAATATCTCCAAAATTCGGATTTCCTTTAATCCCAATACGGTGTTGTCCTAAAACATAGCCACTGTATTGATCGGCTACAGCATTTAAATCGCTACCAACTACATCGTAAAATGTAGGGTCTTCGTTTAACAAAGTACCATCAGATAAACCGATTGCCTTTATTTCTTGCAGTAATTCTATGGGTAAATTAATCTCATTTTCTTCTGGCCAAAGTGCATCTCTAGTAGAGCCTTCACTTACTTTTAAAGGAATTTCAATCTGATAGTAATTCTGAGTTAAATCGTTACCCATTCTTATAAATGCGACTGGATAATCCTCCAATCCTAAAATACCATCTTCTTCGGCATGCACAAACATACGTATGCGTTTATATTGACGCATATCGATACTAATATTTTTATAAACAGCTCTTGAATCTTTTTCTTCTAACTCACAAACTTCAACAACTAAAGATTGTTCATTTTGCTGAATAACCGTATTATTATTATATAATTCTTCTGGATCTACACCTGGAGGCGATTGGTAAATACCATCATTTTCTAAAGTACTAATAACACCTACAGAAAACTCTGTTTCAGGATCGTCTGGAGTCACATCGTCTTCATCTAAAGCCAACGTATACCGTCTCCAATCACTTCGCACTAAATCCAGTGTTCCAAAACGAAATATCGTTTCTTCACTAAAATCTTTAAGATACATACGTGCAAATCGAATCGATCTTAAATCACTAATGCCTCCAACAGATTTTGCATTCGCACTCTCTACAGGAATTCTAAATTGATACCATCTAATATTAGTGGACTGCCCATTTGCTAATAATCTAGGCTCTACTTTTATATCCTTTATATATTCACCTAATGGATTTGACGGCGAAACATTTCCTAAATCGCTAGAGCTATTAGGTAAATTTTGAGGTGTTAAATCTAATTCGTATTCGTAATAACTATCTATCGTGTTCATGGTATTATCACGATTAATATCTTCTACATCCGGTAATGTCGTAGCTCCTCTATTGGTATCGCTAAACACATCTGGCGAATTCCCATCTACGCCATTATACCGTTTATATCGTTCGAAAATATCTCCCGTTGTATTTAAATAATACACATAATTATCGTTAGATGGATCTGGTCCGAAATCAATGCCAAAAACAACGCCTTCTTCAGCATCATTATATCCATCGTAACCCACATCTTGATTTGTACGTTCACTTCCTTGAGAATCGAAAGCGTATATTAAAGCTTGGTTTTGGGGTACAACTGTCCCCCATTCTGTAGTTGGTAATAATCCAGAATTTCCATCCTTAGGCAACCCATTTTCATATTGCTTTCTACCATCTTTTATAAGATCTTCAGAGATATTCCCTAAGTTAAAAACTAATTTACCTCCTGGATTGTCTTCGTTTTCCTGAAATGGATCTTGTAACCAAAATTCGATATACTCTACATTGGCCTGCTCAAAATCGGTAGATGTTAGTGCTCTTGTTATCCCTGCCCAACTGGCATCAGGATTAGGAATTGTACCATTTTTAGTATTGGGATCGAAATTATAAGGTCCGCGTTCTTCTGGATAATAGGCTAAATCTAATGTGTTTATCACGGTGGTTTGCCCTTGTGCAATCCCTTGTTCTGGGAATAATTCTTGGATAAATACACGACTGGTATATATACTAGACATATCCTCGTCGGACACCTCTGAAGGACGCTGACTAGAATAAAAAATAGGATCTATAGTATACCAGTTTAATAAGGCACGTTGGTACCCGTTCTGAATACCATTAAGATCGCCATTTGGATTTTCTGCAAGACTGACCTCTAAAGGTCTACTAGATAAAAACCAAGATTGTTGAGACAGTAATGAAATCGCATTTTGTGAGCCTTCGAAATCGTCGACATAAGCCGTAACTTCTCCATCAAAATCGGTCCCCTTTGGAGCGCCTGGTTTTAAATAGGCAAATTCACCACGAAGGGATAAGTTAGAAGGGACATCCGTATCTATATTAGGTAGCTTGTTAACTAAACGCGTTAAGAATGGTACTTCTGTTGAATAGTTTCCGTTAAATCCGAAAATGGTATTATTTATAGGTTCTGTACTGTAGTTTGCTTTTTGAGTAATTGGTCGCTCGTTTAAATTTAATAAGGTCGCACCTAACACAAATTTATCACTAAATTGATGCTCTACATTCACCCCCATAAAACGCTTGGTTTGCTGACCAAATACAGCATTATTTTCTGTAGAAACTTGAATCGGTGTATTTGATGCTTTTAAAGCTTCATCTAAAATCTGAACTTGACCTAACTGATAATTTACGGTATAATCAATCCCTTCAACCAAAACACGACCTCCAGCAGTAACCGAAACCGAACCTCTTGGCACATTAAAAGCCCCAATAGAAATCCCTTCGCCACCAGTAGATTTGTAACGTCCAGCGATTTGAAACTTATTCTTTTCGGCATAATCTAATGCCTTTGTTTTAGTAACGTCGTACAACTCGTTATAAACATATTTTTTCTGATTCGCGTTATATGTCGTTGGATCGTCGTAATTCCCAAAATCTGTTGGAACATCTAAAACATCGAATAAATACTCCCCGAAAGGTTCCACTTTGGTAAATACAATTTTTCCGTTTGAAGGTATTACCGTTATATTATTTACATAATCGAAAAAGCCATCTCCTCCTGCTTGGGGATCTCCATTATAATTTAGCTTATCAAGGTTGAATAATTGCAGTAAAGGCACTTCTTGAATAGGCACACCACCGAAATCTGTCCCAAAATCTCCACTTACAGGACTTATATAATTTAAAGGCGACGCTTCGTTATAAAAAATGTTTAATTTGAAATCTTCCTGACTTAATTGATAGGCTCCAGTATCGTAAATGTTTTTCATCATCAGCTCCCAAATCGGCTGATCTACACTCGTGATTGGACTTTTAAGTAATTTTAAAACTAAATTATTATTGGTTACAATTTGTGGAGAATCATCGCCGCTATCTACAATACCCGTAGCATCTACACCATCATTAGCAAATTCCCCCACCTGATACACTTGGCCTCCAACAGTAAATTGAAATGCTACTGCCAAGATTTCATCGTTGTTTAATCGCTGACTTAAGGACACATATCCCAATTGGGTATTTAAAAGATATTCTGTGCCCTGAACTAATTTTCTAGCATTTTCAAGTTTAGCATAATCTTTTCCTTCACTTGTACCACCAACCAAGATACCTGACTGTACCGTTGCAACATCTCTAACTGCGGTTGTTAATTGAGAATTTCCTTGACCGATTGCTGTTGGGTCGTAAGCGTTATTTCCGTTATCGGGATATGCTCCCGGGCTACCAAAAACATTAACTGCCGAACCTATAAATTCTGGATTAGATTCTCCTAAATCTTGAAAACCGACTATATTCCTTACATTTTCTGTACTATTTGTTCGGTTAGTTATCCACGCCTCCATACGGGTAATCTGAACATTAGTATTGATATATGGGTAATTAGACAGAGCAGCATCATACTTTTCTCTAAAATATTGTGCTAAGAAAAAGTGACGATTTTCGTCGTAGTCTCTAGCAAATAACTCGAACTCCTCTAAAGTACCTCCACCTTGTGCGACGACTGTATTGGTTTCCGATTTCTGTTCAGAGAAAATTCCGGTTACCCGTGTTTTACCAAATTGCAATTGTGTTTTTACACCAAATAAACTCTGAGCTCCTGTTATTAAAGAACTGTTTAAAGGCATACTTACATTACCGACTTCAATTTTTTGGATAATATCGTCTTCGGTTGGTGTGTATTCTAATTTTATTAAATTCTGAAAATCGAATGTAGATTGGGTATCGTAATTCGCAGTCACTTGTAATCGCGTACCCACTTTTCCTAATAAACTTAAACTA
The DNA here is from genome assembly GCF_042427615.1 of Formosa undariae. Lineage (NCBI taxonomy): Bacteria > Pseudomonadati > Bacteroidota > Flavobacteriia > Flavobacteriales > Flavobacteriaceae > Formosa > Formosa undariae. The sequence continues at coordinate 209,723 of NZ_JBHMEZ010000011.1, read as the reverse complement.
ATACGCTGATCGAAATCGAAACTAAAATTGCTTCTGTTTTGTGGCGAAAATGCAGGATTATCTTGTTTAGAAAATAAGACTCCCAAATCCATTTCTACCGATCCCTGCGGAATAACATCAATAGTACTTCCTCCAAAAATAGATTCGAAAAAGCTTGAATTCACATAAAATTGAGGTAGTAAATTTTTAATTTCATCTTCCGAACCGTCTTTTTTTCCATCGAAAGCATCAATTTTTTGCTTGTAATACGACTTTAAATTTTCGGCTTGCACCAACTCTTCAAACTCTGATGGTGTTAAAATTACTGGATAATTTATATTAAATTCACCTACAGATTCTGTATAAATATAGCGATCTGTAAAGGCATCATAGGTATATCTTGAAACAATACTCGTTGGATTAGCGATATTAATACGTCCCAAACTGTGACCAGTCTGAACACTATCCTGCGCTGTTATAGGTGCAACTTGAGCAAAAGCACTTGCACTTACTAATAACAGAACAAAACAAAAAACACATGTTTTAATTGTAGAAAAAATAGCGTTAAATCTGGTTGTATTCAAAATCTATTATAAATTTTTTAAAGCTTGTTTTATGATGGTTTCTACCGATGCATCAGGATCTGCGGTAACAATCTTATCGACAGCACGTTCTGCTTGCTTCTTTACAAAACCAAGAACTTCTAAAGCAGATAACGCTTCATCTTTGTTGGTATTGCTCGCAGATAAAGAAACTTCATCAATATCGTAAATCTTTAAAACTTTATCCTTTAGATCTATAATAACACGTTGCGCTGTTTTTATACCAATTCCTTTAATCGATTGGATTAAAGCAACATCTTCTTTAGCGATTCCTTCTCGAACTTGTTTTGGTGTTAGCGAAGACAACATAGTACGTGCTGTACCTGCTCCAATACCACTTACAGAAATAAGCAGTTTAAACATATCGCGTTCGGCAATAGAAGAAAACCCATACAAAGTATGGGAGTCTTCTTTTACTAAAAGTTGAGTATATAGTTTTATATTTTCCTGATCAGGAATTTGAGAATATGTATGCAAAGAAATGTTTAAAAAATAACCTACTCCATTACAGTCTATAACGACATCTGTTGGGTTCTTTTCTACCAATTTCCCATGAATATGTGAAATCATTTGCTTGTTTTGTTATAACTCCAAATGTAACATTTTTTTTCACATTTTAAATCATTCTGTATGATGCATTATTTTTAGCGTTTTGACTTCTGATGTGCGTCTACCACAGCAATTGCCGTCATGTTTACTATTTCGTCTACACTAGCTCCTAATTGTAAAATATGAACAGGTTTACGCATACCCAACATTATTGGACCAATAGATTCCGCATTATTTAATACTTTAAGCATTTTATAGGTAATGTTTGCAGCATCTAAATTTGGAAAAATAAGTGTGTTTACTTTTTTTCCTGCTAATTTAGAAAACGGAAATTTTTCTTGCAGTAATTCGTTGTTTAAAGCAAAATCTGTTTGTACTTCTCCGTCTACAATTAATTTAGGATATTGTCTGTGTAAATACGAAACGGCCTCGCGTATTTTTGAAGCTCCATCGTTATTTGAAGATCCAAAATTAGAATACGACGTCATTGCGATTACAGGTTCCAAACCAAACATTTTTACCGCAGTTGCCGTCATTCTTGCAATGGTTGCTAAATCTTTTGCTGTCGGGTTTATGTTAATAGCTGTATCGCTAAAAAACATAGGACCACGTTGTGTCATCATTAAATTGGTTGTTGCTACTCGAGTTGCCCCTTTTGCCATACCAATAACTTCTAACATAGGTTTCACCACTGTTGGATATGCTCTAGAGAATCCAGATATTAATGCATCTGCATCGCCTTCATTAACCATCATAGCAGCGAAATAATTACGCTCACGCATTAAGCTTTCTGCTGCATATAAAGTGACACCACGACGTTTGCGTTGTCCCCAATATACTTTAGCATAACGCATTTTACGATCATGCTCATGATCGGATTTCGGATCGATAATTTCTACTTCAGCATCGAATTCAAGTTCTTCCATAAGCTCAAGAATAGTTTCACGACGTCCTAATAAAATAGGAATTGCGATACCTTCTTCAAATGAAATTTGTGCTGCTTTTAAAACTTCAATTTTATCAGCTTCAGCAAAAACAACACGCTTCGGATTCATTTTAGCACGGTTAAATAATAATTTAATTAATTTATTATCTGTACCTAATCGTCCTTCTAACTCTGTTTCGTAATCGTTCCAATTTAAAATTGGTTTTTTTGCAACACCACTTTCCATAGCTGCTCTTGCTACTGCTGGTGGAATTTTCGAAATTAACCTTGGATCGAATGGTTTAGGAATAATATAATCTTTACCAAACGTTAAACGGGTTTCGCCATATGCGATATTTACTTGTTCTGGCACAGGTTCTTTAGCCATTTCTGCTAAAGCAACAACCGCTGCCATTTTCATTTCTTCGTTAATTTTTGTCGCACGAACGTCTAAAGCACCTCTAAAAATAAAAGGGAAACCTAAAACATTATTAACTTGGTTAGGATGGTCGCTACGTCCTGTTGCCATAATAATATCGTCTCGCGTATCTATCGCTAATTGGTAACCAATCTCCGGATCTGGATTTGCCATGGCAAACACAATAGGATTGTCGGCCATTATTAACAACATATCTGGAGTAACCACATCAGCCATAGATAAACCAATAAGAACATCGGCATCTTTCATCGCGTCGGTTAGTGTATCGATATCGCGATCTGTTGCAAATTCTGCTTTTTCTGAAGTTAAATTTGTACGATCATTACGGATCACTCCTTTACTATCGCACATTACAATATTTTCGCGTCGTGCTCCGAAAGCTTGATACAAACGCGTACATGAAATGGCTGCAGCACCTGCCCCACTAATTACAATACGAGCATCTTCAATTTTCTTTTCGGAAATTTCCAATGCATTAATTAAGGCCGCCGCAGAAATAATTGCGGTACCATGCTGATCGTCGTGCATTACTGGAATATCTAATTCTTCTTTTAAACGACGTTCAATTTCAAAAGCTTCGGGTGCTTTAATATCTTCTAAATTAATTCCTCCAAAAGTCGGAGCAATCATTTTTACAGTTTGAATAAATTCTTCAACATTCTCGGTATCTACCTCAATATCGAAAACATCGATATCTGCGAAAATTTTAAACAATAATCCTTTACCTTCCATTACGGGTTTAGAGGCTTCCGGACCAATATTTCCTAATCCTAAAACGGCAGTACCATTAGAGATTACGGCTACTAAATTTCCTTTAGTAGTGTATTTATAAACATCTTCTTTATTTGCTGCTATTTCTAAACAAGGCTCTGCAACTCCTGGCGAATAAGCCAATGCTAAGTCTCTTTGGGTAGCATATTTTTTTGTTGGAACAACTTTTATTTTCCCTGGTGTTGGGTGGGAATGGTAAATTAATGCTTCACTTTTCTTGCTTTGTTTACTCATAATTACAATTGTTAATGACTAACAAATGTAACAATCCTAAAGATGAAACTCTAATCTATTTTTCACGCAAACGATATAGTTTTATTAAATTACCATTATATGCATCAATGTTTAGGAATACTAACAATTAATTAACAAAAATCACAAAACACCTTAATAAATCTAGTTTAGATTAGTAGATGGTGTCTGTACAACATGTAATGCTTATTTTCGATCTAAAACAATGAAATAATAAAAACCAACACAATCGTAATGAGTTAAAAAACAATGGCATTTAAGTCAAATAAAACCTAAAAAGCGACTAAATTTACGCCAATTTTCAAGATATATTCCCTACTTTAAATAACTTCAGAATTAATAGTCTTTATAATCAATGCGTATAAAATATTTATATCTAATAGCGTTTATGTCGTTACTGACTTTTTCAGCGAAGGCACAAGTTAAAGCGAAAGATAGTACTCAGATCTATGAGAAAATTCAAACCTATTCTAAAGAGAGAAAATTCACAAAGGCCATACATAAACTTATTTTTAAATCACCCAATAGGACGAAACCTAAAAAAGCAAATGATGATATAAAAAGAGCATACTTGTCCTTTCATGGTAATCCCATTAGAAGCATCACAATTGAAACCTTAGATCCTTTTGGTTATTCTGCAACAGACTCGACTAAAACACCTGATAAATGGATTGATGAATTCGGAAACAAGGCACACATTAAATCTAAGAATTTCGCCATTCGAAATATATTGCTTTTTAAGGAAAAAACAGATTTAGACACCTTGCTCTTAAATGAATCTGAACGATTAATACGTTCTCAAAGTTTTATTAGGAGTGTAAACATTGAGGCAACAAAAGCAAATCAAACTTCGGATTCTGTCGATGTTAAAATTCGAGTTTTAGATTCTTGGAGTTTTATTGTAAAAGGTGCTATTTCTACATCCAAAACTAAAGTTATTCTTAACGAGCGTAATTTTTTAGGGTTCGGACATGAATTTAACAATGCTATAGAAAAAAGGTATGACAATGATAATACAGGTTATCGGTTTAATTATGTAGTTCCTAATATAAACAACTCCTTTGTTAGATCAGAAATCTACTATAATATAGATGTTGAAGGCTTTTATCAAAAAAAATTAAATATAGAACGTACTTTTTACTCCCCTTTAACAAAATGGGCTGGTGGAATTTATTTGGATGAACAGTTTAGAAAAGATTCCCTGCCTAATTATCAAAATGAACGTAGTTATGAACAGTTTAAATACAGAACTAATGATTTTTGGGCAGGACATGCTTTCAACATTTTTAAAGGTAAATCAATCGAAGAACGGACCACTAATTTAATTACGTCTGTCCGTTATCTTAATGTGGCTTACAAGGAATCTCCAACTACCGAATACGATTCTATTAATTATTTTTCGAATGAGAATTTTTATCTAGGAAGTGTAGCAATCGCTTCTAGGCAGTTTATTCAAGACCGCTATCTTTTTAGAGATGGACTAATAGAGGATGTTCCTATTGGTTTAGTCGCTTCAATAACTTCTGGATATCAGCGAAAAAACGAAGAAAACCGTTATTATTTGGGAACTAATTTTACGATTTCAGAATATTTTAAATGGGGCTATTTAAGTGGCTCTATTGGTGCAGAATCGTTTTTTAATAATTCTAAATCTGAACAATCCACTATTAATATTGGTGCAACGTATTTTACAAATCTGATTCCGTTGGGCTCAAAATGGAAAATGAGACAATTTATAAAACCACAGATTATTTTAGGTTTTGATAGGTTAAATTCGCTTGCCGACCGTGTGTCTTTAAATGAGAATGTGGAACCTTTAGGGTTCGATCGGAATTATTATTTACGAAACACTTATTCTGCCGGTATTCCTGGTTTTAATGCTGATATGTACGGAACCAAAAAAGTACTGTTAGCTATGCAAACTCAGTTTTATTCCCCTTGGAATCTTTTAGGTTTTAGGCTAAATCCTTATCTAAATTTTACAGCAGGTACTATTGGAGGTAATCAAAATTCGCTTTCTAGCAGCAAAATTTATTCTTCTTTTGGAGTAGGATTTATAATACGAAACGATTATCTGGTATTTAGTTCTTTTCAATTATCTCTTTCTTACTATCCCGAAATTCCGGGCCAAGGAAATAATATTTTTAAAACCAATTCTTTTGAAACAGATGATTTTGGATTCCAAGCTCTTAATTTCGGGAAACCTAGCACGCTATTATATCCATAAAAACATCCTCGATAATTCTGTATTTAATACGGGATAAGCTTTAAAGGAATGACTCTAAAAAACAATTTTTAAGAATTTCTATTTATTATTTAAACACAAAAAAGCCTGAGAATTTACTTTGTAATTTCTCAGGCTTATATATTGTAATAAGTATTTTTAGACTATAATTAGTCGTTTAAAACTTTAGCACCTTCTGGTTTAGAAAAGAAATTATCTGTTACCGTTGGAGAAAAGCTAATATCACTCACATTTATATCTGTAATATATTCTCCTAATCCATCTTTAGCTTCTGCAGACCAATATGTTTTAAACCCCTTAGCTAAAACAATCCCGTCTACAGTAGTCGTTCCTTGAGTAACTGTAATTTTTTCAGGTGCATGTCCGCCTTCTGGAAAATACTCTGGATAAGAGACAATGTATTTAAAAGCATCGACCAAGTTTGTTTTAGAATTTATATACAAAATATAATAATCGTCTGGAGCAGATCCTACACCGGCATCATAAGTCGCCTTTACCACTTTTTGTAATGTTCCTTTAAATTCTACCTCTGGTAATAATTCAAGATTTACACCTTCTCCATCCAGTACAAAAGGTTGTCCAGAAAAATACAATGGCGTTAAAGCCCAAAACTTAGTATCGTATTCAAAAGACGTACTATCTTTCGCTTTTACCCAAGCTTCTTCTCCATCCCATCCATACGTATTTGATGGGTCTGTAATGCTATTATGTCTTGCTTTATTACTCCAAGTATCTATAGTTTGGTAAGAATCTCTAATCCCTTTTCCGTTTAAAGGTTTGTAATCAAAATGAAAAGAAAAATAACCGTTAGAATACCATTTTTCTAATCCACCGTGGGCTTCCATGGCACTCCATAACACTTTACCTGCGTCTGTAGCATGTAATCTTTTATTGGCATCTTCAACTCTTTTCTGAATCCATGAGTTTGGAATATGGTATTCAGAAGCAACAGTTTCTACTTCTTTTTGAGTTGTTGTTTCTGTTTTAGGAGTTTCTTTACAAGCCAAAGCACTTAACGCTAAAAACAAACCTAAAAGTGGAGTTATTATTTTCATAGAATTTTTCTTATTTAATTAATTTTAGTCGGGCGAAACTACCAACCTTTCAAAAGGCAGGCACATTATTTCAAAAAATTTATATTACGTGTTAAACCGGAGAACTTAGTACGCTTAACTGCTGATTTTTGAAATACTTTTTTGAAAGTGTCTTCCGTAATTTCTTCCCAATCTTTTTTGCTCATGTCGAGTAATTCAGGATGCGGATTAAAAAGGGGTTCCTTATGGGGTTTTGAAAAGCGATTCCACGGACAGACATCTTGGCAAATATCGCAACCAAACATCCAATCTTCGAATTTACCTTTCTCGGTTTCGGGCAATGCATCTTTTAATTCTATAGTGAAATACGAAATACATTTACTGCCATCCACAACATAGGGATCTGTAATGGCATCGGTTGGACAGGCATCTATACATTTTGTACAGCTACCACAATGATCGGTTGTAATACCATCGTAATCCAATTCTAAATCTACAATCAATTCAGCTATAAAATAAAACGAGCCTACTTCTTTTGTCAGTAAGTTACTGTGTTTTCCAATCCAACCTAATCCCGATTTTGCCGCCCATGCTTTATCTAAAACTGGAGCAGAATCTACAAAAGCGCGTCCATGAACCTCTCCTATTTCTGATTGAATGGTATGGAGAAATTCTTTGAGTTTTTCTTTTATGATAAAATGATAATCCATACCGTAAGCATATTTAGAGAGCTTAAATGTGCTTTCCGACTGAAGTTCGTGCGGATAATAATTCAACAGCAATGAAATAACAGATTTTGAACCTTCTACCAATTTTGTTGGATCTAGACGTTTATCAAAATGGTTTTCCATGTACTGCATTTGGCCATGGAAATTTTGTTTGAGGTAATGTTCTAATCGTGGTGCTTCGACTTCTAGAAATTCTGATTTACTGATACCACAAGACAAAAAACCGAGGCGTTTGGCTTCGGTTTTAATAATGTTTGTATGTTTTGCTTTAGTATTCATACAATAGTTATCGCTTAAATCTTTTGGGCAACAATCACCGTTTCGGTTATATTAAACCCATTATAATTATCTTTATCTTCAGTAAAGTTGATCGCTGTTGTACTAAAACCAACAGATTTCAATCTATTATCTAAGCCTTCGACAGAATATACGCGTAGATGATCTTCTTGTCCAAAATGTTTTAATCTATCGGAAGGTGTTTTAATTGTTTCATCTTCATAAATATCACCAAATTTAAAAGGGGTTTGAATGTAACACTTGCCTTGAGGTTTTAAAACACGATATAATTCTGTCATCGCTTGAAGATCTTGGTTTATATGTTCTAAAACATGATAACAAATAATAACATCATAGGTGTTACTCGGAGCATCGATCGCTTCAATATTAAATCGCCTTTTAGCCTGAAATTCGCCCATATAATCTGAAGGCTCATAAATCATATCATTTAGATTCTCTAGTACTTTAGAAAATCCTCTAGGCGGTGAAAAATGCAATACTTTTTTATGAGGTAACGTCGGTTCTATAATATGCCATAAACGCCTAGTTCGAGACAAACTTCCACAATTGGGACACAAAACTTTTTCATCCGTAAGTGTAATAAATTGAGCCATTTTAAAATGACAAATATTACAATGAAAGCGTTCTCCTTTATAAAACAACGCGACTATTGGACGTAATTTATCTTGATGTTTTTGTAACCATTTTTCAGGAATAATGTGTTTTACCGCCTGCTTAATTTTAAAGTACATAAAATTTAATTTAAAATAAGCCACCTTGCACAGCACCTTTAGTACGGCCTAAGTGCAGATATGCAGCTTCGGTAACTTCTCGACCACGTGGAGTACGCATTATAAATCCTTGCTGAATTAAGAAAGGTTCGTAAACTTCTTCAATAGTCTCGGCACTTTCACTTACAGCAGTAGCCAAAGTTGTAATTCCAACAGGGCCACCTTTAAATTTATCAATAATAGTCGTAAGAATTTTATTATCCATCTCGTCTAAACCATGAGCGTCTACATTTAAAGCTTTTAATGCAAACTGGGCTATGGCCAAATCAATAGTTCCATTTCCTTTAATTTCGGCAAAATCACGCACACGACGTAATAATGCATTTGCAATTCGAGGTGTACCACGACTTCTACCAGCAATTTCTATGGCAGCATCCATATGCATAGGAACATTTAATATTTCTGAACTACGTTGAACAATCGTTGAAAGCAATTCGGTAGAATAATATTGAAGTCTACTACTGATCCCGAAACGTGCACGCATAGGTGCCGTTAACAACCCAGAGCGCGTAGTCGCACCAATAAGTGTAAACGGATTTAAATGAATTTGAACCGTTCTAGCATTTGGTCCAGATTCTATCATGATATCAATCTTATAATCTTCCATTGCAGAGTACAAATACTCCTCTACGATAGGACTTAACCTATGGATTTCGTCAATAAACAACACATCACGCTCATCCAGATTAGTTAACAAACCAGCCAAATCGCCTGGTTTGTCTAAAACAGGACCTGATGTTACTTTAATACCAACGCCTAACTCATTTGCCAAGATATGCGCTAAAGTGGTCTTACCAAGTCCAGGAGGGCCATGAAACAAGGTGTGATCTAATGCATCTCCACGACGATTTGCCGCTTCAACAAAAATACTTAGATTTTCTAATACCTGATCTTGACCAGCAAAATCATCAAACGATAAGGGTCTTAACGCTTTTTCAACATCCATCTCTTCCGATGAGAAATGTTCTTTTTCTGGATTCAAGTTTTCGTTCATAGTTTATAAAAAAGCAAAGTAAATCATTAATTGAGTCGATTGGAAATATTAACTCATTTATCTAAATCGCCAACCGTTAGTATTTATAGAAGATTCCAGACTTGCCTCTAAAGCATCATCTAATTTAGAAAAGAAATCGATACCCGTTTCTGCTTCAATTTTATCTATAGATACAACATAGCTTTGTAACTTCTTATCTTCATTTGGTTTATTCGGAATAATAAATCCAATCATTTTAGATGAATCTCCCTGGTCTTTAAAGATAATCTTATAAAAGTAATTAGGTACAGAAACACGATCTTTTCCTATGGTTTTCAGATTCCCTTTTAAAACACCACCGGTAACCACATAAACATCGTTATAAGACTTCGCCCAAGTACGCACAGTTTGTTCTAACTCGTTCCAAATTCCAGCATTAAAATCATGGTTTTGTGGGGAAATATTACTGGTTAAAAAAGTTTCATTATATGAAACGACCGTTTTCCTTCTATCTGCCGCTGGACACAAATGTCCTTTATCGTATCCTGAGTTTTTATAACTTCTCCAATCCGCAGACTTCGTTTTTACCGATTTATCCTCATTAAAATAAGGCCGCTTTCTTTTGGTATAAACAATATCAGACTTCTTTAGCAAATAGGCCACCCATTCGGCCTGCTCATGCTGTTCACTATAGGACAAAGCATAGTCGTTATGGTACACAACAGCACCTGTAGTAGACGAAGGCAGGTAATAGGCATTATCTTTCTTGCGACTAAGATTTTCTTCTTGTGAGTAAGGTGATTCAACGGTATTTGTGTCGGTAGTTTTAAGGTATTGTTCGTATACATAAACACCAATAATTAAGAGAACACCTACTATAGATAAAAATTTCTTCATACTTTAATTACGAATCTAAAATATACAGAAAAAGCCTTTTCAAACGAAATGAAAAGGCTTTTTTTATATGTTGGTGAATTACGCTTAGTGCTGTAATTCTTCTTCTCCTTCTTTTAATGGAATATTCTGAGGAACGAAATCTACATCATGTCCAGGTTTACTATAATCGTAAGCCCAACGGTATACTGTTGGAATTTCTCCTGGCCAGTTTCCGTGAATGTGTTCTACAGGTGTTGTCCACTCTAAAGTAGTAGATCTCCATGGGTTTTGTGTTGCTTTCTTACCAATAAAGATACTTGCAAAGAAATTATACAAGAATACGATTTGGAATATTGCGCCAACAATAGCAAAGATTGTAATTACTTTATTTACATCGGCTAAATCATCGAATAATGGGAAAGCAGAGTTTGTATAGTAACGTCTTGGTAAACCTGCCATTCCAATAAAGTGCATTGGAAAAAATACTCCATAAGCACAAACTGCAGTGATCCAGAAATGAACATAACCTAAGTTCTTATTCATCATACGACCAAACATTTTTGGATACCAATGGTAAATCCCTGCAAACATTCCGTAAAGCGCAGATATACCCATTACTAAGTGAAAGTGAGCAATAACGAAATACGTATCGTGAACGTTTATATCTAAAGCACTATCTCCCAAAATAATTCCTGTTAAACCTCCTGTAATGAAAGTAGAAACGAAACCGATAGAAAATAACATGGCTGTATTCATTTGTATATTACCTTTCCAAATCGTTGTAATCCAGTTAAAGGCTTTTACAGCTGAAGGAATAGCAATTAATAAAGTAGTAAATGTAAATACAGAACCTAAAAATGGATTCATTCCAGAGACAAACATATGGTGACCCCAAACGATTGTTGAAAGAAAAGCAATAGCTAAGATTGAAGCAATCATGGCACGGTAACCAAAAATAGGTTTACGTGAATTGGCAGCCATAATTTCTGAAACAAGTCCCATTGCAGGTAAAATCACAATATATACCTCAGGGTGACCTAAGAACCAGAATAAGTGTTCGAATAATACAGGCGATCCTCCTTGGTAATGTAAAACTTCTCCTTGAATAAAAATATCTGATAAGAAGAATGATGTTCCAAAACTTCTATCCATTATTAATAATAAAGCGGCAGATAATAAAACTGGGAAAGAAACCACACCAATAATAGCAGTTACAAATAAGGCCCAAATTGTTAATGGTAATCTAGTCATAGACATACCTTTAGTACGCATGTTAATAACCGTAACGATATAATTTAATGAACCAATAAGAGATGATGCAATAAATAAAGCCATAGAGATTAACCAAAGTGTCATTCCCATTCCAGAACCACTAGATGCCATAGGAAGAGCAGATAACGGTGGGTATATTGTCCAACCTGCAGCAGCTGGTCCAGCTTCAACAAATAAAGACGATAACATAATGATACTAGATATAAAGAATAACCAGTATGAAACCATGTTTAAAAACCCTGAAGCCATATCTCGTGCTCCAATTTGCAATGGAATTAATAAGTTACTAAACGTACCACTTAATCCAGCTGTTAATACAAAGAATACCATTATAGTACCATGAATAGTTACTAATGCCAAATATATATCGGCATCCATAACACCATCTGGGGCCCATTTACCTAATAACATTTCAAATAAAACATTAGGTTCTCCTGGCCATGCGATTTGCATACGAAACATAATAGACATAAGAATCCCTATTATTCCCATAAAAACTCCAGTTATCAAAAATTGTTTAGAGATCATTTTATGATCTGTACTAAATATATATTTTGTGATAAACGTTTGTTTATGATGATGTCCGTGGTCGTCTTCGTGAACGTGAGTATCTGCGTGTGCTGACATAATCTATTTTAGGTTTTTTAAATCTTTTGGATTGAATTAATTTTGAACTAATGAATTTTTGAAAATCTTTTGCTCTTTAAGCCAAGCATCATATTCCTCTTGAGTCACGACAATAATTTTCATTTGCATATTATAGTGAGACTTTCCGCAAATCTTATTACAAAGTAATAAATAGTCAAACTCATAAGCATCTAAAGATTCTTCACCATTAGCAACTAATTCTTTACTATTTTCAATTCTAATGTCGTTAATGTTCTTTACTTTCTCAACGATATCTGGATTCTGACGCATTTCTGCAGTTGTTACAGAAGGTGTAAATCCAAATTGAGTTACCATTCCTGGTACACAGTTCATTTGCGCTCTAAAGTGAGGCATATAAGCTGAGTGTAAAACATCTTGAGAACGCATTTTAAACAAAATAGGTTTCCCTACAGGTAAGTATAATTCTGAAGTAATAATATCGTCTTGAGCATTAGGATCAGATTCATCTAAACCTAAGATATTTGCTTTATCGATATCAATTAATCTTACATTGGCTTTACCTAATGTATTATCGTTTCCACCGTATCTCGCTTTCCAGTTAAATTGTTGTGCATACAACTCGATAACTATGGGATCATCATCTTCACTAACATTCATAATACTTGTCCACGTAAATAATCCGTAGATTATTAAACCTGCTAAAGTGATTACTGGAATAATAGTCCAAATCGCTTCCAAAGTATTGTTATCTGCAAAGAATAATGCCTTACGCCCTTTTTCACCTTTATATTTAAAAGCAAAATAGTGAAGTAAGAATTGCGTGATAGTTTGTACTACAAAAATAAGCACTAACGAGATCATCATTAGGTTATCGATTTCAGGTCCATGTTCTGAAGCTGAATTAGATAATAGAGGCAAGTCTCCCCATTTAACCACACAAACGATTGTAATGATATAAATGAAAGCTAAGAATGCTATCATAAGATAGGCATTCAAGGTATTATCCTTATCTGTAGCAATTTGGTCATTTTGTTCTAGCCCTACTTGAGCCAGATCAAAAATTTTAATCATTTGCCAAATGGCAATTGTTATAAATACTAAAACTAAAATTATAAATAAAGCAGTCATATTCGTTCTTGTTGTTCTTTATATGTTACTGTTACTTGCGCGATGCTTAATAATGAAATTGTTCACTCTCTTTAACTAAAGGATTACGTTTTGCAAGTAATGGTGCTTTAGTTAAGGCTGTAAATACGATAAATATAAACAATCCAGCAAATAATAATATTGAACTTATTTCAGGTATTCCAATAAACCATCTATCTCCTACGGTTGCAGGCATAATCATGTTGAAAATATCTAAGTAATGTCCGAATAAAATAACAACACCAGCCATTACTACAAACCAATTTACACGTTTGTAATCACTATTCATTAAAACTAATAATGGGAAAAGGAAGTTTAGAGCTACCATTCCGAAGAACGGTAAATTATAATCTTCGATACGTGTTACAAAATACGTTACTTCTTCTGGAATGTTTGAATACCAAATAAGCATGAATTGAGAGAACCATAAGTATGTCCAAAATACACTAATACCGAACATAAATTTAGCTAAATCATGAATATGACTATCATTAACTAATGGCAATAAACCTCTAGATTTTAAGTAGATTGTAACTAATGCGATTACTGTAATTCCACTAACAAACATACTAGCGAATACGTACCAACCGAATAATGTTGAGAACCAGTGTGGATCTACACTCATAATCCAATCCCAAGACATAATAGATTCTGAATAAATAAAGAATACTAAAAATCCTGCAGAAATACGGAAGTTCTTTTTGAAGAATCTGTTATCATCTGCATCATCTTGAGCGATAGAAAATTTACGAGAGAAGTGTCTGTATAAAGACCAACCTGCAATAAAAATTAAACCTCTTACAGCAAACCATCCAATATTTAACCAATCGGCTTTTCCTTGAAGTAATTTATCGTGAGCCAAAACTTCTGGGTCCATCCAAACAAAAAGATTATAATGACCTATTGTACCAGAGGCAACTGCTATTAAAAGTACAATTAAAGACCCTGGCAACAAGTAGGCAGTGATTCCTTCCATAACTCTAAAGAGTACTGGAGACCATCCTGCTTGAGATGCGTATTGTAAAGCATAGAATGCTAATGCACCTAATGCAATCATCATAAAAAAGAAAGCAGCCACATATAATGCAGACCACGGTCTATTTGCTATTTGATGTTGAACATGTTCTGCGTGCGCATCACCATGATGGGCATCTGCTTCTGCGTGCATATCATGTGCATCGACCACATGAGTAGATTCGTCTACTGCGTGTCCGCCACCATGATGTGCAGCCTCATCGGCTAACATAGTTTTTACTTCGTCTAAAGATTTATGAGAAGACATAAAACCATATACTACCCCTATAAATCCTAAGATTATTAGAGCGAAAGAAAATGTTCTTAATTTATTTGAAAGTGTGTACATATCTATATATAATCTTTATCTAATCGACTTACTTTTCTAAATCTGCTTTTAATTCCATAACATAAGCAGCTACTTGCCAACGTTCTTCTTCTAACAATTGATTGTTATAAGATCCCATAGCATTTTTTCCATAATAAATAGTGTGATATACACTACCAACGGTAATATTACGTCCAGCGTCATCGTATTTAGGAACTCCAAGAATTTTTTCTCTTTTTACAAGAGTACCTTGTCCATCACCTTTCATACCATGGCAAATTCCACAATAGATATCGTATAATTCTTTTCCTCTTTTAGTATCAATTTGAGTTGAATCTAAAGGACTCATTAGAGTTTCTTTTGCCAAATTATAACCATCCAAATCGTTAGCGATCTCAAATGGGATATGTCCTCTTGCAACCGAACCTTCTGCAGGTAATTGTGCTTCTACTCCATTTCTAAACGCAGTAGATTCACTATAAGTTTCGTATCCAACAGACTCGTACATGTTAGGCATAAACTGATAGTTAGGTCTACCATTTTCTTGACATGAAACGACAGATATTAAAACTACGGCTATTGCAAATATTTTTATTAAGCTTTTCATTGGTCTGTATTAATGTGCTTTATCTACTAAATTAATTTCTACTGCACCTGTACTTTTTAACAATTCAGCAATTTCTTCCTCATTGTTATTAGCTACAGAAATTTCCATTAAAAAATGATCATCAGTAGTTCTTGGGTCTGGATTTTCTGCATCTTTAAATGGCCATATTTTACTACGTAAGTAAAATGTAATAACCATTAAATGCGCTGCAAAAAATATTGTAAGTTCGAACATGATAGGCACAAATGCCGGCATGTTTTCTAAATAACTAAAACTTGGTTTTCCACCAATATCTTGTGGCCAGTCTTCAATCATAATGAAATTCATCATAACTGTTGCGAAAATTAAACCAATACATCCGTAAATAAAAGCTGTGATAGCCAAACGTGTTGGCGCTAATCCCATTGCTTTATCTAGTCCGTGAACCGGAAATGGTGTATATACTTCTTCGATATGGTGTTTTGCCAAACGTACATCTTTAACGGCAGCCATTAAAATATCGTCGTCTGTATAAATAGCGTGAATAACTTTTGTAGATTCCATATGCTACTTTTAGTTTTTTGAATTATTAACTGAAGTTCCAGAGGTTCTAGCATCTGCACCAGTACCGACTAAACTATCTCCGCGCTCTCTAATATTTTTATAACGTTCTCCAGAAGACTTTAATATAGTCTTAACTTCTGCCTGTGCAATTACAGGGAATGTTCTAGAGTACAATAAGAAAAGTACAAAGAAGAATCCTATTGTTCCAATAAATATTCCTATATCTACAAATGTAGGAGAGAACATTGTCCATGAAGATGGTAAGTAATCTCTGTGTAGCGACGTTACAATAATTACAAAACGTTCGAACCACATCCCGACGTTTACAACTATCGAAATAAAGAAAGAGAACATAATACTTGTTCTTAATTTCTTGAACCACATAAATTGTGGAGAGAAAACGTTAAAACTCATCATACACCAGTAAGCCCACCAGTAAGGTCCAGTTGCTCTGTTTAAGAAGGCGTATTGTTCGTATTCTACACCAGAGTACCAAGCCATAAATAACTCCGTAATATATGCCACACCAACTATAGAACCTGTAATCATGATTACAATGTTCATTAATTCGATATGTTGTACAGTAATATAGTCTTCTAAGTTACACACTTTTCTCATAATAATAAGAAGTGTGTTTACCATTGCAAATCCTGAGAATACAGCTCCTGCAACGAAGTAAGGAGGGAAAATGGTAGTATGCCATCCTGGAATAACAGAAGTTGCGAAGTCAAAAGATACAATAGTATGTACAGAAAGTACAAGTGGTGTTGCTAAACCTGCAAGAACCAAAGATACTTCTTCGAAACGTTGCCAATCTTTAGCTCTACCCGACCAACCGAAACTTAGTAAAGAATAAATTTTCTTTTGGAAAGGCTTCACAGCACGGTCTCTTAACATAGCGAAATCTGGTAATAAACCTGTCCACCAGAATACTAATGATACAGATAAATACGTTGAAATCGCAAATACATCCCAAAGTAAAGGTGAGTTAAAGTTTACCCATAACGATCCAAATTGGTTTGGAATAGGTAGTACCCAATATGCTAACCAAGGACGTCCCATGTGAATAATTGGGAATAAACCCGCCTGGAAAACAGCGAAAATGGTCATCGCTTCCGCAGAACGGTTAATTGCCATTCTCCATTTTTGACGGAATAATAAAAGTACTGCAGAAATTAATGTTCCTGCGTGACCAATACCAACCCACCAAACGAAGTTAGTAATATCCCAGGCCCAACCTACGGTTTTATTTAAACCCCAAGTTCCAATACCAGTTGATACTGTGTATATAATACATCCTATTCCCCAAAGGAAAGCAGCTAAGGAAATAGAAAAAACTATCCACCATAATTTATTTGCTTTTCCTTCTACAGGTCTTGCTACATCGACAGTTACATCGTGGTAAGACTTTTCTCCTGTAACTAAGGGTCTTCTTATAGGTGCTTCGTAATGAGACGCCATATCCTTATCTAATTATTTCTTAATTCGTTAATTATGCTTCTGTTGTATTTCTCACTTTTGTCTGGTAAATCACATTAGGTTTTGTCCCAATATGCTCTAACAAGTGATACATACGATTATCTTCTTTAAGGTGTGCTACCTTACTTTCTTTGTCGTTAACATCCCCAAATATCATTGCACCACTGCTACATGCAGCAGAACAAGCTGTTTGGAATTCTCCATCCTTAATTACACGTCCATCACGTTTAGCGTCAAGAATTGTTTTCTGTGTCATTTGAATACACATAGAACATTTTTCCATAACACCACGAGAACGTACTACAACGTCAGGGTTTAATACCATACGTCCTAAATCATCATTCATATGATAATCAAACTCATCATTACCACTGTATAAGAACCAGTTAAAACGACGTACTTTATAAGGACAGTTGTTAGCACAGTAACGTGTACCCACACAACGGTTATATGCCATATGATTCTGACCTTGACGACCATGTGATGTTGCCGCTACAGGACAAACAGTTTCACAAGGGGCGTGATTACAGTGCTGACACATTACAGGTTGGAAAGCCACTTGCGGATTGTCTGAAGGATGTTCTAACTCTCCAAATCCTCCTAAAGATCCTTTCTCACCAAATAAACCAGAGAACCCTTCTTTTTTCTCGTTATCACCTTCAAACGATTCGTCTGAAGAATAATATCTATCTATACGTAACCAGTGCATATCACGGCTACGACGAATTTCACTCTTACCTACAACAGGCACGTTATTTTCTGCATGACATGCAATAACACATGCTCCACATCCAGTACACGAATTTAAGTCGATAGATAGGTTAAAGTGATGTCCAATAGAACGATCAAATTCACCCCATAAATCAACATCAGGAGAAGTAACCGGAGTTTCAACGTGGTTTAGAGAAACCATTGGCATAGGATTCCACTCTTGCTTATCTTTAGTATTAAAGATTTCTAAAGTCGTTTCCTTAATAATATCTCCACGTCCCATTAATGTATTTTGTAACTGTACACAAGCGAACTCATGTTCTCCACCTACAACACTTACACTAACATTTTGAATGGTATTAAAATTTTGATATAAACGGAAAGCATTTACACCAGTTTGCATTTCTTCTTTTAATCCAGCAGATCGACCATAACCAAATGATAAACCTACAGAACCTTTAGCTTGACCAGGTTGAATAAGTACAGGTACTTTTTCTAAAGTAGAGCCATTTACAGTAACACTAGCATAACTACCGTTTAGACCGCCATTGGCAACATTATGATTTGTAAAACCTAATGCATCTGCATCTGCTTTAGAAACCGTTAAGTAATTGTCCCAAGATGTTCTTGTAATCGGATCTGGAAATTCTTGTAACCATGGGTTGTTGGCTTGTTGACCGTCTCCCATTCCAACTTTAGAATATAAAACCAATTCTAAACCTTCAGATTTTGCAGAGCCAACTAATGCTGAAGCTGCTGCTGATCCAGAAATTTCATTGATAACAAAACCTTCACCTCCTAAAATAGGATTACTATTTGGTGAATTCCTCGTAGTCGTAGATGTTGTATACTCATCTTGATCTTCATCTACTAAACCAATTCCAACTGCTGCGTCATGAATAACACCACCAGCCCAAGTTCTTTCTTTCTTATCTTTTAAAACAGTCGTAGTTTCCTGAATTGCTTCATTAGAACCACCATTTACTAATGCTCCAAGACCACCTGCTATAAACGAACCATCATGAATAGCCTGATTAAAAGACGCTCCACCTAAGACACTAGCATTCCACGTTTCTTTAATATAATCATGGAAAGACAATGAATTATCTGTCCAAGTTAATAAAGCATCTTGAAATTGTTTTGTATCGAATAAAGGACGAATAGTAGGTTGTGTTAACGCATAGTGTCCACGTTTTAATTCTACATCACCCCATGATTCTAGATAATGAGGAGCTGCAGCAATATATTCTGTTTGAGAAGCCGTTTCATCCGATTTCATCGAGAAGGTAACAGCTAATTCAGTTTTCTTTAATCCTTCGGCAAAATCTGCTGCGTTTGGTAAGCTATATAATGGATTCACTCCACTCATAATAATACCACCAACACGACCAGCTTTCATGTCTGCCACTAATTGCGCAACATCCTTGTCGTTACCTTGTCTCGTTAAGATAGGAACTCTTGGGTTAAACGCTCTACTATTTAAAGCTGCATTAATTTCCAAAACTAAAGCTTGCGCGTTTACATCTTGAAGACCAGTAATAACAACTCCTGCTCTACCTGATTTTTTAAGTAGAGAGGCTGCATTTTTTACTGCGGCATCAATATGTTCAGGAAGTGTTCCTGAAACCGAAGTTCCAACAACATAGCTATATAACTTAGCTAAAGCTATTTTTTGTTGACTTGGAGTTGAAGGCACACGTTTATCTGCATTTGCACCAGCTAAAGACATATTAGCCTCAAACTGTACATGCTTAGACATTTTACCTTCCTGAGGAATACGTCCTACAGAATAACCAGCGTCAAAACCTCCACCTTGCCAATCACCAATAAAATCTGCTCCAAAAGAAACAATAGTTTCTGCATGAGCAAAATTATATCCAGCTAAAGCACGACGGCCATATTTTGCTTGGTAAGCGTCTAAAGCTGCAGATTCCGAAATGGCATCATACACTACGTGACGAACTTTACCGTATTTTTCTTTAAAAGTATTGATTAATCTTTCGGTAGATGGACTAGAAAATGTTTGAGTTAACAAAACGATTTCCTTTCCTGCACTACTAAGATTAGATAATTTAGAAGCTACTTCAGCATTAAAATCACTCCAAGACACAGGATTTCCTGCTTTTGTTGGACCTTGAACTCTTAAACTATCATACAAACCTAATACCGAAGCATTAACTCTTGCGTTAGCACTTCCATTAGTTTTAGCTAATGAATTATTCTCAATTTTAATAGGACGTCCTTCACGTGTTTTTACTAAAACACTAGCAAAATCAAAACCATCTGCTATAGTTGTTGCATAATAATTAGCAACACCAGGAATAATTTGTTCTGGCTGAACTACATAGGGAATCGATTTAATAACTGGCCCTTCACAAGCTGCAAGCGATGCGGCCGCTGTACTAAAACCAACATATTTTAAGAAATCTCTTCGTGTAGTAGAAGATGATTCAAGCGTTGCTTTATCACCTAAAAACTCGTCCGTAGGAATTTCTTCAACAAATTCGTTTTGTTTTAGCGCCTCAACAATAGAGCTGTTTTCGTTTAGCTCTTCAACACTTTTCCAGTATTTCTTGTTTGATGACATATTGTATAATTGAATTACTTCTTAAATAAATTAATAATGACACTTACCACATTCTAAAGCACCCATTTGCGCAGCTGTAAGCTCCTCAACACCGTACTTTTTAGATAATTCTTCGTGGATTTTTGTATAGTAATCGTTGTCTTTAACTTTTACATTTGTTTCTCTGTGACAGTTAATACACCATCCCATTGTTAATGGAGCATGTTGATACATAACTTCCATTTCTTGAACAGGACCATGACACGTCTGACAATCTACACCTGCAACAGTAACGTGTTGTGAGTGATTAAAGTAAACGAAATCCGGTAAATTATGAATTCTCACCCATTTAACTGGTTGCGTCTCTCCTGTATATTTTTGCTCGGTATCATCCCAACCAACAGCTTTGTATAATTTCTGAATCTCACCATCGTAAAACTCTTTACTGTATTCTGGTGTTGCTGTACTTTCTGCAACTTCATAAATTGATTTATGACAGTTCATACATACATTTAAAGATGGGATTCCAGATGTTTTACTTACTCTAGCTGAAGAGTGACAGTATTTACAATCGATACCATTATCACCAGCGTGAATTTTGTGAGAGTAATGAATAGGCTGCACTGGTTCGTAACCTTGATCTACTCCTACTTGCATCAGATAGCCATAAACATAATAACCTCCCATTAAAAGCAAAACAACAACTGTAACTAAAACCAAAAATTGATTTTGAACAAATGCTTTCCAAATTGGTAAGCGAGAAGATTTTTTAACCTCCACTCCTTTAGCTTCTGCAAAACGGTTTAAAGTTTGTCTTACTAAGACTAAAGCCATTGCTAACAAACCAAATAAAAGCACTAATGCTCCTAATATAATCTTATTAGAAATACCATCACCTTCACCACTTGCTTTCGACATCCCCACTTCGCCAGCTGCTGCCGGAGCCGGAGCTGCTTTCTTTTCTGCAGTATATGCTAAAATATTATCTAAGTCGTCGTCAGATAACTGAGGGAATGCTGTCATTGGAACACCATTATACTCATTAAATATTTTATTGGCATAATCGTCTCCAGACTTAATAAGTCCAGAACTGTTGCGTATCCAAGAATGTATCCATTCTTTATCAACTCCTGCTTCCTCACTTAAACGTGTTTCAATATCACGCAACGCAGGTCCTGTCATTTTTTTATCTAACTGGTGACAAGCAGCACAATTAGAGTTAAACAATGCTTTTCCTTTTGCCGGGTCGCCTTGAGCCGAAAGAGAGGTTGTAAACGCAAGTAAAAAAACTATAGCTAAACGGAAGATGTTTTTGCTTAATTTACGGTGAATCACCTGTTTCATATTATTTGTTGAATTAACTTCTTAACTTTTGAATGACTTAGTAATCTAAAGCAGATAAAAATCAGTTATAAAATTTGGAACAAAAATAACATTTAAAGTGGATTGTAAAAACGTTATAGATCCGTTAAATGTAATTTAGAAAAATTCTAAATAAAAAATAATTATATCTTTATACGAATAACATTTACATTTGCAGCAAATAACTTGAAAATGAAATTATTGAATATAAAGCTTATTACACTAACCGGGTTATCCGTGTTTGCATTATCTACGAAAACCTTTTCACAAGAAAGTAGTATAGTCATTAATCAAGATGAAAAAATAACAAAGCTACTGGATATTAAAAAGGAAATGAATAAAGACGAAAACGCTACAGATCGCTATAAAATCCAGATATACTCTGGAAACCGCGCCGATGCAGAAGGCACTTTAAGCGCCTATAAAAATGCGTTTGACCAATGGGAAAGCACTTTAGTTTACGAGACACCTAACTACAAGATATGGATTGGAAGTTACCGTACCCGATTAGAGGCAGATCGCGCATTAAAAGAGATAAAACAAAAGTATCCAAACGGATTTATCTTTAAACCGAAGGCAAAAAATTAGCATTAATATTGAGAGTCATTCTAACCAAATAATGGTCGAAAATGGGCCGTATTCAAAACAATGACATATGTCATTGTTTTAAACATATTAATCTTGGGTAGGCACCAATTGAAAGACTCACATTACACATTTTAAAAGGCATAAAAAAAGGCGACCAAATGGTCGCCTTTTTTATTACTATATATAAAACTTATTTAAGTTTCTTTTTAATTTCTACTTCATGGAACGATTCAATTACATCGCCTTCCTTAATGTCATTGTAGTTCTTAATTTGCATACCACAATCATATCCTTTAGCAACTTCCTTAGCATCGTCTTTAAAACGTTTTAAAGAGGTTAATTCACCTGTATAAACTACAACACCGTCTCTAATTAAACGAATACCGTTTGTTCTAACAATTTTACCGCTAGTTACCATACAACCTGCAATACTACCAATTTTAGATACTTTAAAGATTTCTCTAATTTCTGCAGTACCTGTAATCTCTTCTTTAAGCTCTGGAGATAACATACCTTCCATTGCATCTTTAAGATCGTTAATGGCATCGTAGATAATTGAGTAAGTACGGATGTCTATTTCTTCCTTATCTGCCATTGTTCTAGCATTACCCATTGGTCTTACATTAAATCCGATAATAATCGCATCTGATGCAGAAGCTAATAACACATCACTTTCTGTAATGGCACCAACACCTTTATGAATAATATTGACTTGAATCTCTTCAGTAGATAATTTCTGGAATGAATCTGTTAATGCTTCAACAGAACCATCAACATCCCCTTTAAGAATAATATTTAATTCTTGGAAGTCACCTAAAGCAATACGACGACCAATTTCATCTAGAGTAATATGACGTTGTGTACGTACAGATTGCTCACGTTGTAATTGAGTACGCTTGGTTGCAATACGTTTTGCTTCACGTTCGTCTTCAAATACATTGAATTTATCACCGGCTTGTGGCGCACCATCTAAACCTAGAATCGATACAGGTGTACTTGGTCCAGCTTGTTTCACTTCGTTACCACGTTCATCATGCATGGCTTTTATCTTACCACTGTTTTTACCAGCTAATACGTAATCACCAATTTTTAATGTTCCAGCTTGAACTAAAATCGTAGATATATAACCACGACCTTTGTCTAAGAAAGCTTCAACAACTGTTCCTGAAGCAAATTTATTTGGATTTGCTTTAAGCTCTAATAATTCAGCTTCAAGTAATACCTTTTCTAATAATTCTTTTACTCCTGTTCCTACTTTTGCAGAGATATCATGAGATTGTATTTTACCACCCCAATCTTCTACTAATAAGTTCATTTGTGCCAGACGTTCTTTAATACGTTCTGGATTCGCTGCAGGTCTATCAATTTTATTAATCGCAAAGATAATTGGCACATTTGCTGCTTGAGCATGCGCAATAGCCTCTTTTGTTTGCGGCATAATATCATCATCGGCAGCAACTACAATAATAGCTAAATCGGTAACTTGAGCACCACGAGCACGCATCGCTGTAAAGGCCTCGTGACCTGGTGTATCTAAGAATGCGATTTTTTGTCCGCCTTCTAATTGAACCCCATAAGCACCAATATGCTGTGTAATTCCTCCTGATTCTCCTGCGATTACATTTTCCTTACGGATATAATCTAATAATGAAGTTTTACCGTGATCTACGTGACCCATTACCGTAACAATCGGCGCACGTTCTATTAAATCTTCTGGTTTATCTTCAACTATTTCTATATTATCTTCAAGATCTGAAGTTACAAACTCTACTTGGTAACCAAATTCGTCTGCAACAATAGAAAGTGTTTCTGCATCTAAACGCTGGTTCATCGTAACCATCATACCTAACGACATACAAGCCGAGATAATTTGTGTTACTTGAACATCCATCATAGTTGCAACTTCACTAGCCGTAACAAATTCTGTTACTTTTAAGATTTTGCTTTCTACTTCTTGCTGATCTAGATCTTTCTGACTTTGTTCTCTATGGTGATCCCTTTTATCTCTACGATATTTAGCACCTTTACCTTTACTAGATTTACCTTGAAGTTTTTCTAAGGTTTCTCTAACTTGCTTTTGAACATCTGCTTCACTAGGCTCCTCTTTTACAATCGGACGTCTAGCTTGACCTGGTCCACCTGGTCTTTTACCTTTATAAGTACTTGGTCTAACTTGTCTTCCTGGTCCTCCAGCAGTTCCTCCTGGTTTAGCAGGAGTAGACTTGTTATCTCCAGGTTTACTAATACGACGACGTTTTCTCTTATTTGCAGCTGCATTATCGCCAGGTTTAACAACTGGTTTCTTTTTAGGCTTATTAAACTGAGATAAATCTATCTTCTCTCCTGCGATTTTCGGTCCCGAAAGTTTAGTATACTTCGTTTCTATACGCTCATCTACCGGTTTTTCTTCTTCAGCTTTTGGCTCTTCTTTTTTAACGGGCACAGATGGTTTTGGAGTTTCTATTTTCTTAACCTCTTGAACAGGTTTTGGAGTAGTTGGAGGTGGAGTAGATTTTGCAGGTTTTGAAGGAGGAGTAACTGGTTTTGGCTTATGTTCCACTTTTGGTGTGTCTTGAACTTTAGCTTCCTCTTGTTTAACAACAGGTTTTTCTTCCTTCTTCTCCGGAATAGCTTCAGCTTTAACAACAGGTTTTTCTTCTACCTTAACGTCCTTAACTTCCGCTTTAACAGCTTCTACTTTAGGAGCAACAACTTCAGGTTTAACGTCTTCAGCTTTTGGCTGAACAGGTTCTTCCTTTTTCTCTACAGGTTTAGAAACTTGTTTAGGTTTTGGATCTAAGTCGATCTTTCCTACTTGCTTCGGACCTGAGAGCGTTGATTTGGCTTTTACTACTTCCTGCTCTTTCCTTGCTTCTTCCTTCTTAGCTTCTTCTTTTTGTTTAGCTTCAAGTTCACGCTCACGCTGTTCACGCAAGGCTTCTTTTTCTTTCAGCTTTGCTTCACTTACTTCTTGAGAGGCCACCTTTTTATTAGCATCCGTTTGAAATTCGCCAGAAAGTACGTTATATACTTCCTGAGTAATTTTTGTGGTAGGACGCTTATCGATTTCCATACCTTTAGATTCCAAAAAATCTACTGCACGGTCGATAGAGATGTTTAACTCACGTAAAACTTTATTTAATCTTATTGTTTCAGCCATAAATTGCCTTTAATATACTCCAAATATAAGTTATTCTTCAAACTCTTCTCTAAGAATTCTAATAACTTCGTTAATTGTTTCTTCTTCTAAATCGGTTCTTTTCACTAAATCTACTACATCTTGCTCAAGAACACTTTTTGCTGTATCAAGCCCAGCTTTGCTTAACTCATCAATAATCCACTTATCAATTTCATCAGAGAATTCTGTTAATTCAACATCTTCTTCTGCACCTTCTCTAAACACATCAATCTCATAACCAGTTAATTGTCCAGCTAATCTAATATTGTGTCCACCACGTCCAATGGCTTTACTAACTTCTTCAGGCTTTAAAATAACTTCTGCACGTTTGTTTTCTTCATCAATTTTAATCGATGTCACTTTCGCTGGACTTAACGCTCTAGTGATGTACAATTGAAGGTTATTTGTATAATTGATAACGTCTATATTTTCGTTACCTAATTCACGAACAATCCCGTGAATTCTAGATCCTTTCATACCTACACAGGCACCAACTGGATCTATACGATCATCGTAAGAATCTACAGCTACTTTAGCTTTTTCCCCAGGAATTCTTACTACTTTTTTAACAGAGATTAATCCATCAAAAACTTCTGGTATTTCTTGTTCGAATAACTTTTCTAAGAATAAAGGTGATGTACGAGACATGATAATGCCTGGCTTACTTCCTTTTAATTCTACGTTTTCAATTATTCCTCTTACATTATCTCCTTTTCGGAAAAAATCCGATGGAATTTGTTTTTCTTTTGGTAAGATGATTTCGTTTCCTTCATCATCTAATAAAATAATTGCTTTGTGACGAATGTGATGCACTTCGGCAGTATAAATATCTCCAATTAAATCTTTAAATTGCTTGTAGATATTAGTATTGTCGTGTTCGTGAATTTTAGAAATTAAATTCTGACGTAATGCTAAAATAGCACGACGACCTAAATCTATTAACTTCACTTCTTCAGAAACATCTTCACCAACTTCAAAATCAGGCTCAATTTTACGAGCAGCTGTTAAAGAAATCTCTTGATTAGGCTCTTCCACTTCACCATCGGCAACTACAATACGGTTTCTCCATATTTCTAAATCACCTTTATCTGGGTTTATAATAATATCAAAATTATCATCGTCTCCAAACTTTTTCTTCAAGGCATTTCTAAAAACATCCTCTAAAATCGCCATTAACGTTACACGATCTATTAATTTATCGTCCTTAAATTCTGAAAAAGAATCAATTAACGCAAGATTTTCCATAACTCTTTTGAATTAAAATTTAATCATAACTTTCGCTTCTACTATATCGCTATAAGAAATATTTGCTTTTTTCTGAACCGTAACTTTACCTTTCCCTACGGGTTTAGGCTCTCGAGCTTTCCATTCCAAAACTATTTCGTCTTCATTAGCATCTACCAAAACAGCTTCGATTGTATCTGTTTGGGTTTTAACCTCTAGTGTTCTCCCTATATTTTTAGCATACTGCCTACTCTGTAATAGAGGAGACGCTGCTCCTGCCGACATAACTTCTAGCGAAAAATCATGTTCTTCCCTATCTATATCATTCTCAATTGCACGGCTTATAAACATACAATCCTCAACACTCACACCTTCATCTCCATCGATAATAACCTTTACAGCATTCTCTCCAGAAACAGTTAAACTAATCAAAAACAAATCATTTCGTTCTTGTAAGGCGCTTTCTAATAAATTCTCAACAGTTGTTCTAAACATTTTTTAGTATAAAAAGAGGGGACTCTGTCCCCTCGCATATTCTTTTTTCTTACAACGGGGCAAATATACAACTTTTTTTTTGACAATTACAAGCTTTCAAATACCAATTTTTATCCGTATTTTTATATAGTTATTTAACTACAAAAATTACAATCATGAAACGCATATTAGTCCCAACAGATTTTTCGAAAGAAGCTGAGTTTGCAACAAAAACAGCTGCAAAAATTGCTGCAAAATTTGGTTCCGAAATTTTCTTCGTCCATATGATAGATCTTCCTAATACGGAATTAGACAAAACACACCCATCTAACAGTGAAGTTCCTGAAGCTTTATTTTTTATAAAACTTGCAGCTAAACGCTTTAACGAGCTATTATCTCAAGATTTTTTAGATAACATTACCGTCCACCACTCTATTAAAACAGACTCTACTTTTGCAGGTATAAACGAAACTGCCGAAGAATTAGATATCGATTTAATAATTATGGGATCACATGGTGCTGCCGGATTTAAAGAAATATTTATTGGATCTAACACAGAAAAAGTCGTTCGTACCTCTAAAGTACCAGTTCTGGTTATCAAAGAAAATGAGCAAGAATTTAAAGCAGACCACCTTGTTTTTGCATCAGACTTTCAATTTAACAGCGTCCACACTTACAAGCAAGCCGTTGATTTTGCTGAAAAATTCAATTCAAAAATCCACTTATTACTTGTAAACACACCTAATAACTTTTGTTCAACCTCTGAAGCAAAAAAACGAATTGCTAATATTATTAAGACTTCAGACTACACCAACTACACTGTAAATATTTATAATGACGACACGATTGAAAAAGGAATTCTAAATTTCTCGGAAGATATTAAAGCAGATGTTATAGGCATAAGCACTACCGGAAGACAAGGTATTGCACACTTCTTTAACGGAAGCGTTAGTCAAGACATCGTTAACCACGCCATTAGACCTGTTATTACTTTTAAAATATAAAACACACATACTCTTTCTTAAAGCGTCTACTTCACTTAGTGAATTAGACGCTTTTTTTATGATTACAACTAAGCAAAATAACGCTTTAAAATACCGCTAAAACAGATTGAATAATTAGAATTGTTGTAAAAAACTGACATTAAACACAAGTTTTAATAGAAACTGTTTACTCTAATTTCCACCCCATTAAACAATCCTATTACCGATTCACAAAACACAATCTATAATCATTTGAAAATTTGCACATAAAAAAACCACCTAAAAAGGTGGTTTTAAAATTTGGTCGATTTTAAATTTACTTCTCACCTATTAAAGGCAACGCTTCTTGCAACACCTCATCTATAGATGTTTGCACATAACGCTCAAACTGCACAAATTGAGATGCTGTTTTTGCACCTAACTCTTTTTTAATTTTTTTATAATACTTTTTTTGAAGCTTTTCGTTTTTTGCTCTTACAGAAAATGTTTCCTTAACCAAAACATCTGCTTGCTCGTCGGTCATCGTTTCATGCTGATCAACATATCTCTCTAAAAGTGACATGCGACTACTCGCAATAGCTTTACGCTCCAAAGTATACTCATCATAAATACCATTAAAAGTCATAGCCTTCGTCGCATCTAATTCCAAGTACTCACCAATAACTGTTTTCTTTTCAGAATTATACAAATCCTTAAAAGCTTCCATTTCTGCATCTTGTGCAGTCATATTAAAAGCGCATAGCACCGTTAACACAAGTAAAAATTTTTTCATTTTAAATTATTTAGATTAATTAATAGTCTTACGAATATATTATTTTATTCCTAAAATAGCTCAATCTCAAATCACTCTATCAGTCAAAGCAAGAGAAATTATTTCGTGATTTGTAGATTGTTATGGCGAATTCTCGACTTGACTCGAAGACCGTTTAATAACGACTTATTTCCCAGCGTGTCCGAGCGGAGTCGAGAACAGAATTTAAGAAGAATATCCTGACCTCTTTTTAATTTGAAGATGAACAACATCCCTTTAATTTCCAAGTCCCCGTTTATCACATACACTTCTCGACTCCGCTCGAAGACCGTTTAATAACGACTTATTTCCCAGGGCGTTCGAGCAGAGTCGAGAACAGAATTTAAGAAGAATATCCTTATCTCATTTTAATTTGATAATGAACGACATCCTTTAATTACTAAGTTCTAGTTTATCACGTATACTTCTCGACTCCGCTCGAAGACCGTTTAAATTTCTATTCTCAATCTTTCAACCGCTCTTCTAGATCATATCTAAACGGTAAAAACAAACTTATTTCCCAGCGTGTCCGAGCGGAATCGAGAACAGAATTTAAGAAGAATATCCTGACCTCATTTTAATTTGAAGATGAACAACATCCCTTTAATTTCCAAGCCCCCGTTTATCACATACACTTCTCGACTCCGCTCGAAGACCGTTTAATAACGACTTATTTCCCAGGGCGTTCGAGCAGAGTCGAGAACAGAATTTAAGAAAAATATCCTGACCTCATTTTAACTTGAAGATGAACAACATCCCTTTAATTTCCAGGCCCCCGTTTATCACATACACTTCTCGACTCCGCTCGAAGACCGTTTAATAACGACTTATTTCCCAGGGCGTTCGAGCGGAGTCGAGAACAGAATTTAAGAAGAATATACTGACCTCATTTTAATTTGATAATAAACAACATCCCTTTAATTACTAAGTTCTAGTTTACCACGTACACTTCTCGACTCTGCTCGAAGACCGTTTAAATTTCTATTCTCAATCTTTGAACCACTCTTCTAGATCATATCTAAACAGTAAAAACACTATATTTTTCTAGGGTGTCCGAGCAGAGTCGAGAACAGAAAAATGAATTTGCATTTTAAAAATAGAACAACACTTAAATGCGATAGCATATAAACATTAAAGAGCAACAAGACAAAAACCCATCTTAACACACTAAAAACAAGCACTATATAGTATTTAAAAGGAAAGAAAATGGGTCAAACGGAAAACTTGGGGAGAATGTTATCTTTGAATAAAAAGTGTTTAGATTTTGAATATAGAATTAGCCCGTTATTTATTACCAGAAGGCCTGTTAGAATATTTTGATATTGTTTCTGATAAGAGCACATCACAAAAAACGCATTTCTACTTGGAAGAGAAAAATATACTTCCTCAAGAATATCAGTCAGAAATAGCACAATCAAAAGGTTTTTTGTCAGAGATCACTATTGAAGATTTTCCACTTCGAGGAAAACCTGTACTTCTACATATAAAAAGAAGACGTTGGACACTCGTTGATACTGGCAAAATCATAAAAAGAGATTGGAATTTGGTTGCTAAGGGCACTCGGATTACTAACGAGTTTGCCTCTTTTTTAAAAAAACTCTCTTGATAATCACCCTGTAAGCGCTAAACGCTTTGGTGATTATTATAAGTTAAAAGGAAAAACACTTCAGTTTCACTATAAAAATCATCTTAGTGACTTTAAGGATTGGACTCAAAAGGATCACGCTAGTAATTGGTTACTCTACGGTAAAAATCTAAGTAAATATTTAAGCCTAGATGAGACCTCACTTTCTAATGGAGAACTTTATACCATTGTAACCAATAAAGACGCTCATGGTAAAAAAGGAAGTATTGTAGCTATTATAAAAGGCACCAAAGCACAGGATGTCATCGATGTGATTAACCAGATCCCTATAGAAAGACGAAAAATGGTTAGAGAGGTAACTGTAGATATGGCAGGAAACATGAACCTAATCGCAAAAAAATGTTTTCCAAAAACAGACATCGTTACTGATAGGTTTCATGTTCAAAAACTAGCTTCTGAAGCTGTTCAAGAGGAGCGGATAAGACTAAGATGGGAAATCATAGAAGCTGAAAACAAAGCCATTGAAGAAGATCGAAATAAAGGAAAAGTATATCAACCTGAACTTCTATCTAATGGAGATACGCTCAGACAATTATTAGCTAGAAGTAGATATCTATTATTCAAATCAAAGGCTAAGTGGACGGTAAATCAAATAGAAAGAGCTGAGATTCTATTTAAACTGTATCCAACAATTGAAAAAGCATACAATCTTGCTCAGGATCTAAGCTTTATTTTCCAAACTAATACTAGCAAAAGTATAGCAAGATTAAAATTAGCGCATTGGTATGATAAAGTAGAAAAATCAGAATTTAAATCTTTTAACACGATTGCCAAATCAATACAAACCCACTATGACTCTATATTAAATTACTTTAATAATAGAAGTACAAATGCTTCGGCGGAATCTTTTAATGCTAAAATAAAGGAATTTAGAGCGCAGTTTAGAGGAGTCAGAGATGTCAAGTTCTTTCTCTATAGATTAACTAAATTATATGCATAATTTATACGGCCCCCCAGAAATACGTCTTGATCCAAGAAAATCACAAATAACACTGGCGAATACCTATAGTTAAGAAAACCTATAAAATAACAAAACCCCAACCTTTTTCAAGATTGGGGTTTGTTGTTGGCCCACTAGGGCTCGAACCTAGACTCTTTGGTACCAAAAACCAACGTGTTGCCAGTTACACCATGGGCCATCATTAATTTGAGAGTGCAAATATAGAACATTTCACAATACACGCAAACTTTTTTTTATTTTTTTTTCATCTAAGTACTAACCTTTACTTAAAACGCTTCACTGTTACATATTTATTATTAAATTCGCCTACCGAATAAATACTGAATTTCATGACACAATTCAACTTTAAAAAGTGGAATACCATCTTAGGCTGGGTTGCCTTTGCCATCGCTTTAGTTACTTACGGACTAACTGTAGAGCCAACCGTTAGCTATTGGGATGCTGGAGAATATATTTTAACTTCTGCCAAACTTCAAGTGGGACACCCTCCAGGAGCACCACTATTTCAAATGCTAGGTGCCTTTTTCTCTATGTTTGCTCTAGAACCTGAGCAAGTAGGTTATATGTTGAATTTAATGAGTGCCGTCGCTAGTGCCTTCACTATTTTATTCATGTTCTGGACCATTACTTTACTCTTAAAAAATATTATTTCTAAACATGAAACACTTTCAAAATCTAAAGCAATTGCAATTCTTGGTAGTGGTTTAGTTGGAAGTTTAGCCTTTACCTTTACCGATTCGTTTTGGTTTAATGCTGTAGAAACAGAAGTTTATGCCATGGCAACGTTAATGATGGCTGCTATGTTTTGGTTAGGTTTACGCTGGGAACAAGATATGAATACACCTAGAGGAAACCGTTGGTTGGTTTTAATTGCCTTCGTTATTGGTTTATCTTTTGGAGTGCACTTTATGGGATTATTAACTATTCCTGGTATCGCACTTGTATATTATTTTAAAAATTATAAAACGATTACAGTTAAAAACTTCATTATAGCAAATGTTGTAGCCGTAGCGATTTTATTATTCATATTTAAATTACTTCTACCTAACGCACTGAAATTCTTTAGTACTTCGGAAATATTTTTCATTAACTCTTTAGGGCTACCTTTTAATTCTGGAACTATAATTGCCGCTGTACTACTTATAGCAGCCTTTTATTTTGCTTTAAAATACACGCGCCAAAAAGGCTACATTCACCTAAACACTTTAGCGCTTTGTTTATTATTTATCTTTATTGGGTTCTCGTCTTGGATCATGCTTCCTATTCGTGCCAACGCCAATGTTGTTGTGAATGAGAACAATCCATCTGATGCTCGTGAACTTTTAGCATATTATAATTTAGAACAATATCCTGAAACGCACTTGTTTTACGGACCTCAATTTACCGATCAGTATGCTGGTTTAGAT
Source organism: Formosa undariae (assembly GCF_042427615.1). NCBI lineage: Bacteria > Pseudomonadati > Bacteroidota > Flavobacteriia > Flavobacteriales > Flavobacteriaceae > Formosa > Formosa undariae. Next base: position 176,397 of record NZ_JBHMEZ010000011.1, on the reverse strand, counting down.
AAAAACAACCCATACATAGACGACAAGCCTAACTACGAAAAGGATGAAGCAAAAGGTGAATACGTTATTGTAAACGATTACGAACGTGCTAAACAGAATTACAATTCTAATCACGCATCTATACTTCCTAGAATGTGGAGTTCGGAACATGCCGAAAACTACATGATCTTTACGGGGTATTTAGATTTTAAAATAAAACCAGAATACCAAACGGAAAACCAACTGCGCACTTCTGTTGCAAACTTTAAAAATGATGTCGCTCTAGGTAACGTAGGTTATCAAGACTATAACAGTTTTCTAAAACAATTCGGACAATATTTAGATATTGAAAAACCAACGTTAGCGAGTAATATCGTCTATATGTTTCAGTACCAATTGGGATATATGTACTGGAGATATTTTATGTGGAATTATGTTGGAAAACAAGACGATATTCAGGGTAAATACGATGATCATGGAAATTGGTTAAGTGGTATTAATTTTATTGACGAATGGCATTTAGGCATGCCACAATCTAATTTACCTAGCGATGTAGAAAACAACAAAGCAAGAAACACCTATTATTTCTTACCGTTTATTTTAGGTTTATTAGGTCTATTCTTTTTATTCAATAAAGACAAACAAATGTTTTGGGTGCTTTTCGTATTCTTCCTATTTACCGGAGTTGCCATACAAGTGTATACCAATGTGAGGCCGTTTGAACCTCGAGAACGGGATTATTCCGTTGTAGGATCATTCTATGTCTTTGCCATTTGGATCGGTTTCGGTGTATATGCCATTTACGAAACTTTAAAGAAATATGTAAAATCACCTATGCTAGCACCTGCAATAACATTGGCTTGCCTTGTTCTTGTTCCAGGAATTATGGCCGCTAACAACTGGGACGACCATGACAGATCAGACAAATACACCGCCCGTTCTATGGCGAAAATGTATTTAGATTCTTGTGCAGAAAATGCTATTTTATTTACCATTGGAGATAACGACACCTTTGCGCTTTGGTATGCTCAAGAAATTGAAGGCTACCGTACAGATGTGCGTATTGTAAACACGAGTTTATTCCAAACAGACTGGTATATCGACCAAATGAAGCGTAAAGCGTACCAGAGCGATCCTATTCCTTCTCAATTAACTCACGAACAATACCGTTACGGAACACGTGATTATATTATGAAACGTATTGTTTCTGAAGACACCATGAACATTAAAGATTTTATAAATTTTGTGGGTAGCGATAACCCGAAAACAAAATTTAAATACATTTTAGAAATGCAAGGTGAGGATCCTAGTTATTACCCATCTCAACTTCAAAACTCTAATTATTTCCCAGTAGAAAATCTTACGGTTTCTGTAAACAAAAAAACAGTATTAGATAACGGTATAGTGGCTTTAAAAGATGCCGATAAAATTGTAGATGAAATTAATTTAAAAATCAGTAATAGTGCTTTATTGAAAAACCGATTGTTAATGTTAGATATAATAGCTAATAACGATTGGAAGCGTCCGATTTACTTTACTGGAGGTAGTTTTGGAGACGACGATTATTTATGGATGAAAGATTACCTGCAATTAGACGGCATGTGCTACAAATTGGTACCGATTAAAACACCAATTAATAGAAATAATCCGTTTGATATGGGACGTGTAGATGCAGACTTAATGTACAACAAAGTGAAATCTTGGGATTGGGGTAACAGCGGAAGCTCTGAAATTTACCACGACCCAGAAACCCGTAAAAATTCTATTTCTTACCGCGGAAACTTAGCGCGATTAATGGAGCAGTTAATTAACGATAAGAAATTAGACAAGGCTGAAGAAGTAGCAGATATTGCTATGGAAAACATGCCTGTTGAATACTTCGGCTATTACACGCTTTTAGAACCTTATGTAAGCGGTTACTATGAAGTTGGTGCAGACGAAAAAGCTAGAAAATTATTTAAAGAAGTCGCTACTAAATACCAAGAATACTTAGCGTATTACAGCACTTTAAAAATAGAAAAGCAATACGAAATCGCTGAAGAGATTGTAACCAATATTGAACGTTACAAATCGTTAGTGGATGTTTTACTAAGACATGACAGTGAGTTTGCTAAAACAGAAATGGAGACGTTTAACAACCATTTAAAGTTATTCGAACACTTTTACGGCGGAAGCACTCCAGAACCTGAAGCGATACAACCTACAGATTTAGATATCCGACCTAATGATAGTGCTATTGTACCAGTAGAATAAATATGGGATTAATACCTATTAAAACACCAAAAATTATAAAAGGCATATTCCCAAACTACGTTTGGGATATGCCTTTATTAGATAAAAAAACAATCTATTTAACATTCGACGATGGTCCGCATCCCGAAATCACACCTTGGGTTTTAAACACACTTAAACCCTATAATGCAAAAGCAACTTTTTTTTGTATTGGTGATAACGTTAGAAAATATCCTGAAGTACATATAGAAACTGAAGCCGAAGGTCATGCTATAGGAAACCACACTTATAATCATTTAAAAGGATGGAAAACAAACACAGACGACTATATAAAAAATGTTGAAAAAGCAGCAGATTTAATTCCTTCAAAATTATTCAGACCGCCTTATGGGAAAATTAAAAATAGCCAAGCCAAACTTTTAAAGCAACAAGGCTATCACATTATTATGTGGAGTATAATTTCGTTTGACTGGGAACACAGCCTTTCGGTAGAAGATTGCCTAAGTAATGTTATTAAGCACGCAGAAGACGGACATATTATAGTATTTCACGATAGTGTAAAAGCATCGCAAAACATGCAATATGCATTACCAAAAGTATTAGACTATTTTAGTAAAAAAGGTTACGATTTTAAATCACTTTCGGTTTAAAGATATTCTTGAACAATAGTGATAAGCGAATTTGCATCTTTCTCTCCACTATGCCTCCATTTCATTTCACCCGCTTTGTATACAATTAAAGTAGGTAAACCTTTTACACGCAGGGCCTCTGCCAATTCCTTATTTTTTTCTACATCAATTTTAATCACTTTGGCTTTATCACCAAGCGCAGCAGCCACATCTCGCAACACAGGGTGCATAGCTGTAGATTGCTCATTCCATTCCGTAAAGAAATTTAATAATACCGGAATATTAACATCTATTAAATCTCCAAATTTTGACATCTTTTAGTCTTTAAGAGCGTATTTTAAAATGTTCAAGAATTCCTGAAAACAATTAAAATTAACAAAAAACACAGTGTTTTCGCTCAAGTTATGTAATATAAAAATACACAATTCTATTTTAATAATAACAATTATGTAACATTACGCATTTTTAGGACTTTTTTTAAGCTCTATAACACTTATTTCTGGCCAAATACCTGCACGTCCTGGATAGCCTAAAAAGCCAAATCCACGGTTTACATTAATAAACTGTCCTTTTTCTTTATAAATACCTGCCCAATATTTATAACGCCATTTAATTGGACTCCATTTAATCCAACCCGGAATTTCAATTCCGAATTGCATCCCATGTGTATGTCCGCTTAATGTTAAGTGATACAAGTAATCATCGTCTATAACTTGATCCTCCCAATGGGATGGATCGTGACTCATAAGTATTTTAAAATCCTTAGCATCAATTTTAGAAGCCGCCTGCTTTAAATCTCCGGCTTTTTTAAAATGGCCTCTCCCCCAGTTCTCGACACCAACCAGTGCAATACGATCACCGCCTTTTTCAAGAAATCGATTATCATTTAAAATCAGATCAAATCCTATTTCTTTTTGAATCGCCTTTAATTCATCGAGGTTCTGCTCCTTTTCTGCTTCAGAATCCCACTCGACGTAATCTCCATAATCATGATTTCCTAAAACCGAAAACTTACCGTCTTTCGCTTTTAATCTCCCAAACGTTTCTTTCCAAGGATCCATTTCCGAAGATACATTATTTACCATATCGCCGGTAAACAATAACACATCGGACTGCTGTTCGTTAATTAAATCTATAGCATATTCAATCTTTTCGCGGTCATCGAAACTACCACTATGTATATCGCTTATTTGTGTGATTTTATAACCATCGAAAGCATCTGGTAAATCGTCGAAAGTAAGGGTGTATTTTAAAACCCGAAAATCGTATTTCCCCTTATACATACCGTATAATAAACCTGCAAAAGGAATAGCTGCCAAACCAATAGCTATTTTACTTATAAAGGCACGACGTGCTGGAAAATAACCTAATTCTGTTTTATCTTTTTTATAAAACCGATAAGCGCCTTGAGGTAGCCTAACCAGATCTTCGAAACCTAAAATGATTAACAAGATTAATTTAGGTGCTAATGCAACAAGTAAAAAACCTAAGGCGTAACTTTTAGAATGTGTAAGTACTTTTAAATGACTCGGATTAAGGAGTATTTCGTAAACAAAATTCCCTAAAACTAATGCGCTTAACATCCAATATAACCAATAAATAAATCGATGCTTTGTGATGGATTTAAACGCCTTAAAAGCGTACCAATCTAAAAAGATATAAAGTGCAAAAAAGATAACCCAACGCAACATAAGAATAATTTAATGGGTAAAATTAGCAAATACCCTTTCCAATTTGTCTTATTTAAGTGTTAAAGCTTACTCCGTGTTTAACTCATTTACTCTAAGAACGTATTCCAATTAAAACCATTTTAAAGTAATATCTACTAACTTTTGCTTGAAGTCTGTATATGGCGGAAACAAGAACTCGACACTCACTTTTATATGTTGTTTTAAAACGGAGCGCATATTAGAAAACTCTTGAAATCCAAAAATGCCGTGCGCCTTACCAATACCACTGTTATTACTTCCCCCAAAAGGCAAATAATGATTAATATATTGCAACACATTTGTATTAACAGCTGTACTTCCTGCTCGTGTACGATCTATAATATACTGAGTCTGCTTTTTGTTTTCGCTATAGATATAAAGCGCTAAAGGTTTCTCTTTCGCATTAATATACGCTAGAGCCTCATCTATAGTCTGATAGGTTTTTATAGGTAAAATAGGCCCAAAAATTTCTTCTTGAAGTAAACTTGAATGTTCTGGAAGTTTAGAAACCACCGTCGGTTCGATAAAATTATCATCACTTACACAGCGTCCTCCTAATTCTATAATCGCTCCTAGAGATTTAGCATCTTCTAAATGACTCTGAAGTCTTTCAAAATGCCGATTATTAACGATTCTAGCGTAGGCTTTAGACGTTTTTGGATCTTCGTACAACAGTTCAACAGCGTCCTTAAATGCCACTATAAACGCCTCCTTAATACTTTCATCTATTAAAATATAATCTGGCGCGATACAAGTTTGTCCGTTGTTTATAAACTTCCCCCATGCAATTCGTGTTGCCGCTTGTTGTAAATTTGCAGAAGCCTCTATTACTGTTGGCGACTTCCCTCCCAACTCTAAAGTCACCGAGGTTAAATGTTTCGAAGCAGCTTCCATAACGACTTTCCCAACATTTGGAGATCCCGTAAAAAAGATATGATTAAACGGTAACTTAAGTAATTCTGTAGAGACTTCGACTTCTCCCTGCACAAGCGTAATTTCGTTTTCAGGAAATAATTTCGTGATTATTTCACGCATTACTTCCGAAATATGGGGTGTCATTTCCGATGGTTTAATAATAACCGTATTTCCTGCTGCAATCGCAGATACTAGCGGACCAAAACTTAGATTTAAAGGAAAATTCCATGGCGATATAATTAGACAAACACCTTTAGGTTCGTTTATATACCAAGATGAAGTTCCTAAAAACGATATTGGTGTTTTTACTTTTTGTCGCTTCATCCACTTTTTTAATTGTGAACTCACGTATTTAATTTCTCCTAGAACAGGATAAATCTCGGTTAAATCGGTTTCTATAAAAGGCTTTTTAAAGTCGGCGTATAAGGCTTCGCGAATAGCTTGTTTATAATCCACTTCAATCGCTTGCTTCAAAGCATTAAGTTTTGCGATCCGTTCTTTGTAGGTTGTTTGTCCAACATTAAACTGATTGCTTTTCTGAGCGTCAAATACATTTTGAAAACTATTCATCTGCGACTACATTTTCGGTATTAAAATTCGAATAATTTTTCAATCCGCTCACAAATACATTGGCTAAAAAGTGAGACACTTCTTCTTTAGATGCTTCAAAATAATTATGATATAGACACACTAATAATTCTGAGGCCGAAGAAATAGCGATTAAACTAAACATTTCAAAATATTTATCGTCTGTAAAAGACACTTCTGGGAATCGTTTTAAATCTTCCTTCATGTTCTTAACAAGACTTAAAATACCTTCACTTCCGTAAGACACACTCCGAATCTGATTTTGATTATTTTTATGAAACATCACCATTTCATCCGAAGTAACCAAATCAAAATACGCTTTAAAAGACGCGTGCAAAAAACAATACGCAGACGTTACTCCTGCTTGGGCCTGCTTCACTTCAAAATTAATTTCACAATTTAAGCGATCTAAAATCTCACAAAACACGTCCTTTGGCGTATTAAAATAATTGTAAAATGTACCTCGGCCAATATTACTTAACTCTACAATATCACTAATAGACGTATTCTCTAACCCCTTTTCAGAAAACAAACTTAGCGACGCCATAATTATCCGTTCTCTTTTCTCAATCTTATTTAGTTCTCGTCTACTAGGCTTCAGCATGATCCATTCTCTATTTTGTCAGAAAATAAAAGTACATAAATAACACGTAAACATGTCATAAACTATCACAATTCCCTTTAAACAGTGACAGTTTTCAATACTTCATCGAAATATGGTTTCAAAAGTATGCCGTCTTGATTTTAATTCTAAATACCAACCCTTTTTTTGTAGTTTTGACATTCTCACAAAAATAGAATCATGTCAGAACAAAAACGTCTTTTTTTAGTCGATGCCTACGCCCTAATATTTCGTGGCTATTATGCTTTTATTAAAAACCCAAGAATTAATTCTAAAGGTCTAGATACATCGGCCATTTTAGGGTTTACAAATTCGTTATTAGACGTTATTAAACGTGAACGTCCAGACCATTTGGCCGTATGTTTTGACAAAGGAGGAAGTGCAGATCGTGTAGAAATGTTTGAAGCCTATAAAGCGAATCGCGATGCCACGCCAGAAGCTATAAAAATCGCTGTGCCTTACATTTACGAGATTTTAAAAGCCATGCATATTCCTATTATGGTTAAGGAAGGTTTTGAAGCCGATGATGTTATTGGAACCCTAGCTAAAAAGGCAGAATTGGAAGGTTATAAAACTTTTATGGTCACGCCAGATAAGGATTTCGCACAGTTGGTTTCTGAAAATATTTTTATGTACCGCCCTGTTTTTGGTGGCGGTTACGAAACTTGGGGAATTCCTGAAGTTTTGAAAAAATTCGAAATTGAACGCCCAGAACAAGTCATAGATTTTCTTGGAATGATGGGAGATTCTGCCGATAATATTCCTGGACTTCCTGGTGTTGGAGAAAAAACAGCAAAGAAATTTTTGGCACAATACGGAACCATGGAAAACCTTTTAGCAAATACACACGAGCTAAAAGGAAAGATGAAAGAGAAGATTGAAGCCGCTAAAGAACTTGGATTATTATCTAAGAAATTAGCGACCATTATGTTGGATGTTCCTGTAGATTTTGATGCTGAAGATTTTGAAATGTCTCATCCAGATATCGATGCTGTAAAAGGCATTTTCCAAGATTTAGAATTTAGACGACTTGTAGATAGTTTTGAAAAAATATTTACGGTTCAAACTGAAGCCTCAACAGAAAACAAAACGACAAACGCAGGACCAACAGCTACCGAATCAGCAAATGCAGGAGCCGGACAATTCTCGTTATTTGGCGGAGATCCTGCACCAAGTTCAAATACAGCAGTAGAAGACCCTAACCAAAGAAAGACTGCCGAAAGCACGTCGCATTTTTACCAAAGTGTTGCCTCTGGTATGGCCACCAAGTTATTCCTTAAAAATGTAATGAAGCAAACTAGCGTGTGTTTTGACACTGAAACAACAGGCTTAAATCCGCTTACTGCAGAATTAGTTGGTATTGCATTTTCTTGGGAAACCGGTAAAGGATTTTACATACCATTTCCAGAAGATAAAACCGAAGCTCAAGATTTAATCGAGATACTTCGTCCGTTTTTCGAGTCGGAAGACATTCAGAAAATTGGTCAGAATTTAAAATACGATATTAAAGTCCTTCGCAAATATAACATTACGGTTAAAGGCAAGTTATTCGATACCATGTTAGCGCATTATTTAATCAATCCAGATATGCGTCACAATATGGAAATTTTGGCCGAAACCTATTTAAATTACTCGCCAATTTCTATTGTAGATCTTATTGGTAAGAAAGGAAAAAATCAGTTATCAATGCGACAAGTTCCTATTGATAAACAAACCGAATATGCCGTTGAAGATGCCGATATTACCCTGCAACTCAAAGAACATTTTGAAAACGAATTAGGACAGGCCAATACCCAAAAATTATTTGATGATATTGAAGTGCCGTTACTTCGTGTGCTTGCAGACATGGAATTGGAAGGTATTAATCTAGATATTCCATTTTTAAATGATTTAGCCATTGCATTGAATGACGATATCGCTTCACTTCAGGAGAAAATATATACTGAAGCTGGTGAAGAATTTAATATTGCTTCGCCTAAACAATTGGGAGAAATTTTATTCAACAAACTCAAGTTAGTCGATAAGCCTAAAAAGACCAAGTCTGGGCAATTTGCAACCTCAGAAGATATTTTATCGTACTTGGCCAAAGACCATGAAATTATTCAGCATATTTTAGACTACCGCGGACTTGCAAAATTAAAAAGCACCTATGTCGATGCCTTGCCATTACAAGTCGAGCCAACAACAGGTCGCGTGCATACCGATTATATGCAAACCGTTGCTGCAACGGGGCGTTTAAGTAGTAACAACCCGAATTTACAAAATATTCCTATCCGTACCGAACGTGGTCGCCAAGTTAGAAAAGCCTTTATTCCAAGAAATGAAGAGTACACTTTACTAGCTGCCGATTACTCGCAGATTGAACTTCGTATTATCGCGGCTTTAAGTCAGGAAGAAACCATGATTGAAGCCTTTAAAAACGGTGAAGACATTCATGCTTCGACTGCGGCCAAAGTCTTTAACGTGCCTTTAGAAGAAGTGACTAGAGAACAACGTAGCAATGCGAAAACTGTGAACTTCGGAATTGTGTACGGTGTGTCTGCTTTTGGATTAAGCAATCAAACCGATTTATCGCGAAGTGAATCTAAAGACCTTATCGATACCTATTACAAAACCTACCCTAAACTTAGAACATATATGAGTGAGTTGGTAGATTTTGCTCGCGACAATGGCTATGTACAAACCGTTTTAGGGCGTCGTCGTTATTTAAAGGACATCAATTCTAGAAATGGCGTAGTTCGTGGTGCTGCCGAACGAAATGCTGTTAATGCCCCAATACAAGGAAGTGCTGCCGATATTATAAAACTGGCCATGATTAATATTCATGAGAAATTAGTCGCTGGCGAGTTTAAAACAAAAATGCTACTACAAGTACACGATGAATTGGTGTTCGATGTTTACAAACCTGAACTAGAAACCATAAAAACACTAGTAAAAACCGAAATGGAAAATGCCTTTATAATGGATGTTCCGTTGGATGTAGAAATGGATACTGGCGATAACTGGTTGGAGGCGCATTAAGGAATAAGTAAACTAGAAAATGATTACGAAAGATGAATACTTATAGAGCCATAAAAGTAGAATACCTAAGAGCATCAAGAACCATAGAAACAGTATTAGTTACGAATGGGAATTTAAATGAAGTCTTTTTTATTTATAACTACGAAGGAGTCTCGTTTAGAGTGTTCAAATCTCATTTAGATTTAATAAATTTTTTCTTAAATAAATCAGATAGTAATTTTCATTTCGATACCGAGGATGCACTTGATCTCTTTTTAACTGAAGAGAAATTAGCTGCATAGAAAAGTTAACAATAAATTAATGAAAACCATTCTTGTAACTTGTGCTATCATAAAATTTGACACTAAAATTCTAGCTGTTCAAAGAAGCGGAACCATGAAGCTTCCTTTAAAATGGGAATTTGCAGGAGGGAAAATTGAAGCAGGAGAATCTGAAGTCGATTGTATTAAAAGAGAGATTTTTGAAGAATTAAATATTCAAATTGATATCAAAGAAAGACTGACTCCTGTTACGCATCAATATCCAGATTTTAAAATTAAATTAATTCCTTTTGTTTCGGAATACCTTTCGGGTGAATTAAAATTAAGAGAACATTCTAACTTCTTGCTTGCTAATGTGGAGGAATTGCTTAATTTAGATTGGGCTGAAGCTGATTTGTTTGTTTTAAAATATTTTTTATCTAATTATGAGTTGTAATATTAATAAGAAATTCAATAAACTTTGTTAATTCTATATTTTTTATAAAGAAAAATTTTATTGATAAATAAAATTTTTATTAATCATGACTTTTAGCCTAAAGATTCATATTTTGATAAAATTCCTTAATGCATATAAAAGAAAAAACCTTAGATGATCTTTTAAATAGAGTTTTTACAGAACTTCTAAAACAACCGTTTGATATAGTCCCGACAAAAGGAGCTAGTTCTGAAATATTTGGTTGTTTAATAGAATTACAAAATCCAAGGGCCAGATTAAGTATTACTGAAACAAAAGGAAAAGCATTTAGTTCTTTAGGGGAATTACTATGGTATTTAAGCAAAACTAATGCATTAAAATATATTAAATATTACATACCCCAATATGTAAAATCTTCTGACGATAATGAAACAATTTATGGAGGTTATGGTCCAAGACTCTTTAAAAAAGACGGACACATAAATCAAGTTGAGAATGTCATTGCCATTTTAAGAAAAAAGCCAAGTTCCAGAAGAGCAGTAATTCAACTTTTTGATGCGAAAGATTTAATTGATCAGCACAAAGATATTCCCTGTACCACAACTTTACAATTTACAATCAGAAAGGACAAATTAATTATGATGACTTCTATGAGATCTAATGATGCTTTTCTTGGTCTATCGCATGATATTTTTTGTTTCACTATGTTACAAGAAATAATAGCTACAACATTAGGTATCGAAATAGGTTCTTATTATCATACTGTTGGAAGTTTACATTTATATAAAAAAAACAAAAAAAATGCTGAAAAGTATCTAAGTGAAGGCACGCAATCAACCCATTATCAGATGCCAAAAATGCCTTTAATCAATCCCTGGAACTCGTTAGAAAAAATTATTTCAATAGAGAAATTAATAAGCGAAGAGAAATTCGACCAAATAAATACTAACGAGCTAGAACCATACTGGCAAGATCTAGTATCCTTGTTAAAAATTCACACCTTACTAAAAAGAAACAAATACACCCAAATAGAAGAAATAAAAAAAGAAATCAATAATTCTATATATAATAGTTTTATTGATCAAAGAGTTAAAACAAAGCAAAAAATTAGAAGACTTTAGATGAAACTAAAAATTCTTAAATTAATAAATAACACATTAACAGATGCAGATATTAAATATGCAGATGTTATACCCTGGAGTACACCAATTTACTCTTTTGGTAGTATTTCTAATTCGAAAATTGCAACTCTTGGCATAAACCCTAGCAATAGAGAATTCGAAGATTTAAATGGTATTGAATTAAACGAAAACAATAGACGATTCCATACTCTAAAATCATTAAACATCAATAATTGGACAGAGATCGACAATACTAAAACAAATTCCATTAAGACACTTTGTGATGAATATTTCAGCAGAAACCCTTACGATCAGTGGTTTAAAAAGTTAGATTATTTAATTTCCGGTTCATCATACTCCTATTACTTCCCATCAACTGAAGCATGCCATTTAGACCTAATACCTTATGCGACATCAAAGAAATGGTCAGATCTAAGTCCAAATCAAAAACATTTTTTACTAGATAAATCCTCTTTATTATTTGGTCACCTTTTAAGAAACTCAAATATTAATTATTTAGTATTAAATGGAAGCACTGTTATTAAAACCTTTGAACAAATTAGCGATATTTCATATACAAAAGAACTACAAACAAATTGGGTTTTAAATAGAAAAAACGGTAAAAACGTAAATGGGTATTCTTTTGAAGGTGATGTAAATAAAATTGGTGGAGTTAAATTAAAACAAGCAATTAAAGTCTTTGGTTTTAATCATAATATTCAAAGTAGTTTTGGTGTAACAAGTATTGTTCAAAAATCTATTAGAGATTGGCTTTCAAATAAAATTAAAGTATGAGAATAAAAGACAAAGTACTATATAACAACTTAGAGACAAAATTGACTGAATTTACAAAGATTCATAGCATGCCTGGAATAAATGATCCTTCAGATAAAGATTGCTTAATTCGTCAAATTATTGATAGTGATAGGAGAATCAAAATTGCCCAAATTTTTAAATCCAAAAGTTATAGCTCTATCGTTTGCGACCCAAGTAAAACTTCTTTTAATCCATTAACAGCTGCATGTTACCATTTTCAAAATAGAGATATCGATGAAGCACTTTGGTTAATCTTTTTAGCTACACATTATGGTAAGCACAAAGAACATGGATGGAATTTAGTAAGGTTCACCTATAATGGGTTAGGCTCTTCAATAGTTTGGGATTGGCAAACTATATCCAATGACCCTTCTTTATTTAGAACATGGTTGAGAAGAAATCATCAAAATTTAAAACAGAAAGGAACATTCAGTAATCACAGAAAATATGTAAGTATACAAGATAAAGGCACAGGAGCTACATTTGAAAGTTATGTTAATTGGATAGGACCAAGTAAAAGTCATGAATGGTTCATTCAAAATTTAATTGCAACTGCAGGTTCTGATCCAAAAACTTTATTCAACAAACTTTACAAGTCTATGAGTGTAGTAAAATATTTTGGAAGACTTGCGAAATTTGACTATTTAACAATGATTGGTAAGCTTGGAATAGTTAATATAGAACCTGACTCAACTTATTTAAATGAATCCACAGGACCATATGAGGGTGCTAAAAAACTTTTTAATGACAAATCTAAAAAAAGTTTAAATATTAAGATTAACGCCTTAGAAGCTCATTTAGGTTTAAATTTTGGAATGCAAATAATAGAAGATTCTATATGTAATTGGCAGAAAAGTCCAAGTAAATATATTCATTTCAGAGGGTAATTATAATAAATTTAGACTACCTAAAGTTTCATTTATATCAGACCAATTATATCTTCTTTTGTAACCATTTAAATATTCAAATTTAATTATTTTTAGGTGTTGTAATTGACCAACCACAATACCAGGAGAAACACCAGCTTTAACGGAAAAACCAACTATTTTCTTTTTATTTCCTCTGATGCTCATCATTTCTTCTTTCAAATAATAAGGAATTAAAACCTCTTGAGCGAAAGCATTTGCCTCATTTTCCTTTTCATCAATATCGCTTTTGTTAGTTTCTAAAATTGGATTTTCTGGATTATGCAAAATTAAATGACCCGCTTCATGGAAAAAGGTAAACCAGAATTGATCATCTGACAAGTACCTAAAACTCATTTGTATTAAGGCTCTATTATCAATGAATTTAACAACACCACTAACAGGGCAATTCTTTGGAGTAGGAACAATTGTTAATACAACTCCACAACCTGCACATGTTGAAATAAGTTTGGGTAAAAACTTTTTTGGATTTTTTTCTCTAGTTAAAGTCTTAATCTCATCTAAAGAATCTAGAAATTTTTGTCTGTTCCATTCATTTAATGGATAATTATCTGAAAGTATTTCACCTCGTCTTATCCAACTAAAAATTGCCGCCAAATCCGATTTATAAGTATCGGTTTTTCTAAAAGAAAGAGAATTGACATTTGGATATTTTTTATAATATGAATGCACATCACTAATTCCAAAATAATTCAAACATTCCTTTTCTAAATTTTCAACTCCTTTGATCCAACCAAACTTAATCATATCCTTAATTGGAAGTGAACTTATCCAATTAGATAACAACTTTGGCTGATTAATTTTTAATAAATCTCTATATTGTACTTCTCGATTAATCCAAAATAAGGGTGATGCACCTAACTCTGTAGATAATTTAGATGCCAATTCCTTATTTATTTTAATTGATCCTTCAATTAGTTTTAATACTAAATCCGTGGATTCATCTATTTTCTCAGCAAAAGTTGCAACGCCAATATTTCTACTATTTAAGATATCATTTATTGTGTTACCTGGAGATGAAGTCCAATTTGGCTCAAAATTTATCATTATATCTTTTTGTTAATTGCAATAATTTTTATCCTTTTAATCTCTGACTTGTCTATTAAATTTTCCTGATTAAAATCCTTCAAATCAGTATGGTTAGGCACTAATTCTAAAAAATATTTATTATCAAGATCTAATTGAAAAGATAATGTATCGCCAAACCTTATTTCCTTTAAATTTCCAACTAGAATATCTAAAATACTTTCAGCTGCAAATAAATCTAAAAGTCTATTTTGTAATTGAGTAGTCGCTTCTTGACCATATATAAGAATACATTTATCCTCATCTTCGCATAAATCCCTTAAAACTATATCTTTAAATGCAACAATCAAAAATTAATTCTTTTAAATATTCTATGGAGATTCAAGTCAAAAATTTGATGCTAATTTATGAACAAAATTTGAAAGTAAAGAAATAAGAACAATTTTAGTTTAAAATTTGATACTATAAAACTTAAACTATACTTACTCATGTATTTATAAAAATAATAACGTCCAAAAAACTTTTATCTAGCAACAACTTATGATGATTTCATTGGCAAACGCAAAATTCGGCTAGACCAGATTCGGGCAAAGGCTTATCTTATGTAAAACATAAAGAAACTGAAAAAAGAGTACTACTTTTTATCCGAGAAAAAGCAAAAAACGAGTTTGGAAATAGTTTAGGTTACGTTTTTATTGGTGAAGGCGAATTGAAAGATTTTTATGGTTCGAAACCAATGAGTATTAATTGGGACCTTAAAGAACCTATGCCTCATTATTTATGGAAAGATGCAGCAAAACTTTCTGTTGGCTAGATTAAGTGTTTCAACTTCCCAAACAATTTCCTAACCTACTATTCAACAACAAATATATACCCTTCAAATCACCATATTCTTTTACTCCATATTAAAAACAGTATAATTATTTTAATACAAATCATACGCCATACCAAAGCCATAGATACCTTATGGTTATAGCGTGGTTATTGTATAGACATGCCTTAACTAAATTAGAAGTTATTCATGCTAGAATAGGATTGAGTAAGCTAGCATATAAATACAGTATATCGGCATCTAAAAAGCACAAATAAAAAGTCTCCTATCACTCCTCAAAATATGCCTTAAGTTTTACAGCCGGATTTGTTGCTCGGTTTATATAGCCGTGATACAGACTACTCATCACTAAAAGGATAGCAGATCCCATTGCGGTATACCCCACGGCCATATTTTCGTCACTATTCGCCACATAAATAGCAACCAAAGCCCAAGCGCCCACCAAAGCAAATTCTCTCATGTTTCGTTTCCAGGTTACTACTAGATTTATTGCTGTAGCTATACCTATAAGTAGAAGCGTCCAAAATGTTGGCGACAGACCAAAACCATCCCAATTGTATTTTACTAAAACCGCCGAAACGTTAGCAATACTTGCCACGGTAATCCAACCACTATAAAACACAAAGGGCCACCAGAGAAAAGCGATCACTGAAATTGGACCATCAAATAATTGCATCCTGTTTTTTAGCACAATCTGAATCAACGAAAAGAGTAGTAAAAAAATAAATACAGAAGACAATAAAGTATACTCGTAAATCCATGCTAGAATCCATAGGCAATTGGCAACGCAAGACAGCACAAACCACCAGCCTGTTTTTAATACAAAATCGTCGTCTCTTACCTTAACAAAAAGACTTCGCCCTTGATATATTACAAACCCTAAAACCAACACATAAATTAATCCCCAAATGGAAAACGCATAACCTGCAGGTGTAAACAAAGTATGGTATTGTTTAGAAACTTCTCCAATTGTTGTATTATTTAATATGCCGGTATTCGAAACATAATTCAAGATAACCATGCATATAAAACTAATTCCATTTACTATTTGTAGTTGCTTTTTCATACCATTCTTTTTATGAAGTCATTATGCATTAAAACCTATTGTAATTTAATGTTTTTATGCGAGTGTTTTAAATCTCACACATTAAAAAGGGTTAGATTTTAATACATCTAACCCTTTTTGTAAAATCAGTTTTCTTAAGTCTATGCGGTTTGCATATCGTGCTTACCTTCCTTAATTTCTTCTATAACCTTCGCATTAAATGCTGGTAAATCTTCTGGCGAACGGCTAGTCACTAAACCGTGATCTACCACAACTTCCTGATCTACCCATTCTGCACCCGCGTTAATTATATCGGTTTTTATAGAATGGAAAGACGTTACTTTGCGTCCTTTTAAAACATCGGCTTCTGCCAATAACCAAGGCGCATGACAAATAGCTGCTACTGGTTTATGGTTTTCAAAAAACGACTTCACAAAACTTATCGCTTTCGTTTCTCGTCTTAATAAATCTGGATTGATGACTCCTCCGGGAAGCACCAAAGCGTTATAATCTGACTGAGACACTTCGTCTAAAGTTTTATCTACTTTATAGGTATCTCCCCAATCTCCATCTGCCCATGCTTTAATTTCTCCAGATTCTAAGGATACAATGTGTACCTCGGCTCCTGCTTCTAACAAAGCATTTTTAGGCGATTTTAATTCACTTTCTTCAAATCCGTTGGTTGCTAAAATAGCAACAGTCTTATTTTTTAAATCTTTCATTTTAATAATTTTTAATGTGCATTAAACGTTACGAAATGAATTATCTATTGGGAGTTCTAAAATAACTCGACCCTATAATCCTTTCGTCTTTGTATAGTACAAAGTTCAGAAACAGATTGCATTACTATTGATTCAAATACATGAAAAGTGAACGCAAATAAAAAGTTATAAGCTTATAGTTTGGAGCACTTTCTAGTATACCAGTCAATAAAAAATTCGAAGCAACACGTGATTGCTCTTAAGATCTTATCTTTGCATATTAGAACTAAAAACAAATCAGATTAAAGGTGCGCCATGCCCATAAATAGAAATATTATGTTTAAAAAAATGATAGGGATCGATCCCTTACAACTCATTCCTTCTGCGGACAAAGCTTTAGAATCTTTTACAGAAACACTAATACTACATACAGACACACCTACCAGTGCAGATGCTATTGTAGATCGTATTGGTGATGCCGATGCCGTTTTATTAAGTCACAGAGTAACACTAACCAAAGACATCTTAGAACGTTGCCCTAATATAAAATACATAGGCATGTGTTGTTCTTTGTATGCGCCAGAAAGCGCGAATGTGGATATTAATTATGCGAATTCCCAAGGCATTATAGTTAAAGGTGTTCGCGATTATGGAGATGAAGGTGTTGTAGAATATATAGTTAGTGAGCTAGTAAGATGTTTACACGGTATTGGAAAAACTCCTGATGGTAAGCCTAGAAACCCTTGGAGTGGTATTCCACGAGAAATTACCGGATTAAAAGTTGGTATTGTAGGATTAGGAAAATCTGGAGGTATGGTTGCCGATGCGCTTCGCTTTTTTGGTGCAGATATTACGTACTTTGCCCGTAGTGAAAAGCAAGACGCTAAAGATAAAGGCTATGAATTTTTACCGCTAGATGAATTACTAGAAGTCAATGAAGTTGTTATTGCTTGTTTAAATAAAAACACTGTTTTACTACATGAGAATGAGTTCTCTAAACTAGGGAATCATAAAATGCTATTCAACACAGGATTGTCGCCTGCTTGGGATGCAGAACCATTTAAAAAATGGCTAGACACAGGCGACAATGTTGTGTATTGTGACACTCTTGGTGCTTTAGGAGATAAAGACCTTTTAAGTAAACCAAACGTTAATTGCCTTGAAGTTTCTACTGGTAGAACCCAACAAGCCTTTGTAAGATTAAGCGAAAAAGTTTTAGCTAACATTACCGCCTACTTTAAAAAGCAATAGGAGATGTAATATTTCTTAATGTATTAACAATACTCCAGCCTGCAATTTGTGCTGTTTGACTATACACGTCTATAACAGCATGAATTTGCTGGCTTTTTATTTCAATACGGTGATCGTCCCCAACATAATCTGGAACAGACGTAATAGACACGTTTACATTTTCAGGTCCCGTAGATGCCAATGCAGCTGCTACCGAAACATTTACTTGTCGCGGAAATAGTTTAATAGCTTCGACAGCATTCCCTTCAAAAACTTTACGTGTTTCACTTTCTATAGCTTCGTCGTAAACAGCGGTGTGTCTTAATGGTCTTGGCCCTTTTGTTGTATCGAAAGTCACAGTACTTTCTTCCATTAAAGAGACTGTTCTTAACACATCGAAACCACCAATGGCTCCAGATGCAATGTGTACTCGTGTACCATGTTCTGAAGCTGTTTTTTTAACCAATTCATAAAATTCAGGATCGGCCAATCCTCCGATGGAAAGTGTGATTACTGAAGATCCGTTTTTCAATGCCGGAATAATCAATTCCTTTAAAGAGTCTGGAGAAGCTATTTCAGCAATATAATCCGGTTTTAAATCTAATAACGCTTCCAAAGAATGACATGGTGTGCAGGCACCTCCATGTTCTGATTGCTGAATAAAGTTTGCGAAACTTTCAGCTTTTTCGAAAGTTCTTGAATAGGTTCCAATAATTTTATAGTCAGATAACAAGCCCTTATCTAAGGCCTGTAATACGATACTTGCAAGCCTACCACAACCTACAATTGCTAATGTTTTTGTTTCCATAACAACAAAAATATAGCTTTTTAAAATCAAAAACCAACGGTTACGAGATATCATTTTTTTCAAAAACAAAAACCTCAATTATCTTGCTTTAAACTTCATTTTTAATGTTGAATATAGAAGAACATGTCTCATCAACCATGTCCAAAAAGCATAATTAAGCATGAACGAGAATCCACAACTCGACTTCTTCGGCCGCACGCCAATTCTGATCGCGTTTGGTCTGATTTGAAGCCGCTTTTACGGGGCGTTTTAAACACTGTTCTAATTTAAAACGTCCGCCTTCTGCTAATTCCTTTTCTATAGGATGCGCCTCTGTAACCTGTGTTATTTGTGCCAAATTAGAAAATATAAGAACAAGCTTTCCGTCGGGCAATAAGCGTTTTTTTGCCGCTTCGAAAAAATCAGGAAACAATGTTTCGGGATAAGAAATAGCTTCATCAATTTTATCCAGATCATGAGCTGCTGGCAACCACGGCGGATTAAAAACAATAAGTTCGGTCTGCTTCTCCCATTTACCAAAAAGCGGCGCAAAATCCAGTTCTATTTTCCGAGACATTTTTGTATCTCCCATAGATTCTGTAAGTCCGACAATGGCATTCGGATTGGTATCGGTACCAAACACTTTCTGAAAACCAAACTTAACCATTTGCAAAGCCAACACTCCACTTCCTATACCGACATCTATAGCCGATTTTTTTGGTCCGCTGTAACGTTTCAACCAATTATCGAAAAGAATTAAATGATCGAAACGTGTAGGAAAATAAACGCCATAATACGGATGAATTTTACTTCTTAACACCGGAAGGTCCATTCCGTTTTGGTACCATTGCCAAGCACTGTTTAAACCTTGTACTTTGGTAAAGGGCAATAAAAAACTACTATGTTCCGGATACAGTTTAAGTAACCAGCCAATAGAAGGTGCTTTCTTAACATTCAATTTATGATCTACAATTTCTATATAAATCAGCTTGGATAACTTTTGATAGGCTATACGATACGCACGCTGTTCTTTAAACGTCTGATTAGGAAATTGCTTTTTTAAATACTGATGAAGCGCTTTAAGCAAGTCCAAACCGTTATTATAAAATTCAGAAATCAATACAGGTTTACCAGCTTCTAGTGCTTTTATGGTAAGCGACACATTTGTGGTACGATTAAAGAATATTAAGGGCTCTTCTGAAAAAAAGGGCATGGGTTTGTTTACACGTATATCTGTAATCATCGTTTGACTTAAATAAAAACGGATTGCAGAGTAATGAGGAAAGCAAAGCGTAAGATTAAAATTACTATAACATAGTTACTTACTAGCAATCAGGCATTAAATGGCCACTAGAGTTTAGATTAATCAATACAAAGACTTTAAGTGAAAGTCAATATACTTCGCTGAAGTTGTGCGAAAGAAAACAATTAATATCAACAGATAAATAATACAATTGCAAAGATACTTTATTAAACCCTATAACATCGCATTTACTATATTATTATCTATCAATACTTAAGCATAAATTCATCGCCTAATTATAATGAGATTCAGAGTAGTAACAATACAGATAATAGATACAAAAAAGGCTACCTAAATTTGGTAACCTCTTTTATTATTAATTGAATAAGGCCCTTTATACTAACTTAATGCTTCAGACACTAAATAGTAAAATGCAGGTCTACTTTTCATTTTAATTCCAGACATTTTATCGACCACAGCTGTAATAGCGGCCATTGCTTTGTCTTTATCGGTTACTCCTAATTTCTTTTCTATAAAATTACGTCTCACAGTTTCTAATTCGGAGGGATCTAATCCAGATACTAAAACGGCATCCTTATTATTTACCATCGTTTTTAAACTGTTTACATAGCCATCCAATTTCTCATGGTCTATATTACTTACACCACAATCGCCTAATTGTTTTTCGGCAGTTGCTTTTAGTTGAGCTAATTTGGTTTGTACATCACTCATAATATAAATTTTTATTGATTTGATAATTATAAAGTAGTAAGTTAAAAAATAAATCATAAAAGAGCTATGCTTTAAATGAATTTATTATTTCGGTACCACTTGAATCTCAACACTTAGTATTAAAAAATCGCGAGCAGTAAACTAAATAGTCTGCTTTATTTTATTAAGTTGAAAATTCAAATTTCTATCCAGTTTTAAAAACAGAGAGAACAATCACATAAATTACTGAAACTCTTTTATTAAGCCTTAAAAATGAGCTATAATATTAAAAACCAAAAAAATAGCACCCTACAATTTGGTAATCACATAGATTATCGTAAATTTGCAAACTCTTTTTAAGAGAGGAATGTTTAATAAATAAAATTAATTAGTGTGGATACATTAAGCTACAAAACGATTTCAGCCAACAAAGCTACTGTTAATAAAGAGTGGGTTTTAGTTGATGCTGAAGGTCAAAGTTTAGGTCGTTTAGCTTCTAAAGTTGCAAAACTTATTAGAGGTAAACACAAACCTAATTTCACACCACACGTTGATTGCGGGGATAACGTAATAGTTATCAATGCAGAAAAAATCAACTTAACAGGTAACAAGTGGAATGACAAAACGTACATTCGTCACACGGGTTATCCAGGTGGTCAAAGAAGTTTAACTGCTACAGAATTGTTTGGAAAAGATCCAGCAAGGTTAGTAGAAAAATCAGTAAAAGGAATGTTGCCTAAGAACAAATTAGGTGCCGCTTTATTCCGTAATCTAACAGTTGTTTCTGGTACAGCTCATGCTCATGATGCTCAAAAACCAAAAACAATCAATTTAAACGAATTTAAGTAATGGAAGTAATTCACAAAATCGGCCGTAGAAAGACGGCTGTTGCTCGTGTATATGTTGCCCCAGGTGAGGGTAAGATTACAGTCAACAAAAAAGACGTGGCGGATTATTTTACTACTGCAACTTTGCAGTATAAAGTAAACCAACCTTTAACCATGACTAACAATGATGGCAACTTTGATATTACAGTAAATGTATACGGAGGAGGTATTACTGGTCAAGCAGAAGCAATCCGTTTAGCAATTTCTCGCGTTATGTGTGAGATCGATGCAGAAAACAGATTAATTCTTAAGCCAGAAGGTTTATTAACTAGAGATCCTAGAATGGTTGAACGTAAGAAATTCGGTCAGAAGAAAGCGCGTAAGAAATTCCAATTCTCGAAACGTTAATATTACCATCCTCAACTCGATTGAGAATTGCGTCATAGCGCTCTCAATCTGGTTGATTTTCAAAAAATTAAAAACAAGTTATTGTTGTCCTAGTTGAAAAACAGGATTTAGTTTAGCATCTAAATGCAGCCAAAAAGTTTAAAGTCTTATACTTAAAACGAGATGGAACATTGCTAATTCAACAGAACGTAAACTATTACAAAATGGCAAAAGTAGAAGTAAAAGACTTACTTGAAGCAGGTGTACACTTCGGTCACTTGACTCGTAAATGGGATCCAAACATGGCTCCTTACGTATATATGGAACGTAACGGTATCCATATTATCAATTTATATAAAACAGCAGCTAAGATTGATGAAGCTGGTGAAGCTTTAAGCAAAATTGCTGCTTCTGGACGTAAAATCCTTTTCGTTGCAACAAAAAAACAAGCTAAAGACATCGTATCAGAAAAAGCTGGGGCAATTAACATGCCTTACATTACTGAAAGATGGCCTGGTGGAATGTTAACTAACTTTGTAACTATTAGAAAAGCTGTTAAAAAAATGGCTTCTATTGATAGAATGAAGAAAGATGGTACATTCTTAACGCTTTCTAAGAAAGAACGTTTACAAGTAGATCGTTTAAGAGCTAAGTTAGAGAAAAACTTAGGTTCTATTAGCGACATGACTCGTTTACCAGCAGCTTTATTTGTAGTAGACATTAAACGTGAGCATATCGCGATTAAAGAAGCGCAAAAATTAAACATTCCAATATTTGCAATGGTAGATACTAACTCTGACCCACGTCAGGTTGATTTCGTTATCCCTTCAAATGATGATGCTTCTAAATCTATCGATAAAGTTTTAACTCACGTAACTGGTGCTATTGCAGATGGTTTAGCTGAACGTAAAGCTGAAAAAGATTCTAAAGACTCTGTAAAAGATGAAAAACCTTCTGCTCCTAAAGCAAAAGCAACATCTACAGAAGAAGAGGAATAAACTACAAATAATCATTACATAATATAAATAAGTCGTTTAGTTCTTTTCTTTGCAGAAAAATAATTGAACGACTTTTTTTTAACTCATATTACTTAGAAATTATGGTAAAAGTAACAGCCGCAGAGGTAAACAAACTAAGACAAGCTACTGGTGCAGGGATGATGGACTGTAAAAAAGCGTTAGTTGAAGCTGAAGGAGATTTCGATAAAGCAATCGATGTCTTACGTAAAAAAGGTCAAAAAGTTGCTGCAAATAGAGCAGATAGAGATTCTAGCGAAGGTGCTGCCGTAGCTAAAGTAAACGATACTAACACTGTAGGTGTATCTATAGTATTAGGTTGTGAAACTGATTTTGTTGGTAAAAACGAAAACTTCGTTGCATTAGCAAATAAACTTGCTGATATCGCAATGACTGTAAACTCAAAAGAAGAACTTTTAGCTTCAGATTTTGACGGTCTTACTGTTGCTGATAAATTAGTTGAACAAACTGGTGTTATCGGTGAAAAATTAGAGATTAAAGATTACTCTAAATTAGAAGCTCCTTATGTAGGTTCTTACGTTCACATTAATAAAATTGCTGCTTTAGTAGGACTTTCTGCTGTTGTAGACAATGCAGATGTCTTAACTAAAGATTTAGCTATGCAAGTTGCATCTATGGGTGCTTCTTCTTTATCTTATAAAGATTTTGATCCTGCTTTCGTAGCATCAGAAACTGAAGCTAGAATTGCAGTTATCGAAAAAGATAATATCGAATTAGGTCGTTTAGGTAAAACACTTAAAAACGTACCTCAATATATTTCTATGGCTCAAATTACTCCTGAAGTATTAGCTCAAGCAGAAGAAACTGCTAAAGCTGAACTTAAGGCAGAAAATAAACCAGAGAAAATTTGGGATAAAATTCTTCCAGGAAAAATGGAACGTTACATCTCAGACAACACAACTTTAGATCAAGAACAATGTTTATTAGATCAGAGATTTATTAAAGATGAAAAAGTAACTGTTGCAAAATACGTTGAAACTTTCGACGGTGTATCTGTAACTGCTTTTACACGTGTTGCTTTAGGATAACATAAAATACACTGAATATTTTCAGTACAATTATAAAAGACCATTACTCGTATTAGAGCTAATGGTCTTTTTTTTTTAATACCTATGACTAGAATTTAGGAAACTAAATTTTAAATAGTCATTTTAAAAAATTTATGTAATTTTGCACAACTTCTATAAAACAGACTATGAAATTTAATCGCATCCTTTTAAAATTATCAGGCGAAGCTTTAATGGGCGAACGTCAATATGGTATAGACCCAGTACGTTTAGCCGAATACGCCAAAGACATTAAAACCGTTACAGACGCTGGTGTTGAAGTGGCAATTGTAATTGGTGGAGGTAATATTTTTAGAGGTGTTTCTGGAGCAAGTAACGGTATGGATCGTGTTCAAGGCGATCATATGGGGATGCTAGCAACTGTTATAAACGGTTTAGCATTACAAAGTGCCCTGGAAGATGCAGATATTCCTACACGCTTGCAAACAGCTATTAAAATTAACGAAGTTGCAGAACCATTTATCCGTAGAAAAGCGATGCGTCACCTAGAAAAAGGTCGCGTTGTTATTTTTGGTGGTGGAACAGGAAATCCGTATTTTACTACAGATTCTGCTGCCGTATTAAGAGCAATCGAAATTGAAGCCGATGTAATTATTAAAGGTACACGTGTAGATGGTATTTATACAGCAGACCCAGAAAAGGATAGTACAGCAGTGAAGTTTGATAATATTTCTTTCGACGATGTTCTAAAGAAAGGTCTAAAAGTTATGGATACTACTGCTTTTACACTGAGTCAAGAAAATAAATTGCCTATCATTGTTTTTGATATGAACACTAAAGGAAATTTACTTAAAGTAATTTCTGGACATAACATAGGTACACAAGTAACCATTTAATCTTAATATTTAATTTTTAAAGATATATTAAAGTAAAGTTTTTATACCATGAATGAAGATATTCAATTTATTATAGATTCAGCAAAAGAAGCTATGGATGCTGCTGTTAGACATCTTGAAAAACAATTTGTAAACATTAGAGCAGGAAAAGCAAGTCCAGCAATGCTTGGTAGTGTTATGGTAGATTATTACGGTTCGCAAACCCCTTTAAGCCAGGTTGCAAACGTAAACACTCCAGATGGTAGAACGATTAGTGTTCAGCCCTGGGAGAAAAAAATGCTTCACGAAATAGAAAAAGCAATTATGAATGCTAACTTAGGATTTAACCCTATGAATAATGGCGACATGATTATTATAAACGTTCCTGCACTTACTGAAGAACGCAGACGTGAATTAGCAAAACAAGCAAAAGCTGAAGCTGAAGATGGAAAAATCGGAGTTAGAAATGCTAGAAAAGAAGGAAATAACGACGTTAAAAAATTAGACGACGTTTCCGAAGACATAAAAAAAGACACTGAAGCCGAAATACAAAGGCTCACAGATATTTATGTAAAAAAGATAGATGAAGTTCTTGTTGTTAAAGAAAAGGAAATCATGACAGTATAATAATTAAAGCGACTTTAGAGTCGCTTTTTTTTATACCATATAATCAGTTTAGCCGTTATTACAATTATTGTCTTAACTTTGTAGCCGTTTAATTCACGACTCTAACCTACATGCTAAAATACTATCTAAGCTTTATATTTTTGTTCTCTATCGCAATAGGTAGAACTCAAGTTTTAGAAAGTGATATGAGTCGCGCACAAGACAGTCTAAAAGCAAAAAGAAAAGCAGATTTTATTCATAATTTTGGTAATGGTTATATTCCTCTAAAATACTTTAATTTAGATTTAAGATACCTAATAAAATTCAACCAATATGAAGGAATTCGTACTGGTTTAGGAGGAACAACAAGTGATAAATTATCTGAAAAATTTAGAATAAATGGTTATACCGTTTATGGTTTTAAAGATAGTAAGTATAAATATAGCATAGGTGCCGGATTTCGCATAAACGAAACCCATAATACGTGGCTAAATGCCGCCTATACCGACGACCTTCAAGAAGCAGCAAGTACAAAATACTTAACTGACAAACGCATATTTCAATTTTTCGAACCCCGTTTACTGAATATCAGTTTGTTTTATCATCATGTCACTAAATCTATTTCATTACAACATGATTATACTCCTAGATTAAATACCGAGACTCAATTTTACACCACTAATATTGATCCGAAATTTGATTATACATTTGTTACCGACGAAGGTGCTTTTACAAGTTACGATCTAACAGTAGCAAAAATAGCATTGCTTTGGAGTCCGTTTGATATTTACAAACCCATTGAGGGTGGTGTAAAGAAAACCCACAATGCATTTCCTAAATTAACACTACAATATACACAGAGTTTTAATGGACCTTTGGATGGTCAATTCAATTTTCAAAAATTAGATTTTAAGGCTTCTTATCACTTCATTCACAATAAAGAATCCCACACCGAACTAGATTTTGCTTCGGGAGTTGCTATTGGAGATGCACCACTTACACATTTGTACCATGCATATCCTAACAATATAACCAAGGCTACAATCATGCAACGTTTTTCTGTAGCGGGTTTAAATAGTTTTGAAACCATGTATTTTAATGAGTTCTTTTCTGATATGTTTTCAATACTGCAGTTTAAGCACTTCTTCAAACCTTTTTATCATTCCACATTCTCAAGACCTCAATTGGTATTATTGTCACGCTTTGCTATTGGAGATATGCAACATCCCGAACGCCATGAAGGCATTACTTTTAATACCTTAGATAAAGGGTATTTGGAATCGGGCTTCGAATTGAATCAGCTTATATTTGGTTTCGGACTTAGCTTAACGTATCGCTACGGCGCATATCATTTACCCGAAATAGAAGATAATATCGCCTTGAAATTCACTTTTAACGTTACATTATAATACTTTAGACCTAAGTAATACATTGCTTTTTTCTACATTTGCGGTTCTTTAATAGACTTATGATTAAACAATTTACTAATAGCTTTTGGGAACGTCTAGCTAGACTTATATTACGAAATAGGATTGCCATTTTAATTGCAATTGTTTTAGTAACTATCCTTTTTAGCACGCAATGGAAAAATATACGTTTTACATTTACCGAAGCTAATTTATTACCCGACCACCATGAGGTTAACCAAACCTATAACGAGTTTTTAAATATTTTTGGTGAAGAGGGAAATATGATTGTTATAGGAGTT
Source organism: Formosa undariae (assembly GCF_042427615.1). Classification (NCBI taxonomy): domain Bacteria; kingdom Pseudomonadati; phylum Bacteroidota; class Flavobacteriia; order Flavobacteriales; family Flavobacteriaceae; genus Formosa; species Formosa undariae. Next base: position 149,142 of record NZ_JBHMEZ010000011.1, on the reverse strand, counting down.
AAGGATAGTACCTTTTTTACTGTTGAGAAACTTAACGCTTGGAATGCACTTGCGGAGTCATTTAAATCATCTAAGGAAATTGAAGCCGTAATCTCTATTAAAGATTTACAAAAATTAATTAAAAACGATAGCCTTAAAAAATTCACTTTAGAGCCTTTTATAAAAGACTCCCTATCAAGTAATAAGCAATTAAAAACCTTACAAGACGAGCTATTTAATAAATATCCGTTTTACGATAATTTCCTTTTTAATAGAAAAACAAAGACCATCCGTACGATTATCTCTATGGATAAAAGTATAGTAAATACATCGGCACGAAAAGATTTTGTGATGGATGTACTTATTCCTAGAGTTAAAACATTCGAAAAAGAGACCAATATAGATGTTCGCATTTCGGGAATGCCCTATGTAAGAACTTTAAGTTCTCAAAATATAGTAGATGAAATGGGCCTTTTTGTAGGCGCCGCATTACTAGTAACCTCACTGATATTCTTTTTCTTCTTTAGGTCGTTTAGAGCCACCTTTATATCACTAATTGTAGTATCTGTTGGCGTGATGTGGACCATGGGGATTCTTGGCTTCTTTGAATATGAAATCACAGTTTTAACAGCGATTATTCCGCCACTAATTATTGTAATTGGTATCCCTAACTGTATCTTCTTAATTAATAAATATCAACAAGAAGTTAAGTCTCACGGAAATAAAATTAAATCATTACAACGCGTCATTACTAAAGTTGGTAACGCCACCCTAATGACTAATTTTACTACAGCGTCTGGATTTGCTACATTTATTCTAACAGAAAGCACGTTATTAAAGGAGTTTGGAATTGTCGCATCGTTAAGTATAGTCTCTATATTTATTTTATGTCTGCTTATTATTCCGATTTTATATTCCTTCTTGCCTTATCCTAAGGAGCGCCATTTAGAACATTTAAACAGACGTTGGATCAATTCTTTTGTGGGCTGGATGGAGCGTATGGTAAGACACAGACGTATTACTATTTACATTACGTCTATTGTGCTATTAATCGTGAGTATTATTGGAATTTATCAGATAAAAATTTCTGGTAGTTTATTAGAAGATATGCCTCAGAAAACCTCATTCTTTAGAGATATTGAGTTTTTTGAACAAGAGTTTGACGGTATTATGCCTTTAGAATTAATGATTGATACCCAACGTAAAAAGGGTGTTATGAAGTTAAGCACGCTTAAAAAAATAGATGAATTAGAGGAAGCCATTATTGATATTCCTGAATTATCTAGACCGCTTTCTGTAGTTAGTTTAGTGAAATACTCTAAACAAGCCTATTATAACGGGAATCCAAAATACTATCAATTACCAACATCGCAAGAGAGTAGTTTTATCTTGTCTTATGCAAAAAACTCGTCTAACGATACGAAGATGCTTAATAGTTTTGTAGACAGTACAGGTCGTTATGCACGTATTACCACCTTTATGAAGGATATTGGTACAGATAAAATGCAAGACATAGAAGACGTGCTACAAACCAAAATTAATAAATTATTCCCTGTAGACCGCTACAAAGTCACGATGACGGGTAAAGCGTTAGTCTTTCAAAAAGGAACGACTTATTTGGTTAAAAATTTAGCCATTTCATTATCATTAGCGATTATACTTATTTCATTATTTATGGCTTATATGTTTAGGTCCTTTAAAATGATAATAATCTCCCTCCTCCCTAACCTATTACCATTACTTGTTACTGCAGGTTTAATGGGATATTTAGGTGTACCTTTAAAACCATCGACCATCTTAGTATTTAGTATAGCCTTTGGTATTTCTGTAGATGATACGATCCACTTTTTAGCGAAATACCGTCAAGAATTACAAGCTAGTAACTGGAAAATTAAACGCTCGGTTTATGGTGCATTGCGCGAAACTGGAGTTAGTATGTTTTATACATCGACTGTTTTATTCTTCGGATTCTCAGTCTTTATGATATCTAGTTTTGGAGGAACCGTCGCTTTAGGAGGTTTAGTATCTGTAACCCTTTTATTCGCTATGTTGTCTAACCTATTATTATTACCTTCATTACTATTGTCTTTAGAACGTAATATAGCCAACAAAACGGTATTAAGAGAGCCTACAATAAACATCATACCTAATGAAAGTGATGATGAAGAAGACGAAAACAATACCAACAATTAAATTATCCTGTGCATAAAGAATTATATTTGCATGTTTAAAAATATTAAAAATGAAACCAATTACAATTTCAGAATTACTAAAACAAGACGCTTCTCTACATGAGGTAGAAGTTAAAGGCTGGGTAAGAACTTTTAGAGCAAACCGATTTATTGCTTTAAATGATGGTTCTTCATTACAAAACATTCAATGTGTTGTAGATTTTGAAAATACAGATGAAGACGTACTAAAACGTATCACTACAGGTGCTGCAGTTCATATAAAAGGAGAATTAGCAGAAAGTCAAGGTAAAGGTCAGTCTGTTGAAATTAAAGTAACTTCGATTGAAATTTTAGGAGATTCTGATCCAGAAACGTATCCAATTCAGCCTAAAAAACACTCTTTCGAATTTTTAAGAGAAAATGCTCATTTACGTACCAGAACAAGTACGTTTAGTGCGGTAATGCGTTTACGCTCGTCTTTATCTTTTGCTATTCATAAATATTTTAATGAAAATGGATTCTTCTATGTACACACGCCAATTATTACTGGTAGTGACGCAGAAGGTGCAGGTGAAATGTTTAGAGTAACCAATTTAGATGCTAAAAATCCACCACTTACAGAAGATGGAAAAGTAAATTATACAGAAGATTTCTTCGGAAAAGAAACAAACCTTACTGTTTCTGGTCAATTAGAAGCCGAAACTTATGCGATGTCTTTAGGTAAAGTATACACCTTTGGCCCTACGTTTAGAGCAGAAAATTCTAACACGTCTAGACACTTATCAGAATTCTGGATGATAGAACCTGAAGTTGCATTTATGGACCTTGCTGGGAACATGGATTTAGCTGAAGATTTTATGAAATCTGTTATTAATTATATCCTAGAGAATAACGCTGAAGATTTAGAATTTTTAGATCAGCGTTTACAAGACGAGGATAAGAAAAAACCACAAGCAGAACGTAATGAACTATCATTACTTGAAAAATTACGTTTCGTAGCCGACAATAACTTTAAGCGTGTTAGCTATACTGAGGCGATAGATATTTTACGTAATAGTAAACCAAACAAGAAAAAGAAATTTAAATATATTATCGACGAATGGGGTGCAGACTTACAAAGTGAACATGAACGTTTTCTTGTAGAAAAACACTTTAAATGTCCTGTAATATTATTCGATTACCCTGCAAATATTAAAGCATTCTATATGCGTTTAAACGAAGACGGTAAAACGGTTCGTGCTATGGATATTTTATTCCCAGGTATTGGAGAAATTGTTGGTGGAGCACAACGTGAAGAACGTTTAGATGTACTAAAACAAAAAATGGCTGTCTTAGGTCTTGATGAAGAAGAACTTTGGTGGTACCTAGATTTAAGAAAATATGGTAGTGCTGTACACTCTGGATTTGGTTTAGGTTTCGAACGTTTAGTTATGTTTGCAACGGGTATGTCTAACATACGCGATGTGATTCCTTTCCCTAGAACACCACAGAACGCAGAATTTTAATCTCATAAATTACTCATAAAAACAATCTACGTACACCTTGTATGTAGATTGTTTTTTTTATTTTTATGTTAAATCGCATCAAAATTTATGCTTAAGCAAAACTTACAGTTCAAATTATCGCAGAAATTATCGCCGCAACAAATTCAATTAATGAAATTGATTCAGTTGCCTACGCAAGCATTTGAACAACGCTTAAAGCAAGAACTTGAGGAAAATCCAGCTTTAGATAGCGGAAAAGAAGAGCAAGAGAATGAGTTTGATGACGATTTCGACAATACACAAGACGACTATAACGACGATTCGGAAACTATAAATTCAGAAGACATTAATGTTGATGAATATTTAAGCGACGATGAAATCCCTGATTATAGAACACAAGCAAACAACTATAGTAGTGACGATGAAGAAAAAACTATGCCCTATGCAGCGGGAACGTCATTTACACAACATTTAATCTCTCAATTAAACACGTTTCGTTTAACTGATGAGGAACGTGATATTGCTGAGTTTCTAGTAGGAAGCGTAGACGAAAGTGGTTATATACGCCGATCGACTCCAGATATTATGGATGATTTGGCTTTTACACAAAACGTATATACCTCTGAAGAACTCATAAACAAGGTGTTTAATATTGTCCATCAATTGGATCCTTCTGGTGTTGGAGCACGAAATCTTCAGGAATGTTTAAGCATTCAATTACATAGAAAAGAGAAAGCTGCCGATATTGTTTTAGCAACGCAAATTATAGATGATGCTTTCGATCAATTCACTAAAAAGCATTATCAGAAACTATTGCATAAGTTTGATATTAGCGAAGATCAACTTAAAGATGCCATAGAAGAAATAGAACGATTAAATCCGAAACCTGGAGGTTCGTATTCTGGAAATAACAGAATTGTAGAACATGTCGTTCCTGATTTTGCAATTAGAATAACCGATGGCGAATTAGATCTTACATTAAACGGTAGAAATGCACCCGAACTACATGTTTCTCGAGAATATAACGAGATGCTTAAAGGGTATAAAGACACCACAGACAAGTCTAGGTCACAGAAAGATGCTGTATCTTTTATCAAGCAAAAATTAGATGCCGCGAAATGGTTTATTGAAGCCATAAAGCAACGTCAGCAAACATTATTTTTAACCATGAGTGCGATTATGCATTACCAGAAAGAATACTTTTTAACTGGTGATGAGCGTAATCTAAAACCCATGATTCTTAAAGATATCGCAGACGAGATTAACATGGACGTTTCAACGGTTTCTAGAGTAGCAAACAGTAAATATGTAGATACACCTTACGGAACAAAATTAATCAAGGAGTTCTTCTCTGAGTCCATGAAAAATGACCAAGGTGAAGATGTGTCTACGCGTGAAATTAAAATGATTCTTGGGACGGTTATAGATGAGGAAGATAAAAGAAAACCTTTAACCGACGAAAATCTTGCCGGCATATTAAAACAAAAAGGGTATCCTATCGCTAGACGTACTGTAGCTAAATATAGAGAACAATTAGATGTACCAGTGGCGCGATTGAGGAAGAAAATTTAATCCTGAACCTACTCACAAAACGATTTATTTAGATTGCTTTTAAGGTTTTAAACCAGATTACACCTATATAGTTAACATATGCAAAAAAGTATTTCATACATTTTTCATCCCATTTTCATGCCGCTAATAGGCGTACTCTTCTATTTTTCTAAATCACCTAGATTTATTCCATTAGCACTAATTCAAACGAAATTAGTTCCTATTGTAATCCTAACCTTAATTCTTCCTCTTTTAGTAAACGTCTTATTAAAATCGATTGGTAAAATAGAATCTTTAGAATTAAAAACAACCGAAGAACGCATTATCCCTTTATTAATCTATAGTATTATTATATTAATTGTAGTAAAACGTGTATTAACACCTTATGAATTTATAGAACTCTATTATTTCTATGTAGGTGTATTAGTATCTACATTAGCATCCATATTACTAAATGTGCTGAAGTTTAAAGTTAGCATACATATGTTAGCCATATCAGGAATTTTAACCTTCTTTATTGCATTAAGTGTACATTTTAGCATCAATATACTTGGAAGTATTGCCTTGGTTATATTTATTATGGGCGCCATTGCCACTTCTAGATTAAGTTTAAATGCGCACTCCAATATAGAGATTTTAATGGGATGTTTAATTGGTATAACTCCTCAACTTATGCTAATCTCTAGATGGTTATAAAATATAAAATATCAATCCAAGTTTTATAGCACTCATTTCAATACGCTCACCTTTCAGAGCTGTTTTAACGTCATCGTTAAACATCGGATTTAATGCATAATACACATAAAAATTCCATGTATTATAACCGGCACTAAGCGTTAGTCCATATTGCAAGTCGTTAAAGCCGTCTATATCGTTATATCGTAGCGATCCTACTTCACCTTTAAAGTTACTAATATTACTAAACAGATACCCCACTTTAAACCCAGTGTAAATACGCCAGAATCGATAACTTTCAGGAGTAGATGTTCTCCATCTAAATTCAATAGGTAATTCTATTGCATGCTGATAAAAGTTGTTTTTAGTATAGTCAAACTCATAAGTGTCGTCTAGGACAAAGTATTTAGCCTCGTTACTATCGTCCTTAATAATACCAATATTTTGATTATACGAATTATACGAATAACCAATTCCTAAACCAATAGCAATGTTGCGTCTCTTATTTAAAGGAATATCTTTAATAAATCCCCCTTGTAATCCTAAAGAGAAACCCGTTTGTTTAACCCCAGTTGGTAGTTTTACTAAAATATTATAAGTTAACCCAAGGTAAAATTGATCTTCTTTATATAACGAGTCTATGACCTTAGAAGGCACAGGAATATCTCCCTGAGAGAAACAAGCTTTAGAGAACCCAAAACTTATAATAAAAAATAGAATGCAATACGTTTTCATAGTAGACCAGTTTGCTAAACTTAGTAAAAAAGGGTAGGCAATATATTATAAATATAAAAAAGGTGTTTTGATAAATCAAAACACCTTTATATAATATAAAATTAAGAGTAAACTTACTTTTTTAAACCAGCAAGTGCATCACCCTTTCTAGTTGTGTAATTAATTTTTAACGCATTTACTTTACGTAATTCTTGCTTTATATCTGATACTAAACCCATATTGGCTTTACTATCAACTTTTAAAGCTGTCGTTAAAAAAGGTACTAATTCTTCACGTTTAGAGGCTCTTTCTGCTGCAATAAATGATGCGATTTCAGATACATCTGCAAACTTATCATTTAATTGAATTCTAGACTCCGTACCATATTGACTTTGAAACCTATCACTAGGTTTACCTGCATAGATATACATTACCAAATCTTTTTTATCAAGTTTTTCAACCTGATCTGCAGCTGGCAATTTGTTCTCAATCATTAAAGTATTCTGTCTCATAACAGTAGCAACCATGAAGAAGAATAATAACATAAATACAATATCCGGTAATGATGCGGTAGATATTGCAGGCAAATCTCCTCCTGATTTCTTTTTAAATTTAGACATAAATTTTTGTGTTTATCTAATTAGACTTTTTAGGCTCTGCTTCAGAGAACTTTTGAGGTACTAATACTTTAATAGTCTCTAATTTCTCTTTTAACTTTTCCTTTTCAGAAGATGAAGTTCGTGCGTCAGAATATTTCTTATCTGCTTCAACAAAATTCATATTCTCATTAGGAAACGCTTTTTTAAACTCCCTATTTCTAAGCTGATTATAGGCTGCTAATATTTCGTTTTGTACAGCGATGTACACATCATATTTAGTTGCTCTATCGTTCTGAAGAGAAATAATTGCTTTATCGAAATTAACAGAAGATTTAGGATTCCTCTTTCCTTCACAATTTTTACAAGCATTTGGTCCTGTTCCAGATCCGTTATCTAAGAAATCAACTGCTGCTTGACGCAACTCTTTAATCTCAATCACTTTCTCTTCTCCTCCAGTTGTCAATAACAGATCATTTGTTTTGTTAACCTGTAATTGAAAAATATTCTGCTCCTTAATAATTACATCTGGTTGTTCAGTGTCATCCATAGGAGGAAGTTTTCTACTTAAACCAGAATCAGTTTCAATTGTAGTAGTTACTAAGAAAAATATTAAAAGTAAGAAAGCGATGTCAGCCATAGAGCCTGCATTAACTTCTGGTGCTGATCTTTTTGCCATAATTACTTAGTTTATTAATTTTTTAATATTAGCATATACCATAGATCCTATCGCGATAACACCTAAGATATAAAAAGCATATAGTCCAGCTCCAACATACTTAGATGTTGATTCTGAAACATCCATTCCTTTATCAATAAAAGGAGTTAAATCTAAATCTGTTCCTGAAGACATTGCGTAAGCGATAAATAAAATCGCTACAAATGCACCTACAGAGAATAGGGTCTTTTTAATGTCTCCCTTAAACAATCCTGTAATTACAAATATTAGAACTAAAGCTAATATTAAAACAAGGACTGCATAAGTAACATATAGCAAATTGTCAATCATACTATCATTTCCAGACATAATCATCAAAGCAAAGATGATACCGATTACTGAAAGTATTCCAACAATAATTGTTATTATTTTATGTAAACTCATCGTTTAATGTGTTTTAAATTATTACTTCTTGTATCTAATTAACAAGTCCATTAATGTAATCGAAGCATCTTCCATATCGTTAACGATACTATCAATTTTAGCGATAATGTAATTGTAAAAAATTTGAAGAATAATTGCAACAATTAAACCAAATACAGTTGTTAATAAGGCTACTTTAATACCCCCAGCAACAAGTGATGGTTGCATATCTCCAGCAGCTTCAATCTTATCGAAGGCAGCAATCATACCAATTACCGTTCCCATGAATCCTAACATCGGAGCTAAGGCGATAAATAATGAAATCCAAGATACGTTTTTCTCTAATTGACCCATCTGAACACCACCATAAGCTACAACAGCTTTCTCAGCAGCTTCGATACCCTCATCGGTTCTATCTAAACCTTGATAGAAAATAGAAGCAACAGGTCCTTTTGTATTTCTACAAACTTCCTTTGCAGCCTCAACACCACCTGATTGTAATGCATCTTCTACTTTTTGAGTTAATTTTTTAGTGTTTGTTGAAGATAAATTTAAAAAGATAATTCTCTCGATAGCAATCGCTAATCCTAGAATTAAACATAATAATACGATTCCCATGAATCCAGCGCCTCCTTCTATAAAACGCTTTTTTAATTCTTGATGAAAACCTAAATCTTCAGTTGCAGTCGCTGCTGCATCGTCTTGAATTGAAGAAACTACGGTAGTTGCTACAGTAGCAGCGCTAGTTGTAGTTGCATTAACAGTTCCGAATGCCACCATTAGTGTAATGGCTAGGATAGAAAATAATCTTTTCATTTGTTCTGATCTTAATTTTATTAGTTAAAGTGTTAAAGATATAAAAAAATTGCAATTAAAAAACAAAAAATGCTATCAGATTTATCTGCAGAGAGGAAGGGATTCGAACCCTCGATACGCTTTTGGCGTATACACACTTTCCAGGCGTGCGCCTTCGACCACTCGGCCACCTCTCTATAATTTGTATTTTAATTAACGTATGGCAAATAACAAAAAATCTTTTAGACCGGAAAGTTTTATCAGTTAATTTTAAGTCAATTCTCCACGTAAAGATGTTTCATATATGGTTTTGAATACTTTAGAGGAAACATTCTGTCCTAGTAAATACATTAATTTACATACTGCAGCCTCCGTTGTCATGTCTTTTCCGGAGATTATACCTAATTTTAACAACAATTCGCTCGACTGATATTGCCCCATAAGCACACTTCCTCCCGAACATTGCGTTACATTTATGATTTGAATACCATTTAAAATAGCCTCTTTTAAAATGTTTAAAAACCACGTTTCGGTAGTACAATTTCCCGCTCCGTAAGATTCCAAAATGACACCTTTTAACCCAAATGTGCTAAAAACGGCTCGCAAAAGTGCTTCAGAAATTCCAGGATACAGCTTTACAAGCGCAATATTAGTGTCAAAATTCTTGTTTACTTTGAACCTTTTTTTAGTGTTTGGCTTAAATAAATAGTCGGTATTCACCTTTAAATGGACTCCAGAAGTCACTAAATCTGGATAATTTAAGGATGCAAATGCTTCAAAATGCTCTGCGTTTATTTTAGTTGTTCGATTTGCGCGATACAATTTATACTCAAAATACAAGGTTACCTCCTTAATTACGGGTTCATTAAAATGCTGCAAAGACGCCACATGGATGGAAGTAATTAAGTTCTCTTTAGCGTCTGTTCGTAAATCCCCTATTGGTAATTGGGAACCTGTAAACACAACAGGCTTTGCTAAATGTTCTAGCATAAAACTTAAAGCAGATGCAGTATAGCTCATAGTATCACTACCATGAAGCACAACAAAACCATCAAAAAGGTTGTAATTAGATTCTATAATTTCAGCAATTTCAACCCAATACTTCGGATTCATATTGCTAGAATCTATTGGTTCTGCAAACGAAAAAGTTTCAATATCACAATCCAAATGCTTTAATTCAGGAATCCTATCTAACAGATTTTTAAAATCGAAAGCCTTTAGAGCCCCTGTTTCAAAATCTTTAACCATACCAATGGTTCCTCCCGTGTAAATAAGTAAAATGTTTGGTCTAGATTTCGTCATATTCTTTTAAATACCGAAAACGGCTTTAGAATTTTGGGTTGTAATATGTGCGACTTCTTCTTCTGAAATCTGATAGATATCGGAAAGTTTTTCTAAAACTCTTAAAACATAAAAACTTTCGTTTCGTTTACCGCGAAAAGGTGTTGGTGCTAAATATGGCGAATCGGTCTCTAAAACGATATGCTCTAGATCGATTTCATTAAGAAACTTATCTATTTTACCATTTTTAAACGTTACCACACCACCAATTCCTAATTTCATATTATACGAAATGGCTAATTTGGCTTGTTCTAGATTCCCTGTGAAACAATGAAAAATTCCAAATAAATCATCTCCCTGCTCTGCTTCTAAAATTTCGAAAACCTCATCGAACGCTTCTCTACAATGAATCACTATTGGTAATTTGTGAACTTTAGCTAGCTGAATTTGTCTTCTAAACGCATCTTGCTGTATGCCTAAAGTCGATTTATCCCAATATAAATCGATACCAATCTCTCCTATTGCATAGTATTTATGCTGACTTAGTAAAGCGGCAACATGAAGTAGTTCTTCTTCATAATTTTCCTTTACATGTGTAGGATGCAAACCTGACATTAAAAATGTATGTTCTGGAAAATCCTTATTAAGCTGAAGCATACTTTCTGTAAAAGTTGAATCGATTGCTGGAATAAAAAACCGAGTAATACCAGCTTCAATAGCACGATTTACCATTTCATGTCTATCCTCATCAAAAGCGTCACTATATAAATGTGTGTGTGTGTCTGTAATAATCATTCTGCAAAATTAATGGTTTTACATTACTATCTTTGCCTAAATTATTTTTAAGATGAAAACACTTCAAGATTTTTTATTAGAAAGAGATTACGTTAAAGTGAAACTAAAACTGACTAAAACCAATCATTTTGAAATAAAAGCGACTATAAATGGGAAAAAAGGAGTTTTTATCTTAGATACTGGAGCGTCAAGTTCGTGTGTAGGGTTTGAAGCTATTGAACCTTTTAATTTAAAGGTGAAAGATTCTAAAATTAAAGCAGCTGGTGCAGGTGCTACAAATATGACCACTCAACTTTCTAAAAAAAATAGCATAAAAATAGGAAAGTGGAAAAAGGAAAAACTGACTTTAATCCTGTTTAATATGACACATGTTAATACCGCTTTAATAAGTCATAATTCAAATCCTGTAGATGGTATTATTGGAGCCGATATACTTAAAAAAGGTAAAGCCATTATAGACTACGACCGAAAATACTTATATCTTAAAAAAGATATTGTACTTTTAAAGGTTTAATTATAATACGCCCTATATTATGAAATCTTCCATCGTTATAGCAGATGATCACCCGTTAATGCTTAAGGGCATGACCAACTATTTAACTTCTATAAACTATAATATTGTAGGTAGCGCTACCGATGGGCAAGCAGCTTACAACCTTATTGTAAAACTAAAACCTGAGATTGCCATTCTAGATATTAGAATGCCCCAAAGATCCGGTTTAGAAATAGCAGAAGATTGTAAAAATAATAATATTCCCACAAAAATAATTTTAATCACTTTTGATAAGCGTGAAGATGTTTACGAAAAAGCACAAGAATTAAATGTTTACGGTTACATCTTAAAAGAGTTTGCTGTAGAAGAGATTGAAAATTGTATTGAAAGCGTTATACAAAACACACCCTATTTTAGTCAAGATATTATACCAAATTTAGAAAAGTCTAATAAAAACGTAGATCCTACTATTTTAAAAAAGCTGACTAAAACAGAAATAAAAATCATTAAACTTATTTCCTTAAACAAAACTAGTCCAGAAATAGCCGACAATCTTAATGTGTCTTCTCGCACTGTAGACAAGCACAGAAGTAACATTGTAAACAAGTTAAATATTCAAGGAAAACATAACGCTTTATTTATTTGGGCAACGAATAATAGAGACCTTTTCTAAATATACGTAGAATTACGTATTTCAGGACACATTCATTTCACATACCTTTACAAGGCTATTAATTAGTTCTTAGGGAGAATTATTTTAGAGAACTCTGCATTGTAATGGTGCAGAGTTTTTGATTTTAAGATGAACACATTAAAAAATCAAGTTTCAATGTGTTACTTACTAAATGTATCCATCCCATATTTTGTTTTAATTTATTTCAACTCGTAAATTCAAATAACATGGAAAAAAAAACAAATGCTCAACACCTTCCAATTATAATAGGGTTATCGGTATTAACTCTAACTATTGTTGCTCTAAATATTGTTGTATTTTTTATACATTAATATAAAAAAAAGGACAACCTATTAGATTGCCCTTTTTTATATAATTGAAAATTAAGATTATTCTTTATAGTTCTAAAGATCTCTTAACATCATTGTTCATTAAAAATTCTTGTGGATTTTCTAAAGCTTCTTTTACAGCAACTAAGAATCCAACACTTTCTTTACCATCAATAATTCTGTGATCGTAAGATAATGCGACATACATAATAGGTCTAATTACAACCTGACCATCTACAGCAACTGGACGCTCTACAATATTATGCATTCCTAAAATACCACTTTGAGGCGGGTTAATAATTGGTGTAGATAACATACTACCAAAAACACCACCATTTGTGATTGTGAATGTTCCTCCAGTCATTTCGTCTACTGTGATCTGACCATCTCTAGCACGTAATGCTAAACGTTTTACTTCCGCTTCAACACCTCTAAAACTTAAGTTTTCTGCATTTCTAATTACAGGAACCATTAATCCTTTAGGACCAGAAACCGCGATACTAATATCACAGAAATCGTAAGACAACATTTCTTTTCCATCCATCATAGAGTTCACTGCAGGATACATTTCTAAAGCTCTAACCACGGCTAAAGTAAAGAAACTCATAAATCCTAATCCAACACCATGTTTCGCTTTAAACGCTTCTTTATACTCGTTTCTTAAAGTAAAGATTGGAGACATATCAACTTCGTTAAACGTCGTTAGCATAGCCGTTTCGTTTTTAACAGCAACTAAACGTTCTGCAACTTTACGACGTAACATAGATAATTTAGAACGAGATTCTCCTCTACTTCCTCCTGTAGGAGTTCCCATAGAAGGCTTTGCCTGAACAGCATCGTCTTTAGTTACGCGACCTGCCTTACCCGTACCTACAATACCAGCAGCATCCATCCCTTTTTCTGCTAAAATCTTTTTAGCGGCAGGACTTGCTGTACCAGATGCATAGGTTTTTTCTACTACGGGAGCTGCTTTAGGTGCTTCTGCTTTTGGCGCAGGAGCTTCCTCTTTTTTAGCTTCTTTTGCAGGAGCATCACCTTCTGGTTTTGCTGCACTTGTATCTATTAAACATACAACTTCACCAACGGCAACAGCATCTCCTTCTTCTGCTTTAAGCGTTATAATTCCGCTTTCTTCAGCAGGAAGTTCTAGTGTCGCTTTATCACTATCAACCTCAGCAATTGCTTGATCTTTCTCTACATAATCACCATCTTGTACTAACCATGTTGCTATTTCAACTTCTGTGATAGATTCTCCAGGAGAAGGTACTTTCATTTCTAAAATCATCGTTCAATATTTTAGTTTAATCTTATTTTTAAATTATCGTTGGTTGTTTTTTGTTTTATCGAAAACATAATCGATTACTTCTTTATGACGGCGTTTTGATCGTGTTGAACTACCCGCAGCAGGAGCACCATAAGGACGTCTAGATGCAAATCTAAATGATCTCGCTTCATCTAAATGCATTAACATGTGTGCATAAGCCCCCATATTTCTAGGTTCTTCCTGAGCCCAAACAACTTCTTCTGCATTACTATATTTAGCAATTGCGTCTCTAATCGCTGTCGCTGGTAATGGGAATAATTGTTCTATTCTAACTAAGGCAACATCGTCTCTACCTTCTGCTTCTTTTACTTCTAATAAATCGTAGTAGAATTTACCTGTTACAAAAACAAGAGATTTTACTGTATCTACTTTTGCAACTGCATCGTCTATTAACATTTGGAAACTTCCATTTGCAAATTCATCTACAGTAGATACTACTTTTGGATGACGTAATAAACTCTTAGGTGTAAAAACAATTAATGGTTTTCTAAAGTTAGATTTCATTTGCTTACGTAACAAATGATAAATATTTGCAGGTGTTGTACAATCTGCAACAAACATATTGTCTTTAGCACATAATTGTAAATAACGTTCCATACGTCCTGAAGAGTGCTCTGCACCTTGCCCTTCGTAACCGTGTGGTAATAACATTACCAATCCGTTTTGAAGTTTCCATTTATCTTCGGCCGCAGAAATGTATTGGTCTAACATAATTTGAGCTCCGTTACCAAAGTCTCCAAATTGTGCTTCCCAAATCGTTAATGTTTTTGGGCTCGCCATAGCATAACCATAATCGAAACCTACAACGCCATATTCAGATAATAAAGAGTTATAAATAAAGAATCGACCTTGCGTATCACTTAAATTATTTAATAAGACAACTTCTTCTTCGCTATCTTCCACTTTTATTACAGCATGACGGTGAGAGAATGTACCACGCTCTACATCTTGTCCAGACATTCTAACATCGAAACCTTCTTCTAAAAGTGTCCCGTAAGCTAAATGCTCTGCCATAGCCCAATCTAAACGATCCTCTTCGAACATTGTTTTTCTAGTTTTCACTAGACGTTCAATTTTACGAATGAATTTTTTATCTTCAGGTAATGCAGAAATAACATCTGTTATCTGAGCTAATTTTTCTTTAGAAAAAGTAGTATCGATAGGCTTCATCATATCTTGCTCGGTAACGCGAACAAAATCTTGCCACTCATCTTGCATGAATGGTGTGATTACTGTTTTTTCCTCTTTACGAGAATCTACTAACTTTTCTTCTAAAGATGCCTTGTAAGTTTCTTCAAGATCCTTAACATAACCTTTATCGATTACACCTTCGCTAATTAATTTTTCAGCATAAATATCTCTTGGATTTTTATGCTTAGCAATGGCTTTATATAATTTAGGTTGAGTAAAACGAGGTTCGTCACCTTCGTTATGCCCGTATTTTCTGTATCCTAATAAATCAATAAATACATCACGTTTAAAATGCATTCTAAAATCTAATGCGAATAACGTGGCATGAACAACAGCTTCTACATCGTCTGCATTTACGTGCAATACTGGAGATAATGTTACTTTCGCAACATCTGTACAGTATGTACTAGAACGTGCATCTAAATAATTGGTTGTAAATCCAATTTGATTATTTACAACGATATGAAGAGTTCCGTTGGTTTTGTAACCATCTAATTGCGCCATTTGCACAATTTCGTATACTAAACCTTGACCAGCAATAGCCGCATCCCCATGAACCACAATTGGTAACACCTGAGATGGATCTTCTGCATATTTATCGTCTTGTTTAGCACGAACAATACCTTCTACTACTGCACCAACCGTTTCTAAGTGAGATGGATTTGGAGCAATATTTAGATTTATTTTTTTTCCGCTATTGGTCTCACGATTACTCGTCCAACCTAAGTGGTATTTTACATCACCATCAAAAATTTCTTCGGCGTAATCTTTTCCATCAAATTCGCTAAAGATATCTTTAGCCGATTTTCCGAAGATATTTGTAAGTGTACTTAATCGACCACGGTGAGCCATACCCATTACAAATTCTTTCACACCATAATCTGCTGCTTTTTCAATAACAGCATCAAGTGCAGGAATTAAAGACTCTCCACCTTCTAGTGAAAATCGTTTCTGACCTACATATTTAGTATGCAAGAAGCTCTCGAAAGAAACCGCTTCGTTTAGCTTTTTAAGAATATGCTTCTTTTGATTAGCATCGAAGTTAGGCTGATTGTCGTTAATATTTAGTTTACCTTGAATCCAAGCCTTTCGGTCTGGATTTCTAACATACATATATTCTATACCTATAGAATCACAGTATATTTTTTCTAAATGATTAACAATTTCTTTTAGCGTTTGAGATCCAATACCTAGGATTTCTCCAGCTGAAAAAACAGTGTTTAAATCACTATTAGACAATCCGAAATTTTCTAAAGCCAAAGTTGGCGAATAGGTTCTACGATCGCGAACAGGATTTGTTTTTGTAAACAAATGCCCTCGAGTACGATAACCGGCTATCAGTTGAACAACTTGGAACTCTTTAGTTAAGTTTTCTGATACATGGTCGCAGGAAAAATTCTCCTGAACCTCTGCGTCCACGATATCGTTTTCGCTACCAAAATCATAACCTTGAAAAAAAGCTCTCCAACTTGGCTCTACAGAGTCTGGGTTTTGTAAATATTGATCGTATAATTCAGCAAAGTATGCTGTATGTGCTGCGTTTAAAAAGGAATATTTATCCATTATATTATTTGAGAAATTCTCGCGTTGACAAAATTTTATCAAAAATACGAATTTTACTAAACTTAGATGTAATTTTATTATATTTATAACAGATTTATACTTCACTTTTTTTCGAACAATGAACAAAAACGACTTATTTATTATCAAAAACGCAATCCTTATTTTATTATTTTCGCTTTGTTTTAAGAATATCTCTGCACAAAATTCACATTTAATGGACAATATTAGATTTGGAGGAGGCATTGGATTAAGTTTTGGTAATGAGTTTTTTAGCGGCACATTAGAACCTTCAGCCATTTACCAAGTTAATCCTCAATTTGCTTTTGGGGCTGGTTTAAATTTCACTTACAACTCTCAAAAGAATTTTTATAAATCTACTACAATAGGAGGTACACTTACAGCTCTTTTCAATCCAATACAAAATATCCAACTGTCTGGAGAATTCCAACAATTACACGTTAACAGAAAATACGACAATGATAGGGTATTATTTGAAGACGAAAAATATTGGTTCCCAGCTTTGCTTTTAGGAGTCGGGTACCAAACAAACAATGTAACCGTTGGCGTGCGCTACGACGTGCTTTACGACGACGACAAAAGTATTTACGCCACACCTTGGGCGCCATTTATAAGAGTATATTTTTAATTGATAGCGATAATTTATTATTCTTATTTATTATACTTTTCCCAAAAAAAAGAATAACATGGAAAAATTATTAAAAATTATTGGAGCTGCCTGGGGAGCTAAAAAAATAGGTGGCGGAAAATGTGGGTGTATAGGAACTGTGGTTGTTTTTTTAATTCTATATTGGTTATTAGGATTCGTGTTTAACATGTTTTAAACTATAACCAAATAGACATAAACTTAAGTAACGTAAACACTCCTTAACACACTTGATTCTTTTAAAAGGAAATATTATAAAGCATCTTAAGATCTATGCTTTCTTAAATACTAGTATAAAAACTATAATGGTGTCACAAAATCCCACAAAAGATTCTTGACACCATTTCATTAGATTATAACAGTAATCGCCTTACTTATATTGATGTTTAAACCAAACCTTTTGCCACTCGCGTTTTAATATTAGAAATGTAACCTGTTCAGACAACTTTAACGTATCGCTACCATCTAGACTTTTAATTTGTGTTTCAGACACATCTATAATATAGAGCAGATTTAAATATTCTGCGAATGCATTTTGGATTAACTGAAAAACGGTTTCGTGAAGTTGAATTTTCAATTCGTCTGGTAAAATAGTAGATTCTACATCAAAATCTACATTTGCCAATCGGAAGTCTTTATTTAATTGAAACACCAAATTACCGTACAATTCATATTGTAAGGATGTGTTTAATAGGCCTTGTATCGTTTCTGGAGGATTCAAAATAATTTGATATTTATACTTTTCGGGTCATTAAATTTTCACCAAATTGCCTTAATAAATCTTTTTCATTATCGCTAATATCTAACGCATCTAGCACAGAAAATGCTTGTTTAGTATAACTTTCAATTTCTTTGGTTGTCGCCCTAGCAGCACCACTACTTATAAACAATTGCTTTACCGATTGGACTTTATCATTACTATCGGTTGGACTTACACTAAACAAATCTTGAAGTTCTTGCTGTTGCTCTGCTTCAGAAAACTCTAAAGCTTTTAAATATAAGAACGTTTTTTTATTCTCTATAATATCACCTCCCACTTGCTTTCCAAAGGTTTTTGGATCTCCAAAAGCATCTAAATAATCGTCTTGTAGTTGGAATGCAATTCCTAAATTTCTTCCAAAATTATAAATGCCTTCTTGCTCTGCTTTTGAGGCTTTTGCAACAATTGCACCCATTTGCATGGCAGCCCCTACTAAAACAGCGGTTTTATATTCGATCATTTTTAGATATTCTGGAATCGTTACATCGTCACGATTTTCAAAATCTACATCGTACTGTTGTCCTTCGCAAACCTCTAAAGCGGTTTTACTAAAAAGCCGAGCTAAATCTCTAAA
The DNA here is from genome assembly GCF_042427615.1 of Formosa undariae. NCBI lineage: Bacteria > Pseudomonadati > Bacteroidota > Flavobacteriia > Flavobacteriales > Flavobacteriaceae > Formosa > Formosa undariae. Next base: position 130,449 of record NZ_JBHMEZ010000011.1, on the reverse strand, counting down.
GACTTCAGGCTCGTAGTTTTCGAACAATTGGTACGCCATGATTAACATTGCATCTCCAGACAAAATCCCAGTGTTTACATCCCACTTTTCATGAACAGTCTGATTTCCACGACGTAAAGGAGCATCGTCCATAATATCGTCATGCACTAATGAAAAATTATGAAACACCTCTATACTTAGAGCCGCATTTAAAGCTGTTTTATAATTGGCGTTAAAAATTTCAGCCGTCATTAAAGTTAAAACGGGTCTTAAACGCTTACCTCCTAAATGTAAAATATATGTAATCGGATCGTATAAAGAGGCTGGCTCTTTATCTGTTTTATATTGTTTTAAAAAGGAAATAAACTCCTCTTGATAAAATGGTATGTTTTGCATCCTGCAAAAATAACAGAATAAACGTTATTACCGCATAGAATTTCTCAATGTTAACAAACAATTAAAACTATGGAAACTTTATTTGTTTTAGAAGTTTCCTTATCTATATTTGCACCGAATTAAATGCTAATGAAAGATAAAATTATTATTAAATCGGCTGAGTTATTTTTAAATCTAGGATTTAAAAGTGTGACTATGGACGATATTGCGAATGAGATGGCCATTTCTAAAAAAACCATTTATCAGTATTTCGAAACCAAAACCAAATTAATAGAAGCTACGGCCATCTATAAATTTGATCGTATTTCGGAATCTATAGATGCTATTTGCACTTTAGAGGCCAACCCGATCGATGAACTTTTTAAAATAAAAGAGTTTATTAGAACCTACATGAGTAATCAAAAAAAATCGCCTGAGTTTCAATTAAAAAAATACTATCCACGTATCCATTCCATTTTAAGACAAAAACAATTTGAAGTGATGCAGGACTGTATTAAGGACAATTTAAACCGAGGAATAGCTGCTGGACTTTATAGGGCAGATTTAGATAACGATTTTATTTCAAGAATTTACTTTAGTTCGATGAATGCACTTAAAGACGACGAAATATTTCCTGCTAACAAATTTACATTAGCACAATTATTAGATAATTACCTTGAATACCATTTAAGAGGCATCTGTACACCTCTAGGTATTGACTTTTTAAACGAAAAAAAAAAAAACAATAATCAACATTAAGTAATGAGAAACAAGCTAATAATACTCTTTAGTTTATACCTAAGTTTTACGGCCTTCGCACAAGAAGTTCCCGTTTCATTTAGCTTACAAGAAGCCATAGATTACGCTTTAACACATAACAGAACCGTTAAAAATGCGGCTCGAGATATAGAAATTGCAGAAGAGCAAAAATGGGAAACCACCGCTACAGGTTTACCGCAAATTAGTGCTGCTGTAGATTACCAAAACTGGATTAAGCAGCAAGTATCCTTACTTCCAGGCGAAATTGTAGGTGGAACTCCAGGCACCTTTATCCCTGTAGAGTTTAGTCCGAAACAAAACATTGGGGCTACAGCAACTTTAAATCAGTTACTTTTCGACGGCTCGTATATTGTCGGCTTACAGGCAGCAAAAGTATATCTTCAAATTTCTGAAAACTCTAAAATTAAAACAGACCTTGAAGTTAGAAAGGCAGTTATTAACGCATACGGAAACGTATTACTTACAAACGAAAGTTTAAATATTTTAGAAAGCAACAAAGCCATTTTAGAATCGAATTTAAATGAAATTCAGAAAACTTATGAAAATGGTTTAGAGGAAGAAGAAAGTGTAGAACAAATTAAAATTACCCTTTCTGGTTTAATCAGTGATTTAAATAATGTAAAACGTTTAAATGTATTATCGTACCAAATGCTAAACATTACATTAGGAATCGATTTAAATACAGATACAACACTTACAGATAACCTTGAAATATTAGCCTTGCAATACACATCTTTAGAAGCTTTAGCAGCAGACGAAAATGTAGAAAACACTATAGATTATCTTATTGCACAAAACGATGTAGAAAGCAAAGACTTATTTGTAAAGTTAGCTATGAGTGATGGCTTACCAACATTAAGTGCTTTTGTTAACGGAGGATATAGCGCCTATGGCGAAGAATTCGGGTTCTTTAAAGATAGTCAAAAATGGTACGGATCTTCTCTGTTTGGTGTAAACTTAAGTATTCCTATTTTTAGCTCTTTAGGACGTTCGGCAGCAACACAGCAAGCTCGAATTGATTTAGATAAAGCAAATGAATCTTTAGTTGATACCGAGCAACAACTTAAATTTCAAATTGCAACTGCTAAGAGCGAATACCAATATGCTATAGAAGATTATTCAAACAAAAAAGAAAATTTAAACCTAGCAGAACGCATAGAACGTAAAAACCAAACAAAATTCTTTGAAGGGATTTCGTCAAGTTTCGATTTACGTCAAGCACAAACACAACTCTATTCCGCACAACAAGAATATTTACAATCTATGTTAGATATCATAAATAAAAAAGCAGAACTAGACGCCATTTTAAGCAATTTAAACAACTAAACATGTCAATAATGAAACACATATATACAATCGCCGCACTTACTTTTCTATTAATTTCCTGCGGAGGAAAAGAAAAATCTGTAGATGAAATTTTAGCAGAAGGAAATCTTGAAACCATTCGTGAAAGACGTACAGCATTAGAAACACAACAAATCGCTTTAAGTGACCAGATTAGATTAATTGATGAAAAAATCGAATCACTAGACGATACTAAAAAACTGCCTTTAGTAACTACGGTTAAAGCTGTATCAGAAAACTTTGTTCATTATTTAGAACTACAAGGAAGTGTGCAAACCAAGCAAAATATCGTTATCTATCCTGAATTATCTGGAATATTACAAAACGTTTTTGTTAAAGAAGGACAACAAGTAAGTAAAGGACAGGCTTTAGCTAAAATAGACGATGGCGGTTTAGAACAACAAGTCGCACAAATGCAAATTCAATTGGCTTTAGCAGAAACAACTTTCGAACGCCAGAAACGTCTTTGGGATCAAAAAATCGGTAGTGAAATTCAGTTTCTTCAAGCAAAATCAACGTACGAAGCTCAAGAACAAGCGGTAAATCAATTAAAATCTCAGTTGGCTAAAACAACTATTGTTGCACCTTTTTCAGGAGTAATCGACGATATTATTACAGACCAAGGTAGTGTTGTTATGCCGGGACAATCGCAATTAATTAGAATTGTGAACCTTAAAGACATGTATATAGAAACGGAAGTACCAGAAAACTATATTTCAGATGTGGTTGAAGGTAAACAAGTAAAGGTAGAATTTCCAGTTTTAGGAACCTCTGTAGACACAGAAGTACGCCAGGCTAGTAATTTTATTAACCCAGCAAACAGAACCTTTAAAGTGGAAGTTGCTGTTCCTAATAAAGAAAAAAACATAAAGCCTAACTTAACTGCTAAGCTTAAAATTAACGATTACACGAATCAAAATGCTGTATTAATCCCGTTAAGCATCATTTCTGAAAACGCAAACGGAGAACAATATATTTATGTTATCAAGAATAAGGAGTCAAATAACGAAGGTCTTGCAGAACGTGTAATTATTAAAACAGGAAAAACACAAGGCGACATCATCGAAGTATTAAGTGGTATCGAAGCTGGCGCAGAAATCATTAAAGAAGGTGCACGTAGTGTAACAGATGGACAAACAGTAAAAGTTATTAAATACTAAGCCGAAATCATGACAAAACACAAAAAGAAAATCGACAAAGAATTCGGAATGTCGTCGTGGGCAATTAATAACAAAACCACGATTTATGTGATTATGGCTGTAATTTTCTATTTAGGAATTACCGCATATTACCACATGCCTCGCGAAAGCTTCCCTGAAGTTGTAGAAACAAAAATATATGTAAGCTCAATATACCCTGGAAACACAGCAGAAGATATTGAAAAACTAATAACAGATCCTTTAGAAGACAAGTTAAAAACCATAAGTAACGTGGTTGAAATCACGTCTACATCTCAGGAAGATTATTCTATGATTGTTGTAGAATTTGACGAAGATATTTCTGTAGAAGCCGCAAAACAAAAGGTTAAAGACGAAATAGATTCTGAAACTGCTGGAGAAGATTGGCCTACATTTAACGATGCCAAAGTAGAGCCTAATGCTTTCGATTTAAACCTATCGGAAGAAATGCCTATTCTTAACATTAATATCTCTGGAGATTATCCAGTAGATAAATTGAAAGATTTTGGTGAATACCTTCAAGATGAAATTGAAGACCTTCAAGAAATCAAACAAGTAGACATTCGTGGTGCGCAAGAAAAAGAAGTAGAAATTGCAGTAGACATTTATAAAATGATGGCGGCGCAAGTGAGTTTCGACGATGTTATTAATTCTGTACGCGGTGGAAACGTAACCATGTCTGCAGGAAATTTAATTTCAAGCGGACAGCGTCGTACGATTAGAATTTTAGGTGAAGTTGAAGATCCTCAACTATTAAATAACTTTGTTATAAAATCGGATAACGGCAATCCTATTTACTTAAAAGATGTTGCTAGTGTAACGTTTAAAGAAAAAGACAGAACAACTTATGCTCGAGAATTCGGACATCGTGTAGTGATGTTAGATGTAAAAAAACGAGCTGGAAAAAACATGGTAGATGCTGCAGAGCAAATTCAGCAAATTGTAGCAGACACCAAAGAAAATGTATTCCCACAAGATTTAACCGTAAGCATTACAAACGACCAATCTTCTGTAACTATTGGGGCAGTAGACGATTTAGTAAACAATATTATTTTTGGTGTTATCCTTGTAATTACAGTCCTAATGTTTTTCTTAGGGTTTAAAAATGCACTCTTTGTAGGTTTCGCCATACCGATGTCTATGTTTATGTCTTTAATGATATTAGACTTCCTAGGCTACACCTTAAATACTATGGTACTGTTTGGTCTTATTATGGGACTGGGAATGCTGGTAGATAACGGTATTGTGGTTGTAGAAAACGTATACCGTTTAATGGACGAGGAAGGCATGAGCCGTAAGAAAGCCGCTAAAGTCGGTATTGGAGAAATTGCTTTTCCTATTATTATATCAACAGCTACGACAGTTGCAGCATTTATTCCGCTAGGACTTTGGCCTGGGGTAATGGGTAAGTTTATGATTCTTCTCCCAATTACATTATCAACCGTATTAGGTTCATCTTTAATTGTTGCTATTTTCTTTAACTCGGTATTGGTATCTAAATTCATGACTGTTGAAGACGTAGATATGCCTTTAAAAAATATTGTTACTATAACTGGTATTATTACAATAATAGGTATACTAATATTAATATTTGGTGGAGACTATAGAGGATTGGGTGGTCTAATGCTTTTCACTAGTGCAATGCTCTGGATTTACAGATTGTTTTTGCGTAAGTGGTCAAATACCTTCCAAACTAAAATCCTGGTGAAATTTGAAAACCTTTACGAACGTGAATTACGTCGTGCATTAAGTAAAAGGTGGCCGGCTTTTATTACCATTATTACGTTTATTGGGTTAATCGTATCATTTATCGCTTTTGGAGCATCGTTAAAATCTCAACGTACAAAAGTTGAATTTTTCCCAGATAACAAACCCAATCAGATTATTGTTTATGTAGAATATCCTGAAGGTACCGATATCGAAAAAACCAATACGATTACTAAGGAAATAGAGAAAAAAGTATATGCTGTTTTAGACGACGATGCGTATAAAGATGGTGACTATAACTTTTTAGTAGAAAGTGCTGTTTCGCAAGTTGGAGAAGGTGCAGGAAATCCACAAACCGATGGAGGTTCTGCCGCAGAAATGCCTCATAAAGCAAAAATTACAGCATCCATGCGTGAGTACAAATACAGACGTGGTGCAGATAGTGAATTACTACGTCAGAAAGTACAAAAAGCGTTAGTTGGTATTTATCCTGGAATTTTAATTTCGGTTGAAAAAGATCAGAACGGACCGCCAACAGGTGCGCCTATTAATATTGAAATAGAAGGTAACGACTACGAAGAACTTATTGGTTTGGCTCAAGAAATGCGAGATTTTATAAATCAGAAAAGCATTCCGGGTATCGATGAATTAAAGATCGATGTTAATAAAGGGAAACCAACGATGTTAGTAGAAGTAGACCGTGCTAAATCTGGAGAACTTGGTGTTAGTGCAAGTCAGGTTGGAACACAGTTAAGGAATTCAATTTTTGGTAGTAAAGCTGGAGTGTACAAAGAAGATGGAGACGATTACGATATCTATGTACGTTTTAACGAAGCCAATAGATATAATACGAGTGCGATTTTTAATCAGAAAATTACATTTAGAGATAATACCGGGAAAATTAAAGAAATTCCCGTTTCTGCCGTAGCAAAACAAAGTAACACTTCTGGATATAGTGCTATTAAACATAAAGACACGAAACGAGTAGTTACCGTTTATTCCGCTTTATCTCCAGGTTTTACAGATGCCGCAGCTATTGTGAATAAAGTACAACGAGAAATGAAAGCCTTTAAAGGTTTACCGGCAGATGTAAAAATCGATTATACCGGACAAATTGAAGAACAAAATAAGCAAATGAAATTCTTAATGGGTGCATTCTTTACAGGATTATCTCTTATCTTTTTCATCTTAATTTTCCAATTCAATTCTGTATCTAAGCCAGGAATAATTATGTTGGCCATTTTCTTAAGTTTTATTGGTGTATTTGGCGGATTAGTAATTACGGGAGATCCTTTTGTTATTATGATGACCATGATGGGAATTATTTCATTAGCTGGTATTGTAGTAAACAACGGAGTAGTACTTCTAGATTACGCGCAACTCCTTATAGATAGAAAGAAAATTGCATTAGATATGGATGATGACGACTATTTAGAGCATGATGATTTATTCGAATGTATTGTACATGCTGGAAAAGCACGTTTACGTCCCGTATTATTAACGGCAATCACCACCATTTTAGGTCTTATTCCGTTAGCAATTGGATTAAACATTAACTTCTTTACATTGGTTAGCGATTTTAATCCTAACATCTATATTGGAGGAGATAACGTAGTATTCTGGGGACCTTTAGCTTGGACCGTAATCTACGGATTATTCGTAGCAACATTCTTAACCCTAATTGTCGTTCCTGTATTCTTCTACCTAACCTCACGATTTAAAATGTGGTTATCAGAAAAACGAATTGCAAGTGTAGCCGACTAACGAAAAGGTTGTAATACGCAAACTAATAAATCCGAGGTATAATGCTTCGGATTTATTAGTTTATAATCATTTATCTTCATTAAATTTGCACATCAAAAATTTAGATATGTATAGAAGTAATAATTGTGGCGAACTAAGATCGTCTCATATAAATAATGAAGTAACACTTTCTGGTTGGGTACAAAAAGTACGTGACAAAGGATTTATGGTTTGGGTAGATTTACGAGATCGTTATGGTATTACTCAACTTATTTTTGATGAAGAGCGCACACCAAAAGCCATGATGGAGCAAGCTCAGAAATTAGGTCGTGAATTCGTAATTCAAGTTAAAGGAACGGTTATAGAACGTGATTCTAAAAACCCAAATATTCCTACTGGAGATATCGAAATTTTAGTTTCAGAATTAACTATTTTGAACACGGCTTTAACGCCTCCATTCACCATAGAAGATAAAACCGATGGAGGAGAAGAATTACGTATGAAATATCGTTACCTAGATATTCGTCGTAATCCTGTAAAAAACAACTTAATTTTCCGTCATAAAGTGACTCAAGAGGTTAGAAATTTCCTTTCTAATCAAGACTTTATTGAAGTGGAAACACCATATTTAATTAAATCGACTCCAGAAGGCGCACGTGATTTTGTGGTCCCTTCAAGAATGAACGAAGGTCAGTTTTATGCTTTGCCACAGTCGCCACAAACCTTTAAGCAATTGCTTATGGTTGGAGGTATGGATAAATATTTCCAGATTGTAAAGTGTTTTAGAGATGAAGATTTACGTGCCGACAGACAGCCGGAATTCACACAAATTGACTGTGAAATGGCGTTTGTAGAGCAGGACGATATTTTAGATGTATTTGAAGGCTTAACACGTCACTTACTTAAAGAAGTAAATGGTGTAGAGATTGAAAAATTCCCGAGAATGCTGTACGACGATGCCATGCGTTTATATGGAAACGATAAACCAGACATCCGTTTCGGAATGGAATTCGGAGAATTAAATGCAGTAACACAACATAAAGACTTCAAGGTTTTTAATGATGCTGAGTTAGTTGTTGGTATTGCTGTTCCTGGCGGAAACAGTTATACACGTAAAGAAATAGACAAATTAATCGAGTGGGTTAAGCGTCCGCAAGTTGGTGCGTTAGGAATGATTTATTCTCGTTGTAATGAGGATGGAACGTATAAATCTTCAGTAGATAAATTTTACGATCAAGACGATTTAGCAAAATGGGCTGAAATTACAAATGCCAAAGCAGGCGATTTAGTTTGTGTGCTTTCTGGACCAACAAATAAAGTTCGTGCACAATTAAGTGCCTTACGTATGGAATTAGCAACGCGTTTAGGATTAAGAGATCCTAAAGTATTTGCTCCATTATGGGTCATGGACTTTCCGCTTTTAGAATGGGATGAAGATACTGAGCGTTACCACGCCATGCACCACCCATTTACATCTCCAAAACCAGGTCAAATAGAATTATTAGACACTAATCCTGGAGAGGTAAAAGCCAATGCTTACGATTTAGTTTTAAATGGTAATGAAATTGGAGGAGGTTCTATTCGTATTCACGATAAAGCAACGCAAGCCATTATGCTAAAACATTTAGGCTTCTCTGAAGCAGATGCCAAAGCGCAATTTGGATTCTTAATGGATGCGTTCGAATATGGTGCACCACCACACGGTGGATTAGCATTTGGACTAGACCGTTTGGTAGCCATCCTTGGCGGACAAGAAACCATTCGGGATTTTATTGCATTCCCGAAAAACAATTCTGGTCGCGATGTGATGATTGATGCGCCTTCTAAAATAGACGATGCACAACTTGAAGAGCTAAGCTTAAAATTAAACATAAAATCATAACTATTAAATCCCGCCAATGCGGGATTTTTAAACTCTAATTATGCCAACACAAAAAAAATCTCTACTTACAAAATTTCTACTTTGGAAAACAAAACATGTTAGCCATAGAAATTTCGTGTACTTTTTAAGTATTGTAGTTGGTTTAATAGCGGGATTAGGTGCTGTAATTCTTAAAAATTCGACACACTACATTCAGCACCTTATAGAAACTAAAGTCGTTAGTGGTTATCATCACCCCTTTTACTTTTTGTTTCCTTTAGTTGGTTTAACGTTAACCTATTTGGTTAAAAAATACGTTGTACGCCAAGAATTTGGTCATGGAATTCCCTCTACCCTTCGCGCCATTGCAAAGAAAAAAGGGATTATGAGACAATATCAAATGTTCTCTGCATTAGTTACCGCGCCACTTACCGTGGGATTTGGTGGTTCTGTCGGACTAGAAGGCCCAACAGTTTCAACGGCAGCAGCGATAAGTTCTAATATTTCAAGATTATTCCATACCAATCAAGCAACACGTACCTTATTAATGGGATGTGCTGCTGCAGGTGCGATTGCTTGTATATTTAAAGCGCCTATTGCTGCCATTATTTTTGCTATAGAAGTGTTTAGTTTAGATTTAACATTACTCTCTTTACTCCCACTTCTAATATCTTCAATTTCTGGTGTATTATTATCCTATTTTTTCTATGGATCGGATACGATATTACCTTTCCAATTGGTTGATATTTTTACACTCGAACAAGTTCCATTTTTTATAGCATTTGGTATTTTAGCTGCTTTAACATCCATCTATTTTACTAAAGTTTACGCCTTCTTTCACGATTTTTTTGACAGCATTAAGTCGCCTATAAAACGATTATTAATTGGAGGAGCAGGACTTGGAGTTATCGTGTTTTTTATTCCTCCTCTTTATGGTGAAGGATTCGAAGTGATAAACAATATGGTTACAGGTAATTTTAACGAGGTCGTTACCGATAACTTCTTACATATAGACATTACAAACAATTGGGCAATTCTAGCCTTATTGCTTGGTTTAATAATGTTTAAAGTTATTGCTAGTGCGCTTACTTTTGGAGCTGGAGGTATTGGTGGGATCTTCTCCCCTAGCTTATTTATGGGTTCTGTTCTAGGTTTCGGATTTGCTAAATTTATAAACACCTTAGGATTCTTTAGATTACATTTATCCGAAAGCAATTTTACGCTAGTCGGTATGGCAGGTGTACTTGGAGGCGTCTTACAAGCTCCACTTACCGCTATTTTCTTAATTGCAGAATTAACTGGTGGTTATAAATTATTTATCCCATTAATGATTACTGTTGTTATTTGTTTTATTGTAACTAAATACTTCTTACCATATTCTGTGTACAGCATGGAATTAGCCAGAAAAGGTGATTTAATTACTCATGATAAAGATCAAGCGGTATTAACTTTAATGAATATCGAAGCCTTAATTGAAACCAAGTTTGTAAAGGTTAGCCCGGATATGAACTTAGGAGATATTGTACATAAAGCCGTTGTAAAATCGAATCGAAATATATTTCCTGTTATCAATGTGAAATCGAAAAAAATTGAAGGTATTATTCTCTTGGATGATATTAGACCAATTATGTTCGACCAAACCTTATATGAAGAAGTCTTTGCACGTGACGTGATGCAAGCACCACCAGAAATTATAGATTTACACAACGATAGAATGAAAGATATTATGAAGAAGTTTCAAGACTCAGGAGCTTGGAATCTGCCTGTAATTAGAGATGATAAGTATATCGGATTCATTTCAAAATCTAAACTACTTACAGCCTACCGTCGTCAGCTTATTAATTTCACCAGCTAATACCTGAAATCTAAATTTAATTACGCGTTTTTTTTTAGTATTTTTATACTATGCCATTCAGCACAAAACCCCTTCTTCGCCAATTTTTAATTTGGAAATACAAACATATTTCCGAAAGGCAATTTGTTTATATCCTGAGTATACTTATTGGTTTTTTATCAGGAATGGGTACAGTAATTCTTAAAAACCTCACCTATTTTATTCGCTCTCTTTTTGACTTAAATGTATTTAAAGACTCTGAAAGTGCGCTATACTTTATTCTTCCAATTATTGGTCTGTTACTTGTTTATATATTAAAACAAACTTGGCTAAAAAAACATATTGGACACGGTATCTCATCGACATTACATGCCATTTCAAAACTAAACGGCATCATCCCTAAATACAACATTTACGCTTCATTAATTACAGCACCATTAACCGCTGGATTTGGTGGATCGGTTGGATTACAAGGCCCAGCCGTTAGTATTGGTGCAGCATTGGGTTCTAACACGGCGCAATTGTTTCATATGAATACAAAAACAAGAATGCTTTTAATAGGTTGCGCTGCTGCCGGAGCTATGGCTTCCATGTTTAAAGCTCCATTAGCCGCTATTGTTTTTGCTGTAGAAATTTTCAGCTTAGATATCGCTTTCGTTTCTTTAGTTCCGCTTTTATTAGCATCTATTTCTGCCGTGGTCACCTCATACTTGTTTTTAGGAACCGATGTTCTACTTAATTTTAAATTAATAGATCAATTTATGGTCGAAGACATCCCGTTTTACATTCTATTAGGTTTAGTTACAGCATTAGCTTCCGTCTATTTTTCAAAAGTATTTTTTAACATTACAGCGTTCTTTAAACAATTTGAAAGTCGTGCTTTACGTCTTCTTATAGGTGGCGTTGCCATTGGCACCATGTTGTTTTTTATTCCGCAACTTTATGGTGAAGGTTACGGGCTAATGAATAATCTATTAAAAGGCGATCACATCACTGCTATTGGCCATACGCCTTTTAATGTAGACTTATCAAACATTTGGATTGTTATCCTTCTGCTTTTAGGAATATCAGCGTTTAAAGCCATTGCTATGACCGTTACTTTTGGAGCTGGAGGTGTGGGTGGTATTTTTATTCCAACACTTGTTATGGGCTCCACTTTAGGACATGCTTGCGCTAAAATAATTAACAATATTGGATTTGGTTTTCATGTATCTGAAACCAATTTTACGCTTATTGGCATGACCGGACTAATGGCAGGCGTGCTTCACGCACCGCTTACGGCTATTTTCCTTATTGCTGAAATTACAAGTGGTTATGAATTATTTGTGCCTTTAATGATTGTTTCTGCCATTTCATTTGCCATAACAAAACACTACGTATCTCATTCTATTTACACCATGAGATTGGCCGAACGTGGTGAACTTATGACCCACGATAAGGATAAAAACGTACTCATGGTTTTAGATATCGATAAGGTTATTGAAAACAACTTTATCATTTTAAAACCCGATATGAAACTTGGGCATATTTTAAAAAATGCAGTGTCAAAATCATCACGAAATCACTTTCCTGTCGTCAACGATAACCATGAATTCTTAGGATCGCTAAGACTAGACGATATCAGGCACATCATGTTTGACGCAGATAAGTACGACACTGTTAGTGTTTCAAACCTGATGCAAGTACCTGTAAGTCTTATTGATTACGATAAAGATTCCATGAACGTAATTATGGATAAATTTAAAACGAGTGGCGCATGGAATTTACCGGTAATTAAAGATGAAAAATACTATGGTTACATCTCTAAATCTAAACTTTTAACAGCCTATAGACATCAACTTATAGAATTCACAAGTTAAAGTTGTGAGTGCATTAAATTAAATCCCAAACAGTTAAGAAAAAGCTATAAATACACTCTAGATTGTTTGGATTCGAAACATTATTAATAGTATAGCATTTAATATTATAAGAGGCATAAACGACTAAATATCTATAAGTAATTGGTACTTTTAACGGCTTATAGATACCACTTAATAAACCGTACAAATTAACATGAAGCAACTCATAATTACACTAGGTCTTCTCGCCTTTGGAAGCATTTTTTCAGGTCTAATTTTCGACTTGCCTTACTCAGAAAAACTTATCGGCTATGGCGTTGTTGGCCTGTTTCTAGTCGTATTCCCTATATTTTCTTATTACCGATGGAAAGATAAAGATCCTAAAGATTATATGCTGACTAAAGAGAATTTAGAAAAGATGCGAGAAAAGGAAGGCGACGAAAGAAAGCTTTAATTTAGATTACGCTTTTCTACAAAAAAACGCGTCATTAAGGTTGAAGCTTCTTCGGCCATCACACCACCTTTTATAATCGTTTTAGGATGCAACTTTGTATTCAAATTAATACAACCTCGGGATTCATCTCTGGCGCCATAAACAATATGTGCAATCTGACTCCAATACAACGCACCACCGCACATTTGGCATGGCTCTAACGTTACATACAACGTACATTTTTTAAGATATTTTCCGCCTAAATAATTAGCAGCAGCCGTAATGGCTTGCATCTCGGCATGTGCTGTAACATCGTTTAAGGTTTCTGTTAAATTATGTGCCCGGGCTATAATTTTATTATCGATAACAATAACAGCACCAACCGGAATTTCTCCTTTATCGAAGGCCACCTCAGCTTCCTGAAGTGCTTTCTTCATAAAATAAGAATCATCAAAAATATTTTCCATGATGTAAAAATACAATTTCAAAACGTACATTTGTATCAGCATGACACATTTACTACAACATATTAATTCACCAGCAGATCTTCGATTATTGCCTAAAGAAGATTTACCGAAACTCGCAAAAGAATTGCGCGATTTTATTATTCAAATCGTCGCTACTAAAGAAGGACATTTGGGTGCCAGTTTAGGCGTTGTAGAGCTTACTATTGCTTTACATTATGTTTTTAATACACCAGACGATATTTTAATATGGGATGTTGGACACCAAGCTTACGTTCATAAAATACTAACAGAACGCAAAGCCCTTTTCGACACCAACAGACAGCTCGGAGGCTTGAGTGGCTTCCCCAAACGCGACGAGAGTAAATACGATGCTTTTGGCGTAGGACATTCGTCTACCTCGATTTCGGCGGCTCTAGGCATGGCTATTGGCTCTAAACTTAAAGGTGATTTTAACAAGCAACATGTTGCTATAATTGGAGATGCTTCTATTGCTAGTGGTATGGCTTTCGAAGGTTTAAATCATGCTGGTGTTACCGATGCCAATTTATTGGTCATTTTAAATGATAATGCCATTGGAATCGATCCAAGTGTAGGAGCTTTAAAAATGTATCTAACAAACGTTAAAAGAGAAACTCAGAAACAAGATAATATTTTTGAAGCACTAAATTTCAATTATTCAGGACCGATTGACGGACACGACTTACCTAAGGTAATTTCGGAATTAGAACGATTAAAAACAGTTAAAGGTCCTAAATTCCTACATCTAATAACGACTAAAGGAAAAGGATTAAAGCAAGCAGAATTAGATCAAGTAAAATATCATGCCCCGGGAAAATTTGATGCTAAAACCGGTGATTTATTTGCGAAATCAACAACCATATTACCTCCAAAATTCCAAGATGTTTTTGGTTATACCATAGTTGAATTAGCAAAAATCAATGAGAAAATAATTGGTATTACTCCGGCTATGCCAACAGGAAGTTCTTTAAAGTTTATGATGAAAGAATTTCCAGATCGTGCTTTCGATGTTGGTATTGCAGAGCAACATGCTGTGACTTTATCTGCGGGACTTACAACACAGGGTTTTATCCCATTTTGCAATATATATTCGACGTTTTTGCAACGGGCGTACGACCAAATTATTCATGATGTCGCCATTCAAAATTTACCCGTTATTTTTTGTTTGGATCGTGCAGGATTGGTTGGAGAAGATGGAGCTACACACCAAGGTGTTTTCGATATAGCCTATTTACGATGTATTCCAAACCTGATTATTTTTGCACCTAAAGACGAAGTCGAATTACGCAACATTATGTATACGGCTCAATTGGGATTAGAACACCCCATTGCCATTCGTTATCCGCGTGGTAGAGGTCGAGAATTAAATTGGAAACAGCCCTTTTCTAAAATAGAAATAGGCAAAGGAGAAATACTTAAACACGGAACAAAAATTGCCATATTGAGTATAGGAACAATGACTAATAACGTCGAAGATGCGCTAAGCTTATTAAACGAAAGTGAGCAAAACAGCATTGCTGTTTATAATATGCGATTTATAAAACCTTTAGACCACGCCTTATTACATACTATTTTAGGAACATACTCTAAAGTCTTCACTATTGAAGACGGGACGATTATAGGCGGCTTTGGAAGTGCCGTTTTAGAATTTGCTTCGACACACAACTACACCACTCCGATTAAAACCATTGGAATTCCTGATGAATTTATTGAACAGGGTTCTATTACAGAACTTCAGAAATCTTTAAATCTTGATGCCTCATCTTTAGCCGCGTTACTATTAAAAAGCATATAATATAATCGATACTATTATACTAAAAACAAAAAGAGGAACGACTAGCGTTCCTCTTTTAAATATTTAAAATCGTTTAGTATTATTCAATAATAAACTTTTTAGTTGTAGATCTACCACCTTCTGTAAATTTAGCTAAATACACACCAGAAGCTACATTAATATTAATATCGCTTGCTGTGTTTCCGCTTAAATTTAAATTCTTAACATAAACAGTTTGACCACTTATATTAAAAATCTGAAGATTAACTTCACCAAGATTCGTTTTAGAATTTACTTGAAATTCTCCGTTAGACACTGTTGGGTATAAAGAAATCCCAGAAGCTAACACATTATCTTCGATACTTAAAGTTTCTCCAGTAAATTTCCCTGAGAATACACCTCTACCATAAGTAGCAGCATAAATTGTGTTATCGTCCCTTAAATCTAAGTCCATAACTTTTACATTACTCATACCGTTAAATGCTGATTTCCATACTGGAGAATCACTAGAAAAATCTGTTGTGTACCAAACTCCAAGTTCTGTTCCAACAATAACTTCGTCTACTTTTAATGGGTTTTGTAAAATTGCTTTTACTGGCATATCTGGTAAATTACCATCTTTCTGGCTCCATGTTGCACCTCCATCGTTAGTAAACCAAATGTTATTTACACCGTAATTATGGAAGGTTACGAAAATATCGTTTGATGTTTGTCCGAATTCGATATCAGAAATACTACCCACAAATGATGGTCCTGTAATTTCTGTCCATCGCTTTCCGAATGGAGAGATTGGATTTTCTACTTTTATTAATTTACCATTCTCTAATCCAAGATACACTAAACCACTAGAACTTGTCGCATATGGGTCTACTTGTAATGCTAATACAGGAGCATCCAATAAATCGTTTTTCAATGTAGATAACGCATAAGGCGCATTCCCTTTGGTTCTATAAATTTTAACTGCATTTTCTGTTTCTGATGAATAATTTGAATACAAAAGATCTAATCTAGAATCTAAAACTTGTGGGTTAATAAATTCTCCGATTTCGTCACGCTCACTATTAATAGTAGTGAATACATTTGTTTTATAATCGTACTTAACAATAGAGATATTAAAAATATAGTTTGTAATAACATACGTATCTGTACCATCCTGATCGAATAATGTATACGCACCATCACCTCCGGTAAGCTCGTCTGAAGCACCTATTCCCGCAGCTGAATTTGCAAAATATTGTGTCCCGTTATCTTGAGCTCCTGCGGCGAAATAATCGCCTTCAATTGCTTGAGTTGGAGCCACACCAACAGTATAAAACTGCGTTACATTATATCCGTTATTTCTAGTCATTGGAAGTGTCCCACTCGTTGCCGAATACGTTACTCCACCATCATGACCAAATAACATTTTTGAAGAGTCTCCATTTCCAAAAACAATAGCATGTTGATCTGCATGCACATAAGGGAAACCATAATTTCCTAACCAATGAGATAATTGAGTCCATGCATTTCCTCCATCTGTACTGCTAAATAAATCGATACCTCCAACGAATACTTTTTCATCGTCTGTAGGATCTAATTTTATAACTAAATCGTAAAAGGCTTGACCTCTAGTAAAATCAATTGCATCAATACCTGTATCTGCATCATCTGGCAATGTTAAACCTGTAGTAGTAGCAAATCCGTTGATAGTTTTCTCCATAATAACCGGAGTAATTGTATCTTTACCTTCTGCCAATACATATAATTTATTTGCATCTGTAGGAGATGCTGCAATTTGAGTTCGTCTCGCTTCTAATGATTTTTTCAAAACAAATGTATTACCATCTGTAGATGTAGATGCAAAAATAGCACCACCACCATCTCCATTGATTTGATTTGTTTTAGAAGCTACCCAAACGGTGTTATCTGCTCCTATTTCAATATCGTTTGGCTCGTAACGGTTTCCAGCTGCTGTTAGAGGTAAACCTAATAATGTCCAAGATGTACCCGCATTTGTAGATTTAAATAATCCATAATCATCCGGTCCAAAAAGAGTACTTGGAGAAGCATCGCTATAAAATGTTGCTCCTGCTGCAATATAAACCTCAGAAACACCATTATTATCTCTTACAACGATATCATTAACATGTTGGTTTCCTTTTAAAACATAAAACCCAGCATACTCACCAGAAGCAGCAGTAATCGTTGCATTAACAGTGTTTCCTGCATTAATCTCTGCGACCAATTCACTTCCAGCATCCATAGTAATCATTACTGAAGGAATGTTAATAACACCTCCTATATCTTCACCACCCATAGATATTGGAGGACCGGCCACATTATTAATTACAATAACAGCCTTCGCCCCTGCATTTTGTGCGTTTATCACTTTTTCTGTAAAATCACAACTACCACGATATAATAATGCAATCTTTCCGTTAATCTCTGATGCATTTACTAATGCTGTACAGCCTTCTGTTGCTGTTGCTCCACCAGCATCTACTAATACTAAATTGTCTGTAATATTAGTTGTTGCTTTTGGTCCGAATGATGCACTTATAAAGTCATAAGAATCTGCAACACTACTAGGTGAATTAATAATAACTTCAGAATCGATTTGTAAAATGGTTTCGCCTTCCGCGCCACCAAAAACATGATTCCAAGAGTTTCCTCCATCTGTAGATTTCCAAACACCATTTCCATTAGCATCTCCAGATACATAAGATTCTCCTGTACCTAAATACATAATTTTAGAGTTGTTAGGATCTACAGTAATACATGTAATGTTTAAATTTTCGGGAATACCTACGCTCATCCAAACTGTTGCTGGATCAGATATTTTTGTGTTTTTCCATAATCCACCACTAACACCACCTGCAAATACAGTTTCGTTAGTAGCGTCGTTTGGATCGAAAAGAAGTGCACGTGTACGTCCACCTACATTGTTTGGTCCACGTTCTACCCAGTTGTTATTAGAATCGTCTCCAGGAACACGACCAGTTGCTAACCCTGCAGTACGTCCGTTTAATAATTCTTTTTGAATAACCGCTAGGTTTTCTGGTGTTGGTTTCCCTAGAGTCGGGTTCATGGTTAACTCCCATAAACGTTCCATAAAACGTTTTGGTGGCAAACCTTTAGCTGCACGATCTTTTTTAGATAAATCCATAGTTTCTTTAAATGGACTATTCTCTAAATTTTTCTTGTGCAAAGCTCTTGTTTCGGTAATCGAAAGCGCTTTAGTTTCGTCGCTTTTTTTGCTATTAGAACAACTAAAAGCAAAGAATAAACTTACTATTAGCCCTAATACGAGTGGTAATTTTTTATTCATAAAATATTGGGTTTTTCACAAAAATAAACTAATAATTAAGCCATGCAAAAATTAAGCTATTAATTAGTAATGCTTGCCAGAAAACTTTCTAAAGGTTAAAATGGCCTGACTGTCAGAAAATAGCGACACATAATGACAGACGTTTAACAATCTTAAGTACAAATCATCTTCGTTGAAATTGATGGTTTTTGGAAGAATCTTTAAAATTAGCTTATCATAACTCGATGCATTATGATTATATCCATTATTTACAGCCAGAATATATGTATCTAATAATTTTGAAATAACAGCATAACCTGAAATTTCTTTATCCAAAACCTCGGGTGATTGATAAATTTTATCGATACTAATCTTAATAATATCGTTTATCTGAGCCTCATATTTACTTTTATCTAAGAGAGATATTCCAAAAGTCCCATTTAAAATCGCTTCTTCATTCGCTTCGAAAACAGAAATGGCTTCATTAATTAAAGTATTTATAGCCAAAGCTCTTAAATAACTAATACGATCTTGAGTATTATTTAGCTGATGATATTTATTAATATCGATAACTTCCTTCACTAATTTTATAAGGTATTCTAGAGCGAATTCTTCTTCAATTAAACCTAAATTTATACCGTCTTCAAAATCGATAATGGTATAACATATATCGTCTGCAGCTTCCACTAAAAACGCCAAAGGATGTCTTTTAAAACTAATATCGCCAGAAGTACCAGATGCTACCAACCCCAATTCCTGAGCAACATCTAAAAAGGCATCTTTTTCACTTTGGAAAAATCCATATTTCTTATCGGATACCTGTTGTGTTGGCTTTTTAGGCAAAGATTCTTTTGGGTATTTTATAAATGCGCCCAATGTGGCATAACACAAACGCAATCCTCCAACACGCCCTTGACGACTCTGAGTTAAAATTTTAAATCCGTTTGCATTCCCTTCAAAATCGCATAAATCCTGATATTGTTTAGGCGTAAGCTCGTCTTTATATCTAAGACCCGCACCCGTTTTAAAATATTCACCTATAGCTTTTTCTCCCGAATGTCCGAACGGCGGATTTCCAATATCGTGAGCCAAAGCCGCAGAAGCTACTATGGCGCCAAAATCGTTTGGCAGGTATCCATGTTCAGATTTAAGTGCAGGGTATTTCAC
The DNA here is from genome assembly GCF_042427615.1 of Formosa undariae. NCBI lineage: Bacteria > Pseudomonadati > Bacteroidota > Flavobacteriia > Flavobacteriales > Flavobacteriaceae > Formosa > Formosa undariae. The sequence goes on along the minus strand of NZ_JBHMEZ010000011.1, from coordinate 110,665 downwards.
CAATAACTTCTCTCCTATTTTACGTCCTAATGATCGTGCAACAACGCTAACTTCTAAACTATGAGTTAATCGCGTATGCACAAAATCTGTTTGAGACATTGGTATCACCTGCGTTTTATCTTGTAAACTTCTAAATTCTGAAGAAAATATAACACGATCGTAATCTACTTCAAAACCTAGTCGCGTTTCATCTTGGTCTTTCCTTAACCGTTTATTAACATCTCCAAAACGTTTTAGAGATAACAATTGTTCCCAATTCATAATATTATTTTAGTCACCGCAATATAGTACTTTCTATTATACATAGCACTTTCAGCCCTATTGATAACACATTCTTAAAATTTCAATGTTAACAGAATGTTTACGAAGTTCGAAGACTTTACGAATTCTATAACTTTAAATTAACTTTTTTATCACCTATCATTAACCCGTGATTCTAGCTGATTCGGAAAAACAGAAGTTTATTTGCCCTTGTGAAAATAAACGACAAAATGAAACAATTTTTAATAGCATTAGTATTTTTAATGACCGCGTTTTCTTACGCTCAAGACACCGGTTCGATAGTAGGTAAATTAACAGATAAAGAATACAATAACGAATCACTAGCCTTTGCAAACATTTTAATTAAAGGCACAACTACGGGTACAACATCTGATATGGATGGTGTTTATGCTTTTACAGATGTAACCCCAGGTACATACACTATAATTTATAGTTTTGTAGGCTATCAAACCCAAGAAGTTCCAGTAGAGGTTACTGCAGGTAATGCCACACAAATAGATATTACAATGAGTGCTAGTGCAGCTGCATTAGACGAAGTTGTTATACAAACCACAACCAGAAAAGAAAGTGAAAGTGCTTTATTATTAGGACAGAAAAAAGCAGTTTCCTTTCAAGCTTCTATTGGAGCAGATGAACTCTCTAGAAAAGGAGTTAGTGATGTTGCAACAGCTGTTACTAAAGTGAGTGGAATCTCAAAACAAGAGGGCTCAGGGAGTATTTTTGTGAGAGGTTTAGGAGACAGATATAACGTTACAACATTAAATGGCTTGCCATTACCTTCTAATAATCCTTCAAACAAAAACATAATATTAGATATTTTCACAACAGATATCGTTCAATATGTGGGGATTAGTAAAACTTTTGAATCTCAAAACTATGCTGATTTTGGAGGAGCGAATATCGATATTCGTTCTAAGCGATTTTCAGGCTCTCCTTTTGTAAGCTTTGCTGCTGGTTTAGGAGCAAATTCAAATGTTTTAAAAGTAGATGATTTCTATTTACAAGATGGTCCGAATTACTGGGGATTTGCCACTGGAAGTAAACCAAACGATCCATTATTACCATATGACTATGGAACAAGTTGGGATAGACAAGAAAGCAAAAATACATTAAATAATAATTATTCGTTATCTGGAGGAAAGAAATTTGGATTTGGAGAAGAAAGTAGTATTGGAGCATTCATAACAGCTTCTTTTGATGCCGAAAACAAATTTCTAGAAGGTTACGATAGAGGTAACATTACTGCTCAAGGAACAATAAATTCAGATTTTTATAAGAGAGCTTATATCCACAATACTAATACAACGGTAATGGGATCTGCAGATTATAAAATAAACAATAATCATTCAATATTGTTTACATCTATGTTTTTAAATTCGACTTCCCAAGATTATAGTGAATACGAAGGAACAAATCAAAACTTTGATGGAGGAGCTCCTGGAGCTGGAGATATTTCAGGTTATATTAAACGAGGAACTTTCGACAAAACCGCATTATTTGTAAATCAAGTATTAGGAGAACATCAGTTTAACGATAAGTGGGAGGCAAATTGGGCTATTGGTTTTAGTAGCATGAATAATGTTATTCCAGATCGTATGCAGAATACATTTGTCCCAGCAAGAGATGATTCTTCAAACTATACGTTTTTTACAGATTCTAGTATTCATAACCACCGTTACTATCAAAACTTAGACGAAAAGGAATTTTCTGCTAATGCTGCGGTGACATATAATTTTAATAAAGATGAAGCAGAGGATCTTTTTAAAGGAAAAGCAACTTTAGGGTATTCTGGTAAGATGAAGGATATTGAATTTGATTCTCAGCAATATGCATTTTTTCCCGAAGCCAATAGTATAACGTTTAGTGAAGATGGTATACATAATGTAGATGAATATTTAGGTCCAAATTATTTCAATCCGAATCAAGGGGATTCATCAAGTGAAATCAATCAGCTATACAACGGAAATTTAGATGTACATTCTGTTTTTGCTAATTTACAATATCAATTTAGTGAAAAATTTTCAGTAATTGCAGGACTAAGAGTAGAGCAATTAGATCAATCTGTCTATTATATTTCTTTACTGGAGCCTAATGGAGATTCATCAGAGTATTCTCCATTAAATTTCTTACCAAGTTTAATTGCAAAATATACACTTAACGATAAGCAAAACTTAAAATTTGCTGCAAGTAAAACATATACCTTACCACAATTTAAAGAAAAAGTAAGAATCCTTTTTCAAGATGTAACTCAAGATTATATTGGTAACCCAACCTTGTATGCATCTACGAATTACAATGTGGATTTAGGATGGGAATTTTATCCTGATCGTGGCGAATTAATTTCTCTAACAGCCTTTGGTAAATTAATTCAGAATCCAATAAATGAAATGTTTACAAATTCATCCGCAGGAAATATCACGTATGCAAATACAGGTGAACAAGCTATAGCTACTGGTGTAGAATTAGAAGTTCGTAAAGATCTTTTTGAAATGGAGAAAGAAAATGATTTAACTAACAAATTATCTTTTGGTGTAAATGGTTCTTACATATACCATAATCAAGATTTAGATAAGGATAAAGTATATGAAGAAAACGGATTTGGAGCAAACTTTACTTTTGATGAAGCTAAACTAGCAGGAGCATCAGACTTTTTAGCAAATGTAGATGTGACATATTTAACAGAATTTAGTGAGCATAGTAATTTATCAGCAACTTTAGCATATGCATATTTTTCAGATAAATTAGCCGTTTTAGGAACTCAAAATAAGGGTAACATGATTGATAAATCAATTAATAACCTGGATTTTATTTTAAAATCCAATCTTACTGAAAATTTACAATTAGGTTTGGCTTTTAAAAACATCTTAGATCCAACTTTCGAACGTATTCAAGAACAAAGCAAAGTAGAAGGTAGTACGTCCGGAGATATTTTGGTAAGCTCTTACAAAGCAGGTTCAGAGTTTAGTTTATCTTTAAAATACATTTTTTAAACACTTAAAACTATATTAAAAAAGGGAATTGACAGCTGTCAATTCCCTTTTTTTTGGTCTAAAATTATGTAAATTTCATGTTAACTCTATTAACATAAAAACTGGACATACTTAACATCATAGTAATATTTGCTTAACCGATAGCCAACAAGTAAAACCTTTCTTTGTTGCAACAATAAAAAAACTATTATTTAATAAATTTAGAAAAATGAAAAAAACAATTTTAGGTATAGCGGTAATTGCAGGCCTTATTTTTACAAGCTGTAGTAGTAATGATGACAACCCTATAATACCATCAAGTTCTTTTGAATTAGATGCTAATAATTTTCAAGGAGATATTGAAGATGGAGAAGTAACATTAAGTGCGTCTGAAACTTATATTTTAACGGGGCCTTTAGTAGTAAAGTCTGGAGCAGAGTTATTTATTCCTGCAGGTACTACAATTAAAACAGATCCTAACGGTGCTAGTACATCTATGTATATCGCAGTAGAAAGAGGAGCTAAAATTTATATTGATGGTCAAGCTAATAATCCTGTAGTTATGACTTCTGGTAAAGCAACACAATCTGAAAGTGATTGGGGTGGGTTAATTATTTGTGGTGATGCTCCTGTAAATACCGGTTCTAATGGAGACTCTGAAGTTGGTAACTTAGCTTACGGGGGAGATAATGAAATAGATGATTCTGGTAGAATTAATTATTTAAGAATTGAGTATACAGGTTCTAAGTTTTCTGCAACAAAAGAATTTAATGGAGTTTCTTTCTTTGGAGTAGGTAGTGGTACTCAAGTATCTAATATTTTTGCCTATGAAAGTGGAGATGACGGAATCGAATTCTTTGGAGGAACTGTAAATGCTTCTAACTTGGCAATTGTAAATGCATACGATGATTCCTTAGATTTTGCAGATGGTTACTCAGGTACTATTACAAATGTATACATCTCTGGAATTTCTAAAGCAGGTATCGAAGGCTCTAACAATGGTGATAACGATGTTGCAACGCCAATGACTAATGCTAAATTAATAAATGTATCGATTGTAAAAGGTGATGATGCTAAATTTGTAGCGTCTGAACAAGCAATCAACTTTAAAGAAGGTGGTGGAATGCAAACTTACACTAACTTATTTGTTTCTGGAATAGATACTTTCGCTAAGTTAGATGAAGGTTCAGGAGCTACAGCTAGAATTGAAGCAGGAGAATTCATGGTTAACGGTATTGCATTTGTAACAGAAAACAACTTAACTACAGATTATGTAGCAAGTGAAACTGGAGCTGGTAATGGAGCTGATATGCCAGACTGGGCTAACGAAATTGAATAATAAACAGTTCAACATAAAAAAAGCATCCTGAGAAGGATGCTTTTTTCATTTATGATAGTTTTATAATTTATTGACTTACTACACGGGTAGATTTGTTACTCCACTCACTTACACTAGCAATAGCATTGTTAGAATAATCTACTTCTTTTAAAGTATCTTCTCCCCAGAAAAACCATTTTCCAACTTTTTCTCCGTTGTTATAATTTGCAGCAGTAAGTTTCTTTCCAGAAGCATCATACTGTTTCCATTCTCCTTGTAACTTTCCGTCTAGTGTGTAAAATCCTGTTTGGCTTACAACGCCATTATCATGGAAATACGTCGCCTCAATTAATTGAGTGCCGTCGTTAAGTTTTAATTCTCTTTTATCTTGCGCAAATGTTACAACACCCATTAGTAAAGCAAGTACAAATATTATTTTCGTTTTCATAGCCCGTGTTTTTAATTATACCTCAAAGATAATCAATTATTAACATTCAGGCAATCATTTGGTAACATTAATTTAACATTGGAGCTTATTTAACTGATTTTCAGACAAATATTATGTTAACATTACAAAAAGACACTTAATACTAACATAATAATAGGGTTACACTCACATAAAAGACAATGCCTTTCTTTGCAGTATTCATATAATCTATTAGTTTTTGTCGACTATTTATCATGAAGTAAAGAACTGTCTTTTTTAAGGCAGTTCTTGTTTTTTATAACGCATTCAAAACCATATTAAATCCCGCAACCACGGTTGCTAAACGGATTTCTGCAGTTAACCACTGACTCCAATCTTCGTAAATTGTATGCGTTAGATTATACTTTCCTTTATACCTTGGGTTAGAATTATTTCAAAAAATGCGTTTCACAAAAAATAAAACAAACCTATAATTCGGGAAGTCACAACATCTCTATTTTAAATTAAAAATAGTATCTTCTACCTTTAAATTGAATGGATACAATATTCAGTATATAAATAGATCCATTTAAAAAATAAATATGTGATATCGAAAATTAAATAATTAAAACGTTATTTCAATTTAAACTATTCAATAATTGAAGTTAATGCCTTTAATATCATCAATATTTAACTCAATTTTAATTACAAAAAATAAATATCATCACGATCTAAAACCAATAAAATGACATCCATTAAGACTTCACCCTTTATTAAAAATCATAACATTAACGTAACGTCTCCGTCAGAAACACTATTGATATTTGCAATCTATTATTAAAATTAACAATGGAGAATATATATCTATTAATGATTGTTGCTTTAGGTGTTTTAGCCATAGCAGATTTAGTTGTTGGAGTAAGTAACGATGCTGTAAATTTTTTGAATTCCGCTATAGGATCTAAAGCCGTTTCGTTTAAATCTATAATGATTATTGCCAGTTTAGGTGTTGCCATAGGAGCCATCTTTTCTAGCGGTATGATGGAAGTGGCCAGAAAAGGGATTTTTAACCCTAGTGAGTTTATGTTTAGTGAAATCATGATAATATTCATGGCAGTAATGATAACAGACATCTTACTACTCGATTTCTTTAATACTATTGGAATGCCGACATCGACAACGGTATCTATCGTATTCGAATTATTAGGTGCTTCGGTTGCCATTGCTCTGATTAAAATTGGCCATGATGGTGGTAGTTTCTCGGATTTAGTAACGTATATAAACACCTCTAAAGCCACACAGATTATAGTAGGAATACTACTCTCGGTAGTCATCGCATTTACTGTAGGTGCCGCCGTACAATGGGTTACGCGTTTATTATTATCTTATAACTTCATAAAAAAAGCGAAATGGGTAGGTGCACTTTTTGGAGGTGTAGCTATTTCTTCAATTTCATATTTCATCTTTATAAAAGGGATTGGGGGCACATCTTTCGCAGAAGAAAACTATGCCTTTTTAGATGGTTCGACAATATCTCACTATTTAGAAAATCATGTGCTTCTAATATTAATAGGAAGTTTTATCTTATGGACTGCAATTTCGTATTTCTATATCGCGATCTTAAAATTAAACATCTATAAACTTATAATTATAGTCGGGACCTTTGCTTTAGCACTAGCATTTGCAGGAAACGATTTAGTAAACTTTATTGGAGTTCCAATCGCAGCTTGGCAATCTTATCAAGAATGGTCTACATCTGGTATTCCTGCAGATCAATTTAGCATGGAAGTTTTAGCCGAAGCGGTTAGAACCCCTACATTACTGCTCTTTATTTCTGGGATGGTAATGATTGCGACCTTATGGTTTTCTAGTAAAGCAAAAGCAGTTGTAAAAACATCTATCGATTTATCTTCGGAAAACGCGAACACAAAAGAACGTTTCCAACCTAATTTCTTATCGAGAGGTTTGGTTAGAACTGCTGTAGGAATTTCTTACGCCTTTAATACTATGATACCTGGGAAAGCACAGGAGAAAATAGACAAGCGTTTTGAAAAACCTACTATTGCTCTTAACAAAGATAAAAAATACGAATTACCTGCTTTCGATATGGTTCGTGCTGCAGTAAACCTAATGGTTGCCAGTGTACTTATATCTATTGCAACATCGATGAAATTACCTTTATCTACAACTTATGTTACTTTTATGGTTGCTATGGGTACATCTTTAGCCGATAGAGCTTGGGGTGCAGAAAGCGCTGTATATCGTGTAGCTGGTGTATTAAATGTAATTGGAGGTTGGTTCTTTACTGCTTTTATCGCATTTATTTCGGCAGCCATCATCGCGTATTTAATAAACTTACACGTACCATCTATGGTAGGTATTTTATTATTAATTGCACTTATATTACTGACAAGAAATTATTTAAAACTAAATAAAAAGAAAAAAGAGCTGAAAGCAGAACACCAATTAATTAGAGCAGAAAGTAGCTCTATACAAGGTGTTATTCACGAAAGCGCTAAAAATATATCTAATGCTATAAAACGTGTAAATAAAATTTATACAGGCGCTATAAACGGACTATCTAAACAAGATTACTTGGCGTTAAAGCAGAATAAAAAACAAGTAGATAAATTAGGAGACGAAATTGACGAATTACGAGATAACATCTTCTATTTTATTAAAAACTTAGATGAATCTAGCGTTGCTGCAAGTAACTTCTATATCAATATTTTAGGCTACTTACAGGACATGACACAGTCTTTAGAATACATTTCTAAAGTAAGTTACAAACACGTAAACAACAATCACAAGAAACTTAAATTCAATCAGATTAAAGAACTGAAGCAAATCGATTCGTTATTTGAAAATTTATTCAATAAGACGCAAAAAGCTTTTGAAACTAGTTCTTTTGAAGAAATCGGAAATATTTTAAGTGAGAAAGATGCGTTATATAAAGAAATTACTGAAAAGATTCAGAAACAAGTAGAGCGCACAAGAACGGAAGAAGTAAGTCCTAAAAACACGACCTTATACTTTAGCTTGCTATTAGAGACTAAAGACTTGCTAACCGCTACAATGAACTTATTAGAAGAATATTATCATGCACATGATGGAACTTCTATATCTTCAATTATGAATGAATCTACAGGAGAAGAGGAATAACATTTTATTCCACACTATTATCCCTACTATATAAAAAGAGAAAGCCGTTTAATTAATTAAACGGCTTTCTCTTTTTATATAGTATTCAGAACCAAGATAGCTTGAAAACAGGCTATATAATCCCTTTCAGTTTACAACATTACAGACTGGTTTTACTGCTTAAAACGCTAAGATTGCGTCTAACATTTAGTTTAAAGACGTGGTATAAAACACACATCACTATTCCTCTATTTATAAAACCACCAACAAGTCTAGAACTTATTGGTACAAATAGTTATCTATAAATAACAAAACAGAGTCTACTTATACGTCTCTGCAACTTTCTCAAGTTCCATATACCAGTCTTCACCAAACTTTCTAATTAAAGCTTCTTTTACAAACTTGTAGATTGGCACTCCTAGTTCCTTACCTAGTGTACACGCATCGTCGCAAATCTCCCACCGATCGTAATTAACAGCAGAAAATTCTGTAAATTCTTTAATTCGAACTGGGTATAAATGACAAGATACTGGTTTTTTCCAAGTGACTTCACCTTGATTATAGGCTTCTTCGATAGCACAAAGTGCCGTCTTTTTTTCGTCGAAGATAACATAGGCGCAATCGGCACCATTGATAAGAGGCGTTTCGAATTCCCCAAAATCGGTCACTATAGACGTACCTTGAGCTTCGATAGCGTCGATACCCTCCTGACGTAAAAATGGTTTAACTTTAGTATAAATATCCTCAAGAATCGTTACTTCCTTTTGATCTAGCGGCGCACCTGCATCGCCATCTATACAACAAGCACCTTTGCAAGCTGACAAATTACAGAGAAAATCGTTCTCTATAATCTCTTCTGAAATTATGGTTTTTCCTATTTGAAACATCCCGCAAAAATAGACAAACTTTATATTTAATTAATACAGATAGTCTGTTTTAATCTAGTACTTTTGCAAAAAAAAATAAAATTAAGAAGTAAAATTATGCAATTCAATTTTAAAGAAATATTCACAGCATTTATGATTCTATTTGCTGTAATAGATATTATAGGAAACATACCTATTATTATTGATTTACGTAAAAAAATGGGACAAATTCAAAGTGAAAAAGCATCTATTATCGCAGGTGTCATTTTAATTGTGTTCTTGTTTTTAGGAAATAGTATTCTAAAATTAATTGGAATAGACGTAAATTCTTTTGCTGTAGCAGGTTCATTTATACTGTTTTTTATCGCCTTAGAGATGATATTAGGTATCACACTTTACAAGCAAGAAGAGCAAAATTCGGTTACGGCTACAGTGTTCCCATTAGCATTCCCGCTAATTGCTGGTCCTGGTAGTTTAACAACCTTATTATCGCTTAGAGCAGAATTTAGAACAGAAAATATTATAGTGGCCGTACTGGCAAACGTTATTTTAATTTACATCGTACTTAAAACATCGTCTGCTATCGAACGTATAATAGGACAAACTGGAATTAATATAATTCGTAAAGTTTTTGGTGTTATATTGCTAGCCATTGCAGTGAAGTTATTTGCGCACAACATTAAAGCCTTATTTATTTAATATGAAAATATTCTCAATCATCTTATCGGTAATCGCACTTGCACTTATTATTTTCAACCTGACTCAAATTAATTTTGACAATCCCTTTGGAGATGAAAGTATTGTAGTAATAATCACCATAATGGCGTTATTATGTGCTATCGTTTTGTTACTTATCTTGAATACCTCAAAGCGTATTGAAGAGAAGTTTAAAAAGCAGAAATAAGTATATTTTATAAGATTAGTGGCAGCGTTAAAACCTTTTAATGCTGTTCACTTATTTTAAGAACTTCTCTTAACATAGCGTCGTCTTTGTTAAACACTTCGGTATAAGCGCCTTTTCCAAATAATTGATCGGCAATTATAGCCTTTAAGAATAACTTCACCTCGTCTGGATAGGATACAAACGTAATATTAGCCGCTGTTCGTACATTTAAGTAATCTTGAAACCCAAGTACGAGATCGTCGCTCACTATATAATTATCAATAAAGTCACGTTTATTATATACGTCGAAAAGGTGTCTATCTTTTTCTAATTCTTCAAAAATAAAATAACTTATAAAACCACGTTGCTCTAAAAACAGCAGGGTTTCATTTTCCATATTTGAATCTATAGGCACAAATACATCAGGAATAATTCCGCCTCCACCATACACTACTTTTCCTTTAGGTGTGGTGAATTTTAAAGAATCTGCTACTATTATTTTAGCAGAATCTAGAAGCTCTCCACTTTCTAAACGCTCGTAATACTCGTCGTAATAATCTTTATTTCCGGCACTGTAAGAGCGCTGTATAGAGCGTCCTGTTGGGGTATAATATCTTGATACGGTTAAACGCACAGCACTACCATCGCCCAAATCCATTTCGCGTTGCACCAAACCTTTACCATAAGATCTACGTCCAACAATAGTTCCTTTATCGTTGTCTTGCAAAGCACCGGCTACAATTTCACTTGCCGAAGCCGAATTTTCGTTAATTAAAACATATACCTCCCCGTTTTCAAAATCACCATTTTTAGTCGCGTAGGTATTATCTATATTTCCGCTTTTATTTTTTGTAAAAAGAATCAGTTTTTCATCCTCTAAAAATTCATCTACAATTTGTTCGGCAACACCTAAAAAACCACCCGGATTATCTCGTAAATCGATAGTAATTCCTTTGGCCCCTTTAGATTTCAAATCCAATAAAGCTTTTTTAAACTCCTTAAAAGTAGATTCTGCAAAGCGATTAATCTTTATATAGCCCAACGTATTTGTAAGCATATAACTCGCATCTACACTCTTAATAGGAATAACATCTCTCTCGACATCGAAATCTAAAAATTGATTGGTGTCTTTCCTGAATATTTTCAAACTCACTTTAGAATTTACCGGACCTTTAAGACGATGAATGATATCCATATCTTCAAGATACTTCCCAAAAAGAGAATCTCCATCGGCTAAAATAATACGATCACCTCCAAGTATTCCGGCCTTATCACTAGGGCCATCGTCTACGGTTCTAATGACCGTTACTGTATCTTTATACGTATAAAAATGTACACCGATACCGACAAAATCGCCTTTCATATTTTCGGATACACGTTCCATATCTTCCTTAGGAATATATACGGAATGCGGATCTAAATTTTGAAGAATACCATTTACAGTAACATCTACAATACTATCTGTATTTACATCGTCTACATACTCGTAATCGATGTAATCGATTAAGCGGTTTAGTTTTTCTTTTTTACTATTGGAAGTGAATAATCTATCGGAAGTATCAGAGAAGTTTAACTTACCACCAATAAGTACACCCACAGCAACTGCTGCTCCAATAATTATAGGTAGATATGTTTTTCTAAATATCATTATGCAGATAAGTCTTCGATGTATTCTATTTCTATGCCTGCTTTTTCTAAAAAGCTTAATCCAGAATTATCTTTGTATTTTTGGCAGTACACCACTCTTACAATTCCAGCTTGATGAATTAATTTACTGCACTCTTTACATGGCGATAGTGTAATATATAATGTAGCGCCTTTACAAGATTGTGTCGACGCTGCAACTTTAAGAATAGCATTAGCTTCGGCATGTAAAACATACCATTTAGTATACCCCTCTTCATCTTCACAGAAGTTATCGAATCCTGTTGGTGTTCCGTTAAATCCATCAGAAATAATCATGCGATCTTTAACAATAACAGCACCCACTTGTTTGCGTTCGCAAAACGATAATTTTCCCCACTCTCTCGCTATACGTAAATAAGCTTTATCGTACTTAAGCTGCTTTTTTTTCGGCATTAAAAAAATTTAAATTAAGGTAAGTTCTTATTTTCGAATTTAAATAAGATTAAAACGACAACCTTATTCTTAGAATAATTGAAGAACTCTTAACGAAGATAATCGGTTAACCTTTTAGTAACAACGGTAATTCGTTAAATTTTTGAGAAAACTTTTGATTTTTACCCCAATAATTCATTTTCCAAAATCATAGGAATAACCAAACCAACTACAATGGACGAGACCACTAAAATCCAATCACGTTTAGAGAATCGGAATACGGTTTGCATAATATAACTAAAGAATAAAACTACGAATACGATAATAACTTGAGCCACTTCAATTCCAAGTGCAAATTCCAATAATGGCAGTAACTTATTACTTGCACCACCTATTAATAAATGAAACTCTCTAGCAAATCCTAAACCATGAATAATTCCGAAAAATAAGGCAGAAAAAAACAATACACCAACCCCATTTTTCATGGTTTTACCCGCCGTAAATATATTAGACAAGGCCATTATAATAATGGTAATCGGAATTAATAACTCGACCAAAGCACCATTAATTTGCACCACACCATAAGCCGCTAAAATTAAAGATATGGTATGCCCTAAAGTAAAAAGAGATACCAGAATTAAAACGCGTTTCCAATCTTTAAAAATATAGGCTACCGTTAATACTAAAAGAAATAGTACATGGTCGTAACCATTAATATCTAATACATGATTAACACCATACTGCACATAAAAAAGGAAATCGTCTAACATAATTTTTAGGGTTTGAGCCGCTTTATTTTAAATAAATTTTGAAATTTTCAGCCGTAAAATTAAGAAAAAGAAACGACCTGTTATTATCTGATTACATACTAATCAAATTTTAAAGTTTACCACCTTAAAGCACATTACAAGAAAGTCAATAATTTTCAGTAAACTAAGCAATCAATTTATCCTTAGTTATCCGATCTACCACCAAAGAAATAGCGCCATCTCCAGTAACATTACAAGCCGTACCAAAACTATCCATCGCGATATACAACGCGATCATAAGTCCAATCATTTCCTCTGTAAACCCTAACATGGATTGTAAGATTCCCACTGCTGCCATAATCGCTCCTCCAGGAACACCTGGTGCAGCAATCATAGCTATTCCAAGCATAAAAATAAAACCAGCAAACAGTGTAAAACTAAACGGCATACCTTCCAAGATCATTAATGCCATAGCGCAAGCAGTAATTTTCATAATACTACCAGACAAGTGAATGGTTGCACATAGCGGCACTACAAATCCTGCAATTTTTTCTGAAACACCATTCTTTAAACACTGCTCTAAAGTTACAGGTATCGTTGCTGCCGAAGATTGCGTACCTAAGGCCGTAAAATAAGCAGGCAACATGGTCATTAATAACTTTATAGGGTTCTTTTTTGTAAGTACACCGGCAATAGAATATTGAAGTACTAACAGTAGAATATGTAACGCGAAAATAACTCCGATAATACTGATAAAGACAGATAGAATTGAAAACACTTCTCCGCTAAACGCCATGCTAGCAAATATCCCTAAAATAAAGAGTGGTAAGAGTGGTATAATGACATTCTCTATGACTTGCATGATTATAGTTTCAAAATCCTTAACAACAGATTTTAAAGTCGATTGCTCTTGATAAGACAATCCTAAACCGATTACAAATGCTAACACTAAAGACGTCATAACATCCATAACTGGAGGAATCGTGATACTAAAATAAGGCAACAACTCTCGTCCTGAATCTGCAATCTGTGCAGCCTCGTGAACATGCGATTCTAATAACTGTGGAAATATGTTGGATGCCGTAAAATAGGTCATAAACCCAGAAAACAAGGTAGAGCCATAAGCAATAGCAGCTGTTAGCACTAACAATTTTCCAGCACCTTTACCTAAATCAGAAATAGCTGGCATTATTAATCCCATAATAATTAACGGAATCGAGAAACTTAAAAACTGTCCGAAAAACGAATTAAAGGTGGTAAAAATTCTGTTTACAGACTCTGGTAAATAAAGTCCAAAAACAACACCAAGTACCATGGCTAAAAAAACTTTAAATAATAAATTCGAAGATAAACGTTTCATATTCTATTTTAATTAGGACAAGACTTTAGTCGTACTATAGCAGCCATTTTTAAGATTGCTAATATACATCCATTGTGAGGAAAACTCGCAGGAAAATAAGGTTTAGTATTATTACGATCACTCTCGGTTTTATCTGTAAAATCCTTAAAAAATTATTTAATCTGAGACTTCAAAAATTCACCCCTTTTATGACGGTATTACTTGAAAATCAGCAAAAAAGGACAATCATAACATTATTCAGTTTTAATAATCTGTATCGCCTATTCAGGACTTGACATTTTTTAAATACAAAAAGCCCTAAAACAATTATTCGTTTTAGGGCTTTTTGTATGGACCATTTAGAAGAAAAATAAATAAAATTATTTCTTCCAGAACCCTTCAATTTCTTCAAGAGTTTTACCTTTTGTTTCAGGTAAAAATTTATAGGTAACAAATACTATTATTAAAATAAACGCTATAAATATATAATAGGGTAAAGAACCATTCCAAGGTGCGCTATTGTTTGTTTCACTTCCCATAACAATAGGAAACGACTGCGATACAACATAATTTGCCGCCCATTGGGCTGCTACAGCTACAGACATAGCAACACTTCTTATTTTATTCGGAAACATTTCTGCTAATAAAACCCATACAACTGGTCCCATAGACAACGCGAAAGATGCAATAAAGACCAACACACCTATTAATGATAGCATACCCACATTTTGCTGTTGTAATGTCATTCCTAATAATAAGAAACCAATTACCATCCCAACAGAACCAATATAAAGTAATGGTTTTCTTCCAAATTTATCTACAGTAAACATGGCTACAAAAGTGAATACTAAATTCACAAAGGCTAGTAATATTTGTTGTAAAAGCACATCTTCTTTTCCAAAACCAAGCGCTTTTTCAAAAATATCTGCACCATAATACAGCACCGCATTAATTCCTGTAAACTGCTGCAATACAGAGAGCGCAGTACCGATAGCAATAATTCCTAGGATTGCTTTAGAAAAATAACTCACCTCAACACCATCGTTAGCTTCATTTAAAGAGGCTTTTATATTAGCCATTTCTTTTGTAGCGATATCGTCTCCATTAATTTTCTGTAAAACTTCTAACGCGTCTTTATCTCTTCCTTTTAAAGCCAACCATCTCGGACTTTTAGGCACAATAAATAAAAGGACTAAAAATAAAATACTTGGAATTAACTCCGACCAAAACATGCGACGCCATCCGAATTCTATATTCTCTGCAACGCTTAGATCACTACCTATAAAATAAGTTGCTAAAAACACCACAAAAAAGCCAATAACAATTGCTAATTGATAATACGTAACCATACGGCCACGAATGTTAGAAGGTGCTATTTCTGCAATATACATAGGCGCGTTCATTGACGCGACACCAATACCTAAACCTCCAATAATTCTAAAAACAACCAACATACTCACCGTTTGCGGGAACAGTTCTGGCAAACCTGAACCATAGGCTGAAAGCGTAAAAAACAGAGCCGATATGATTAAAGATTTTTTCCTACCAATCTTAATACTTAAAGGTCCAGCAATAATTGCCCCTACAAAACATCCTAAAAGTGCACTTCCTACAACCCATCCTTTTAAGGCATCGCTTAATTGAAAATATTCTGTAAGATAAAATTGTGCTCCATTAATAACTCCTGTATCATAACCAAACAGCAAGCCTCCCAAAGCGGAAACTGCAGCGATTAATAATAAGAAAAGACTTTTTTTCATTGTTTTAGTTTTAGTGTGTTTGTCTATTTAGATAATGATTAAGAAATCTTCTAAAATATTGTTGGCTTTATAATGTTTTAGAGTTCCTAAAATCATTAGGTTTATTCTGTAAAAAGAATATCACTTTTTTGAGAAATTCCATTTTCATTAAATGCTTCTATGGTAAAATAATATGGCGTATCACGATCTAAACAACGCATAAAATGTTCATTTGTATCGTAAACTTGCCATGATTGATATAATTTATCTTCTGCAATCCCCCAACGGATATTATAACCTTGAGCGTCTTCTACAGCATCCCAAGAAAACCCCACATCTCTACGGTCTTTCTCCCTTTTCACTTTGAATCCGGTAACACTTTCTGGTTTATCTCCTAGTCCTAATCCAAAGACTCTAAATTCTGACATCGCAAAATTTGCCCCAGGCACTTTTATATTGTTATAACGTACATATTTTGCCTTGATAGGGTCTTCTAATACAATGTATGCATTGGGTGTATCCTTTTCGCTGGAACTTCTATCTACAACGGTTTGCCAGTTAACGCCATCTTCAGACGTTTCAATAGTAAATTGATGTTTTAATCCTTCGGTACGCGTGTAGATTCCCGATTCATGGTCATGGAAATTCAACTGAAAAGCATTGATATTTCCAGGTTTTAGCATTTCAATGGTTATCCATTGGGTATCATCATTGGCATCTGCTACCCAAAATGTTTTAGGATTCTCATCGGTTAATACTTTAGAGATTATTTGACCATCGGTATTTTTTTCTAAAGGTAATTCTGTGACTTCTACGGCATCATCATCAGATGTAAATTTCTTAACCTGCATTAATGAAGAAGAGACAGTAGCATCTCCTTTATACGACAATAACATCCAACCATTATGATGTCCAGCCTTTGTTGGATGATTAGCTCCAAATCGCGGGTAATCTCCATAGGCGGTATTGGTATACATTAATCCGTCGTTATCAAAATAAGTAGGAAACATACACAAGCGACGTTCCCATTGCGAATTAGAAGCAAGTGCCATCGTTGCAAAGTGCCAATATTGTCCGTTGGTTTGCTTCACCGTTATTCCGTGTCCTGCACCATTTGTAAATCCGCCTGGTTTAAAACTCATCGGGTTGTTTTTCATGTATGTAAAAGGACCTAATGGAGTGTCTCCAATATAAACCCCATCGGCATAGACATTAAATTGTGTGCCAGGAGCTGCATATTGTAAATAATATTTTCCGTTGTGTTTGGTCATAGAAGCGCCTTCCATGTAGCCTTCCTTTAAAGTTGGGTGAAAGTTATTTTCTCCAAAACGTTCCCATCCATGTTTTTCTTCGTTGAGGTTAAACAACTCTTTACGCACGCCAGTTTCTAAAAAACGATCGTCTTTATTCAACTTTTTTACCTTTAGCGGATTCACGTTAGAAGAGCCCCAATACAAATAGGTTTCTCCATCATCATCTATAAATAATTCAGAATCTTGAATGTCTGTAGATATAGAAGCACTTGGTGTCCATTTTCCTCCTTTCGGATCATCTGTGTAAAGAATACTTCCGTAACCGGCAGGATTACCAGCAAAATACACCAATGAATCCTTGTAATTAAAAGCGGTAGGCGCGTTACTACCTTCAAAAAACCATTGTTCTGGTTTAATAAAATTCCAGTTTACCAAATCGGTAGAATGCCAATAGCCAAAAGAACGCGTTACAAACATGTAATACTCACCTTTAAACTCTATAACCGCTGGATCTGCACCTGAACGGTACGATTTATTTTGGCTGGAATTATAAACCATATAGGTATAATCAATATCTAATGGATTAATATACGTTTCAGACGCATTATTAATCTCTGTCTTTTCCGCTGTATTAGAAGAGTGTTTCACCTCCTGATTCTTTTCATTATTACAAGAAAAAAATAATACTATAGTGAAGAAAAAAAGTAAATTTTTCATGATATATAATTTAGTGTCTTTTTAGGTTAATTGATTAAAAGACGTACTACCCTCTTAATCTTTCAAACTGTTTATACGCACGAT
Organism: Formosa undariae; assembly: GCF_042427615.1. NCBI lineage: Bacteria > Pseudomonadati > Bacteroidota > Flavobacteriia > Flavobacteriales > Flavobacteriaceae > Formosa > Formosa undariae. Next base: position 92,861 of record NZ_JBHMEZ010000011.1, on the reverse strand, counting down.
TTACTTTATCTTTTGGTGCGTGTTGTAATTCTTTTTCTATAACGTGATAGACTACTTAAACGTCCTATTCTTGTTAGAAAATCAATTTTCTATTCTGAACGCTTTACTCCCAAATTGCTAACCTGAAATAGTGTCATAATCTGACACGTAAAAGCCACACAAAATATTAAGATTAGGGGGTGAAAACTTAAAATATATGTGTGGCATAAGATTGCTATTAGTTAATTAAAGCCTTTTTATTTAGTCAATTCAAATGCTTTCATCATTTTAGCATCCGAATTTGTTCCTACAAATACTTGAAATTGTCCAGGTTCTGCAACAAAATCTAAGTCTGAATTATAGAACTTTAAATCTTCAACAGATATTTTGAAGGTTATAGTTTGAGTTTCTCCTTTCTTAATCAATACTTTTTGGAAACCTTTTAACTCTCTTACAGGTCGCGTTACAGACCCTACTAGATCTCTTATATATAACTGAACAACTTCTTTCCCGTCGTAATCTCCAGAATTAGTCACCTCTACAGATACATTAATTTCGCCATCCATGTTTATAGCAGATGTATCTAAATTTAGATTTGCATAATCAAACGTGGTGTAACTTAAACCATATCCAAAAGGGTATAAAGGTTCATTACGAACATCGATATAATTACTTTTAAATTTTTCGAATTTTCCTTCAGAATTTCCAAGCGGTCTTCCTGTATTTTTATGATTGTAAAATAATGGCACCTGACCTACATTACGTGGAAATGTAGCCGTTAATTTCCCTGAAGGATTTACGTCTCCGAATAACACATCAGAAATTGCTAAACCAGCTTCACTTCCAGGAAACCATGCATTAAGTATTGCAGGTACATTTTCGTTTTCTTCAACCAAAACTAAAGGTCTTCCTGTAAAAAGCACTAAAACAACAGGCTTTCCTGTTTTTAGTAATGCATTCAATAAATCTTTTTGAACTTGCGGAATACCAAGATCTGTTCTACTACTGCTTTCTCCACTTAATTCTGCAGATTCTCCAATAGTCGCCACAATAACATCTGACTTCGCTGCAATTTGAAGTGCCTCGTCTAGCAATTGTTTATCGGTACGTCCATCTCTCGGTATGTCTTTTCCAAACATTGTTCCACGTTGTTCTAGCTCTAAATCGTAATCGATATTACTTCCTTTAGCATATAACACATTCGCTTTATCGCCTATAACTTCTTTTAAGCCATCGAAAACAGAATTAGACTCTTCTTGGTCTGTTGCCACACTCCAAGTTCCAGCCATATTATTCGTTGCTTTTGCTAAGGGTCCAATTAAAGCAATTGTTCCAGATTTTTTAAGCGGAAGTAATTGATCTTCGTTTTTAAGCAACACCATAGATTCTGCCGAAACTTTACGTGCGAAAGCTTTGTTTTCTGGTGTAAATATTTCTGTTTTAGCACGATCAAAATCGCAGTATTTATACGGATCTTCAAATAAGCCTAATTGATATTTAGCCGTTAACATACGTTTTACCGCAGTGTCAATTTCATCCATTGTTACCTTACCATTTTCATATGACTCTTTTAAAGTTTTTACAAAAGCGGCTGGAACTGAAGGAGAATCTCCTGCCATATCCATATCTACACCTGCTTTTAATGCTTGTTCTGAAACCGCATATTTATCTCCTACGCCATGAGCAATCATTTCGTAAATCCCGGTATAATCGGTAACAATAAACCCATTAAAACCCCAATCGTCTCTTAATAAATCTGTAAGTAACCACTTATTTCCTGTTGCAGGAATACCGTCTACCTCGTTAAATGAAGCCATTACAGAACCTACTCCAGCATCTACCGCTGCTTTATATGGTGCTAAATATTCGTTATACATTCTAATGCGGCTCATATCTACCGTATTGTAATCTCTTCCTGCTTCTGAAGCTCCATAAAGTGCGAAGTGTTTTACACAAGCCATCAACGTGTTGTTTGAAGACAAATCATCAGATTGATAACCATTTACCATGGCTACAGCAATTTTACTTCCTAGATATGGATCTTCTCCATTACCTTCGGAAACGCGTCCCCAACGTGGATCTCTAGAAATATCTACCATTGGTGAGAATGTCCAGTTAATACCATCTGCACTCGCTTCTATAGCAGCTACTCGAGCTGTTTTTTCTATCATTTCCATATCCCAAGAACTTGATAAACCTAAAGGAATAGGAAAGGTTGTTTTGTAGCCATGAATCACGTCCATTCCAAAAATTAATGGAATACCCAATCTACTTTGTTCTACAGCAATTTTTTGAACTTCGTAAATCTTTTCGGCTGTTTTAATATTGAATAAACCTCCAACTTTACCTTCTTTTATACGTTCTCCAACATCTGAACCTTTAGCAGCTCCTGTTGTGATATCTCCAGACGTTGGTAAATTAAGCTGACCTATTTTTTCATCTATCGTCATCAGTTCTAGAATTGAATCTATTTTTGATTCGAATGGATTTTCGGTAGCTGTAACTGTTTTAGAACTCGTATCTGTATTGCTTTTAGAATTACAGCTCGAAACTATTATTGCTATAATTAAAATGCTTGTTATTTTTAAACTAAATTGTTTTGTCATTGTATTTTATTTTGATTTAGAGAAAAGCCATGTTAATAATTCTGGTTCTGCAAAAGCAGGATCCCAACTGTTATGATTTGCAAAATCGTAAAGTGTGAATCTAGGGAATCCGCCATTTTCAAGAATTGCAGACACCATATTTATGGATAAATTTGGATCTACAACATCGTCTTTTGCGCCGTGAAACACCCATAACGGGATGGATTTAGCGTATTCCACTACAGACTCCGGATTTCCACCACCACAAATTGGAATGGCAGCAGCGAATAGCTCTGGTTTTCTATAGATAATTTCGAATGTCCCCATACCTCCCATAGATAAGCCCATGATATAAATTTGATTGGTTTTTACGAATGGTTTTTCGACCATGTCATCCATTAAATCCATAACCAAAGCCATTGCTTTAGTAGGTGTCTCTTTGTATTTGTAATTAAACGTAATTGGTTTTGTTGAACGATCTGCTTCTATTTTGGCCCAATAATCATGTTCAGGACATTGCGGAAAAATAACTATTGCAGGAAATGAATCTCTTGTGGTTTTATTTAAAAATAAATCACCCCCATTTGCTAATTGTTTTTTATTATCGTCGCCGCGCTCTCCTGCGCCATGAAGAAATAATACAACTGGATACGTTTTATCTTCAGAAAAATCTTTAGGTAAAAGCATTCTGTATTTAAGCGTATCTGTATTAACAGTATGTGTTTTATTTAGAAATACATCTTCAGCTTTTTTTGAGTGTTGCGCGCGCATTAAAAAAGGTGTTACAAACACGAGATATATTGTAATTATCAAAGGCTTAAACTTCATCTTTAAAATTATTTAATATCATTAATAAGTAAATCCAAGGACTTCTAAACCTTTTTGTACGTCGTTATTTTTCATAAATAATCGCCATAACAAACCTGTTCTATAGTTTTCTATCATCACCGGAATTGGACCTTGATCTATAGCTAGATATCTTGGCTTGTACCAATTATCTTCGAAACTAAAAGCATCGTACGGACCGTATTTACCAACAAGACTATCGTGATTTTTATAAATGTTTTCTAAAACATTCATGCTTTCATTTGGTGTGTATGGAAATGATGACAAGGCCGCAGTTGGTGAAATTACACCAACATCATTACCTGGTCTATGTCCGTTGTAACCATTTATAGAATAGCTCGAGGTTAAGCCCCAAAGGCTATCGCCATATCCTTTATAATTAAGCGGATTATCGACCGCATATTTATAATGAATTTTAGCTTGATTTTGTGTTAGCGTCCAATAGTTTGCATATTGATCTGATAAATTTCTAGGATCTAAACCTAAGTACGAATAATGCGCCCAAAATAATGGTCCTACCAAATCCTGGTCATTATAAAAATAGTTTAAAACTAAATCTTCGTTATAGTAGGTTTTGCTAGAAACAATACCGCCGTTTTTTGCCCATCCTTGTTCGTAAACCGATTTGCTGATAGGATGTGTTGGCGATGCTGCGGCAAGCACGTACATGATTAAACATTCATTATACCCTTGAACAGGCATATTCATATCCCAACCATATTCTGGAGACCAATGCCAGTACAACACATCTTCCCCGCCTTTAGTATACCAATCCCATTCTACAGATTTGTAAAGCGCATCGATTTTAGAAACCAGTTCTTTTTCTTCTTGGGTATCGCCATCAAAATATTCTGAAACGGTTAATAAGCCTTGGATTAGAAAAGCTGTTTCAACTAAATCGCCACCATTATCTTTTTCGCTAAAAGGATATACTTTTCCTGTTTCACCGTTAATCCAGTGTGGCCAAGCCCCATGAAAACGATCGGCTTTATCTAAAAAATCTACTATTTTTCCGAATCGTAATAACGCGTCTTCTCTAGCTATAAATCCTCTTTCGACACCTACTAAAATAGCCATCAATCCGAATCCGCTTCCTCCAGTAGTTACTGTATTTTTTGGAGATTCTAGATACACATCATCCATATGTATTCTCTCGCGTGCTAAACCTGAATTAGGTTCTGCGCCATCCCAAAAATAATCTATGGTTTGTTCTTGAATACGATCTAAAAGCACATCTTCTGAAACAACATCGTCTTCTACAACTGTATCTTCTATAGTTACATCTTTATCTTCTTTTTGGTTATTGCAACCAAGTAGAGAGATAGATAGCATACTTATTAAAAAAAAATTACGAGTACATAGTATGTTCATAAACGCTGAATTAAATTTCGGCCACACCTAAACATTAAGTGTGGCTGAAAAATTTATATTACTCCCAACCTGGATTTTGCTCCATTTCTGGTGTTTGAACTAATTGGTTGTAAGGGATAGGAAACAATTCGTGTTTACCTACTACAAATGTTTTACCATCTGCAGCCATAGCTTCTTTTGCTTGTCCTGTTCTTACAATATCAAACCAACGATCATGTTCCATAGCTAATTCCAGATGTCTTTCATTCCAAATTTGCTCTAGTGTAGGACTAGCAATTGAAGCTAAACCAACTCTATTTCTCACTAAATTTAAAGGTGTAGCAGCATCTCCTCCAAGTTCTTTTGCTGCTTCAGATTTAATTAATAGTATTTCGGCATAACGCAATATTCTTATATTTTTATCGCCATCGTCTGCACCTGCTGAAGCGCTAGAATATGCTTTTTCATTATATCTAGGGTTTTCAACTTCGAACACTTCACGACCATCCCATAATGTTTCTCCTTCAAAAATTATAGACGCATTCATTCTAACGGTATCGCCTTCGGCTTCGTAAGCTTTTACAAGGGTTTCAGACGGAATGTTATAACCCCATCCCCAACCATCGGCACCTCTAGCACCTTGAGTTTGCGAATATTGCTGCACACCATGAGCTACAGATTCTCCTCTAGCTTGCACTTCAAAAATAGATTCTATACCATTTTCTGTTGAAGCTCTCCATAACTCTTCATAATTTGCATGTAAACCGTATTCTCCAGAATTAATGACATTATCTGCCATATCGTATGCTTTTTGCCATTCCTTTTCATAAAGGTAAACTTTAGATAAAAGTGCTTGAGAAGCTCCTTTTGTAGCACGACCTAAATCGGCAGAATCGTATTCACTTTTAAGAGGTAATTTAGTTATAGCATCTAATAAATCTGCTTCGATATAAGCGTATACATCTGCTACAGGTTGTCTTTCTACTAAATCTACATCTTGTAATGGTATCGCTCCAAAAGATCTGACTAACCAGAAATAATTTAAAGCTCTTAAAAACTTGGCTTCACCTACTAATCTGTCTTTATAATTTTCATCTGTTAATCCGTAATTTTCTGCATATTCTATAGCTATTGAAGCTCTGTTTACTGATTTATACCAGTTTTGCCACATACCTAGAACCGAACCAGCACTGCTTGTAAACGTTAAGGCATCTAATACATCTTTATCAGAACCAGAATCGGTTGAAGAACTTCCTTTATCGGCATTATCAGATATAATTTCTGTGATTCCAAGATAAGAAAACGCATAATCCCATTCGGTTAACATACCATAAGCACCATTCACCATTTCTTTAGGCGTTACTGTTTCGGTATCGTCTTGCTCTAATTGATCTCTACTATCTACGTTTAAATAATCTTCACTACAAGACACTGTAATTAAAAGCAGTCCTATAGAGAATAGAATCTGTATATGTTTTATATTATTTTTCATAATAACTGTTTTTTAAAATTTTACAAATCGATATTTACACCAAACAAGAACGTTTTGGTATTTGGATAAGCAGAAAGTTCAATTCCTGACACACCACTTGCTCCCGATGAACCTGGAGAACCAACGATCTCAGGAGTGAAACCTGAATATTTGGTAAACATAAATGGGTTTCTTGCAGTCGCGTAAATTCTAATTCTAGACACTTGATCTATTACGTTAGGTAAAGTATACCCTATGGTAATATTATTGATTCTTAAATAATCTCCATCTTCTAAATAGTAACTTGAAGCATAAGAATCTTTGTTCGCTCCAGGATTTACATTTGTAGATCCTTCACCAGTCCATCTGTTAGCAAAAGTATCTTCTGCAATATTTTCACCTCCATCTATAGATGTTCCTTTTAGTCCGTTATAGACTTTGTTTCCACCTGCTCCAAAAGCATCTACAGCGAAATCGAAATCTTTATAGTTTACAGCCAGATTCACTCCAAAATTATATGTAGGAATATAAGAACCGAAGAATTTTTTATCGTTATCATCGATAACACCATCACCGTTCTGATCTTTATAACGTAACTGCCCTGCAGATGGTGTTCCGTAATGCGCATTACTATCTATTTCGCCTTGATTTTGCCATACACCGTCTGCTTCCCACATCCACCATGCATAAATAGGCTGACCTTCTTGTAATCTCTTAGTTACTTGGCCGTTAGATAAACTACCACCTGTTTGGCCGTCGTAAGCAGATTTTACATTCTCTACATTATTATCGTTATTAGAAAACACAACACCTACATTGTATGATAAGTCTTCCGAAATATTGTCTTTCCAATTAAATTCTACTTCAAAACCTTTGTTTAACACTTCTGCTCCGTGATCGTAGTAATTAGATCCTTCTCCAGATGTATACACTGGTGTTACATTTAAAATAGCATTCTCTGTGTTTCTGTTGTAGTAATTGAAACTACCTGACAATCTAGAGTTATACGCTTGAAAATCTAAACCTACGTTGGTCTCTTTAGTAATTTCCCAAGAAATAGGATAAATAGAAGCACCTAAGGCCGCCCCATAAAATAAATCCTGATTTGCTCCGAATACGTAGTTTACATTATTACTTCCTGTAGATGTTGAATATGTTGACACGTTAAAAGGCACATCTGAGTTTCCTAATTTACCCCAACCTACTCTTACTTTTAAGAAATTTAAATTCTCTATATCGCTTAAAAAAGATTCTTTAGTTAATACCCAACCTGCACTAAAAGAAGGGAAGTTTCCGAAATACTCTGTATCGTTATCATTATTAAATGTGCTTATACCATCTCTACGAATATTTGCTTGTAGAAAGTATTTTTCGCTAAAGTTATATTGCAGTCTTCCGTAATACGATAATTGATGCGTAGGCGTTGAAAGGTATTGTTCTGAAACCTGATCGTAATCGTCTGAAGCAAAGTTAATATTCCAATATTGTTCTTTCTCAGGAACATCGTAAGCAAGTTGATACGTGTTAAACACATCGTTTTTACTACCTTTTGTAAGACCTGCAACAACATTAATTGAATGCTCTCCTAATTTTTTATCGAAGGTTAAATAGTTATCCCAGTTATATCTATAACTTTCAGCCGTTGTATAAGACAGACTGTTATCTGCATATTGTGTGGTTGTAGGGTTAGTCGCTTTTAATGCTGCAAAATCTGCTGCATCTTGTCCTGTATTCGATGTTAAATACTGACCTTTAATATCGTTAAAAGATCTAGACTTGTAATACGATTTTGTAGCCCCAAAACGAGAATTCGCTTTTAAGTAGTCTGTTAATTTAACTTCTAAATCAAAAGACCCTTGTAAATCTGTTGTTTGCGCTTTTTGATTGTAATAATAAACTGTTGATAAAGGATTACCAATAGAGTTTAAACTATTACTTCCTTGGTAAGCAACAAGACCTGTAGAAGGATCCCAATCTGACTGACCAAAACCACCATTATCATAATATGAAGGCACAATAGGAGATTGTTTATAGGCTTCGTCGAATGCAGAAGAAGGCTTTGGAGCTTCTTTAGAAAACGCAGCACTCAGGCTTTGTGTGAATTTCACTTTATCGTCAAACAGGTTGAATGTGGTATTAGATCTTAACGTATTTCTAGTTAAATCTTGACCTTCTAAAAGACCATCTTCATTATAATTATTTAAACTGAAGAAATAGTTCACATAATCACTCGCTCCAGAAACAGAAACATTATTACTGTTAGTTAAACCTACCTGTGCCAACGCATCATACCAATCTGTATTATAAGGTTGATTTGCTGAAAGTAAATTTGTAGACCCTAATGCTGTTTGTACTTCGTTATAGTAAGAAACATACTGTGAAGCGTTTGCCATTTTTACGGGATTAAGCATACTCGTTGCTCCATAATAAGAGCTTAAAGCTATTTTTGCTTTCCCTTGCTTACCTTTTTTAGTGGTTATAAAAATAACACCATTTGCAGCATCCATACCATAAATAGCAGCTGATGCAGCATCTTTCATAACATCCATCGTTTCAATATCCGAAGGATTTATGTTACTTATTCCGCTTACTTGTATACCATCTACAATGTAAAGAGGTGTTGTTCCTGACGCCGCAGTCCCCAAACCTCTAATCATTACTACAGGTTCACTACCAGGAGCATTCGTATTAATAATACTTACCCCAGATAATTTTCCTTGAATAGATTGTGTTGCATTAACAGCAGGTTGCTTTAAAAGTTCTTCTGACTTAATACTAGAAACGGCACCTGTAAGATCAGATCTTTTTTGCGTACCATAACCAATAACTACAACTTCATTTAAAGCTTCTACATCGTCTTCCAATAACACATCAATAACGCTTTGATTATTTGCAGTTATAGTAAGTGTTTTAAAGCCAATATAGCTAAACTCTAATTCGTCACCTTTATTAACGGTAAGTGAATACTTTCCATCAAAATCGGTAGACGCACCAGTATTGGTTCCTTTTATTACCACATTTACTCCTGGTAAAGGACCACCATCATTTTTACTTGTTACAACACCATTAACTTCTATTTCTTGTGCAAAAGCAGAGAATGAAAATAATAGCATTAACAATAGACCAATTTTTGTTCTCATATTAGTTTTATTAATAATTAAATATTCGGTTTGTTTGTGTGACTAAATTATAACCTCTTGTTAAATAAAGTTAAAATCGGTTTACATTTTAAATACGCCACAGAAACCCTAGATTGTTAAATACCATGCAAAAAACGCGCTTGACGTACTATACAAAAGTTAAAAAAACGTTGTAGTAGAATGAAAATTAATAAAATGACGTAGTATTGACGTAGTGCTTAATTACGTATTAGATAAAAAAAGAGCACTCTTATTTAAGATTTATCAAGTAATCGGTAACAGAAATATCATTATCCAAATCCAATTTCTTTTTTAATCTATATCTATGGGTTTCTACCCCTCTAGCAGAGATATTCATTAAAGGTGCGATTTCTTTCGAAGACAGATTCATTTTGATGTAGGCACAAATCTTTAAATCCTTTGGCGTAAGCTTTGAATGTTTAGCTTTTAATGTTTGAAAAAACTCATCATGCACTTGACTAAAATTATTCTCAAAAACTTCCCATTCATCTTTAAGCACTATAGAATTATCTAATTTTTTCAGTACCTTTTTAAAAGAATACGTATTACTGAAACCTTCTTTATTAACCATCAGGTCTTTTTTAATTTCCTGAAGTGTTTCATTTTTCTTTACCAAAGCCATAGCGTTATTTGCCAGCTGCTTGCTTTTAAGTTTAATTTCTCTTTGTAAAGATTCATTCTTAAGTTCTACAATCTGCTTTTCGTTTTCTAACGTTTTTTCACGAAGTAGTTTTTGCTGTTCTTTCTGGTACTTAATTTTAATAAGACGCTGTTCTTTTGCAATTTTCTTATTCTGCATCACATAGAATAGGATAACAATTAAAATTGCAACAAGAGCATATAGTAAGAACCCAAAAGTATCTCTATACCATGGCGGAAGTACATCTATATGTAAATCTTGAGTAGATGAAATATTACCAGAATTACCTCTCGTTCTAAAAGAGATGGTATAGTCTCCATCTTTAAGGCTCGAGAATTCTACTTTATCACCATCTACTTTATACCATAGATTATCGGTGTTAGAAATTTTGTATTCAAAAAAATAATTTAGAGATTTTGCAGAAGATAACTCTACCGTAATATTTTCATTAAAATTAAAACGAACCTCATCATTCGTAATCTTAGATAAATTAATAGGAACACCACCTGCAGATACCACTTCTATTTTTGGTTTTTGCAAACTACTATTAGAAGACCTCGTGCTATTAATCATCATGAAGCCATTATCTAAATTTAAGGCATAAACAGAATCGTTTATTCTAGATACATTTTCATAGTCAATAATATATCTGTTCTTCAAAAAGTCGTCACTTAAAACAAGTTGTTCCTCATCATTAGAAAATGATTTAAAATTGATAAAGCCTTCATTATTTTTTAAAGCAAAAAGATTGGTATCATCTTCAGAGATAATATAACTCTGCTTACCTAGTTTTTCATTTAGCAACTCGTAAGGAACAATAGAATCTAAAATAGGTTCGTACTTCTGCCAACCCTCACTAGTTTTAAAACTAATATTGTTCTTAATATTATAGACTCTTATATTATAATTAGAGCTAATGCCTTTTTTCTGATAATTCTCTACACTCTGTATGGTCTCATAATCGTCATCGAAACGAATCTTATAAACGCCTTTAGTTTCGTGTGCCACCCAAGCGGTATGCGGATTTTCAAACACTAAAAAACGAGAAGGGATTAGGGCTTTATCGAATTGCTTTACCGTCCACGCTCCATTTTTCTTTTCAAATTTCACCAATCCAGAATATGTACCTTGAATATAAGTATCAGCACGTTCAGGGACTTTCTTTATAGCCCAGCCTCCCGTAAAATTAGAGATTTGTTTAAAGGAATCATTATCTACTAAGAAAGTACCTTCGTTATGACCACAAAAAAGCTCGTCTCCTATAATTTTCAAATCCCAAACCTGACCTTGAGACCCCTCTACAAACTCTAACTTATCATTTGCATCTAGTTTAAAAAGCCCGGTATTTGTACCTATATAAATAACATCTTTGTATTTAATAACATCATAAACAGCTCCTAATTTCCCCGATACGTCATTAAAGAAATAATTACTATTATTTAGCTCTATGCTAGAAACACCATTGTCTAGCCCCAACCAAAGATTGTCAGACTCATCTAGAGATTGTCCCAAAACAGTATTATTTAATAACCCATTTTCTTTACTCACATGGAATTTTAAATGCCCTAAATGATCTGTTAAGAACACACCATCTTTTATAGTTCCGAAAACCATTTTTCCATTTTTTAAAATAGAAAAATCATTAAGCTGATGTAGTTTTATCGCTTCATTAATCTGAAAATTCGTCGGAATGAGTTTTCCTTTATTCAAGAAGAAACTTCCTCTTAAAGACGTCATTAAAAGAAGTTTATCCTCGTATTTATCTATAGATATGATTTTAGTACCTACAAGCAATTCATTGGAATAAAAAGGCACTAGTTTATTTTCTTTAAGTAAAAAAATACCATCATTTAATGTACTCACATACAAATCGTCGTCGATTACGCTAAATGAAATAAGTATCGAATCGGACTTTAACTGCACAATACGCTTATAGTCGTATATGTAAATATTTAAAAACGAACGAAAAATTATTTTGTCTTTAAACTTTACGATACTCCATATTTCTTCATTTGGAGCAATTTTATCATGAATATCTTCACTTAAGGAATGGTATTTTAGTACTCCAAAATCGTCTTTTTCCCAATAGCCAAACTCTTCGTATGACCCAGTATAAATAATATCGTCTACCGTTAAAACAGACCGAATCGTTGTTTTATTGGGTAATTGATGAAGTTTCCAAACCAAAGCGTTATACTCTAACAAACCACTACTATTAGCCACATAAACTTTGCCATTTGTAGCTCTTGAGATATCCCAATTCTGGTTACCTGCCTTATATTCTGCTAAAGTATAATTTTGAAGACTGGGAGAGAATTGCGCATTTGCTATTGAAAAGCATAAACAATTGAAAATTATAGTTAAAATTATTAAGCGTTTTATCATTCTGCTTTGCTACTTATTTGCCTTAAATTAAAAGGACATTCGAATTATACGAACCGTTTTCTTTAAACTGAACTCAAAATGTGCGAGGGTAAAATTAAGAAAAAGAAATTAGCTTAAAAGACTAACTAGTATTATCCGCTTTAGAATGTAAATTTTAAATTAAACGCAACAGCTTAAATTAAAGAAAGATTAAAAAACAATGAATAATCTAACCTTAAAAAAATCACAAAACTCCGAAAAAAATTGCGAATCACTCTACTTAATCGTAATATTGCAATATATGATTACCATGCGTTTAACTATAAACAAAATTTAAATTCAAATACGCTTCACAAGCACTAGACAATACGACTATGGACAAAGAGCAAGAATTAAAGAATATAGTAAAAGAAAGATACACCACCATTGCAGAACAACGCAAAGAAGAAAACGCTTCGTCCTGTTGCGGCGCTACAACATCTAGCAATAAAGTGTATAACATTATGATGGACGACTACTCTAAAACGGGTGGCTACGTCGCAGATGCCGACTTAGGGTTAGGTTGCGGATTACCCACTCAATTTGCAAAAATTAAGCAAGGAGATACGGTTATCGATTTAGGATCTGGAGCAGGAAATGATGCCTTTGTTGCCAGACACGAAACGGGTGCAGAAGGAAAAGTTATTGGGATTGATTTCACTCCCATTATGATAGAAAAGGCACGTATAAATGCCGACAAATTAGGTTATAATAATGTAGAATTTAGGACTGGAGATATCGATAATATGCCGGTAAACGATAATGTTGCCGACGTTATTGTTAGTAATTGTGTATTAAACCTTGTGCCTAACAAAGCCAAAGTAATCGCAGAAATTCATCGTGTTTTAAAACCACATGGCCATTTTAGTATTTCCGATGTGGTATTGGTGGGAGACCTTCCAAAAGCTTTAAAGGAAGATGCCGAAATGTATGCCGGATGTGTTGCAGGTGCGATTCAAAAATCCGAGTACTTACAACTTATCACAGACCAAGGTTTTAAAAACATGACCCTACAAAAGGAAAAACCTATTGTTATTCCGAACGATATTTTAGAGAAATATTTAACTCTAGAAGACCTTAATGCTTTTAACGCAGGGAACACAGGAATCTTTAGTGTTACCGTGTATGCAGAGAAAGCAGGCGGACTTGAAACCATTTCAATAGCATCGGAAGGAAATTCTTGCACACCAGGTGGAGGCTGCTGTTAAAACCTTTATAATATAAAGCATTAACGAACATGAAAAACTCCAATGAATAGATATTCATTGGAGTTTTTTGTTTAATTTGAAGAAAATAGTTAAACTATATATCTATTTTAATAAAATTAAAAAACCCTCATAAACACTAGGTTCATAAGGGTTTCAGTACTCAAGGTGGGAATCGAACCCACACTTCCGAAAAAATTGGATTTTGAATCCAACGCGTCTACCAATTCCGCCACTTGAGCATTTTACTTTGGTAAGTAATATTTAGTTCGAAAATCTCGAAGTTGTTCTTTACCAACTCCCGACTTCCAATATTTTTCTCTTTTTCTAGCTTCAGCTCTCGTATCATTAATAGCTTCACTAAAAATTAAATCAAATGGTCTATGCGCACGTGTTGTACGTTCACGACCTAAATTATGCCTTGAAACTCTAGCTTTCAAATCTTCAGTCATACCCACATAGATATAATTCCGATTAATACTAGATATCGCATAAATATAAAACATAATTTCAAGAACTTAATCTTAACGCGCCTGCCTCTCGGCAGACAGGTCTACCAATTCCGCCACTTGAGCATGATTATTGAATTTTCATCAAAATCAGACTGCAAAAATAATCCATTTTTATTTAAACTTCCTAAAAAATACAACACATATTTCTTTTCAAGTAAAAATAAATGTCTAAATTTGCACGGAATTTAAGAACCAGTAGTGTTTCACACTAATAAACAACACGTTACATATGCCTTCAAATGAAGCTAAAATATTTACCTGTGATCAAAGTAGAGAATTAGCAGAGAAAATTGCAGCTGCCTATGGTTCACACCTAGGAAATGTAATTACCTCAACCTATAGTGATGGCGAATTTCAGCCTTCTTATGAAGAATCTATTAGAGGAACTCGTATTTTCATTATTGGATCTACACATCCTGGTCCTAAAAATTTAATGGAAATGTTGTTAATGATTGATGCTGCTAAACGCGCTTCAGCAAGACACATTACCGCGGTTTTACCTTATTTTGGTTGGGCAAGACAAGATCGTAAAGATAAACCTAGAGTGCCAATAGCAGCTAAACTCGTTGCTAAAATGCTTGAAACAGCTGGTGCGACTCGTATTATCACTATGGATTTACACGCCGATCAAATTCAAGGTTTCTTTGAAAAACCAGTCGATCACCTTTTTGCTTCCACAATCTTTTTACCTTACCTAAAGTCCCTAAACTTAGACAACTTAACCATTGCATCTCCTGATATGGGAGGTTCTAAACGTGCTTACGCATACTCTAAAGCTTTAGAAAGTGATGTTGTTATTTGTTATAAGCAACGTGCGAAAGCCAATGTGATTTCTTACATGGAATTAATTGGTGATGTTACGGGTAAAAATGTTGTTTTAGTTGATGATATGGTAGATACTGCCGGAACCTTAACTAAGGCGGCAGATTTAATGATGGAGCGTGGTGCACTAAGCGTAAGAGCGATTTGTACACATCCTATTTTATCTGGAGACGCTTACAAGAAATTGGAAGCCTCTAAATTAGAAGAATTAATAGTAACAGACTCTATTCCTTTAAGTCAGCAAAGCGACAAGATAAGAGTACTTACTTGTGCTGATTTATTTGCTGGTGTCATGCAAAATGTACACTACGACAAATCAATCAGTTCAAAATTCGTAATGTAAATACAATTTAATACTTAATATAAATAAAAATGAAATCAATTACAATCAACGGATCTCTAAGAGAAAGCGTGGGCAAGAAAGCAACAAAAGCCTTACGTAATGCTGGTCAGGTTCCTTGCGTATTATACGGAGGAGACAAACCAGTTCATTTTACATCAGACGAATTGGCGTTTTCTAAACTTGTGTACACTCCAAATGCGCATACAGTTGTGATTACTTTAGCTAGTGGCGAATCTTATAACGCTATCATGCAAGATATTCAGTTTCACCCAGTGACTGATAAAATTATCCATGTAGATTTTTATCAAACTTTTGATGATAAAGAAATCTCTATGGACATCCCTGTTACTTTTATCGGTAGCTCTCGTGGTGTTAAAAATGGTGGTGTTTTACGTAAAAACAAACGTAGCTTAAGAGTAAAAGCACTTCCTGCTAACTTACCAGATTTTATCGAAGTAGATATTACGCCTCTTAAAATTGGTGGTAAATTGTACATTACAACTTTAGAAAACGAAGCTTACAAATTTATGCATCCAGACAACACTGTAGTATGTCAAGTAAGACGTTCTAGAGCTGCGATCATCGAAGATGAAGACGACGAAGAAGAAGGAGCAGAAGCTACTCCAGAAGCAACTACTGAAGCATAGTCTTTAATAGTTATATAAAAAGTAAAAAGCATTCTGTGTATTCAGGATGCTTTTTTTATTTTAGCAAAAATTTAAATCTGATATGTTCTCGTTTATTAAAACTCTTTTTAATCCGAAATCTACGAACATAGACACTCAAGACAGTATGAAAAAATTCTTAATAGTTGGTCTAGGAAATATTGGTGATGCATACGAAAACACCCGTCACAACATTGGCTTTAAAGTATTAGACCACTTGGCAAAAAAAGAATCTTTATCTTTTGAAACCCAGAAACTAGGAGATCTAACAACCTATAAGTTTAAAGGCAGAACCTTTATTTTACTTAAACCAAGTACGTTTATGAATTTAAGCGGAAAGGCAGTACAATACTGGATGACGAAAGAAAACATCCCTCTAGAAAATGTATTAATCATTACAGACGATTTAAATCTATCTTTCGGAAGCATTCGTCTTAAAGGCAAAGGAAGCGACGGTGGACACAACGGATTAAAAGACATTCAAAACAAATTACAAACGGCAACTTATAACCGATTCCGATTTGGAATTAGTGACGAATTTAGTAAAGGCAGACAAATCGATTACGTATTAGGCGAATGGACTGTAGAGGAAAACGACAAACTTCCTGAACGCTTAGATAAAGCCGTAGAACTTATTAAATCTTTCGGTACAGCTGGAGTCAATAACACCATGAATACCTTTAATGGAAAATAGGATTCGTAGTTGAAATTATTTACTATACCACACCATTAATGCGCGATTATTTACTACCAAACAATAGAACCTTCCGAGATTACACGTCACACAAAGCCTATTCTAATGAATTTAAAATTATTCATAACACTCTAAAAAAACATTTAGAATTACAGACTCTAGAGATTAGATTGTTTTGTATTTAAGTACTAGCCTCTTACCTATCTCTATTATACAAACAAGCCAAAAATCAATCATCTTGATTCCTGGCTCATTATTCTATTATATGATTTATAAATTCTAGAAGAAAAAATTACTCCACAATAATCTTTTTTATGGTTTTATGAATCCCATTATTAACTTCTAATAAGTACAAGCCAGAAGCCACGTGATCTAAAACAATCTTCTGACTAAAAGCGTAACTGCTTTTATACGCTTTAGAGAATACCAGTCGGCCACTAATATCGTATAACACTATATTTACAGCATTGGTAGATGTTGCATTTAGCGAAACGGTAAAAGATCCTTTATTTGGATTTGGCCAAACCGCAAAGCTATCAAAGGTATTATCGTCTATACTTAAACTAGGTTGCACTTCTAATTTATAATCTTCGACCTCTCCATCAAAACTGTTTTCACAAGAATCAGGTTTCATATTAGAATCAAGATTCTCAATATATTTAGTAGTAACACGCATAATTGTTTTACTGCTTAAAACAGCATCTAAAGGCACTGTAATTTCTAAAGGGGAACCTCCGGTAATACCATTCGTAACATTTGTTGCAGATCCTAAATCGTACATTTCTCCTGCATCGTTAAAATCGCAATTATTATTCCAGTCAATCCAAACACGCGTATAAGTAATAAAATTTCCAGCCGTATCTACATACACCGATAAGGGATAAACACCACCTCTTTTAATTTGATTTTCGATAGAAGTAAAATCGCTATATCCGGTCTTCCCTGACACATTATCGACCGCATTAAAAATCACGCGCGTTGTAGCACTAAGAAGTAATGGATTATTTATAATACCTGACGACGCACATGCAGAACACAAATTAGTTATAAAACTAAACACCTCAGAATCATTACTAAACGTACATTCGTTTATAGCACGAACTCTCCAATAATAAACAGTAAGATTTTCTAAAGCCTGAAATTCGAATTGCGTATTTGTAAGTTGATAACGGTTCACTTCTGCAGAAAAATCTGAAGACGTAGACACTTCCAACTCATATTCGTCTGCGTATGGTGAAACTTCCCATGACAACACAACCTGATTTGATACATCTGCACCCATCGACGGACTCACTAAAATGGGACTATCAAGCTGAGATGCTTCAATCTGCAATGTTTTAACGATACTTTCAGACATCGAATTCGCAGTTCCAACAATATCAATATTATGAGAATCTATAGCTGCATTTTCAAAATTCTTAAGCGTTAAAATTACATCCGTATCTACTTGTGTTGTCGCCGGAGCAAATGTTGCAGTGACACCTGAAGGCAAATTATTAGCACTAAATGTTGTGACTTCGTTAAACCCTGAAACCGTAGTATATTTAAATGGGATAGTTAAAGACTGTTCGTTACTACAAACCACATAAGGTACATTTTCCTCCTTGTGTTCTAATATAAAAATAGGTCCTGATTTTTTTATACTGAAATCTACATTAGAAATATCATAAAAAATATTATCTGCAGCTTCGACCATAATCCTACAATTATCACTTTCATAATCCGGAACAATAATTGTTTCAGAACCGTCGTTATCTACATTAGACGCTAACATAATCGAGTAGGTTAAACCGCCATCTAAGGACAATTTAATATTTACTTTCGTACTATTAATAGGCGCTATATTAGTTTCACCTACTTCCCACTTTATCTCCCTTGAAAGACCAACAAACCAATTTTCTGTAGTAAGCAATTCAGAAACCGTAAACGGCACACCCTCTACCACTGTAACAGTCATAAAATCGCTAGCTACTTGCCCAACACCTATAGGAAAACCACTCCCATTATCACGTACTGTTAAAGCAAAATTCATAGTTCTTGCTACCGATGGCGTTACTTCCCATTTCGGTGTAAGATTACCTGCTATTACATCACTTAAGCTAGGCAAATAACGATTTGGAGAATCTGTTGGCAAAATCGAGCGATACATAGGTCCGTAGGCCCAAGTACTCTGTGGCGCTCCAGTTTCGGGAGCACGTTCTGGATCGTTTTGAGACCAGTTATAAGTTAATGTCTCCGTACCATCTGGATCTGTCCCTACACCTCGTAACACAAAAGGTGTCGATACAGGAATGGAATAATCTTGTCCCGCAATGGCTACAGGTGGTTTATTATCTAAAACGGTTTGTTCCCCACAATCACTTACTCCTCCAGGTTGTATGTTTAAAGAAATATCTCGAATGTTTACATAATTAAAATGTGCATCGGAATATACCTGAACATTATTTACACCACAAATTCCAGCATATCCCATAATAGAACTTCCTGAAGCAGGCTCTACTTCAGAAATACCGTTCCCTGAACGTGAACACGTATTCATAGTATGCCAACCGCCAAATTGATGTCCCATTTCATGAGACACAAAATCTATATCGAAGGCATCACCTATAGGGTTTGCCATTCCTGTATATCCTCTTCCTTTAGACACATCTCCAGTGTAAGGCGCTACAGCATCTACACAAACACAACCTACACAACCTGAATTCCCTCCATTAGTTGTATTAAAATTATGCCCGATATCATATAGACTTTCATCGTTTAATGTTGTAGAAATAACTTGCTGTGTTTTCGTACTAAATTCGGTTCCCCAAGGATCGTTTTCTAAATCGTAATATAGTAACTCATCGTTTCTATCGATAAACACTAAAGTTATTGCCAAATCGCGCTCGTAAACTTCATTAACACGATTAATAGTAATGGCCATTTGCGCCTGAATATTCGCTTTCTTTTCTAGATCTGTACCATCTCCAGCAAATAAAGCACCATATTTTGCATTACAAGACAGGGCTAAACGGTAGGTTCTTAATACACCATCGTTAGTATTTGAAGTTTGTGATGCACGATCTGTTTTTAAAGATTTTAAATCGATATTCTCATCGGTTAAACATTCGAAATCCTGAGTATCGACACCTAAATCAGATCGGTTATACACCATATACTTATCACCTTCTACCGTATATGGGTCTATAAATAGTGAGCTTCTTTTTGCTGATAACGAAAACACATGCAGTCCATTTTGGGTAACGCTAAAACGCATCGTTGCTGTTTTATCGTCTAATCCAATACCTTTGTATGTTTTTATCATAGGAAATTTAGCCGATAATTTTGGCGCCATAATCGACGATTCGGTGATTTCAAACTGCTGAAATGTACCATCGGACATTGGAAATTCCATTATAATTCCTGAAGAATTTCGATTACTATCGCTTAAAGGCGCTTTGGTTAAAGCGGTTTTAAATGCCTCAAGTTCTAATTGAAAAATCTGATAAGCTTCTGGCTGTGCTTTTCTCTCTAATGTTTTACTAGCCACACGTTCGTTGGACACATTTTTCCAAAATTTAGAAGACGACTGTGCGAAAAGAAAGCTAGTATATAGAGACACTAGTAAAAGCAATAAAAGCGATTTCGTGTTAAGGTATATCATAAATTTAAATCTTTTTAAGTACAATTATAAACCGCATTTTATTATCACAAAGGTATTGCCATTGCAAAAACATGACGTAGTTTTGCTTAACATTGCGTATCACTTTATAAACGATTACTTTAAGGTGAGCAAAAATAAGCCTTTTTAACAATTACTTAACGATTACTCTTTATTAAATGGAAAAAGTCAGAAATTTTAACAATCTAGACTCCAAGATTTCAACAGTTGTAACTATTGGCACGTTTGATGGTGTGCATTTAGGACATCAAAAAATACTAAAACGACTGGTAAACACCGCTAAAGAGACACATTTAAAATCTGTTGTTCTTACTTTTTTTCCACATCCGAGAATGGTACTTCAAAACGATGCCAATATTAAACTAATTCATACTATTGAAGAGCGTAGCGATATTTTAGAACAATCGGGTTTGGACTATTTATGTATTCAGAAATTCACGAAAGAGTTCTCTAGACTTACAGCTGAAGATTTTGTAAAAAAAATCTTGGTAGACCAACTACAAGCGAAGCGTGTTATTATTGGATACGATCACCATTTTGGAAGAAACCGTTCTGCAAATATTAACGATTTACGCAAATTCGGAGAAACTTATGGTTTTGAAGTTGAAGAAATTTCTGCTGAAGATGTAAACGAAGTCGCTGTAAGTTCTACCAAAATTAGAAAAGCACTTGAGGCTGGTGATATAAAAAAAGCTAATAATTATTTAGGCTATTCGTTTTCTATAAACGGAACGGTGATTACAGGGAAACAGATTGGAAAACAGTTGCAATACCCTACGGCGAATTTAGAGATTAAAGAAACCTATAAACTGATTCCAAAACAAGGCGTATACGTTGTAAAATCTGAAATTGACAATAAGTCTATTTTCGGTATGATGAATGTAGGAACCAATCCAACGGTTTCTGATAGTACAAAACAACATATCGAAATTCATTTTTTTGATTTTGATGCCGATTTATACGGGAAATCTTTAAAAATTGATATGCTTCACCGATTAAGAGATGAGAAAAAATTCGAATCTATGGATGCCTTGAAAAATCAATTGCAACAAGACGAAGAAGAATCACGACACTTTATTAGTGAGACCAATGGTTAATAAGTTTCTTTTTAAACATATCGACAATTCTGCCTTAATTGTCTTCAGAATTATTTTCGGACTCTTATGTTTTTTAGAAACTGTAGGCGCCATTTTCACTGGTTGGATTAAGCGGACTCTAATCGATCCCGAATTTACATTTTCGTTTATTGGTTTTGAATGGCTGCAACCACTTCCAGGAAATGGCATGTATTTTTATTATGCCGTTATGGGAATTTTAGGGCTTTGTATTATGGTAGGTTACAAATACCGTTTTAGCGCTATTTCGTTCACTATACTTTGGGCAGGTTGCTATTTTATGCAAAAAGCATCCTACAACAACCATTATTACTTATTAATTTTACTAAGTGGCTTGATGGCCATACAACCCGCAAGCAACTATTTTTCTATAGATGCGAAGTTAAAACCTGAAATTGAAAGAATTTCCATGCCGCGCTGGTGCAGCTTAATCTTTATTCTCCAAATGTTTATTGTCTATACCTACGGTTCTATTAATAAGATATATCCAGATTGGTTAGACACCACAGTAATGGCGGTGTTAATGAGAAGTAAGGCTAATTATATTCTCGTAGGGGATCTTTTGCAAAACCACACGATGCATTATTTTCTTGCCTATGGTGGTATATTATACGACGGTTTAATTATTCCATTATTTTTATATAAACCGACACGAAAATTTGCGTTTTTTGCTTCAATTTTCTTTCATTTATTTAATTCGTTTATTTTTCAAGTTGGGATTTTCCCGTATTTATCTTTAGCCTTTGCCTTATTCTTTTTTGAATCTGAAATTATTCACAAGTTGTTTTTTAAAAACAAAAAACCTTTTTATAATGCAGGTGAAGTGATTATTCCCAAATACAAAAACCTAGCACTTGGCGTAATGTCTGTATACTTTATAATCCAGATTATATTACCTATCCGACACTATTTTATATCAGACAATGTACTTTGGACTGAAGAAGGACATCGTTTATCATGGCGTATGATGCTGCGTTCTAAAAGCGGAACTGCGACATATACCATTAAAAACCATACGCAAGGTACGACCGAGCAGGTGAATCTAAAAGACTATTTATCGCCTAAACAAGTCCGACTGGCTTCAAACAAACCGGATATAATGTGGCAATTTTCGCAACGTTTAAAATCGATTTATGCCGCGAAAGGCGATTCTATTTCAGTGTATGTTAAATCGCATATTAGTGTGAATGGAAAACCTAGAAAAGCGTACACTAATCCAGAAGTAGACTTAGCCAATGTAAAATGGTCTGCATGGAAACATAGCGATTGGATTTTACCCTCAAAATAGCTTTATATTTTATTTCTTTCGACCTAAAATCTTACTACTTTTGTTGTTAATTAAATTTTCACCTTGCGTTAAGGATTGCAGCGGCATCCTTTTTTACTCTTTTTGTTTTCTCTTTAATTATATTGACTAAACGTTCTGTATAATTATAACCTGAAAACGATATTAAACGAGTAAAAAAGATATAGCGAAAAGCCTGGTCTTGTTGATAAACAAGAAACGCCCAAATTAAAAACTAAGATGTTACAAATACCTTTTATAAGAGACAATAAAGACCGCATTATTGCAAATTTAGCAAAGCGTAATATTGATGCTACAGATATGATTTCTGAAGTACTTACCCTTGATGAAACGCGTAGAAGCACACAGGCACAACTAGACAATACTCTAGCAGAAGCCAATACGTTGTCGAAAGAAATTGGTATGTTGTTTAAAAGTGGAGAAACTCAAAAAGCAACCATCTTAAAAGGAAAAAGTGCAAACTTAAAAGAGTTATCTAAAGAATTAACAGAGACGTTAAATGACGCTTCTGAAGCTTTAAATCAGTTGTTATACAAAATCCCTAACGTACCTAACGATACGGTTCCTGCAGGAAGCACAGAAGACGATAACGAGGAAATTTTTAGAGCTGGAGATATCCCTACATTATACGATGGCGCAATGCCTCACTGGGAATTAGCCAAAAAATATGACATCATTGATTTCGAATTAGGAAACAAAATTGCAGGTGCAGGTTTTCCTGTTTATAAAGGAAAAGGAGCCCGCTTACAACGTGCTTTAATCGCATACTTTTTAGATAAAAATACAGCTGCTGGTTATACAGAGTATCAATTACCACATTTAGTAAATGAAGCTTCTGGTTTTGGAACCGGACAATTACCTGACAAAGAAGGACAGATGTACCATGTTACTGCAGATAATTTATACTTAATTCCAACTGCAGAAGTACCAGGAACTAACATTTTTAGAGATGTGGTTTTAAACGAGAGTGATTTACCTATCGGAATCACAGGTTACACACCTTGTTTTAGACGTGAAGCAGGAAGCTATGGTGCACACGTTAGAGGATTAAATAGATTGCACCAATTTGATAAAGTTGAAATTTTACGCGTAGAGCACCCTGATAATTCTTACGAGGCTTTAGATGGTATGGTCGCTCACGTAAAATCTATACTTGAAGACTTAAAATTACCTTATAGAATCTTAAGATTATGTGGTGGTGATTTAGGATTTACATCGGCGTTAACATTCGATTTTGAAGTGTTTTCTACAGCGCAAGACCGTTGGTTAGAAATATCTTCTGTATCTAATTTTGAAACATTTCAAGCCAATCGCTTAAAATTACGTTTTAAAAATAAAGATGGTAAAAACGAATTGGCTCACACCTTAAATGGTAGTTCATTGGCTTTACCAAGAGTACTTGCAGGAATTTTAGAAAACTACCAAACAGAAGAAGGTATTGTAATTCCGGATGCTTTAGTCCCTTACACAGGATTTTCTATTATAAACTAAGTTTATATAATACTATTTTTCTGACTTTAAAGTACTGTAAAACAGTAAGAAATTAGATAAAGCATAAGAGATGGTTACCGTTTAACGAAAACCATCTCTTATACTTTGAAATTTAACTTTTTATTAAGAAATTTGATATTCTCAACGAATAGCAACGACATTTAATAAATGTAATCTGATTTATTTTGCTGACTTTATCACCATATAATTACCCTAAAAACATCATTATCGGGATTTAAAATAAAGGAGGATCTGCTTAGCATCATGTACTAAGTGAACCTTATATTTAAAATATAACAATATCCGACAAAATAACTGAATCATACTTGGGTTGACAAGAGGATTAATAGCACTTTTATTTTGATTGGTTAAAATGCCTGATTCTTCGGGCATTTTTTATACCCCTATTTTTCATTAGTTATTCCCACTTCCCTATATTTACAAGAATCTAAAAAACTATGAAATTAATACTTGTCTGCTGCATGCTTTTAAGCTTTTGCGTGTTTTCGCAACAGGATATTGTTGCCAAACAGTATTTTAAGAATGGTGATTTCGAAAAAGCATTAATCTCCTACAAGAAACTACACGAAAACAGTCCGACCAATACAATTTACATAAAGGCACTTGCCGACACACATATACAATTAAAGCAATATACAGAAGCAGAATTACTTTTAAAACATGCTATAGATAGAATGAAATTCCCTTCGTTTTATGTGGAACTAGGATATAATTTCGAACTACAAGACAAGCATCAAGAAGCCAATGAAAATTACGAAAAAGCCATTGAAAGTTTAAATGAAAATCCGAGTTATGTCTATTCTGTAGCGAGGCAATTTCAAGAGCATTCGCTATTAGACCTAGCCATACGTTCGTATGAAAAAGCAATGATTTTAAACGACACATTCGATTTTAGCATGCAACTCTCCCAAATTTATGGAGAGCAAGGTAATATTGAAAAAATGTTTGTGAATTACGTCGATTTTATCGAAAAGAATCCGATATACATTAATGAAATAAAACGCATTTTTAGTGATTTTATAAATGAAAATCCGAACAATGAAAACAATACAATTCTGCGAAAAACCATACTGCGAAAAATCCAACAAAACCCAGAGTTAATCTGGAACGAATTACTCAGTTGGCTGTTTAGTCAGCAAAAGGAATTCAACAAAGCATTTGCACAAGAAAAGGCCATTTATAACCGACTTCCAGAAAGCTTAAACCGCATGTCCGAATTAGCGTCTATAGCGACTAGCGAAAAAGATTTTGAAACAGCAGCAAGCGTTTATAATTACATTATTGAAACCTCTCAAGACACAGATACTAAGCTAAAAGCCCATTTTCATTTACTCCAGTTTAAAACAGATTTAGCCTCAGAAAAAGATTATAAAGATATACAGTCGGATTATTTGAAACTGTTCGAAACTTACGGCTCACAGTCGCAAACCTTAAAACTTCAAATTGCTTATGGTCATTTTTTAGCCTTCAATTTACATGAGATAAATGAAGCAGAATCCGTTTTAAAACAATCGTTAAATCAAAAAATAACCGACAATCAAATCGCTGAAGTAAAATTAGAATTGGCAGATATATTAGTCTTACAAGAAAAATTTAATGAAGCCTTAATTTTCTATACTCAAATCCAAAGGAGCTTAAAAAACAGTCCCATTTCTCAAGAAGCAAGATTTAGAGTTGCAAAAACCAGTTATTATAAGGGCGATTTTAAATGGGCAGAATCCCAGTTGAATATCTTAAAACAATCAACAACGCAATTAATTGCGAACGATGCGTTAGAATTAAAACTTCTAATATCCGATAACAAGTACGAAGATTCAACTCAAACGGCTTTAAAACTATATGCTAAAGCCGATTTACTAGCCTACCAAAACAAACCAAAGGAAGCGATAGTGGTCTTAGACTCAATATTACAAAACCACAATAGCGAACCCATTGCCGAGCAAGCATTATACAAACAAGCACAATTATTCGAATCTCAAAAAGCATACGATAAAGCAGAACATAATTACCAGCTTTTAATAACAAATCATATAGAGGGTTTACTTGCAGACGATGCCTATTTCGCTTTAGCAGAATTATACAATCGTAAATTAAATTTACCTGAGAAAGCAAAACCGCTTTACGAGCATATTATATTTAACTTTGCCGATAGCATTTATTTTGTAGAATCGAGAGCGCAATTTAGAATCTTGCGCGGCGATTCCTTAAACCAATAACGCATGTATATATCTTCAACAGAACGTTTACACCTAGCCGAATTAAACACTAACGACGCACCTTTTATTTTAGAATTATTAAACACTCCCAATTGGCTAAAATTTATTGGAGATCGTAAAATAAATACGACTAAAGATGCTGAAGATTACATTACTAATCATCATATAAAAAGTTATAGAGAAAACGGTTTTGGTTTTTTTAAAGTGCTTTTAAAATCGGAGAACAACAAAGTTATAGGCTGTTGCGGATTAATAAAACGACCGGAATTGGAGGGTGTGGATATTGGTTTTGCTTTCTTGCCAGAGTACGAACGTAAAGGTTTTGGGTTTGAATCTGCTTCTGCTGCTCTAGACCTCGCCAAAGAAAAATATAAGCTAAACGAAGTTTTAGGAATTGTATTACCAACAAATCCGAATTCGATTAAATTACTTGAAAAACTTGGCTTAACCTATCGCAAAACGGTAATGCCTTTCGAAACCAAAGAAGAGTTGTTGTTATACACCAAAAGGTTCGACTAACATAAATAGATGGGAAAGCTGAAATTTAAATTTTAGGCATATCACCACCTACTAATAGCGATTGGATTAAAATCCTTGAAAAATTAAACCTAACTTACCAAAAAACAGTATTTCATTTTGTTGCTCGCAAAGAGATGTTGTTATTTGCAAAAAAATAATCACATGTATATATATAATGTAACATCTAATGTTAGCGATGCAGTGCACGACACTTGGATCACTTGGATGAAACAAGAACATATTCCAAAGGTTTTATCTGTTGGCACGTTTTACGAAGCTAAACTTACACGCGTCCTTATTGAAGAAGAAATGGGAGGCAAAACCTATTCTGTACAATATCGTGCAAAAACACGTGAAGACTTAGATACTTATTACGATAAATTTGCAGATACATTACGAGTAGAAGCATTAAAAAAGTTTGGTGAAAACGTATTGGCTTTTAGAACAGAACTAGAAGTTATAGACATTTACAGCATTACAAAACACTAATTTATATGACGGTAAAAGCAAAAAAATATTTAGGACAACACTTCCTTAACGATGAATCTATTGCTGAAAAAATCGCAAATAGCTTATCCTTTGAAGGTTACAAGAATGTCTTAGAAATAGGTCCAGGAATGGGTGTTTTAACTAAATATTTGCTTGAAAAGCCAACAAAAACATATGTTGTAGAAATCGATTCGGAATCGGTAGATTATTTAAAAGCGAACTATTTAACGTTGGCAGATCGCGTTATTGAAAAAGATTTCTTAAAATACGATATAAATGAAATTTTTAAAGGCGATTCCTTTGCTGTTATCGGAAACTACCCCTATAATATTTCTACTCAAATTGTATTTAAAACTCTAGAAATGCGGGATCAAATTCCTGAATTTTCAGGGATGTTTCAGAAAGAAGTGGCGCAACGTATTTGCGAAAAAGAAGGTAGTAAAGCCTACGGTATTCTATCTGTTTTAACGCAAGCATTTTACGATGCAGAATATTTATTCACGGTACCACCACACGTATTCAATCCGCCACCAAAAGTAGATTCAGGAGTGTTGCGATTAACGCGTAAAGAAGACTACAGTTTAGATTGTAACGAAGCCATGCTTTTCAAAGTTGTAAAAGCATCGTTTCAGCAGCGAAGAAAAACACTTCGTAACAGTTTAAAAACATTCAATCTGTCCGATAGTTTAAGAGAAGACAGTATCTTTGGGCAACGTCCGGAACAACTTTCGGTAGCACAATTTATAGCGCTTACTAAACGCATAGAAGAAGACCTAAAAACACAAGATTAGTGGAGGAACACGAAGACAATATTCAGTTTAAAATAAGTGACGAGCTTATTGAAAATGTGGAACAATTAATTGATTCTAAAGATGATGCAAACATCTTAGAACTTTTAAATGATTACCACCACGCTGATATTGCCGAAATTCTAGAAGAAACAGGTATTGATCACGCCACTTATGTGATTAAACTTTTAGATAGCGAAAAAACCTCGGAAGTGTTAATGGAATTAAACGAGGATACTCGTGAAAAAATTCTAGACACATTATCGGCTAAGGAAATTGCAGATGAAATCGGAGAACTTGATACCGATGACGCCGCAGATATGATTTCCGAACTGTCCGATGATCGTCAGTTACGTGTTATAAGCCATATCGAAGATCAAGAACACGCACAGCATATTAAAGATCTGTTGCGTTACGACGATAATATTGCCGGTGGGTTAATGGCCAAGGAACTTGTAAAAGTTAACGAAAACTGGACCGTTACCCAATGTGTAAAAGAAATGCGCGCACAAGCCGAAGAGGTTACACGCGTTCACTCCATTTACGTGGTCGATAATAATCAGAAACTTATTGGTCGTTTATCTCTAAAAGACTTATTAATTGCGTCTCCAAGAGCACATATTTCAGACATTTACATTCCTAAAGTAGACTATGTTTACGTTACCGAAGATGTTGAGGAAGTTGCTAATATCATGCAGAAATACGACTTGGAAGCCATTCCTGTAGTCGATAAAAACCATATCCTTTTAGGGCGAATTACTATCGACGATATTGTAGATGTTATTCGTGAAGAAGCCGAAAAGGACTACCAACTTGCCGCCGGTATTACTCGCGATGTAGAAGCCGACGATAGCATTTGGAAACTTACCAAAGCCCGCTTACCATGGTTATTAATTGGTATGTTCGGCGGTTTGGGAGCAGCAAGCATTATTAACAGTTTTAGTGGCGCCATGGGCGACTACATTATACTGTTAAGCTTTGTACCACTTATTCAGGCAACAGCAGGAAATGTAGGCGTACAATCGTCTGCGATTGTGGTTCAAGGACTAGCGAACAACACCATGGATAGCAGTCTCGTTAGACAATTATTTAAAGAATTCACCTTAGGCTTAGTCAACGGTTTAGCCATAGCAGTAATTGCGTTATGCGTCACCCATTTTGTGTTCGGAACGCCTTATACCGTATCAATAACCATAGGTTTAGCATTAATTGCAGTAATTGTAATGGCCGCATTAATTGGCACATTTATACCTATCATTTTAGATAAACGCGGCATAGATCCAGCAGTGGCTACAGGTCCATTTATTACTACCAGTAACGATGTTTTCGGAATCTTAATATACTTTTTAATTGCTAAAGCCATGCTCGGTTTTTAATTTGGGCGTTACCTAAAAAGGTCAGGCTTTCACGACTCGCTTTGTTAGGTTAAAAAAACCTAACAAGAGCTCAAACAAATCGTTCAATCCTTAACGCAAAAGTTCGTAAATTTGAAATCTAATTTTTCAGCACATGAACATTCTTCATCTCGATAGCAATCACCCCCTTTTAAAACAACAATTAACAGATTTAGGTTTTACTAATCACGATGATTTCACGTCAACGAAATCAGAAATTGAAAGTAAAATAAATCAATACGATGGCATCATCATTAGAAGTCGTTTTACAATCGACAAGCAATTTCTAGACGCTGCAACCAATTTAAAATTTATTGGTCGTGTAGGCGCGGGCTTAGAAAACATAGACTGTGATTATGCTCAATCTAAAGGTGTCTATCTTATTTCTGCTCCCGAAGGAAACAGGAATGCCGTTGGCGAACATACATTAGGTATGCTACTGTCGTTATTCAATAAACTAAATAAATCCGATCACGAAGTTCGCCAAGGACAATGGTTACGCGAAGATAATCGCGGGTTAGAATTAGACGGGAAAACGGTAGGGATTATTGGTTATGGAAACATGGGAAATGCCTTTGCTAGAAAACTACGCGGATTCGATGTTAACGTACTATGTTACGACATTAAAGCAGACGTAGGTAATGAGAATGCTGAGCAAGTAGACCTAGAAACGTTTCAAAACGAAGTCGATGTTGTAAGCTTACATATACCACAAACGCCACTAACTCTAAACATGGTTAATGCCGATTTTATAAATGCGTTTAAAAAACCGTTCTGGCTATTTAACACGGCAAGAGGCAAAAGTGTAGTCACTACAGATTTAGTTTCTGCATTAAAAACTAAGCAAATATTAGGAGCTGGGTTAGATGTTTTAGAATACGAAAAAGCATCTTTCGAGAACTTATTTACTGCAGATAATATGCCAGAAGCCTTTCAATATTTAATTGAATCAGAACAGGTACTCTTAACACCACATGTTGCAGGTTGGACTATAGAGAGCAAGGAAAAATTAGCACAAACTATCGTAGACAAAATAAAAGAAAAATTTGTAAAGCTATAATCTAAAAAATACCCATTTGCAAAAAAGGGTCGCTTACAAATACATACATTACACAACAAAAAAAGCTGAAGGTTTTAAATCTTCAGCTTTTTTATTATGTTCAAATTATCAAGAGATTAATTTCCTGTTTTCGATTCTTCTTTTTTCTTTCCAAACAAGCCATTAAGCAAATTATCGGCTGCTTTTTTAATATTATCTGTTTGTACAGAATCTTTTGCTGTCCCGACATTGGTAGAATCTTTCGATTTACTTCCGCCTAAGAAATTACTTAAGGCATCTTTTACTTTATCAGTACCTTTATTTAGAAGCTCATTTTTTTGCATTTCAATTAACTTCTGAGTTAAAGCTGTTGCAGTCGCATTTAAATCTGTAGACACCGACGGACTACCAATACGCCCTCCTATTTTGGCGATTACAGGAACGGTTATGTTCTCTGCTTTAGGATCGTTTAACTTAGCTAATAAATTCGTAGCCTCCTTCCCGAGGTACTTAGCAGGAACATCAAAAACTGCACTATAGTTTAGTGATTGGTCAAAACCATGACTCCCTCCTATCTCAACACCAATATCTTTAAACTTAAGATTAAAAGGCTTAACCTCAACCTGTCCATCTTTAAAATTTAATGTTGTTTTAAAATTTTTCGTTTCACCTTCATCGAAGTTTAAAAATGCCAAACGATCTACCAATGCTCCTAAAACTTGGCTGTCTTTAGTATCTACATCGTTAACAAATAATTCTGCCAAAGCGTTTCCTGAAATGGTACTTAAATTAGGTGTAAAATCGGTAGATAAATCTCCTTTTATTTGAAAATTAGAATTTAGAACCCCTTGGAAAGCCTGAGCAATTGGAGCTAAAGCTTTTAATAAATCTAAACCTTGAAAAGATTCGGCAATGTTAAAACGTTGCATTCCCAATTTCACATCGAAAACGGGTGTTTCCGATTTGGTAGATACCGATCCGTTTAATGCCATTTGTCCTCCAAATAAATTAGAGGTTAGGTCTTTTATTGTTACCGTTTCATCGCGAACAATTAAAGTTCCTGAAGCTTCTTTTAGAGTCAAATTATCGTAAATAACAGTATTTGCTTTTGCAACAATAGTTGCATCTAAAAATGCTGGAATTTTTATTTGTTCATCGCTCATAACAACTTCAGATGCGGGTTTTTCTTTGGTATTATCGTCAGTTGTAGCTTTTTCAGAAGCGACCTCTTCAACCATAAAATCATTAACCGCAAAGGTATTCGAGTTCAGGGTAAAGTTACCTTTTAACATCTCATCATTAAGCATAAAACCTAAGAGGTTGTCTATAGCACCTTTTGCAGAAAGGTCGGTTTGCCCTGTTTTCGCTTCAAAAGTATTTAGCGTAACATTCTTTGGATTAAAAGTTAAACCCGCTTTCGAAATTTGAATCGGATTTTTCATGTCTTCAGAATTAAATTCAAAATTACTTAATCCTAAAGACCCATTATTTTTTGTGTCTTGATATCGGCTTTCTTCTATCGCTTTCATGTCGAATGCAGTGGTAATATCTGCATCTAAAATTCCTTTTAATTCTTGCTCGACACTAAACGGATAAGCTTGAGACAGGTTTCCTAAATTAATACGTCCTTTTAAATTGGCGTTTACCAACGGATTCCCCATTAGGTTTTTTATCGTTGCATTTGCACTAAATACATCTTGTGCAATTTTAAATGTTAGTGCATTTATATTCACATACGTATTCTCCAATAGTCCCGTTTCGTTTGCAATCTTAGTATCTATAGTAATATTAGACACTGCTTGTGGTAAATCCGGGTATTTAAACGAAGCGTTATTAGATGTAATAGCAATATTAAAGGCCGGAATATGGGTCTCGTCTACTGTACCATTTAATTGTCCTTGCACCACAAAATCTCCCGTAGTTTGCACATTTTCTATTTCTTTAGAATAGGCTTGAGGAATTAATGCTAAGAAATTTTTAAAGTCTGAAGACGGTGTTTTAAAAGAGATATTTACATCTTGACTCGTTTCATTAAGTTTTACAAAACCATCGAAAACCAATTCTAACTGATTGATAATCGCCTTATTTTCTAGGAAGGTATATGTGTTCTGTTCTAAATCGACTCCTAACCTGGCATCCAATTGAATAGGTGTTTCACTAAAATAATTAGTTCCATCCATATCAAAAGATATCAAACCGTCTGTTTTGGTGTCCAATTCAGATTTTATAGCAGAAAGATCTCCCGTTCCCGAATGGTTGAAATCGATAAGTTCGAAATGCATCTTCCCTTTCTCGTCGACATATTTAATTTGAGAATTCGTTATTTCATAGCTCTTAATAGACAAAGAAACAGAACTCGGTGTTTCGGTATTTGTAGCGCTAATTGACTCGTTAGTATCTGCGTCTGTTTTAGCTATATCGTAGTTTACGTTACCATCTTCGTCTATAAGTACATTAAGTGTGGCTCCATCAATACTAAAAGAATTTATAGTATAAGGCTCACCTTCTCCATTAAAAATCTGCATAAAGGGCATACTTATGTTTGCGTTTTTTGCAGACACCAAAGTCTCACCGGCAAAGGTTCCGGTGTTTATAATGCTCATATCGTTTACAGAAACGGAGAGTTCGGGGAAGTTCCGAATCAAACTCACATCTGCATCTGCAAAATCGAATTCTGCATTGATATTTTTATTGACTGTACCCTTTACAATGTCAAGTATTTTACCTTCAAATACAAAAGGAATGGCAATTAATATAAGGACTATGACTCCTATTGCTATCCCTACTATTTTGAGTGTTTTTTTCATGTTTATTTTATTTTCTGAAAATTTATTCGGCATTGAATTAGAATACAAAAATGATGCTAATTCTAGTTATCTAACAGCACTTTAATAAAAGTTTAGTGTTTAGTTTTAAAAGTGACAAAAATTAACGTTGTAGCACATTAGAACCATACAAAAGAACTCAAATTAATGGAAATTCTATACCTTTTTCAATGTGATTATTAACGCAATAAAAAGACCTGTGCCGTATTGTTTTAAACCCATAAAAAAGACTACCGCTTACGATAGTCTTTTTTAAGATTCAGTTATTTTAATTTTTATATAAATTACTCCGTAGCATCTGCCTGTTCGCTATTCCCGCCACCTGAAAACTTACGCTCCAACTCTTCTTGAAACTCTTCCATAACTGGACGCACAGTGCTCTCTGGTAAATCTTCTATTTTAATATACATTAAGCCATCGACCGCATTATTAAATAAAGGATCAACGTTAAAAGCCACCAATCTGGCATTTTGCTTGATATATTTTTTAAGCAATACCGGCAACCTTAAGTTCCCTGGCTCTACTTCATCTATAATTTTATCGAACTTGTTTAAATCGGCTTCGGTTTCATCGAACACAAAATCTTTATCGGCGTCTTTAAGCTTGACTTTAAACTCTTTTTTCGGATGTACATACTGCGCTACATACGGATCGTAATAATGAGATTTCATAAATTCAATCATTAACGATTTTGAGAAATTTGAAAACTGATTACTAATGCTTACGCCACCTATTAAATATTTATGCTCAGGAAAACGTAATGTTGTATGTACTATACCTCGCCAAAGCAGAAAAAGAGGCATTGGTTTTAGTTGAAATTCTTTAATTATAAAGGCGCGCCCCATTTCGATAGACTCACTCATCATCTTATGTAATTCCGGCTCAAAGCGAAATAAATCCTGCAAATAAAATCCGTCGATACCATATTTTTTAAAAATATGAGAGCCTAGGCCCATTCTGTACGCTCCAGCAATCTTTTTTTGGTCGTCGTCCCAAAGAAACATGTGATGGTAATAACTATCAAACTTATCTAAATCTATAGATTCGTTGGTTCCTTCGCCAATTTCACGAAATGTGATTTCACGTAAACGACCAATTTCTCTAAGAATAGTAGGAATATCGCGTGAAGATGCTAAAAACACTTCGTAATTCTTGCTTTGCAATAACCTGCAATCTAATGTACGTAATTGCGCCACTTCTTCCTCCATTAACGTGGCATCTCCAGGAGTTACAATACGTTTTGGTGTTTTAGTAGATTTTAGATTTAAGGTTGATGCTAAACTGCTTAATATTTTAGATTTATCTTCGAATGCATTCGCCAACATATACGTTTTACGTCTTAGAAACTCGGAATACTCTGGCAATGTAGCATGTTCCTTTTGGTCGGCAACCGAAATTGGTCTTCCTATTCTGACTTTAATAACACGCTTTTTCTGAGTTAAAACTTCAGAAGGTAATTTCGCTGTTCTTAACGTACCGCTTAACTTCGAAAGCTCATAAAACAACTTACTATTTTTAGCATGAAAATAAATAGGAACTACAGGAACTTCGGCACGCTTTACTAACTTTAAAGCGGCGGCTTCCCAGGGTTTATCTACTACTAATTTGCCTTCGCGATATGTAGATACTTCTCCTGCTGGGAATACACCTAGCGGATGACCTGCTTTTAAATGTAGTAAGGCATTTTTAAAAGCTGCAACACTAGATTTAACATTTTTTCTGTCTTCAAACGGATTTACAGGCATAATATATGGCTGTAAAGGTTCGATACGATTCAATAAAAAATTAGCCATGATTTTATAATCATCGCGTTTTTCTATCATCAATTTTAATAACAACACACCATCAATTCCTCCTAACGGATGATTGGATACCGTAATAAAGGCACCACTTTTTGGAAGTCGTTTTAAATCTTCTTCTGGAATTTCAAATTTAATCTCGTACTCGTCTAAAATGCGATTTAAAAAATCAATATCTGATAAATGTTTATTTTTTAAATAGAAGTCGTTTATTTTAGAAATTTTTAAAAGCTTCATTAAGCTCCAGCCCACAAATGTGCCTAAAAAACCTAATTTTTCTAAATTTATAGCACTTGCTACTTCATTGGGTGTTACTAATCCCTTTTCTTCCTGTTTCGCCATGGTCACAAATGTAGTGAATTGTTTATTTAGTTACTATTTGTAAGGTATCTTGAGTACGTTGTTGTACCAATATATGTTTGTTGCTTTCTATTATAGCTATAGCTGCATCATTATAATGTCTAACCGTATATAATGAAACGTTAGATGTATAAGAAATCTTGTATTTAACTTGAAATTGTTCTAAAACGTATTTTAAATTGGTAAACGTATCTTCTACACAAATAGAAAAACTAATGGCAGAATTCTGAATAAGGTTAACTTTCATCTTAGCGACGTGCAGTATATTAAAAATATCACTAATATTCTCTTCTACAATGTAAGAAAAATCTAAGGAAGATATACAGATTAAAATCTGGTTTTTCTTGACGATATAACACGGAACCTTAGGAACAACATCCTGATTCTGACTAATTTTAGTGCCTTTTTCTAGCGGATTTAAAAACGATTTTACAAACAACGTAATCTCTTTTTGTTGAAGTGGTTGTAACGTTTTAGGATGAATAACACTAGCGCCGTAAAATGCCAATTCGATGGCTTCCCTGTACGACAATTGATCCAACAATTGCGTATTTGGAAAATAACGGGGATCTGCATTTAAAACCCCAGGGACATCTTTCCAGATCGTCACACTTTCGGCGTCTAAAGCGTAAGCAAAAATAGCAGAAGTATAATCACTTCCCTCTCGCCCAAGCGTTGTTGTATTTTCAGAATCGCTCGCTAAAAAACCTTGAGTAACACATATAGAATTCTGTTGCTTTAAAGGTGATATTAATTGACACGTCATATCCCAATCTACATTTGCACGTCTAAAATTAGAATCGGTTTTAATATAATTACGGACATCCAACCACGTATTATGGACTCCAATATCATTTAAATACTGACTGACAATAGTTGTCGAAAGCAATTCGCCAAAACCGATTACCTGGTCGTATACAAAATTATAATTGGTAGACGTATTTGTTTTTAAAAGGAGTTTTAAATCTTGAAAAAGTGTTTCAACGGCATTAAAAACAGAATGATTTTTATCTAAAAATAACGCTGAAACAATTGCAGAATGATAATCTTCGACATAGTTAAGAGACGCCTCTAATTCGGATGTTTCGTTAAGCAGATTATGAACGATCACTTCAAAAGCATTCGTCATTTTCCCCATAGCAGAAACAATAACGACTGTATCCTTATCTGAAAATTGCTTTACAATTTTTGCTAAATTTATAACACCCTCGGCATCCTTTACCGAAGCACCTCCGAATTTAAATACTTTCATTTATAACTTATCGATATAGTTTTTTATCCCTGCTTCATCTAATTGCACCACATCCCAGTCGCGTAATACATTTGCACCTTTACTTTCGTAAAAAGCAATAGCAGGTTCGTTCCAATCTATAACTTCCCAATTAATACGCTTTGCTCCTTTACTGTAACCATATTTAATAACCTCATCTAGTAGAGCTGTACCAACTCCAGTACCGCGATATGCTTTATTTACAATTAAATCTTCAAGATGAATAATTGGACCTTTCCATGTCGAATATCTATTATAAACCAAGGCAATACCTTTAATATCGTTATCGATTTCGGCAACAAAACACTTAAATAATGGGGATACTCCAAAACCATCGCGTTCTAGGTCACTCACCGTAACTTCCACAGCTTCTGGTTCCTTTTCAAAAATAGCTAATTCATAAATCAGCTCCAGTACGGCTGACATATCTTCAATTTTAGCTGCTCTAATTTTAATATCCATAATAATTTTTTAAGAATCCAAATATATGGAAAATCGATGGATTATAATTTTGACTCAAACGTTATAGTTTAACAAAAAGTACGATATTTGTAAAAACAAACGTTACCATTAAATGTCAGGACAAAACAAAACATTAGGTGAATTTATAATCGAAAATCAAACCGCTTTTAAATACACCACAGGAGAGTTAACAAGATTATTAAATTCTATCCGTTTAGCAGCTAAAGTTGTAAATCACGAAGTAAACAAAGCTGGATTGGTAGACATTATTGGTGCCGCTGGGGATGTAAACATTCAAGGTGAAGACCAACAAAAATTAGACGTTTACGCTAACGACATCTTCATACAGACGCTTAAAAAGCGAAACATTGTTTGTGGTATCGCAAGTGAAGAAGAAGATGATTTTATTTCAATTAACAGTCAAGATTCTAATCATCAGAATAAATATGTGGTATTAATCGATCCTTTAGATGGATCTTCTAATATCGATGTAAATGTATCTGTAGGAACTATTTTCTCTGTATATAGACGTATTACTCCTGTTGGATCGCCTGTAACAATCGAAGATTTCTTACAAGAAGGTCACCAACAAGTAGCCGCTGGGTATATCGTTTATGGTACTTCAACCATGTTAGTATATACTACTGGTGCTGGTGTAAACGGATTTACATTAAACCCTGCAATTGGAACTTTTTACTTATCGCACCCAGACATGTCTTTTCCTGAAGATGGAAATATTTACTCATGTAACGAGGGGAACTATATTCATTTCCCACAAGGAATAAAAGATTATATTAAGTATTGCCAAATGGAAGAAGGCGACAGACCATATACATCTCGATATATTGGATCTTTAGTTTCAGACTTCCATAGAAACATGATTAAAGGAGGTATTTATTTATATCCAAAAAGCTCTAAAAACTCTAAAGGGAAATTACGTTTATTATACGAATGTAATCCAATGGCATTTTTAGCAGAACAAGCTAACGGAAAAGCTAGTGATGGTTTTACACGTATTATGGATATTAAGCCTACAGAATTACACGAACGTGTTCCTTTTATATGTGGAAGTAAAAACATGGTAGAAAAAGCTGAAGAATTCGAAAGAAACGCAGCCAAAAAATAAATTCAATATATAAAAAAAGCGATCATTTTAAAATGATCGCTTTTTTTCTTTCTAGTTGTAAAAAAGAATTACTTTTTCATCTCTATTACGAAAGTATCTAAATCTGCGCCTTCAGAAACCAAAGCTAAGGCCTTATCTACAATCTGCTTTAAGTTCTCTGATGAGAATCCTAAACCTAAACTTATTTTTCTTAGTAACGTAATTTCACTATCACCATTTATATGATCTAAATTTACCATACGCGCTAAATCGTATAAACGCTCTAAACGACGTGTATTTTCATGGGGAGGGTTAATTGGGTGTGATTTATAATCCAATAAAATCTGCTCGTAATCGTGTTCATTTATTTGTAAACTCCGGGCTAATCGATCTAAAAACGCTTTTTCATCTTCAGAAATAACACCATCATCCATTGCTACGCGTACAATTGCAGCAAAATGATCTTTATTACGTTCTTTAAACCCGTTATCAAACAATTTTGAATAAGACATATCTATTATTTTTTTAAGGCGACTAATATAATCAAAGTTTAATCGTTAATTAATTTAAATATCAGTATTTTTTACTTCTAAATTTAATAAAAATTCAATTATCAGTAATTTTTAAATTCATAAATCGTTAACATAATTTATAAGTACATACGCTTATATTTGCACAAAATAAATTGCCTTGAGTAAAAACAACCTCTTGCAAACATTTGCACAAACTTTGCAAACGCAAAATTTGCAACTTGCTATTTCCCAAAGTGAAAGTAAAACGGTTTTAAAAGGTCTTGTAGGATCATCATTTTCTTTGGTCATTGCCGAAGTTTTTAAATATGCAGAAAAACCTTTTCTACTTATTTTTAATGATAAAGAAGAAGCCGCTTATTATTTAAACGATTTAGAGCAACTTTTAAACACCAAAGATGTTTTATTTTATCCTGGGAGCTACCGCAGACCTTATCAGATTGAAGAAACCGATAACGCCAACGTCTTATTACGTGCCGAAGTTTTAAACCGCATTAATTCGCGAAAAAAACCAGCTATAATTGTTACGTATACCGATGCATTATTTGAAAAAGTAGTCACGAAGAAAGAACTCGAACGTAATACTTTAAAAATAGCTATAAACGATAATTTATCTATAGATTTTGTAAACGAAATTTTATTCGAATACAAGTTTAAACGGGTCGATTTTGTTACCGAACCTGGCGAATTTTCTGTTCGTGGTGGTATTGTTGATGTGTTCTCATTTTCTCACGATGAGCCTTACAGAATTGAGTTTTTTGGAGACGATGTAGATAGCATAAGAACCTTCGATGTAGAAACACAACTCTCGACAGAACAGATTAAGAAGATCAGTATTATACCTAATGTTGAGAATAAACTTTTAGACGAAAGCCGTGAAAGTTTTGTAAAATACATGTCAGGAAAAACAGTGGTGTTTTCTAAAAATAGTCAATTGTTATTTTCCGGAAGTGATGTGCTTTTTGGCAAAGCCGAAGAGGCCTTTAAAAATCTAAACTCAGAAATAAAACACAACGCGCCAAGCGAATTATTTTGTAATTCTGAATTGCTTAAAAAGCAACTTTTAAACTTCACTGTAGTAGAATTTGGCAGCGGTTATTATTTTCAGAATAAGGCAGAAGAGCCTATTATTTTTAACACCACACCTCAACCTTCTTTTAATAAACAATTCGATCTTTTAATAGACGATTTAAACAGTAATCACAACAAAGGATTTACCAATTATATTGCGTGCGTTAGCGAACAACAAGCCAAACGTTTTCACGATATATTTAAAGACACAGAGCAAGGTGTCTCTTACCAAGCCATAGTGCTTTCTCTACATCAAGGTTTTATAGATCACGATAATAAAGTGCTGTGTTATACCGATCACCAAATTTTTGAGCGCTACCATAAATTCAGCCTTAAAAACGGTTATGCTAAAAAGCAATCTATAACTTTAAAAGAACTTACAAATCTGGAAATTGGCGATTATGTAACACATATCGATCATGGAGTTGGACGTTTTGGCGGGCTACAAAAAATAGATGTAGAAGGTAAAAAACAAGAAGCTATAAAACTGATTTACGGGGAACGTGATATTTTATACTTGAGTATACACGCACTACATAAAATAACTAAGTTTAATGGTAAAGATGGCAAGCCTCCAAAAATTCATAAACTTGGAAGTAATGCTTGGAAAGTTTTAAAACAAAAAACAAAAACCAGAGTTAAAGAAGTTGCCTTTAACTTGATACAATTATACGCCAAAAGAAAACTTGAAAAAGGCTACCAATACAATCCCGATAGTCATTTACAACATGAACTAGAAGCATCTTTTATTTACGAAGATACTCCAGACCAAAGTACCTCGACTGCCGATATTAAAAACGATATGGAAAGCGAGCGTCCAATGGACCGATTAGTCTGTGGGGACGTTGGTTTCGGGAAAACCGAAGTCGCTATTCGTGCAGCATTTAAAGCGGTCGATAACGGTAAACAAGTAGCCGTTTTAGTACCTACCACGATATTAGCATACCAACACAATAAAACCTTTACCGAACGTTTAAAAGATTTCCCTGTAACGGTCGATTACGTAAATCGATTTAGAACAGCTAAAGAAAAACGAGACACATTAGAGCGCTTAGAAAAAGGACATGTCGATATTATTATCGGAACCCACCAATTAGCCAATAAAAGTGTTGTCTTTAAAAATTTAGGCTTATTAATTGTCGATGAAGAACAGAAATTTGGAGTCGCAGTTAAAGAAAAACTAAAGACTTTAAAAGATAATGTAGATGTACTAACATTAACAGCTACACCTATCCCAAGAACGCTTCAATTTAGTTTGATGGCCGCGCGCGATTTATCGGTGATTACCACACCTCCACCAAACCGTTATCCTATAGAAAGTAATGTGATTCGCTTTGAAGAAGAAACCATTCGTGATGCGGTGAGTTATGAAATTCAGCGTGGCGGACAAATTTATTTCATTCATAACCGTATTGAAAACATTAAAGAAGTTGCTGGTTTAATTCAGCGTCTGGTTCCCGATGCCAAAGTAGGTATTGGTCACGGACAAATGGAAGGTAAAAAATTAGAAAATTTAATGTTAGCTTTTATGAATGGTGAATTCGATGTTCTAGTGAGTACTACCATTGTAGAAAGCGGATTAGATGTCCCTAATGCCAATACTATTTTTATAAATAACGCCAACAATTTCGGACTAAGCGATTTGCACCAAATGCGTGGTCGCGTGGGTAGAAGTAATAAAAAAGCATTCTGTTATTTTATTACGCCAGAATATTCTGCAATGACTGCCGATGCGAGAAAACGTATTACGGCTCTGGAACAATTTACAGAATTGGGAAGCGGATTTAACATCGCCATGAAAGATTTAGAAATTCGTGGTGCTGGAGATTTATTAGGAGGAGAACAAAGCGGATTTATAAATGATATTGGATTTGATACCTATCAGAAAATTTTAAATGAAGCTATTGAGGAATTAAAAGAAAACGAGTTTAAAGATTTATATCCAGATAAAGAAGGTAAGCCTAAGGAATACGTTAAAGACATCACTATAGATACAGATTTCGAATTGCTATTCCCAGACGATTATGTAAATAATATTGCCGAGCGCTTAAACTTATATACGCAACTTAATCAGTTAAAAACCGAAGACGAATTAAAAGTCTTCGAAAACCAATTAGCCGATCGTTTTGGAGAGCTTCCAACACAAGTTGTCGATTTACTTAATAGTGTTCGCGTAAAATGGTTAGCGACCACCATTGGATTAGAAAAATTAGTGATGAAACAAGGCAAAATGGTTGGGTATTTTGTTAGTGATCAACAAAGCTCATTCTACCAAAGTACTAATTTCACAAACGTATTAAAGTTTGTACAGTCTAATCCAAGAGCATGTAAAATGAAAGAAAAACAAACACGTGCAGGATTACGTTTATTATTAACATTCGACCATATTAAAACTGTAAAACAAGCCTTACTTGCTTTACAACCTATTTTAAATTAAGATACATGAAAAAATTAATTTTAGCCCTTTTATTACTACCCACTTTAGTATTTGCACAACATAAAATCTCAGGGACTTTTTCACCTGCAGCAAGTTTTAAAACTGCTATTTTATACAAATTAGAACCTTCTAACCATGTATATATTAGCAATGCAGATATTGTAAATGGTAATTTCGAATTAGACTTAGAAGCCTCTCTAAAAGCAGGAATGTATCGCATAGTTTACGCCTTACCACAAGAACAATATAGTTTCGATTTTATTTATAATAATGAAGATATTGTATTTCAATTCCAGCAAGACAATGGTGTTTCATTTCAGCTATCAAAAGAAAATAAGCTATTAACGGCCTACAAAAACGACATGTATATTGTTAAAAGTAAGATTAACACCTTTTATGGCACATCCGAACAAAATAAAGCAGATTATATGACTTGCATTTCTGAAATGAAAGATATTCAAAATCAAGCCGAAACGGCATCAAAAGGAATGTTGGTTCATGATTTTATTAAAGCTGAAAGACCATACATTCCAATAGCTTTTGAAGATGCTCCAACGTATTTTAATAATTATAAAACTAATTATTTTAAACCTATTGATTTTAATAATCCCGTATTACAAAATTCTAGTTTTTTAATGGACTCAGCTTTAAGCTATGTCTTTATTTTTGTGGATAGGCAAAATGAAAACAGGTCGTATAAAAATAATATAGATGATGTTGTTCGCGAGACTTCAGCTGCAAGGGGCGTTCAGAAATCGATTTTAGAAGTATTATGGAATCAGTTTAAGGAACGTAAAAACGAAGAAGTTGCCAATTATATTTCTTCAACATATTTAGAAAAACTATTAGACCCTGTAAAAGACGAAATGCTAATATCAGACATGAGAGCTTTTCGTAATACTGCAATTGGTGCCGTAGCTCCAGATTTCTCTTGGCCTTCTAAATTAGGAAGTAGTAAGCTAAGCACGCTTTCTGGAAAAGCATATTACATTGTTACCTTTTGGAGCAGTACCTGTTCTCATTGTTTAGAAGAATTACCTGTTTTAAAAGCATACATACACGATAAATCTAACATACAAGTACTTGCTATCGGACTAGAAGACGAACGTCCGAATTGGGAAAAAACGATAGCAAATTACCCTGAATTCACTCAGATTTACGGAATAAACAAATGGGATAATCCTATTCCAATTGCGTATGGTATTTCGGGAACACCATCGTTTTTTGTATTAGATAAAGACAAAAAAATTATTGCAAAACCAAACGATGTTGAAAAACTAATAACGTTTATGGATTCACTTTAATCAAGCCCTATAGAAAGTCATTAAAAAGCGAAAGCATCACAATGTAATTATTGTGATGCTTTCGCTTTTTTTAAGTTTCGATATAAAATGAATTACTCGTTTAAAATATAATCCACTGCCGATAGCGAATGAATTTTTGTTGTATCGAAAGCAGGAACGTCAAGGTCTTCTTGAAAAATCATTAACGGAAACTCGGTACAACCTAAAATCACACCTTCGGCACCATCATTAATTAAATCGTTTAAAACACCCAAAACATAGGCTTTAGAATCAGGATTAACTGTTCCGTAAGTCAGCTCCTCGATGATAATTCTATGCAATTCATTTATCACTTTTTCGTCTTCTGGCACTAGAACTTCTAATCCATTTTCTTCGATTCTTTTGGTGATAAAATCTTCCTCCATGCTATATTTTGTTCCAATAAAGCAGACCTTTTTCAAGCCTTTTTTCTTAATCGCTTTAGCTGTAGCATCTGCAATATGTATGATAGGGAAGTCTAATTTTTCTTGAACCAGATTATAAACTTTATGCGGTGTATTGGCACAAAACATTACAGATTCTGCTCCTGCTTTATTAAGATTTAAAGCCGCATTTGTTAGCATATTAGCAATAGAATCCCATTTGTCTTCTGTTTGAAAACGGTGAACCTCAGCTTGATTAAGGGTATATACTAATAATGGTGGATTTGTATTATTTCCAAAATGATCGTTTACAGCTTGGTTAATGGTACTATAATAATCTAAAGTAGAATGCCACGACGTTCCACCGATAAGGCCTAATGTATGCATTTTTTGCACTTTTATTTCTAATTTAACTGGTTTGACTAACTCTTTTTCATTTGGACTAACATAAGA
The DNA here is from genome assembly GCF_042427615.1 of Formosa undariae. Classification (NCBI taxonomy): domain Bacteria; kingdom Pseudomonadati; phylum Bacteroidota; class Flavobacteriia; order Flavobacteriales; family Flavobacteriaceae; genus Formosa; species Formosa undariae. The sequence continues at coordinate 48,129 of NZ_JBHMEZ010000011.1, read as the reverse complement.
GGTCAGCCCTAAAAAAAGTAATCCATAAATATATTTCTTCATATGTTTTTCAACTTATAATGTTGTAAATCCTTTTTTTAATTCTTCAGACAATCTAACTACTAATTCCTTATTTATAGCTTGGTCTACAACATTTATATTCTCTTGGGAATCATTCTCGTGATCAAAAAGCTCTCTCCCAATTAACTCTCCTTTCTCTTTTTTATCTGCCTGCCATGTGTACCATTCAACATAACGGTAGCGATTTGTTCTCACAGTATATCCCATTTTTTCCTCTTCTCTTTCTTTTACCGTACCGTATCTTCCTAATAAAAACTGACTATAAGCAGCATCTTTTACTTTTGAATCTGTATCCTTTAGAAGCGGCTTTAAACTTGTGCCTTGTAAATATTCGGGAACGCTAAAACCTGCCACATCGCAAAGTGTTGGATAGACATCAACAAATTCTGTTAATGCATTGCTTGTTTTACCTTTCGCCTCTACTTTAGCTCCACTAATAATTAACGGTACTCTAGCATCAATTTCATAATTGGTTTGTTTACCCCAACCATTATGCTCTCCAAGTTTCCATCCATGGTCCCCCCAAAGTACAACAATAGTATTATCTTTAAGTCCCAATCGCTCTAATTCGTCCATAATTCTACCTATTTGTGCATCAATATAAGACACACAAGCATAATAGGCATGTTTTAGTTCTCTTTGTTTTTCTTCATCCCAATTGCCTTCATTAGGATAAGGCAAATTATTTTTAGCATCTACATAACCTCTAAGCTCTGCATCTCCATGTACCGAATAAGACGGACTATCTTTTGGATGAAATTGATTATCTGCTAATTTTATATCTGCTCTATTATACATATCCCAATATTTTTTGGGTGCATTAAATGGTAAATGCGGTTTATAATAACCTACAGATAAAAAGAAGGGCTGATTTTTAGATTTTAATTCTTTCAATTTTTCAATTGCCATTGTCGTTTGAGCACCATCGTAATAGGCATCATCGTCGTCTACAAGCCCCATTTCACTTGATTTGGTTTTTGAATAAATAAAACCATATTTATCAAACTTAGCTTTACCCGCTTTTAAACGCTTAAGCTCAAGCTCTTTTTGTTCTATAATATTATCCTGATTTACGTATACGGCATCTGGATCGAAAGGAAATCCGTCGACATGTAAATACTCATTCCAAGCCAAAGAATCCTGTAATGTATTATGAAACGTTTTACCTAAACCAACGCTGTAGTACCCATTATTTTTAAAAAATTGAGGTAATGTAACTAGGTCGGGCATTTGGTCTCTAAAATGTGTTTTTAAATCCCAAACTTGTGTCGAGTCTGGTCTTAAACCAGTTAACAGACTCGTTCTAGACGCTGTACAAACGGCTTGTTGGCAATAGGCACGATTAAAAACAACACCATTAGAGGCTAATTTGTCAATATTAGGAGATAGTATGTCGCTATTACCATAGCTTCCAAATTCAGGTCTTAAATCATCTATTGGAATAAATAAAATATTGGGTCTATCGGCCTCTATATTTACAACTTTAGTCTCTGTCTTTGTTTCACATCCGCTCAATACTAGAAAGGCTATAAATGCGACCGTATTAAATATTCTTTTATGTATATTCATATTAAATAATTAGGCTTTAATTTTTGGCACAGCTGCTCTCCACCCTTGTTTTAGTTGCTCTGATAATTTTTCCACATTCTGCTTTTGGTCTAATTGTCCTGCGATGTTTATTGTTTCATTTGGATCTACAGCATGATCGTATAATTCTGCAGCTGCATAATCCCCTTTTTCTTTAGTGTCATTATCCCATGTATACCATTCCATATAATGATACTGCTTTGTTTGCATGGAATATCCCATATACTCATTTCCATCTTTAGACACGCGAGCACGACGTCTAAATTGTGTAAAAACGGCATCCTTCCATTCTAAATTAGGATTACTAAAAAGAGGCGTTAAACTCGTTCCTTGAAAATAATCTGCTTTTTCAACTCCCGAAATATCACATAAGGTTGGGAATATATCGACAAGTTCTGAAAGTGCTTCGATTCGTTTTCCTTCGGTTTGATTGGCTTGTTTTATAATTAAAGGCACATGGGTATCGATGTAAAAATTCGTCATTTTACCCCAACCATTGTGGTCTCCTAATTTCCAACCATGGTCGCCCCACAGCACAATAATGGTGTTTTCGTACAAGCCTCTTTCTTTTAAGCCTTCAACTAATCGTCCTACACACGCATCAATAAAACTGACACTTGCATAATAGCCTCTTTTTAAAGAATCGGCATATTTTTCTGGCACCGGTTCGTCTTCCGGTCTTCCAATTGTATATGGATTATCATAATTCCGCAATTCATAATTAGAATTCGCCGACATCACGGGCGCGTTTTCCGGTAATTTTGGATTAGGCGCTGGAGACACAGAACCTTTTGGATATAAATCCCAATATTTTTTAGGCACTACGAAAGGCAAATGTGGCCTATAAAATCCTAAGCCCATAAAAAACGGCTGTTTCTTATCTTTAATTCTATCTATAGTTTCTAATGCTAATGTTGTTTGCATAGCATCGTAATACAAAGAGTCTGGTACATCGGCAGCTTCTAAAGCAGGTCCGCGATTCCAACCGTCTCCATATATTTTCCCTTTTCGCTTAGCCTTAAATAAATCTCGATCTCTTTTCTGAATTGCCAAAGCCTCTTTTGTATAGTAGTATGTTTCGGCATCTCGATTTGCATATGGAGCAGTATTGTATGGGGCAGGCTTTAAGTCTGGCTCGTCCCAAGAAATTGAATCTGGCATATAATTATGAAAGATTTTACCGATGTTCACCGTATAATATCCCGACTTATTAAAATATTGAGGCATCGTAACAGCATCTGGATTAATCTCTCTAAACTTATCTCCTAAGTGCCATACACGTGTAGAGTCTGGTCTATACCCAAGCATAGTACTTGCTCTAGAAGTAGCACAAACTGCAGCTTGACTATGCGTATTTAACATAAGCATAGACGTAGACGCCAAGGCATCGATATGAGGTGTTTTCATTTCGACGTTGCCATATGCTCCAAGATCCGGTCTTAAATCGTCTATAGACAAAAATAATATGTTGGGCTTTTGGATCTCTACGCGCACTGCTTTAGTGTCTGTTTTTTTCTCGCATCCACTTAACATTACAAGAGCTATTAATGCAAAGTAGTTAAGTATTTTTTTTTGTATAATCATTATTAAATAAAGTTTGATATATGCTGTTTTTATTCATTTTGCCTCTCGGTTTTGTGTCCAAACAAAGCCTAGTTAGATAATGAATGGTAATTTTTTCCAAATCATTATATAATCCAAATATATAAATGAAATTTAGACTAGGTATAATATTAATCCCGTTCTGTCTATTTTAAACCAAGCCTCGCCATTTGCACGCCCTTTTATAGACTCATTTATTACATTAAAATAATGTAAGCTAGTAATTATAAAATTCAGTATTTATCTTATAATTTATAAGAAGATGACTAACTCAACAAAATGAAACATCACTAGCTTACTATAATTCTAAAATATTACATTCTATTTTTCGAACCACATAGGATCCTCAATAGTTACTTCTGTAGGTATGTTTATGTTAGCTGCTGCTTCATTGCTAGAATATGTATATCTCCTGATAATATCTGTTGCTCCAGAAAGGTTAGGAATATCAAAATCAACCGACTTGGTTCTTTTCCATAAATTCCATGCTTCAATTCCACTACCAAATAAAGAGATATAATGTTGATCGTTAATGTAATCTAAAGCCGCTTCTTTTGTTAAAGTAGATAAATCGGGTAAACTAGCGATGTACGTATCTTTATCTGTTTGTGAAATCGCTCCTAAAGAACCATCAAAATAATCTAAAGACAATGTAACGCCTTCTAGAAACCACGCATTCGCTTGGGTTAAATCTCCTGAGACATACCCATTTGCAGCAGCATCTGCCAATAAAAAGTAGGTTTCAGATGCTGTTGAGTATCTATCAGGTGTATCTGCTAGAATATTATTTACATTTATTTTTGAAGCAAGTGCGACACCTGTAAATCCTTGAACTAAACCAACATAATCACCATTTGTATTTTGATCAAAATAGGTTGCTCTACGGGGATCGTCTAAATCGTTCATAAGGTTTACTAGTGGGCTTCCTGCGTACCATAAATTAATATTTCCTCCCCAAAAATTATTTATAAAAGTATATTTAGGGTTTTCGTTACCAATTTCAGAACTGTATTGTAGTTTGGCTTCCTGTTCGTTAGTAAATATTAACGCGCTATTTGCTACCTCCTGAAGTCTGTCTGAAACTTCAGTAGGTTTTTTATTTGCCATAAACATGAGCATTTTTAACTTAATAGAATTTGCCCAACGAATCCAAGCTTCTTTATCGCCTTCGAAAATTAAGTCATCAACAATGTCTGAATCGGTATCTTCTTCTAAAATAGCAATAGCTTCATCCATTAAAGTTACGATACCTTCCATTACAGTTTCTTGAGAATCGAACTCCGGATATGGATAAACTGCTGGATTTCCTGCTTGGGTAAATGGAACTTCTCCCCATACTTGTGTGATATTAGAATAAATAAAACCTTCTAATATTTTTGCTTGAGCAACAATATAAATGTCATCTGGATAATCTTTTTCAACTAATAATTCAACTAAAGATAAATTTTTCAAACAGGTTGTATACCAATTTGTCCATGCATTATTTACTGAGGGTACACCAAGTGTATATCTGCTTCTACTTCTCCACGTACCAGCACTACCTGCCCATTGTTGCGCATGCATATTAGAACCGGCAAATTCAATAACTCTTTGGGAAGACATATTCACTATTACCTCAGGAAATAAAAGATAAGGAGGCACTGTTGTTACTGCTAATGGATCTTCATTAATATCTGTTATATCCTTAGTACATCCGTTTAAGCTGAATATAATTACCGATACTAAAAATAAGTACGTTGCTTTTATGATTGTATTTTTCATCTTTTTATTATTTAAAATTTAACGTTAACACCAAACCCAATACTACTTGTTGAAGGCAAACCATTATATTCAATACCTCCTCCATTACTACTTGAACCAAACAAATTTGTTTCTGGATCGATATGAGGAATACTGGTGTTAAAAATGGCTATATTTCGTCCTTGCAGACTAAATCTTAAATTACTAAAAGGTGTCTTTTTTAACTGTTCCTTATTCAATGAATAAGACAAAGCTAACTCTCTCCATTTTATATAAGTGGCGTCAAACGTGTTACTTTCATGAATCCTAGCGGCTGAATAATTAGACCAATAAGATTGTACACTTGGTATTGGTATTGTGTTTTCAGAATACGTACCATCTCCATTATCGACAAAGGTATTTGGATCTACAAAAAGAGTTTCTCTATCTACAGCTGTTTCTGCAGCCAAACCACTAGTTCTTAAGTTAGATACGGTTTGAGAATATAAAACGCCTCCTTCTTTCCAATCAAAAGTTGTGGATAGTCTCCAACCTTTATAACTAAATACAGAAGTAAGCCCCATAGTAAAGTCTGGCATTATATTTCCTAAGCGCTCTGTATTACCTTCATAACGTAAACCCGTACTTCCTACTAATATCTGATCTTCTATCGTATTTCCGTTTTCATCTACAGCTCTAGCAAATCTATTTCCATATAGACCTATACTTTCTCCTTCTCCGGCAGCTACAGTTAAACCATTATAAGTACTTGCCATAGTATATATACCTAAATCCCCTAAATCTTCAATAATGGTTTCATTGGTTGTGAAATTGTAATTTAAGTCCCATTTAAATCCTTTATATCTAATTAATTTTATTCCCAATTCCAATTCAAAACCTGTGTTTGATATTTCTCCTAAATTAGTCCAAGCAGAACTATACCCTGTAGAAGGCGACGTAGATAATGCTATAATTTGATCAGTAGTATTAGTCTTATAATACGTTGCATCTACTGTAAATCTGTTTTTAAAAAACCCCAATTCAATACCAATTTCTTTACTTAATTGATTTTCTGGTTTTAAATTTGCATTTGGCAGGGAGTTTGGACCAGAAAAAGCAAGCTGACCACCAAAAGGAAATGTTCCAGTTGTACTAAATTGTCCATACCAACTTGATTGAGGATAATACAAATAATCTAATTGATATGCGCTTGTATCACTACCTACGTTAGCCCAGTTTGCTCTTAATTTACCATAACTAAAAATATTACTGTCAATATTAAAGGCATCAGAAAAAACAAAACTTAACGCTACAGATGGATAGAAATAACTATTAGCACCTTCTGGCAACGTCGAAGACCAATCGTTTCTAGCGGTTAAATTTAAACTAAGCCATTTTTTATAAGTCATTGTAAAATCTCCAAAAGCTCCAAAAACACGTGTTTGAGAATAATTGTTAAAAGGAACATTACTTTCTACATTACCTGGAGCAAAAAGTTCAGGGATGGTAAGCGTTTCGCCGGTGTTACCAATAATATCAGTTGTTCTTTGATTCCATTGCACCCCACCTCTTAAGGTAACATCAAAATCTTCAAAAGAATTATCATAGGTTGCTAAATAATCTATAGTTATTTCATTTCTACTCGTAGTAGATTGTCTGTAATTACCTTCAAGAAGTCCTATAGTTCCTTTATGATTATTTCTAAAATATTTAGTATTGTAGGTATCGTACCCCACTCTTCCTAACATAGAAAAATGTTTTACAGGACTATAAGTAAGAGCAACATTCCCGAAAAATCGTTCGGTATCAGCTGTTCTTTGATTTTCATTAACAATCCAATACGGGTTATTGGTTCCATCGGCATCAACAGGAGACAGCTGTGTTACGCCATCATCGGCTACCCATGGTTTAAAAACATCTATATTTGTAACTCTTGGTAAAGTATTTATAATACTTGTTAATACATTAGGGTCATTTGCTCCTGTTGCCACTGCACCATCTATACCTGTATTAATATAATTTACGCTGAATTCAGAACTCAATTTATCAGACAATTCAGAACCTGCTTTAAGTCCTAAATTCAATCTATCTAGAGATGATCCAGGTAAAATCCCTTCATTTGAACTATGAGAAGTACTAACTCTATAATTATTTTTTCCTTCGTTTGAAGTTCCTGAAATTGAAAAACTATTTACCTTAGTTGAACCTAAATCATAAAAATCTTTTTGAAGATCTGGATTCGATGTAAAGGTTTGCGAATTGCCAGCATAATCTGTGTATGGTGTTCCGCTAGAAATTGCAGGTCCCCAACCTTTAGAAGCGTCTTGTATATTATCGCCATCAGCCTCACTATAAACTCCTAAACTACCTGGACCGTAGCTGTTTTGAAAATCTGGAAGTCGTAAAGGTGTATCAAAACGCATTGTTGAGCTATAAGTAATGGTCGCACCCTTTCCTTTCCCTTTTTTAGTCGTTACCACAATAACACCATTAGATGCTCGTGAACCATATAAAGCCGCAGCCGATGCCCCTTTAAGCACGGTTAGCGTTTCAATATCATCTGGATTAATATCTTGGGCTCTGTTTCCATAATTTGCACCTCCAGATATACCACCGTCAGAACTATTATTATCAGATATAGGAACCCCATCAATTACCCATAACGGGTTATTATCTCCAAATATACGAGTAAGACCCCTTACTGTTATCTTTGTAGACGTCCCCACGCCTCCGCCTCCACCGGTAATTTGAACACCAGATACCTTACCTTGTAATGCCTGAAGTACATCGGTTTCTCTTGCTTCTTCAAAATCTTCAGATTTTACTGTACTAACAGCATATCCTAATGTTCTTTCAGCACGCTCTATCCCCATTGCAGTTACTACAACTTCATTTAAGGTTTCGGCATCTTCGTACAAGATAACGTCTATTTTTTTAGACGTACCAATTGTTTTTTCTACTGCTCCCATACCTAAATAAGAAAACACTAATACTTGTCCTTGATTTGCTTTAATAGAGTAGGCACCATCAAAATCTGTTTGCACTCCTGTTCGGGTACCTTTTATCATAACAGTTACTCCTACAGCAGGAATTTTCGATTCGTCTGTTACCTTACCAGTAATATCGTTTTCTTGCGAATACATATTCTGAATAGTCCCGAATTGAATGGTAATAATAAAGATTAATAATTTGAAGATTTTTGTTTTCATACACCGTTGTTTTAATTATAAATCATCTACTTAATGCCTCTAACACATCTTAACTTTTGGTTAGATAATATTTAAGAGAACATTAACAAATGAGATATAAAACAACTAAAAAACCAACAAAGACAAGGGTTTTGAAGGTGTACACTTATACTACAGCAGGTAATAACAGTGACGTTTTGTGAGAAAAAGAATAAAACGAGAGCAAATCATTAATTTATTTGTTTTTACATACGTAAACTGTTAAATATGACAAGACATAAATCAACATAAATGTTAAAACATAACATAAAAATCAAAAAACAAATAGATATATTAAAGACATTGAATTAAATTCTCTTTATCCAAACATATATATTTTCATCTTCAGGGATATTAAGTTTTTTACGTAAACGGTACTTTTTGGTTTGTACAGTTCTGGGCTGAATATGTGTAAAGCTTGCAATATCTTTTGAAGAAAAATTAAGCCAAATCATGGCACAAAATATTAGCTCTGTATTTACCAATTTAGGATTAACCTTTAATAAATTTTCACAAACCGTAGGATAAACTTCTTGAAAACGGATAAGAAAAGAAGGGTCGTTAGCTTTAGCCAGATTAACAACCTCTTCGAAAGCTTCATTTAATTGTTGCTTTAATTTTACGCTTTCAAGTTCCTTTTGATTTATTAGTTCTTCTTTTTCTTCAATTATTATAGATTTCTTTTTTCTATAATAATAGATTATTACAATTATACACCCAACAAATAAGAAAACAACAGTTACAATAAGAGCACTGTATTTCTTTTCTTGCTTTTTATAACCACTTTCTTGTTCTGTTAAAAAATCACTAATAACTCCTCCAATATTTTCATTATAACGTGTATTCAAACTATCCGTTAGATTTACATACTTAAGCAAATACTCATGAGAGCGATCTTCATCTTGTAATTGAGAATAGGCTTGTGAAATTAATTTATAAACTAGTTTGACATTTTTTAATCGCTTAATACTTTTAGAAATAACAACAGATTCTTCATACAAGCTTATAGCCTCTAGATAATTCCCTATGGCTTTGTTATAATTAGCTTCCGCTTGTAATACTATAGATTTATGATATACTCTAAGATCATTAACCTCTATTAACTTTTTACTCTTATTTAAGTAAGTCCTTGCAGAATCTATATTCCTATCTTCTTTTAAATAATAATTAGCGACAACAGCATACTTAAATGCATTTTCCCTAATTTTAATGGATTTGTGAATGTAGACTAAAGTGGAGTCTAATTTATATGGAGTATTTAGAAAGGCATCTCCTTTATTAATATACAAAGAAGGTAAAAAATAATGATATTCAGAAGGTAGTGTCTTACAGAGTTCAATACTCTTGTTGTAATATTCAATAGATTTATTACTGATCTTTAACGCAGCATAATTTCTTGCATAATTAGACAAAAGCTTTATTCTCAAATCAAAGTCTTTATTCTTATCTATTAGTCCATCTGCTAAATCTAAATATCTTAAACTTTCTGAATGTTCCCCAATAGCACACAAGATATTAGCCATACGAACATACCCAAAGGATACAATATAAGTATCATTATTTTTTTTGGCACTTTCAACCATATCAAAATTTAGAAGCAATGCCTCTTCAAGAAGTCCTTCTTCAATTAAAGAATTTCCCTTTTTTTTCAAATATTGATAGTCTGGTTTTTGCGATTGTTGCGCTCCATATACTGAAGAAAAAACTAAAAAAAATAATATAATAATATATCTGCTTTTCATTTATATAATAACTCCGGTACTTAATAAAAAAAAGTGTGTTACAGAGTAAAAGTAATTACTTTGCAACACACTTTTTTTTATAAAAATATAATTATTAGGTCTTTTTATGAGATTAACTAATTAATTACACCACTTTAATTTCCTTTCCCTAATAACGCTATCCATTGATCTGCGTAACCTATATTTCTTACCCCATTAGAATGTCCTTTTTTCCCTTTTGGAACAGGAAGATCAAATGGATAAATATGATCTTTAGGTATACCCATTGCAACATAAGATGCCTCGATTACTTTAGCAGCAGGCTCGGTAACATGATATGTCCCATACCATAAATTAGAAGGTGTAACACTTTTGTTAAAATACCATCCAGCTATTTCCTTTTTTCTAGAATAATCCCATCCTCCTGAAAAATCGATAACTCTAGCGACTAGATGCTCTTTTGCTATAAAAGCAGCCATTCCGCCACCTTGAGACTGTCCCGAAACAGCAATTTCACTCCATTTTGGTTCTCCATTTTCAAGATAAGAACCCCAATTTCCTTTCGTATCATTTTCGGCGAGATAAGTTAATAATTTAGTTAATCTATTAACGATAGCATCATGTTCTTGATCATCAATAAGTGAAAAATTATTATTACCGTAAATACGCATCGTTCTAAATTGACTTGTGCATTTAGAATTTTTTTCCAAAACTTCACCTCTACATATCTGAGCAACTGCAGGTGTATTTATATAAGACAGATTAATAACTTGATATCCCTGACTAACAGCTACAGAAAATAAAGCCTTAGGCCCTTTAGCAGCAATCCCTCCTGTTCCTGGTAAAAACAACAAAAGTTTACCCTGCTTGGCCTGTTGATTATAAACCACTAAATGAGGTGTATTTGCTTCTTTAATTCTTGAGTCGGTTTTAGCTGGCTCGATATTTAAAATGGTATAATTTTCAGGAAACTGATATCCTGATTGTCCAAAAGAATAATTGTGAAACAACACAACTGCTATTAATAGAATAAGCTTATTTATCATAATATGTTACTTAATTTTTAGTAAATATAAAATCAGAAAAACACAAATCTAAACGTTGAAATTACCACGTGATAGAAAACTGATTCTAGAATTATTTTAACATTCTAATTAATCCGTCTGTGTTTTAAATCCACTTTAAATCAACTAAAAAACAATTAAAACAACACGTTTTAAGTGTGCACACTTATACTACAGCTTGTCTTATTTCACAACTTTTATGAAAAAAGGAATAAAAGAGTATAAAAACATACATTTCTTTATTTTTTAATAATTATTTCACCCAATACGAAACACATAAAATCGGTAATAATGTTAAAATAAAACTTGAATTGAATTTTTAAGACACCACATTTTGAGTTTCGCCTTCTAAAAACATTTTAAAATTCTGTACTGCAATTTGCATACATCGACTTCTTGCTTCTAGCGGCGCCCATGCAATATGCGGCGTAATAATACAGTTTTTAGCTCCTAACAACGGATTATCTGATACAATAGGCTCTTCCGAAACCACATCTACTGCTGCAGCTGCAATTTTACCAGAATTTAAAGCTTCGGCTAAATCGGCTTCAACAACTAATCCGCCACGCGACGTATTAATGATGAATGCACTCGACTTCATTTTAGAAATCGTTTCCGAATTAATAATTCCTGCAGTATCATCGGTCATCGGACAATGCAAACTAATAACATCTGAAGTTTTCAATAATTCATCTAATTCTACAAATCGACATGTTTCCGTTTCATATTCAGAATACACCGTTCTATTAAAAATCAGAACATTTAAACCAAAAGCTTGTGCTAAAGCAGCAGTTGCTTTTCCAATTTGTCCGAATCCAATAATCCCTATGGTTTTTCCTTCCAACTCAATAAGCGGACTATTCCAAAAGCTAAAATCTTTAGAGTTCTCCCACTGCCCAGAGTGTACTGCTAGATTATGATCGCCAACATGATGACAAAGTTCTAACAACAACGCCATAGTTAACTGCGCCACCGAAGCCGTGCTGTACGCCGGAACATTAGTAACTACCACATCTTGTTTTTTAGCCGTTTCGATATCTATAATATTAAACCCTGTTGCGGTTACACCTATATATTTTAAATGAGGTAATTGTTTAAGTACAGCTTGCTGCAAAGGCACTTTATTTGTAATAACGGCTACGGCATCTCCAATAGTAGCCACTATCGCTTCGTTATCTAAAGCTGTCCGATCGTAAAGCGTAACAGCCGCAAGATTATTTAAAGCATCCCAACTTAAATCTCCTGGATTCAGAGTATATCCATCTAATACAACAAGTTTCATAATTCTAGTTTAATATTAATAAGGGTAACAATGTAGTGAATTTCATTGAAATTTATTAATGTTGAAAGGATTCAAAAATGATAAAAAGCATCTTCTAAATGTTCTAATTCCAATCCTTTTTTTGAACTTACAATGGCGATAATATCAAAACGAACTTCTACATCTAAATTATTAGACGTCACATAAGCATCCACCGCAGTGACTAACCGCTGAATTTGTTTTGGTTTCACAAAATCTTGAGGATTCCCAAAATCTGTACTAGAACGTGTTTTCACTTCTACAACGGCCAACACATCACCTTTCTTTGCCAAAATATCGACCTCAGCTCTTTGATACCGATAATTACGCTCTATGATCTGATAGCCATTTTTCAACAGAAAATGCACTGCTTCTTCTTCTCCTAATTTCCCTAATTTATTGTGATCCGCCATAATCTTCTAAAACAAAACGAATTACAAGTTAATGATTAATCCATTTTAAAAAAATTCCTATCTCTATTTCTAGGGATCTCAACCTCATCTCCTAACTCATAAAACCACAACACTCTCTCATACATTTTATAACAATTTTAATAAACGAAACAACCCCAAATCAGTATCTTTGGAAGAGTTAACAAGCAAAAAAATGAAAAAATTAATCTTAATCTTAACAGTCTTGATTGCAAGTAATATATCAAACGCACAACAAGTAATGAACCCTGAATTGCTTTGGAGTGTAAAACGCATTGGAGTAATGGGGATATCTGAAGACGCTTCTCAGATATTTTATAGTATTAAAATTCCGAATATTGAAAATAATGATTTCGACACCACGTATTTTAAGATGCCAATTGATGGCGGAACTGCAATAAAAATTGAAAAGGAAGATGTGGCTGTTTCAGACAAAAACATATCGCCGGATGCCGCTTTAAAAGTGTTTCATAAATCGGTGCATTTAACAGATGTAAAAGCAAACGACATCTATAAAAATCTAGACAAAGCGAATGCTTATGTATTTACAGAACTAGATAATCGCCACTGGGATACTTGGAGCGACGGGTCTTACGAACATGTGTTTTATAAAAAGGCAAATGCCGAAGATGAGACTGCAACAGATATAATGCCGGAAGAACCATACTACTCACCACAGCGACCATTTGGTGGTGACGAAGATTACATTTGGTCTCCAGACAGTAAGAGTATTTATTATGTAAGCAAAAAACTAAAAGGAAAAGCGTACGCTACAAGTACCAATACCGACATTTACAAATACGATATTGCGACTAAAACCACTACAAATATTACTGAAGGAAACAAAGGTTACGACACCTCTCCTGCCTTTTCTAAAACAGGTGTTTTAGGTTGGTTACAAATGAAAACTGATGGTTACGAAAGTGACAAAAATGATATAATTGTTCTTGAAAACGGTATCAAACAAAACTTAACACAACAATGGGACGGCACAGTAAACAGTTTTACATGGAGTAAAGACGGATCGAAAATCTATTTCACTGCAGCTGTAGATGGAACCATTCAATTATTTTCGGTGAACTATCCCGGGAAAAAACGAATTGCTCCTGTAGTAAAACAATTATCTAAAGGGCAATTTGATGTTCAAGGTATTGTTGCAGAACTAGACGACACTCTTATCCTGACTCGCGGGGATATGAATCACGCAAGTGAAATTTTCTCTTTTCGATTGAAAGATGCCTCGTTTAAACAATTATCTACTGTAAACGACGACTTCTATAACAAATTAGATTTACCTAAAGTTGAAAAGCGCTATGTTACAACTACCGATAATAAACAAATGTTAGTGTGGGTCATTTTACCACCTAATTTCGATGCAACTAAAAAGTACCCAACCTTATTATATGCTCAAGGTGGACCACAATCTGCTTTATCTCAATTTTACTCTTACCGTTGGAATTTTCAATTAATGGCCTCTCAAGGCTATATTATTGTAGCACCAAACCGAAGAGGAATGCCTGGATACGGTGTAGAATGGAATGAAGCGATAAGTAAGGACTGGGGCGGACAAGTGATGGACGATTACCTTTCTGCAATAGACGATGTCGCTAAAGAATCTTACGTAGACAATGACAGATTGGGTGCCATTGGCGCGAGTTATGGTGGTTATTCTGTGTTTTATCTAGCAGGGATTCACAATAAGCGATTTAAATCTTTTATTGCTCACGATGGTGTTTTCGACACGAGATCTATGGCCGGAACAACAGAAGAATTATTCTTTGTAAATCATGATTTTGGCGGTAACTATTGGGACAAATCTAATGCCACAGCTCAAAAAGCATTTAATGAATTTAACCCCATAACGAAGGTCGATAAATGGGACACACCGATTTTAATTATCCAAGGTGGTAAAGATTACCGTGTGCCTATCGAGCAAGGTTTAGCAGCATTTCAAGCGGCTCAATTAAGAGACATAAAAAGTAAATTATTATATTTACCTGACGAAAATCACTGGGTGTTACAGCCTCAAAACGCTTTAGTTTGGCAACATGAGTTTTTTAAATGGTTAAAAGAGACCTTATAAAATGCGTTTACGTTAATACGATCTTGATACTTTTTTTATATTACATTACAATTTAAATGAAATAAGTAAAAGGCATAAAACAAGATAAATTTATGGGTGGTACAGTTCAAATAAAATGTCCTAATTGTGGTTTATTCAACACGAATGCAGATCATTGTTCGAACTGTGGCACCCTTCTTTCTTATAAAAAAAGACGAGAATTAGCTCATGAAGAGCAGAAAAAGAAACGCATAGAACGCGAGGAAACAAAAGAAAAAACATCTCCTTCTTGGATTGAATCTAGTAAAAACAGTAACAACCCAATAGTGAGAATTGGAGCTCATATAATGAATTCAATAGTTATAGTAGTTATGGCAATTGGCGCCTTTTTTGCTTGGTTGTTTACCTTCTTGGCGGCATGAAAATTTTAAAACATCCTGTGTTTTTAATTTGTTTAGCTCTAGCGGGTTTCATTTACTTGTCGAGTATCTTCAATTTACAACTCCCAAACTGGATTACATATTATGTAAACGATGCCTTATGCATGCCCATTGTATTATCGTTCTGCTTAATTGGCGTAAGACTAATTAAAGCTGACCAAAACTTATATTTAACGCTACTGCCTATTGTTTTATTGACACTATTTTACGCGTTACTTTTTGAATGGTGGTTACCAAAATCAAATCCGAGATATACTGCAGATTGGGTAGACGTTGGATTATATGCTTTGGGAAGCACTACGTTCTATTATTATCAGAAGAAATTGTATTGATTACTTCATTTTGAGAGTCCTAATCATGAAAAATCACAGTAGACTCGCCTTTCTCTACTTTTAAAGTGACTGTTGCACCAAGAATCATGGCGCGATTATCTTTTTCGTGACCTGCAGGCATATTAAAAGCCACAGGAAAATCATATTCGGCAACGATATCAAGAATAATCTCATCGATCGTTCTTCCAAAATCTGTGGTGTTTCTTCTAACTCTACTCATATCACCAACCAAAATACCTTTACAGTTTTCAAAATATCCGGCACGTTTTAAACTTTGTAACATACGATCTATATGATAGGCATATTCTCCGATTTCTTCAATAAAAAGAATCTCTCCCGACGTATCCAAACTGGTTTCCGAACCTAACATGGTATGCAACAGCGTTAAATTTCCACCAGCAATAGGAGCTGTAACCATCCCTGTTTTGTTATAACTTGATCCTTTTAAAGTGTAAGACAAATCCTTTCCAAAAATGGCACTCTTAAAGGTTGAAATGGTTTCAGGAATATCGGCTAAATTTTGAGGTAAACTCACACACATCATCGCATGCATAGATTCGTATCCTAAATTATGAATCTGATTATGAATGGCTGTAATGTCCGAATACCCTATCACCCATTTCGGTTGTAGTTTAAACTTAGAGTAATCTAATAAATCTATCATTCTAACTGTTCCATATCCGCCTCTAGCACACCAAATTGCTTTTATTTTGGGATCGTCTAGCGCCTTCTGAAAATCGGAAGCGCGTTGTTTATCTGTTCCTGCAAAATGTCCGTTTTGAGCAAATACATGTTCGCCAACAACAGCATGTAACCCCCAACTTTCTAATAAATCCTTAGCGCGATTAACTTCATCATATCTATTTTTTAACACGCCAGAAGGCGCTAAAATAGCAACGGTATCTCCAGCTTTTAAAAACGGAGGTTGGATATATGTTTTTTGTTGATTAACGAAAGACTGGTCTACAGAGTATTGTGCCATTGTGGTACTAATATTTAAACTAAAAACAATAAAAAATAGGGGTAAATATATTCGATTAGAGGACATAAAATGTGCTTTTTGTAAATGTACATTTTTTTTCTAAATGGTTAATGAATTGCGTACTTTTGTGCCTTTAAAACAGAAACGAGACATGTCTAAAAGATATACCATTACAGCAGCGTTACCATACACCAACGGTCCAATACACATTGGACATTTAGCCGGTGTTTACGTACCTGCCGATATTTATGCCCGATATTTACGCCTTACAGGAAACGATGTTCTATTTATTTGCGGAAGCGACGAACATGGAGTTCCAATAACTATTAAAGCGAAAAAAGAAGGTGTTACACCTCAAGATATTGTAGATAAGTATCACGCGATTATAAAAACATCGTTTGAAGATTTTGGTGTGTCTTTCGATAATTACTCAAGAACTTCAGCTAAAATTCATCATGATACAGCTTCAGAGTTTTTCACCACCTTATATGATAAAGGGGAATTTACCGAAGAAACGACAGAGCAGTTATACGACGAAGAAGCAAATCAGTTTTTAGCAGATCGTTTTGTTGTTGGGACTTGCCCGAAATGTAATTATGAAGAAGCTTATGGCGATCAATGTGAAAAATGCGGAAGTAGCTTAAATGCTACAGATTTAATTAATCCTAAATCTGCAATCACAGGAAACGTGCCGACTTTAAAACAAACAAAACACTGGTTTTTACCTTTAGATAAGCACGAAGATTTCTTAAGAGAATGGATTTTAAAAGGCCATAAAAAAGACTGGAAACCTAATGTTTACGGTCAAGTAAAATCTTGGATCGACGATGGTTTACGTCCGCGTGCCGTAACTCGTGATTTAGATTGGGGAATTCCTGTTCCTGTAGAAGGTGCCGACGGAAAAGTACTTTACGTTTGGTTTGATGCTCCTATTGGATACATCTCGTCTACCAAAGAATGGGCGGCTCGAGAAGGAAAAGACTGGGAACCATATTGGAAAGATAAAGACACCACTTTAGTGCATTTTATTGGTAAGGATAATATTGTTTTTCACTGTATTATTTTCCCTGCGATGTTAAGAGCTGAAGGCTCTTATATTTTACCAGAAAATGTTCCTGCTAACGAATTTTTAAACTTAGAAGGAAATAAATTATCGACCTCTAAAAACTGGGCCGTTTGGTTACCAGAATATTTAGAAGATTTTCCAAATCAGCAAGATGTGCTGCGTTATGCGTTAACAGCGAATGCACCAGAAACAAAAGATAATGACTTTACATGGAAGGATTTCCAAGCAAGAAACAACAACGAATTGGTTGCGATCTTCGGAAACTTAATTAACCGTGTTGTCGTATTAACCAATAAATATTATAACGGCATTGTTCCTACTCCAAGTGAGTTCTCTCAAGTAGATGAAGAAACATTAGCCGCTTTAAAAGCATATCCATCTGTAATCTCAAGTTCTATAGAACGTTACAGATTCCGTGAAGGAAGTCAGGAATTAATGAATTTAGCACGACTAGGAAACAAATATTTAGCCGATGAAGAGCCTTGGAAAATGATAAAAGTTGATGAAGCTCGTACACAAACTATTATGTTTGTTGCGCTTCAAATTTCTTCAGCATTAGCCACGCTTTGCGAACCCTTTTTACCATTTACTTCAGTAAAATTAAAAGGTATTTTAAATCTTGCTGACGAAAATAGTTGGGAAAGCATTTCAACAAAAGATGTTTTACTTCCTGCAGGACACCAAATTGAAAAAGGAGAGTTATTGTTTTCAAAAATTGAAGATGAAACAATTCAGAAACAATTAGATAAATTAATTGCTAGTAAGAAAGCAAACGAAGCTGCAAACAAAGTTGTTGAGCCTCAAAAAGATACGATTACATTCGACGATTTCTCTAAATTAGACTTGCGTGTTGGCACGATTTTAGAAGCAGAGAAAATGCCTAAAGCAAAAAAACTATTGGTTTTAAAAGTTGATACTGGTATCGATGTGCGTACAATCGTTTCTGGAATTGCAGAAAGTTTTACACCAGAAGAAATTGTAGGAAAACGCGTAACTGTATTGGTAAATTTAGCACCAAGAGCGTTACGTGGCGTAGATAGTGAAGGTATGATTTTAATGACAGAAACTGCTGAAGGCAAACTTGTGTTTGTAAATCCAGATGAAAAGGGAGTGACTAACGGATTACAGATTAGTTAGAATTCTCTCAAAAAACCTTCATCTAAACTAGAATATTATGATAAAGAACGTGCTACCCTTTTTAATGATTGCTGTTATGATTGTAAGTTGTAAAAGCAATAAAGAAGCTTCAACAGCTAACAAAGATAATAGTATGACTAGTTTAGATTGGAATGGTATTTATGTGGGTACAATTCCATGTGCAGATTGCGAAGGCATTAAAACCGTAATTACCTTAAACAACGATTTAACCTTTACTAAGAAAACGCAGTATTTAGGAAAATCGACAGATGTACACACCGAAAATGGTGCATTTACATGGAATAAAGCAGGGAATACGGTGACTTTAAAATCAGACGTAACATATAATTATTTTGTTGGTGAACATATCCTTGCGCGTTTAGACTCAAGCGGAAAGAAAATTACAGGAGATTTAGCCGACAAATACATTTTAAAACAACAAAGCGTAGACGCCTTAAAAGATACACCATGGAAATTGGTTGAACTTAGAGGCAAAGCTGTGGAAAATTCTCAGAAGCAACCGTTTTTAATATTAAGTTCCGATGACAATCGTGTTAGCGGAAACAGCAGTTGTAATGGTTTTGGTGGAGAATACAAGCTTTTAGAAGGTAATCGCATTGCGTTTTCTAAAATCATGCATACCATGATGGCTTGTCAGAATATGACTATTGAAAACGAATTTATGCAGGTTCTAGAAGTTGCAGACAATTACACGCTAGTAAATGGTGTTTTAAACTTAAATAAAGGTCGCATGGCGACTATGGCAAAATTTGAAGTGGACTACTTTGTAAACTAACTTCTTTTTTCATCTTAAAATATATTTTAAAAGACCTCTCAAATTAAAGTTTGAGAGGTCTTTTAATTTCTATCAAGTTGGCTTTATAAAATGAGACTTTTTATACCCAAATCAACCTCATCAAGAAACATATTATTTAATTCTAGCTTCATGCCGAAGTGATTTTTTCGTTATTGTCGTTACGCAATTTCACTTAGTTTATCAATTCCGTAATCAATGTTACAAGAACAAAATAAAGTATAAAGGTCATTATGGATATTCCTATAACCTTCAAGTATTTTGAAGCTTCCGTTCCTTCTTGTCTAAAAATATTAAAATTAGTAATTGCAGCCAAAGCCCCAAGAACTCCACCAACTAAACCTCCCACAAATATTAATAAAATAGGAAGTCCTCCTAAAACATATTGATACCATTTGAGTTTATCTGCTATTAGATTTTTAACACCATTAATTTCTAATGTTGGAATAAAGTCAGGAAATGATGGCTTCGGGAAGGCTTTAACCAAGTCATTCGTTCCGTTTGGTATAAGAAACGGTCTCCCTTTTTCTTTTGATTGTTCAATCTGAACATCATCTTTGAATAATTTAGATTTACCCGTCCAAATTGATGTTTCAATTTCGAAGTTAGAATCTCGAAAGTCAGGTAATTGAAATTTATATTTCATAGCGCACCCAATAGTATTTATTATTAATTTAAATTAGTTAACGTGTTATACTAAATCAAATATAAATGATAATTCAATTGATTTTCTAAAAATCCACATAGGTAAAAATGTTTTTTAATTTCTCCGTATTTCAGTTTTTAAGCGTTGCGTTTTCGCTTAAATTCCCAATCGACATTTTCTAATACCCGTTTTTTAACTCTACTTTTATTCACTGCTTGACGCACTACCCTTTCGAAATAACAAAGAAAAACAACACGTTAATAACATGATTAATTATACATTTATGATTCCTTTTTTCTGACGAACATCCTTATATTTACAGTCCTTTTCAAAATCAATTTATGACTATTTTACAATATATTATTTCCCAAACTCAGCTACCTGAACAAGGTGTTAAAAACACTTTAAATTTATTAAATGAAGACTGTACCATTCCATTCATTTCTCGCTATAGAAAGGAATTAACAGGTCATTTAGATGAAGTTCAGATTGCAGATATTGTAAAACACAAAGATATTTTTGAAGCTTTAGAAAAGCGAAAAGCTACCATTTTAAAAGCACTTGAAGAGCAAGACGTTTTAACTCCTGAACTTCAGAAAAAGATTGAAACGACAATCAATTTAACAACATTAGAAGATTTATATCTACCTTTTAAAAAGAGTAGAAAGACGAAGGCTGAAAAGGCGCGTCAGTTAGGTTTAGAACCTTTGGCGAAGATTATAATGAGTCAGAATGCGAACGACTTAGAAGCGATTGCTTTTAAATATGTAAAAGGTGATGTGTCTTCAGTAGATAATGCTCTGGAAGGTGCACGTCATATTATTTCAGAATGGATAAACGAACGTACAGATGTTAGAAATAACATCCGTTTTCAATTAGAACGTCATGCGACCATTTCAACGAAGGTTGTAAAAACGAAGGCAGATGATGAAAAGGCTCAAAAGTTTAAAGATTATTTCGATTGGACTGAAGCATTAAATCGTATTCCATCACACCGATTATTAGCCATTCTTAGAGCTGAAAAAGAAGGATTTATTCGTGTAAAAATTGAAGTGGATAATGACCATATTCTAGCAAAAATAGAAGATCGCATCATTAAATCCAGAAATGCATGCGCCGATCAGATTTCTTTAGCCATCCAAGATGCTTACAAACGTTTACTGCTTCCGGCATTAACGAATGAAGCTTTACAAATAGCAAAAGACAAAGCCGATGAAGGCGCAATACATGTATTCGCAAAAAACTTAAAACAGTTACTTTTAGGTTCGCCTTTAGGACAAAAACGCATCTTAGCAATCGACCCCGGGTTTAGATCAGGTTGTAAAATTGTATGTTTAGATGCCCAAGGCGATTTAAAACACAACGAAAATATTTATCCGCATCAACCCAAAAATGATAGTGCGGGAGCGATAAGAAGAATAAGTGCACTGGTTGAAACCTATAATATTGAAGCCATTGCCATTGGAAACGGAACCGCTTCAAGAGAAACAGAAACATTAATTCGCAGTATTGAATTTAAAACTGATATTCAGATTTTTGTAGTGAGTGAAGCTGGCGCATCTATTTATTCAGCCTCAAAAATAGCGCGAGACGAATTTCCTAATTACGATGTTACTGTTAGAGGCTCAGTCTCTATTGGTCGTCGATTACAAGATCCGCTAGCAGAACTGGTTAAAATTGATGCCAAATCTATTGGTGTTGGACAGTATCAGCATGATGTCGATCAAAGTAAACTTCAGAAACAATTAGATGTTGTCGTTGAGAATTGTGTAAACGCCGTAGGAGTAAACGTCAATACGGCAAGTACCTCATTATTAAGTTATGTGTCGGGAATCGGACCAAAATTAGCCGAAAACATAGTAAATTACAGAACTGAAAATGGTGCATTTGCAACTCGAGCATCTATAAAAAAAGTACCGCGTTTGGGAGAAAAAGCATTTGAACAAGGTGCAGGGTTCTTACGTATTAAAAAGGCTAAAAACCCGTTAGACGATTCGGCTGTGCATCCGGAACGTTACGCTATTGTTCAAAAAATAGCCAAAGATGCTGGTAAAAGTATTTCAGAATTAATTGGTAATTCGGCAGTACTTCAAAATATAAATCTTAAATCGTATTGTTCAGATTCAGTAGGATTGCCAACACTTCAGGATATTATAAAAGAATTAGAAAAACCAGGTTTAGACATCAGGCAACAGGCCAAAGCTTTTGCTTTTAATCAAGATATAAAAACCATTAACGATGTTAATGAAGGACAGGTATTACCGGGAATTGTAAATAACATTACTAATTTCGGATGTTTTGTAGATATCGGAATCAAAGAAAGTGGACTCATACACGTGTCTAATTTATCGGATAGTTTTGTAAAAGATGTGAACGAGCATGTGAGTTTGCACCAACACATTACAGTAAAAGTATTAGAAGTAGATGTTAAGAGAAAGCGTATTCAGCTAAAATTGGAGAAGTAATATGCTAAAAATCGCTTATCATCCCATATATAATCATCCGCTTCCAAAAGGACATCGGTTTCCTATGGAAAAATATGAGCTTTTGAAATTGCAATTAATCTACGAAGGAACGTCTACAGAAGAAAATTTCTTCGAACCAGAACGTCTAGAAAACCATAAGCACATCTTAGCTGTTCATGATGCTGAATATTTTTACGACTTATTAAACATAACATTGAGCCATCAGGCGGCACTTAAAATTGGTTTTTTATTAAGTGAACGCTTAATAGCACGAGAAATATGTATCGTTTCTGGCACATTAAAGGCTACAGAATATGCTTTACAATACGGTATTGCCATGAATATTGCTGGAGGCACACATCATGCCTACTCTTCTCACGGTGAAGGGTTTTGTATGCTAAACGACCAAGCCATTGCAGCCATGCATTTGTTGAATAAAAATATAGCAAAACGTATTCTTATAATAGATTTAGACGTGCATCAAGGTAACGGAACAGCCGAAATATTTCAAAACGAACCGCGTGTATTTACCTTTTCTATGCATGGAAAAAACAATTATCCGTTTGAAAAAGAACAGAGTGATCTAGATATTGAATTAGATGATAATACAAACGACGAAACCTATTTAGACCTTCTAAAAAACACCTTACCCAAATTAATTACGGAACACCAACCAGATTTTATATTTTACCAATGTGGCGTAGACGTTATCGCTTCAGATAAGTTAGGTAAACTAGGACTTTCCATAGCAGGTTGCAAAGCCAGAGATCGGTTTGTTTTAGAAACCTGTAAAACACTTACTATTCCAGTTATGTGCAGTATGGGAGGAGGTTACACTCCCGAAATTAAAAAGATTATAGAGGCACATTCGAATACGTATAGAGTGGCTCAGGAACTTTATTTTTAATCAGTTTGATAATGTGATTTTACTTGTGTACGACCTTATTAATAGCCTCATTACAATCTAAATATTTACTTCGAAATCTAGATTAAACAGAGTAATCCTCTTGTATTTTAAATAAGCAAAGAGCTATCATATTTTATCCCATTTAGAATATTTATAATCAAGTTATTGCGTACTTTTGCCGCCCCTTAATTTTTTAATGATATGACAAAACCTAGAATTGCACTCGTTATAGGTATTATTTGTATTTCTATCTTCCCCGTATTGGTTCGCCTAAGTTTAACTCCGGGATTAATCTCGGCATTTTACCGCATGCTTTTCGCTTCGGTTATTATTTTACCCTATGTATTAATTACGAACAAACTTAAGATTCCTTCTAAAAAAATGCTAGTATTAGCATCGGTGTGTGGAGTAGTTTTTGGCTTAGACGTTGGTGTGTGGAATATTGCTATTCAGGAATCTTCGGCAACACAAGCAACACTTTTAACAAACTTGTCTCCTGTTTGGGTAGGAATAGGCGCCTTTCTGTTTTTAAAAGACAAACCGTTACGTAATTTCTGGATTGGTACTGTCATTGCGATTATAGGAATGATAACATTAGTGGGCGTTCAGTTTTTTATAAAATTAGATTTCGATCTTGCTTTCTTTTTTGCCATTCTCTCTGGCATGTTGTATGCCGTCTATATGTTAACCAGTAAATTTGTTTTAGAAGAAACCGATGTTTTAACTTTTATGACTGTAAGTGTAGTCTCTTCGGCGATAGCTTTAGGCGTATTAAGTTTTGCGATGGGCGAACCATTTTCTGGATTTTCGAATACAGGTTGGGGTGTTTTAGTGATACAAGGTTTGGTATGTCAGCTTCTCGCTTGGTTACTTATAAGCTACGCTACAAAATACATGAGGGCAACGCGAGTTTCTGTAAGTTTATTAGGACAAGCGATTTTAGCATCTATTTTAGCTTGGATTTTTCTTAACGAAACCATTACGCTACAGATGGTTATAGGTGGAATAATTTTACTTTTTGGTATTCGCATTACGTTTTACACCAAACAAATTTCGTTATTTAGAATGCCTAAAAAAGCAAAATCTTAAGAATTTTAATTTAAAATTGAATTGAATTATCTATAACTTTACTAAAAATCAAAAAATATGTTATCAAAAAAAATAGAAGAAGTATTAAATAATCAAATTAGGATTGAAGCTGAATCTTCTCAGATATATTTAGCTATGGCTTGTTGGGCCGAAGTAAAAGGATTAGAAGGGATTGCTAACTTTATGTATAAGCAATCTGATGAAGAGCGCGAACACATGCTAAAACTGATTAAATTTATAAACGAGCGAGGTGGACACGCATTTATCTCGGAATTAAAAGCTCCTGATGTTTCATTTAAATCGTTTAAAGAAATGTTTGAAATGTTATTTGAACATGAAATTTTTGTTAGTGAAAGCATCAACGAACTTGTTCATATTTCTTTAGAGCAAAAAGATTACGCGACTCACAATTTCTTACAGTGGTATGTTTCTGAGCAAATTGAAGAAGAAGCTATGGCAAGAACAATCTTGGATAAGATTAATTTAATTGGCGACGATAAAGGTGGATTATATTTATTTGATAGAGATATTAATCAACTTACCGTAAGCACAGCCTCTACCATGAGTCCTGAGTAAATTTTAACACTTAATCTTATTTAGATTAAGTAAAAATAATTATTTTTGAAGCCTAAACCATTAGTAACATTTGTTTTGGGCAAGAAAAAAGAACTTAAGTTAAAGAAGAAAGAGCTTAAAAAAGCAAAATCCGTTTTGTTAGATGCAGGTTTTAAAATCGCCGATAAATGCAAAACAAAATGTTGTGATAAGTATTTGAAATCTGAAAAGAAACGTTGTGGCAAATGCCCATGTTTCGATTTACTTCAGAAAGTTGCATAAATATAAAAAGCCTCAAAATTAAAATTTTGAGGCTTTTCTGTTTTGATATATTAATTTTAACTGTTTCTCACAAACAATTAAGGAAGTGTTGGATCAAACGCTCCACCCCATCCAATATTCTGTTCTAATTTTTCATTTCTGTTTAATACTTGTTGTTGAATAGGAAAGAAATAATAGCTCTCAGGTAGAGAACTTTCCTGTACACCTGAACGCGGAACTTGTAATATACTATATTGAAAATTTGTTTCCTTCAAGTCATATGTATCTGCTAAATCTTGTGCCGTTCCGATCTCCATTTCATTCATATCTGATTCAATAGCAATAGCTTCAACCCCTTCTTTTATAGTTCCATCAAGCCTATCTAGTTTTCTAAGTCTTCTTAAGTCCCAAAAACGGTGTCCTTCAAAACAAAACTCGATATTCTTTTCAGCTAATATAGCTTCTCTAACATCTTCTCTACTAATCGCATCAATTCCATAGTTTTCATTAATACCAGGTTCTATACCTGCTCTTTCCCTAATTTCTCTAAGAATTTTCAATGCCATAGCAGAATCTCCTGTTTCATTTGCTGTTTCAGCATAATTAAACATTACCTCCGCAAAACGCATTACAACATAATCTAAATCGTATTGTTCTACTTCAGATTGAGTTAAATTAAGTAAGCTGTTCTTTAAAATAAAGAATCCGGTATAACGATCTAAATTAGTCGAATTAGTGTTTGCATTAGGATTGATTCCAAAGTCATCTAATTCATGCGCTATTCCTAAAGATGTATATTGTCTTTTACCTATTTTCCCTGAAACTTCATAAATTTTCCCATTCCAAACTATAGATTTCTCAAATCTAGGATCTCTATTTTCCCAGTAATTTTGAAGAAAATCTTCATCGGACATATTGTAGTTACTAAGCGGATCATTATAAAGTCTCCCGTCTTTCATAGGAAATTCTTTTACAAATTCCCATGTTGGACACGCATTTGCTGTTCCTCTACTTTCAGAACCCGGGCGCACCCCATTATCCCATGAAGCAATTTTATTTGGATAAGAATTTATAACAGAAAATATAACCTCATTATTTCGTTCCTCCAGTGCGATATTAGAATAATCTTCTACAAGTCCGTAACCTTGACCAAGTAGCGATTCATATGCCGCTTTATTTGCAGCGTTAGCCTTCTCCCAATACACATTATCCCAAGGGTTAGAAGGATTAAACTGAGGAGAAGCCATATATAGAAGTACTTTTGCTTTAAAAGCCAGTACAAAGTTTGCATCTATTTTTCCGTAATCTGACGATGTTGATAAAATATGGTCAGGAAGCAGTTCCATAGCTTTATTGAGGTCTTCTTCAATATAATCGAAACATTCCTTAGTCGAATTTCTAGCTACATATAAATCATCTTCATATCTATCTTGTGGCTCCTTGATATATGGCACACCTCCATGATAAGTAACCATATTGAAATAAGAATATGCTCTCATAAAGAGCGCCTGTCCTGCAATATTATCTTTTACCGACTGCGAAAGGGTTCCATTCTCAACATCAATTATCGCCTGATTCAAGAGGCGAATATTAGAATAATCCCAACTTTTAAAACTTGTGTTTGAGATGGTCACTCTATCTTTATACCACTCTATTCCTGCTAATTGCCCACTTAATCTATCTGCTCCTGTATCCCAATTACCAAACATAGGATATAGATTTACCATGTAAGCATTAGCTAAATTTTCGTCGTTCCAAACAGCTTCAGGGCTGTAGTTATTTATGTCTTCTATGTCGAGTACCTCTGAACAACTCGCCAATAAAATAAAAAGTAAAAATATATTTATTAGTTTTTTCATTTCGTTCTATTAAAATTTAAAGTTCATACCAATGGAATAAGATTTCATAACGGGATAAGAATCGTAATTTTTCTGTTCCGGATCGTGGAATTCAGTCATATCTGAAATAGCAAATAAATTGGTTCCATTTAGAAAAATCTTCACACTAGAAACACCAATATTATTAAGAAGATTTTGTGGTAAGGTATACCCCAAATTTAGATTTTTAAGTCTTAAGTAGGATCCGTTATAGATCCAAAAGGAAGATGATCCTGTTCCTGATTCATTCCAGTTTTTCCCAACAACTCTTGGGTATTGCGCATCGGGATTTTCGGGAGTCCAAACATCATCCGCCCAAATAGGGTAATAAGGTCGTACAGTCCCTCCATATTGTCTAATCCCTGCTCCTTCTGCGTTGCTTATAATACGGTCGTAATCGCTTACACCTTGAAAATGGGCATCTAAAGTAAAGTTCCCTAAAGCTAAATTAAAACCAAAACCATAGTTTATTCTTGGAGCGGCCTTATTAGAAAGTAATTGATAGTCATTCTCATCAATTTTACCATCTGGAGTTGAAGAATAACCATCTCCTCTTATATCTTCAAAATAAAGTCCTCCTAAATAAGGAGTTCTACCAAATTGAGTAAATCCATCCGCTAGCAATTCATCCAACTGTTCTTGAGAACGCACTATACCTAAAGATTTTAAACCAAATATTCGATTTATAGACTGTCCGATTTGTGACTCTGATTCTCTAAGTCCGCCTGCTTCAAATATGGGATCTTGATCAATTTTGTCCCATTGATCTTTTGCATAACCTAAATTTCCATAAATAGAATATTTAAAGTTACTGTTTTCAGAAAAATCTCGCCACATTATAGATAATTCTCCTCCTTTCCAGGATCTTTCAGCATAATTTTCTGGTGCTAAAGATTGACCATAATTATCTGGAAGGGTTACCAATCTAGAGCCCAAAATATCCACTTCTTTTTTATTAAAAACATCAATAGATCCTAAAAGTTTTCTATTGATAAACTCAAAATCAAAACCTAAATTATATGTTGTTGAAGTGGACCAGGTAAGATTAGGATTAGGCGTTGCTCCAGGTCCGATACCACTATATAAGTTATTTCCAAAAATATAACTTCCATTGTTTTGATACGTACTTGCAAAAGAAAATGGAGATATACTATTATTATCGACATCTAAATCGTTACCTGTTGTACCGTAAGAAACCCTCAATTTAAGTTCGTCTATCCAACTTGTGTCGGTCATAAAAGACTCTTCTGAAATTCTCCACGCTCCAGAAAAAGAGGGAAAAAAGCCCCAACGTCCTTTTTCAGGAAATAAAGTATTCCCATCGTATCTAAATGAAAATTCCGCAATATATCGTTCTTTAAAATTATAATTAGCTCTCCCTATTATAGATTGTCTAGCACCTATTTCTTCATACCCTCGACCATATCTTCTTTCAGCATCTGTAGAATAAACGAAGTCTTGATCATAAGTTGTCACTGGATCCTCAGCTTTTGCATAAGCGCCATATAAGCCATTTTCAGCCTGTTCAAATACAACCATAGCATTAACACCGTGATTTCCAAAGGTATTCTTATAATTTATAAACCAATCTGCCTGGTATTCCCAAGATGTACTTATATCATAACTTAAAAACTCTTGATTCTGACTGAATGTAAACGTGTTGATTTTATCAGGATCTGGAGCACCTGGAATAAATCTATTTCCATCAGGATCTGCCTGATTAAAAACATAGTTATCTTGAAAAGTTAAAAAATGCTTTCGCATATAATCCTCTGCCAAATAACTTCCTACAATTTTAGTGGATAATCCTGGTAATATATCACTTAAATCAATATCTAAAGAGAGTATAGAATTAAGCTGTCTATTCTTCGTATTTATATATCTATCTCCAATAATTTGATCGATAACGCTCCAAGCCAACCAGCTACCCATAGGGGTTTGAACGGGATAGTCTGTAACTTCATTACTTGGAGTACCATTAACATCCGTATAAAAAGGATACGTTTTTGGCCAGTTAAAAGTCGTACGATAAAGATCGGAAACATCATAATCATCGTCCGAAGAAAATGGCCAGTAAAATCGATCATGATTTTGTTGACTTGCTCCAATATTTAAATCTAAAGTGATTCTTTTAGAGATTTTAGCAGAGACATTCGAGCGAAGATTAAACTTATCGTAATCGAGACCTTTAAATGACCCCTCTTGACTACGGTAGCTGGCTAAAGCGTAGTACGTGACTGTTTCACTTCCCCCAGACACACTCATAGAATAATCTACACTTGTTGGGTTTTGCCAAATAAAATCGTTTACATTATAACTTCGATCTTCAAAATAATCAAATTCTTCCTGTCCATTTGGAGGGGTAGTCCCATTAAATTCTGCTACCCGATTTTGATAAATTAATTCATCTGTAGACGTTGTTAAATCTGAAAGAAGAGTCTGAGTTGTCCGTGATGTTTCATAAGAGGTTTGAAAATTAAACACTGCTTTTTGCTTGACTCCTTTTTTTGTGGTAACCAAGACAACACCATTACCCGCTTGTGAACCATATATAGAAGCTGTAGCAGCATCTTTTAAAAAGCTTAATTGATCTACTTCGTTGGCATTAAGAGCATCAAAGGCTTCCTTATCTCTTACGATACCATCGATTACATATAATGGTTCTCCAAAACTACCTCTAATCCTAATGCTTGAAGACGCACCAGATAAACCTGAAGTATTCGTTATATTTACCCCTGGAGCTCGACCAGCTAGAGCATTTGATAAATTACTAGTTGGTATTTCGTTCAAATCCTCTGTTTTTATAGAGGTTATGGCCCCGGTAAGAGTCACTTTTTTTTGCTTTCCATAACCCACAAGTACAATTTCCTCTAATCCTGAAGCACTTTCCGCCATAATTACATTTATTTGGGTTTCTCCATTTAAAGTAATGTTTTGGGTTGCAAACCCTAGATAATAAAACTCTAGAGTGGCATTTAAATTAGTCACCTTAAGCGTAAAATTACCATCAAAATCACTTAGAGTCCCATTAGAAGTTCCCTTTTCAGCAATATTTGCTCCTGGTAACGGAACCCCTTTTTCATCTTTAACAGTTCCTTTTATCTCAAAACTTTGAGGTGTTAAAACGTTACTCTGCTTTGATATATTGGTTTGTAATAGTGGTTTACTTCGCAAAACAATCTGTTTACCGTATATTTTATATCCTAGATTTATTTTAGAAAGAAGATCCTCTAAAACTTTTGATAAAGGTTTTTCTGATACTTTAATAGTTACTATCTCGTTATAACCAACCTCGTTGTCTTTATAAATAAACTTATACTCTGTAAGTTTTTCAATTTGGTTTAAAACCTTTTCAAGATTTACATTTTCAAAGTTTAAAGTAATCTTAGTATCTGGACCAGATGGGGTCTTTGCATAAATTTGGAATAAGGATAAAACAAGAAGTATGGCACTAAGTTTTATTTTTAAATTATAGCATAATTGATTAGGAATGTATTTCCTTTTAATAATTTCTTTTTTCATTACTTTTGTGGTTCTTTAAGTGGTTAGGTAATTCGACCACACCTTAAATCGGGAAATGTTCTAGCATTTTCCGGTTTTTCATTCGAAAAATAAAATCAAGGTGTAGTATGGTAATACGTTTTATTTCATATATCTGTTTTAGAGGTTAATTAATATTAATTTTATCATTTTCGATGGTGTAATTAATTCCATAATTATCTTTGAAGGTCTTTAAAATCTGTTCTAGTGACTGACTTTCGAAACTAGCCGTAAACAACTGATCATTAAGCGCACTATTATTATTTACAATTAAGACATTGTATCGTCTTTCTAATTTCTTTATGATAAGTTTGAAAGGAATGTGTTTAAAAATAATATCACCATTAATCCAAGCTGTATATATAGAAGTATCTGTTTCTTTAACCGAGATATTCTTATTTGTTTTATTTAATGAAGCTAGATGACCAGGCGTTAAACTAATTGGCTTTTCGAAACCAAAAGAATCTTCTTGATAAAGATCTACTGCTCCTTCTACTAACGCTGTATTTATTGTAGCCTCTTCAGAATAGGCAGACACGTTAAACTTAGTCCCAACAACTTTAATACTTAAGCCATTTGCATTGACAATAAATGGTTGTTCGGTGTTCTTAGCCACTTCAAAAAAGGCTTCACCGGTTAAATATACTTCTCGGTTTTTCCCTTTAATAAATTTTACAGGATACTTAAGAGATGTTCCTGAATTCAAAACAACATGACTACCATCGGAAAGAATAATATCAAAACGTTTTCCATAAGGAATTGTAAGTGTATTATATGTTAGTTTCTCAAGTTTGACTTGACTGTTATATTTCAGTTTATTTCCTTGTTGGCTCACTAACATATTCCCTTTAGAATCTGTAACTTTTGCATCGCCATTCTCTTCAAGAACTTGTAATGTTCCATTTTCTAATTTAAGAGTGATTACATCTTCTTTTATTTCAGCAATAGATGTCGTCGGAACATTATGAAAAGAACCTATAAAGAATGAGTATAATACGCCGAAGGTTACCACTAATATTGCAGCGTATTTTAGAGGAACAATCCACTTTCTATTTGGACTTAACTCAATTAAAGAATTATTATTCCTAATCTTATTTTTAAACTGTCTGTAACTAACCTCGGTATCGGCCATTTTTGCAGTTTCCTCAAAACTTGATATAATATGTTCTGCTTTTAAAAGATTGAACTCTTCAATATGTTCTGAAGAAGAATTTATCCAAGCTTCGACTTCTCTAATTTCTTTTTGAGAAGCCAAATTATTAAGATATTTTAGAATTTTATCGCGATCCATAGTATGAGTTATACCATATAGACGATTAAAAAAGAGATCGTACCTAAAAAAAAAAATAAAAATTTATAGAAATAGAGTTAAAAACTCCTTTAAGTGTAGTCTCATAAGTTTTAAGGCATTCGATATATGATTATCCACTGTTCTTTTCGAAATATTCAAAACCTCAGCTATTTCTGAATGTTTCATACCTTCTAATCTGCTTTTTTCAAAAACATGTCTACACTTGTTAGGTAATGCTTTTATAGCCTCTTGGATTCTTATATCTAATTCTTTTTCTAGAAGCGCAGATGCTGCTATATCCATCATAAAATGATATTGAATATCATTTTTTTCCTGATAATAGCTTTCTGAAAATGAATTTTTAACTTTATTGTGCTTTATCTGATCAAAGCACGCATTTTTAGTCATAGTGAAGAGATAGTTATTAATATTAACTATTTGATCAAGATTTTCTTTTCGTTCCCAAATTTTCAAAAACACGTTTTGAACCACCCCTTCCGCGTCTTCAATAGACCCTAAGTATCCTTTTGCTATATGTAGAAGCTTATCATGGTAAACTTTGAAAAGGACTTCAAAAGTTATTCTTTCACCATTCTTCAATTGAAGAACAAAGGAATTTAAACTATTATTTTTATTTGGTGATTTCAGAACATCTATTTAGAATCTCTAAATTATAAATAAATTATTAAATTTTTCACCTAAGAAACTCAAAAATCATATACTATTTTAACAAAAAAACACACTATATTAACAAAACTTAACATTAAGTTGTTATAAATGTCAAGCATAAGTAATAAACTGAATTTTTTAAGGAAATTTTAAATATTAGATATAGCCATATATGCTATAATAAGCTGTTTTAAGGGGATTACTTTGAGATTGGCTGGTATTTCTAACCCCGCTAAATCCACAAACAAACACTTGATTATAAACCAATTAAATTCCATTTAAAAAAATACTCCATGGAATAAAAAAAAGGTAACAATTTAAAATTGCTACCTTTTTGTTTACTAATTTGGAATACCTTTAGAAGGCATAATCTTTACTTTTAAGCCGAATTTCGACTCGCATTTATGTTTCCGAATAAAGAACGTGTTACTAAATTCTCGTAAATTTTAATTTGTTCTTCGTCTCTTACTTCAGCTTTTTCTAACTCTTGAATTTTTCTTAAAGCAAATTGTTGGATTGTTAGCAATGGTAATACCATTGACTCTCTTAAATCGATAGACGCCTTACCTGCTGGCTCGTCTTCCATCAATACGTTATATCCTGTAAGCTTTAATAATAGTTCTTTTGTAATAAGGTATTCGTCGTGAATAATGTTCCAAAATTCACCAAATTCAGGATCGTCTGACATGTATTTGGTTAAATCGAAAAAGGATTTAGATAATGACATCATACTGTTTTCGATTAAAGTTTTAAAGAAACTTGACGAATTGTAAAGGGCTTTTACTTTATCAAATTCACCTGCATCATCATACTTCTTTAATGCTGTTCCCACACCGAAGAATCCTGGTACATTTTGTTTTAACTGACTCCAAGATCCAACAAAAGGAATGGCTCTTAAGTCTTCGAAAACTAACGCATCCGACTTTCCGCGTTTAGATGGACGACTACCAATATTTGTTTTTGCATAGTATTTTAAGGTACTCATACGCTCTAAATACGGTACAAACATCTTATGATTTTTAAAATCTACGTATGTTTTAAAACTAATTTCGGCCAAGTCATTCATCACGACTGTATTATCTGCGGACATCGCAGCATTTGTATCGTTTAATCGATTATGGATTCCTGAACTTATTAATTGTTCTAAGTTATATTGAGACGAATCTAAAGTCCCGAAATTAGAACTAATTGTTTGTCCTTGTATTGTAAGCTGTACTTCTTTGTCTTCAATTGTTGGTCCTAAAGAGGCATAAAATTGGTGTGTTTTTCCACCACCACGAGCAGGAGGTCCTCCACGTCCGTCAAAGAATAATACGGTAACATCGTATTTTCTAGAGATTTCGGTTAAACGTTCTTTGGCTTTAAAAATAGCCCAGTTTGCCATTAAATATCCACCATCTTTTGTCCCATCAGAGAAACCTAACATAATGGTTTGTCTATTTCCTCTAGCTTTTAAATGTGCACTATAAGCAGGATTTGTGTATAACTCCTCCATAACGGTATGTGCATTCTCTAAATCTGTAATGGTCTCAAATAACGGTCCGATATCTACAGTTAATTTATCATGGAAAGCCACAAGCTTTAACATGGCATACAACTGCATAACGTTTAATGTCGTTTGGTTGTTACTAATGATATAACGATTCGCTGCTTTTTCTCCATTATGATCTTGGATATGTTTAATCGCAACCATAGAGTTTAAGGTTTTTAATACATCTTCTCCTTCGAAAATTGACATATCTACTGAACCTTCAACTTTAGATAAAATAGCAACTTGTTCTTTTTCTGAAAGCTGATTATAATCTTTAGGGAAAATATCACTTCCAGAAGCGATAACAGCTTCAACCATATCTGTAAAGACCTGATCGTGCGCACGACTATCTTGTCTGATATCTAAAGACGCAAAATGGAATCCGAATAATTTAATTTTATTCATGAAGCTTTTAACTTCAGTCACATAAAGCGATTGATGTTTTTCAGCTAAAGTTTCAATAATAGCTTCTAATTCAGAGTTTAATTCGTCTAAAGTGATAAAAGATTCACCTGACGTATCAATCATCTGTTTGTATAATTTTTCTTCGATAAAAGAAATACGTTCTTCAACACCTTTAAACGTTAATTTACGTTTTAATTTACGTGCATCAGTATAGTAACTCTTTAAAATAGCTTGCTTTAAACGTTCAGACACTTTAAGCGTAATTTCTGGCGTTACAAATGGGTTACCATCACGGTCTCCTCCTGGCCAGAATCCGATGTTTAAAATATCGTTATCGATTTCTTTATTATCAAAAATATTTTGCTGGATATAATCGTAAATAGACCCAAAAGAATAATAAAACACATTCTCTAGGTACCAAATTAAGCTTATAGCTTCATCGTAAGGCGATGGTTTTTTATGCTTAAAGAATGGCGTTTTACCTAACTGCGCTAATAAATCGTTTATTAATAATAGATCGTTTTCTTGAATTGCAGCTGTTAAATCGGTAATAATTCCTAATACAGAACCTGGATAAAACTGTGTTGGGTGAGCCGTAAGTACAATTCGTACTTTAAACTCTTCAAGATATTGTCTTAAAAGTTCTGTTTTATTTTCTGAATTCGCTGTTTCTTTTAAGCTTCGAAGCGTTCCAATTCCATCCATATTGTTTACTACGGGGAAAGCGGCATCTTCAATAGCGTCAAATAAAACAACTTGTCTTTCTATATATTGGATAAATCTGAATAATAAATTTATTTGACTTTCGTCTGAGCGTCTCGCTTGATATTTTTCAAAAAACGATTCTACAATCATAGAGGGATTATCACCATTTTGAAATCCTTTTTCGCAAGTTTCGTGAAAAAGGGGTAATAACACACCCGTTTTTGTAATAGAATCAAACGGCAACGTCATGAAAATACTATTGTATATCTGATACTTAGATAATACATTCTGGTTAAATCGAGTTAATTTTGGTTGTACTGACATGGTTTTAACTTCTTTATTTTTCATAAAAATACTAAAGGTTAGCCAAAAGCCTATCATAGTTATACAAATTTTGTGTAAATTTAAATTAAAGCAATTTATAGGTCTATTTTAATATATAAAATGCTCTATTCTTTATATTGGTTTACATTCATTGTTATTTCAATAGGCATTGCGGTTTTTAAAGACATACAATGAAATTAAGAATGAAGACAAGTAGTGAAGTAATAGGTTTTTTTATTAAAATACGCATCACGCGAATGATTGCTTTAAAAGAATAGAAATAGAATTATATAAAATATAAGTCATGAAAAAAAAATCATCAAAAATGATATTAGGAGTGTGTTGGCTTCTTTTTATTATTTGGGAAATACTGGTAATGAATTGGGCTAACGCTCAAGATTATGTTTTTAAAAGAATAGACCTCGTTATCATTTTACCTATCCTTATTTTATTTACTATATATATGTTGTTTCAAATTTTTCGTGAAAAACGCAAAAAAAAGAAAAAGAGCAATATAAAATAAAACAAGAGGATGATTTTAAAGGGATCATCCTCTTGTTTTATTCCTTTTATTTTCCCATCATCACGATTTCATTACAAACAACTTCTGTAATAAATCGCTTATCTCCTTCTTTGGTATCATAGCTTCTAGAAGTTAATTTCCCTTCTATAGCCACCTCTTTTCCTTTAGTTAAATAGTTCTCTACCAATTTAGCTGTTGGCCCCCAAGCGACAACATTGTGCCATTGCGTATCTGTTACTTTTTCTCCTGCTTTATTTTTATAACTTTCGTTAGTTGCTATAGAGAATTTCGCTAGCATGGTCCCTGATTCTAAATTAATAATTTCTGGATCGTTTCCTAAGTTTCCAATCAACTGTACTTTGTTTCTAAGTGTGCTCATAATTATAAATTTTTATGTTAAACAATTACTATTTGCCTTAGTGTTTTAAGACGTTACAAAGATGCAATGATGCTTAAATAACAGTCGGTTTATAACTATTTAAACTCATTTACATCCGATTGTAGTCGTTTGTAAATGGATATAAATTCATTAAATAGGTAGTCAATTTTTTCAAAAAATTATTTGAAAATATAAACGACTCATATAATTATTATTTAACTTTATTCCAAAATAAACCAACCATGAAAAACATTCTGCTTTTTTTAATTCTACTTCAACTAGCGACGTATACAAGCTATGCACAAGAACATGAAACAGAGCATGCTACAGAATTAGAACATGAAGAAGGAGAACACTTTCATCGTCATCAAATTGGAGCCATGATTGGACATGCCCATATTTATCAAGGCAGTCATTCTGAAGGAAAAAAATGGCTTGTTGTTCCCATGGTTAGTTTAAACTACAACTATTGGATAAATAAAACCTGGGGAATTGGTCTTCACACCGATTTTATCTTGGAAACTTATGAAGTACATGAAGAAGGTGAAGATGGGGAAATTGAAATTTTAGAGCGTGAATTACCTATTGCCCCTGCTTTAATGGCTGCTTACAAACCCGGAGAACACTTTACCTTTATGCTGGGTGTAGGAGAAGAATTTGCTAAAGAAGAGGACTTATTTTTAATACGAGGCGAAGTAGAATACAGTTTAGAATTACCTAATGCCTTCGAGCTTGGTGCCGCTGTAGGTTATGATGTCCGTTTTGATGCATACGACTCTTGGGTATTAGCTGTCGGTGTATCTAAAATGTTTTAAATTATAAAAATGGATAAATCTTGTTTAGAATGTGGTGAAAAAATTATAGGAAGATCGGACAAAAAGTTTTGTAACGATTACTGCAGAAATGCCTATAACAACCAGATTAACAAGGATTCTAAAAATTTAATTAGAAATACAAATAATAAATTACGTAAAAATTGGCGGATTTTAGAAACCTTAAATCCAGAACAAAAAACAAAAACCACTAAATTAAAGCTACTTAATTTAGGGTTCGATTTTAATTTGTTTACAAGTATATATATTACAAAAGCAGGAACAACGTACTACTTTATATATAATCAAGGGTATTTACCTCTAGAAGGCGATTATTATGCACTAGTAAAAAGAGACAGTTAAAAACCTCTATTTATTTCCAATTATGACCTTTTAATGTAAGTGCTGCCTTTAAAATATCTTTCTGACTGATTTGCCCAGCTAATTTACCATCTATAACTATAGGAAAACGTCGACGTTTAGACTCTAAAAACTTATTAGCAGCATCAAAGATATTCATATTACCATCTATAGTTTCAACATCTCTAATCATACGTGTTTCCACTTTGTGTTGTTCCATTGGCATATTATAATATCTGCTATCACTAATTTGTTTCAGACAATCTCCTTCAGAAATAATTCCGATAAGTTCAAAATTATCATTAACTACTGGACCTCCAGAAATTCTATTTGAAATTAATTTGTCAATAACATCTTCTACCAATTCTTCTGGTTTAAATGTTATTAAATCTCGGCTCATATAATCACAAACTCTTACAGAAACATGCTCTATTACCTGATTTTGTTTCTTCCTGGCTCCTACAAAACTCTTAATACCCATAATGAAAAATTTTTAGATTAATCTTAAATATACTGAACAATAAGCAATTAACCTAACTTAATTTTAAACATATAGCAATATTAACCTTAAATGACAATAAAATCACAAAAGAAATACAAGGACAGTCTATCTCGTAAATGCTTCACCAATTCTAAAATAAACACCCCAATCGTCTCGGCCAACCGCCGCATCGAAGCCAATATTAATATTCGCTTTTGGGATAGCCAAATACCGTACGCCTGCCCCCATAGCGGGCAACGTATTATCTAAACTGATATCGCTAGCTGTGTTAATTGCAGTTGCAACACCGGCGAAAGCAACATAACCCCATTTTTTATTTAAAGCATGTCTATACTCCGTTTGCACATCGTAAACCTGATCTGCTCTAAATTTACCATTAGAATACCCTCTTAAATCGTCCCGACCAACAACATTCTGTCCTGAAAAAGGTACGTCTCCAATTGCTATTTGAGCATAGCCTCTTAACAACATGGTATTTGTATCCTGTATTGGGTAATACTTGTTGTACTCCATATTAACATTCGAATAATTTGCACTACTTCCTAATCCTGTTAGAAAATGCATGGTGCTCAGTTTTGCATTCATCCCACTTAAAGGGCGCATTTGGTTATCCCGTGTATCATAAACCGATGCTAAACCAAAACCAAATAGATTATTTTCTTCATCTGCTTTCAAAGGGATATCAAAATCTGTAAGATTATGAGAGTACAGCAAATGCCCTCCGATATATAATTTCTTATACACTTCGGTTATGAACTCTGCAAATGCAAATTGAAACGCATTATTATATCCGACAAATTTACCCTCAGGGTCTATGGAGTTAAAAATATCATCAGGTAAAAATTCTAAAAAATCACCCCAATCTAAATAGGTTTGAAAATTAACAGACCCGACTCCCAATACAAATTTTGCACGCTGTTTATCTTCATTAAAATAAAATGTGTTTGGCATAATAGCCATCCATGTTTTATTTGTACTATAAGTACCTATAACCATAGATTTAGATATAGGAGAAATTGTGTCGCTAGCTTTCAGTTTATAAAAACCAGATGCCATAGCACCAAACATGGTTCCAAAACTATTATTATATGTAATGGTCGGAATAATTACAGTTTTAACGTTCTTCTCTGCACTAGTCATTTCTTGTTTGTCCTCTTCAGAATCTTGAGCATACGATGAGAATGACAGAAAAAATAAGATGAAAAGAAAATAGAAATACTTCATAGAGCTGCAGTTGAGTTCAAAAAATTATTCGGTAAACGATTTAATGATAATAGAATCTTCGGTTTCCTTTAAAGGAATAACAGCATTCATTTTTTCGTTTGGAATGGTCGCAGAAAGCACATAATGCGCAACTTTCCAAGTTCCATCTTCAAGTTTCATAACTCCCGATCCGCGACATACTCCCATTTGAGTCTGTAACAACTCATCGAACCAAGCGACTTTTGCATTATACTGATAAACATGTCGTTCTAAAACAGTAAAAGTCCACGCACTTCCCCTATCGAAATGCGGTTTACTATACGCTTTAAAAGCATCAAGATCCCAATGTTCACTTGCGTCTGTTCCTATAAAAACGGCATCGGTAGTCATTAATTTAAAATAAGAATTAAAATTAGCTTCGGCTGCTGCTTTATGCCAAGCATCTAAGTTTATACCTATGGCCTGCTCTGTATTATTCTGATGACGAATTTTTTCTGACTTCAGATCCTGAGCATTGGTATTCACCACCACAAAAAAGACCAGAATCATCGAGACTAAAACATGTTTTAAGTCGCTCATGGTTTTTCTATATTTTGAGAATCTTTCTCGTATTTTTTATTGATTTGAAGATTTAAATTCGAATATGCAATCAAGGTTTCTTTTACATTTTGTAATTGTTCCGGTTTCGGAATATTGCGTAAACTTAAAACACTTTGTAATTTAAGCATTTTAGTTTCTAAACTTAAAAAGCGTGCTTGTATTGATGGTGTATTGACAACTTCTGGAATACCTTCCAAAACCTCCTTCGATAAAGTTTCGATAGCTTTAGACGTGCCTTGAAAATAAGAAACATCTCCAGCTTTTAATTGTAATATAATACCTTCCAGTTCTTTAAACTTATCCCAAGATTCGATATCCGATTCCGCCTTATTATCTAAAACATAATCGGTATATTCTAATTTTTCAATATCGTCTTTAAAAACAAAGGGAGACACTTCTTCTTCGACCACTTGTTTCTGTTCTTTTTCAGACGAATTACATGCCCAAAGGCCTAAACACAATAGTATAATAGTAAATTTTCTCATTGGTAATGACTATATAAAATTTCAATCAAATGAATTATTAAACAAAAATATAGGACACTTAAGTTCCCTAATTAAATTTATATTCTAACAAATATATGTCGATGCTTATTAAAATCATCTTTTAATTTTTTTTTACTTTATTAAAATACAATTAATTCTTATTATTTCTCTTTTATAGCGGACCTTTTCCTGTAAACTATTTACATATAATAATAAGACCAAGTTACCTACAGTATTTGCAATTTCATTTTTAAGTATATCTATTTTTTAGATGGTAAACATGTTACATCCGCATAACGACAACTACCATACTTAATGAATTATTAACCAAAAAGCTGCGACCCTTTGCCGTACATTTATTACAGAATCCGTACCTTAGAAACAGTAAAATTAGAACTTAAAAAGACAAACAGCATGCCAAGTAAAATGCTTGTATACTAACTAATATTTATTTTAATACAACAGCTTTAATTACCAATTTCCAAGATCCAGATATTCATGTTTTAAAAATTTATTACTGAAATAAAAAATTCCCAAAAAATCACAATTAGTTGCCTTTTCGATTAATTAATCTTAATTTTAAATTAAAATGACGAGATTATCGTCCAAAAAAATTGAATTTATGAAACATATAATAGCCCTATTTTGTTTAGCTTTAGTATTTACATCTTGTGAAGGAGATCAAGGACCTGCAGGACGCGATGGAGTCGACGGAGACGTTGGAGTTGCTTTTGAAATTGAACGTGATTTTAATTCAGCTAATGCCTTCCAAATTCAAGAAGACTATGGATTTGACATAGTGTCCTCGGACGTCGTTTTAGTATATATATCTTGGGAGACTGTAGATGGTCAAGAAATTTGGAGACTAGTTCCACAAACAGAATACCTAACTGGTGGAGGAATGCTAACTTATAACTATGATTTTACTGATGT
Source organism: Formosa undariae (assembly GCF_042427615.1). Lineage (NCBI taxonomy): Bacteria > Pseudomonadati > Bacteroidota > Flavobacteriia > Flavobacteriales > Flavobacteriaceae > Formosa > Formosa undariae. The sequence goes on along the minus strand of NZ_JBHMEZ010000011.1, from coordinate 6,523 downwards.
AGATTATAGAATTTTCTTAACTTCTGATATCGATCTTAATACATTGGATAGTAGTTATACACAAAATCAATTTTTTAGAGTTGTTATTGTTCCTGCCGATTACATTAACGGCATAGATACTAGCAACCTAGACAACGTAATTCAAGCAACTCAAATTGAAAGTTTTAAAAGTCTTGAAACCATGTAATTTTAGATTCTAAAATAGTAAGAATACAAAATCGATTTGGATATATTTCAAATCGATTTTTGCTTTTCAAGCTAATTTGAATGCCAATGATTACATTATAAAACCTATAATACGCTTATGAAAGTTAAATTTAAAATATTCAAAGAAGTCGCTTTAAATCTAAGCTTTACAAAATCTGCCGAAATTTTAAATTTATCGCAACCAGCCGTCTCGAAAACCATACGTACACTAGAGGATACCTATAAAAAAACCTTTTTTATTCGGTTGGGAAATAATATTGAACTGACTCCCGACGGACTTGATTTCTTAGAATATACTGAAAAAATTCTTGCGCTTCATGCCGAATTAGACAATCATTTTTTAACACTAGACCAAAACGAACAAAAGCTAATAAAATTTGGAGCAAGTACTACTTTAGCAGATTTTATTCTTCCACAAATTTTAGCTAAATCCGAAAAAAACACACCCAATACAAGCGTTCAATTAATAAGTGGAAACACCGAACACATTGAACATTTAATTACTAGTTTGCAATTAGATTTTGGTATTATAGAAGGAAGTAGTAACAACAAACAATTACAATACGAGAAATTTATAAAAGATGAAATTGTACTAGTAACACATGTTAATAACCCTAAATTTAAAACCGGCGTCTTACAACTAAGCGATTTAGAAAACTTACCAATGGTAGAACGTGAACATGGTTCTGGAACACGGGAAATTATCTATAAAAAATTAACCGAATACGGTATTAAGCACTTAAAATCGCATGTCACTTTACATAGTACAATTGCAATTAAAAATTATTTATACCATTCTAAAAGTTATGCTTTACTCTCTATTCATTCTGTTAGCGACGATTTACTAAATAACAAATTGAAAATAATCGATATTCAGAATTTTAATTTCGAAAGATGGTTTTATTTTGTATCACGCCAGGGATTTCAGTCAAAAACAAAAGACTTTTTTGAAAAACTTATAAAACTTAATCATAACTAAAAGTTATTACCTATAACTTTTTTCATCTTTAAAAAAGCATAACCTCATTGTATCTTTGTTTCAAATTAAGACACAATGAAAATGCATCTATCTAAAATCTATTTTTTTGCAGTTATCGCACTTGCGTTAGCCGGGCAAATTTCGAGCCCGATGGCACTCGGATTAGGATTCATTTTTACTTTATTTTTTAAACATCCGTTTTTACAAGAGAGTCAGAAAAGTATCAATTTTTTATTAAAGATAGCGGTAATAGGATTGGGGTTTGGAATGTCTATTGTAGAAACTATACAAACCAGTATTTCTAGTTTCGGACTGACTTTATTTTGTGTGTTTTTAACCGTGAGTTTCGGCTTAATTTTATCAAGATATTTGCATTTAGATAAATCCCTCGGGCATCTTATAACTTCAGGAACTTCAATTTGTGGAGGTAGCGCCATTGCGGCCATCTCACCCATTATTAAAGCAGACACAAAAACCATAACTATGGCACTTGGGGTCGTCTTCTTTTTAAATGCTATTGCTCTAGTTATCTTTCCTTACTTGGGACATTATATTGGATTAAATCAGCATCAATTTGGTTTATGGTGCGCCGTAGCGATTCACGATACCAGCTCTGTGGTTGGTGCTGCACTTACTTATGGAGAAGAAGCTTTAAAAATTGCAACTACGGTAAAATTGTCTAGAACTTTATGGATTATACCAATGTCTATCGTATCTATGTTTTTATTCAAAAATAGTGGTCAGAAAATAAAATTTCCAATGTTTATCATCTTGTTTATTGCGGCTATTTTAATTCATAGTGCCAATCTTTTACCAGAAACATTAACCACATCTTTTGTTTCTATATCCAAACATTTATTAGTAGTAACTTTATTTTTAGTAGGGACTACAATGTCAGTTTCAGATTTAAAAACAACGGGATGGAAACCCATGGCATTTGCGACCACACTTTGGATATTTGTTTCGGTAATATCACTTTTCTATATTTTATACTTTTCAGTTTAAACAGACAATTAATTATCACTCCAGAATAAGAATCTAAACTCTAATTAATCGGTATTTTCAATATTCGAATTCTTTTTATTTTGAAACTCAGTTAAAACTTAAAATCAATACTATTTCGGTGTTACATTTTGGTTATAGCATTATGTTACATCTTCCGCTTTAATACGGAACTAATAAGCATATATTAAGATCGCAATGCTCTTTAAATTTTGACTTGACATCTACCCGTTCTGAAAATAGTAATATCCTTTTTTCTTATATTACTATAATAACTTACCCACAATTTAAATGCCGCTCAACAATTTTCATAATTTATTTCACTCAATTTAAAACCTTCATGATAAAATTTGCGTAAGTATTTGTAAACCGTCTAAAATCTGGTGCGTTTTAATCTTAAAAAATGCCGATATATTGACTACAGCCAAATATTAATTACTCTTTAGTTAGAGGACAACCAAATTATGAAATAATGAAACATATTTTAACAGTAGCAGTTATACTGCTTTCGTATTTAACCTATGCACAACAAGTCACTGGAAAAATAATTAATACAGAAAACACCCCTGTAGAAGAAGTAAGCATATTTAACAAAACGACACAAATACATACACATTCTTCGACAACAGGAGGGTTTTCTATAAACAAAACGAAAGTAAACGATACCATATATGTATCCCGTTTAGGTTACGAACCAAAAACTATTCGTGTCACTAAGGACAATTTAAACACTCCAATTACAATCACTTTAAAAGATGCTAATATTTCATTAAATCAAGTAAGATTGGTAGCAGAAATAAATGCATTTAGCAAATTTGTTGATGTAGATGTGCAATCAAGTCCAGTAAAATCATCTCAAGAAATTTTAAGAAAAGTACCAGGATTAATTATTGGTCAGCACGCAGGTGGAGGAAAGGCAGAACAAATATTCCTAAGAGGTTTCGATATTGATCATGGTACCGATGTTAATTTAACAGTCGATGGATTACCGGTAAATATGGTGTCTCACGCCCATGGTCAAGGGTATTCAGATTTACACTTTGTAATTCCTGAAACCATAGATAATATTAACTTCGGAAAAGGTCCATATTATGCAGATCAAGGTAATTTTGCAACTGCGGGTTATGTTGGTTTAGGACTTAAAAAATCGATTGATAATAATTATATATCCTTAGAAGCTGGGCAGTTTAATACTAACCGTATTATGGGAATGTTTAATGTAGTAGATACGGAAAAAAGTAGCGCTTACATTGCTTCTGAATTATCACTTACTGACGGCCCATTCGATTCGCCTCAAAATTTTAGTCGAATAAATATTTTAGCACGTTATAATTATAAATTAGCGGGCGATCAAGAATTGAATTTAACTGCTTCACATTTTCAAAGCAAATGGGATGCTTCTGGTCAAATTCCGCAACGTGCAATAGATAATGGTAGTATTGATCGGTTTGGTTCGATAGACGATACCGAAGGCGGAGAAACCAGCAGAACAAATTTATTATTAAACCATACCAAAGTAATAGACGACGATAAGTCTTTTAAAACTACCGCCTATATTTCGCAATACAATTTTGAATTGTTTTCTAATTTCACATTTTTCTTAGACGACCCTATAAATGGAGATCAGATTAGACAATTTGAAGAAAGAATAACAACTGGCGCCAATACCGTTTACGAGCATAGAAATATAGAATTAGGAGAAAACACAATGTTTAAGTACCAAGCGGGAGTTGGATTTAGATATGATAATGTAGACGATGTTGAATTATCCCATACTTTAAACAGAAAAACGATTCTAGATTACAAAGCATTAGGTGACATCGATGAGGTAAATACCTATGCATTTTTGAATACCGAATTTAAGACAGGAAAATGGACATTTAATCCTTCGGCACGAATAGATTATTTCAAGTTTCAATATGAAGACAAACTATCTGAAACGTATAGCGATAAAGCCGAAACAAAAATGCGTATAAGTCCTAAAATGAATACTATTTATTCTGTAAACAATACTGTCCAATTATTTTTAAAAGCAGGTATGGGCTTTCATTCCAATGATACGAGAGTGGTAGTAGCAAACAACGGAGAATCCATTCTACCTGCAGCCTACGGAGCAGATTTGGGAACCCTTTTAAAACCAACAGACAAATTAGCTTTAAATGCAAGTTTATGGTATTTATTTCTTGAACAAGAATTTGTGTATGTCGGTGATGCGGCGATTGTTGAACCAAGTGGAAGAACACAGCGTTTAGGTGTAGATTTGGGTGCAAGATACCAAGCTTTAGATTGGCTCTATTTATACGCCGATATAAATTACTCGCATGGAAGAAGTGTAGATGACCCTAATGGAGAAAACTACATACCATTAGCACCTGATTTAACATCGGCAGGAGGACTATTAGTAGATAATTTAGGAAGATTTTCTGGCGGATTAAATTACAGATATATAGACGATAGACCGGCAAACGAAGATGATTCTATAGTGGCATCAGGTTATTTTGTAACAGATTTTAATGTGAATTACACGTGGAATAAATGGACATACAGTATAATAGTTGAAAATTTGTTTGACACGGAATGGAACGAAACTCAATTTGCGACAGAAAGCAGATTATTTGATGAACAAGCATCAGTAGATGAAATTCACTTTACACCAGGAACACCATTTTATATTCGCGGAAAAATAGCATTTACATTCTAATCTCTTCATTGACTTAATTGTTTATAAAGGCTATCAATTTTTGATAGCCTTTACGTTTTTATCGAACGTTTCAAAATTAATTTATAGTTTCAGGATACACTTTATAAAGCAAGCAATGAGATTTCTCTTAGTCAATAAAGTAAGACAACTAGATAAGCCAATTAAATTTTTATTGCCCCCTTTATAAGTTTGCTCTTGATCTTTTAAATTAGTTATAGTATCCCTGTAAAATGAACCTATTAAGGATCAAGACAAATTATTGTGTTTTACATTTATGTAGTTTATTTCAGAAGAGAAAAAATCTACATTTTTAAGTTCTCTCCTATGATAATCTATAAACAATTTAACATTGCTTTGATTCATATTGTGATTTGCAAATGTAAATGGTTACAAGCAACTCTGATAGCCATAGTTTAAGAACGTCTAATGATAAATTCTATGGGTTTCTATTTTACAAAGATCAAATTATCTATCAATTCACACACAACTATTGAGAATGCCACCCTACTAAATGATTCTTATACTGTAGTTTAATTAAGATGAATTAAAGGCACAAAAAAACCTTCAGCTTAATACAATTAACAAGCTGAAGGTTAAAAAAAAATAGTAATCAAAAAATTGTCAATTATTTTAGGTTAATCGATTCCTAAAAAACACATTTCAAAGATATATCTTACTCGCTTTACTTTATATGACATTTGTTAGCTTATGAAAATAAATGTAAAATTCTTTTTATCGTTATCATTACCATAAAACTATTTCGCCAAATCATTACAATTCGCTTTATTGAAGAACGGATAGAAGGTTAAGATTGTACCATATAAAAAGAATAAAATGGTATACAAAAAACAAACACTTTTAAATGCGTTTATTTTAATTAAAACCAATAAAATACACTAGTATATTACTTTTAGTAGAACGGTGATTAAACACCTTAATGTGAAGTCAAAAAATCCAGGAATAGTAATTTATCATTCTACAATGATGTTCTTGGTTTATAAAAGAAACAAATCGAAGACAACTAAGAAGACTACAAATTGAAGGTTGATAAAGGCATTAAGATAATACGTAGAAACAAAATGGGGATAACAAAATACCGTGCTGTTCTAGAATCCGCTCGAACATCCTACAAAAACGTATTTATTTAGCATTTTACAAAAAATACAGAAAGGAAGTTCTAATGATAAATTCAAGGCATTTCTTTTTTAACAAACGTTAAATTCTATTTCAATTGTCAACCTGTATAATTCCACTGAGATTTAGCTGTATTATACTCTCAAAAAAGTATAAAGCAAAAAAAATCCTCAATACAAAAGTATTGAGGATTTAGATTTAAAAAAGGCAACGTCCTACTCTCCCACAAATGCAGTACCATCGGCGCTAATAGGCTTAACTTCTCTGTTCGGAATGGTAAGAGGTGAGCCCTATCGCAATAATCACCTTAAATTGTTGATCGTTAGATGTAATTAATACAGTCTAATCAACCGCGCAACTGCGCAAATATCTTAACATATTGAAAAAGGACCCTGATGGTCTTCTACATAAATACTTTTATAATAACTCTTTTTAACTTAATAAAAAAACAATGCTCCCCTCGGTACTTTTGCAAGTACATGTCCTCTATATTACTATAA
>NZ_JBHMEZ010000010.1:0-32669 GCF_042427615.1 Formosa undariae | reverse complement strand
TAAATTTGGTACTCAAAATGGTTTATTCTTTTTTGTTGATAATAACCGTTTCCAGTTATTATCTACGCTGTCAATTCAATATGTTAATGAACTTATTTCTCTTTTGTCTCTTAACTCGTTACCTCGTTAAGCGGGTGCAAATATAAAACCCTTTTTTTAATCTCACAATGTTTATTTGAAGTTTTTTTTTAGATCCGTTTTGCAACGTTTCTAACCCCATTAAAACAACTTGTAAAGAACTTTCTTTCTAAAAACGTTGCCGTTTTTAGCGGCTGCAAACATACAACCTTTTTATTTACTAACAAGCCTTTTTTTTATCTTTTTTAATTTAAACTAAATCCGATAAATAAAACTCTGTTAATGAACGTTTTGCTTTACTAAACTACCGTAGTTGCGTCGCTAAGCGGGTGCAAAGATACACCCTTTTATTCTTATCTAACTAATGTTTCTGAGGTTTATTCTGAAATAAATCTCAAGTTGTAACCTGTCAGCGCGTTAGAAGTGAAAATAAATCTACCTAATACTTTAAAAACCTCCACTGCTTGGAATACCTTACTCTATCCCTACGTTATAATACATATTAGCCCTCCTATATATAAGGAGCGCACACCACATTTCCATAACCAACATACATCTCATCCTATCATATAAGTAGAACTATTATTTTACATTCATATATAAGGTATGATTGCACACACCTTACATTTTATAGGAACACATATAAAACATGTGTCTTATACAACAATACAAACAGATCAAAGATTGATACTTCAGCAGATTCTATTCACCCAGTATTGCTATAAAAAAGGCCGAAGCGATATATCTAGACATATTGCTTCGGCTATAATTATGATCTTATTGTTTACTTAATACTATTTCCGACCTAGGTAGACGACTTCATCTTCATTTTTCGAATACTAAAAATCCCTATAACCAATACAACAAGCCCTCCTATATATAATAGTAAAGAAGACCGACTTGAATTCTGTTCAATCTGACTGAACTGATTCCCTTCAACCGCAAGCTCTACTTTAAAATTATTAGCCTTATCTAAAACGAAGTTAGCCTTATCGAATCCCTCTCTAACCACTAACATAGTATTCTTACTCCTATATATATTACTAAAGCCAGAATTTTGAATACTTAGGGTTTCAAAATCATCTGGAACTTCAAATTTGAATACCACAATAGTCTCATGCCCCAGCTTTACATTTGGATGTTTTAAAGCCGAAACCACACCATCAAAAGCAATGACAATATCATCCGTTAAAAATTGAACAACCCTCTCTTTAAACTCTTCTGGCGTTTTATAACTGTCTACAGAAAATCGCGTATCTACTTCCGTTTCGAAAGCTGTAAGCGCTGCGCGTATTTGCAACATCCATTTTCCATCTTTACCTTCCACCAAAACGGTAGTCGAATTTGTTGGAGAATGCGCAAAAGCCGATAATGAGAATCCAAGAAAGACAATTAAGAGTAACCACACTGCTTTTTTACTCTTAAATCGCATATGCTCCTTTTAGCCCGTTAATAAAGTTATTACTCCCAGCAGCATCAACATGATAATGATACCCTCTTGCCTCATCGGTATGCCCACGCAAATCATCTAAGTCTTTCGGCAATGCATTATTAGCATCTTCCAATTCATAAATCCCAAAGCCATCCAACGCGTAACCTATTAAAGCAGCATGCCCATCTTCCTGTTCAACTTTTGTACTAAATCCTGTAGCTGCATGGTAATGATAACCCTGATGTACATTTATATGTCCACCAGCATCATCGAACGGAGCAAGTGTATAAGCACTCAAAATACTATTTGTTGGTGCCGGCGCAGAAAACTCGATACCATTTAAGGCAAGTCCACGTGTAGACGGCGCTCTATTTCCTCGACCTCCAGGACCTCTAGCAAATAATGTCGCGCTATCCTGAGACACAGGTGTTATTGGAATTAACCACGATTGTGTAATATCGGTAATATAAGACGGCATACACTCTACACAAAAATTCTCATATTCTTCACCTACATTAGGATTTGCCGCATTAACACAATCTTCTTCAGTCGCCGTTATATACACATCTCCATTATCATCGTACATTAACCATTTAGAATCGTTGTAAAAATCGGCCATATTCTTAACGAATGCACCATCTACATCATAAACCTCTCCGCCTTCTAACCAAATCCCTCCAGCTTCTGCACTATCTGAAATATTACTTGGACACCATGGTCCCATCGCATGATCGCCTGGAATACTTTTTGTAACAAATTTATAGCAGTCTGCACTGGTTCCATCAGAAAGTTCGCAAGGCACGGTCGATATTGTAATCGCTCCACCTTCGGTATAAAAATAAGAAGCGTTTACATCGATCACATTACCATCTTTTACTTTGACCGATTTATTATTACTTGCAAAGAAATTACAACCAACCAATCCAAAACAAAAGAATGTAAAAATGATAATCGGCGATTTAAAAATGTGAGTATTCATATTGACATATATTTTAGAACTATTATTTATATAAAGCGGATGCTATGCGCTACCTAAAATACAAATAAATTAACCATCTAATTCTTCTTTCAACTTAATAGCTAGTTTTTCCGTTTTGTTCCGCAAGTTTATAGCCGTATTCAATTGTATTTGAGTTTGCAATAACTGATCGATCACACTGTTCTGATATTCTTTATTATTCAACAAGTCTATATAATTCGATTCTTGCCCAAAAGCTCTAATCTGATTAAAATTATCGTTGTTATCAGGAAGCAAATCTTTTAGTGAAATATACTCTTCCAACACTGGCTTCAATCTATTATCGACAATAAATCTAATTTTCAGCTCTTGCTCTTCAAAAAGTTTTAATTCAGATGGATATTCTGCTATTAAATCGGCTACCGTATCATTTTCCAAAAACTGAAACTTATCTGTAAAGTTCACAGAACTCAAAGCTTCACTTCTCAAGTTTGTATTCTTAAACTTTACCCGAACAATTAAATCTTTAGCCTCCTGCGTTAAACTTTCTGGACTAAAACCAACATAATTAAGCGAGTTCTGTAAAGATGTGGTATTGTTTTTATACTGAAAAATAGAAGTATTTAAAACACCTAAGTTTGTATGCAACTCCTCGTACAAGCTTACGTATATCTTTTCTTGAATTATTTTATTCTTCCTTAATTCATTAAAATTATTAATCTTCCATGCAATTAAAATACCTACGACAATTAACAGAATCTCGCCCAAAGCATATAACAGATACTTTTTTACATTATTGGACACTATTAGATTTCTTCTTACGGTTCTAAACAACTTCATATTTTAGTTAAATCCAACTTTTAAAATTTATACCGAAAGACACAAAACCCAGACAATTGCCCCTTACATTATTAAGCATGTCTCGAAACACACAAACGCTTTTACTTTCTACCTTTTGGTTTTGGAGCTTTTTTAAATTCCGCTTCCGAGATAAAACCATCTTCATCTGTATCGATTTTTGCGAAGTCATTTTTCAATGGTCCTTTTAGTTCTGACTCTGCAAGCTTACCATCTTCGTTAGCATCCATCTCTTCCAATAACTTCGCATATGTTGGCGGCTCTTTTTGCTCATTTCCTCCTTGCGCTTGTGCAAGATTTACAAAGGTTAGACAAAATAAAATCATCGCTAATCCAAATGTTGACTGTACTCTTTTCATAATTTATATATTTAAAATTGTTATTATGAAACAAAGTTGCGCATTAGTTGAATACGAATTTTATGTTTTCAACTAACAGTGAACAGTATTAAGTGAATAGCACCTCTTATGAGTTAAGCACAATTTTGAATATTAAAAAAATAGTAGGATTTTAAAATCTAATTCATCTCGATTTAAAACCACCAGCAATAGTGATTCATTTCTGAAGCTCTAAAGTTTATGCTGATTAATAGATTTTCATTCAATTCCAAGAACGATTAGTAGTCCGCTTATAGGGATTGAATAAAAATATAAGTAGTAACGATTATTTCTAATTGAAAAGGATTTAATACCGAACAGCACTTAAGCAGAAACGATGAAGACAGGAAACAGAAAGAGAGGCACTGCAGAGACACCAAAAATCCATTATATTGAGATATTCTCTCGTTCTGAACTATTAGAGCCTACAACACATAAACCCCTAAGACACCCCACACAACTAGTACGAAACTATAACGCATAAAAAAAGCCTTACATTTCTGTAAGGCTTTTAGCTAGCTTTGCTCCCTCTCTTGGGCTCGAACCAAGGACCCTCTGATTAACAGTCAGATGCTCTAACCAACTGAGCTAAGAAGGAGTGTTTTGCATTAGCGAGTGCAAATATAGAACTTTATTTCAATTGCACAAAGCTTTTTGAAAAAAAATTTAAAAAAATTATTTAAACAGTGCTTTAAAGACATCATTTCCGTTCGCAAACAGCACTAATGCTATAAGAATGAAGAATCCAACCATTTGCGCATACTCTAAAAATTTATCGCTTGGCTTACGTCCAGAGATCATTTCGTACAACAAGAACATTACATGTCCACCATCTAATGCTGGAATTGGTAATAAGTTAAGCACCCCTAACATAATCGATAAAAAGGCTGTAATACTCCAGAATGCTTCCCAACTCCATGTGCTAGGAAATACATCGAAAATAGCTTTAAAACCACCTACACCTTTATATGCACCTGTATTTGGATTAAAAATCATTCCCAACTGTGCCCAATAACCTACAATCTGTTCTTTAAAACGTATTGCTCCTACACCAATGCTTTCGCCTAGTCCGTAAGTTTTAGTAATGACATTATAGTATCCTAATTTTTCATAGGTTTTTGCATTGGCTCCCGAGAACGGATAAATTCCAAATTTACCATCTTCATCAACCTTAAGTTCTCTTGTAATCGGTTCAAAATCTCTTAGAATATCTACACTTACAGTCTGTCCTTTAAACGACTCTAAAAAAGGTCCAAATTCATCAAAGTACTTTAACTTGGTATTATTTACTGCCGTTATAATATCACCTTCTTTTAAATCAACACTCTTGTTTGCCGAAGAATCTACTACTTGAGCCACTACAAAAGGTGTGCGTAATTGAAACAACGTACGATCTTCACCTGTGCTTAATTGACCTAGAAAATCTTCTGGCGTAGTTAATATAAACTCTTCACCATTACGGTCGATAGTTATTTCTTTTGCTTCAATTAATTTCGGCCTCATGGCATTATAACCTGTTACAGCTTCTCCATTAATTGCCAAAACATTATCTCCTGTTTTAGCCCCCATATTCTCAAGGATAGGATTTGTTATAAAATATCCATCCTTAATACTATCTGTAGCAATATCGGTTTCACCATATGCAAATGCCATAACCATATAAATTAATGCGGCCAGAACAAAGTTTACCGTTACACCACCAAGCATAATAATTAGACGTTGCCAAGCTGGTTTCGATCTAAATTCCCAAGGTTGCGGAGGCAAGGCCATTTGCTCCTTGTCCATACTTTCGTCTATCATTCCAGATATTTTCACATATCCTCCTAAAGGCAACCAACCAATACCATAAACGGTATCACCAATTTTCTTTTTAAAAAGAGAAAATTTTACATCGAAAAATAAATAGAATTTCTCTACTCGTGTTTTAAATAGTTTTGCTGGAATAAAATGCCCAAGCTCGTGTAATACAATTAATAAGGAAAGGCTTAATAGAAATTGTGAAATCTTAATTATAAACTCCATGAAGTTTTTACGGTTATATTTTAACGCGCAAAAGTACGGTTTTTAAAGTCGTAAAAAAACATAAACTACACAACACCCTTTTTTTAACATGCATTTATCATATAAAGGGCTTCGATAAACTTAATTTAACTCGTATTTTTGTGTCATTCACGATTTAAACTTCGCCATGTTATCATTTTTTAAAGATTACAAATACTTCGCCATTGTTTTTGCCATTATTTCAATAGTTATTGTATCTATTATTTACAATATTTTAGATGTTGAAAAACCGCTTCCTATTTACCAGCCTGCTCAAGTAGAACAAGAGCTAGTAGATAGCACCCTTTACGATGTTAGGAAATATCACAAAATAGCAGATTTTAGCCTGACGAATCAGAATGGAAAAACCATCACCCAAGACGATTATAAAGATAAAATTTACGTAGCGGATTTCTTTTTTACAACATGCCAAACTATTTGTCCGATTATGACCGATCATATGGCACATATTCAAAACCAAATTTTAAATGATGAAGACGTTATGCTACTCTCTCATACCGTAACACCACAAATTGATACCGTTGCACAATTAAAAAGATATGCCTTGAAAAAAGGGGTTAATGATGCCAAATGGAATTTGGTTACAGGCGATAAAAAACAAATTTACGCATTAGCAAGAAAAAGCTATCTAGCCGTAAAAACAGTTGGAGATGGCGATGAATATGATATGATTCACACCGAAAACTTCATGCTTATCGATAAGAAAAAACAAATTCGAGGTTTTTACGATGGTACAGATCCTGAGGCCATTACACAACTACTAAAGGACATTGAAATTCTAAAAAGAGAATATAAAAAGTAGTTTTAGTGTCACAATTTTTTTAGCATCACTTTTTACCTTACTTTTGCTTCTTTAAAATCAATCTAAATAAGTTTGCAGACAACTTTAGCACATCTAAAACGTGGAGAAACAGCTGTAATTACAGATGTTTCATCCGATCAAATTCCTTTAAAATTAATGGAAATGGGTTGTCTTCCAGGCAATCAAGTGGAACTTGTTCAACTTGCGCCATTTAAAGACCCTATTTACCTTAACATAAATGGCACACATTTAGCCATAAGAAAGGATACTGCAAGTCTTATTTTAATTGAAAAATTATCGCATGAGTAAACAAATTAATGTTGCTTTAATAGGAAATCCGAATACAGGGAAAACATCGGTATTTAATGCCCTTACTGGCCTGCATCAAAAAGTAGGGAATTACCCAGGAATTACAGTCGAAAAAAAAGAAGGGATTTGCAAATTACCTCGCGGGGTAAAAGCGCACATTATCGATTTACCTGGAACCTATAGTCTAAACGCATCGTCGTTAGATGAAAATGTAGTGATTGAATTACTATTAAACAAAAAAGATAAAGACTTTCCTGATATCGCCATTGTAGTTAGCGATGTCGAAAATTTAAAACGAAACCTGCTTCTTTTTACGCAAATTAAAGATTTAGAAATCCCTACTATTTTAGTGATTAACATGGCAGATCGTATGTCTCGCCGTGGCATTTCTTTAGATATTCCTTATTTAGAGGAAAAATTAAAGACTAAAATTGCGATTGTTAGCACACGAAAAAACCAAGGAATAGACCAATTAAAAGAACTTATTCTTAATTATAGGGAACAATCTACAACACCTTGTCTTAATGCTTCAGAAATTGACAAACCTTATTTCGACCGCTTACAACAGGTTTTCCCTAATCAGTTACTATACAAACTTTGGTTAGTAATTACTCAAGATGTTAATTTTGGAAAAACAGACAGAAATGAGTTTGATGCTGTTGCCGATTTTAAAACGAAGAGTAAAACAGACTTAAAGCGACTCCAGCAAAAGGAAACCATAAAACGTTATCAGTTTATAAATAACATCCTTAAACAAGGACAAACTATAGATCCAGCTCAAGCTACAGATTTACGCGCAAAATTAGATCGTATTCTAACGCATAAAGTATGGGGTTATGTTATTTTCTTTTTTATACTATTATTAATTTTCCAAGCCATTTACGATTGGTCCAGCATACCAATGGATTTTATTGATTCGTCTTTTGCTTCTTTAGGAGAATGGGTTAAAACCGAACTTCCCGCCGGAGTATTTACAAACTTATTGGCCGAGGGAATTATTCCAGGCTTAGGTGGTGTGGTTATTTTTATTCCACAAATTGCCTTCTTATTTTTATTTATCTCCATACTTGAAGAAAGTGGATATATGAGTCGTGTAGTCTTTTTAATGGATCGGATTATGCGTCGCTTCGGATTAAGCGGAAAAAGTGTTGTGCCTTTAATTTCGGGTACTGCTTGTGCTATTCCTGCAATAATGGCTACCAGAAATATAGAAAGTTGGAAAGAACGATTAATTACTATACTTGTTACACCATTTACAACCTGCGCAGCAAGACTACCGGTGTATCTAATTATTATTTCATTAGTTATTCCTGAAGGTACTTTCTTAGGTCTAGGCTACCAAGCGCTAACCTTAATGTTATTATATGCACTAGGATTTGCGACAGCCGTTTGTGCCGCTTACGTTTTAGATCGCGTGATGAAACTTAAGAGCAAAACGTTTTTTGTAGTAGAAATGCCAAATTACAAGATGCCTTTATTTAAAAATGTTGCTTTAACTGTTCTTGAAAAAACAAAATCGTTTGTATTCGGAGCCGGAAAAATCATACTTGCTATATCTATTATTTTATGGTTTTTAGCATCTTATGGTCCTGGTGAAAAATTTAATGACGCTGAAAACATTATGACAGAAAAGTATGCTTCAGAAAATTTATCTCAAGACGACTTAGATCATAAAATAGATTCTTATAAACTAGAACATTCTTATATCGGTATTGCTGGTCACGCAATAGAACCTGCAATTAGACCTTTAGGTTACGACTGGAAAATTGGTATTGCAATTGTAAGTTCGTTCGCCGCTCGTGAAGTATTTGTAGGAACTTTAGCCACTATTTACAGTGTAGGTAACGACCAGGAAGAAACGATTAAAAATAGAATGGCAGGAGAGGTAAATCCTATTTTAGGTGGTCCACTTTTTAACTTTGCATCAGGAATTTCGTTATTATTATTTTACGCATTCGCCATGCAATGTATGAGTACGTTAGCCATTGTAAAACGAGAAACCAACAGTTGGAAATGGCCGGCTTACCAATTGGCATTTATGACTATTTTAGCCTATGTATCTGCTTTAATTGCCTATCAGGTTTTAATATAATCGAAAGTAAACAGTAATTAAAACGACTATAAACTCATGAATACAATCGTTCAAAATATATTGGTTTTTGCATCCTTAGGAATTGCAGTCGCATTTTTTATCAAGAAATACTTTTGGAAAAAAGGAAAGTCTAAAAAAGCATGTGGCTCTGATGGTGACGGTTGCGGTTGTTCTTAAACAACATATATAATACAACATTAAACAACCTCAGCTTCACGATAATTACGAATTGTAAAACATTCGTTATTGAGAATTGGCTTCGGCATGAGGACCTTTTATAAACTAAAAAAACACCACGAGAATTTCGTGGTGTTTTTTTTAGTTCAAGATTTTATCAATTGAAAAAGTATCAACTTTCAGGAATAATAGAATTCGTCTTGCCAATTCTTTATCAGTGGTTTTAGATTTATCAAATACAGCCATTAAATCGGTAGCGTATAATCTTTCGTTAACCGTCATGCCTTGAATACTTTTCACGGCACTTACTCTATGACGAATTTCCTCATCTGTCATTTTTTATCAACTTAAAAAACAATTCTCCAAACTTGAGCTACTAAGAAGCAAACCACAAACCCTAAAATCACCGGCATTATAGAAGCAACGATAGTCCACTTAACACTATTCGTTTCTTTATAAATAGTATAAATGGTTGTACTACACGGGTTATGGAGCAAACTAAATAGCATCAAATTTATAGCCGTTAATAAGGTCCAGCCTCCAGCTCTTAAAATATCGCCTGTTGCATTTATAGAATCTAATTCGAACATAACTCCTGCACCTTCTCCACCACCAATTCCAGTAACCATAACCGTCAGCATTAAAATAGTTGGAATCACAATTTCATTAGCGGGAATAGCAACGATATATGCAAGTAGAATAACACCATTTAATCCGAGTAAGAATCCAAAACCATCCATTCCATTAACTAACCAGGCAGCTATAGACTCGTCTCCAATATGAATATTAGAAATAAGCCATATAATTGCACCAGCAGGTGCTGCAAAAACTATAGCTCTCCACAATACAATTGCAGTTCTATCTATTAACGAGGTGTAAATAGTTTTCCAAAAACGTGGCGGACGGTAAGGTGGTAATTCTAAATTAAATGTAGACACTTCACCTTTTAAAACGGTATTAGACAACACCCAAGACACACCAAACATAAATCCCATTCCTAGAACAGCAATCCCGATTACTGCTAATAACGATGCAATGCTAGATAATGATTCTGGTACAACGGCTCCAATAAAAATTGTTGCAATTAAAATTTGAGTCGGCCAACGCCCATTACACAGAGAAAAGTTATTAGTAATAATAGCAATTAATCGTTCCCTAGGACTATCGATAATTCGAGTCGCCACTACACCCGCGGCATTACAACCAAATCCCATACTCATGGTTAAAGCCTGTTTACCGTGCGCTCCAGATTTATTAAATAAGGAATCTAAATTAAAAGCTACTCGAGGTAAATAACCAAAATCTTCTAAAAGGGTAAACATGGGAAAAAATATGGCCATTGGCGGCAACATAACTGCAATAACCCAAGCCACAGCCAAATATACCCCATCGATTAAAAAACCGGCAAGCCACCAAGGCATATTAATACTTTCGGCCCCACTAGTTAAAATGGGATGAATGGTATCTAAAAGTAATTCTGCTAGCAAAGACGAGGGATAATTAGCCCCAACAATTGTTAACCACAACACAGTTCCAAGTATTAAAAACATTATAGGGAAACCCCACGTTTTACTCGTTACTATTTTATCAATTTTAGAATCTAAACGAAACCGTTTTTCTCCTTCTTCAGTTTTTACTGAATCTCTTACAATATCGGCAGCATCTGCATAGATACTTTCGGTAAGGTTATCGTGAAATTCATCACCAATTTGCCAACGCAAATCGTTAGATAACTCTATGATATTGTCTATATTATTTTCTTTCATGTTCTTGAAAATTTAAAGAAATTCTCCTGTTTTTAAAGCCTCAATAATTTGCTTATCACCTTCCAATAATCGGAATGCAATCCAACGACTATTTGGGATATTAGGAAATTCTTTTTCTATTTCGGTAGTTAAGGTTTTAACCGCCTTTTCAATATTTTTTGGTACGTTTTTAATACGATGTGGCTTACAAACAATTTGCCCACTTGCAATCTCACTAATGGTTTGGATTAGTTCCGGAATTCCTTTATTAAATCGCGCACTCGTTGGCACTACAGGAATACCCAAATCTCGTGATAATGTTCTGATATCAATATCAATTTTATTACGTTTGGCCTCATCCATAAGGTTTAAACACAATACAGCTTTATCTGTAATTTCAAGAATTTGAAGTACCAAATTTAGATTACGTTCTAATCGATTGGCATCGGCTACAATTACCGTAACATCGGGTTTCCCGAAAAGGATAAAATCTCTAGCGGCTTCCTCATCTTCAGAGGTTGAAAGCAAGGAATATGTTCCTGGCAAATCTACCAGCTTGTATTTTTCTTTATTATATTCGAAACCACCTTCTGCACGCGTCACCGTTTTTCCTGGCCAGTTTCCTGTATGCTGTTTTAAACCTGTTAACGCATTAAACACAGTACTTTTACCCGTATTCGGATTTCCTGCTAATGCCACGACAAAGTCAAAATCGTCTGTTTGAATACCTAAACGTTTTAAACCATCTTTATTAAAATGGGCACAAGTTTCGCAAGCACTTTTTACTTTTGTTTCCATAGTTTAAGATTTTTGAATTAAGATTTTTGAAGCCTGATCTTTTCGTAATGCAATAGATGTTCCTTTTATTAAATATGCATTAGGGTCTCCTAACGGATTCAATAAATCGATACTTACATCCGAGCCTTTTACAAATCCAAGATCTAACAATCGTCTTCGACTATCTCCTCTATTTTCTTTTGAAATACCAATAATTTTTGCCGTTTCGTTTTCTTTTAAACTAGACAAACGCGCTATATTTTCTTCTATATCGACTAATGTTTCTATAGGTGCAACAGTTAAGTTTGCTGCAACTATGGGAGCCAATTTAAACTCTTCGCCTTCCGACTGAAATACAATCCGTGTAGAATTATTTTCGGTTATTTTAAGGACGGAGCCCATATAAATATTCTCAGCTAGAATTTGTTTATAAATCACTTCAGGCTCATCTTCAATATGCGTAATTCTTCCAACCGATCCTACAGGTAATAAAGGCAACTCTACACCGTGAACATCGGCCAATTTCCCAGTTCGTGTTGGAATAGGATCGCCATGAGGATCGAATTGCGGGTGACCTAAATGCGCCGCCAACTCATCGGCTTCTTCATGACTTAAACGGTGCTCCATAGATTCGGCTCTATCGTGCCATTCTTTTTTATGAACTCCTGTTTTGTCTGCTAAATAACGTTCCCAAAGTCGGTGAACCCTAACAATTCGAAGTGCATAATCTCGCCCTTCTTCCGTTAATTTTAAAGCATCGAATTCCGAATAGATTAAATCGTTAATCGTCATTTTTTTTACGGCTTCAACGATATCATCATTTTTATAATCTAAGACTTGAACTAAAGTTTTCATATCTACCTTATTCTTCGAATCCTCGAAATGATAAAGTTGCTTTAAAACGTCTTCGATAATTTCTTTTTCGTTGCTTTTAAGGGATTTTTTAATAACCCAAAACCAACCTTTTGTAGGTCTAAATAAAACATATAATAAGGCTACTACAATAAAAAATATTAGCAGTGCCAATAAAGGGCTGTAGTGTTCCATAGTTATAAGCTTAAGTATAAATTTTTCGAAACTTCATTAGAGATTATCATTTTCCCCTCTGAAGTTTCTATCGTTAAAGAATTGTCGAACGGTTCGAAATCTAAAACTTTGATCGTATCCCCAAGTGCCAAATTGTTTTTATTTAAATACTTTAAAAAGGCTTCGGAAGAATCTTTCACCAATGCGAGAACTCCTGTTTCACCTGTTTTAATATCTAAAATATTTACGCTTTTTATGGGTGAATAATTTCCGTTTTTATCCGGAATAGGATCGCCATGAGGATCGTGGGTTGGGCATCCTAAAAACACATCTAATTCGTTTACTAGTTTTAACGATTTTATATGTTCTAATTGCTCAGCAACTTCATGAACTTCGTCCCAGGAAAAGTTTAGTTTTTCTACCAAAAACACTTCCCAAAGTCTGTGTTTTCTAATCACTAATGCTGCAGCAGAACGCCCAGACTCAGATAAAGTAACCCCTTGATATTTGACATAATTAGCTAATTTTTTTTCAGCCAATTTTTTAATCATATCCGTTACAGAAGATGCTTTAGCCTCTATTTTTTCGGCAATAGCATTTGTACTCACGGGAACAGAGCCTTGTTTACCCAAATGGTAAATAGCTTTTAAATAATTTTCTTCAGATAATGTAATCACTAAATACGTATTTACCACAAAGATACACTATTTACCTGAACAGAAGTATATTTTTAGATAAGACTAAAAATATTTTTACATAAATTTAACACATATAAAGCTTGGCTATCTTTCTGAAATAATTTATTTTAATATTAATATATTTTAAACACAAAAATCTATAACTTGTAATTCAGAAAAAAAGCATGAAATATATAGATATACACTTTAATAAAACACAAGTTATTTTTGTTTTAATTGGAATTCTGTTTACAATGTCTATAACACTAGGATATTTTATTGGAATGAGAATCTGGTATTAATTTTAAGGTAGATTTACACAAAAAAGTGAGCTATTTGTATTAAAACTCAACTTTAAATAATTTGAAAATCGAGAACTTAAACTTGGTTTCGTATCACAATTAAAAAACACTTAAAACTGCACAAAAAAAAGACGAATCTGATGTATTACCATCAAATTCGTCTTAAATGTTAGCCCTAATCCAAGCCTTATTTTTTAAAAGAGTACTATTTATTTAAAACCATGTTCTTTTTGAAGTTGGTCGTAAGCTTCTTGAACTTGACGGAATTTTTCTTCAGCTCCTTTTTGGTGTTCTGCACCTAAATGAAGCACTTTATCTGGATGGTATTTTTTAGCCATAGTACGGTAGGCTTTTTTAATCTCGTCGTTAGTTGCAGATTTATCGATCTCAAGAATTTTATAGGCATTATCGCTACTGTTATAAAACATGGCTTTAATACTCTCAAAATCTAAGGCACGAATACCTAAATAGTTCGAAATATCGTTAATAACATCAACCTCATCTGCACTTACATTTCCGTCGGATTTTGCAATTCCAAATAAAAAATGAAGTAATTGAAGACGTGACGGATGATCCATCATCTGACGGATTTGCATACACACATCGCGCACAGGAATATTCTCTTGCTGACTTATATTTTTGAATAATTTAAAAGCATGATTTGCACGATCTTTACCGTACATCCCGACAAACTGAGCACGCACGAAATCTAATTCGCGTTGATCACTTCTACCATCGGCTTTTATAACTATTGCTGCTAGTACTAATAAACTCACTTCAAAATCTCCCGATTTTGTTTTGGTTTGCGATGGCGAAGAGAAAGGCCCTTGACTACCAACCTTAATACCTCCGTTAGAAATACCATCGACTACACTACCCAGTGCAAATCCTAGAATCGCTCCTATTGGACCTCCAAAAGACCATCCTAATGTGGCACCTAACCATTTTGAAACACTCATAATTTTATTTTTAAGACTGCAAATATACTACATGTAGTTTTAAGTGCTGTGTTTTTAATGGTATTGCTTTTAATGCAAAAGAGACTTGAACACTAATGCGTTCTTAACTACTCCTTATTAATAACCAATACCATTACTCCCGCGTTAGGGATAGTAGCGGCATCCTTTTTGTTTTTCTAAAAAACAAAAAGATATAGCGTATAGCCCGACCTTGCCCAAGCAAGGTAACGCCCAAAGCAGGTACAAAACTCAGCATCTTTAGGTTACGTTAAAGTAATAAGGGGTTCTGTTTTAATTATGTATATTTGTCCTTTATTTATAAACAAAAAATTAAAAATATGTACCCAGCAGAATTAGTAAAACCAATGCGTGAAGATTTAACCAAAGTTGGTTTTGAAGAATTACACACTGCCGAGGCTGTAGATGTAGCAATAGCAAAAGAAGGAACGACTTTAGTGGTTGTGAATTCGGTTTGTGGTTGTGCTGCAGCAAATGCACGTCCAGGCGCAAGCATGAGTATACAAAACGATAAAAAACCAGACCACTTAGTAACTGTTTTTGCAGGTGTAGATAAGGATGCTGTTAACGCGGCAAGAGGATATATGATTCCTTTTCCTCCAAGTTCTCCTTGTATTGCATTATTTAAAGATGGCGAATTAGTACACATGTTAGAGCGTCACCATATTGAAGGTCGTCCTGCTGAAATGATTGCAGAAAACCTTAAAGATGCTTTTAATCAAGTATGTTAAGTCGAATTTTGTAAAAAATATAAACCACGCTTTTGGCGTGGTTTTTTTATATCTTAAATTTGCCACCAAACTAAACCCGTAAGTCTTAATTAATGAAAATTCTAGCGTATCCACTAACTGCATTATATGCTCTTGCGTTTTTATTATCGATATGTATTTTTCATCCCATATTATGGATAAGCCATCGTGTGTTTGGAAACAATGCATTACAACATAGTGTAAATGCATTACAATTTGTATTGTTGCGTTGTTTAAACCTATTAGGCACACGCTTTACCTACACAAATAATTTTGAAAACGAAATCCCAAACGATTCTCCTTTAATAATAGTCTCTAACCACCAGAGCATGTACGATATTTCTCCAATACTTTGGTATATGAGACAGTATCGCCCTAAGTTTATTAGTAAAAAGGAATTGGGATCTGGTATCCCTAGTGTATCTTATAATTTACGACATGGAGGCTCTGCTTTAATCGATAGAAAAAACCCCAGACAAGCCATACGCGCCATACATGACTTCTCTTATTTTATAAAAGAAAACAATTTTGCTGCGGTTATTTTCCCGGAAGGGACAAGAAGTAAAGACGGATATCCAAAACGGTTTCAACGTCATGGTTTACAAACTTTAATAAAAAACATACCTAATGCAACCATAGTGCCTTTAACCGTAAATAATTCATGGAAAACGTTAAAATACGGCAAGTTTCCTATGGGATTAGGAGCTCATATTACATTAACTATTCATAAACCCATAAATTTATCTACCTTTACAGGCACTACAGACACTTTAATTGACGAAATTGAACACACTGTAACACAAAGTATAAACCATTAAAACTTAACATTATGTCATTAAAAAATGTAAGGTTAGAAGTGATGCAGTTTTTGGAAAAAGACGTAGACGCTTTAATAGAAAAGTATTTAATTCCGATAGAAACCATTTGGCAACCAACAGATTTCTTACCAGATTCTGAAAGCCCAAAGTTTTTTGACGAAGTAAAAGAAATAAGAGAATTAGCTAAAGATTTACCTTACGATTTCTGGGTCGTTTTAGTTGGAGATATGATTACAGAAGAAGCGTTGCCAACCTACGAATCCTGGTTAATGGATGTAGAAGGTGTTGGACAAGTAGAGCGTAACGGTTGGTCTAAATGGGTTCGCCATTGGACGGGTGAAGAAAACAGACACGGAGACGTGCTTAACAAATACCTTTATCTTTCTGGACGTGTAAATATGCGTGAGATTGAAAAAACAACGCAGTATTTAATTGCTGATGGTTTTGATATTGGTACAGACCGCGACCCGTATAAAAACTTTGTTTATACAAGTTTCCAAGAGCTTGCCACATATATTTCTCACAACCGTGTAGCTAAACTAGCAAAAGAACGCGGGAATAAACAACTAAGCAAAATGTGCCGTATTATTTCGGGAGACGAAATGAGACACCATAATGCATATAGTGAATTCGTAGAACGTATTTTTGCAGTAGACCCTAGCCAAATGATGATGGCGTTTCATTATATGATGAAGCAAAAAATCACAATGCCAGCTCACTTTTTAAGAGAATCTGGCGGACAAATAAGTTCGGCTTTCGAAGAATTTTCGAACACGGCACAACGTATAGGGGTTTACACATCTATGGATTATATAGATATTCTTGAAAAATTAAATAAACGTTGGGAAATTGAAAAAATAACAGGTTTAAATGATGAGGCTGAAAAAGCTAGAGATTACCTGCTTAAACTTCCTTCACGTATGACGCGTATTGCAGAACGTATGAAAGTTCCAGAAAACTCATTCCAGTTTAAATGGGTAGAACCTGCAAAAATGTAGATCAAATTATACCTTATTATATATAACACAAAAATTCCTTTCTGTCTCAGTTAGGAATTTTTACTTTTATAGCTATGACGAAAGACCTACAAATACAGACTACAATTAACTTTGTGAAGGAACAATTAGAAGGTGCCGAAGGCGGCCACGATTGGTTTCATATAGAACGTGTTTACAAGAACTCGAAACTAATTGCTAAAACAGAAAACGTCGATTTATTTATTGTAGAACTTGGCGCTTTACTTCACGATATAGCCGATAGTAAATTTCATGATGGCGATGAAACTGTCGGACCTAAAGTGGCTACTGAGTTTTTAAAGACTATTGAAGTTGACGAAGACACGATTCAGCATGTTGTTAACATCATTAAAAACATATCTTATAAAGGAGGAAACTTCCAAGCTACATTTTCTTCGGCTGAATTAGATGTTGTTCAAGATGCCGACAGATTAGATGCTATTGGTGCTATTGGTATTGCAAGGACCTTAAACTACGGCGGATTTAAAAACCGTGCCATTTACGATCCTGCAATTGCTCCTAATTTAAATATGACTAAAGCAGAATATAAGGCATCTACCGCTCCTACCATTAATCATTTTTACGAAAAGTTACTCTTATTAAAAGATAAAATGAATACCGAAACAGGAAAACAGATCGCAGATCAACGTCACGATTTCATGATTCTATATCTAGATCAGTTTTACGCCGAATGGAATGGCGAGAAATAAATTAATCTCCACTCTAACTTCTCTTATTTCAATAAGATATAATTAAAAAAATATTTAATTTCAGCTTAAACTATTCTAATTTTTTATGGTCTTAGAGTTATTATATCAATAACCTTTAAAACCAAATAAGATGAAATTAAAAACATTAACATTCGCAATGCTAAGCTTAGCATTTTTCGCTGTATCATTTTCAGCTCAAGCACAAGATAAAAAAAGAGAGCCAAATCCTGAAAAAATGTTAGAGCGTATGGATACAGATAAAAACGGCACCATATCTTTAGAAGAGTTTAAATCTGTGAAAAGAAAAAAAGAAGTTGACGCTAAAACTTTAGAAAAAAACTTTGCAAAAATGGATACGGATTCTAATGGTCAACTAACATTAGAGGAATTAAAGAAACAACCGAAAAAAGAAAAAAAGAAAGAGTAAACTTAATGTTTATCTCTAGATAAGAAAAAACCCTTCAGACTAATATGAGTTTGAAGGGTTTACTTTTTATATTGGTATTCAATTAATTTTATTGAATAATTCGAGTCATTTCACTTCTATACTTAGATGCGCTCGTTCCCGTAATTTCATTAAAGAATTTATTAAAATGCGAGAAGTTATTAAATCCACATTCAAAGCAAATATCGGTAATACTCATTTCGCTTTCCTGCAATAATTTTGTCGCATGCACTACACGATATTCATTCACCAACTTGGTAAATGTCTTTCCTGTTGCCTTTTTAAAGAATCGGCAAAATGCCGGAACCGTCATATTTGCTTGATCGGCAATATCCTCTAAACTGATATGCTGTTGGAAGTGATTATTTATATATCTAAAGATAACATCGACCTTAGCACTATCTTGAGGTTCGGTTTCGAAAGCAACACCATCTACATTTAATAAACTATAATGTTCGGATATCGCCAAATCGTTTAAAATTTCTAATAGTTTCAGAACACGATTAAAACCCTGATGCTCCATTAAAGTTTCAATTTTAGGCCCAACAATTAATTTTGTTTCTGGCTTAAACAGCACTCCTTTTTTTGCGCGTTCGAAAAGCATTGCAATACGCTCTGTTTCCGGTAGTTTTAAAAATTGTTCTCCTAAAAAATTTGGTAAAAATTGCACGATAGTTTCAGAACCGCGTGCAGTAAGTCGATCCGAAAAACCATTATGAGGTAAATTAGAACCTATTAATATAAGCTGACTATTATTAAAGTATGATAAATGATTCCCGATATGTCGCTTTCCTTTTCCTTTATTAACATATACTAATTCTAATTCAGGGTGGAAATGCCAAAAAGGCTTATTTGTGTAGGCTTCTTGTGTATGTTGCCTAACAACCAACGAGCTACCAAAACTTGGTGTTACTTTTCTATAAGTTGGCTTTAATTTCATTTGTGTTTACATTGGTAATACAAAAATACAAAATGTATATGGGATAGTATGTGTATAATTAGCTCTAAAATATACTATTTTACCTTTACAATTTCTTAACAATTATATCACAGTTAATATAGCACATAAAGTAGCCAATATTGTTGTTTTCCATGATCTTCTTCCACCATATCTTTGCCATGTAATTAAGTTACAAAATTTTTATTATTATGAGAAAATTATTAGCCCTTAGTATTTATATGTTTGCAATGGTAACTGGAATTTCAAGTTATGCAAACGACAATTTATCTAAATTAGATAACAGAAAAAAATCAGAAATCACATTAACGCTTAACCACGTAAAAGAAGGTCAGTTGTTATCTATTAAAGATAATTACGGATATGCTTTATACAAGTCTACAATTTCAACTTCTGGAGCTTACAATAACACATTCGACTTAACAGCTTTACCTAATGGTAATTACTCTTTCGAACATGAAAAAGGATTAGAAATTAAAATCATTCCTTTTACAGTGTCTAACGAAGAAGTTGTTTTTAACAAAGAAGAAGAAAAAAGCATCTTTAAGCCTTCTGTAAAATTTAAAGATCACACTGTGTTTTTAACACAATTAGATTTAAATAAAGAAGACGTAGAAGTAAACATTTATTATTCATCTAACGCAAGTTATTCAAATGATGAATTAATTTATTCTGAAAAAATTTCTGACGAAACTAGTATCCAACGTATATATAGTTTATCAGAAAAGCGTTCAGGACATTACAAAGTATTCATTAGTGCGAACGGAAGAAATTACGTTGAACACTTCAAAATATAGTTTTAATTTTAATTAGATAGTTAGTTAAACTATGTCAATTAGTTAGTTTGTTTGTAAGAGTGGGGCTGGTTACCTCACTCTTTTTTTTGTTTTATACCTAGCTGAGTCTCTCTAAAAGTTTTAACTTTAGATGAGATTTTTTTTTGAATATAAACTTCCCTTGTAACATGACAAACCTTTTAAACACACCTCTTAAAGGAACACACGGCAAACCTATTTTAACCGATATATTTTATACCGAAAACAATTCGTCTAAACCCATAATTATCTTTTGTCATGGCTACAAAGGTTTTAAAGATTGGGGCGCTTGGAATTTAATGGCCCAAACGTTTGCTAAAGCAGACTACTTTTTTATAAAGTTTAATTTCTCCCACAATGGAGGTACAGCAGAACAGCCAATAGACTTTCCAGATTTAGAAGCATTTGGTCAAAATAATTACACCAAAGAATTAGACGATTTAAAATCGGTAATCGATTGGATTACATCAAATACGGAGTACAATACAGAAGTAGACACCAATAACATTACTCTTATCGGACACAGCCGTGGCGGGGGCATTGTAACCATAAAAGCAGAAGAGGACTCTCGAATTACACGTATAATTAGTTTAGCCGGCGTAAGCGATTACGCCTCTAGAATGTCTAATGGAAACGCTCTAGAACAATGGAAAACCGATGGTGTAAAATATGTAGTTAATGGCCGCACCAAACAAAACATGCCACATTATTATCAGTTTTTCGAAGATTTTAAAACCCATGAAAATCGTCTGAATATAGAACGTGCTGCTTCACATTTAAACATGCCACATCTTATTATTCACGGCGACAACGATTCTAGTGTTAAAATTGAAGAAGCTTACAAATTACACGAATGGAATCCCAAAAGTGAAATAAAAATTATTAAAGGTGCTAACCACGTTTTTGAAACCTCTCACCCTTGGAATCAAGGCCAATTACCCATACAGTTACAAGAAGTAATTAACGTCGTGTTAGATTTTATAAAATAGTTTGAAAGACAAGTGTTTCGCAAAGAACTCAATCATTTAAACTCACGCCATTTTCTAGTCTGTTTTTCTAATAAAGTATAAAACACAAATAATAGCTCCATCATGAAATACATTCTCTTTGCACTTTTTTCAAGTTGCATGCTTACTGCTCATTCTCAAAAATCAAGCTTCTTTAATAACAGCAGGACAATTTTAGGAATCCATAAAGAACGTACCGCTTCCATGGGTATTGGAGATATAGATAACGATGGCGATTTAGATATTGTTGTTGCTAATGGTAGGCATTGGCCAGGACAGAACAAAATTTTTATAAATAATGGTCGTGGTATGTTTACGGTTTCAAAACATTTAGGTTCAGAACAAGAAACAAGTTACTCCACAGAACTTGCAGATTTTAATGGCGATGGGAATTTAGATATCGCGGTAGGAAACGATATGGCGCCTAATTTCATTTTTATAAACGACGGTGAAGGGAATTTTACTAAAGGTCCTAGTTTTGGTGCAAAATACGGATCTACAAGAAATATAGTTGTTGCAGATATAGATAACGATGCCGATTTAGATATTTTAATTACCAATAGAGGCAGTGAAAACGAAATTTGTTTAAATAACGGACACGGTGTTTTTACAGAAGTTATTGGATTTGGAAACAAAAAAGATTCCACTATAGATGTGGAGGTAGCCGACATGAATGGCGATGGACATTTAGATCTAATTTTAGCAAATAGAGACGATCAACCAAACTATGTGTATTTAAATGATGGGAATCTAAATTTCAAAACAAAAACACCTTACGGAACAGGTAACGATGTTACAAGATCTGTAGCCGTTACAGATATAGATAACGATGGATTCAAGGATATTATAACTGCAAATATTGGAGAACCTAATGTTATTTATTTCGGAAATAAAAAAGGAACATACGAGCGTAAAGTGATATTCGACACGCGTTCAGATAAATCGTATGCTTTATCTATTGGCGACTTAAATGCTGATGGTAATACAGATATTGCGATAGGCAATGTAGGAGCTCCAAACACTGTTTTTATGAACTCTGCTAATGCAATGTCTTGGGAGAAAATGCAATTAAACGATCAAGATTTTAGTACATACGATATTTTAATATATGACTTAAACGGTGATAATAAACTAGATATTATTGAAAGCAATTCAGACGAATTGAATCAGTTTTATTTTAATAGGTTACCTTCAAAAGGTCTTTAAATTTCTCAACAAAGTCTTAACTAGAAAACAAAAAAGGCTCCGATTGCTCGAAACCCTTATTAACACTAGTGGAGAAGATGAGATCCAGACGGAATGCCTTCTACCCTAACCATTAAAAAGAAGTACATTCTATGCAAAATATGCCATCAGATACTTATTTACAATTAATTAGAAAACATTTATTTTTCAGAATGTTTAAATATTGAATAATAATTCAAAATTCATGAAGGTCCTAATATATTTTTAAAACGTCTTCTTCTTGGAATACATTATATTATTTTAATACGAGGTTTAAATCCCTCTTTTTAAGTGCTATTAATCTATAAAATTCAAGGAGATTTTTTCTGCCATTAATCTACCAAAATATGAATGAGACTATCTAAAAAAGAGGGTAATTAAATTTATTTGGTAACTATAAATTCACTTCTTCTGTTTTCCTGATGTTCAGAACTAGAACATTGTACTCCGTTAGAACATTTGTTTATTAATACCGTTTCTCCAAACCCTTTTGCTGTTATCCTATTACTACTAATATTTTTACTTACCAGATAATCAAGAGTAGATTGCGCTCGTCTAGACGACAGTTTCATATTGTAATCATCGTCACCTCGACTATCGGTATAAGATCGTATTTCGATCTTTAAATCCGGGTAAGTATTTAAAGTCACCAGTATTTTTTGCAACTCGACTTCTGCATCATCTCGAATATTGGACTGATCATAATCGAAATAAATTACTGGAATATTTAAAACCTTAGCCAAATCCATTTCAGGAACAAGATCTACTATATTTGGTTGTAATTGAAAATTAATTTCTTGATGATCTAAATTTGTTTTAGAGATATGTTCATCTGCATCATAGCGAACTTTCTCCGATTTCACAAAATACGATGTATACGTATTTGTTTCAACCGTATAAAACCCATTTTCATTGGTCAAGACTTCCTGAAACACAACTCCGTCGGAATCTCTTAGACTTACTCTAGCGCTTGTAATAGGTTTTTTAGATTGTTTATCGGTAACATATCCTTCTATTTTAGAGAGATATACATCTACTATTGGGGTCCTTTCTTTAAACGTATAAATATTATCGTAAACAAATTCTCCTTCTTTAGTGGAACGATTAGAACTTATAAACCCTCTATGTGTTTTTATATCTATTCCAAATGCAAAATCGTCTGCATAAGAGTTTACAGGTTCCCCGACATTTAATAAGTTTCCGTAATGATTATCTAAAATCTTGATGTAAAAAACATCTAATCCTCCAAAACCAAAATGTCCATCTGAGGAGAAATAAAGCTCATTAAGAGTGGTTACAAAAGGAAAAGTCTCCTTGCCTTCTGTATTTACTTCCGGCCCAAGATTTACTGGTTCTCCTAAATCTCCTCCTAGAGAAATTGAAGACATGTAAATATCTGATTCGCCATAACCACCTGGACGGTCTGATGAAAAATACAGCTTTGAGCCATCAGAGTTTAAAGTGGGATGGGCTGTTGAAAAATTGTCGCTATTAATAGATAATTCTACAGCTTTTTGCCACTTATTATTAATCTTTACAGATTTATAAATTTTCAACTTATAATCATCTATATCATCATCAGAAGGTATGCTACTTCTTGTAAAATACATCGTATTATTATCTTCGGAAAACACGGGTGAAGATTCATGAAACTTACCTTTCAAAGCACCTTTAAGCATTTTAGGCTCACTAATAGACTGGTTTAAAGAGTCTAACTGAATTTTATATAACGATAAAAAACTAAGACCATCCCAACCACTTTTATCATTTAGAATTTTATAAGAGTCTTTAGTAGACGTATAATACAGAGCATCTTTTACTAAGACATTTCCAAAAGTAATTTTATTTGTATTATAAATTTTTCTGATCGGTTCTAAATCGTATCTGCCTGAATTTTTATCCATTAACCTCAAATAATCTTCAGCTAATAAAGTCCCCGATTCTACATCATTTTCTCTTGTGAAAATATTGAAATACTCCATGGCTTGTTGAGGTTTCCCTGAAGCCCTTAATGCTTGAGCATATCGTAAATTATTAATACTTTCTTTAGGAACCTGAACCATAGAGAACAAACTATCATACCACTTTACAGCTTGCCCATATTGCGCATTAAAATAATAACTGTTAGCTAATTTAGTATACAACTCTTCAGACCTAAATCCATTTTCAGCAACTGATAAATAGATTTTTTGAGCATTTATGAAACTTAATTTTTCATAATTCTGGTTTGCCTGAATTATTTCCTTTTCTTGCCCATTAACGGCCGTCACAGTAACCATGGTTAAAAACACCCAAAAGAAACTATATATAGATATCTTATTTTTCATTAATTTATTTTTTTAATTAAAAGAATCTAGGGTTTACTATTCCACTTCGTCTGGTACCTAATTCAAATCGTAAAAGTATTTCATGAGATCCATCGTTATAATTTCCTAATTCGGTAGTATCGTAATCATATGCATATCCTATCATAATTGTGTCGGTTAACTGAAAACCTGCCAACACACTAACCGCGGCATCTAACCTATAAGAAAATCCTACTGTTAATCCATTATTAATAAGTGCATTTAAAGACAAGTCTAGTGCTAAAGGAGAACCTGCGACAGATTTAACTAAAAATGCAGGCTTTAATTTCAGTCCTGAATTCATTTTAAAAACATATCCACCTATTAAATATAAATGTGCCCTTTCTGTAAATGTAGATGCTTGTATATCGTCATAATGTGTAGTTTCTAAAAAATTAGGAGTAGATAACCCTACATACCATTTTTCAGAATATAGATACAAACCTGTACCAACTATTGGGGAATTATGGCTTTGCTGATTTAGAGTAACGTCGTTCTGATTTTGAATATTTAATTTAGTAGGATCTAAATTCCACATAGATATACCACCTTTAACACCAAAAGCTAATTTTAAATCGTTAGCTAAATTTATAGTATAAGAAAAGTCTACTGAAAGTAGATCTTCTGAAGTAGGTCCTATCTTATCGCTAAAAAACCCAACACCAACACCAACACCTTTAATTCCAATAGGAGAATGTGCTGAAAAATTTAGTGTTTCGGGAGCTCCATCTAAACCAACCCATTGGTTTCTATAAATACCCAGCATACTTAATGATTCTCTAGACCCTGCATAAGCAGGATTAATGGAGACCGTATTATACATGTATTGTGTGTATTGCGAATCTTGTTGTGCATGTACCTCAGGAGTCATAAAAAACAGACTCAACAACAACACTAAAACAGATATATTTTCTTTTTTTGAAGTCATTCTAATTTTATTCATATTAGTTATCGCTTAAGTATAAGAAACCTGCTTTTTTATGAGAGGTGTTATCTGCCTCATTGCCATACTTATATTTTAAAATATAGTAATATGTACTAGCAGGTAACACATCAGAATCTTTTACTGTTAATCTTCCAGAAGAACGGCCATTAAACAAACGGCCATCTTCACCATAATTATTCATTTCATAAACCTTAACACCCCATCGATTAAAAACCTGAAGCGTAAGCTCTCTAGCACATGCATCGTCCGTTTTTTCTACCTCGAAATAATCATTTTTACCATCTCCGTTTGGAGAGACATAATTATAAACAACTAGAGTACAAGGCAATTCAGATTCAGTTTTTAGGCGTCCAAGTGTAAAAACACCATAATTAGTTGTGGCTGTTGTTATTATTTGGTTATCCAGATCTACAACGCCCCCTTCATCGATCCACATATTACTAGACTCGTCCCATCTTACAATCGTTAGCGCTTCTTGTGTGGCAGCTTCAACCAATGTATTTGGCGTTGTAACAGCACTCCAAGACAATGTAATTAAGCCGTCTACAGAGTTATCATTAACCCGATCTACAGTCCAATATTCTTGACTATTTATCTCTAATATATCTTCAGACTTAAGCTCGTGTGAAAACAAATCATTAGAACTTTCATAATAATACTTTCCTTTAAAGAAAGCACTAGAATTTTCTGGTGCAGATATACCAGCTAACCTATAATAGCCACCATCTCCAATAGGAAATGTAAATTCCTGATCTCCAATTTTATTTACAGGTCCATCTACATGACTAACATCTGAAGTATTGATGTGATTTCCATTCGTGTTAAATGTAATTTGCCCACCAAAATTATCATTATCAACAATGCCTTCGTAAAAATCTGTAGTTCCACTAATATTTATTTCACCTGATACATGAAATGGGTTTGCGCTACTACTGTTATTAAACAAAACATTATGTAAATAACTAACTTGACTCCCGCTTATATTCTGAGTTTTGGAACCTATAAATTTTATTATCCCTGTGTTCTCATAAAAATCTAAAGCACCATCGTTATTAAAATGATCGTATACATAAGTTTCTCCATCGTTATTAAATGTTCCTTGACTTAAATTATCAAATTGAGACACCGTGGAGAACTGTGTATTTTCACTTACATACAATACACCTATATTAGAAGTCTGCGCTAGCATGCCATAAGAAAGGAGTAATAAAATGCTTATTTGTAATAAATATTTTTTCATATGTCTAAATATTTAATTATTAATGAGTCTGATTTATTTTAAAAGAAAACAACTCTTTTTCTTTCTTCTAGATTTTCCTGAGGACAACAACGGCTTCTTGTTATTGTTATCCTCAGGATATTATAATTGTCTGTTATAAATTACTTTTTAAAATAAATCAGACTACTAATTAAAAACCTCTTTTACTTTACTTGATGTATTGAAAATTGAGATGTATATCCTCCTAGCACCGTTGCACTAAGTATAGGGGTAGCAACTCCAAATTGAATTTTATCCCCAACTTCTAGCTTTACCAAGGTTTGAATAGATCGTGTTGGTGGGGAAACGTCAACATCAAGATTTAAACCTATGATGTTAATACCAATATTCACACTTAAATATGTATCCTCAGCAAGAACCTCATGAGAAGATGTTCCGGCAGGTGTTTTAATAATCGCCACTCCAAACTGGGCAGCACTTACAGCTCCATTATTGTTGGCTTGTAAATTAATATTATATATACCTGATTGTTTCGCTGTAAAAACCCCTGTGCTCTCATCATATTCGTCATTATCATCAAACTGCTGACCAGATGTCGAAAAATTTATTGCTCTATAACCATTAAAATCTAATAAAGAAACATTCAATAAAGAAAAATTACTAGAGGCTTTATAACTTACATAAGATTTTAATTGACTTACCGTTCCTTCTACTGTTTTGAAAACACCATCTGCATCAGCTACTACAATTTTATCGGAAGAAGCTCCTGTTACTGTATTAATATCACGAACACGTAAATTACCAGCACCAATATCTAATCGCTCTGTTGGAGCAATTGCTAAATCAATACCTATATTTCCATTATTTAATACAGTTAATGCATTAGCACGCGAAGCATCATCTCCTCCAATACCTATTTGCAATACCGCAGTACTACTTTCAATAATTGCGTTATACCTTCCAAAAACAGTTTCAAAAGTCCCTGAAGCAACATTGTCAAGACCGAAAACTAATGATCCTCCACCCAAAGCTTCATTCCTTGCACCAAACACTGTGGAGTTTGTACCAGAAGCCAAGTTAGCTTGACCAAATGCTGTAGACCTTAATCCGCTAGCTTCATTTTGAGCACCAAATGCTGTAGCATTACTATTCGATGCTAAGTTACTAGATCCAAAAGCTGTAGACCAAAATCCGCTAGCTGTACTACTTGCACCAAACGCTGTAGCTTGTGGTGCTGAAGCGGTATTACCTTGCCCCCAAGCGGTAGTTCCAAAACTCATAGCTCTTGTACCATAACCCCATGCGGTAGATGCAATTCCTGATGCACGTACTAAATTACCTTCAATATCGGGTGAGTGATTAGGCTGACCACCCCAAGCCATTGAATTTAAGCCCGTAGCTTCGCTAGAGTGTCCAAATGAAGCTGAATTTTCTCCTGATGCAGTTACGTTAAATCCCGATGCTAAAGAGTTCGCTCCAATAGTACTTCCATTGTCTAGATCTGTTCCTATTCTTGCTGAACCAATGACATCTAAATTCGTTATTGGGTCAGTGGTACCTATACCAACATTACCACCCATATAGTTAATATCTGTTGAGCTATTTGTCGCTGCAGTATCATCAGTATTTCTCCAAGGCTCATCAACTAAAGCATCAATAACTTGATATGTTACATCCCCATTTTCGTCTGCTACACCTACACGAGTTAAATCTGTACTTATTCCTGCATTTAATTTT
Source organism: Formosa undariae (assembly GCF_042427615.1). Taxonomy (NCBI): domain Bacteria; kingdom Pseudomonadati; phylum Bacteroidota; class Flavobacteriia; order Flavobacteriales; family Flavobacteriaceae; genus Formosa; species Formosa undariae. Next base: position 4,032 of record NZ_JBHMEZ010000010.1, on the reverse strand, counting down.
GGTGCAGTAACTGAACCATCTTCAATCTTATCTGTTGTAACAGCATCATCTGCTAATTTTGCTGTAGTAATTCCACCGTCTGTTACACTAACACTAGCATCGACTAAAGTAGCTCCTATTCCATTTGTAACCGTAATAGATGTATCTCCGGCAGATAAATCTTCAGGATTCACAACTCCGTCTGCTCCTGCTGGACCTTGAATTCCTTGTGGTCCTGTTAATCCTGTTGGACCTTGTGGCCCTTCAGCTCCAACCAATGAATCTAAAAAGTCTTGTTCTGTTCCAACAAATCCTCCGTCTACTGCAATCTGATATGCGGAATCTCCATCTGTTCCATCCGATCCGTTTGTTCCATTAGTTCCGTCTGCTCCATCAGCACCATTTAGTGACGCTAACCAAGCGGCTTCCGTTCCTACAAATCCTCCGTCTACTGCAATCTGATATGCCGAATCTCCGTCTGATCCGTCAACTCCATCTACACCGTTAGCACCGTCTGATCCATTGGTTCCGTCTGCTCCATCAGCACCATTTAGTGATGCTAACCAAGCGGCTTCTGTTCCTACAAATCCTCCGGCTACTGCAATCTGATATGCGGAATCTCCATCTGTTCCATCCGATCCGTTTGTTCCATTAGTTCCGTCTGCTCCATCAGCACCATTTAGTGACGCTAACCAAGCGGCTTCCGTTCCTACAAATCCTCCGGCTACTGCAATCTGATATGCCGAATCTCCGTCTGATCCGTCAACTCCATCTACACCGTCAACTCCATTAGTTCCGTCTGCTCCATCAGCACCATTTAGTGATGCTAACCAAGCGGCTTCTGTTCCAACAAATCCTCCGGCTACTGCAATCTGATATGCGGAATCTCCATCTGATCCGTCAACTCCATCTACACCGTCTGATCCATTGGTTCCGTCTGCTCCATCAGCACCATTTAGTGACGCTAACCAAGCTGCTTCTGTTCCTACAAATCCTCCGGCTACTGCAATCTGATATGCGGAATCTCCGTCTGATCCGTCAACTCCATCTACACCGTCTGCACCGTCTGATCCATTGGTTCCGTCTGCCCCGTCAGCACCATTTAGTGACGCTAACCAAGCTGTTTCTGTTCCTACAAATCCTCCGGCTACTGCTAATTGATATGCGGAATCTCCATCTGTTCCATCCGATCCGTTTGTTCCATTAGTTCCGTCTGCTCCATCAGCACCATTTAGTGATGCTAACCAAGCTGCTTCCGTTCCTACAAATCCTCCGTCTACTGCAATCTGATATGCCGAATCTCCGTCTGATCCGTCAACTCCATCTACACCGTTAGCACCGTCTGATCCATTGGTTCCGTCTGCTCCATCAGCACCGTTTAGTGATGCTAACCAAGCTGCTTCTGTCCCTGTAAATCCACCTGCTACTGCAATTTCATAGGCTGAAGAACCATCTGTTCCATCTACTCCGTTTAGTGATGCTAACCAAGCTGTTTCTGTTCCCGTAAATCCACCTGCTACTGCAATCTCATAGGCTGAAGACCCGTCTGAACCATCGCTTCCATCTGATCCATCAGCACCATTCAATGACGCTAACCAAGCTGTTTCTGTTCCTACAAATCCTCCGTCTACTGCAATCTGATATGCGGAATCTCCATCCGATCCGTTTGTTCCATTAGTTCCGTCTGCTCCATCAGCACCATTTAGTGATGCTAACCAAGCTGCTTCCGTTCCTACAAATCCTCCGTCTACTGCAATCTGATATGCGGAATCTCCATCTGATCCGTCAACTCCATCTACACCGTCTGATCCATTGGTTCCGTCTGCTCCATCAGCACCATTTAGTGACGCTAACCAAGCTGCTTCTGTTCCTACAAATCCTCCGGCTACTGCAATCTGATATGCGGAATCTCCATCTGTTCCATCCGATCCGTTTGTTCCATTAGTTCCGTCTGCTCCATCAGCACCGTTTAGTGATGCCAACCAAGCTGCTTCTGTTCCTGTAAATCCTCCAGCTACTGCAATCTCATAGGCTGAAGACCCGTCTGAACCATCTATTCCATCTGCTCCGTTACTTCCATCGGCACCATCTGCTCCGCTTAGTGATGCCAACCAAGCTGTTTCTGTTCCTGTAAATCCTCCTGCTACTGCAATTTCAAATGCGGAAGATCCGTCCACTCCATCAACACCGTCTGCTCCATCAGCACCGTTAATTCCATCTGCTCCGTCAACTCCATTTAATGACGCTAACCAAGCGGCTTCTGTTCCTGTAAATCCACCTGCTACTGCAATCTCATAGGCTGAAGAGCCATCTGTTCCATTGCTTCCATCTGCTCCGTCAGCACCGTTTAGTGATGCCAACCAAGCTGCTTCTGTTCCTGTAAATCCTCCGGCTACTGCTATTTCATATGCGGAAGATCCGTCAGCACCGTTTAGTGACGCTAACCATTGGGCTTCTGTTCCTGTAAATCCACCAGCTACTGCAATTTCAAATGCTGAAGAGCCATCCGTTCCATCTATTCCATCAGTACCGTTACTTCCATCGGCACCATCTGCTCCATTTAATGACGCTAACCAAGCTGATTCTGTTCCCGTAAATCCACCGGCTACTGCAATCTCATAAGCTGAAGACCCGTCAGCACCGTTTAGTGACGCCAACCAATCTGATTCTGTTCCTGTGAATCCACCGGCTACTGCAATCTCAAAAGCTGAAGATCCATCCGACCCATCTATTCCATCAGTACCGTTACTTCCATCTGCTCCATCAGATCCATTTAATGATGCTAACCAAGCTGCTTCTGTTCCTGTATATCCACCAGCGACTGCAATCTCATAGGCTGAAGAACCATCTGTTCCGTCTGCTCCATTGCTTCCATCAACTCCATTTAGTGACGCTAACCAAGCTGCTTCTGTTCCTGTAAATCCTCCTGCTACTGCAATCTCATAGGCTGAAGACCCGTCTGAACCATCTATTCCATCAGTACCGTTACTTCCATCGGCACCATCTGCTCCATTCAATGACGCTAACCAATCTGATTCTGTTCCTGTAAATCCACCGGCTACTGCAATTTCAAATGCTGAAGCCCCATCTGTTCCATCTACTCCATCAGCACCGTTATTTCCATCTGCTCCATCAACTCCATTTAGTGACGCTAACCAATCCGCTTCTGTTCCTGTGAATCCACCAGCTACGGCTATTTCAAATGCTGAAGATCCATCCGTTCCATCTATTCCATCAGTACCGTTACTTCCATCTGCCCCATCTGCTCCGTTTAGTGATGCTAACCAAGCTGCTTCCGTTCCTGTAAATCCATCGGATACTGCAATTTCAAATGCTGAAGAGCCATCTGAACCATCGCTTCCATCTGATCCATCAGCACCATTTAGTGACGCCAACCAAGCTGCTTCTGTTCCTGTATATCCGCCAGCTACTGCTATCTCATAGGCTGAAGACCCGTCTGAACCATCGCTTCCATCGGCACCATCTGCTCCATTTAATGACGCTAACCAAGCTGCTTCTGTTCCTGTAAATCCACCGGCTACAGCAATCTCATAGGCTGAAGATCCATCGTTCCCATCTGCTCCATTTAATGATGCCAACCAAGCTGCTTCTGTTCCTGTGAATCCACCAGCTACGGCTATTTCAAATGCTGAAGAGCCATCTGTTCCATCTACTCCATCTGCTCCGTTACTTCCATCTGCTCCATCAACTCCATTTAATGACGCTAACCAAGCTGCTTCTGTTCCTGTAAATCCACCAGCAACTGCAATCTCATAGGCTGAAGATCCATCTGTTCCATCTACTCCATCAGCACCGTTATTTCCATCTGCTCCATCAACTCCATTTAGTGACGCTAACCAATCCGCTTCTGTTCCTGTGAATCCACCAGCTACTGCAATCTCAAAAGCTGAAGATCCATCTACTCCGTCAACACCGTCTGCTCCATTCAATGACGCTAACCAATCTGCTTCTGTTCCTGTATATCCACCAGCTACTGCGATCTCATATGCTGAAGACCCATCTGTTCCGTCTACACCGTCTGATCCATTACTT
>NZ_JBHMEZ010000001.1:0-776434 GCF_042427615.1 Formosa undariae | reverse complement strand
TCTGCTCCGTCAGCCCCATTTAGTGACGCTAACCAAGCTGCTTCTGTTCCTGTATATCCACCAGCTACTGCGATTTCAAATGCGGAAGATCCATCTGTTCCATCTACTCCGTCAACACCGTTACTTCCATCTGCTCCGTCAGCTCCATTTAATGACGCTAACCAATCTGATTCTGTTCCTGTATATCCACCAGATACTGCGATCTCAAATGCTGAAGATCCATCTGTTCCCGCAACACCTTGTGCGCCTGTGAAATCAGGAGTTGTAAATGAAGTCCCGTCTGAATATGTAATTGTAAATGTGCCATCTCCATTATCTGTAGTTCCTGTAACCCCTACACCGTCGGCTCCATCTGATCCTGCTAAATTGACCGTTGTAAAAGTTGAACCATCAGTATAAACAATAGTAAATGTACCATCACCGTTATCTGTAGTTGAACCTATTCCAATTCCATCAGCACCAGCAACACCTTGCTCACCTGTAAAATCTGAAGTTGTAAATGTAGATCCATCTGAATATAGTATAGTAAATGTGCCATTTCCATTATCTACTGTAGAAGTAATTCCAACACCATCTAATCCTGCCGGACCACTGGCTAAATCAATAACTATTTGATCATTATTTTCATTGAAATAAGTTATTGTACCATCTCCATTATCAACTATGGTTGTTATAGTTTCAAGATTCTTAACGAGATTAGTCATATCTAATGCAGTAACATCTCCATTTTCATCTTTATACTCTAAAGATTTTCCATCTTCGTTAAGACTAAGAAAGGTTAATGTTTCCACATTACTATTTGTTATAATTTGGACATCTCCATTCTCATCAATATAAGAATACTGATTATTAACCACATCCCAATAAACAATGTTATCTGGTAAATCCTGCTTTCCTAAGAATTTCACCCAACGATCTTGATACCAATAATAATATCCTGGACTTATTCCTGTGGATGTATTTGTATTATAAACCAACAAACTTTCAATATTTCCTGCAGAAATAGTAGTTTGATCTGTTAGACTAGTTAAAGGTACTTGTGGTATTAAAACCCCCTTATTACTAGATACAATTTCTAACTGCGTCGACGAATTTGGCATATCTGTACCAATCCCTACTTGAGAGTAGGTAACATGAGCCGTAAATAAAATGAGTAATAGTAAAATTTTTTTCATAAAATTCTGAGTTATTTTAACTTATTCCTTATACAGCTTTTGCGTCTAAAAAAAAGATATGTAATAGATTAACAGCTATTAAACACACACTTTTTTAATCATAAAAACCGTATTCCTAATGTATTGTTAAAATATTGTGTTAAAAATTTAACGTTTAGCCATTTTCCCGAAAACAGATAGCATTAAAAACACAAAAACCTCAAAACCATATAGTTAACAAACTATAATTATTGTGTTTTTTAAGAACATCAAGGCTTTTACACCTTTTAAAAGCAATAAAAAAGTATAGAAAAAAACGATTTTAAAATAAAACGGCCTACTTTAACATACCGTGTAAAAAAAACACGTCTGTTTATGGCTTTACTAAAATGTAAAAGGATATTTACACTAAGAATTTTAAGATTTAGGAAAGTGAAATATGAATCCAAATAATATTTATTCAACACAAAAAATCGATCCAATTTCTATCTACGAGAAATTGAATCGATTTTTTTTACATCTCTACATCAAGAAAGCATTTTGAAGAAGTAGATTAACACAAATAAAAAAAGCAGTATTTACGAACTATGAAAGTATCTGAAGTCTAAATAATGTATCCTTAATTTAAAAACGCTCTTTATAGGCAATACTAAATGATAAAATTAAGTTGTTTTATTATTCAAATTATTAATATAAAATGAAGGTGAGCTATTAGTGAATTTCTTAAAACTGGTAGAAAATTTACTATGTGAAGAAAAACCGCATTCATCTGCCAAGTAACTTATCTTATAATTTAAATAGTCGGAATTTGTATTCAACTTATTTATTATATACAAAATCCTTAACCTATTTATATAAGTGTTAAAATCTGAATCTTTATGATCCTTCAATACTTGTCTCAGATATTTTGTATTAGTATTAAGGTGGGCTACCAAAATAGCTGACGACATGTTTTTATCTAAAAAACGGTTTGAATCCTCAAAATCTTCAAGTTTAATTAAAAGTATTCTCTCTGTTTTCTTTGAATAGATTACCCCCGGCACTTTTTTTGGAGCACTACGGAATACATCATTTACATACTTGAACACTCTTTTTCTTTTATAATAAACCCCAAAAGAAGGTATTAATATATAAAATATAGTAGCGATAATGTTATTAGAACTAGAGGGGTCTTCAATGCTTATCCCCTTTAGCAACTCTTTATATTCATTAGATGCTTTATTTATAAGAATTCTCCTATTGTCCTTATTCTCTGTAATAACAGCTCTATATTTACATGCAAATATTTTAAAACTATCCAAGACCTCAATGCGTTGATAGTATTCTGCAACGTTTTTATAAACATCTTCTTTTATAAAATCATTATGTTCTTGATTAACTATTCCTAAACTTTTGTCAACATAAACCTTTGCACTATCCAGTTGTTCCTGTTCTAAACACATACTTAACAGCCCATTATATATTCTCGTTTCTAATAAAGGCTCCACAAAAGCCGACTGCTCGATATATGAACTTGCATTTAAATAATGAATAAATGCTGACTTATTATCATTTAATTTACCAAAACATCTTGCCAACTTTTCCTCGCAGTTTGCTAAATCTAAATATTTTATATTTTCATCTTTTTCCTTACTTAACATAAAAATTGCAGATTTTAAATATTCAATAGCATCTGCATATTCTTTCGTTTCAATACTATATTCAACTAACTCAAGATTAGCCATTGTAATAAATTTTAAAGCATGCTCCTTATTTTGTATTTTAGAACTCGCTACAAAACTTTCCGCTATCAAATATTTCCCTTTATCTATAAATCCTATACTTCTATACTGTCTAGATAAAAATATATAAATTCTTGATTGCAGACAATAATTATTTTCGCGCTTAGCCATTTTTAAAGATTTCAAAGCGAAATCTATAGATTCACCCCTTTTTTCTTCTTGTTCTAAAAGAATACTCTTAAGCATTAACGCGTACATTTTATTCTGATTGCTTTCTGAATACATAAATAAAGAATCTGCAACACGCATAGAAATTAAAGAATTTTCGGACGAAACATCTAATGTGGCACCTGAGCAGAACGCCTCATTATACTTAAAATCTTCATCTTTTGGAAAGTAGAATAGAAGTGAAAAAAGGAATAGTAAAGCATATTTCATAGTAGGTTGATTTGGGACATCTTCTTAAAGTTAAAATTTTCTTAAAGAAAAAACAAATCAAAACTTACATAATCGATAAATAACATGCATTATTAATAATAATTTCATACACAATCACTTAAACATCTACTATTAATGATAATTTTACATATAACTACTTAAATATCAAAAGTTATTTAAATGGATTTCCAATAATTATATAGTCAGTTACAAAGGTGTTTACATAAGTAGAGAAGGACAAGAAGATATTCTCGAACAAAGGCCTAGAACAGTGTTCTAAGAATTTAATTTCAAAATTATTAACTTTCGTAGACCTACAAAAAATAGGTTAGCATTATTAATCCTTTTTCAAAAGATTAAAGCGTAGTACTAATCTAAATTTGGAAGTCAATCCTGTTGAAGAATCATCAAGTAAAAAGAACTCTCCATAAATTATACAAATTGTAAATTTCAATAACATTGCTTCTCTTTTATTTAACATAGAAATTATGAGAACAATTAAATAAAGGCTTTAATTTAGAATATGTAATTTACATAAACAAAAAAGGCTCCGATTGCTCGAAACCCTTATTAACACTAGTGGAGAAGATGGGATTCGAACCCACGACCTCTTGACTGCCAGTCAAGCACTCTAGCCAACTGAGCTACATCCCCATTATAATTTATTTTACGCCTTTTAATACCAATACTGGAAACGGGCTATAAAAATCCTTTTTCAAAATTACATTTTTTTCCCACATTTTAGCAAAAAATCCGCGCTTTCGTCTAAATACACAAAGTAAGTCTGGTGTATGAGAATTATAGTGTTGTAAAACGCCATGAAACGTCGTTGGATTTTCGGTAAAAACGGTTTCGGTTATAAGCGACGACAAGGAATTATGAACATTAAAATCGCCTTCTTCATAAAAAGGCGTTTTTACTAACAATAAATTTACAACAGCCTTAAACTGATTTTGAATCTGTTGCAAAGGTAGTAAAGCTTGTTCTTTTTTTATAATAGCCGATTTTATTGCAACTAATACATTAGAGACCGGTTTAAACACATATCCCTCTGGCACAATTAGAGACGGAATATTGGTTTTCTTAATAATTTTTCCAGATGTTTTTCCTAAAAAAACGGCTTCTTTAGTAGAATTCGTTCTAGGTTCCACAAGCATTAAATCAATATCAGCCGTTTTACAAATCAATTCCAACGTATCTACTAATTTCCCTTTAAAACTCTTTACTACGATATCAATCTCCTTCGTTTCTATTTTGGTCAGTAAGTTATTTAAGTACAACAAACTTTCACGATCTAAGATATGATCTATTTTCCCTAAAGTCCCCGATTTTACTCGCATATCGTACACTTGCACAACATATAAACGTGCTCCAAAAGCATGTGCAAAATCTACAGCATATTGAAGATGACTCTCAATATTTTTTGAATTCCCAACGGGAACTAAAATATTTTTCATATAAATGTATTACTATAAAAACGGCTATAAATGTAATAATAAAACAAATTCAAAATCTTACAATTATTCACTTCTTCACAATAAATAAATTATAACTTCTAAATTTACCCGACCTTAGCAATTTATAGACAATTTCAAATTACAAAATATAAATTTTGGATCAATCCATATCTTTAAAACACATCAATACGCTTGCTGTTCCCGCAATAATTGCAGGAATTAGCGAACCTATTTTATCCATTACCGACACCGCAATTATTGGGAATGTAAATATTAATCCAACCGAAGCTTTAGCAGCTGTTGGAATTGTAGGAACATTTATTTCAATGCTAATTTGGGTTCTAGGGCAAAGTCGAAGCGCTATTTCCTCAATCATTTCACAATCTGTTGGAGCAGATAAATTAGACGACGTAAAAAATCTTCCTGCTCAAGCTATATTTTTAATTACGTCGTTAAGCATAGTTATTATACTGGTAACTTACCCTTTAGCCGAATCAATTTTTAAACTATACAATGCCTCGGGACTCATTTTAGATTACGCCCAAGAGTATTATAAAATTCGAGTGTTCGGATTCCCTTTTACTCTCTTTACATTTGCCATTTTTGGTGCCTTCCGCGGATTACAAAACACGTATTACCCCATGATTATTGCTATAATCGGATCGGTTTCCAACATCATTTTAGATTTTGCTTTGGTATACGGCATTGAGGATTACATACCTGCCATGCACATAAAAGGAGCAGCTTATGCGAGTGTTATTGCACAGCTTATTATGGCTGTATTAGCAGGGTATTATTTATATAAAAAAACAGACATTCCTCTAAAACTCACCTTGCCTTTTAATAAGGAAATCAACAAGTTCTTGCTAATGATCCTTAATTTATTCATTAGAACATTAGCACTAAACACAGCATTATATTTTGCAAGTTCGTACGCTACTAGCTACGGAAAAAACTATATCGCAGCATACACCATAGCTATTAACATTTGGTTTTTAGGCGCCTTTTTAATCGATGGTTTTGCAAGCGCAGGAAATATCCTTTCAGGAAAATTATTCGGCGCTAACCGTCCAGATTTACTGATAAGACTAAGCAACAAACTTATTGTATTAGGGATATTAACAGGGGTGATTTTAGCAGGAATCGGGTGGCTGTTTTATGAACCAATCGGACGTGTTTTCACAAAGCAACCCGAAGTTTTAGATGCGTTTTATAGTGTTTTCTGGATCGTTCTAGCCATGCAACCTTTGTGTGCACTAGCTTTTATTTTCGACGGCATGTTTAAGGGTTTAGGAAAAATGAAATACCTAAGAAATGTACTTCTAGCTTCAACCTTCTTGGTTTTTATTCCAACACTACTCCTGTTCGATTATTACGACTATAAACTATATGCCATTTTTATCGCCTTCACGCTTTGGATGGCAGCCAGAGGTATTCCATTAATTATAAAATTTAGACAGCTTTTTCTAATTCGGAATTAGAAAACCATTAAATTTAACCCTGTTTAAGATTTTAAATTAAACCAAAAACATGATTTCACTTTTACAAGACTTAAGCATAGAAGATAAAATAATAAATGCACCCGACTCTAATTACGAAATCGGCGTATTTATTGGCTCTATGGTTCCGTTTGTTGTCTTGGTAATTTTAGCTTACATCATGTATTATTACAACAAAAAAAATAACCAAGACCTATGAACATATTAGAATTTTTAAGCGGAAATGGACTTTTCCTTATACTTGCCATCGTACTCGTTGTAATCTACGTCTACAACCGAAACAAAGGCGGACGTCGCTAAATTATCGCGTTTTTAGCCATCCTGTAATGCTCAAACGTTTTGTATTTACAGGCTTTACTTCGTGCTCTAGAATCTGACTTTCGAAAATAACAACACGTCCAGGAAACGGATAAATGGTTTTTTCAACCTCAACACCATTTTCGTTGGTATAAATCACCAATTCTCCGCCATTTTCAGTAGTCCAATTTTCATCGTTTAGATAACATACGAACGATAATTTTCGTCTGTCGTCATTCTGAAATGTATCTAAATGACGCTTGTAATACGTCCCTTTCGGATAAATAGCATAATGGAATTCCTTAGTCAAAATCCCAAGAAAACACGTTCTATTTAAATACGAAATAAGTGCATTTATCTTGTTAAAAAACAAGGTTTCAGCCGTATTAATAAAAGTTTCATCTATCCATAAAATCACATCGCCACGAATCGCTTTTTCTACGGTTTCATTCACACGGTTACCAATGGCTGCTTTTTTAAAGGCATCCTCTTCGTGTTTAAGAAGAATAGAATCGCGAAGCTGTGACACTTCATTTACATCAAAAAAATTATCAATAATACTGTATTGCTGACTCAGAAGATCACCTATAATCTTCTCGTATAACGGATGTTCAGCAATGACCAAATCCTCGAAAAGAGCGGTCATTAAAGGAATATTTTCATTTTAGCTAACCCTTTGTATTTTAAAAACTTAACTCGTTTTTAGCACAAAAAGCGTTCAAATGTAATCTAAAAACAAATTGCTTTTACAAATTCGGTACCTTTGCACTGTTAAAAAATCAAATCATGAGTAATATTCGAATTACCAAACAATTTACTTTCGAAACCGGACACGCCTTATATGGCTACGACGGAAAATGTAAAAACGTACACGGCCACAGTTATAAACTTTCGGTTACCGTTATCGGAAAGCCAATCACGGACAGCAACAATGTAAAGTACGGAATGGTTATCGATTTCACAGATTTAAAAAATATTGTAAAACGCGAAATTGTCGATGTTTTCGATCACGCTACTGTTTTTAACAAAAACACCCCACATGTCGAGCTGGCGAGAGAGCTAGAAAAACGCGATCATAATGTGCTTTTAGTAGATTATCAGCCCACCAGCGAAATGATGGTTATCGATTTTGCAGCAAAGATCAAGACCTATTTACCAAGTCATATTGCATTGCATTCTTTAAGACTTCAAGAAACAGATAGTAGTTTTGCAGAATGGTACGCAAGCGATAATTTGTAGGGCGTTACCCTTCGCTGTGCTACGGGGCAGGCTTTCGCAAGTCGCTTTTTTAATGTAAAAAAACATTAAAAAGAGCTCCAACAATTGCTCTATCCTTAACGCACATCCAGACCAAGAACAAACTTTTATATTTACAGCATGCAAATTCCAGAAGGCAAAAAAATATATTTCTCGTCAGATAATCATTTAGGAGCTCCAACTCCCGAAGATTCCTTACCCCGTGAGAAAAAATTTGTAGCGTGGTTAGACGAGATCAAGCACGATGCCGCAGCTATATTTTTACTAGGAGATTTGTTCGATTTTTGGTTCGAATATAAAACCGTAGTGCCAAAAGGCTTTGTAAGAACCTTAGGTAAACTAGCCGAAATACGGGATTCTGGCATTCCAATTTACTTTTTTGTTGGCAACCACGATTTATGGATGGACGATTATTTTCAGAAAGAACTCAACATTCCTGTGTACCACAAACCCAAGGAATTTACCTTTAACAATAAAACCTTTTTAATTGGTCATGGCGACGGATTAGGTCCTGGAGACAAAGGCTACAAACGCATGAAAAAAGTGTTTACCAGTCCGTTTTTTCAATGGTTATTCCGCTGGTTACATCCAGATATTGGCGTTAAAATAGCACAATATATGTCGGTTAAAAACAAACTGATTTCTGGCGACGAAGATGCTAAGTTTTTAGGTGAAGATAATGAGTGGCTCGTGCAATATTGCAAACGTAAATTAGAAACCAAAGCTTACGATTATTTCGTGTTTGGTCACCGCCATTTACCTATGATTATTAACTTAAACGACACCGCTAAATACATTAATTTAGGCGATTGGATTGGGTATTACACCTATGGTGAGTTTGATGGCAGAGATCTTAATCTAAAGACTTTCGAAGTTAAATTGTAATTTACGTCATGCTGAACGCATTTCAACATCGCATAAGTTGTTAATCTAATTTCACCACTATATGTTAATCGAGCGGAGTCGAGATTTCGTTTAGATGGCTTTCGACTCCGCTCAAGCACCCTACATACCTAATATATAAATATTTAACACTATTAAATCTACGTTTTTAGCATCCAACAACTAACTCAAATTTGCTTACTCTAATGAGCCCCTGAAACTAGTTCAGGTGACGAATCAGTCATGAAAATAATTCCTAATTCAAAAGTAAAGCTAATAACTCCAAAGACAACATCAACGTCATGCTGAACTTGTTTCAGCATCACATAACAAACTTAAATTAACTTACTCCTATGTGACCCTGAAACCAGTTCAAGGTGACGCCGCGGTGTTTAAAAACAGTATAAATTTCAAATCAAAACTAGAATCATCAAACTAACGTAGACGTCTTGCTGAACGCGTTTCAGCATCGCACAACTAACTCAAATACGCCTACTCGAATGAGACCCTGAAACCAGTTCAAGGTGACGCCGTGGATTACATATAAATTTTAGTAAAATACCAAAGCCCAAATTAGTGATTGGCTACATTTTTCACATTACTTCATTAATAAATTGGTACATTAATACACTGGGACATTGGTACATTAAAAAATTATTACATTAACCTAACCTTCATTCTCATGCTCCTCCAAATCCTTGCGTAGATCCAATTTTCTAAAGGTCGGAGAGAATATTCCTGTGGTTAATACAATTAGTAACGTCATGCTTCCTCCAAAAACAACGGCAGTCACTGTTCCCATAAGTTTAGCGGTTAGGCCACTTTCAAAAGCACCCAATTCGTTAGAAGATCCGACAAACATAGAATTTACAGAGGCGACACGCCCACGCATATGGTCGGGAGTTTTAAGTTGTAAAATAGTCTGACGAATAACCATCGAAATGCCATCGAACACACCACTAAAAAACAACGCACCTACCGATACCCAAAACCATGTGGATAATCCGAACACGATTATACTGCACCCAAATCCAAAGATAGCGATGAGTAATTTCATACCAGCGTTTTTATTCAAAGGGATATAAGCAGAAATAATCATAGTAATAAATGCACCCACTGCTGGAGCAGCACGTAACACCCCAAATCCTTGCGGTCCAACTTTTAAAATATCTTGCGCAAATACAGGCAATAAAGCCACAGCTCCTCCAAATAAAACGGCCACCATATCTAAGGTAAGTGCTCCTAGAATCGCTTTAGTACTAAACACAAACTTTAGACCTTCCTTTAAACTCTGCACAATAGGTTCTCCTATTTTCGGATTTAAAATAGGCTTGGTAGAGATCTGAGTTAAGGCTAATAATGCCGTAATTGCAAAACCTACAATTAAACACATGGACCAATGCACACCAATTAAATGAATGGAAAATCCAGCGAGTGCCGGACCTAAAACAGCTCCCATTTGCCACACCGAACTACTCCACGTTGCTGCATTTGGATATAATTTTTTAGGAACCACTAAAGACAATAATGAGAATATGGTTGGTCCTAGAAACGCACGTACAAATCCGCCAAGAAATACTAAGAAATAGATAGAATAGAGAACCACGTTTTGAGAAAGGTCTCCAACAATTTTTGGCCAAGTGAGTAGAAATAATCCGAAACTAATTACAGAAAATCCAAGTATGCATTTTATAAGCAGACTCTTTTTTTCCTTCTGATCTACAATATGACCAGCAAATAATGCCATGGAGACTGCCGGAATCACTTCCATAAGTCCGATAATTCCAAGCGACAACGGATTTTTAGTAATGCTATATACTTCCCATTCTATCACGATAAATTGCATAGACCAGGCAAATACCATGGCAAAACGGACTAATAAAAATATATTGAATTCTTTGTACCGAAGTGCAGCGTACGGATCTTTTTGTTTCATAAGTGGTTGGGTTGCCGCAAATGTACAAAAGTGACCGTTTTAAAAAATTCTGATAATCATTTTAATTCTTACAAATTTCATTCACGTAATCATCCAACTCTAAATGAAACAGCGTACCATTAATTAAATCGTTTATATCTCGCAATTCTAAAGCATTTATTGCCAAATCGACTTGATTACAAGGTGTTTTTAATAACATAGATCGGCTACGGTCTTTGTTTTTACAACAGGCGCAAGGATTTTCAGATTGCACATATCTAATCTGTTTCTGAAACTGAACTATTTCACTATAGGTGAGATAAAACCCCATATCACGAAAAATAATCTGAATTTTAGGAGATTGTTTTTTGGGAGCTTCGACCTTCCAAATAAAAGAAACTCCGAATGCATTATGGTATATTTTATTGATGTCTTGATCCATAGCGATTGCTTTTCAACCACTAAAATAGTTATTATTTATATTTAATCTAAATAAATATAATTTTATTTTAAATCTCTAAGTTTCAATTGCAGACTTGTTACACCATTCCAATGATTTTCATCTATAGAATACACAATACTAAAAGGCACTTTCGAAGAGACTGAATCAATCTTTTTTCCCAATCCAAAACCAATACAAACAATAGGATTTACATTGGGTTGCTTCACGGTTATCCGTAAATGATCTTCTTCTTTCCCAACACATTTTCCATATCCAGTATCGACCACATCTTCAGTCATAAAAACTGGCATCATATTCCCTGGACCAAAAGGTGCAAACTGTTTCAAAATTCTAAAAAATTTAGGAGTAATATGTTCTAAAGTTATATTGGCCTCTATTTTAATTTCTGGAGATAATAATTTCGGATCGATTGTGCTGGATACCACATCCTCGAAAGCCTGTTTAAAAGCCTCGTAATTCTCAGGAAGTAATGTTAATCCTGCTGCGTATTTATGTCCACCAAATTGTTCGATATGTTCGCTACAAGCTTCCAAAGCATTATACACATCGAAACCAACGACAGAACGAGCAGAAGCTGCTAATTTATCGCCACTTTTAGTAAACACTAATGTGGGTCTGTAATAGGTTTCTATAAGTCTTGAAGCCACAATACCTATAACCCCTTTATGCCAGTCTTCTTGAAAAACGACAGAGGTTACGCGATCTTGCTCGCTACGTTCTTCAATCTGATTTAAAGCTTGAATCGTGATTTCTTTATCGGTTTCTCGACGGTCTAAATTAAAACTTTCAATTTCGGCAGCATACGTTTCCGCTTGCTTTTCGTCCATTTCTGTAAGCAATTGCACAGCATAGGTTCCATGCTTCATGCGCCCGGCAGCATTAATTCTAGGTGCAACAATAAAAACGACATCGGTAATGGTAAACTCGGTTTTATCTACTTGATTTAAAATCGCTTTAATGCCTGGTCTCGGATTATCATTAATAACTTGAAGTCCGTAATAGGCCAAAATTCTATTCTCACCCGTAATTGGTACAATATCCGCTCCAATTGCCGTAGCGACTAAATCTAGATACTCTCCTAAATCTTCGATAGTAAAACCTTGTTTAGAAGATAAGGCCTGAATGAGTTTAAACCCAACCCCACAACCACATAATTCTTTATATGGATACTCGCAATCGTCACGTTTAGGATCCAGAACTGCGGCTGCATCTGGAATAGCATCTCCTGGCCGGTGGTGATCGCAAATAATAAAATCGATGCCTTTTTCTTTGGCATATGCCACTTTATCGATTGCTTTTATACCACAGTCTAACGCCACTATAAGTGTAAAATCGTTATCGTGCGCAAAGTCGATGCCTTTAAAAGACACGCCATAACCTTCGTCGTAACGATCCGGAATATAAGTCACTACATTCTCCTGACGTGTTCGTAAATACGAACTCATTAATGCCACAGAAGTGGTTCCGTCGACATCATAATCGCCATAAACCATAATATTCTCGCCAGCTTCTAAAGCTTGTTCTATACGCGCTACTGCACGATCCATGTCTTTCATTAAAAACGGATCGTGTAATTCGCTAAGATCTGGTCTAAAGAAAGACTTCGCTTCTTCGAACGTTTCAATGCCTCGCTGTATTAACAACGACGCAGTAAGTTCGTCTACATGAAGTGCCTCTTGTAACGTTTTAACTTTTTGAGATTCTGGTTTTGGTTTTATGGTCCAACGCATAGTTTGTAATCGGTAATGATTTATTTAGTATGATAATGAGATTCAACTTTTACCTCTGCAAAACGACGAAACATTTCCATAACGCCACAGTATTTATCAACAGATAAATCTACCGCTCTTTTAATTTTTGTTTCATTTAATTCTGTTCCATAAAAATGGTAATCTACAGTAACAAGATGGTAATATTTTGGGTGTTCTTCGGTTAAATGACCTTCGATTACGATTTTAAAATCGTCTATATCAACCTTCATTTTTTCTAACATTGGTGTAATATCTACTCCAGAACACCCCGCAAGTGCCGTTAGCATTAATGCTTTCGGACGCAAGCCATCGCCTTTCCCTCCGTTGTCTGCTCCTAGATCTATTAATACAGATTTTCCGCTTGGATTATCTGACTCGAATTGCACATTTTTTTTCCATTGCGTTGTAACAAGATGCGTCATAATTGCATTATTTTTCGTTAATTGATACTTCAAAAATACGACTAAAATTAAGAATAGAATGCCACTAATAACACCATTATCTCCCGACCACGATCAAGAAACTCAAGAATTAGCCACCTTTTTTAACGAAACCCTTGGCTTTTGCCCGAACTCGGTTTTAACCATGCAGCACCGACCAACCATAAGTAAAGCCTTTATTAATTTAAACAAAGCCGTGATGACCAACGAAGGTCGCGTAACTTCTGCTTTAAAACGGCTTATTGCTTGGGTTAGTAGTAATGCCGCAGGGTGTCGCTATTGCCAAGCACACGCCATTCGTGCCGCAGAGCGCTATGGAGCCGAACAAGAGCAACTCGATAACGTTTGGGAGTATCGCACCCATCCTGCATTTAGCGAGGCCGAACGTGTTGCTTTAGATTTTAGTTTGGCAGCATCTCAAATACCGAATGCTGTAGACGACACTTTAAAAAAGCGATTAAACACCTATTGGGACGAAGGCGAAATTGTAGAAATGTTAGGCGTTATTTCCCTTTTCGGATATTTAAACCGTTGGAACGACAGTATGGGAACCACTTTGGAAAATGACGCTATAGAAAGCGGTGAACAGCATTTAGGAAAACACGGTTGGGAAAAAGGTAAACATCTTTAAACGGTTTTGGGCGTTCCCCTTTTGGGGGGCGCTTTCCGTTGTATCTTTTATGGTCCCAAAAAACTATAAAAGGATGCCACTGCAATCACTAACGCAAATTTGATTTTTAATTATAGAGTATCCGTTCATTTTTTCCATTGATGAAAAAACGAACCAAAAAAAATCTAGGCTTACGAATCTTTATCTAAATTTATCGTTTGCCACCTAAATTTCAGGAACTCGCTATTAAAATTATAGATAATTATAAATATCCGTTTAGCTCATACAGCCTAAAATTCCACGGTGTTTTCACTTCAAATTTTACGATAAATTTTCGATAGGCCAAAAACCTGTTTACCGCCACATATTCTCTGAAATTGTAAACCCCTCAATTTAAGTCATTAAAACATCAAAATTCCGATATGTTTTTTCCTTCTCATTTATTCAATAAAATCAGCATATTTGGCTGAAAATCGTCTAGAAATTCACTAAATAAATTTGATTTCACAATATTTATTTTTCTATTATATTTGATTAAATGTAAAGTATTATATACTTTTATATAAAAATAATAGAATATGAATATACAAATACTACCCAATTGGTGTAAAAAACTAGGCATTATTATCTTTATTGCATTTGCTCTACCGAGTGCAATGGATGGTGTTATGGACGGCATAAATGACGGCGCTCGTGTATATAGTAGTCCAAAAGCACAAGTTGAAGTCTCTCTTGATAATCAATTGGAAAAAATCCAACCAAATTTAAAAACACATAAAATTTCAAATTATTTTGGAAGTGAACTCATGCATTTATTTAATATTTTAAGCATTATTGGACTAATTATTTATATGATTTCCAAGGAAAAGATTGAAGACGATTATATAAATAAGTTACGAGCAGACTCATTTCAGATTTCTATTTTAATATTTTTATTATTCTCACTTACAATTTATTCCTTCAAAGGAAACCTAAATATGCCTTTGGATTATTTTCTATGCTTTTATATCATCCTATTCCTCTTTATATTTTCCATAAAAAAACGACTGTATTAATGAAGAACCTCATAAAAGTAGAGCGTGCAAGACACAATTTAACCCAAGCAGATTTAGCCAATAAACTGCAAGTTTCCAGACAAACTATTCATGCTATCGAAAATAACAAATTCAACCCCTCAGTAATCTTAGCCATTAAAATGGCACGATTTTTCGATGTAACTGTTGAATATTTATTTGATATCGAAGAATAAGATTTTATAGAATATCATGTACCTTTTTTTGTAATTCAGGCACAACTGATGCTTCAAACCACGGATTTTTAGACAACCAAAATCGGTTTCGTGGTGACGGGTGCGGAATCGGGAAATAGGTAGGTAAATACGATTCGAAGTTGGAAACGGTTTCAGTTAGATTCGTTCCAACGTCTGCTTTTAGATAATATTTCTGAGCATAATTCCCAATTAAAATCACAAGTTTTACCTGCGGTATTTTATCTAATAACGCGGCATGCCATTGAGGTGCACATTCAGGTCTTGGCGGTAAATCGCCACTTTTACCTTTACCAGGATAACAAAATCCCATAGGTATAATGGCAAAATTCTTGGTGTTGTAAAACTGATCTTCGGTGACATTTAACCACGTTCTTAATCGCTTTCCGCTAGCGTCGTTCCAAGGAATTCCAGAATTATGCACTTTTAATCCTGGCGCCTGACCAACAATTATAATCTTAGAATCTGGATGCGCGGTAACAATAGGATGCGGACCTAAAGGCAAAGCGTCTGCACAAATGGTGCATTGCTTAATCTCATGTAAAAGCGCATCCATAAATACTTATTTCAACTTTAAAGGTGCTCCTTCAAACGTTAAACCTTCGAAACCTGTCTTCATAAAATTCCTAATATTTTGATGGCCTTCACCTTCAGAATCTCCTAAAACATCTATGTAATAAAACTGACCGAAGCATGATAATGTTTCTTCCTTTGTAAATCCTTGAAGTTTTGCAAAAGCAAACAATTTACAAGAGCCTGAATTCTCTCCCGATTTATTATGTATTTCGCCGTTTGTAAAGGCTGTTTTAGTAAACTCGTAATTTGATTCTATAGTATCTACCGTGTCAGAAAACACAATAGATTTGGGCGTGTTTTGTAATTTTTGCTTAAATGCGTCTAATGTCATTTTTAAATATTTAAAAGTGTATACTTATTTTTTTCCACCAACAACGACAACTATTTCTCCTTTTGGAGGCTTATTGGTATAATGTTCTAAAACTTCTTTTGCTGTTCCACGAATGGTTTCCTCGTACAATTTTGTCAACTCGCGCGATACTGAAACCTGGCGATCTTCACCAAAAAACTCACAAAAATGAGTGAGTGTTTTTATAAGTTTATGCGGCGATTCGTAGAAAATAATGGTTCTTGTTTCTTCTGCTAAAAGTAACAAACGCGTTTGCCTTCCTTTTTTCACAGGTAAAAAACCTTCGAACACAAATTTATCGTTAGGCAATCCAGAATTCACCAAAGCAGGTACAAATGCTGTCGCTCCCGGTAAACAATCGACTTCGATGCCATGTTCTACACATGCTCGTGTCAATAAAAATCCAGGATCGGAAATGGCTGGTGTTCCTGCATCACTAATTAAAGCAATTACAGTTCCGCTCTTTAATTTACGTATTAGTCCTTCAACCGTCTTATGCTCATTATGCATATGGTGAGATTGAGAATGTGTATTTATCTCAAAATGTTTTAGAAGTTTTCCGGATGTTCTTGTGTCTTCGGCCAATATTAAATCGGCTTCTTTAAGAACGCGAATAGCCCTAAAGGTCATATCTTCTAAATTACCAATAGGTGTGGGTACAATATATAGTTTGCTCATGTATAGAAAATTAACGGCATGTTTTTAAAGCTTCTTACTCTGAAGCTAAATACAAGAAAAATTAAAAGGAATTAAAGATGCAAATTTCAGAAAAACTAATTGAATTTCCCTTCTATTATTAACATAAAACGCTCTTCGAAGACTTCTTTGCCTTCCCAATTATTATAATCGGTTTTCACGACATTTTGAATTAAGTTTCGAGCTTCTTCAAAATTGGCACTAGTATTAATCTGCGAAATAACGCGCTCATAATCTTCTGCGCTTCCAGCAAATAATTGTTTTATAAAAGCAATTTTATCATTTAATCCAATATTTAATCCACCGCCTTTTAGTTTATCGTTTAAAGATCTTTTAACATTGGTTATAGTCGAATTTACAACAGGATCGAACACTGGTGTGACCTTAAAATCGGCTGTAATCTCTTCAAAATCATTTTTTTCATATTGAGGTTCAGGTGCAATAGCACTAAACAAATCATCTACAGCGTCTGCCTCTTGAGGCATTTGAGCAACAATATCTTTAATTTTTTCCATGACAGGTTCTGCTAAATCTTCAGCATCTTCGTCTGGTTGTACTTGATCTTCTCTAACAAACTCTTCATCTTCACTTTCTTCTTTAACAACCTCGGTTACTTTTTTAGTAAACGCATTATCAATCATATCGAAAAAAGAGGTTTCATCCACTTTAGACAAAGTTTCATCTTGAGGATTTTCTTGTAGAAATTTTAAAACAGAAAGTTTTTCAAAAAGAAGAGCTGTTTCTGCATGAAGTTTAGCGACATCATCCTTTCCTTCAAGCCTTAAAACTCTTAATGCAACACTCATTAATTCTGATTCCAACTTCTTCTTCATAACTTTTAAATTTAAACTATTTTCGCCTTTTTATTTTTAATAAATTTACATCCCTATAAACAAACGAAAGTTTGCGTAATATTAGTGTTAAAATTACAAAATGTTTCTCGAAAATACAGTAAATCATAAAGAACAATTTGGTTGGATTGAAGTTATCTGCGGCTCAATGTTCTCTGGAAAGACCGAAGAATTAATCCGAAGGCTTAAACGTGCGCAATTCGCCAAACAAAAAGTTGAAATTTTTAAACCCTCGGTAGATATCCGTTATAACGAAGATATGGTGGTCTCTCACGATGCCAATGAAATTCGTTCTACACCTGTTCCTGCGGCAGCAAATATTCCTATTCTTGCAGATGGCTGCGATGTGGTAGGTATAGACGAAGCTCAGTTTTTTGATGATGAAATTGTTCGTGTTTGTAACGACTTAGCCAACAAAGGCATTCGTGTTATTGTAGCTGGATTAGATATGGATTTTAAAGGCAACCCGTTTGGGCCTATGCCAAATTTAATGGCCACTGCAGAATATGTTACTAAAGTTCATGCCATTTGCACACGAACGGGAAACCTAGCGCAATTTAGCTACAGAAAAGCTGAAAGCGATGCTTTGGTTTTACTTGGTGAAACCGAAAATTACGAACCACTTAGTCGGGCTGCATACTACAAAGCGATGCGCAGTGAAAAACAAAAAAACAACACAATTAACGGAACTGAAACAAAAGATTTAAATTCCAAAAATACCGATGCTTAAAGCACAGGAAACTCTTTTAGAAATAGATTTAAACGCTTTAGAACACAATGTTACTTACCTTAAATCTAGAATACATTCATCTACAAAATTTATGGCCGTTGTTAAGTCTTATGCTTACGGAAACGCCGCTGTAGATATTGCTAAACATTTAGAAACCTTAAACGCAGATTACTTTGCTGTGGCCTATACTTACGAAGGCGAACAACTAAGAACATCTGGCGTAACAACACCTATTTTGGTACTTCACCCTCAAGCCGTAAGTTTTAATACACTTATTGAAAATTGCTTGGAACCAAACTTATACAGTTTAAAAGTTCTGAAAGAATTTGTAGCGACAGCAGAAGTTTTAAACCAAAAGGAATATCCAGTACACTTAAAATTTAATACAGGTTTAAATCGTTTAGGTTTTTCTGAAGCAGAAATTCCTGAAATACTTTCAATTTTAAAACACACAGAAGCGATAAAAGTGACTTCATTATTTTCTCATATGGGAGCGAGTGAAGATTTAAATGAAAAGGCATTTACCATACAGCAGATTGAAACATTTAAACGTATTTCAGATTTACTTTTAAATCAATTACCTTATAAACCAATGCTTCATATGTGTAATACATCTGGAATTCTAAATTATCCCGAAGCACATTTCGATATGGTAAGAAGTGGTATTGGGATGTATGGTTTCGGAAACTCGGAAATAGAAAACACGCACTTTAAACCCATTACAACGTTAAAAACAGTAATTTCTCAGATTCATCATATTCCTATTGGGGAAAGTGTTGGGTATAATCGTGGTTACATTAGTGATTCTCCTTTAACAACCGCAACGTTGCCACTAGGGCACGCCGACGGTATTGGAAGAGAGTACGGGAACGGAAAAGGATTTGTCGCTATTAACGGACAAAAAGCACCTATTGTTGGAAATACATGTATGGATATGATTATGGTTGATATTACAAACATTGACTGCCAAGAAGGTGACGAGGTTATTGTTTTTGGAGATTATCCAACAGCCGAAGAGTTTGCAGCAACCGCTAACACAATATCTTACGAATTACTAACAGGACTCTCTCAACGCATTAAACGTGTCGTTTTAAAATAGATACATTCTCTTTTTATTTTATTTTATATACATTAGCGATTATTAATCAATCCTAAACTATATGGCATTTTTCAAAGACTTCAAGTCATTCCTCCTAAAAGGGGACATTATAAACCTTGCAACCGCAGTAATTGTTGGTGGTGCATTTGGTAAAATAGTAACGTCGTTTACTAAAGACATTTTAATGCCTCCAATAGGCATGTTGCTTGGCGATGTTAATTTTACAGACCTAAAGTATGTTTTAAAAGAGGCAACAACAAACGCTGCTGGAGCAGAAGTTCCCGTGGTAGCAATTAACTACGGAAACTTTATCCAAATAATTATTGATTTTATAATTATTGGTTTATGTATTTTCATGGTCTTAAAAGCTTACGAAAATTCTAAAAAGAAAGAAGAAGTTGCAGCACCTGCACCTGTAGGGCCAACTCAAGAAGAACTTCTTGCAGAAATAAGAGATTTACTAAAGAAATAAGATTTGTTAAATAATTAACATTTTGTTATTTGTTGTTAAAAAGCCTTAGTTTGAAGAAACTAAGGCTTTTTTTAAATTATTAATACTTAGTTTTGTTTAAAATAAATAGACACACTTAAACTAAAATTGATATAATGAAAGTAGCTGTAGTTGGTGCCACGGGTATGGTTGGCGAAGTAATGCTTAAAGTATTAGCAGAACGTAATTTTCCATTAACGGAATTAATCCCTGTTGCCTCAGAGCGTTCTGTAGGTAAAACAATTTCTTATAAAGGACAAGATTATAAGGTTGTAGGTTTAGCAGATGCAGTAGCAATGAAACCAGATGTTGCTTTATTTTCTGCCGGAGGAGACACGTCTTTAGAATGGGCTCCTAAATTTGCAGAAGCTGGTACGACTGTAGTCGACAATTCTTCAGCATGGAGAATGGATCCTTCAAAAAAATTAATCGTTCCAGAAATTAATGCGAACGAATTAACTAAAGAAGATAAAATTATTGCAAACCCTAATTGCTCAACTATTCAATTAGTTATGGCATTAGCGCCACTTCATAAAAAATATACTATGAAACGTGTTGTGGTTTCAACATACCAATCGGTATCTGGAACTGGTGTAAAAGCTGTTAAACAACTAGAAAACGAAATTGCAGGAATAGAAGGCGAAATGGCTTACCCTTATCCAATTGGAAGAAATGCATTACCACATTGTGATGTGTTTTTAGACAACGGATATACTAAAGAGGAAATGAAATTAGCCCTAGAACCTCAAAAAATATTAAGCGACACCTCTTTTTCTGTATCTGCAACAGCAGTAAGAATTCCAACTTCTGGTGGACATTCTGAATCTGTAAACGTGGAATTTGAAAATGAATTTGAATTAGCCGATGTTCGCAAATTACTAAGTGAAACTCCAGGTGTTGTTGTTCAAGATAATACAGATACAAATACGTATCCAATGCCAATTTATGCACATGATAAAGACGATGTTTTTGTTGGACGTATTAGAAGAGATGAAACGCAAAAAAACACTTTAAATATGTGGATTGTTGCCGACAACCTTCGTAAAGGAGCTGCAACAAACACCATACAAATTGCAGAATACTTAATTGCGAATAAACTGCTCTAAGTTTTTCTCTTAATTAAATTTAAAAAAAGCTCCTAAGCCTAAGCGTTTAGGAGCTTTTTCGTTATTTTTGGAAGACCTATAAAACGACAGCAGTATGAAGAGATTAATAGCGACTCTAACGATATTAACCCTATTTAGTTCCTGTAAAAATGAGCAAGAACTAAGAAAAAATAACAATCAAATAGTGAACTACCCTATAACGAAAACTATAGACACCGCAGACACGTATTTCGACATTAAAGTTCAAGATCCATATCGCTGGCTAGAAGACGATAGAAGTCCTGAGACCGAAGCTTGGGTGGCAGAAGAGAACAAAATAACTTTCGGTTATTTAGAAAAAATACCATACCGTAACCAAATTAAGGACCGTTTAACTAAACTTTGGAATTACGAAAAAATTGGAGCGCCTTTTAAAGAAGGAGACTACAACTACTTTTATAAAAACAACGGATTACAAAATCAAAATGTATTATTTAGAACTAAGGGAGACGACAAAACCGAAGAGATTTTTCTTGACCCTAATACATTTAGTACAGAAGGGACAACGTCTTTAGGAGGTTTATCATTTTCTAAAGATGGGAGTATCGCTGCATATTCTATTTCTGAAGGCGGTAGCGATTGGAGAAAAATTATCATAATTAATGCAGAAACAAAACAGGTTATCGAAGACACTTTAGTCGATGTTAAGTTTAGCGGTATGTCTTGGAAGGGTAATGAAGGCTTCTATTATTCAAGCTACGATAAGCCAAAAGGAAGTGAGCTTTCTGCTAAAACCGACCAGCACAAATTGTATTACCATAAGATTGGCACAAATCAAAATGCCGACAAACTTATATTTGGAGGAACACCTCTAGAGAAGCATCGTTATATCTCTGCAAGTGTGACTGAAGACGATCGTTATTTATTAATTTACCCACGCACATCTACCTCTGGTAATAAATTATATATTAAAGATTTAACTAAGCCAAACAGCAGGTTTGTGGCCATATTAGACCATACAGATAGCGATACGGATTTAGTAGATAATATTGGTAGTACTTTATTTTTATCGACCAATTTAAACGCACCTAATATAAAAATTGTAACCGTAGATGCTTCTAATCCAACTCCTGAACATTGGGTAGATTTTATTCCTGAAACAAAAAATGTTTTAACACCTTCTACTGGAGGTCATTTTATTTTTGCGCATTACATGGTCGATGCTGTATCTCAAGTAAAACAATACGATTATAAGGGAAAGTTAGTTCGCGAAATTGAACTTCCAGGTGTAGGAACGGTAAGTGGATTTTCTGGTAAAAAAGAAAATGACACCTTGTATTATTCATTCTCAAATTACACCACACCATCTACAAGCTATGCTTTTAATACAGCATCAGGTGAGTCTAATGTCTATGTAAAACCAAAAGTGGATTTTAATCCAAATCAGTACGAGAGTAAGCAAGTTTTTTACAAGTCTAAAGACGGCACAAAAATACCAATGATTATATCGTATAAAAAAGGCACAGAATTAAACGGTAAGAACCCAACAATATTATACGCTTATGGGGGCTTCAATATAAGCTTAACACCTTCATTTAGTATTGCAAACGCAGTTTGGATGGAAGCCGGTGGAATTTATGCTGTACCTAACATTCGTGGTGGTGGAGAATACGGAAAAGCGTGGCACGACGCAGGAACCAAAATGCAAAAACAGAATGTTTTTGATGACTTTATTGCAGCTGGAGAATATTTAATCGAAAACAAGTATACATCGTCTAAGTTTTTAGCTATTAAAGGAGGTTCTAACGGAGGATTATTAGTAGGTGCAACAATGACGCAGCGTCCAGATTTAATGCAAGTCGCATTACCTGCTGTTGGTGTATTAGACATGTTACGTTATCACACATTCACCGCTGGTGCAGGTTGGGCATACGATTACGGAACGGCAGAAGACAGTAAGAAAATGTTCGAATATTTAAAGGCATATTCTCCTGTTCACAATGTAAAACCAGATGTAAAATATCCAGCAACTTTAATTACAACTGGCGATCATGACGATCGCGTAGTACCTGCTCATAGTTTTAAATTTGCAGCCGAATTGCAGCATAATCAAAAACATGGAAATCCTATTTTAATACGTATTGAAACAGATGCTGGTCATGGTGCAGGAACACCAGTTAGTAAAACCATTGAACAATATGCAGATATTTTCGGATTTACGTTATACAACATGGGATTTAATGTACTTCCCGAAACAAATAAAGAAAAGACTAAAGGATAATCCTTTTTAAATCATCTTAAGAGTCATTTAAATGCTTTATTTGCAATTAAATGGCTCTTTGTTTTTTTATTCTATTTTTGTAAATCAAAATTAAATTATGCTTAAAGTCCAAAATATTTCATTTGGTTACAACGCTAAAACCATACTCCATAATATTTCATTTTCTGTAGAACAAGGTCAGCATGTTTCTATTATCGGTGAAAGTGGTTCTGGAAAAAGTACGCTTATAAAATTACTTTACGGCACCTACGACTTACCTGAAGGGGAGATATTTTGGAATGACAAACCAATATTAGGGCCAAAATTCAATTTGGTTATCGGTTACGATTTTATGAAATATGTAGCTCAAGAATTTGATTTAATGCCTTTTATTTCGGTTAAAGAAAATATCGGTAAATTCTTATCTAATTTCTTTCCTGAAGAGAAAGAGCGACGTACTACCGAACTGATCGCATTAGTCGATTTGGTTGAGTTTACAGATGTAAAGGTGAAGTTATTAAGTGGCGGACAAAAACAGCGTGTAGCACTTGCAAGAGCGATTGCAAGACAACCTGAAATTATAATATTAGACGAACCTTTTAGTCATATCGATAATTTCCAAAAGCAAACGCTTCGTCGAAATCTATTTAAATATTTAAAAGAAAAGCATATTTCTTGTGTGGTCGCTACTCACGATCGAGAAGACGTATTGCCTTATTCGGATAGAATGATTGTTTTAAACAACGGAAAAATCATAGCAAGCGACACACCAAAACAACTCTATAAGAATCCTGAAAAGCCATTAATCGCATCTTTTTTCGATGAATTTAATACTTTTGAAGCTTCTGATCTTGGGTTCCAGCCATCTGAAAAAACAGTGTTTATATATGCCCACGAATTAGAGGTTTCTAATAATCCACTCTTAAAACTTAAAGTAACCCACAATTACTTTAGGGGAAACACGTATCTTATTGAAGCAGAATTTAAGTCGAGATCTATATTTTTCTACCATAAAGAACCATTGGCTCTAGATGAATTTACAAACATAGCACTTACAGAATCTGCTAAAAAAAGATTAGAATTAGAATAACTGTTCAATTGAAAACACTTGTTCTCGGAAACGTACAGTATCCCCTGCTTTTTTGGATAATAACAACTGTCCAATCGGTGTATTTGGTGCAATTGCAAAATATTTAATACCATCAATATCCATTTCGCCCGCACTAATAGCAATGAAATAATTCGATTTATTAGTAAGCACTGCACTTCCTAAGCATATCGCTTCAGAGTGTTTTGAAACATTTATTTTCGACAAGGCTTGCTTTACTTGATTTATTTCTGATAATTGCGTACCAAATTTTTCACGTTCCAATTGCAACATGGCGCGTCCTGTTTCATGCTTATCGCCTGCAGAACTTTTAGTTTCAGAAGTTAATGCCTCCTGAACTTCGGCAATGTTATGCTGTACATTTGCCAATCGTTTATCGATAAACACTTCGCAACATTTTAAAAGCTGTTGTTTAATTTCAGAATTAGTTTTCATTACTTTCAAATTGTAGAAGGAAAAATTTTTGGTTTATTTTCAGAAAATAGTTTAATGATTAACTTCCTTTTCTTCAAAATCATTTTCTGGGTTAAAAATATCTAAAATTAAGACCTTAAGTTGCTCCTCAAATAACTGAATAGTTTCCTCGTTTATAGCCGTTATTTTAGTGGCACCATTTCCAGATTTATCTTTTTTTGTAAACTTTAAAAAGCCACCGTTCAAGTTTTTAAAGGAAATAATTCCTGCTTCTAAAGGAAATTTTAAAGTCCCGTCAGAAAGCATCATAAATGCATAACACAGAATTTGGAATGGCTTACTATACTTATCATAGTCGGTAGTAAGTTCGTCCCAATTTACAATTTCTACTTGCGACTGCCCGACTTTACCGGTTTTATAATCAATTATTCTAGTAGTGCCATCATATTCATCCACACGATCTACTTTACCACCAATAGTTACAGGAAAATCGAGTTCAGGAATATTAATTTTCACCTGTTTAAAATCGGCTTCAATAGATATAATTTTAATAATTCTGCCGGCTTCAATTTCCTTTAATTCTAAGTTAATAAAATTAGACACATAGCGTTTTGCTATTTCAAAGCTAATTAAATTTTTACCAGTACTAATATCTCCTTTGTTATAGGTATCCTCAAAATGATGTAAAACGGTACTCGAAATTTTAGATTTCATTTCGGTAATATGTTTTGCTGTTAATTGCACACCAACTAATGGTTTGTAAAAATCTTCAAGCGTATTATGCACAACGGTCCCTAATGTATTAGCCGCCACCGTTTCTTCAACCTCGTCGTATTCTTGAATCTTTAATACTTTTTGTAAATAGAAATCCATAGGATTCCTCATATAATTAGTTAAAGACGAAGGCGAAAAACCATATTTACCGATTTGCTTTAAGCGTTCCAAAACTAAAGCTGATTTGGGTACCGTTTTTAGTTTATTTTCTACCAAATGCACCGTTGGAGTTGCAATAATTTGTTTGGGACTGTGTATTTTCTCTAATTCTAACTGCGTTATAAATCTACTTTTCTCGCCACCTTTTAAGACATCGGCTTCTGTATTATAAATAATATATACGTTTTTAGCACGTTGTAGCAAACGGTAAAAGTGATAGGTATAAACGGCATCCTTCTCTTTAAATGTTGGCAAATTATTCTCCATCTTAACATCTAAAGGAATAAACGAATTATTACTTTTCCCAGCAGGTAAAACACCTTCGTTAACAGAAGAGATTATAACTGTTTCAAAATCCAAAACACGAGACTCTAACATCCCCATAATTTGCAAGCCTTGTAGCGGCTCCCCTTGAAAATCTAAAGTTTCACTGCTTAGTAGTTCTTTATACACTTGATGCAATGCGCTTATATTCTGAAAGAAGTTATAAGTGGTATTTAAACGATCTAATTCATTAAAAAGCTCATAGAATCGATACGTATATTCCAAACTTAAAATATTCTGATCCTTACTTATATTTAAATACTCTTTTAGAGCAAAAATTAAAGATTTAGACTGATTTAAAGCTATTGTTGCGTTGTTGTCCCAAGCATTAAATAACAGCTCTAAAACCGCCTTAAATGGCTCGCATAAATCGACTAAATGCTGACATGTAAGAAAGACAATGTTATTTGTTTGAATGGTTTCAATTAAAGTGGCGGCAAAATCATCTTTATCTTTAATAAATAAGGGACGGACAAATTGATGAGACACTATTGAAATCACATCTTTATAATAAAAAGACTTCGGATTGTTTTTATGAAGCTTAAAAAGACTTTCGAATAATGACGCTAACGGAATTGATTTTAAAGGAAACCCCATCGTTACATTTAACGTCTTCACTTCTGACGGTATTGAATTAAGCACAGGAAGCAAAAGATCTTCATTCCCTAAAACTATGGCTGTATGCTCTAAGGTATTTTTAGTTTTTCCGAGTTCTTTTAGAATATTACCAATATATTTTGATTGCCCAATATTTTTTGGAACACCAATAATGTTAATAGATTTTTGATTTTTATAATTATCAGAAATCCAATTGAAAGGATGTGTATTAAAATACTTCCAATTTTTAGCATGTTGCCTGGTAAATAATCCAGCATCATGAACTGGATTTTCATAAAATGTTTTATCGATATCCCAATAAATTAAAGCATTTGTATGCTCTAAAATATGTTGGATAATAGATTCTTCGGCAGTATTTAAAGCATTAAACCCTAGAAAAACATGTTGTACACCACTTTGTTCTGTATACTCCACAACTTTAGTATTCGCTTGTCTATATACCAAACCTTGATACCCCAAATTATTATCTAGTAAGTTTTTTGTAAAATGAGTGTAGTACACATGGAGCTTATTCCAGAATGCAAGATATTTTATAATGAACTCGGTTTTATCTTCTGCAACAGACCAATGGTTGGTTTCCTGAATGGCTGCCAGATATTCAAATATTTTTTCCTGAGGAATTAAATACCTATCGATCTCATTAAAATCTTGAAGTAAAATTTGTGCCCATTTAGAAAACACTTCAAACGAGTCTAGATTACCTTCTGTATTAAGGGTGATGTATGTATTATAAAATTGAAAGAGTAATTCTGTATTCGAAACTGTTTTTAAACCTGAAATGTTTTCAACAAAATCTTCAATACTTAATATTTCTGGAGCAAACATGGTTTGCTTGGTCGTTCTTGAAAGTTGATGCTTTAAGAAGGTACCAGCGCGTTTACTAGGAAGAATAAATTTTAATTCGGAAAGGTCAAGACCTTTCTCTTGTAGGTTAGCAATAACCTCTTCTATAAAAGTTGTCATGCTATAAAAATAAAAAACGCCCCGAATAAACGGGGCGTTTTAGATAATTATATTTTAACAGATTTAGTCTTATTTAACTAAGTTAATTTCTACACGTCTGTTATTAGCTCTACCAGCTCTAGTTTTGTTAGAATCGATTGGCTTTTCTTCACCATATCCTTTAGAAGATAATCTTGAAGAATCAATACCTTTAGTTACTAAGTAATCTTTAACAGCTGCTGCTCTAGCGTCAGATAACTTCATGTTTAAAGCATCAGATCCTGAACTATCAGTGTGACCATCTACAGTAAAAGTAGCGTTAGGGTATTCATTAATAATAGCTATAATGTTTTCTAAAACTTCAGCAGAGTGAGATTTGATAGAAGATTTACCTGTATCGAATAAGATAGTTTTAGCATATTCGTTAAGTGATTTTTGAACCGCTTCAGATAATTCTGGACAACCGTCGTTTGCAACAGTACCAGGAACATCTACACATTTGTCATCTTTATCTGCTACACCGTCTCCGTCTGTATCAGCCCAAGGACAACCATTGTTTTCAGCAGGACCTGCAACATCTGGACATTTATCATCAGGATCAGCTACACCGTCTCCATCAGCATCAGGACATCCGTTTAATGCTACTAAACCAGCAACAGTAGGACATTTATCTTCAGGATCAGCTACACCGTCTCCGTCAGAATCAGGACAACCATTAAATTCAGCTGTACCAGCTTCGTTTGGACAAGCATCTTTAGAATCTTCGATTCCATCACCGTCAGTATCAGGACAACCGTTAAAGATAGCTAAACCAAATACATCTGGACAAGCATCATCTTTGTCATATATTCCATCCTTGTCAGCATCTTTTCCACCAAATTTGATAGCGATTCCTGCAGTATGTTGGAAATGAGAAGTTAAATAATCTTCGAAAGAGTGCTTATAAGAAGATTGTAATGTAAGACCAATATTCTCAGTAAACCAGATATTGAAACCTAAAGTACCATTAGCAGTACCAGCTCCGATTTCGTCTACCCAAGTGTAACCCCCACCAACTCCGATGAATGGATTAAATACACTATGTTGTAAAAAACCGTACTTAAAAGTACCATCTACTCCGTAGTAAGATAAATCAGAAACTTCGTCATCACCGTATTTATCGATTTTATTAATTGACCCTGTTACTCCAAAAGATAAACCATCTGTTAAAGTACGAGCTACAGTAATTGTAGATAAAGAAGGTAAAACGTTCCAGTGATCACCAGTGTTAAAGTATTCGTCTCCGAAACCTTCACTAAGAGGTGCTCCATCTCCGTTAGGATAGAAGTCTACTGCGTTTACCCCGAAACTAATCGCCCATGGGTTGTTGTCATCTTGCGCATAAGTGTTGCTAAAACCAAATACCAGCAACATTGCGAACAATAATCTGCTAAGATTTTTCATATTCAAAAGTTTAATTTTTAAGTGTTAATTGTAAACAAAAGTAAGTTGTTAAATTTTATTAACAAAGACAAATATAAAAAAATATTGACAACTTATGCGAAAGTTAAAGAGTTTAGGAGCGTTTTAAATAATGCCTAACTTTTTTAAAACCTATATAAATACGTCCATGTCTTTACCCATAAGGGATGGTATATATTTTACGTTTACTTTTTCTTTCTATTTAGAGCGTAAATAAAAAAAATTACGAGCCTAAACACATCATTTCTAAAGGCATTAAGACTTTTTTAGAGGCAATAACAAATGTTAAAGAGTTAAAAAAAATAGTTAAAATATTTCTCTATTTAAAATTTATAAATCAGGGCACCTTAGTCACTTTATAAAATCATTTACATTCCATTTAAAAAAGGAATCTTTATGCGTATTTGACTTGAATATCCTCATTAATATATACTAGAACTTTGGCAACAACCTCAAACCCCATTGCCTCTATGCAGTCCTGATACAATAGCAGTTGTTGTTTATGTTTTTCTAATTCGGTTCCCGTTTTATAATCTATAATGGAAACCTTTTTGTTTGGAGAAATCACAAGGCGGTCTGGTCTTAAAATAGTACCATCTGCTCTAATTATATCCCGCTCTGTATATATAGTGTTTTCTGAAGTAAAATAAGATTCCAGATCTGAGTGGTCTATAATCTGTAAAATACGCTCTTGCAATCCATCGAACTGTTCTGATGAAATCAAACCAGATTGCTCGGCATCATGTAATACAGACTCAACATCTAATTTAATTTTTATTTTCGCCATTAAATTATGGACTAGATTCCCCTTTTCAATCGCTTCTTGTTGTTTGGTATCCCACAAATAACCACTACTCGCAACAATTTTTATATTATGATCTTTTTTTGCCGTAGAAATAAATTCTAATGTTACCTGTCCTTCTTTATCTGCCCGTTCTAAATCGTCTACAGGTTTAGCCAGTCGTTTTGGCTTCCCAAAATGATAATTAAATGTATCCTCCTGCCAAAGTTGATTCTGCATTAAGTAGTCTATAAATAAACCACTATAATTCTTTTTATTGGCATTCTTTTTAGCATCTAAAGCCAAACTCCCAATAATATAAAGTTGCTCGACTGGTCGTGTTAACGCTACATATAATAGGTTAAGACTATCTAATTCCAATTCCGATTGATGTTTTGTACTAATTGCAAGACCTTCTTCTCCAAATTCCTCAAAATTAGTTTTATTATAGTCCAATAACGTCCACGAAAAACCATTAAACTCTTCTGCATTTAAAGGAAACCATTCCTTAGGTTCTATCTCCTTATATATATCTAAATCGGCAAAAGGAAAAATAACAACTGGAAATTCTAATCCTTTTGATTTATGAATCGTCATAATTTGAACGGCGTCCTGACCTTCAGGCGAAACAATACTTAACTTATCTATTTTAGTGTCAAAATATTCCAAAAAGCCAAAAACATCAGATCCTTTCTTATGTGTATATTCTAAAACAACATCTAAATAATACTGAATATAAGCGTTAGAATGTTCTACTAAATTAAATTCCCGAACTATAGTTTCGAACATATCAAACAGTGGCAACTGTATTAAAGCATTTGCGTTTGTAATAATTCCGAACTGCTTAAAGCTTTCAAATAATTCCGCATTATCTAGCTGAATGTATTTTGCAAAAAATGCATGCTTATCTTCAATCTTAAATTTGGCTGCTAAAAAATATAAGATTTCGGCCTTAATTTCAGCATTCTTTGGCTGAAATAAAAGCGTTGACAAATGGGTAACAAACATGACCTCGGGTGCTTGCTTTATCAGTAACAATTCTGAAGAAATAATAGGAATCCCCTTCTGACTTAAATAATCTGCTGTAACCACAGCGTCTTTTGTTTTTCTCACTAAAATGCAAATGTCTTTTAGTTGAAATCCGTTTGCCTTACAATCTTCAACCGTGGCATATACTTGTTCAGGATACAGCGCATTGCGATCTTCGTCTTTTAAATCTAAAAAAGAAATACTTACATAACCTTCATTTATATTCTTCTGATTCTGACTCGCTCTTTTATAAAGATTTCCGTAAATCTCGTTGCTAAAAGTTACGCCAGAGACATAATCGAAAAACGTATTATTAAAATGAATCACTTCTCTAAAACTTCTAAAATTAGTATCTAGAGACTTTATATTTTTTGGTGTATTAAACGGATTATGTTTAGAATCCAAATCAGACAATTCTATAAACTGTTCGGCTTTTCCTCCACGCCATCTATAAATTGCTTGTTTGGCATCTCCAACAATCATTAAAGAACCCGGTTCTTTTTCGACATCTTGTGCATCTATCGCTTCAGACACCAACGGAATTAAGTTATTCCATTGCATGGTCGATGTATCTTGAAATTCGTCTATAAAGTAATGATTGAATTTCTCTCCCAAACGTTCATATATAAAAGGAGTAGGTTGCGCTGCAATTTCTTTACTAATTAAAGTATTAAACTCCGAAATTAGCATTTTGTTTTCTTCATCCTTGAGTGCAATTAATTCCTGATTTATTGCATTTAAAACAGAGAGTTGGGTTAAGTTTTTATAAATCGTTTTTCTGAATTTAAGAGAAAAACATATTTTTTTAGTTTTATTAAACTGCGTTGCTATTTGGGGCTGAAGGCTATCCATTAGCGAAGCCAAATTAGCGTCTTTTTTTACACGAGCGGGATACAACGGATGCGTCTCAATTTTAGTTTGCCATGCCGTATTAAAGCTCACATTTAAATCACCTTGACTTAATTTATCAAAATACTTTGGCGCGTATTTACCCGAGAAATCATCATATTCAATACCATTATTTTTAATGAGATCTAAAAACTCGGTAGCTACTTGAACAATAGCCTTTTCAAAAGTTTGTATCTCGTTTTTTAATTGCTTTTTAAGTATGCTAAAGTCAGACAGCGATCTATCTTTTAACTCTTCTAAATACGGAATATCATTTTCGTAAATGAGTAATTTTGCGATTTTATATAAATCTAAAGCAATATTCCAACTTTTATCATCGTCTGCCTTTTCTATAGCGAACTGTACCAAAACCTTAGTGATTTCTTTATCGGTTCCTGCTTTTGCAATTAAGCGATCCACAGCTTTGTTTAATAAGCTTTCGGAATCTAAATCGACTTCAAAATTTAAAGGCAATTTTAAATCGTGGGCAAAGGTTCTTATTATTCTATGTGTAAATCCATCGATTGTCGAAATCTCGAAAGCGGCATAATTATGTATAATGGTATGAAGCAACATTTTCGACTTGCTATGTAGGGCTTCCGGTTCCATTTTTAGTTCTTCACACAATAAACTAAACATATCGTTACTCTCTATTAAAACAGCCTCGTCCGAAAATTCTTTAAGCGTTTTAATAATCCGCTCTTTCATTTCGAACACTGCTTTATTAGTAAACGTAATGGCCAGAATGTTTTTAAACTGAAAATGACTTTTAGATTTAAATAAGATTGTTAGATAGGCTTTTACAAGGGTGAATGTTTTTCCGCTCCCTGCAGAAGCATCATAAATAGAAAAAGTCGTTTTACTCTC
The DNA here is from genome assembly GCF_042427615.1 of Formosa undariae. Lineage (NCBI taxonomy): Bacteria > Pseudomonadati > Bacteroidota > Flavobacteriia > Flavobacteriales > Flavobacteriaceae > Formosa > Formosa undariae. The sequence continues at coordinate 743,782 of NZ_JBHMEZ010000001.1, read as the reverse complement.
CATGCTTATTAAATAATTTGAAGACAAGATAAAAACTATCAATGATTCGATAACTATATATTATTTTTAATTGACGTGTATTATCCTTAAATTTGAAAGAGATAAAATTTTTAATCATAAAAAACACAAATATTATGGCATTCGAATTACCGAAATTACAATATGCTTACGATGCGTTAGAACCAAATATCGATGCTCGTACAATGGAAATACACCATACTAAACATCACCAAGGATATACTACAAAATTAAACGGTGCTATTGAAGGTACAGACTTAGCAGGAAAATCTATTGAAGAGATTCTTACTGGTTTAGACATGAGCAATGGAGCTGTTAGAAATAATGGTGGTGGTTTTTACAATCACTCTTTATTTTGGGAAGTAATGAACCCAGAAGGTAAAGGACGTTTATCAGGAGAATTAAAAACAGCTATCGAAGAGGCTTTCGGATCTGTAGATGCTTTTAAAGAAGCGTTTAGTAATGCTGCAGCAACACAATTTGGTTCAGGTTGGGCTTGGTTATGTGTAAACAAAGGCGGAAAAGTTTCTGTTTGTTCTACTCCAAATCAAGATAACCCATTAATGCCAGGTGTTGAGTGCGATGGAACTCCTATTTTAGGATTAGACGTTTGGGAACATGCGTATTACTTAAACTACCAAAACAAAAGACCAGAATATATTGATGCATTTTTTAATGTAATTAACTGGAACGAAGTAGAACGTCGTTATGCTGAAGCAAAATAATAAGACGTTTTAAATATTTATTACAATCGGGCTATATTTTTATATAGTCCGATTTTTTTTTGAAACTATTTAAAAATGAAAAAGGTGAACTGTTAAGTTCACCTTTTTGCCCCAAATCTACCATGAACTTAACCTACTTATGTTATGGTGAGGCAAATATAAAAGGGTAGTCATAGTATTAAAAGAATATTAGTTTAACTACATAAAAATTAGTCTAACGGAGAAAATAGAGGTGAATCGGAGTAATTACTTACTTAACATGAATTAAAAACATAAAAAAAGCTAATAAACCACACCTGTTTTCGGACCTAAAAACAGTGATTAATTGGGATTATCTTAATTAATTTTACGTAATAAGCCAAGATTAATAATAAATTCTTGATTTTGATATACAAATGAAAGTTGTGTTAAGGATAGAAGTGGCATCCTTTTATTTTCTAAAAAAATAAAAGATATAGCGAATAGCCTGACTTTTGCTTTTCTTATGCAAAAGTAACACCATAAAAAAACTCCGAAATAAATTTCGGAGTTTGTATGATTTAATCTTCTTTTGGAGGTTTTTCCATTACGAAATCTTCCATGAATTTTGTAGTATAATTTCCAGCGACATAATCTGGATGATCCATTAATTGTCTATGGAACGGAATGGTCGTTTTCACACCTTCTATTACGAATTCGTCTAAAGCACGTTTCATTTTACTGATGGCTTCTGCACGCGTTTGGGCCGTAGTAATTAACTTAGCGATCATAGAATCGTAATTTGGTGGAATGCTATAACCTGCATAAACATGTGTATCTAAACGCACACCATGACCTCCCGGTGCATGTAACGTCGTTATCATACCTGGCGACGGACGGAATCCGTGGTATGGGTCTTCTGCATTAATACGACATTCAATAGAATGCATGTTTGGCGTATAGTTTTTACCTAAAATTGGCACACCGGCAGCAACAAGAATTTGTTCACGAACTAAATCGAAATCTATTACTTGTTCTGTAATTGGGTGTTCTACCTGAATACGTGTATTCATTTCCATAAAGTAAAAATTACGGTGCTTATCTACCAAAAATTCGATAGTTCCTACACCTTCATACTTTATATATTCTGCAGCGCGAACAGCAGCTGTCCCCATAGCGTCACGTAATTTCTTCGTCATAAATGGCGAAGGCACTTCTTCCGTTAACTTTTGGTGACGACGCTGAATAGAGCAATCACGTTCTGATAAATGACATGCTTTACCTGTAGAATCTCCTACAACCTGGATTTCGATATGTCTTGGTTCTTCAATAAGTTTCTCCATGTACATACCGTCGTTTCCGAAGGCTGCTTTAGCTTCTTGACGAGCAGAATCCCAACCATCTTTCAGGTCTTCTTCTTTCCAAATGGCACGCATTCCTTTTCCACCACCACCAGCAGTTGCCTTAAGCATTACTGGGTAACCGGTTTCTAAGGCCACTTTTTTACACATTTCGAAATCTGCAATAATACCATCACTACCAGGTACACATGGTACTCCCGCAGCTTTCATGGTTTCTTTTGCCGTGGCTTTATCTCCCATTTTAGAGATCATATCGGCAGATGCACCAATGAACTTAATATCGTGTTCCTCGCATATTTTAGAAAATTTTGCATTTTCTGAAAGGAACCCGTATCCTGGGTGAATCGCGTCTGCATTTGTTATTTCTGCAGCAGCAATTATATTAGACATTTTTAAATAGGATTCACTACTTGCTGCAGGTCCTATACAAACGGCCTCGTCTGCAAATTTTACATGCAAGCTTTCTGCATCGGCTGTAGAATACACTGCAACCGTTTTAATTCCCATTTCTTTACAGGTTCTAATAACACGCAGTGCTATTTCCCCTCTATTGGCTATTAGTATTTTTTTAAACATAACGTATACAATTTAAAAATCTCAAATTCCAAATTCCAAGTCAATTGGGATTTGTTTTGGAATTTTAAAATTTGTTATGATGGATCTACCAAGAATAATGGTTGATCGAATTCTACTGGAGACGCATCATCTACAAGTATTTTAACAACTTTACCAGAAACTTCTGATTCAATTTCGTTAAATAATTTCATCGCTTCAATAATACAAAGTACATCGCCTTCGGCTATAGTCTGACCAACTTCTACAAACAGTGGTTTGTCTGGTGAAGGTTTTCTATATAAAGTCCCGATAATTGGAGATTTAATAGTTATATATTTTGAATTAGCTTCTGCCTCGGCAGGGGCTGCTTGGGTACTTGCTACAGTTTGTGGAGCAACAGGAGCCTGAGCAACGGGAGTCCCTACAGGTATTTGTTGTACATAAGTTGTAGTTTCACCTTTATCGTCACCACCTGTTTTGATGGTAATCTTTACATCATCGGTTTCTAATTTAACCTCGCTTGCACCAGATTTAGCAACGAATTTGATTAAATTTTGAATGTCTTTTAAATCCATAATAAATTAGATTTTAAAATAAGTTATTATTAGTCAATTAAGAATTGTATGCCCAGGTTAAGTAAATAGATCCCCATGTAAAACCACCTCCAAAAGCTGCAAAAACTAATTTATCGCCTTTTTTAAGTTGTTTTTCATAATCGAAAAGTAATAATGGTAATGTAGCAGAAGTCGTATTACCGTACTTTTCTATATTAATCATTACTTTTTCTGAGTCTAAATCTATTCTTTTAGCTGTTGCATCTATAATACGTTTGTTTGCTTGGTGAGCTACTAGCCAAGAAATTTCGTCTTTAGATAAATTATTTCGTTCTAATATTTTTTCAGCAACATCTGCCATATTAGATACTGCATTTTTAAATACTGTTTTTCCATCCTGAAACACAAAATGTTTTCCTTCGGCTACAGCTTCGGGAGTAACAGGATAAGATGATCCGCCATAAGTAGCTTGTAGAAAATCTCTACCATTACCATCGCTTCTTAAATACTCGTCGTGTAATCCTAAACCTTCTTCATTAGGTTCGAATAACACTGCCCCGGCACCATCACCAAAAATAATACAGGTTGCTCGGTCTTTATAATTAATCATCGAAGAATTTTTATCTGCTCCAATAAGTAATATTTTTTTATAACGTCCACATTCTATGTAACTAGATGCAGTAGACATTCCAAATAAGAAACTTGAACAAGCAGCTTCTAGATCGTATGCAAACGCATTTACTGCTCCTATCGCAGTTGCTGTGAAAGATGCTGTTGCAGCCGCTTTCATATCTGGTGTTGCCGTAGCAACAATTACAAGATCGATTTCTTTAGGATCTACTCCAGATTTATTAATTAAATCCTGAGCAGCGTTTATAGCAAGAAAAGAAGTTCCTTTTCCTTCTTCCTTTAAAATACGACGTTCTTTAATTCCTGTTCTCGATGTAATCCATTCATCATTAGTTTCAACCATAGACTCTAACATCTTATTCGTTAAAACATGCTCCGGCACATATCCTCCTACAGCCGTAATAGCCGCTGTTATTTTACTCATAGCGTATAAATTATTGAACCAAAACTTAGATAATTAGACCTGAAACATCAATTTTACGGCCAAATTACTTAATTTTTTGGTTTAATTGAATGCAAATTAAGTTGTTTTTGACTTATAGAAAACTATATGACAAAAAAAACGCTCACAATGGAGCGTTTTTTTATATGCTTGCATAATACTTATGCTAAATTTTCTTCTACCTCTGAGTTGTCAATTAAAACTTGACCTCTGTAATATAATTTACCTTCGTGCCAGTGTGCTCTGTGATATAAGTGAGCTTCTCCTGTCGTTGGACATGTAGCAATTTGTGGCGCAGTTGCTTTGTAATGTGTTCTTCTTTTATCTCTTCTTGTTTTCGAGATTTTTCTTTTAGGATGTGCCATTTTCTATTTATTTATTATCCGTTAATAGTTTCTTTAATGTATTCCATCGAGGGTCTGACTCCTCTTGGTCTTTTTTTTCTTCCTTAATTTTAGGACTCAATTCTTCTAATTTATCAAGCATTTCCGACTCTAACGTTCCGTCTTCAACCCCAGGGTGAACACGTTTCGTAGGAATTGCTAATACTATTAATTCATAAATATACTGCTGTATATTTAATTCATATTCCCCGTGAGGAATAATTAGTAAATCAATTTCTTCGTCGTTGTACTCGTCACCAAAATTCACTACCAAATCAAATTCATTTTGAATAGGTTGATCGTAAGGTTCATTTGTGACATCACAATAGACGTTTACAATTCCTAAGATCTCAAAATGCACTTCTAATAACGTGTTCTTCTTTTCTAAAAGAACATGTACCTGAATGTTAGCATCATTAAAATCTTCATACCCAAAATGTGTAAAGAACTCTTGTCCAATTTGATATTCGAATTGATGTTTTCCTAATTTTAATCCAACGAATTGGATTGTAAATTCTTTCAACAGCTTCATTTCCATATCTAATTTGAGCCTGCAAATATATGAATTTTTATTTTACACAAGCTTACTTATAAACATTTTTTTGTTTATATCTTTTTTATTTAATATTTTAGACTCTTTTTACAAGTTTATCGTACTCTAAACGATGCTTATAAATCTGTATTCCAGAAAATAACGCTTCTTTAAACGAACTTGCACTTGCAATACCTTTCCCTGCTATTTCGAAAGCCGTACCGTGGTCTGGTGATGTTCGCACTTTATTTAAGCCCGCCGTATAATTTACACCTTCTCCAAAAGATAATGTTTTAAACGGAATTAATCCCTGATCGTGATACGAGGCGATTATAGCATCGAAATTCTTATAATTATTAGATCCAAAGAAGCTATCTGCAGCATATGGACCATAAACTAATTTGCCACTGTCTTTAATTTTAGCCAAAGTAGGGCGTAAAATAGTATCATCTTCGTTTCCAATAACACCATTATCTCCCGTATGAGGGTTTATACCCAAAACAGCAATTTTTGGCTTAGAGATTTGAAAATCTCGTTGAAGCGATTTATAAACGGTACTTATTTTCTTTTCAATTAGTTCTGGCGTAATATGGTTTGCTATTTCACTTACAGGAACATGATCGGTTAACAAACCGACCTTTAAAGAGTCTGTTATCATAAACATTAAACTTTCTCCTTCTAACTCTTGGGCTAAATAATCTGTGTGTCCAGGAAACTTGAATTTTTCAGATTGAATGTTATGCTTATTAATAGGTGCGGTTACCAATACATCTATTGTACCTTCTTTTAAAGCTGAAGTTGCTGATTCCAGTGATTTAATTGCATACTCGCCTATTTTAAAATCTTCTTTTCCAAAATTAATGGCCACATTTTCTTTCCAACAATTTAAAACATTAACCTTACCAATTACAATTTGATTGATATGATTAATGCCATTAAAATTCATATCCATTTTAAAATGATTCTTATAAAAAGACATCACCTTAACGGAGGCGAAAATCACTGGCGTACAAAATTCTAGAATTCTAGGGTCTTCAAAAGTCTTCAATACAATTTCACCACCAATTCCATTCAAGTCTCCAATTGAAATTCCAACTATTATATTTTCTTCTTTCTTCATTAAACTTGATAACTATTTTGTTCGTAATTTTACAAGTACAAATTTAACCAAATAATTGAATTAATATGTTTACAGGAATAATAGAAAATTTAGGTCGTGTTGCTAATCTTAAATCAGATCAAGGTAATCTACATGTAACCATAGAAAGTGAATTAGCATCGGAGTTAAAAATTGACCAAAGTGTGGCTCATAATGGGGTTTGCTTAACGGTTGTAGGTATTAGCGAAAACACATATACCGTGACTGCAATACAAGAAACATTAAACAAAACAAACTTAGGGTCTCTTAAAACTAATGATTTAGTGAATTTAGAACGCGCTATGCTACTTGGAGACCGATTAGATGGCCATATAGTACAAGGTCATGTAGACCAAACCGCAACATGTATTGATATTAAGGAAACTTCTGGTAGTTGGTTATTTACGTTTGAATACGATAAAGAGCTAAACAATATCACAATAGAAAAAGGCTCGATTACTGTAAATGGTACAAGTTTAACGGTTGTCGACTCTAAACGCAATCAGTTTAGTGTAGCAATAATCCCCTACACTTTCGAACATACCAACTTTAAATATTTTAAAATTGGGGATGCTGTAAATTTAGAATTCGATGTACTTGGAAAATATGTAAAACGATTATTAGAGTTTGATATAAAGTAATCTTAGTGCTTCAAAGATTTTCTGATACCATAATATGCCCCGGCAGCTATTAAAATGGCTAAACCACCGTCTATAGGCATTCCAGGAGGATTTATACCTCTACCTTCTGGATCAGGAGCTGGTACGTCTTGCGCAAAACACATTACACCAACCAACATGAAAAGGATTAAAAAAAATTTAGTTTTATATTGCATCACTATAAATTATTGGCTAATTAAATAACCAAAATTGTTAATTAAAAAATTAAAATCTGCTATTAATTCAATCTTTCTTAACGGTACAAATTTAATGTAAAATTATTTACATTAAAAACTATTACCACTACTATTTTAGAGGATACTAATGATTTTAAGTAATTATCAATAATATTACATTTTATTTCGTTTTTCGGATTAACTATTTTCTACACAATCGTTTTAGCAAATGGCTTCCTAAACGAAAGTTGCTTTTTAAAAATTTATAGTTCTTAAAATGTTGGCTATTTTCATACTTTTACATCAACAGTATCTCCGTATAATTTAGATTTCAAAACCTTAAATATCTTATGAAACAACGCATCACATTAAAACACATCGCTAAAACATTTAATGTGTCTATTGCAACGGTTTCTAAAGCTTTAAAAGATAGTCATGAAATTAGTGTGGCTACTAAACTAAAAATTCAAGAATACGCAAAACTTCATAATTATAGGCCTAATAGCATTGCGCTGAGTTTACTCAATAAAAAATCAAAAACTATTGGTGTTATCATGCCTTCAATTTTAAATCCGTTTTTTGTAAAAACGTTTAGTGGAATCGAGCAGGTTGCAAATGAAAAAGGGTATAATGTTATTGCGATTGTGTCTCATGGTAAACTCGATAAGGAGATTAGCTCTATAATTGTGTTAGAAAATGGCTTAATCGACGGTTTACTTATTTCTTTAAGTGAAGAAGCCGAAGCAAAACAGCATTTTAGTCATCTTGAAGAATTTATCGATAATGCTGGACCTATTGTAATGTTCGATCGTGTCTCCGATTCAGTAAATACAGATAAAGTTATTGTAGACGATTTTAATTGCGCTTACAAAGCTACCGAACATTTAATTAAAACGGGTTGTAAACATATTTCGGTAGTATCGACTTTAGATAATGTGGGAATTATAAAACTACGAATTGATGGATATTTAAAGGCTCTAGTAGATTATAATTTACCTATAAACAGAAAAATTATAAACCTTATTAAACCTGGATATGATTTTGAAACTGAATTAAAAACCATGTTAGATTATCAGGAAGTGGATGCTATTATTGGACTTGAAGAATTTTCGGCTGTAGAATCAATGATGATTGCCCAAGATCGTGGTTACATTGTTCCAGATGATATTTCAATTATAAGTTTTACGAGTAGCGACTTTTTCAAATATACAAAACCATCTATAACTTGTATAAATCAGCATAGCGTTTTTATGGGAAAGACAGCTGCCGAAATCTTAATTTCGAAAATAGAACAACCATTAGGTACTGAAACTGTTTTTGAAACCAAGACAATTAAAACGACTTTAATTGAACGAAAAAGCACAAAACCATTAGTTAACAACTATTGATTTTGTGCTCCTTAATTATATTAATTTATACTATTTTTTAGTCCACAAATCATTCATCTCCTCTAATGTTTTTCCTTTTGTTTCTGGAATAAATTTCCAAACAAAGAATGCAGCAAGAACGCCCATTAATCCGTAAATCCAATAGGCAAATCCATGATTAAATTGCTCTATTAAATAACTATTTTTATCCATCATAGGGAACGTCCAAGACACTAAATAATTAGCAACCCATTGGCACGCCACAGCAACAGCTAATGCTTTACCCCGAATATTATTTGGAAAAATCTCTGATAAAAGTACCCAAGTTACAGGTCCCCAACTCATCGCAAATCCAGCAACATATACTAACATACAAATTAGAGAAAACACACCTAATGAATGACTAAAGAACGATGTTCCTAAGGCAAACATCGCTACAGCCATGGCCAAAGCACCAATAATCATTAATGGTTTTCTACCAAATTTATCGACGGTTTGCATCGCTAACACGGTAAATAATAAGTTTATCGCTCCTACAATTATAGTTTGCATTAAAGCGGTATCCGTACCAGAACCCATACTTTTAAAAATTTCGGGAGCATAATATAACACAACATTTATTCCAACAAATTGCTGAAAAACAGAGAGCAGTATTCCAAATATAATGACAGGAACCCCATAAGAGAAAAGCTTTCCTGAATTAGCTGTTACTGTATTCTTAATTTCTAAAAGAATTATCTTAGCTTCCGCAGCACCATTTACTTTTGTTAATACATCTAAAGCTTCTTCCGGCTTAGACTGTAATACTAAAGATCTTGGCGTATCAGGAACAAACATTAAGAAAAACAGGAACAAACTAGCGGGAATAATTTCCGAAGCAAACATCCAACGCCATCCTATAGTATTAAGCCAATTATCGTTTCCTAAACTTGAGATATAATAGTTCACAAAATACACAATCAACATCCCAAAAACGATAGCAAATTGATTCATAGAAACCAAACGTCCTCTACTTTTTGCTGGAGCAATTTCTGCGATATAAAGTGGAGATAGCATAGAAGCTAGTCCCACTCCAATTCCTCCGATTACTCGATATACAATGAAAAAATACATGAACGTATGATCTCCTTCACCTATAGGCTTCATAAACAATTCTGGAGCGGAAGATCCTATTGCGGATAATAAAAATAAAACTCCAGCTAAAATCAATCCGTTTTTTCTTCCCAATTTTCGACTAATAAAACCACCAGAAATCCCTCCGATAATACACCCTATTAAGGCACTAGACACTAAAAATCCCAGTCGAGCATTAGAAGCCATTTCCGACAATCCATAAGGAAGTACGAAAAACTCATCTAATGAGCTTACGGTACCAGAAATTACCGCTGTATCGTAACCAAAGAGTAAGCCACCCAAAGTAGCGACCAGAGTTAAGCGCCATAAAAAGGCTGAATTGTGTGAGGTTGACATGTTTATTTGGTTTAGTTAATTTGTTCTAAAATACGAAAATGGAAATAACAAAAACTGCATCGCCCCCATTATATTGAACACGATACAGTTTTATAACACCATTAAAAATGCTTAAATATATTGATTGATGATATTCTCAAACAACTCTTGTTTTCCACTTTGTAATTCTAATTCGCCATTTTCTTGAGCGATTTTATATAAATCTTGGAATTGTAATTTTCCGTTTTCAAAATCTTTACCTTTTCCAGAATCGAAAGAACTGTAACGCTCTGTTCTTAACTTATCGTAAGCTGAAGATGTAATAATTTTATCGGCAGTTAGTAATGCCCTTGCAAATGTATCTGCTCCTCCAATATGTGCATGAAATACATCTTCCATGTCTGTTGAATTTCTTCTGATTTTAGCATCGAAATTAACACCTCCACCTTGTAATCCACCAGCTTTTAAGAACACCAACATAGCCTCTGTAGTTTCTTGAATATTGTTCGGGAATTGGTCTGTGTCCCATCCGTTTTGGTAATCGCCACGGTTAGCATCTAAACTTCCTAACATACCTGCTTTTGCAGCGGTTTCAATTTCATGCTGAAAAGTGTGTTGTGCTAAAGTCGCGTGATTTACTTCAATATTAATTTTGAAATCTTTATCTAAACCATATTCTTTTAGGAATCCGATAGCTGTAGCCGAATCGAAATCGTATTGGTGCTTCATAGGTTCCATTGGTTTAGGTTCAATCAAGAAGTTTCCTTTAAAACCTTGAGATCTTGCATAATCTCTAGCCATACCTAAAAACTGTCCCATATGGTCTAATTCACGACCCATATCGGTATTTAATAAGCTCATATAACCTTCACGACCACCCCAAAACACATAGTTTTCACCACCTAAAGCGATAGTTGCATCCATAGCCAATTTTATTTGTCCACCAGCTCTAGCTAACACATTAAAATCAGGATTGGTAGATGCCCCGTTCATATAACGTGGGTTAGAGAAACAGTTAGCCGTACCCCAAAGTAATTTTACACCAGAAGCTGCTTGCTTTTCTTTTAAATACTCCGTTATTGTGGCTACTCTACTTTCTAATTCTCCAAAAGAAGAACCTTCTCTTACTAAATCCACATCGTGGAAACAGTAATAATCGAAGCCCATTTTTGTAATAAACTCAAAAGCAGCATCTGCTTTTTCTTTAGCTGCTTCAATAGCATCCGTTGGCTGATCCCAAGGGAAGTTTAATGTTCCAGGTCCAAATGGATCTCCACCTGTACCACAGAATGTATGCCAGTACGAAATAGCAAATCTAAAATGCTCACGCATGGTTTTTCCTGCAACAACTTGTTCAGGGTTATAATATTTAAATGCTAAAGGATTGTCAGATTCTTTTCCTTCAAACTTAATGTCTCCAATACCTTTGTAATACTCTTTATTACCTAATGTTGCCATAATTATTTATGTTTTAATATCATTTCTAATTCGTTCTTCCATGTTGTGTAAGCTGCTTGGTAAGCTGCTTTATCTTGTAAAGGCTTATATGTCATTACATGATCGTTTTTGGTGATATTCTCCCCAAATTTTTCAAAATCACCATCTGTTAAACCAGCGGCTCTTGCTGCACCAACAGCTCCTGTAGTGTTGTAAATCTCTATATCGTGATCGATTAATGTTGCTACGGTATTCGAAAATATTTCTGAACGGAATAAATTGTCATTTCCCGCTCGAATCACTTTTATCTCACCGATATCTTTTTTCAAAATCTCTACACCGTACACAAACGAAAATGCGATACCTTCTAAACTTGCGCGATATAAATGAGCATTGTTATGTTGATTTAAATTCAAGTTTAAAATATGTGTACCCACATTTTTATTTTCCAACATACGTTCGGCACCATTTCCGAAAGGAATAATAACTACGCCATTAGAACCCACCTCGATTTTTGAAGCTTTGTCGTTCATAACATCATAAGAATCATTTCCGCAATTATTTCTTAGCCAACGGTATTGAATTCCAGCACCATTTATATTTAAAAGCGTTCCTATTACCGGTTCAGATGCGGTATAATTAACATGTGCGAAGTGATTTACTTTCGAAATCTCTTGTGGTTTTAAGTTGTTTGAAACTGCATAAACCACACCCGATGTTCCGCCTGTAGCAGCGACTTCTCCTGGGTTAAAAATATTAAGTGATAACGCATTGTTTGGCTGATCGCCAGAACGGTAAGTGACTTGAACACCTTCTGCTAAGCCAGTTTCTTTGGAACCTTGCACATTTACTGTACCTTGATTTGTGAAGTTCTCTACAATTTCAGGCACTAAGTTTTTATCAATGCCGTAGTAATCCAATAGATCTGTAGCGACATCATCTTTTTTATAATCCCATAAAATACCTTCAGACAAACCATTTTTAGTGGTCGCCATTTTACCAGTAAGTTTATACGCTATAAAATCGCCTGGCAACATAAATTTGTAGGTATTTTTATAAGTTTCTGGTTCGTTATCTATAACCCACTTTAGCTTTGAAGCCGTGAAATTTCCAGGCGCATTTAGCATGTGTGTACCACATAAATCTTGTCCTAAATCTTGCAACGCTTTTCTACCAATTTCTACCGCACGACTATCGCACCATATAATTGAATTTCGCAACGGATTTCCCGACTCATCCACAATAACTAAACCATGCATCTGATAGGAAATTCCTATATTTTTTATTTCGGAAACGTTTACATCTGCTTCTACCGTAACACGTTTTATCGCATTACAAACATGCGTCCACCACATATTTGGATCTTGCTCGGCCCAATCTGGATTAATCGCAATAATCTCCATCTCGTTTGGAGGTTCGTGAAGTGATATTATTTTTTTTCCGCTGTCTGCATCAACTAAAGCAACTTTAACTGATGAACTACCTAAATCTATTCCTAAATGATACATTTTTAAAGAAAAATATGTTTTTTGAGTAACTATTGAAAATACTAATTATTATGAAGTTCATTTTTTTTATAACATCTAAATATAGTTTTCCAATTCAATAAAAACCATAAAAATACCTTCAATTAAATATGAATTTAGGAATTATATCGCGAGATATTGAATTATATCCACATATTTAGTTTTTTTAAACCTTAAATTGTGCGATCCCATTTTAGGATCTATAGTTGTAAAACATCAGCAATATAAGCCCTTTACACACTGTTCTTACGTTGATAAACACTTCCATTTTAACCTACTTAAAGGTTTAAGTAAATTTCTTACTTTGAGGTTAAAAATCGGACATATTTAAACTAAAAAACCTTCAAGAACATAGGCTCTTGAAGGTTTTTGTATAATTTATTTAAGGACTTATTTTTCTAAAAGTAAGACTGTGATGACTTATACCCATTTATCGAGATTAATGAGTCACCTATTGAATCGTTATTCACTTAAAATGCAAAACGCTAAAAGCACGATTTTCTAATCCTGTTTTTAGCTCTTTATCTAAGTTTAATAAATATAACTCTATAGTATCTAACATTACTTTACCTGTATTATACGAAGCATATACATTAGTAATTATTACTTTTTTGGTATGTAAAACACCTTGTACTATAGTCGCATTAAATTTCTCTAAAAATGTGTTTACTGAGTTTCTTAATGCAGTCGCTTTTTCAACAAATAGATTAGCATCTTCTGAAACAGTAGCTCTATTAATTACGATGTCTTCTTTTCCTTCGGTAGAAAATTCTGATGATTTATTCTTTAAATATAAACTTAACTTAAAAAGATACACTACAGCACTAAATAACAACCAACCGTTTAAAACTATAAAACCTCCATAAGCTACCGGATTATAAAGAGGATTTAATAAAATGTCTGTATGTGCTTCGTAAAAAGCAAATATTCCAAATGCTGCTACAATCATGAATAAACAAATAGTCATAAAAATCACTATATTTAAGTGACTAGTATTTCTTATTGATAATGATTCATTATTAAAAAACAATCTATTTAAAATATCGAAACCACTAAATGCTGTTTCAGATGATTCTATTTGTGACGGGGTTAGTGTTGCTGGATTCATAATATATGTGCTACTAAGGTTATCTATCTTTTTAAGTGTTACCAATATGTAAATCGGTAGACACTTATAGATTAGCAATACATATGCCACTACAACAAACCCTCTATAAACAAGGGATTTAGCAATTTTTTTAAAAATTTCTGTGTGTAAAAAATACACACTTTAACATTTTATGTATACAAATTATACACAGTTCTAGTACACACTCTTAATAAAACACAAGATCTCAAAAACCAGGCTTTCTTAATGTAAAGAATGTTTATCGTAAAATGAATCAGTTTATTTTATTCTCATTCTTATAACGCTGTAGAATTTGATGGATAAACTCTAACTTCTCCTTTACCTTATCTGAAATCACAAAAGGGTACACATCGGTTATTCCCATCGATCTATTTATACTATTAACAGCATAAAACAAAGAAGATGTTTCATCTAAAATAGCTTTAAACGAAATATTATCTTTATAAGGATAAATGGCATTAATACGCATATGATGAGAATTTCTCAGGTTCGGAACCCCTTCTAAACCAAAGTAAAAAGCAGTTTCCATAGCATCTAAGATATGTAAATAATGCGCCCAAGTTTCGGCCCAATCTTCCCATGGATGAGATGATGCATAGGTACTTATAAAATTAGCTTTCCAGTTTTCTGGTGCGCCGTTCTTATAATGCGCTTTTAAAGCCTCCCCATAATCTTGACTTTCATCACCAAAAAGCGCTCTATACTCTTTTAAGAAAACATCGTTAGATCGAAAAATGCGATCCCAGTAATAATGTCCAACCTCATGTCTGAAATGTCCAATTAAAGTGCGATATTTTTCATTTAAAGAAATTCTTGTTTGCTCTCTGCTAATAGTGTCTGCTTCTGCTAAAAGAATAGTGATCACACCATTTGCATGCCCTGTCATTACTTTTTTACCATCGACATTCGCATCCTCTTTAGATAAAAAGTCGAAAAACAATCCTGATTTCGGATTTTCAAACTGACTCACTATTGGAAGCTCGAGACGCTGTAAAGCATATATAAGTCTATGCTTTGCAATTTCCATAATCTGCCAACGCTCGTAATATTCGGGAATGGCTAGATCTGGAATTGTTCTATTTAATTCGCAAGACGTACAAAATCCATTATCGTCGTTAACAGGAACCAACCAGTTGCACGCATGTAAGTTTTTGTTCTTACAGTATGTATAACTCTCGCCATTAACATCCCATTTTAATTGAGTGGTATTGTTAGCTAACATTTCATTTTCAAAATCTAAATACCCTAAAGCAGATCCACAACTTTCGCAAGATGTATTCTCGAAAAACACGGGAAAATCGCAATGACTACACTGAAATATTTTCATAATAAAACATAATTAAAAAATGAATAAGTTGAGTTTCAATACCCCTCCTACAACTTGGGCAAATGTAATCTAATATTGACTCATAAAAGCACAAGATTTTTCACTTGTTAATAATTAAATTTAAGGCACAAAAAAAACACCCGATAAAGAGTGTTTTAAACAAGTATATATTGAGTTAAAACGATTTAAATAAGACCTAAATCTTTAGCAATAGCCACAAGATGAATCACATTATTCGCTTTAAAATCTACTTTTAATTTATTTAAACGTTTTTCGATAGAACTTAAACTTCTAGGTTTAATATTCTGTTTTTCCAAGATTATAATAATATCATTATACGATAAACCATTAGACAAATATTTAATAAGGTTAACATCGTAATCGTCCATTTCTAAAGACACCTGCGGATTTAAAGCATTCTCTACAGAAGGAGACAGAAATAATTTGTTGTCCTTAATTACCGAGATTGCTTGCCTCAATTCAAAAATACTTCTACGCCCCTTACAGACATACGCATTAATACTATATTTATTAACCAGTGTTCTTACACGTTGCAGGCGATCTTCGGTAGAATACACAATAACAGGAATATCAAAACCGTCTTCTCTAAGTGTCTGAATAAGATCGTCTCCAGATTTTAACCGAGCTTCCTTAAAATCTGTTTTAAAAGATAAATCTGTTATTAACAAATCGAAAGGATCCTGTTCTTGGCGCGCTGTTTTAATCTTAAGCAGTGCCATATCGCAATACTGCGAACTTTTCACATTAGTAATACCTATATCGTAAAGCATAGTAAGCACTCCTTCGTTTACAACGTCGTAATCGTCTACTATTAAAACTTTTTTAAACATATCTATATGGTTATTTTAGCTTTAAAACCTTTATCAGGTTCTGTTTCAAAAGTAATGGTTCCATTTGTAGATTTTATACGGGTTTCCATATTTTGAACTCCAGAACCCTTTTTTATTTCACATCCATTCCCATTATCGGAATAAGCAACCACTAATTTTCTCCTAATTTTATTGAATTTAAACACCACAATTGAGGCATTACTGTGTTTTTTCATATTTACCAAAAGCTCTTGAATCATCCTAAAAATAGTCACTTTCTTATACGCTTCTATTTTATTCCAGTTAACCTCTGGAGCTGTTTTAGTAATTATATTTGTTTCCGAAGTTCTATAACTCAACAATAAATCGTTTAACAATTCCTCGAAATTATGTTCTACATCTAAACGACTATTTTCTTTAGAAATATCTCGTGTTTGCGTGTAGATATGGTCTAAATCGTCCATTATATCCTCACTAATGTCCGGTTGAATTTGTAATTTATTAATCACACGATGCACATCGTTAGCCACCTCATCATGGATTTTTTTAGAAATGCGCTTTTCGGTAATATAAACCTGTCGGATTTTTTCTTTATGGTATTTTAACTTCTGAAAAACAATGGCAACAATAGACATAAAGCCAAGGAAAATCCCGATAGATAAATAGGTGAGTTTCCAGCGCTTTTGTCGTTCTTTTTCAATTTCAGTGACATTTGCTAACTGCTCGTTTTGGGAATAGTCGTATTTAATTTTAGAATACTTATTTTCTTCTAATTGCTGAATCATGGATAAACTATCTGAAATAGTTAAATACACCCGAGCATATTCATCTCCGTTCATAACGATTATACGCGATAATGCATTTTTTATATAAATAGGACTATTAATCCGTTTTGCCATTTCATAACTTTTGTCGGCATAAAACTTCGCTTGCTTTATATCGTTCTGATCATTGTAATATTCAGACAAATGAGAATAACTCCAAAATAAACCTTTACAGTGATTTATAGCTATTCTTAAATCTAAAGCTTTAAGCATATTTTTTAAGCCTTCTGATTTTTTTAATTTAGACTGAACGAATCCTAAATTACCTAAGGCCTTAGCCTTTTGGATATCGTCACTGACACCTAAACTATTTTCATATGATTCTTTTAACTCCTGCTCTGCTAACTCAA
Organism: Formosa undariae; assembly: GCF_042427615.1. Lineage (NCBI taxonomy): Bacteria > Pseudomonadati > Bacteroidota > Flavobacteriia > Flavobacteriales > Flavobacteriaceae > Formosa > Formosa undariae. Next base: position 726,412 of record NZ_JBHMEZ010000001.1, on the reverse strand, counting down.
ATTTTTCCTGCCTTACATAAATCAATGCTTTATTATTGTGAATAACATTACAAGCGATTTGATTTTTAGCCATTTCGGATGCCTGATCGTAATACTGGATCGCAGTATCGTAATCTAAGCGTTTAGCAGATATCTTACCAAGTTTATTAAGAAAAATTAATCTAAATTTTGAATACTTAGTTGTGTCACTCTCAGATAAAATTTTTAAACCCTCAACCACTGAATTTTCACTTCCAAAATAATCACCTAAACTATATTGTATTTTCGATAAATTTTGCAGGCAAGATAACACATCGCTCGTGTCTTTATTTTTTATACTCTCTTCTTTAAATGTCTCAAAATACAAATAGGCACGACTTAAATTAGTTATGTTTTTGGGACTTGTTGCTACATCTACATAATAAGACAAACTATCTTTGATCTGTTTATTCTGACTATAAACATGGCCAAAGTGAGGCATTATTACCATTGTACAAACCAAAAAAAAGAGGTTTGTATTTTTAAATAATTTCATGCCATAAATCTATGAAGATATTTTTGTATTATTTCACCAACTTATTATTATATTTTCGTTCTAAATTAGTGCCTTTCAATTCATGTTTAAGGTTTTAACGCCTCTAATTTAACAACATAAAAATGCCACTCATAATTCGAAATTTAACTTAAATTAAAACTTATAGCCTACCCGAAATAGGACTTGCGACCTCTAAATAAATTTATTATTTTAGAGTATTAAAACATTCTAAAAGTCCCTTTCTTTAAACTTTTCGTTAATCTAAAAAAGTTAACATCTTTTAACTCACTATGTTTTATTTAAGTCGTTTATTGTTAATATGCGGAAGTACAATTGTAAATGATATTTTTTTCGAAAAGCGATCCAACCTATGAAATCAGAGTCTTTAAATTTTTATTCATTTTTTACCAAGTATTCAATAATGGAAGAGTACGGGTTTGGCTCTGGAATTATAAACCGTCTTTATAGAAAAATACTACCCAATATTCCTGACGAAGGTACTATAGAATATTTTTTACTAAACAGTAAAAACCCCGTGCAACACGTATTATCTCTTATAGATTTAAGCACGATAGCAGACAGCAACATTTCGACACAATTAGACTTAAGTATTAAAGCGTTATGCGCTAAGGTTGTTGCATTCGGATTAGATAGCGATATTAAAGCTAAATATAATTTCATCGAATTAAACTCTAAACCGTTCGAGTTACTCTTAAAAAAAGTAAATAATTTATCTGAGTTCGATGAAGAAGAGACCTTACAACTTTTTAATTCTTTAGAAGCCATAGAACTTCTTATTATTGATTTAAGAAAAAGCAAAAGTAAAATCGGAACAAGTTTTCATCTTACTTTGGTAACGAGACGGATTCTAGAATACACAATTAGAATTAAGGAATTACTTCATTTAAAATTACATATTTCCTCTAAACAACATTGGGAAAATATCCTAGCAGACTTTATAGTCTATTTTAAATATAAAGATAGTATTAGACGCTACCTAAGTAGACATTCTGATTTGGTTGCCATAGAAATTGTAGAACACACCTCTAATAAAGGAGAAAAGTATATTGCCGAAACCACTAAGGAATATTGGAAGTTCTTTTATAGATCTTTATTTGGAGGAGGCATAATAGCCCTATTTGCTCTTTTTAAACTTCTTTTATATACTTATGAGTTTTCGGAAGTTAGCAATGCCATTCTATTTAGTATAAACTATGCCTTGTGTTTTATAATTGTGAATCAATTGGGTGGTATTATCGCCACAAAACAGCCCGCAATGACGGCCACTACATTAGCAAAAAACATTGACAAGGAAGGCACTTTAAAATATGATTCGATTAAAAGTATTACCATAATAGTAAGAAAAGTGTTTCGAAGCCAATTTATTTCGGTTATGGGAAACTTTTTAATGGCCATACTTTCTGCATGTATCTTTATGCTTTTTATTCAAATATTTAGCACAACAGATATGGCTAAAACAGTTAAACCCGTTTATCTTATTCATAAAATTGTACCAAGCTTTCAATTGGTTTTCTTTGCTGCGATTGCTGGTTTTTTCTTAGCTTTTTCTGGATTAGTTTCTGGTTTTGTAGACAACAAGGTAATTGCATCGAAAATACCTCATCGTATTCGAAACAGTCGTTTTTTACTAAAAAGTGAGAAATTAGCAACATTTGTCGATAAGAATTGGGGTACCATGTTTGGAAACATTAGTCTTGGTTTTTTTCTAGGCTCTACTTTTTTATTAAGTCATTTATTACCTTTTGATATCGATATTAGACACGTTGCTTTTAGTTCGGCGAATTTGGGATATGCTATTATGAATTACGATTTTAGTCACCATACCATTCTATTAGCTATAATTGGAGCATTACTAATTGGACTGGTGAATTTTATCGTCAGTTTTTCGATAACACTGTATCTCGCATTAAAATCGAGAGGAGTTAACTTTAGACTGCTTCCTAAAGTCGTCTTTAATATATTTAAAGATTTTCTTCATAATCCATTTCATTATTTCATTAAAATTGAAAAAGAGCCTGTAACTAAAAAAGATACAGAAGCTTAAAATAACGAAGGATATATCAACAAAATACTCGGGGTTTTAATTGTAGTTACAATTAAAACCCCGAGTATTTAAATATTATTCTAAACTAAATAATTCTATTTCTTATTTAATAAATCCATTAAATCCACATCGTTTCCTAATAAGATTTCATTCGGGTTTATACGACCTTCCATAGAATCGTTTTCTAATTTTAAAACACCTCTTGGGCAAACTGCAGAACAGACTCCACAACCAACGCAACTAGACCTCACAATATTTTCTCCCTTTTGCGCATACGCTCTAACGTCTATCCCCATTTCACAATACGTTGAACAGTTTCCACAAGAAATACATTGTCCGCCATTGGTTGTAATTCTAAATTTAGAAAACAAACGCTGTTGAAAGCCTAGAATAGCGGCCATCGGACAACCAAAACGACACCAAGAACGGTTTCCTAAAATAGGATAAAACCCTGTCCCAATAACTCCAGAGAAAATAGAACCAATGTATAAACCATAAGCCGCTCGTAAAGTACCTGCTTTTATAAAAAACAAGTGTTCTGTTGTTCCCGTAAAGTGCATGATTAACAATAACGCGATAACTACGGCGTAACCAATAGCTCCCATTTTGGCATCTTTACCAAATTCTTGTCTTTTAAAATACATCACAGCAACAAATACCACTGTTAGTAAACCAATAACTAAAGATATAAATACGCCTCGTGTTAACCAGAAATCATTTTTTTCGTAACCTAAATATGAATATACCATAGCCGCCGTCATCACAACAGAAAAGACTAAGACGGTATGAATTAACCAGCGTTCTAGCTTCCAAGCCGACATTTTTTTAGACGATAATTGTCTGAAGGAATCCCCTGCCGTTTCAGCCAAACCACCACAACCACAAACCCAAGAACAATACCAACGCTTTCCGTATTTGTAAGTTAAAATTGGTGTAATAACAAAGATGGATAACAAACCAAACAACAATAATGCGATACCAATATTCCCTGTCGAAAGAAATCCTTTTACAGACCATTCATCGAAAATATAGTAGTTAAGTGGCCATATACTTTTAAGATCATAATATGGCAAATCGTTATTCATAACGTACATAAATTCAGGAATCAAAAAGGCAAAACCCAATTGAAAAAACATGACAGATCCTGTACGTAATTGCTGGTAGCGGTTATGTCTGTATTTTAACAAGAACTTATATCCAAAAGCTAATATAGCGACCGTATAAAGCACCCCGTAAACAAACCATTGGCTAGCATCTCTCCCGCTTAACAAATGACTTAAAGGATCGAAAAGCGCTATTAAACCTGTGTTTGCTTCGCCGTCTGTTCCTAATCCTAAATACTTTGGAAAGAAATATAATACAATATAAAATGAAGTTAAAACCACACCCAAAATCCATCCTAAAACACCTCGAGACGAAATAGATTTAAACCAAACCCCATCGTTTTTTATCCCTTCTAACTTATTAAGATAAGCTTCTCTAGAATACACTATTACCCCTCCAAATATAGCGACTAATGAAAGTGTAAGAAACAATCCTTTATTAGGAAAGTCGGTATTAAGAAGAGCTAAGGCCATTATAAATAACCCGATAACACCAATGGCAAGTGCTATTTTTTGTTTGTTCGTTATATTTAAAGCATCGGGATTAGCCAATGACATACTATTGTTTATTTTATTACTCATTTTATACAGTTTGTAATTGGTTAGTGAAGGCTTTTAGAATATCGGTTTCAAATGTTTTATAAAATTCAGGATCGAAATTAGCTTCGGCTAAATTTTTAATAACATAATCTATATCTCGATTTTCGGTAAGCCAACGATCGAATACTTCATGACGCATACGTATTCCAAAAGTATTAATCCCTAAAAATGTGTTCGTGTCTTTATGGTAAGCTACAGTTATACATTTGGTATCGTCTGCATGCTTCCAATGGAAATGTGCTTCGTGTTCTGATTTATTTCTATCACTAAAAACCCAACCATAGGTTTGATATTCTATGTCTAAAAACTTTGCCGAATTAAACCAATGCCCTGGCTTATACTCCATTTTATTGCCACAAATAGTTTGTGCTAATACTTCTCCCATCATACGTCCCGTGTACCAAACGGCTTCTATTGGACGTCTGTTCCCGATAGCTTCGTGTTGCTCGGCACAATCGCCAATCGCATATATATCGGATATATTGGTTTCTAGAAAACGATTCACTTTTACACCACGACCTATATCAATGCCAGAATCTTTTAGAAAGTCAATATTTGGAGCGACTCCCGCGGTAAGACCAACCACATTACACGGAATTTCTTCTCCTGTTTCTTCAATAATTATAGATTTTACTTTGCCGTTTTCATCTGAAACAATTTCCTTTAAGTTTGTTGATAACCTAAGGTCTATATGATGACTTTTTATATGACGGTTAATCATTTCACTTTCGCCAAGAGGTAACACACCATTCCAAAAACTATTTTCTCGCACCAAGAAAGTCACCGGAATATTTCTTGAATTGAGCATTTCTGCCATTTCAATACCTATTAATCCACCTCCCACAATAACAGCTCTGTTACATGTTTCTTTATTAGGCGCATATGTTTCTAAACTTTCTAAGTCCTGTTTATGGTACATGCCCATAACGCCTTTAAGGTCTTGTCCTGGCCAACCAAACTTATTAGGTTTACTTCCTGTTGCAATGACGAGTTTATCGTATTTAAGCGTATCTCCTTCAGCAAAATGAAGCGTTTTAAGATCTGTATCTATTGACTTAACATAGCCTTTTTTAAGTTCGATTCTATTCTTTTCCCAAAACCAATCTTCGTAAGGCTTAGTGTTTTCAAATTTCATATGTCCCATATAAATATACATGAGCGCTGTACGTGAAAAAAAATGTTCCGTTTCTGAAGAGATTATAGTTATCCTTTTATCCGAATTTTTTCTAATGTGTCTTGCAAGAGTCACACCTGAAATTCCGTTTCCTATAATGGCAATATGTTCCATATATTTATTATTAACTATGATTAGGTCGAACTTAAAGGTAATAACTTATATGCAGTATATTATTTAGAAAGTTTTTAAACTAGGGTGTTTTTGTAAGGTTATAAAAAATAATCCCCAGAGAATTAAATTCTCTGGGGATTAAAAATTATTACTTGTTTACTTACTGACTATTTAGAAATCACAATCTTATTTACGACTCTACTGTTAGCATTTGAAATTTCAACAAAATATAAACCTTGCGCTAAAGAAGACACGTTAATCTCTTCTTTAGCGATTGATCCGTTTAACGTGTTTGTTAACACCGTTTTACCAGAAACATCGAAGATTCTTAAAGTATCAAAATTGCCAGATTGCTTGCTTAAATACAATACACCATTTGTAACTGGATTTGGATATAGTTTTAAACTACTCTTGGTTATATCTGTTGTAGACAAGGTCGTTGACTCTCCGTAAAATTCTATTTCTCCTATAGCAGACCAAGCGCTTTCTCTCTTGTCTCCTTCAGCATTAAATCTTCCGAATCCGATTAGTTTTACATAACGGGCATCGGCATCAACTATATACTGATTAAAATCTGTTGTACCTGTAGCAGTAAACTCTATGTCTCCAGCACTTGGAACAATTTTAGAAAAGTCTGCATCTTCTGTACCTGTTGTAGATACCCAAATTTGGATTCCGAAAGCATCGTCTTTATCTGTAGTATTTAATTGAATAAAATCTAAAGTATAAGGACTTCCTAAATCGTATATAATATACTCGCCATCACCTTTATAATCGTCTATTAAAACACTACCATCTTGTGCGGCCCATATTGAATTTAAATCCTTATCTAATGTATTTGTAGCAACTTCGTCTTTAGAACTATTTTCGCTAGAAAAAGAATTTACAGATACAGGATCTTCAGAACCACCCGTATTAATTAAATTTTCACGCATTTTATCTCCGAAAAATTCAATTTCTCCAATTGCAGTCCACGCACTAGATCTACTATAATCGGCAGTCGCTCTATCTGAATCATCTACTTCTTTAAATCTCCCAAAACCTATTACCTTAACATATTTAGCTTTAGAACTAATATCGAATTCATTAAACGCTGTACTGTTTGTTGCTGTAAATAATAAGTCATCTTCAATAGGTAAAATCATAGAAAAATCGGAGTCTTCCATTCCTGTTGTAGAAACCCATATTTGATATCCAAATGCTTCACTTTTATCTGTAGTATTAAACTGCATAAGGTCCAATTCGTATGTTCCACCTAAATCTAGGATAACATATTCTCCATCACCTTTATAATCTCCTGCTACAATATCTCCATCATCAGCTGTCCAAACCGTACCCATGTCTTTATCTAACATATTGGTTGCAAATTCGCCTTTAGAACTATTTTCTTTAGACACAAATGCGATTGTAACACCTTCGATAAAATCGGTTCGTGGTCCACCATCTTGAGTTACGATTAATTCTCTTACAATACCATCTCCGCCGTCTACTTGTGTAAATGTTACTGAACCTTCTCTGCTAATTAATTCTGTGTTTTCAGTTACTGAAACCACCACAGTTGCATCGCCATTAGCTGTATCGGTATCGATAGATATCCAATCGTTATTAGACATAGCGGTCCATCCTACATTAGCAGTAACGGCAACATCTACACTACTAGCTTCATAAGGAAATGCAGGAATACTACTCACAATTATAGACTCAGGGATTTCGATAGTACAATTACCATCGGTAATGCCTCCTCCTACATTATTTAAAAAACAAGCTCCTATACCGTGACCAACCATATCATCTGTAGCCGGTTGGTAAGTACCCATATCTGCACCTTTACCATCTGCTCCTGCAAACGTAAATATTTCACCATCTTCTGCCGCAGTGATTTCTACTCCTTCTACAAAACCATCGTTAGTTACTCCTAAATCAGCTCCTGTATATACGTTTCCTAAATAGGTTAACGCTGTACCAAGATTTTGATAAGAATTATCGGTATCACCAGAAATTACATTTGAAACATTAGCATTATCTGAAGTAAAATAGATTAAATTATCTGAAACTGCTCCTGTTGGATCTGTAGATCCTTTATCTGTGTTATAAAATAAAGGTGCATTTGTGTTTATAATGGTATTTCTAGAAACGGTAATATTCTCTGTTTGTTGATAGCCGTTTGAAACTTTTGTAGATGAGCAATTCACCGCAGCATCATCTCCTCCTCCGATAAAAGTGATTCCATTATTCCATTTAGCTTGATCAAGAACTGTAATACAATCTTGGATGTAATTATTAGTAATAGTATGATCGCTATCGGTAATTCTAATTCCTCCAGTACCATCTACATTTTCACCTAAAAAGTAATTTCCTTCTACAGTGGCATTAGATCCGTGACGCAGTACTAAAGATCCTCTTGATCTTCTAAACGTATTATTTATATAAAAGTTATTTTTACTTTTATTGGTAATAATTTCATTTTCACCATCGGCTTCCACAAAATAGTTATTACTAACTACAGCACCACTATTTACATTTTGATACTCGCTAGTTCCAATACGAATGGTTTCACTATCTCCAGCATTTTCAAAAGACTGGTCTTTTTTTTCGTACTTATAAAAGTAGTTATTACTAATTGTGTGTCCCACAAGATCGCAACGTGTGTTATTCGCACTATCGTCGTCATCCCCGTAAGGTGGTCCTACAGCATTATATGAATATTCTGCTAATATCAGAGCACCTGCACTTTTCTTATTCATAAATGAACAGTTTAATACACTGTTGTAAGTTCCGTACAATACAATCCAACGGTGTTTTGCATAAACCCCATCTTCTATATCGTCTGGTTCGATCTCCAATCCATCAATCGCACAATTTTGAATGGTACTGTGGTGTGCAAAGTCGTAACCATTTCTAAACTCGATAAAGTTACTCGCACCGTAACCACCTTTCCAGTGGAACCCATCTACAATTAAATATTCACCATTAGCAACTTTTTCACCTGTATCATCATCAGTTTCTCCACCAATAGTTAATCGTGGTCCACCTGTAAAAATAACGCCTCCCGGTGTTTCTGCTCTAAAAATAACTGGATTTTCTGCGGTACCCGAACCCAGAAATCGCATGCGCTCATCTGTATCGTAAACCCCATTTTTTAAAATAATTTGATCTCCAGGTTGATAAAAGACATCCCGTAAGGAATCCGGGTCATCGATGAGATAGGTTTTGTTTTGTGCCATTACTGTAGCTGTACACAGTAATAGAAAAAATAGTGTAATTTTTTTCATCAGTCATTCTAATTTAGTTAATAATTGTTTGTTTTTGTTCACCACACCTGATTGGTTATCCAGATTGGTTAACCAAATATAACAAAAATTTAACATTTAACAAATCTCTTTCAAAGACTTAATTTTCAGAGAGTCAAAACATAACATTTACTTCAAAAAAAAAGCTGAACGATTATCGTTCAGCTTTTTTTCACTCGTTAGTTCTATACTAATCTGTGTAGATTGATAGGACTTTTTATTTAATTAAAGTTCTTATTAAATGACTGTTACAGTATATGTTTTTCCTTTTTCTGTTTTGAAATTCACAATACCTTTAGATTCTTTTTTCACTTTAATTTGTTTACCATTAGACAGTACTTTTACTTTTTTATCTGTTTTAAAACTAAATACGTTACCTGCATTAGATAGTACTTCTAAAGTAGTAACTGCACTATTTTTCCACTTATAATCTAGTTCAAATCCGCCTCTTGCCACAACACCATCAAACTGTCCTTCCGACCATTCTGTTGGTAAAGCTGGCAGTAAATCGATATATCCTTCTTGAGATTGTAATAACATTTCTGTTACTCCGGCTGCCATTCCTAAAGATGCATCGACTTGAAATTGGCTTCCACAAATTGCAAATAAAGACGAATAGCATTGCTCTTTTAAATACCCTTTAAACACTTTATTCGCTCTATCTCCATCTCTTAAACGTGCCCATAAATTAACTTTCCAAGCACGAGACCATCCTGAAGCTCCATCTCCTCTTAATTCTAAAACTTTTTTAACAGGCTCTATTAATTCTGGCGTTTTATTTACAGAAATAACATTCCCTGGATATAAACCATATAAATGAGAAGCATGACGGTGATTTTTCTCCATTTGACCATAATCTTCAGTCCATTCTTGAAGTGTACCATCTTTTCCTATTTGTGAAGGCACAAGTTTAGATCTAGCTTCAAGAACTTGTTTTGCAAAATCTTTATCTACGCCCAATACTTCTGTTGCAGAAGCATAATAGCTAAATAAATCTTTTAGTATTTGCATATCTATAGTAGATCCGGCTGCAATAGTTGTAAAATAGTAACTCGCCGTAACCTCATCGAAAAAGTATTGGTATCCTTTACCTTCTGGTGGATTCTCTGGAGAATTTGAAGGATTAGTAACTAGCCAATCTTTACCAGGATATTTCACTAAGAAATCCATAAAGAATTCTACAGATCCTTTCATTACAGGATAAATATCTTCAAGATGTTCTTTGTCTTGCGTATACAGATAATGCTCCCATAAATGTGTTGTTAACCACGCACCTCCAACGGTAAATGTTCCCCAAGTTGGACCATCCATAGGCGCCGCTACTCTCCATAAATCTGTGTTTTGGTGAAACACCCAACCACGCGCACCATAATGCTCTTTAGCAACTTGTGCACCTTGATCTGTAAGTTCCTTTACCATAGTGGTTAAAGGCTCTAATAATTCAGGTAAATTCCCGGACTCTACTGCCCAGTAATTCATTTCTATATTAATGTTTGTCGTGTATTTAGAATCCCATGCTGGATTCATTTTATTATTCCAAATCCCTTGTAAATTTGCGGGTTGTGTTCCAGGTCGAGAAGATGAAATTAACAGGTATCTTCCAAAATTATAACACAAAGATGATAATTGCGGATCTGGAGATGTTTGTATTTTTTGCATACGTTCGTCCGTTGGCAAATAGGAATTATCTGTAGTAGGAAGTGTTAATGACACTCTATCGAATAATTTCTTATAATCGGTTAACGCTTTCTCTTTAACGTCTTTAAAAGATGTTTCTTCCAATTTTGCTAACATGTCTGCAACACGTGCTTTTTGATCTCCGCTAACATCTTTATAATTTACAAAGTTTGTTGCTGCTACAAAATATAATGTTACGGCATCTGCATCTTTAATACTTAAGATCGTATTGGTCGCATTATCCATTGTCATGGTACCACCTTCAGGAACTGCTTTAATTTGCGCTTCATATCTAAGCTTACCTTCTACACCTAAATAATCTGCAGACTTCCCTGTTAATCTTAATTGACCGTTTCCAAGACCATCCATCTGGAAGTAATCTGTTGCGTAATTAGAATGTGCATCGTTTCTTTCTCCACGAAGTTGCGCACCAAAAGAGATACTTCCTTTTTTATCAGCAGTAATGCGAATAGCAATAGTTTGATCTATCTCAGAAGCAATAATTTCTCTCGTATAGTTTACACCTTCAAATTTATATTTAACGGTAACGATTCCTGTTTTAAGATCTAACGATCTAGTATAATCTTCGACCTCTTCATTATTGAAAAACAAATAAAGATTTGCTAAACTTTGATATTTCATCTGTTCAACAGGGTATCCCATCATGGTTCTTCCAAAAAGCTTATGTGCTTTTATAGGTTCTCCATCAAAAATAAGTTTTTGAATTTCTGGCAACACTTTATAACCGCCTTTTACAACTGTATTGTATGGACCTCCGGTATAATAAGTGTCTTCATTAAATTGGATAATCTCTTCGTCATGCCTTCCATAAACCATGCCTCCTAATCTCCCGTTACCTACAGGAAGTGCCTCTTCCCAAATTTTTGCAGGCTGCTTATACCAAAGGACAGTAGCTGGATCAAAATTTTTAGAATCGCTTTTTATAACACTTGTATTCTGCCCATTAATTGAGACAGTGGTAAGAATTATTAAAAAAACCAATACATTTTTTAAATTCATTTTTTTAAATATTTAGTTATACTCTTAATTATAAGTTAACCTATACATAAGGTTTATGTATAGGTTAACGGGTTTAAGCTTTTACTTAATTATATTTTTAGATATTATTTTTTAATTAATATCCCACCATACTCCTGCTCCAAATTTTTCGTCTATAATACCTGGTTGCGCTTGTATTGCAGCATCAAATCCTTCTGGATTAGACACCCCTTCAGAATACGGATAAGGTCTTCTAACAATAGTTCCTTTACCACTGTATAATGATTCTACCGGTTCGGTATCTGCAACATATTTAGGAAAACCTGTTCTACGTACTTCGGCCCAACCTTGGTTTCCATCTGGATATATTGCACACCATTTCTGATCTCCTATCAATTCTCTTTGATCTGCACCTCCATTAAAATCGACAAGTGGATCTGCTAAATAATCTCCAGCATCAAGACCGTACTCATTAAAACTTGCAGTTATCGCAGCATTGTAAGCTTCTTCGGCAGTGTAGCCAACATTCCAACCATTTAAAGCGGCTTCGGCATAAATAAATAATACTTCTGAATATCTAATGATTCGTGTAGGTGAATCTGCAGATCTAAATTCTGAAAGTCCCATTACAGATAATTCTTGAGCATTTCCTTCTGCTCCTAAAGGTAGTCCAACATATTCTCCAGTTGTTCCTACTGGTTCTGCATAAACAGGCAATCTACCATCTGTTCTGTCTTTTAGGAAATTAATCATAAATTCTGACGTCGCGTTTTGTTGTCTATCGACATCACTATCCTGAATATAATATGGACTTCTATAAATAGCATCTGTAGGAAGCCAGTATTTAAAAGCAGCATTATCATTAGAACTAATTACAGGGTAGTTTGATGGATCTGAGGCAATCATTTCAATACCTGATTTTGCAGTAGCAGCATCCACAAGTGAAATTCTCATGTATACTCTTAACAGAAGAGCGTTACAAAACCTTTTCCATTGCATCATATCTCCGTCAAAAATAACATCAGACGTTCCAATATTTGCAGTAGGATCAATCATTGCATTTGCAGCCTTTAATTGTTCTATTAAGTCCATGTAAATACTTTGTTGAGAATCGTATTTTGGATATATGGTTGGACTTTCAGGATCATCGGCGCCAAGTGCTTCAAAATATGGAATATCACCATACCAATCTGTCATATTTTGAAAGGCATAAGCTCTAAGAATATTTGCTACAGCAACGGTGTTATTATCTCCAGCTTCTTCTGCTTTACCGATGGCTACTTGCAAGTTTTTTAAATGGCCACTGTATACATTAAAATTGGTTCCGTCTCCAGCTAAAGCATATCTTTCGTTATGCACATATACGGTTCTTACATTATATCGACTCCAACTTACTTGATAGTCTAGAATTGAATTATAAGTATTAAGTATGCTAATTTCAGAATTCGTGATTAATGTGGAATAAGGCACATTTGTTAACGAATTAGGATCTGTATTCATCTCTACATAATCATCGGTACAGGCAAATAAAGTCGATGCTAAAATGAATGCGGTATATATTTTTTTATTTAGTTTCATATTTCTGTAAATTTTAAAATTATAACAATCAATCTAAAAGTCAATTTTTACTCTTAAGCCAATGTTTCTTGCCGAAGGTGGTGCTGCAAATTCAGATCCTTGAGAAGACTGACTCGCTCCTTTATTTGCTACTTCCGGATCAAAATTTTCGTTTCTACTGTATAACAGTGCAATGTTTCTTGCGAAAACAGAAAAGTCGACACCGCTTAATCCTATTTTATTAACAAGATCTCTATCTAAAGAATATCCTAAACTAATTTGTCTTAATTTCACATAGGTAGCATCGTATAACCATCTTTCTGCTCTCGCGAAATTATTCCATCTAAAGCCATCTAAATTTTGATAAATAGTATTTGGACTACCATCTTCGTAAACACCGTCGAATAGATATCCTCCACCTTCACTTATAGGATCTCTAACAGGCACGCCATTAGCATTATTACCAACTGTACTTGTTAAGGCTCCTGTTGCCCATCCGTCTTGATTTGTTCTAGAATATACATCTCCACCCCATTTAGCATCAATTAAAACACTAAAATTAAAGTTTCCGTAAGTAAACGAGTTGTTTATACTCCCTAACCAATCTGGCATAATATTCCCTAATTTTCTAGCTTCACTTGTAAGCGGTATTCCATCGGCTCCTACAATTGGTTTTCCGTTTTCATGGTATACAAATCCTTTACCAATCATATCTCCATAAGATCCGCCTACATCTGCAACCACAGTAATTTGATTTCCTTCTGTTTTGTATAATTCAAGTCTTTTTAAGTCGTCGTTTAATGAAATAATTTCATTTCTATTTGTACTCCAGTTTGCTGTTACATCCCAAGAAAATTTATCCGTTTGTATTGGTGTTCCTGTTAGAATAACTTCTATTCCTTCGTTATTAACTTGCCCCGCGTTAATTGTCTGCGTATTAAATCCTGCTGTTGGAGAAATTGGCGCTGTTAAAATTTGATTTTTTGCAATAGACTTATAACCTGTTAAGTCTACCCCAAGTCTATTATTAAAGAACTTTAAGTTAAGCCCCAACTCGTAAGATGTTACTAATTCGTTTACTAAATTAGCAGATGGCATTGCCGAACTTAAACTAAAAGACGGGTTATTACCATATGGTGAAGATGCATTATACGTTGCGTTAAGTCTATACGGATCTGTATCATTTCCTACTTGTGCGACACTCATTCTTAATTTCCCGAAATTAAATGCGCTAGAGCTTGTATTGAATGTTTCTGAGAAAATCCAACTTGTAGTTGCTGAAGGATAAAAATATGAGTTATTATCTTCTGGCAATGTTGTAGACCAGTCGTTTCTTCCTGTTAAATCAAGATAAAGTTGATTCTTTAATCCGAAGGAAAGAGAGACATACATACTTTGTATTTCTTTTTCGCTTGCATAATAAGACGTTGTTGGCGTTTCCTTTGCATTCGCTAAAGAATAATTATCTGGAACAACTAATCTGCTTACATAAGAACCTTGTGTTTGGTATTTACGATTCATAATATTTGCTCCAAGATTTCCAGAAAAAGAGATGTTATCAGAAATATCTTTATTCACAGAAAGTAAAACATCTGCATTTATTTCTTGTCTGAAATAATTGTTTACACTGTATTTTCCTTCCGGGTTATTTATCCCGTAATATGCTCTTTTTAATTCTACTTGCTGATTTGAATAATCTATTCCCGCTCTAGTTGTTAAGCTTAACCAATCGGTGAAATCATATTTTAAAGCACTAGAACCAATCAACCTATTTTTATTCATTGGATTAGAATCTTTAGTTGCGGTCCAAAAAGGATTATCTGCAAACTGATCATTCCAAGTTATAGGTGTACCATCTTCATTCTCTATATTTCTACTTAAATATTCATAATCTACTTGTCTTCCTGTCCAAATACTTTGAAGACCAAAATTATTATTACTATACCCAGAACCACTAAGGTTTGCTTTAGTATTTATGTACGAAACGCTAGATTGAAAAGAAAACTTTTCTGACAATTTTGCATTTCCAGAAAAATTAACAGTGTTTTTCTTCATGAAAGAGTTTGGTACCATACCTTCTTCATCAGAATTTGTAAGCGATAATCTCATATTACCCATTTCTCCACCATTACTTACAGAAAAGTTTGTAATTCGAGTAATCCCTGTTTCATAATAACTTTTTATGTTATCTGGATGAGAAATCCAAGGTGTTGCAATGCGCTCTCCTGTATTTGGATCTATAGGTGAATCAAATTGAGGAAGTGTTAATATTTCGCCTGGTGTTTGCGGAAAACCAGCTTCTACAGCCCAATACAATTTTCCTCCAGGAGCAATATCCCCAGCCTGAACCACGTAATCTAATTCAGGACCAAAACTTTCATCTACTCCATCGTTTAAACCACCATTCAAACCATCTTTATACCAAAACTGACCACCGCCACCTTGACCATATTGATTTTGATAGTCTGGAAGTAAAAAAGGATCACTCATAGTAATCGTATTTTCTAATGTTGCAGAAAACCCTTTTCCTTTACCCTTTTTTGTAGTTATTAAAACCACACCATTTGCACCTCTCGATCCATATAAAGCTGAAGCATTTCCTCCTTTTAGAATCGTTACATCTTCAATATCCGATGGATTTATATCAGAGGCACCATTTCCCATATCTGTAAAATCATACCCTCCATTTGTACTAGACTGTATCGAGTTATCGATTGGTATTCCATCGACAACAAAAAGTGGTTGGTTGTTACCTGTTAATGATTGATTCCCACGAATAACAATTCTTGAAGACGATCCTACATTTCCACTTGAACTACTCACAAATACTCCTGCAGATTGTCCTGTTAAAGCATTTACAACATTGGTTTGTCCTGTGTTTTTCACATCATTACCAGATACTTCTTGCACGGCATAACCCAGAGCTTTTTTCTCTCTAGTAATTCCCAGTGCAGTTACAATAACTTCATCCAATGACTGCACATCTTGAATTAAAGTCGCATTTACGGTTGTTCTAGAACCTACATTGATTTGTTGTTCTTTAAAACCAACAAAACTAAATACAAGTACAGCGTCCTTAACCACACTAATATTGTATTTCCCGTCAAAGTCAGTCATTGTTCCCGAACTGGTGCCTTTATGGATCACAGATAGTCCCGGCAATGGAAGCCCATCCTGATCGACCACAGTACCAGAAACTGACAATTCTTGAGCATTGATCGTTCCAGAAACTAAAAACATCAATGTCAAAAGCGGTAAAAATTTCATTAAAAATAGTAAAGGATTTTTCATATAAAATTAATTTAAGTTTAACATTCGGCTAAACTATGTCAATTAATTTATCAAGATCGCGAGCATATTAACACATATTAATACTATTTTAACAGATCTATTGCGTTTAATCTTGTGTTGTAAGTATTCCCTTTATTTTCATATTATTTTTAACAAATACAGCCCATTATAGCGACTCCATACTCATATGTTCGGTGTAATTAAATGCGCTGTAAATATTTAAACTGGTAAAAAAAAGAATGGCTATGAGTATATTAATATACTCATAGCCATTACATTGCCTAATTAACAAGTGCATTTACACTTTTATATCTAAACTCAAAACCGAGTCTTAATCATTAATTTTCATTTTTTTGAGACTGCTTTCTTGTGTATCTATATAGTAAAGCAATAACACCTACCAAAGGAAAGATTAACCACCCCCATGCACCTAAAAAAGTGTCATGTGAATGATCCCCTCCTGGGTGCGCTAATAATGTTTGTGAACTTATTACCAGTAATAAAATTGAACATAGTTTTTTCATAGTTTAGGATTTTTTAGGGTTAACATTGATTTGACTAATAACTTGAAAAGGTGACAGATTAGATGCTTTTGCAAGCCTCTGTATATCGTCAAATTCAGGTTTAATTTTAATGTATTCTGTTGGAGTAATGGTTTCTTTTACCGACACATCTCCAAATTGCGTTTGCATTTTTTTCTGTACTCTTGGGAGTTCGATGCGATTTATATTAAAATACCTTACACCAATCGTACTTGTGTTATCAAATATGTAATTCGAGACCTCTTTTAATCGATCTTCAGGAAGAATCACGCTTAATAAAAAAGCAAAACGTCCTTTTTTCATAAGCTGTTGGGTGATGCTAAAATCTAATGCACCAGAAGCTAATAAACCATCCTGAAAATCGTTTCCTAAATACTCAGGAGACATATCGTCTATAGACGCTTCTAATTGCAAGCATTGCTCTTTTGCATTTTCAGTCTCACCTTTAACGAGCGAAATACGCACCACATTAGCATTATGAAAATCCTTCTTTCCAGGACCATAAGCTGTTTTGGTTGGTGTGTACGTGGTATTACTAAAATCAGGATTTAGATATCTTAAAATTGCAGCTCCCGTAGGCGTGATTTTCTCACCTTCTTCATTACCCGGATATATTGGCATGCCTTGTAATAATTCGGCAGTTGCTGGTGCAGGAACAGGCAACATACCATGTTGCGTTTTCACAATTCCAAACCCCGTACAAATAGGTGTACAGTAGGTTTTCGAAATGTTTAACTTATCGATAAGCACAGCATTCCCAACGATATCGATAATAGAATCGACACCACTTATTTCATGAAAATGAATGGTTTCCAACGGCATATCGTGGATTTTAGATTCGGCTTTCCCAATCATTAGGAAAATCTCATGAGCTATTTTTTTAGCGTTTTCACTAATATGAGCATGATCTATAATCTTTTGGATATCGCTTAAATGTCGATGTTCTCCATGGTCGTGTGAGTGATCGTCGTGACTATGCCCATGCGAATGACTGTGACCGTCATCATGGTTATGATCGTGAGAATGATCATGACTATGCGAATGTCCGTGATCATGGTCATGTTTACTTTGGGCCTGCTCGTCATTTAAATCAAGAACCTCAACATATTTACAGCTGATACCATTTTTATTGGCTTCTTGTATTTCAATTTTACCATCTGGCAAATGTAATTTTTTAGGCAAGTCTATTAACTGATCGTAATCTCCCAACAGTTCGCTAAACGCACTCAGGAACATATTCCCTGACACCCCTGAAAAAGCTTCTATATATATTGTATTCATTTTCTTTCTAATAATTTAACCATTCTAAACGCACTCATTGCTGCGCCATAACCGTTGTCTATATTAACGACTGTAATTCCATTTGCACAACTACTAAGCATGGCATGTAAAGCTGTTTCACCGCCTTTCGCTGTTCCGTAACCTACCGAAGTAGGCACTGCAATTATTGGTTGCGGTAATAATCCGCCAACAACGGTTGGTAAAGCTCCTTCGAAACCTGCGACTATAATTAAGATGTCGAATGTTTTTAAAACTTCAATCTTGTCTAACAAGCGATGTAACCCTGCAACTCCAACATCATGAATCACACGAGATTTTACCCCCATATATTCCAAGGTATAAAAAGCCTCATTAGCCACACCAATATCCGAACTTCCTGCAGAGACGATACCTACTTTAGGAGAACCTTCTGCTGAGGTCTCTAATTCCGTAAGTATGAAAATACCCGATTCTGCGTCGTAAAAGGATGCCTTATAAGTTTCTAATAATACTTTTGCTTTATCTTCTTGAAGCTTGGTGACTAATACATTTTCTTTTTTATCTGTGTATTCTTTTAATATATCTAATAGTAAGGTTACACTTTTTGATGCTCCGTAAATGACTTCATCGAATCCTAAACGGCGCTTCCTATCTTCATCTATAATAAATGATTTATCCATTCAATACCCGATTTAATTTTCCAGAAACGAATCCTTCTTTGTCTATATTCACTTTTGAAAATCCTAACGCTTTTATATCTTTTGAAATGGCATCAAACTGATGTTCTAATAATTCCATTTCGGATACAGGAACTTCTATAGAAGCTTCTTCTCCCAGATATCTGACACGCACATTTTCAAAACCAAACTGATTCAGAATATATTCTGCCTCTTCTATTTGCTTTAATCTTATTTTATTTACTGCTGTTCCGTATGGAATTCTAGAGCTTAAACACGGACTTGGTGGTTTTGCCGCGGTTTCTAAACGGAGCTCGCTAGCCATATCTATGACTTCTTTTTTGGTAATTCCTAATTCTGCTAAAGGCGAACGGATGGCGTTATTTTTCGCCGCTTCTAAACCTGGTCGGTAATCTCCCAAATCGTCTTGGTTCGTTCCATTTAAAATGGTGTATTCTGGATATTCATCCTTAATAATATCTATCATCGCTTCGTACAAATGTGTCTTGCAGAAAAAGCAACGATTTGCTGGATTAGCCGTATAATTAGGATCATTCAATTCATCTGTTTTAATCACTTTTAAATTGATATCGTGTTTTTTACAAAAATTTACAGCGATTTCAAAATCCTTAGTTTTTAAACTTTCCGAATTAGAAATTAAACCAATAGCCTGGTCTCCAAGTGCTAATTTTGAGACGTACAACACCAAGGAAGAATCTACCCCTCCAGAGAATGCAGTAACCGTACCCTTATGCGCTTTAAACCAATTTATAAGTAATGGTAATTTTGACATGCGTTTAAAATTTTAACTTAGACAAATAATCATCTAAGGCATTAAAAAATTAGGCTCTATGTCCTGCTTTATCGACTGTAAACACTTTAAAGTTTCCAGATTTATTGGTTTCGAATACAAAAGGTTTAGACTTTAACACTTGAGGTTTATGGTCTACTTTACCAATTACTTTATTATCTAACATAACTTCGTAATGCGAGATCGGATTTTCAGCAGCGTAAGCTGTTTGCCATGTGATTTTTGTAGTACCATTTACGGTGTCTTGCTTCAAATCTCTAGGTCCTGTCATGTCTATTTTATCAAGCTGAAAGAAATTTGTACGTTCTCCTGCTACTTTAGCTGTTTTAGCTTCAATTTCCCGTCTTTTTTCATCAGACATCGCATTAGGCTTCACTTGGGCACCATAATAATTTTGCGTTAACTGACATTTAAGAGGGTCGTCGTCTATTTTTCCAATTCCTATAATAAGCGTATCGACACCTGGGGTTGTTAATACATATTCTATAAGTTCATTACTTGGTAAGGCTGGAGAACCAACTTTACGATAAATCTGACTTGGTTCTCTTGAGAATCCAGGGACTTCGTTATACATGGTTCCCGCACCAAAAACTTTCATACCAATAACACCAATGCCTTTAGCTTTCGCTAGCGGAATAACGTTGTGTTTCATATTGAAATATAAATGATCGTTAGAATTAATGGATACTAATAAGGCATCTAGTAATCCATATTTATCACGTTGCATAATATCAATCATTGCTTCAGGGTTATTATGTCCTGAGAAGCCGATATGTTTAAGTAATTTTTCATTTTTAGGATTTGTTCCCGTCAGATTGGTACCATCTCTAAAATCTTTTAATACTACGAGCGCTCCAAAATTTTCATCTGGTTTTATAGGCGTTTCAATACCTTTATATAGTATATCGTTCTCTTCAACAGACTGTAAGGCATGAACCAAAACGATATCTACGTAAGAACCTTCTGGATAATAGCCTTTTCCATCGCCAAAAAGCTGAGTCATGGTTCTTCTAATATCATCTGCAGCGGTTTGCACATCTGGACCATTAGATTTGTTTCTTACATTTTTTACTTCTTTCCAGCCTGGTTTTCCCCATCGCATTAGTGTTTTACTTGTAATGGTAATGGATTCTCTAAGTTTTTTATCGTAATTGGGTTTCCCTGGAATTAGGTTCATTTTTTCAAAAGCAGAGTGATAATGTAGTTGACTCAAGTCATACACATTCGACGTATCAAAATAATTAATCCCTAAATCGAAAGCTTTAGTAATAATTTGAACGGGATCAATATCATCTGCTGTCCACTGTATGGAAGCTTGTCCTCCAAGCCCTAAAGTTGTTACCTTATTTTTCATCCGACCAAAAGATCTTAACATAGGTGCGGGTGCTTTGTCTGAAAAACTCATTCCAAAAGGAAGAATCATGGCACCAGCAGCTGCTGTACTGGTTAGCCTAAGAAAATCTCGTCTAGATACTGGATATTTATTTTTCATATATGTTGCAGTTTTTTATCTAAGTTACAGATTATCTGATTTTAGCGTATTTTTTTAACATCAATTAAATTGATTTTAACATCGTTTTAAGGGTTTGTGTTAAAATCAGCACATAGTCACTTATAAATTTCACATTCTACCAGTAAACACAGGGGGTTAAGAGGCTTTTATTACTATTTTTAATTGACTCATAAAAAATCTATTAAATTGTATAGACTATTTAATTTGCGCAAGAAATTAGCAAAAAGACATATCAAATATCTAAGCAGAGGCAAAGGATTAAGATCTACGGCATTGCATGTCACACCTTAACTAATTACAAAACCAAAAAAGCCTCTCGATTTCTCGAAAGGCTTAGGCATATTGAAATGGCCACATAGGATTATAAGTATTACATCTTATCTTCCCAAATATTTATATACAATGCTTTAAACGCGATGGTTTCTGTTTTGGCATTACTTAGTGCAATGTAATTTTGCATGGCTTTAATTCGATTTGGTCCTGAAGGATGCGTAAACGATCCGCTCCCTAAAATATTCATTAACTCCTGAAAATTCTTTGTTAAGGATTCAAAATACACTGGCTCTTGCGATTTTATAAGATGAATCGCAATTAGATCTGCCAAGTATTCAGATTTTCTATATTCGTTTGTTTCTGGTCCGCTAGACACATAACCATCTAGATTAAATAATCTTGCCTGACTTAAGGTTGCAATATGAGCCACCTCGTGCGTTAATGCGAATAACTGAATACTTTCTTCAGATACATTTATTAAGCCCATACTCACCTCGACATATCCAAAAGAGGCCCCAGCATCGATTCCCATTTCATCTTCAATAATTTGAAATTCTGTTGGTATATCAATGTCATTATAACCAGAAAATAACGGAATGACAGTAGCATTATATAATTGCTTTAATTTATCTTCTTTGTCTAAAGCACAAGTTTCCTGATCTTCGTCTACTTCTGTTTTATTCTCTTTAGAGTCCTTATTACACGTAAAGAACACTAGAAACAGCATGAAGTACATATATTTTTTCATTTACATAACTTTTATAAAAAAAGGAACACTTTAATGAAAAAGTGCTCCTTTTAGGGAGGGGGGTAAAACGCTACGTTTTATTTAGAATGACTAATTCTTAGTAAGTAAATATTTTTTCTACAGTTGCAAGACCCCCAAAGTAAGTGTAAGATGCTTTTATTGGATAATTGTCTGTGTTGTATTCGTAAGTTATTGCACCGTCTGCTAATGTTCCTGAAATAGGGTTATTAGTATTTACAGCTTGAATTCCTGCGTTTATAGCAGCGAAAGCAGCAGGATAAAGTCCTACGAAAGGGTTGTTACTATCATCGTAAGTGGCCACATAATCAGAACCATATCTTTTTTCAAGAACAACGTTACCATCTACAATAGTAAAGTCTACTTCGATAACAGAATCGTCGTCTGTATGATCTATTCTTTTCTCTACAGCTAAATTCCCGTTAGCATCGTACTCATATTCGAAAGTATATTCTAAGACGTCCTCATAAGAGTATAGTCCTTTTACAATTTGTCCAGCTTCGTTATATTCGTAAACAGTGCTTTCTTTATCATCTGAAGTTCTTTTCTCGATAACTTGATTTTTATCGTCATAAATTAAAGAATATTCAACAGTATATAATGTTCCAAAATCGTCGATTTCTTTAGAGTAAGAGCTCACAAAATTAGATTCGTTATAGCTATACGTTGTTGTTGAATATTCTCCAAATAAATCTGAAATTTGGTAAGTTAGTAATTGAGAACCGCTACCAACTTCTCCTCTAGTAGTAATAGTTACACTATATTCTTTAGCAGTAACACCGTCTTCTGCTGTTACAACAAATACTTTAGGTTCTCCATCTTCAAAAGAGATAACACTTCCTGAAGCTGGTGAAACTGTTGCATTTTCAGAAATAGCTATAGTTGGCTCTACAGCAGATAAATCTGTTCCGAAAGGCACACTAATAGCAATAGCACTTCCTAAATCGTAAGTAATATCGTCTGCACTAACACCGTCGATAGACACTGAAAAATCGGTAATTGTAGCCAAAGAAGATACAGAGACAGCATCATCGTCGCTTGAACATGACACTGTTGCTACAGAAATAGCTAAAAAAAGACTTAAAATCGATAAAATTTTCTTCATAATTTATTTATTTAATTGTTTTGGTATTATCTTTTCAACACAAGCATAACCTACAAGATAACAACAGGTTATACTATTTTGTTTTTTTATAAATTCGGATTATTTATAACGGCATCGTTAGGGAATGGAATAACATATCTAGCATCATTCTGATCTAATTGATACGTTTCGCTATTGTAATTTTTTATAAGCAAAGGCTGTGTGGTTCTTCTTAAATCGTTCCATCTATGTCCTTCGATAGCAAATTCTCTTTGGCGCTCTTCTAATACTTCTGTTAGTATATTTTCAGAATTTAGCCCTTCAATTTCTAATCTATAAACATCCAGTCCTGCTGACGTATATCTATTTGCCGCAAGCTCAATTAATTTTTCCTTGGCTTCATTTATAGCATTTAAATGGGCATAACTCTCTGCAAGTGTTAAATACAATTCGGCTGTTCTAAAAGAGACTTTAAATTTTGTATCGGCACTTTTATTTGAATGGTATGTCCCATCACTATCTTCATAGAAATACGTCGTGAAACGTAAATCGTCGGTTTGATTATAGGCAGATAATAAATTGTCTGAAATGCTTGCATTAGAAGTCATATCGAAAGATGCTACCGTTTCTAACGCTAGGATTGATTCTACCGAATTATATTCTGAAGGCATAATAGAACCATCCAAATTTAAGTTTTGCAAACTGCTTTTAATAGCCAGAGCTTCGGTTGAAGACGTAATCGCCTTTTCCCATTCATTTTGGTATAAATAAACTCGCGCTTTAAATGCTTTTACAGCCACTCTAGAAAAACGATAATTGTATCCTAACTCTTGCTGATTGGTATGTATTAAGACCTCAGCCTCATTAAGATCGTTTAAAATTAAATCGTATACATCTTGCACCGTTCCCACAGCAAATTCCTGATCTGCATCGTATTCGGTAGTTATTGGCACACCGGCATCTGTACTGGCTGTTGCTTTATTATAAGGCTCGGCATATAAATTAATTAAATCGAAATATTGTAACGCTCTTAATGCATGAGCTTCTCCAATTAATTGTTCCTTTTCTAACGCATCACCTTCCATAGTATCGGCACTATTAATAACATGATTGGCATAAAATATTATGTTATAAATAGTAGCATATGGATAGGCTCGAGATAATGGACTTGGATTTAAATCGTTCCAAATAAAAAGATCTTCGTATTGCTCTATTCCCACAGAATTCGCGCTTAAACGAAGCTCATCACTTCTATACGTCGTTAGTATTTTAGAATCTTTTGTAATGGCATAAGCCGCGGTTAAAAAGCTTCTATAATCTTGTACAGTTGTAGGAATAACTTGCCCTACAGGCTCAATGTCTAAATAATCGTCACACCCCGTAAAACTTAGTGCGACAAATAGTATGTATATTATTTTTTTCATGAATACTGTCTTTTTAAAACGCAAGATTAAATCCTATTGAAATAATTTTTGGAATGGGTTGTGCGTAAATACTACCATAGGTTTCAGGGTCAAAAAAGCCCTCATAATCTGTACCTATAACAAATAAATTACGCCCTTCTATATTGAAATCTAAACTTGATAATTTTAGTTTATCTAATTGTTTTCTTGGCAATGAATAACTAAACCTAATACTACTTATTCGTAAATATGAAATATCTTTAATCCACAGATCTAAGTCGTCGTAAGTTCTCCCATCGTCTGAAGAGTTAAACCAATTATATACCAAATCTGTATCGAAACCAGGCGTATTAAATCCGATTAGTGCTGGAAAATTACCCGTTCCTGCTTTTAGAATATCTGTGCTATAATTATTTCCTGGTTCGGCTTGAGTGAGGTTATAACTAGGATCTGCCTGCACGGTTTGTTTTAGACTAAAGTTTGTTAAAACACGTAACCCAAATTGCTTATATCTAAACGTGTTATTAAATCCACCACTAAACTTTGGCGCTGCATCACCCACATACGAGTATAAATCGCGGTGCTCTTGTCGTGTTAACTGGCTACCATTGGTACCTGCTTCTAAATTATAAAAATCTACTGCAGTAACTTTTTTTCCATCTTTCCAAAATAAAGGCAGTCCGTTACTATCTAATCCAGCAGTTTTAATAGCAAAAATAGCTGTAGAACTATAGCCTTTTAAAGACGGTTTAAAGTCTTCTTCTCGAATCTCAATATCTTCAACAACACTTTTATTACGAGAAATATTGAAACTTGATGTCCATGTAAAATTCTCATTCTGAATATTAACCGTATTTATTAAAAACTCGAATCCTTTGTTACTAACACTCGCCCAGTTTGTGTTTATAAAACTAAATCCGCTTTCTAAGGGAACAGATTGCAGACCTATTAAATCTGTACTCTTTCGGGTATAATAATCACTTGTTATATACACTCTATTATTAAGTAATCCTAAATCGAATCCAACATTCGAGGATACTGTTTTTTCCCATCTAAGATTGGCGTTTGGCGCACTTAACGCTCTAATAACTTCCTCGCTCATTCCAGGCAAAACAGTTTCTGTATAATACTCTCCAATAACAAACGGAGATGTCGATTTATCTATATTCCCTTGCACACCATAAGAAGCGCGTATTTTTAAATCGCTAATAACATCTACATTCGAAAGAAAGTTTTCTTTATATACATTCCATGATCCAGCAACCGACCATAATGGCAGGTATCTATATTTAGGATTTACACCAAACAGATTAGAGCCATCGTACCTTAAACTTGTGAAAAATGTATATTTTTTATCTAAAGTGTAAGATGCTGTTCCAAAAAATGAAGCATACGCATTCTCGTAAGAGGATTTTTTATAAGGATCGAATAAAGAGTTTGTTAAAGACCGCTCATCGGTTATTGCAATTGTAGTAAGTGTATTGGGGTTAAAACCAAAGCCTTTAGCATGAATTTCTGTTTTTTCGTTTCTTCTAAACTCTGTTCCTGCCATGACATCTAACTCATGTCTGTAATTAAAAGTTGTACTGTAATTCGCAGTCGTTTTCCAGTTATATTGAAATGCATCTGAATCCCAATTTTGAATTATTCCGCCTTTAGGCATGTAATATGCAGGACCATCGGTAGTATTGTATTGAGAACGTTGCTCGTATTTTCTTGTGTAATAACTATCCTCGTCACTAAATTTTTCAGTCTTATCAAAATCTAATTGTAATCCCAACTGACTATTAATTTGAAGCCCTTTAATTATTTTGTAATTAACATCTAAAATTGCTTTTAAAGAACTAGACACCAATTCGTAATTCGTGTTTTCTCTTTCTTCTAAAACATTGTAATTTAAGTTCAGATCGGATCTTTCTACCAAATCAGGATCGTAAACATAATTTCCATTTTCATCCTTAAGTTCTAAATATGGATTAGCCGTTCTTGAATAGTACGACGGATTGGTATATGCATCTGCACCTGTAATGTATGAACTTGTTTTTGTTTGACTCCCAAATAAGGACACTCCTACTTTTAGCTTATCGTTTATAGAAAAGTTATCTTTAAGCGTAATGTTGTAGCGCTGTTGTCCTGTCCCTGTTGTTGTTCCTTTTTCATCGAAGATTCCAGTAGAAAAATAATAATTATTCTGTTCGTCCCCTCCAGAGATACTTACACTGTACTGTTGATTTATGGCTGTTTGATACAACTCGTCTCCCCAATTGGTTTGCGATTGTTTTAAACTATTAATATCGTTTTGAGCATTAAGAGATAAGGCTGAAAATCCGTTATTTTGAAAATTAGCGTATTCGCCATAAGAGTTTAAAATTCTGGCAACACTCCCTCTATCCTGCTGGTAAGTTAAATCTGAACGGCTTGCCAAATACAGCTCGAAATCAACTTTCTGGCTAGAGTTCATTAAATTCAATTTATCGAAATCTGGCTTCTGTGTAATAAAAACATTTCCGTTTGCCTGTACACGCATCGGTCCTTTTTTACCACTTTTACTGGTTATAACAATAACTCCGTTAGCGGCTCTTGCGCCATAAATAGATGTTGCAGATGCATCTTTTAAAACGGTAATACTTTCAATATCTTCTGGATTTAAACCAGCGATAGGATAAGATTGTAAATTATCGATATTGTCTTTATCTCTAAAATCTGATGGAATATCGTTTCCTTCTAAAGGAATCCCATCTAAAACCCAAAGCGGATCTGAAGAACCATTTAATGTCGCACTACCACGAATAACTATTTTGGCAGGTGCACCCGGTGCTCCACTAGTAGGCTGAACCACAACTCCAGAAATTTGTCCGGCCAACATATGGTCTACACTTAAAACACCAGATTGTTCTATTTCGGACATCTCGATCTTCTCGTAAGCCGACGTCATTTTACGTTTTTCGATCTTCTGATACCCCGTTAAAACAATCTCATCTAAAACCTCTTGACTCTCCTTTAATACAATAGTGAAATTTAAATTTCCAGTAGAAACAGCAACAATCTCTGTTTCGTACCCCATATAAGAAACTAAGAAGGATTTGACGTCTTGATTAATAGTTAGTGAAAACTCACCATCGAAATTGGTAGTTGTTCCCAACATACTGCTATCTAAAACACCTTCTGTTTTAGACTTACTCCCAATAATGGCAGACGACACATAAATTGAAGCTCCAATAATAGGAGATTTTGTGCTGCTATCTATTACCTGCCCAGTAATTACTTTCTGGTTTTGACCACTAAGTAAAGCGGGAATAAAAATTAATAAATATATTAATCCTTTCATGTTTTAATTTTTCAAATTATAAGTAATTCTTGCGATTAAATCACTGTAATGCTCCTTAGTCGCGCGATCTCCTTTTCTTTTCTTTTTTTCTAATAATTCTAATGCTTTTTCTAAAGCAGCCCTTTTATTTGTACCGATATCTGCAACTCGAGGCAAATAAGAAAAATGAATGTTTTTGAAGTTGTTAGTGTCGTCAGAAATTGTTTTTTCTTTCGTTTTTTCTAGTAGTTTATTTCTATCTACAGTTAAAACATCGATATAGTTTTTCTGAGTAATACGATCGAACATATCTAAAGATTTTCCGTGTTTTGTTTTTTCAAAAATGGCATCGAATAGAGTGTCAAATAAATATTCTTCGGTAAAAGCCTCCTCATCAGCATCTAACAAAACCTCGTTCTCTGTAATTCGCATTAAACGATCTGTTTTAACCAACGCATAAATAACATTGGTCTGATAAATACGTAACATAGACACCGGAGAGTAATAACGTTCGCCATCTGGTGCATCTCTAACAGCGAATATCTTATTCATTATATCTGGCGTAAACAACCATTTCTGAGGTAGAATTGCATTGGTTATTAAATAATCTAAAGCTTCTTTTTGAAACGCTCCAGGCACTGGCTTATAAGTATCTTTACCATCGCCATAAATAGTATTGTTTACATACACACCACCAATATTTGCCATAACGTGATTATTATAAAGCTCCCATTGGTCTATAACAGATTTATATAATTTAGAGGCCTTGTAATAATCTTGCCCGTCTTCATTAGTCCATTTTAAAATATTAGGAATAATTCTTTTTAAGTTTTTAAGTCCGTATTCACTGGCTTTAACTGCATTATCACCTAAGTCTTCACTCTGAGATCTTGGATCTACAACAGCACTTTGTTGTGCACCATAGAAATACAAGGGATCATTTTCATGCTTACGTATCCATTGGTTTAAAATAGGTAACTCTTCGTGAGTCGTTTTGTTTTCTATCCATCTGTAACCCCAATCAATCGCATACATATCGTATACCCCAATTTTTGGAGTAATATCTACAACATGATCTTCTGGTTGTGCCACATAATTAAATCGTGCATAATCCATAATAGACGGTGCTGTACCTCCCATTTTAGATGTAAAAGTTCGCGATCTTAAAGAATCTACAGGATAGCTAAAAGAGGCTCCCATATTATGTTTTAACCCGAAGGTATGTCCAACTTCGTGAGAAGACACAAAACGGATGGCTTCTCCCATATGTTCGTCGGAGAATTTATTACCTCTAGCTTTAGGGTCTATCGGTCCCGTTTGCACACGTATCCAAGAATGTAATCCTTTCATTAAATTGTGCCACCAGATAATATCCGATTCTAAAATCTCACCACTTCTAGGATCAACAACCGATGGTCCCATAGCGTTTTGTTTTTCTGAAGCAGCATACGTAATTACAGAATAGCGCACATCGTCGGCATCGAAATCTAAATCTGTATCCGACGGAAATTTAACTTTCACAGCATTCTTAAATCCAGCGGCTTCGAAAGCCACATTCCAATCGTAAACACCTTGCTCTATATAAGGTCTCCATTGTTTTGGTGTCGCAGGATCTATATAATATACAATTGGCTTTTTAGGTTCGACCAACTCTCCTTTTTTATACGCTTCAATATCTTTATCTTTTGGTTCTAAATTCCAACGCGTAATCATGTGACGTGTTTCAACCTCATGCTGACTGTCGGAATAATATTCCAATGGAATACTGAAATACCCAATACGATTATCGTCGAAACGTGGTTTCATAATTTCAGTCGGCAATAATACAATATTTGCAGTAACTCCAATAGTTAATGGTAAGTCGGGGCTTTTTCCTTCGGCTACAGAAGTGGTTAATGCCGATTTGATAACAATATTCTCGGGAAACGATTTAACAGTTTCTATTTTAGACAGGTTTGTTTTCACACTTCCTCCTAATCCGATATTTGTTAGCACATCGCTAAAACTTTTCTCTTTTCCGTTAAAAATTTTATTCACTTTTATAAACACAGAAGTAGAATCTGTATTCTTCGCTGCAATATCAAATTCTTCGATTACAGACTCCCTGAAATTATCTTTAACAGATAGAGTAATTGCATCGTTTTCTGGAGATTTCACCTTTGGATTTATCGTTTTAACCCAAATTTTATTTAATAACGTATCTCTATAAAATCGAACCAATTTGGTTTCGAATGTCATTCCTTTATTTAATCCGTGACCATTTAAAGCGTAAGGCACGCTAGACACTTTATTTACGATAAGAAAATCTCTAGAAAGCAGTGAGTCCGGAATTTCGAAATAATAATCTTCCTTTATGGTGTATATATTGAAGACTCCTTTTTTAACGTTTCCGTCCTTTAAAAATTTCTGGTAATTCAGTTTTTTAGTGTCGGAAGCATCTGTACTATCTTTTTTTACTTCGTCTTCTTTGTCTTGAGCAAAATTTACATTGCTAATTAAGAAGAGTATTAAAAAAACAGAAAAACGAAAAAGGGCATTACCTTTACAGAAGGAGTATCTCATGAAAATGTTAATTATGTGTCAAATTTTCATTAAATAACAGAGTTCACAAAACAAAAAGGAGTGAACTCGGCAAAACAGGGAGTGAAATACTATTTTAGGTCAATAAAGGGAAGTGTACAGATAAATTTTCCGTCTAAAATCTCTGTTTTGAAGTTTTCTATTTGATAATGTAGATACGTATTCTCTAAATAAGTTAATCCAATGCGATGACTATTCTCAACCTTTTGCTTTCTTGGCATATAATTATTTAAAACTTCAATCTTATCGTTTAAGATTCTAATTTCTATAAATAAAGGGTTTTGCTTTGTAATATTATTGTGTTTTATCGCATTTTCGACTAAAGTTTCTAAGGACAAAAAAGGTATTTTATTTAGAAGTACTTTGTCGTCGCTATTATGTATTATGGAAACATTTAAACTGTTATTAAAACGAATTTCCTGCAAGAACACATAGTGTTGCAAAAACGTAATTTCTTTTTTTACAGATATTAAATTACCATCTCGCTCTTCCAAAAGGTAGCGATACACATCTGCTAACTTCAATACAAATTGCTGGGACAACTCCGGATTCAAATCAATTAGAACATGTAAAGAATTTAAGCTATTGAATAGAAAGTGAGGATTCATCTTCTTCTTCAATTGATTTAACTGAAGGACTGCATTTTCTTTTTGATATTTCTCGTTTGCATAAATTAACTGCTCCTTCTCTTCTAAAACCCTCAGATTTTCAACAAATTCTTTTTTTAACTGCAACCTATACACAATTAAAATAAGCATAAACGTCGCAAACGCTAAGAAACTAATCCATGAAAAATAGCGCTGTATACTCTGTGTGGTTTCTTTTAAATGGATTTCTAACGGAAAACTAACCACCACAATTAATGGTGTATCGTTTATTTTAATCGTATCGTAATATCTTAAAACCTCTAAGTCTAGAAATTCTGAAACTGCTTTAGTTTTAAGTATATTGTCGTTTCTTGGCACATAATACCCATTAATTTTAATTGTGCTCTGAAGTACTTTGTCTATAGAAATTGTTTCGAAATAACTCTGTAGTTTTTTTCCAATGTATTTTGTATCGGGATGTAAAAGGCAAATACCATTCTTATTTGTAATTACAGTATATCCTCCATCTCCTTTATATTTTTCGGAGAAATAGTCCCAAAAATTCAACAAGTCCACATCATAGCCAAAAGTTACACTGGTACCATTTTCTAATTTCACAGCACACGACTTTCTATACAGCACACGGTTTTGCTTTGTAATAATTGTATCTCTTGTGCTTTTAGTTTTTAGTACGTCTTTCTGGTTGAGGTACGCATTAACTTCCTTAGCATATAACGCATCTGTATTCGCGCTATAAAACGAATCTGTATCTGCGTTTAAAAACCGGATAAACGTATTTGAAATGTTCTGATTTTCTAAAGCTAAACCCGAAGTAAACAGTAATTTATCTTTTAATTCTTGAGCAGAGGTTTGAGCAGAATATTCAATAACTTTTTCTGCATCAATCAAATAACTATTAAGCTGATTAAATTCGAAAAGCACCACATTTTCCTTAGACTTTAAATTCCCCTGAATAAGATCTTCCACTAAGTTCTCGGTAACAGACGTAATTTTGGGAGTTATTAGTGCACTTCCAATAAAATAAATGGCAACAAACAACAAACTAATAAAGAAATACTGCCTGTGTTGTTTAAATTTTAAGAATAAATTATTTGAAGACATACTAGCGATTTAACCAATCTTTAAAAGCATTTATACGATTGGAACTTACAAAAATCAAGTCGTTAGTATTAACTGGTGTCTGTAATTCTATTTTCAACCGATTCTGACTGTACTTTACAATAGTTTTAATAGCTAGATGACTAATAATATATTTTCTGTTTATCTTAAAAAAGAGCTTTTCGGATAATTTATGCTCTAAATTAGAAATGGTATCGTCGTACAGATAACTATCTCCAGCCGTTGTAAAAATAAAAAGGGATTTGTTTTCTGCCATGAAATAAGCGATTTCATGACTTTCTATAGACAGCAACGTTTCTCCCTTAGACACTAAAAAACGCCCTTGTTCTTCCTTCTGTTCCCCACCGGCTTTTAGTTGCGTAAGAAACTTATCTAACTGACTATAATCGACTACCGTATTTTCGTTAAAATTAATGTGCTTTTTTATGGCATTATCTAGACGAAGCTTATCGTATGGTTTTAATAAATAATCGATAGCGAAAAACTGAAATGATTGTATGGCATATTGGTCGAATGCCGTTGTGAAAATGATGGGAATTTCTATTTTTAAAGTTTCGAAAATCTCAAAACTCTCACCGTCTCCCAAGTGGATATCGCTTAAAATAAGATCGCATGTGTTGTTCTTAAACCAGTCTAAAGACTGCTCAATACTTTCTAAACGCTTTTTAATAGTAATAGGATACTCCATTTTCAGTAACATATTCTCTAAAGAATTTGCCGCTAAATCTTCGTCTTCAATAATAACAATATCCATTCTATGGTTTTTAAATCTAAAAGTTAAATGCCGAAAAGAAACATAACTGATTGTATGTTTTTAATGAGGGCTCCAAATTACGACAAAATATTAGATGTATTAAAATGGTAAACTAAATAAGCGTCTTTAAACTCTGCGGATCACGTCTTATTGTATCGAAATGGCGCTTTATTTCTTCTAGAATTAAAAAAAAATGCGGATTAGATTTTGAAAACTTTTTACCCACTGAAAACAAAAAAGCCTCTCGATTTCTCGAAAGGCTTAACAATATTGAAGTGGTCCCACATGGACTCGAACCATGGACCACCTGATTATGAGTCAGGTGCTCTAACCAACTGAGCTATAGGACCTCAAAATTGGAGTGCAATATTACATTTATTTTTAAAATACTGCAAGCCTTTTCATAATTACTTTTTCAAAAATTATCTTCCTAGTTCGCTAAATTCACGGCACACTCCATAAACCACTGTGAATTAAATATTTTATACTTTTTAACCGTAAAGTAAATTTTACAATCAAAAAGTAAGATAATCTTTAAATATCGACTATTTTTGCACCATGGAAAGTAATAGACAAAAAAAAATAGGCTCAGTTTTACAACGTGATTTAGTAGATGTACTTCAAAGTGCCGCAACACAAGGCGGTATGCAAGGGATCCTTATTTCGGTATCTAAAGTAAATGTAACTGTAGACTTATCTATTGCGAAAGTATACCTAAGTATTTTCCCAAACGATAAAGCAAAAGAATTACTAGTTGGTATTCGTTCTAACAAGCCTTTAATTAGACACGAATTAGCACAACGTACAAAACACCAATTACGTAGAATGCCTAACTTAGAGTTTTTTGTGGACGACTCTTTAGAATACATCGACCAGATAGAACAATCTTTAAAAGGAAAAGACAACCCTATTAAAGACCCAGGTCTTTTAGGAGATCATAAAAAGTCGTAAATTGAATTTCCCGCTGTACATTGCCAAACGCTATTTGCGCTCTAAAAGCAGCAACAATGCCATTAATTTTATTACTATAATCGCTGCAGTAGGAGTTATTCTTGGTGCGGCTTCATTGTTTATTGTACTTTCTGGATTTTCTGGTTTAAAGGATTTTTCGTTACAATTTTCTACCATAATCGATCCCGATCTAAAAGCTGTTCCTACCTCAGGAAAGTCGTTTATTCTTACTGATGATCAGTTTCAGAAATTGCAAGGCTTAGAAGACATCTCATCTTATTCAAAAATTATCGAAGAACGTGTAATTTTGGCTTACGACGATAAAAATTACCCTGCATTTATAAAAGGTGTCGACGAAAATTATAATCAAGTTAACGCTATAGATTCTGTAATTATTCAAGGAAGTTGGTTACGTCCTAACACCGACCAAATGGTTGCTGGTTGGGGTATTTCTAATCATTTATCGCTGGGTGTTTTAGACTATGGAAAATCTGTTACCATTTATGTTCCCAAACCAGGAACTGGTCAAATAACCTCAACAAAGAGTGCTTTTAACGCCATAGAGTGTATTAATGTTGGTTTGTTCGATATTAACGAGACTCTAAACGAAACTTACGTTTACACCGACCTTGAAATGTCTCGGAAACTTTTAAGTTATGAAAACCACGAACTTTCTGCTATTGAATTTAAACTAAGTCCTAATGCAGAGGAAGACATCGTAAAACCACAATTAGAAGATATTTTAGGAGATACTATTATTATTAAAAATCGTATTCAGTTGAACGATGCGCTTTATAAAATGTTAAATACTGAAAATTTAGCGGTGTATTTAATCTTCACCTTAGTTTTAATCATTGCCCTTTTTAATGTGATTGGCTCTATAATAATGATGATTTTAGACAAGAAAAAAACACTAAGTACGCTGTATAAACTCGGAGCTTCAGTAAAAGATATCCGACGTATTTTCTTCTATCAAGGCAGCTTAATGTCTGTTTTTGGAGGGATTGTAGGTTTAGTTCTCGGACTTATAATCGTAGCGATACAGCAAGCCTTTTCTTTAGTTATGATTACGCCTAGCCTACCTTACCCGGTTGCGATAACGGTATCCAATGTTATTGTGGTTATGCTCACTATATCGGTTTTAGGCATTATGGCTTCAAAAATTGCTTCTGTAAGGATTTCTAAGTCATTAGTAGAATCCATTTAAAACCGTTTTATTCCTTAAACTGATAATCAGAAAAATCTTTTAATACCAAATCGAAGGCATCAAAAACGTCTTTTGAAGCATCACTAGTTACCATTTTCTGACGATATTCTTTAAAATGCGGAATGCCTTTAAAGTAATTTGTATAGTGACGACGAGTTTCAAAAACACCTAAAATTTCACCTTTCCAATCTATTGCCATTTGTAAATGACGCTTAGCGGCTTCTACACGCTCTTCAATTGTAATTGGAGCAAGATGTTCTCCGGTTTCAAAAAAGTGTTTCACCTGCTTAAAAAACCATGGATTTCCAATACTAGCACGACCAATCATACAGCCATCTAAACCGTACTCATCTCGCATTTTCATCGCTTTTTCTGGCGTGTCTACATCTCCATTTCCAAAAACAGGAATATGCATTCTCGGATTATTTTTCACATCTGCTATTGGCCCCCAATCAGCATCACCTTTATACATCTGTGCACGTGTACGTCCGTGAATAGAAATCGCTTTACAGCCTACATCTTGCAAACGTTCGGCAACTTCCATAATACGAATAGAATCGTGGTCCCAACCTAAGCGGGTTTTTACAGTGATTGGTAAATTTGTACGTTTTACCATGGCTGCGGTTAAACTCACCATTAAGTCGACGTCTTTTAAAATCCCCGCTCCAGCGCCTTTAGAGACTACTTTTTTTACAGGACATCCAAAATTAATATCTATTATATCTGGTTTAGATGCAGTGACAATATCTACGGTTTGAAGCATACTTTCTAAATTGGCTCCAAATATTTGAATACCAACCGGACGCTCTTTTTCATAGATATCCAACTTCATAGTGCTTTTTACAGCATCACGAATTAGTCCTTCGCTAGAAATAAATTCTGTATACACTACGTCTGCGCCTTGTTCTTTACATAATGCACGAAAAGGGGGATCGCTAACATCTTCCATGGGTGCTAAAAGCAAAGGAAAATCGGGAAGTTCTATAGTATCTATTTTAACCAAAGTCTATTTTTTAAGTGAGCAAAAATACTTAAATTGAGGAATAAATACTAATTCTTTAATGTTTTGTAGATGATGGGTTTAAATTGGAAGATTACGCATGGATAATTATCCGACGACTTTACTTTAATAAATAATTTTATTTATCTACGTCTTCAATAATAACTTCGATAACCTCTAACTCTTCTGGAGATATTTCTTTTAAAACAACAGAATTCAAGAAAAGCACTTTATCTATTACTAACTCTGTGGAATAACTAGAATAACCTACAAAACTAATTTCTAGATTATAGGTTCCAGTTTCAATATTTTTTATAACAAAATACCCTGTATCGTTAGTTATTGTTCCTAATATTTTAGAGTCATCTGCCTTATTTACTAAAATTATATTCGCATATGCGATTGGAGAATCATGATTGTCCTGAACCTTACCAGAAATTTTATTTTCTTGAGCGAAACAAAAACAGGAACATAATAGAATTAGATAAGTTAGTTTTAAAGACATAAAATAAAAAATGGTTGTTCAAAAATAACACAATTATTTAAATAATATGACGATATAAAAACATTATAAGTCAATCAATTAGAATATCTCTAATTATGTGAACTTTCATAATTTAAACGATTACGTTCATTTAATTCTGTATCCTCTTTTTCATTAGTAGTTAGTCTTGTGTTTCCAAAATTATAACGTAGCCCTACACGAAACCATTGATTGTCGAAGCGACCGTAATATTGATTATCCTGATTTAAATACTTGTTTTTTACAGTAAAATCTGTTGTTCTAAAAATATCACTGGCTTTAAGCGAAGCGACCCATTTTCCGTTTTTAAAACTCTTTTTTATCCCCAAATCCACTTGTGTTCTTGAAGACACATTAGACGATCCATTAATCATTGGTGCCATATACAACAACGAGATTTCACCACTAAAACTACGATCTTCTAAAAAGGTAAAGAAATTCATGAAATTAGAATATACAGACCACGTTTCGTTATATTCTGTAGAATTCCCACTTTGGGCAGCCTTAAAATAGTCTCTTGTATGAAAAATAGAATTGACAAAATAGACAGACCAAAAATCTGTTATCGGTTTAAAAGTTAAAAAATCGAATCCATAATCGATCGA
Source organism: Formosa undariae (assembly GCF_042427615.1). NCBI lineage: Bacteria > Pseudomonadati > Bacteroidota > Flavobacteriia > Flavobacteriales > Flavobacteriaceae > Formosa > Formosa undariae. The sequence continues at coordinate 689,045 of NZ_JBHMEZ010000001.1, read as the reverse complement.
TTTTTCCATATTCGTTGGTTTGTAAACAATCTCGTTACTAGTATTATCTTGGAAAACTAATTCTGATGTCGGATCCTTTTCGTACCGATAATACAACTCGAAAGTATAGGTTCCTTTTAGCGTGTAAGACAGCGTACTTAAATGAGATATTGTAGGTTGTAAATTAGAATTTCCTTGAAGATAAATATAATCGTTAAAATAATATTTAAACGGATTTAAAGACGAGTACGTTGGCCTTTCTATCCGTTTTCCGTAAGACAGTCCCAAACTATGATTTTCATTAAATTCTTTAGAAACATTAAAGGTTGGAAATAATTTAAAATAGTCAAAACTATTACTGTTATTCGTACTGCTTACCTTTCCTTCGATATCGGTATATTCTCCTCGTAATCCAGCAGATACTTGCCACGTTTCCCAAGCTTTAGACATACTAATATATCCTGCGTAATTCATTTCGTTATAATCAAAAACACCGCTATTTTCATCATCGTTCCAATACTTATTATCTTTCAAATAATATTGATCTAAGCTACTTTTAGAATCTATTAACGAGGATTTTATTCCAAAGTCAAAATCTATATCATGCTCTAAACTCATACTATAGTCTGCCTGTGCAGAAAATATTTTTGTGTTTTGATCGGACATTGAATTAAAAATATTTTGTCTTGAGAATTGATCATTCTCATCAAAATACATTGAATTTATATCCTGATATCTATCGTAATCATAATTGGTATGATGCAAATTTACAGAAAAGACATCTCCCGATTTAGATGTGTTTACGTAATTTAAATTGGCTGCGACATTAACTTTAGAATCGTCCATATTGTTCATAGAACTAAATGAAGAATCTACAGCTTCCGTTTCCATATATCCCTCACGCTTCCAATAAGGTGTTACATTTACATTGGTCGAGAAGGATAATACATTGGCACTATTAAAAGCATAATCTACATTAGCATTTGCATTATGAGATTTTGATTTTGTATTTCTATCATTTTCACTGCGCCAGGTTCCTACGATGGTATTGTCTTCGATAAAATTAACGTCGCTCCTATTATATATCTCTAATTCACTTTCTCCGTAAGAATAATTTGCAAAAATGTCTAGTTTTTTCGTTTTATAAAAATGATTCATTCCTGCATTAAATCTCGGATAAATACCTTGAGTATAATTCGCATACAGACTACCATTATAACCTGTAATTAAATTTTTACTCATATTTATATTAATCACAGCAGCCCCTTCTGCATCGTACTTTGCCGACGGATTAGTAACCACCTCGACAGATTCTACATGAGACGCATCTGTTCCGGCTAATAACTGTTGTAAATCTTCTCCCGTTAAATGCACCCTTTTATTATTTATTAAATAAATAATATTAGAACTGTTTCTAACGCTAATTTCATCATTCATCACTAAAATACCAGGTGTGCTTTTTAGCACATCCATAACACTTCCTTCAGTTAGTGAGGTTTTTTCTATATTAAAAATTATACGATCGGACTGTTTTTTAAATGTGGGCTTCTTGGCTATAATATTTATAGTATCTAATTCTTCTGTAGATTCTTGCAAAACGACGAGGTCTAATTTCGTGTCACCATCAACCTTTAAATTGTATTTATAAGTTGTATATCCTATAAAACTAATCTCCAAAATGTAGGATCCAAGAGCAACATTTTTCAAAACATAATGCCCATCGTCCTGACTAGTAGCACCATGCACAATAGTAGCATCGTCTGTATTTGTAAGAATTACATTAGCAAAATCGATAGGTAAGTTTTGTGCATTTTTTATGAACCCCGAAACCTGAATGTCTTGAGAAAAACATGCAGAAGAGCATAAAAAAGTAAGAAACATTAACTTAATGTACATATATTGAAGTTGATACCTACAAATTTAGGTTAATTGAATTTAATATATTTACGGAAAACCTTTTTATTTAAGAAATATTTTTCCCACAAAAACTACTTTTTAAAAAAACAAAATTGCTAATGTAAATCACCTATATTTGCAGATTAAAGCCAGGTATATTTTTCTTTATGAAGAACATCAGAAATTTTTGCATCATTGCACACATCGATCACGGTAAAAGTACTTTAGCCGATCGTTTATTAGATTACACAGGTTCGGTTACCGAACGTGAAAAACAAAATCAGCTACTAGACACTATGGATTTGGAGCGCGAGCGTGGTATTACCATTAAATCGCACGCCATCCAAATGGATTTTGTTTATAAAGGAGAACAATATGTTTTAAACCTTATTGATACTCCTGGTCACGTTGACTTCTCTTACGAAGTATCACGTTCTATCGCTGCTTGTGAAGGTGCTCTTTTAATTGTAGATGCTGCACAAAGTATTCAAGCGCAAACAATTTCTAATTTATACTTAGCTTTAGAAAATGACTTGGAAATTATTCCTATTCTTAATAAAGTAGATTTACCTAGTGCCAACCCCGAAGAAGTAACAGACGATATCGTTGAGCTTTTAGGTTGTAAGCCAGAAGATGTTATTCATGCTAGTGGAAAAACAGGTTTTGGTGTAGATAAAATTCTAGAAGCTGTAATAGAACGTATTCCTGCACCAAAAGGGAATGTAGACGAACCACTTCAAGCTTTAATTTTCGACTCGGTTTACAATACATTTAGAGGTATTGAAACCTATTTTAGAGTTTTTAATGGTGAAATTAGAAAAGGACAAAAAATTAAATTTGTCGCTACAGGTAAAGAATATTTTGCCGACGAAGTTGGAACTTTAAAACTAACACAAGTCGCAAAGAAAAGCGTTAAAGCTGGAGATGTTGGATATCTTATTACAGGGATTAAAACAGCAAAAGAAGTAAAAGTAGGAGATACAATTACAGATTTCGACAACCCAACAACAAATATAGTTGAAGGTTTCGAAGACGTAAAACCAATGGTATTCGCAGGTATTTATCCTGTAGATACAGAAGATTACGAAGAGTTACGTAACTCTATGGAAAAGTTGCAACTTAATGATGCATCTTTAGTTTTCTTTCCAGAAAGTTCTGCCGCTTTAGGTTTTGGATTCCGTTGTGGATTCTTAGGAATGCTGCACATGGAAATTATTCAGGAACGTTTAGAGCGTGAGTTCGATATGACTGTGATTACTACAGTACCCAATGTATCTTACAACGCCTTTACAAACAAAAACCCGGATGTCCCGTTTATTGTAAATAACCCTTCAGATTTACCAGATCCTTCAACAGTAAACAGAGTTGAAGAACCATATATTAAAGCAACCATCATTACAAAAGCAGATTTCGTAGGAAATGTAATGTCACTTTGTATTGAAAAACGAGGTATGATTTTAAATCAGACCTATTTAACACCTGAGCGTGTAGAATTAACGTTCGATATGCCTTTAGCTGAAATTGTATTCGATTTTTACGATCGTTTAAAAACAGTCTCTAAAGGATATGCCTCTTTCGATTACCATCCAATTGGTATGAAGACGTCTAAATTAGTAAGACTTGACATTTTGTTAAATGCACAACCTGTAGATGCACTTTCTGCATTAATTCACGCAGATAACGCACAAAATATAGGAAAGAAAATGTGCGAAAAGTTGAAGGAGTTAATTCCTCGTCAGCAATTCGATATTCCTATTCAGGCCGCTGTTGGTGCTAAAATTATTTCTAGAGAAACCATTAAAGCCTTACGTAAAGATGTAACTGCAAAATGTTATGGAGGAGATATTTCTAGAAAACGTAAACTTTTAGAAAAGCAGAAAAAAGGTAAAAAACGTATGCGTCAAGTTGGAAATGTAGAAATACCTCAACAAGCATTTATGGCCGTTTTAAAACTAAACGACTAATAAAATTACAATATAATTATATAAGAAGACTGTCTGAAAAGGCAGTCTTTTTTTTTTGCTATAAATTAATTTCCAGTAAAATACAGAACAAACCGCCCAGCCATCCCCAGAAAAACAGATAAATCTAATTTCGAATTGAGATAAAACTATTTTTAATAATTATTTTTTCAATAATAGATTTAAATCGTAATAACGGATTCAATTAATATTTTTAAATTTAGGGACAAATGCCATTTTATAGACTATGATTATCACTCATCTAAGTGCCGAATGTTATCCAATTGCTAAAATCGGAGGTTTAGCAGATGTATTAGGTGCGCTACCAAAATACCAAAATGAACTTGGGGCTACGGCTCAAGTTGTCATGCCTTTCTACAATAACAAATTCACTAAAACACATAAGTTTAAGCCTGTATATAACGATACCATTCTTATGGGCGAAACAGATTATGATTTTAGAATTTTAACCTTAGTAGATAATAACTTGGGTTTCGACATTTACTTTGTCGATGTTCCGGAACTTTTGTATTCCGATTTTGTGTACACATCTGATGATACAGAACGGTTTTTAGCCTTCCAAATAGCGGCTTTAGATTGGATTGCTCAGGGCGAAACATTACCAGACGTCATACATTGCCACGATCACCATACAGGTCTTATTCCGTTTATGGCTCAAGAATCGTATAGATATTCTATGTTGCGAAAAATACCCGTAGCATTTACAATTCATAATGCTCAATATCAAGGTGCGTTTTCTCACGATTTAGTATATCTAATTCCTGAATTTAAATTCAGTCGCGTTGGTTTACTAGATTGGAACCATCTTATTAATCCGCTAGCTTCTGCAATAAAATGTTCTTGGATTGTTTCTACGGTATCTCCAAGCTACATGGACGAGTTAAAGGAAAATGCCAATGGACTAGAGAAATTATTAAGTGACGAACATGCTAAATGTATTGGTATTTTAAATGGAATTGATACCGAAGTCTGGAACACAGAAACCGATCCTTTAATAATTGAAAATTATACTCAAGACACCATAGAACAAGGCAAACAAGCTAATAAAGAATGGCTTTGTAAGGAATTTAATTTAGATGTTAACAGACCTCTTTTTGCTTTTATTGGCCGTTTGGTAGAACAAAAAGGAGCCGATTTATTTCCTAAAATATTTTCAGAATCCTTATTTGGAAACGACATCTCTATATTATTACTAGGTTCTGGTGAAAAACATACAGAAAATGAACTCAGAAACCTTAAAACAAAATTTGGTAACAAATACAATGCTTTTATAGGTTACGACGAGAAACTCTCGCATATTATTTATGCTGGTGCAGATTTTCTATTAATGCCATCCCGTGTAGAGCCTTGTGGTCTAAACCAAATGTATTCTCTAAAATACGGTACCATTCCTGTGGTAAATAGTGTAGGTGGACTAAAAGACACGGTAGAAGACATTTTTGATGGTGGCTTTGGAATTTGTCATAATAATGTAACCGTTTCAGAAGTCTGTGAAGCCATAGAACGTGCCAACGCCTTCTACTATACCGATAAATTTAAACTAACTAGATCTGATATTATGTCTATAGACCATTCTTGGCATGCCTCAGCTAAATCATATATAAACGTCTATAACTCATTAAATCCTTTTTTATGATGAACAACAAAGTATTATCAATAATTTTAGGTGGAGGTCAAGGTTCAAGACTCTACCCTTTAACAGAAGACAGATCTAAACCAGCTGTTCCTATTGCAGGAAAATACCGCTTAGTTGATATTCCCATTTCAAACTGTATTAACTCAGACATCAAACGTATGTTTGTACTTACACAGTTTAATTCTGCGTCTTTAAATAAACACATTAAAGATACGTATCACTTTAGTTTTTTTAGTTCAGCCTTTGTAGAAGTATTGGCTGCCGAACAAACGATGACCAATAGTAATTGGTTTCAAGGTACTGCAGATGCGGTAAGACAAAGTATGCATCATTTCTTAAGAAACGATTTCGAATACGCTTTAATCCTTTCTGGAGATCAGCTATATCAAATGGATTTTAATGAAATGATTGAAAAGCATATTGAAAGCGGTGCCGAAATTAGTGTCGCTACTTATCCTGTAAATGCTAAAGACGGAACATCATTCGGAATTTTAAAAACCGATGAAAACAGTATGATCTCTTCATTTATAGAAAAACCTAACAGTGAATTAATTAAAGGTTGGGAATCTGAAGTAAGCGATGAAATGAAAGGTGAAGGACGTCATTATTTAGCGTCTATGGGTATTTATGTATTCAATAAACAATTGTTAGTCGATTTAATGAACGACCCATCTACTAACGATTTTGGTAAAGAAATTATACCGCAAGCTATTGGTAAACGTCCTGTATATAGTTATCAATATGAAGGTTATTGGACTGATATCGGAACAATAGAATCTTTCTTTGAAGCAAATATTGGGTTAACCGACGATATTCCTAAATTCAATTTATACGACAAAGATCAACGTATTTATACCCGTGCAAGAATACTTCCAACTACAAAACTGGCAGGAACAACATTAAACGAAGCCGTAATTGCTGAAGGCTGTATTATTCAGGCTTCAAAAATTGAAAAATCTGTAATTGGTATTCGTGCTCGTATTGGAAAAGATACCGTAATAACCAACGCCTATATTATGGGATCTGATTATTATGAAACTCTTGAAGAAATAGAGAAAAATCACATTCAAATACTTGTTGGTATCGGTGAGCGTTGTGTTATTAACAATGCTATTATCGATAAAAATAGTAAAATTGGAGACGACGTAACTATTAACGGAGGAAAACATTTAGAAGATACAGAAACCGATCTTTATGTAATTAGAGATGGTATTGTAGTTATTAAAAAAGGAGCTATTATTCCATCAGGATTTGTACTTTAATTGCTTTTAATTATATTTTTTACTTCAATTAATGTTGAAGCGATTTACAACATACTACTATGACAAAGGTTAAACCTTTTAGCTTATTTACTGATTTTGACATAAACCTATTCAAATCAGGAAAACATTACAATCTATTCGAAAAATTCGGATCGCATATTGTTACCTGTGAAGGTGAAAAAGGAACTTACTTTTCAGTTTGGGCTCCTAGCGCAAAATCTGTCTCGGTAATTGGTGATTTTAACTTTTGGAATTCAGAAGAACACCCGCTATATGTCCGCTGGGATTCCAGCGGTATATGGGAAGGGTTTATACCTAATGTTGGTAAAGGCACTTTATATAAATATGCCATTATTAGCAATAATAACGACATAAAAACAGAAAAGGCAGATCCTTATGCCGTGCGTTGCGAACATCCTCCAAGAACAGCTTCTATTGTTTGGGAAACCTCCAATTATAAGTGGAAAGATAAAAGTTGGATGTCTTATCGTAAAGAGAAAAATGGACTAGATAGACCTTATGCGGTTTACGAAGTACATTTAGGATCTTGGATGAAAAACGTTGAAGAAGATCGTTTTTTAACCTATACAGAGCTTTCTAAAACTTTAGTAGAATATGTAAAAGAACTAAATTTTACACACGTAGAATTTATGCCTATTATGGAGTATCCTTACGATCCGTCTTGGGGATATCAAATTACAGGTTACTTTGCCCCTACTTCTAGATTTGGAACGCCGCAAGAATTTATGGGCTTAATAGATGCCTTTCACGACGCAGATATTGGAGTGATTTTAGATTGGGTTCCCTCCCATTTCCCTTCAGATGCTCATGGATTGGGTAATTTTGATGGTTCTAATTTATACGAACATCCAGATGTAAGAAAAGGATATCATCAGGATTGGAAGAGTTTAATTTTTAATTATGAACGTCCAGAAGTACGTTCGTTTTTAATAAGTAATGCCGTGTATTGGCTTAAAAATTATCATGTCGATGCCTTACGTGTCGATGCTGTGGCCTCTATGATTTATCTAGATTATTCTAGAGAAGACGGAGAATGGGAACCAAATATTTACGGTGGAAACGAAAACCTTGATGCTGTATCATTTTTAAAAGAATGTAACGAAGCGATATATTCTATGTTCGATGGCGTACAAACCATTGCCGAAGAATCTACAGCCTATACCGGTGTAACCAATAAAGTCGAACATGGCGGATTAGGTTTTGGTATGAAATGGATGATGGGTTGGATGCACGATACCTTAGATTATTTTAAGAAAGATCCGATTTATAGAAGTTACCACCAAAACGAAATTACGTTTAGTTTAGCGTATGCTTTTTCAGAACATTTTATGCTTCCTATTTCACACGATGAAGTGGTTTACGGTAAAAACTCTGTATTGGGTAGAATGCCTGGCGATGAATGGCAACGTTTTGCTAATTTAAGACTAATGTTAGGTTATATGTACACGCATCCAGGAACTAAGCTACTGTTTATGGGAGCGGAATTTGGACAATATAACGAATGGAATTTTCAAACAAGTTTAGATTGGAATTTACTAGAATTTGAACCTCATATTCAGACTAAAAACTACGTAAAAACCTTAAATACGCTATATCAAAACACACCTGCTTTATACGAAAAAGGATTTGCTCAGGCAGGATTTGAATGGATTAGCTACGACGATCATAAAAATGCAGTCATGTCTTACATTAGAAAAGGCCACGACGAACAAAACGATCTTATTGTAGTGTGTAATTTCACTCCAAACTCTCATGAAAAATACGATATTGGTGTTCCTAGAAAAGGAATTTTGGTAGAAATTTTTAGTAGTGATAGTTCAGAATTTGGTGGCGGAAATAATTTAAATACTAAAGCCATTAAAGCGAAAAAGACAACTCTGAATAATAAACCATATAGCGTTACTATTATAGTACCACCGCTAGCTATTTGTGTGTTTAAATACAAATAGAATTAGTAATTAATATAACAAACGCATCATCCTGAAACTGATTTTCAGAGTGATGCGTTTTTGTTTTCAGTATTTAGTGTTTTCTAGACATGGTTTAACTCAACAGAAAAGAATTATAAATCGCCATACAGTATTTTGAAAAAAAATTATTAGGTTTATATACCATCCCAATTAATAGCTTATGATTACAAATACCGAATTAGAACAGAAAGGAAACCAATATCCCAATCACATCGTTTCTTACGAGAAAAACATCGATACACTTCATTTTAGAACCGAGAATGGTGTGGTGCTCCAACTTACAATAGTTCGGGATAGCATCTTACGTTTTCGGTATGCTACGAATTGTAATTTCGAAAATGATTTTTCTTATGCCATTTCAAAATATGCAAAAACAGGATACAATTATTTAGAGATTAAAGAAACTAAAGACATTTACATTATCACCACCTCTAAGGTGATATGTCGAATCTTTAAAAGCAATCTAAAAGTTAAGTTATTCGATGCTATTGATAACACTCTAATTTGTCAGGATGAAATTGGATTTCATTGGGAAGAAAGCTACGAATATGGTGGTAACATTGTAAAAATGAGTAAAGTCTCTCACGACGGCGAAAGTTATTACGGCCTTGGCGATAAAGCAGATCACTTAAACCTAAAAGGGAAGCGTTTCGAAAACTGGGTATCAGACTCTTTCGCTTATGGTAAATATACCGATCCCTTATATAAATCCATTCCGTTTTATACCGGTTTACATCACGGCCGGTCTTATGGGGTATTTTTCGATAATACCTTTAGGTCTAATTTCGATTTTTCTCATGAACGCAAAAATGTAACTAGTTTTTGGGCTGTAGGTGGCGAAATGAATTACTACTTTATCTACGGTCCAAAAATGAATGATGTGGTATCTAAATATACAGATTTAACAGGGAAACCTCATCAATTACCACCCATGTGGACTCTTGGCTATCACCAATGTAAATGGAGTTATTACCCGGAGGCAAAAGTCAAAGAAATCACCTCCACATTTAGAGCATTACAGATTCCGTGCGATGCTATTTATTTAGATATCGATTATATGGAGGGCTTTCGTTGTTTTACCTGGAACAAGGAGTATTTCCCTGATCCGAAACGCATGGTTAAAGAATTAGCCGACGACGGATTTAAAACCATAGTTATTATTGATCCTGGAATTAAAATCGATCCAGAATATGCCATTTTTAAGGAAGGTTTAGATAACGATTATTTTTGCAGACGTGCCGACGGACCACATATGAAAGGAAAAGTATGGCCTGGACAGTGTGTTTTTCCAGATTACACGAATAAAGACGTTAGATCGTGGTGGGCCGATTTATTTAAGGAACTCGTAGAAGATATAGGTGTAAAAGGTGTTTGGAACGATATGAACGAACCTGCTATTATGGAAGTTCCTAACAAAACCTTCCCCGACGATGTGCGTCACGATTACGACGGAAATCCGTGTAGCCACAGAAAAGCACATAATATTTACGGCATGCAAATGGCCAGAGCGACCTACCAAGGATTAAAGAAATTTGCATATCCCAAACGTCCGTTTGTAATTACAAGAGCGGCCTATGCAGGAACGCAGCGCTACTCCTCGACTTGGACGGGAGATAACGTGGCGACATGGGAACACTTATGGATTGCCAATGTACAAGCACAACGTATGGCCCTTTCAGGCTTTTCGTTTGTTGGAAGTGATATTGGAGGCTTTGCAGAACAACCTAATGGGGAGTTATTTACACGATGGATTCAGTTGGGTGTATTTCATCCGTTTTGTAGAACGCATTCTTCCGGAGATCATGGCGATCAAGAACCCTGGATGTTTGGAGACGAAGTTACAGATATAGTCCGTGCGTTTATAGAATTACGTTACCAGCTTCTGCCCTATTTATACACGGCTTTTTGGCAATATTTAGACGAAGGAACGCCGATATTAAAATCGCTAGTTCTTTTCGATCAAGAAGATATACAAACCCATTACAGAACAGACGAATTTATCTACGGAAACGACATTTTGGTTTGTCCTATTTTAGAACCAAACTCTAAAGGTAGACGCATGTATATTCCACGTGGAAATTGGTATAACCATTGGACAAATGAGTTTGTTAAGGGTGGTAGAGAAATATGGGTAGATGCCGATTTAGATACCATGCCAATCTTTATAAAAGAAGGTACTATAATTCCAAAGTATCCGATACAGCAGTATGTGGGAGAACAAAAATTTGACGAGATCACCTTGGAAGTGCGCTATAAATTAGGAAAAGAACAATCTCTGTTATTTGACGATGCACATGATGGATACGATTACACAAAAGGACGCTACAGTTTGAGTAAATTTAAACTCACAGGTAAAGCAAACGAATTAATTATAAACCAACATACCACAGGTAGTTTTACAACGCCTTACACGCGCTTTAAATTGAAATTTATAGGGATTCCTTTTGAAATATCTAAAATTGAAATTGATAATGTCGAAATTACTTTTGAAGCTCTACAACGAAGTAAACTGACACAGGAATTAATTGTAGATAAAACCTTTACAGAAATACATATTATGTAGGTTTTGGTTTGAAATTAAAAAACAAAAATGCTAGTGAATAAATTCACGAGCATTTTTATTTTATTTGAATAGTATTGAAAAAGTTACATTTTCTCAACATCGAAAGGTTTTCCGATATAAACTAATTTAAATCCAGGCTCAATAATATGCTTCTCTTTATTTGAAGCCGAAATAATATCTAGTACACCTTTATTATTTTTAATAAAAATAGGGATGATATCTGAATCTGCATCACTAATTTTTAATAGACTTATAAAGTGAGATTTGTCTTTTATTTCAATTTCATTAACTGCTGGAAATTTACGAGCAACTTCACTTAACGAATTAAAATCATCGGATTGCGCAAATAAACCTTCTCTAGGTAACTTGTCGCTATTACTCATCTCATCGGCTGTTAATAACCTAAACGATCCATTTTCACCAAATTGTTCTCCAAACTTATTTATCGCATAGGTATTAATATCGGCACTTGCTGTTAACGCCATAAGATACCCGACGTCGTTCAATTCGATATTATCCATTAAGGTATCAGAATAAATATTAGTATTAATACCTTCTAATCCAAGTTCTTCACTCTTTTTAATATTTTCTTGGTTACTATCTATGAGTACAACGTGTCGTCCGTTTTCTTCTAAATAATGTCCTATTAAACGAGATAGTTTTGATGCTCCGACAATTAAAATACCTTCAGATTTTTTCAAGAATACACCAATAAGTTTTGCAAACATACGTGCTGTTGTGGCATTTAATAATACGGTTCCCAACACAATCATGAATACTAAGGGTGTAATATATTCGGCATCTGGAACGCCACTTTTCGCTAATTTTAAACCAAATAAAGAGGCGATACCCGCAGCCACAATACCACGTGGTCCAACCCAACTAATAAAAAGTTTTTCATTAAATTTTAAAGTCGATTTATACGTACTTATAAACACGGCTATCGGACGAATAATAAAGACTACAATCGCAAATAGAACAGCTGTATTCCAATTAAAAATCAGTAATAAATCACTCATATTAATATTCGCGGCCAGTAAAATAAATAAGATCGAAATTAATAGCACACTAAGTGATTCTTTAAAATAAAGAAGTTCTTTTAAATACGCCGATTTAGAGTTTCCAAGAACCATTCCCATAACAACTACGGCTAAAAGTCCCGATTCGTGCGCAAAAGAATCTGATAATACAAAAACACCTAACACAGACGCTAATGCAAACACATTTAATAAATAATGAGGAATCCATTTTCGGTTAATAATCGTGTTTAAAGCATGAGCAAATGTAAATCCGAACGAGAATCCGAATAATACAATTTTTCCAAATTCAATAAAAGCACGTTTAGTAAATTCACCTCCAGCATCTACACTAATAAATTCAAATACCAAAACGGCAATTAATGCCCCAATAGGATCGATTAAAATACCTTCCCATTTTAACACGGCAGAGACATCTTTAGGCAATGGAATATTTCTTAAAATAGGTGTAATTACTGTGGGCCCGGTTACAATAATTAAACCTGAAAACAGAAACGACATTTCCCAACTTAAGTAAAACGTATAATGCGCAGCAATCGCAGCTCCAAAAAACGTTACGGCTGCACCCAGTGTAATAAGTTTAGTAATAGAAGGTGCAACATTTTTAATCTCGCTTAACTTTAGCGTTAATCCGCCTTCAAATAGAATAATACTTATGGCCAGTGATACAAAATAAAACAAGCTTTCTCCAGGAAACAGACCTTCTCTCCCATTCCAAATAGGTTCAATCCATTTGGAACCATCGTCAGAGAAAAATTCGGCAGCAAATGGCCCTACTAATAATCCAATAAGAATTAAAGGTAAAATAGCCGGTATTTTAAATTTCCAAGCTACCCATTGTGCTAATATTCCTAGTATAATTATCCCCGCTAATTCTAACATGCATTATTTTTATAAAGGTTGAATATATAAAAGTTTTGGGTTAAATAATGTGCCTGTCTGCTATTTTATGTTAAAAAAGAGCTAATAAAAATTAAGAATTCATTAAAACTGCTACACTCTTTTTAACTTTACATGGTAAAATTAATAAACCATGAAATTATATCCTATTGAAACGGGTAATTTTAAGCTAGATGGAGGTGCCATGTTTGGCGTAGTTCCTAAAACTATTTGGCAAAGAACAAACCCAGCAGATTCAAATAATTTAATTGATATAGCCGCTAGATCTCTACTAATTGAAGATGGTAACAGGCTTATTCTAATAGATACAGGAATGGGCGATAAGCAATCTGATAAATTTTTTGGGTATTATTCACTTTGGGGTAATCATTCTATAGATGCATCGCTTAAACAGTATGGATTTCATAGAGACGATATTACCGATGTGTTTTTAACACACTTACATTTTGACCATTCTGGTGGGTGTATTCAATGGAATAAAGACAGAACAGGTTACGAACCGGCTTTTAAAAATGCACATTTTTGGAGTAATAAAGACCATTGGGCTTGGGCCACGCATCCCAATGTTAGAGAAGGTGCTTCCTTTCTTAAAGAAAACATTATTCCGATGGAAGAAAGCGGACAATTAAAATTCACAGGGCTTCCTAAAGATAATTTTTTAGAAGATAGTGAATTGGGATTCGATATTTTATTTGTTGATGGACATACCGATAAACAAATGATTCCTCAACTTAAATACAAGGATAAAACCATTGTATTTATGGCCGATTTATTACCAACAGCAGGACACATTCCTCTACCTTACGTTGTTGGTTACGACACCAGACCGCTTATAACCCTTGGTGAGAAAGAAAAGTTTTTAAAACAAGCGGCCGATAATAATTATTACCTATTTTTGGAGCACGATGCGCACAACGAAATTATCACACTTCAACATACAGAAAAAGGTGTACGTTTAAAAGACACGTATACGTGCAACGATATATTTAATTAACATACAAATAACTCATGAATTTTATTAAACCTATTCTAATTACTGCCTTTGCTGCAACGATTTTAACTAGTTGTGGTGGTGGAGCAAAAGTATTATCTACACCTATTGAAAATATAGATACTGCACCATTAAAAGTATCAGATATAACTGAAACAGAGCAACACAATTGGGGACATTTAGACCTAATTTCTGATACTATTCCAGGTATGAGTGTTGATAAAGCTTACTCAGAAATTATTAAAGATAATGCTGGAAAAACTGTAATTGTTGCAGTAATTGATTCTGGAATCGACATTGAGCACGAAGATTTAGATGGTGTTATTTGGACTAACGAAAAAGAGATTCCAGGGAATGGTATTGACGACGATAAAAACGGATATGTAGACGATATTCACGGATGGAACTTTTTAGGTGATACTTACGAAGAGCAATTAGAATTTGTACGTATACTAGCTAGTGGAGACACTTCTAACCCGGATTACGAAAGAGCTCAAAAAGAATACGATGAAGAGTATGGCAAATTTATAAACTATAAAACGCAATACGATCAGTTATTACAACAATTAATTGGTGCCGACGAAATTATAGCTGCTAAACTTAATAAAACGGATTATACTTTAGCTGATGTTGAAAGTATTACAGCAGGTGATAACGAAGAATTAGCAACAGCTACAGCAATGGCTAAATATATTTTAGGCCTTGGTTTTGATGATATAAATGCTGCTAAAAAAGAGTTAAAAAATGGTGCTGAAAGTATTTCAGATCGTTTAAACTATAACCTTAACATGGAATTTAAGGGTAGAAAAACAGGTGATAATATCGATGATTTAACCGATGTTGGTTATGGTAATGGAAACGTTATGCCGACTGTAGATTCTGAAAGCCACGGTACACACGTTACTGGAATAATTGCTGCAGAACGCAACAATGGTTTAGGAGCAAATGGTGTTGCTAATAATGTAAAAATTATGAGCTTAAGAGTTGTTTCTAACGGAGATGAATACGATAAAGATGTTGCTTTAGGAATTCGTTATGCTGTAGACAATGGTGCTAAAGTAATTAATGGAAGTTTTGGTAAATACTACTCTCCACATAGTGATTGGGTACAGGATGCTATTAAATATGCTGCAGATCACGATGTATTATTGGTTATGGCTGCTGGAAATGAAGGCATGGATTTAGATCAAGAAAAACATCATTATCCTACAGACAATACTGACAACGGACCAGAATTTTCTGATAACTTTTTATCAGTTGGTGCATTAGCTCCTAAATACGGACCAGAAATGGTTGCTGGTTTCTCTAACTATGGAAAAATTAATGTAGATGTATTTGCTCCTGGAGCAGAAATATACTCTACAGTTCCTGGTAGCGATAAATACGATACTAAAGGAGGAACATCTATGGCATCTCCTGCTGTTGCCGGTGTTGCTGCTTTAATCCGTTCTCAATATCCAAAATTATCTGCGTCACAAGTTAAGCAAGTAATAATGGATTCTGGTTTACCTATTAAAATAAAAGTAGTTGTTGGTGGAGATGCTAGCAACGAACAATCTTTTACAAACTTATCTGCTTCAGGTAAAATGGTTAATGCTTATAACGCATTAATTATGGCTTCGAAATTAAAATAAAAACATTCAATTAATAAAAACCTCATCAACCAAAACTTGATGAGGTTTTTTATTTAAACCCAATTCAATATGAAACAAATATTTTATTCACTTTTTGTACTTCTTGTAGTGCTTACATCTTGTAAATCTTCGGATACTATAAGTACTAGTACTTCACATTCTAAAACAGATCCTACGTACTGGCAACAACATGTAGATTATACTATGAATATTGATATGGATGTAGAAACCTATCAGTATAAAGGTGTTCAAAAAATAGTGTATACTAACAATTCTCCAGATGTGTTAACAAGTGTATATTATCATTTATTTCTAAATGCATTTCAACCAGGAAGCGAAATGGATGCCCGTTTACAAAGCATTGAAGATCCAGACGGTAGAATGATGGAAAACGGAAAGAGTAGAATATCAACATTAAAACCTGAGGAAACAGGATACATCAAAGTAAAATCTCTTAAACAGAATGGAAAATCTATTTCTTACGAAACCGTAGGAACTATTCTTGAGGTGAAACTAGAATCTCCAATTCAACCTGGCGAAAAAGTAACATTCGATATGGATTACGATGCACAAATTCCGCTTCAAATCCGTCGTTCAGGTAGAAACAGTAAAGAAGGTGTCGCATTATCTATGACACAGTGGTACCCAAAATTAGCAGAATACGATTTCGAAGGCTGGCATGCAGATCCTTATATTGGAAGAGAATTTCATGGTGTTTGGGGTAATTTTGATGTAACTATAAATATAGATAAAACGTATACAATTGGAGGAACTGGATACCTTCAAAATCCTAACGACATTGGTCATGGTTACGAAACAGGATCAGTAAAACCCGCAGATGGCGATAAACTATCTTGGCATTTTATTGCGCCTAATGTACACGATTTTACTTGGGCTGCAGATCCTGATTATATTCACGATACCATGCAAGTTCCAAACGGACCTTTATTACATTTCTTCTATAAAAACAATCCATCAATAAAAGAAAATTGGAAGAAGCTTCAACCTAAAACGGTCGAGCTTATGCAATATTTTAGTTCAGAAATAGGGAAGTATCCGTACGAACAATATTCTGTGATTCAAGGTGGAGATGGTGGAATGGAGTATGCAATGTGTACACTTATTACAGGAGAGCGTAAATTTGGAAGTTTAGTAGGTGTTACAGCTCATGAATTAGCACATACATGGTTTCAGTTCTTATTAGCTTCTAACGAGTCTAAACACGAATGGATGGACGAAGGGTTTACAAGTTATATTAGCGATCAAGCCATGAATGAAATTATGAAGGAAAGCAAAGAAAACCCTTCAGAAAGAGCGTATCAAGGGTATTACTATTTAGTAAAATCTGGTAAAGAACAACCACAATCTACACATTCCGATCGTTACGATTGTAACATGGCATATAGTATTGCTGCATATAATAAAGGAGAAGTATTTTTAGCACAATTAGGCTATGTAATCGGACAAGAGAATTTAAAAGAAACACTTAAAAAGTACTTTACAGATTTTTCATTTAAACATCCAAGACCTATCGATGTTATACGTTCTGCAGAGAAAGTATCTGGTTTAGAATTGGATTGGTATTTAACAGATTGGACACAAACTACGAATACAATTGATTACGCAATTAAATCTATTGAAGGTTCTGCAAACACGACAACAGTAACCTTAGAACGTATCGGGTTAATGCCAATGCCTTTAGATATTGAAGTTAATTATACAGACGGAACTTCTGAAAATTTATACGTTCCATTAACAATGATGCGTGGTGAAAAACCAGCAACAGAAACGAGAACGCAACTAAAAGATTGGGCATGGTCTTATCCAACTTATACATTCACCATTAATAAATCGAAAGAAGATATTAAAGATCTTACTATTGATGCTAAAGAATTAATGGCCGATATTGATAAGGATAATAACGTGTATACGAAGTAATAAAACTTTCGTTTATAAGAATTAATAACGCATGTGCTTACATTTGTAAAAAACATGCGTTATTTTTATATAATAATATATCAAATTTTGTTTTGCTTTTAGGTCTTGATATCTCAAAATATAAATGGCTTTCAGAATTATACTAACCATATATTAGGTTAAAATATAGACAATAAAGAACATCCATATGAATTTAAATTCTGCTTTATATACTGATTTATATCAGCTTGCCATGGGGCAATCTTATTTTTTAAAAGACAAACATGAGATTAGTGCAACCTTCGATTATTTTTTTAGAAAAAATCCTTTTGAAGGCGGATACGTTTTATTTTGTGGATTGGAAGAAGTTCTAGATTCGTTAGAAAAAATCTCGTTCTCTGAAGATGATATACATTATTTAGAAGCACAAGGGTTTGATTCTAATTATACAAACTACTTAAAAACATTTAAATTTACTGGACACATTCAAAGCATGTCGGAAGGTGAAATTGTGTTTCCTTTTAGTCCAATATTAACCGTTTCTGGTTCCATAATTGAATGTCAGATTATTGAAACATTCATTTTAAATAGTCTAAATTTTCAATCTCTTATCGCTACTAAGGCGAGCCGTATTAGATATATTGCTGGAAGAGATAAAAGTTTAGCCGAATTTGGTTTACGCCGTGCACAAGGTTTTGCAGGACTCCAAGCCTCTAGATCGGCCTATATTGGCGGATTCGATTATACCTCTAATGTACTCGCCGGAAAAGAATTTAATATTCCTGTATCTGGTACTATGGCGCATGCCTTTATACAAAGTTACGACGACGAACTTACAGCATTCAGAGATTTTGCCGAAACTAGACCTGTTAACTGTGTTCTTTTAGTAGATACTTACGATACCCTAAAAAAAGGTGTTCCTAATGCCATAATTGTAGCTAAAGAAATGGAGGCTCGTGGTGAGAAATTACTCGGAATTAGACTTGATAGTGGAGATTTAGCATACTTGTCTAATGCCGCTAGAAAACAACTAGACCAAGCCGGATTAGATTATGTAAAAATAGCAGCGTCTAACCAATTAGACGAGCATGTTATTAGGAGTTTAAAAGAACAATATGCACAAATAGATATATATGGTGTGGGCACTAATTTAGTTGTTGGTAAAGCCAATGGCGCTTTAGACGGTGTTTATAAACTGTGTAGTTTTAATAATACACCGCGTATAAAAATTTCTGAAAATTTAAAAAAGATGAATTTTCCAGGTAAAAAGCAGGTGTACCGTTATATGAATCAAGATGGTCAATATATTGCAGATGCGATTACTTTAGACCATTTAGACACACCAAAAACGATGGCACATCCGTTTGAAACACATAAACGTATGCCTATAGAATATGCTTCTGTTAAAGCATTATTACACGATGTTATGATAGATGGAAAACGTGTGCATACCAAGAAAACAACATTAGAATTAGTTAAAATTGCGGAAGAAAATCTTTCAAAATTACCTGTAGAACATAAACGTTTTGCTAATCCGCATGTCTATAAAGTTGGATTAAGCCCAGAATTAGAACAACTAAGAGATCAATTAAAAAAAGAAAAACTGGATTCGTAATGAAAGCACTTATTCTAGTAGATATTCAGAATGACTTTTTACCTGGCGGTGCACTTGCTGTACCAAAAGGAGACGAGATTATTCCGTTAATAAATACTCTGCAATCTAAATTCGATTTGGTCGTCGCTTCTCAAGATTGGCATCCCGAAAATCATGCTAGTTTTGCGAGTAATCACCATAATAAAAATGTGTTTGATATGATCCAATTAGAAGGTCAAAATCAAGTACTATGGCCAAATCATTGTGTGCAAGGAACAAGCGGTGCAGCGTTTTCATTAGAATTAAATACAGATGCAGTCGCTGCTATTTTTAGAAAAGGTATGACTGTTACAGTGGATAGTTACAGTGCATTTTTCGATAATAATAAAACCCAACATACAGGTTTAGAAGCGTATTTAAAAAGTATGAATGTTACCGAAGTCTATGTTTGTGGTTTAGCAGCAGATTACTGTGTTTATTTCACCGCTAAAGATGCCCAAAGTTTAGGATTTAAAACATACTATATTACAGATGCGACGCGTTATATTTCTGAAACTGTTTATCAGGCAGCAATTCTAGATTTAAAACAACACGGGGTAACTATTTTAAACAGTTCCGACATTTAATTTATGAAGCAAACTTACGGTAAAACCGAAAAACTTAAAAGTAAAATTACCATAGATAAACTTTTTGCAGAAGGAAAAACGGTATCTGCATATCCGCTGCGATTAGTTTATATAAAAACCAATTTTGAAGATAATGTTTCCTTAAAAACTGGAGTTTCTGTAAGTAAGCGAAATTTTAAATTGGCAGTAGACAGAAACCGTATAAAACGCTTATTAAGAGAAGCCTATAGACTAAATAAAAATGAACACCTAGCTGCTGTTTCAGGGCCATATGCGTTTATGATTATGTATTCTAATAAAGACATGCCGAGTTATGAATTTATTGAAAAAAAAATGATAACATTATTTCAAAAATTTATAAAAGCTGAAGCTGAAAACTTGTAGTATAATATACCTTTTTACACATGAAAACATTATTAAAAAAGAAGATTCTTATTCCTGTTTTAGCGTTAACAATCTTTTTTTCGACCACGGCATTTCAGAACGATTTTTTTGAAATAGCGAAGCAAATAGAAATTTTCACCACGCTTTATAAAGAATTGAACATGAATTATGTCGACGAAACCAATCCGGCAGATTTAATGGACACCGCTATAAAGAGCATGTTAAAAGATTTAGATCCATACACGACGTTTATGAACGAACAAGATGTAGAAGCGGCTAGAATTAATAATACAGGGGATTATACGGGTATTGGTGCACGTGTAAAGACGCTTAAAGATAAATTAGTTATCATAGAACCCTATAAAGATTATCCTGCCGATAAAGCAGGTTTAAAGGCTGGCGACGAAATTATTAAGATTGGAAACATAGATTTAGAAACCTTTAAAGACGATAAAGGAGATCTATTAAAAGGAACTTCTGGAACTCGTGTAGATGTTACATTTAAACGTCAAGGAAAAACACAAACAGCAACTATAAATAGGGCAGAAGTAGAAATTAGCGCAGTGCCTTATTTTTCTATGATAAATGAAGAAACTGGATACATAGTTTTAAGTCAGTTTAATAGTAAAGCCTCTTCTCAAACGGCCTACGCAGTAAAATATTTAAAAGCGCAAGGTGCGAAAAATATCATTTTAGATTTACGTGATAACCCAGGAGGTTTATTACACGAAGCTGTAAATGTCGTGAATATTTTTGTTCCGAAAAATCAGTTGGTGGTTACTACTAAATCTAAAGTTAAAAAATTCAATAAAACGTATTACACTCAAAAGGAAGCTTTAGATGTCGAAATTCCAGTTGTAGTTTTAATTAACGGACGTAGTGCATCGGCAAGTGAAATTGTAGCAGGAACGCTTCAAGATTTAGACCGTGGTGTTGTGCTTGGTTCTAGAAGTTTTGGAAAAGGATTAGTACAACGTCCGAAACAATTAACCTACGGAACCCAATTAAAACTTACTATTTCTAGATATTACACGCCTTCAGGCCGTTGTATTCAGGCGCTAGATTATTGGCATCGGAACGAAAAAGGCGATGCCGTTAGAATTTCTAAAGACAACTACCATGAGTTTAAAACTAAAAACGGAAGACCTGTTTTTGATGGTGGTGGAGTGTTGCCAGATGAAGCTTTAGACATCACAAAAACATCTGCAATTACCACTGCTATTTTACAAAATGATTATATTTTCGATTACGCTACTAGTTATTATTACAAACATCAGACTATTAAAAACGTTGATGCCTTTAAATTAGCAGATTCAGATTTTTCGGACTTCAAGAAATATTTAAAAACGAATGATTTTAGTTTCGAAACAGAAACAGAAAAAGCCTTAACAAAGGCATTCGAAAGTGCTAAAAAAGAAGGATTGGACGATAATATTCAGAAGGATTACAACACACTTATTAACAACCTAAAGACCTCAAAAATAGAGGGTATAGACGAAAATAAAGCGCAATTAACAAGTTTATTAACAGACGAAATTGTAAAACGATATGTGTACAGAGAAGGTGTTTACGATTACTACAAAACACACAATCCAGAAATAGAACGCGCTACCGAAATATTAAGTAATGCAACAACCTATAGAGGCTTTTTAACTAAATAATTACGGTTTTAAAAGCATGCCGATATGTGGAATTCCATCTTCTAAATAAGGTTCTGAAACTGCTACAAATCCTAAGTTATTATAAAAGGATTCTAAGTGTTTCTGAGCAGAAATTTTAATGGTGGTTTCATCAAACTTCGTACTAATAGCTTGAATGGAAGACTTCATAATATCGTAACCGTATTTATGGGTACGCTCAGATTCCTTTACAATTACACGACCAATACTCGCATTTTCAAAATAATCGCCTGAATTAAAAATTCTAGTATAAGCTACTAATTCATAATTTTTAAATCCTAAAACATGTAAGGCCTTATTGTCCTTACCATCAATATCTTGATAGACACAATTTTGTTC
Source organism: Formosa undariae (assembly GCF_042427615.1). Lineage (NCBI taxonomy): Bacteria > Pseudomonadati > Bacteroidota > Flavobacteriia > Flavobacteriales > Flavobacteriaceae > Formosa > Formosa undariae. Next base: position 666,635 of record NZ_JBHMEZ010000001.1, on the reverse strand, counting down.
TACAACAAAAACTTCACTTCGTAATTGTAATAATGCATACAATTCGGTGGTGGTTAATTCTTCGAAGAATTTAATAGTAATATCTAACATAATTAAAACGATTTTCTTTTTATATCTAAGGTTTTTAAATCGACTAAACTGACTTCAAAATAAAATGTACCTTCAGTAACTTCTGTAGATTCATCATAAAATTTTGGGGTATAGCGAAATATTTCCTGTTCAGTTTGAATTAAAATAACAGCCTCCGAATGTATACTATTAAACGGTTTATAGAAACTAAATGCACCTTTAATTGTACTGTCATAATTTTGAATAAGATTACCTGACCGTATTTCTGCACGTTTCCAATTATAGGGTGTATTATTAAGTAACCCCACCATAAGAGACTCAGGTTCTGGAATTAATTCGTCGGTTGCATTTTCAATAATTTGCTCACAAGATACTAATAAACATACATTTATAAAGAGGAATCCTATTCGAAGTAAATATCCGTTTAATTTCATATTTAAAAATGACAACCTTATTTAATCTTGAACTATAATTTCTTTAGGATCTTCTCTATTAAATTCAGGCTGAATATTAACATGATTAATATTAAATTTTCCACCTAAAATTGTTTCAATCTCAAACAAAATCACATTGAATTCGGTTAATGAAATATCTTCTTTAAAATCTAAATGCGCTTCTAAATGCAATTCATCATCATTTAAATTCCAAATATGAACATGATGTAACTTATTCACTTTAGGTATTTGATTTATTTCTTTAACCACATCATTTAAATTAATATGAGACGGTGTAAAGAGCATAATCATTTTTGTAGAGGTTATTAACAAATCTAAACCCACCCAAATAAGATAAATTCCAATTAAAAAAGTAAGCACACTGTCTACCCAATATACTTGAAAATATTTCATGAGTAAACCACCTATTAAAACAGCCACACTAGCCATCATATCTGTAAATAAATGCAGATAAGCACTACGCATATTAAGGTTAGACTGGGAATCTGCTTTTAATAACAATACACTAAAACCATTTGCTAAAATACCTAAGAGGGATAACCAAATAACGAGATCAGACGCGATAGGTTCTGGATGTTTAAAACGTTTAAAAGCTTCAATAATTAAAAGAATTGCAATAATTATTAACGTGGATGCGTTTATAAAAGCTGCTAAAATTTCTGCACGTTTATAACCAAATGTTTTCCCCATAGATGCTTTTTGTTTAGACAGTCTATTTGCAACATAACTTACTATTAAAGATATAACATCTGTAAAATTATGTAAGGCATCACTTAATAAAGACAGGCTACCGGAAATTAATCCACCAATAGCCTGACTTAATGTTATAAGTATGTTTAGAAAAATAGAAATAATTAAATTTCTACCTTTTAAACTAGGGTGTTCATGATTATGTTCGTGAGTAGGTGACATTTAACAACTTACTGGAATTTTATTTACACGGTTTTGGTGACGACCACCTTCGAAAGCAGTTTCTAAAAATGCATCTACCATTTCTATCGCTTGCTGTACAGCAGTATAACGTGCTGGAATACTTAATATATTAGCATCGTTATGTTGTCTTGCTAAAACAACGATTTCTTTAGACCAACATAAAGCAGAACGAATTTCTTGATGTTTGTTAGCCGTCATGTTTGCACCATTTCCACTTCCGCAGATAATGATACCAAAATCTACAGTCTTATTAGTAACATCTAAAGCCACTGGATGTACAAAATCTGGGTAATCAACACTGTCCGAAGCATCGGTACCATAGTTGTTAACAACGTATCCCTTTGCTTCTAAATGCTTTACGATAGCAAATTTATAATCTGTTCCTGCGTGATCATTTCCTATTGAAATCTTCATAATGTATTGTACTATTTTTTAGTTATTTTTAATGTAATACTGTTAGAATTATTACAGTTGTAAATGTACGAAATGATGGTTAATAACCTACCTAAAAGCCTAATAATTAAACACTTTACATACCTATTTTAATTATGAATTTGATAGTAAGTATACCATTTATAAACGTTTACGTAACAATTGTTCATAAAATCGGAATTAGTATTAATTAATTGTTAATATCTCTTGATTACTTTTTGAAACTTTTTCTTTTAAATACCGATTATTTTTACAACCAAACATTATCTAATACACTCCTAAAATTTAACTCATTTTCTTTAGAAAAGTTCTTAGACCAAAATCAACTCATATAAACATCAAATTTTTAATTTTTTATTAAACTTTTACTGTGAATTCACGTTATCAACAATTGTTAACAACCTTATAAAAACACTTCAAAATAAACACTTTAATAGTCTAACAAGATGTTCACTTCGTATAGACAGATTACTAACTAAATGAAATCAAAATAAAACCTAAAAAAGTTATACCGCTATTAACAGACTATAATAAGCACCATTTATTTTTTTAAATTTTAAAAGAAAACTAATTATATATATATATATGTGGATAACTCTATTTGTAAACTGAAATTGATTTGAATTTTAAAAGAATAGTTAAACTTCTTAATAAAGAAACTATGATTTAGTTTTTAAAATGTAGCTTTGTTATAATTCAAATGAAGATTATGACAAGAAAGCGAAAAAAGAAAGCTTCAAAAGGAATTTCTAATCTCTCCCAAACGATTTTAAATATTCTAAGAAAGGACCGTAATAAGACCTTTAATTACAAACAAATAGGTGCTATACTGGAAGTAAATGATGCCAGTAGTAGAAATCAAATTATAAAAACACTTCAACAATTACTTGCTAAAAAAGAAATAGAAGAAGTAGAACGCGGTAAATTTAAAGCCGTTGTTAATACCGAATACCATACTGGAATTTTAGATTCTACAGCTAAAGGGTCTGGTTATGTAGTTTGCGAAGATTTTGACGACGATATTTATATTGCTTCAAATAATATAAACAAAGCCTTAAATGGCGACGAAGTAGAACTTTATGTTTACAAACGCCTTAAACAAGGGAAGTTAGAAGGTGAAATTACTAGAATAATTAAACGTGCTAAAACAGAGTATGTTGGTGCTATTCAGCTAAGTAAAAACTACGCTTTTGTAGTGGTTGATGGTAATAAAATGTATAAAGATATTTTTGTGCCAATTAATAAAATTAATGGCGCAGAAGATGGTGATAAAGTGTTAGTAAGTCTAGAAGATTGGCCAGATAAAGCCGATTCTCCTAACGGAAGAATTTTAAAAGTTTTAGGGAAACCTGGAGAACATAATACCGAAATTCATTCCATATTAGCCGATTACGGATTGCCTTACGAATTTCCTGTAGAGGTTGAAGAGTTTGCAAACAATATAGATACATCGATTACCGAAGACGAAATTAAAAAACGTCGCGATATGCGTAAAGTCTTAACGTTTACGATAGATCCGAAAGATGCAAAAGATTTTGATGATGCGTTATCTTATGAAGTTTTAGAAAATGGAAATTTTGAAATCGGAATTCATATTGCCGATGTTTCTCATTACGTTCAAGAAGGTACAATTTTAGACGATGAAGCTTACGAGCGTGCGACTTCTGTGTATTTGGTAGATCGTGTGGTACCGATGCTTCCAGAAATTTTATCAAATAATGCGTGTTCTTTACGTCCGCATGAAGAAAAATATACGTTTTCGGCAGTTTTCGAATTAAATAATAAAGCCGAAGTTGTTAACGAATGGTTTGGTCGTACAGTAACGTACAGTGATGCGCGTTTTGCTTACGAAGAAGCCCAAGCAATTATAGACAGTAAAACAAATACTATCCCAGCCGAAGTTTCTTTAACTGGAGAAACCTATTTAGCAGATCAGGCTATTGCAGATGCCGTTTTAAAAATGGACGATTTAGCTAAAATTATGCGTAGTAGACGTATGAGTTCTGGTGCCATTTCGTTTGATAAGGTTGAAGTTAAATTCAATTTAGATGCAGAAAGTAATCCGATAGGTGTGTTCTTTAAAACATCTGCAGATGCCAATAAATTAATTGAAGAATTTATGTTGTTGGCTAACAGAAAAGTATCTGAATTTGTTGGAAAACAAAAACCAGAAAAAACGTTTGTATACCGTGTTCACGACGAGCCAGACGAAAGTAAATTGCAAGCGCTCCAAAATGTGGTGGCTAAGTTCGGTTACAAATTAAACTTTAAAGATAGTAAATCAATTTCGTCTTCACTAAATAGTTTATTAAGTGATGTTGTTGGTAAAAAAGAACAAAATTTAGTCGATACTTTAGCGATTCGTACCATGAGTAAAGCTGAATATACCACGCACAATATTGGGCATTATGGTTTGGCTTTCGATTATTATAGTCATTTTACATCGCCAATTCGTCGTTATCCAGATGTCATGGCACACCGTTTGTTACAGCAATATTTAGACGGCGGAAAATCGGCTAACGAAGCGATTTACGAAGAGAAATGTAAGCATTCTAGTAGCATGGAATATTTAGCGACTAAAGCAGAACGTGACTCGATTAAATATATGCAGATTCGTTTTATGCAAGATCATCAAGATGAGGAATTTGTGGGTGTAATTTCTGGAGTTACCGACTGGGGAATTTATGTTGAAATTATCGATAATAAATGTGAAGGAATGGTGAGAACTCGCGATATTAAAGGCGATTATTACGAATTCGACGAAAGTCAGTTTGCAATTATCGGACGTGAATCTAAGAAAATGTATCAGTTAGGAGACGAGGTTATTGTAAAAGTTAGAGATACCGATTTGGTAAAAAAACACCTTGATTTTAACCTTATTGGAAAACCAAACGAATAAAAATTTATAGAAAACACATCAATCGAATTCATTTTATTGGTGTTCATTGAACGATGAAAATTTGAAATAAGTTCAGGTTTTCATCGTATTTTAAATTTTAGAATAATTTTATTATAAATTGAAAATGAAACAGTTAGTAGTATTATTTATAGCCTGTTTATCTTTAGGATTACATGCTCAGGAAAAAGTGGAAAAAACAGTAGGAGAATTTAAAGAACTTAAGGTTTACGATTTAATTCAAGTTAATCTTATTAAATCCGATATTAACAAAGTTGAAATCACTGGGAACAGCGCGAAGCATGTTGAAACGGTGAATAAAAATGGAACCTTAAAAGTTAGAATGAGCCTTGATAATAGCTTTAATGGTGAAGATACTAAAGTAAATGTGTACTACACATCTATAGACGTTATCGACGTTAATGAAGGTTCTTCTGTAAGTTCTAAAGATGTTATAGAGCAATTCGAAATTGAGTTAAGAGCTCAGGAAGGTGCTAAAATAGATGTGCCTTTAAAGACGTCGTTTGTTGTTGTAAAATCTATCACTGGTGGAGATATTACAACAAAAGGAACTTCTAAAAACGAGCAAATAAGTATTTTAACTGGTGGTATTTATAATGGCCAATTATTAGAATCTGAAACCTCTAAGGTATCGATTCATGCAGCTGGTGAAGCCCATGTAAAAGCATCTAAAACTGTAGATGCTACCATCCGTGCGGGAGGTGATATTTATATTTACGGAAAACCTGAAGAAGTAAATGAAAACAAAGTTTTAGGCGGAAGAATCCTAAGAGTGGACTAATTCCTTTAAGTTTTACTAAATTTGCGATAGAGATCGCATGATATGTTAGAAGACATTTTAAGAGCAATTCCCTTCGGAATATTGTTATCCTTTACTATTGGACCAGTTTTTTTTGTATTACTAGAAACTAGTGCTACAAAGGGGTTTAAGAGCGCTCTTATATTTGATTTAGGTGTTATTCTTGCCGATGCTTTTTTTATAGTTGTGGCCTTTTACAGTACGAGTCGCATACTAGATCGCATTAAAGACGATCCTAATTTCTTTGTTTTTGGAGGGATGTTACTTGTGGTTTATGGTGTTATTTCATTCGTGAAAGCGCAAAAATCATTTCGTACAATTCTAAGAGAATATCATAGTGTAGAAGTTCAAAAGAATTATGGAAAGCTTTTTATGAAAGGCTTTTTATTGAATTTTATAAACGTAGGTGTCCTTTTAGGTTGGCTTAGTTTTATTGTTATTGGTAATTCTATGACCGATAATGAATTTGGTATTCATGTGTTTCTAGGAACCATTCTGGCCGTTTATTTTATTGTAGATATTTTTAAAATTCTAGCGGCTAAAGCATTAAGAAATAAGCTTACGCCTCGTATTATTTTCAAAACGAAAAAAATAGTATCTCTTGTTATTTTAGGTTTTGGTGTATTGTTACTGCTTCAAGGATTTTTTCCGAATGAAAAAGAAATTTTAAAGGATACATTAGAACAAATGAGTCCGTTAGATTAAACATATAAAATCCAGAGTATTTTTATAAAATAGCTCTGGATTTCTTTTTTTACTAAGCTTCAATTTGGAATTTTTCTCGTAATTTTTTTGCTGTATTTACTAAGTGCGTAAGTGCTACTTTAGTTTCTGGCCAATCTCTTGTTTTTAGTCCGCAATCTGGATTTACCCAAATGTGTTCGATAGGTAATAAGTTGCATGCTTTTTCTAGTAAACCTTCAATTTCTTCAGAACTTGGTATTCTTGGCGAATGGATATCGTAAACACCAGGTCCAATTTCATTTGGATATTTATAATCTACAAAAGCATCTAATAATTCCATATTAGAACGTGAGGTTTCAATAGTAATTACATCGGCATCTAAGGCTGCAACGCTATCAATTATATCATTAAATTCTGCATAACACATATGTGTGTGAATTTGTGTACTATCTGCAACGCCACAGGACGAAATTTTAAAAGATGTAATCGCCCAATTTAAATAGGCTTGCCAATCTTCTTTTCGTAATGGCAATCCTTCTCTAATTGCAGGTTCATCTATTTGAATCACTTTTACACCAGCAGATTCTAAATCTAGGACTTCATCGCGTATCGCTAGAGCAATTTGTTTACAAGTTGTAGCTCTAGGTTGATCGTTACGTACAAACGACCACTGTAAAATGGTTACTGGACCGGTAAGCATACCTTTTACTGGAATATCTGTTAAGGATTGCGCATAGGCCGTCCAATTAACTGTCATCGGGTGTTCTCTAGATACATCTCCAAAAATAATTGGTGGTTTTACACAACGGCTCCCGTAACTTTGTACCCAACCAAAATTGGTAAATGCAAAGCCATTTAATTGCTCCCCAAAATATTCTACCATGTCGTTTCTTTCAAACTCGCCATGTACTAAAACATCTAAGCCTATTGATTCTTGAAAACGGATGGTTTCTTTAATTTCATTTTCAATTAAATCATCGTATTCAGTTTGTAAAATTTCACCTTTTTTAAATTTAGAACGCCAACTTCTAACGGCTTTGGTTTGTGGAAAAGAACCAATGGTTGTTGTAGGGAATAACGGTAAATTTAAAATACTTTTTTGCTGACTCTGTCTTTGCTTAAAAATAGACTGTCTAGAACTATCTTTTGGAGTTAATTTTGATACTCTATTTTTTACAGCGTCATTATGAATTAATTTAGAGGTACTCTTGTTTAAAATTGTCTGTTTATTTGCTTTTAATGCTGCTATATTTTCCTCAGAATTCGGATGAGTTACTATGGAATTTAAGCTGACTATTTCTTCAACTTTTTGTTTAGCAAATGCCAACCATTGTTTTATATCTGTTGGTAATTTTTGTTCTAAATTTAAATCTATGGGACTATGTAATAGCGAACATGAAGAACCAATCCAAACTTTATCTTTTCCTAAAATAGTTGTGGCTTTTTTAATGTATTTTAAACTCTGCTCAAAATCATTTTTCCAAATATTTCTACCATCAATAACACCTAAGGATAAAATGGTTTTTTTATTAAATTCATCCGCATTTAAAATGTCATCTAATTGTAACGGACATCTTATTAAATCTAGGTGTAAGGCGTGTACAGGAAGTTTTAAAACCGTTTTTAAATTCTCGCCATAACAGTCAAAATAATTAGCTAGTATAATTTTTAAATCAGGAAATGTTTCTGCTAATTTTGTATAGGTTTTGGTAATCGCTTCTTGTTCTTTTATAGATAAATCTGTGGTTAAACAAGGTTCGTCAAATTGAATATATTCTGCTCCGGCGTCGATTAATTTTTCAACTAATTTAAAATATACAGGAAGTAAATTTTCTAGTAAATCTATACGATGAAAATTAGGTTCTGTTTCTTTTCCTAATAGTAAAAACGTAACGGGGCCAATTAACACTGGTTTTGTTTTTATACCTAAATCTAAAGCTTCCTTAAATTCGTTTACAGCTTTTAAATTTAAGAGTTCAAAAGCCTGATTTTTTCTAAATTCTGGTACAATGTAATGGTAATTGGTATCAAACCATTTAGTCATTTCCATAGCTGTAATATCGAAACCATCTTTTTGTATACCACGTGCCATGGCGTAATATAAATCTAACGGATTTTCTTTTAATTTTATGTCGGTGTAGCGCTCAGGAATACATCCTAGAGTAAGTGTTAAATCTAAAACTTGATCGTATAATGAAAAGTCGTTAGACGGAATTAAATCGATACCGTGTTCATGTTGATAGACCCAATTGTCTTGTCTAATTTTAGCAGCATTTTTTAAATGATTTTCTAACGATATTTCATGTTTCCAATAGGCTTCAGAAGATTTTTTAAGTTCCCTTTTACTTCCTATTCTGGGATATCCTAAGAGGTTCGTTTTCATAATTTTCGAGTTTTTTAATTAGTTTTAAAATCTTTTCAAAATTATAAATACATTCTTATTATCTTTATTGTTTTAAAAAATAGGATTATAAACCTTTAAAAGTGTATAATAATATTTTTTTTGTCTTTTTAAGTATCGATTAAATAACCTGAACAGAATAAAACACTATGCATCAACTAGACGCTACAGACATACAGCTATTAAAATTACTCCAGGAGAACTCCAATGTCACTACAAAAGAGTTAGCTAAGCGTGTAAATCTATCGGCAACTCCAGTTTTTGAACGTATTAAAAAACTAGAAAATGAAGGCTACATAAAAAAATATGTTGCTGTTTTAGATGGCGATAAATTAAATAAATCTTTAATCGCTTTTTGTAGTATTCGTTTAAAGCAGCACACCAATATTATAGGTAACAAATTTGTTCACGATATAAAATCTTTAAAAGAAGTTACTGAATGTTATAATACGTCTGGCGATTTCGATTTTTTATTAAAGGTCATTGTAGAGGATATGAAACATTACCAAGATTTTGTATTGAATAGTTTAGGAGCTATTAAAAATATTGGAAGTGCCCACACAACCTTTGTTATGGGCGAGATTAAACACAGTTATAATATTCCAATTGAATAAATTTGGGCATAAAAAAACCTTCAAGTAAACTTGAAGGTTTTGAAGAGGCGTCGAGCGGATTCGAACCGCTGTACAAGGTTTTGCAGACCTCTGCCTAGCCACTCGGCCACGACGCCGTAATTAACGGATTGCAAATGTATAAAAAATTACGATTGTAAGCTATATACTTTTACTTTTTTCTTTTCTCCGTCATTTTTATAGTCACCATTTCTACATCTCCACCTATTGGAGGGTTCAATTTACTAACGCTAATTGTCGCTTTATCTATATGCTTATTTTCTTTTAAAATTCTAACAAGTATGCGTTTAGCAACAGTTTCTAACAGGTAAGATGGTTTTTTCATTTCCTCTCTTACAATGCGATTTAAAAAGACATAATCTACTGTATCTGAAAGGTTATCTGATTTAGCCGATGCTTGTAAATTGGCTTTTATAACCAAATCTACACGGTAATCACTACCTATTTTAGTCTCTTCAGTTAAACAGCCGTGATTAGCGAAAATGCGTATGTTTTCTACTTTTATAATGCCCATAAGCTTATAAATAAATGATATTTTGTGGATTAAAAATTTTTATAAAATTAATCATTATCTCTTAGATTAATAGTAAGCAAGCGGATATTTCATTAATTTCGCACTTTATTTTTAATAGGTATTCATATCACTTATGTCTGAAGAAACAAAATCACTCAATTTTATTGAACATATTATAGAAAACGATTTAAAAACAGAAATATCTCAAGATAAATTACGTTTTCGTTTTCCACCTGAGCCTAATGGTTATTTACACATCGGTCATACTAAAGCTATCGGAATTAGTTTTGGTTTAGGCGAACGTTATAATGCGCCTGTAAACCTTCGATTCGACGATACAAATCCGGCTAAAGAAGAGCAGGAATATGTAGATGCGATTAAAGAAGATGTCTCTTGGTTGGGTTACAAATGGGATAAGGAAGTGTATTCTTCAGATTATTTTCAGCAATTGTTCGATTGGGCGGTACAACTTATAAAAGATGGCAAAGCGTATGTCGATTCGCAATCGTCTGAAGCTATGGCCGAACAAAAAGGAACACCAACACAACCTGGTGTAGATGGTCCGTTTAGAAACAGAACTGTAGAAGAAAACCTTGATTTATTCAACCGTATGAAAGCGGGAGAATTTAATGAAGGGGAACATATTTTGCGGGCTAAAATAGATATGGCTCATGTTAATATGTTAATGCGTGACCCTATTATTTATCGTATTTTAAAGAAATCGCATCACCGTACAGGAGACACCTGGTGTATTTACCCAATGTACGACTGGACACATGGTGAAAGTGATTATTTAGAACAAGTATCGCATAGTTTATGTTCGTTAGAATTTAAACCTCACAGAGAGCTTTACGATTGGTTCTTAGATCAATTGGTTGTAGAAGATAAATTACGTCCAAAACAACGCGAATTTGCACGTTTAAACTTAAGCTATACTATTATGAGTAAGCGTAAGTTATTGCAATTGGTAGAAGATGGTGTGGTTAATGGTTGGGACGATCCGCGTATGCCAACTATTTCTGGTTTACGTCGTCGTGGTTACACGCCAACGGCAATTAGAAAATTTGTAGAAACTGTTGGAGTTGCAAAACGTGAAAATGTAATCGATGTTTCGCTTTTAGAATTCTGTATTCGTGAAGATTTAAACAAAACGGCACCTCGTGTTATGGCGGTTTTAGATCCAGTGAAATTGGTAATTACTAATTATCCAGAAGATAAAGAAGAATGGTTAGAAGCAGAAAATAATCAGGAAGACGATAGTGCTGGATTTAGACAAGTGCCTTTTTCTCGTGAATTATATATAGAGCGTGACGATTTTAAAGAAAGCGCAAATAGTAAATATTTCCGTCTGACTTTAGGAAAAGAAGTGCGTTTAAAAAATGCGTATATCATAAAAGGAGAAAGCGTAGTTAAAGATGAAAACGGTAACATTATCGAAATTCATGTGTCTTACGATCCAGATACGTTAAGCGGTAGTGGCACCGAAGCGAGTTTACGTAAAGTAAAAGGAACCTTGCATTGGGTGTCTATAAATCATGCAGTTAAAGCTGTAGTTAGAGAATACGACAGATTATTTATGGACGAATCTCCAGATAGTCATGCCGATAAAAGTTTTATGGATTTTATAAATCCGGAATCTTTAAAACTAATTACTGCATTTGTAGAACCGAGTTTAACAGAAGCAAAATTAGGCGAACGTTTTCAGTTTCAACGTTTAGGGTATTTTAATGTCGATTACGATTCAACTTCAGAAAATTTAATCTTTAATAAAACGGTTGGCTTACGTGATTCTTGGACAAAAGAAAAGCCAAAAACGGAGTCTAATCCTAATCAGAATCAGCCTAAATCTAATCAGCCACAACGTAAGGCTATAGATGTGATTCAGCAATTTGGTAAAAAATATACGAATTTACCAGATGCTAAACGTGAGAAAATTAAAGCAGATATTTTAGAATTGGCAGAACATGTGTCTTACGACGAATTAGAGCCGTTATTTGGAACTGCTGCTAAAAAAGTAGGCACACGTATCGCTGCGATGTTAACGTTGCAAGTATTGCTTAAAAATGGCTTAGAACGTAACGCTGCTATTAACGAATTTGTAGAAAAAGGTTTAGAAGATGGTAACGCACTTTTAGCTGACGAAGCATTGGAGATATAACCTTAATTTAATTTAGATATACAGCCTTGAAATAGTTATTATTTCAAGGCTTTTTTGTTTCAAATAATTAAAAATCATAAGTGATAATTGCAATCTATTACAGGGATTCTAAGTATTTTTGTATTCCAACTTTTAATATTTTATAGTATGGTTTTTATAGATAATGAAGGGATTACAGATCCGCATTTAAATTTAGCTTTAGAAGAATATGCCTTGCGACATTTCGATACTGAAACCGATTATTTGTTATTCTACATAAACGAGCCTTCAATAATTATTGGTCGAAATCAGAATACGTTAGAAGAAATTAATCAAGAATATATCACAGAAAAGGGCATTCATGTGGTGCGCCGAATTAGTGGAGGAGGAGCTGTATATCACGATTTAGGAAATCTAAATTTTAGTTTTATTACCAATCATGATAATGCCAGTATGCATAATTTTAAAAAGTTCACTGCACCGGTTATTGAAGTTTTGAAAAATTTTGGTGTAGAAGCTGAACTTATTGGTAGAAACGATATTTTAATCGATGGAAAAAAAGTGTCTGGAACAGCGCAATTTACTACCGGAAAACGCATGTTTAGTCATGGAACGTTGTTGTTAAGTACCGACTTAAATGAGGTTGCCAATGCCTTACAAGTTAAGATGAGTAAAATTAGTTCTAAAGGTCATAAATCGGTTAGAAGTCGAGTGGCAAATATTAGTGATTTTTTAGAAGAACCGTTAACTATTGAAGCCTTTAGAAGTTTAATTTTAGAAGGGTTATATGCTAATGATAAAAATTTTAAAACCTACGAATTTACAGAAGCAGATCGTGAAGGTATTGCCAAATTAAAGGCAGAGAAATACGACGATTGGAATTGGAATTACGGACGTTCGCCTAAGTTTAATATTCAGCGTACAAAACGTTTTCCTATTGGTGAAATTGATTTGCGACTATTTATTGAAAAAGGACACATTGCCGAGTTTACCGTATTTGGAGATTTCTTTGGAAAAAATGCGGTCGAAGAACTCTCTGAGTTTTTAATAGGTTTGCCTTACGAAGAAACAACTATTAAAAATGCTTTAAAAGATATAGATCTTACTGAATATTTTGGAGCTATTGATAAAAATGAGTTCATCACTATGATTTATGGAAACGATGATATAGAGACTTCACCAAGTAATTAATGAATCTAAAAACCTTAATATTAATCATAATAAACAGCGTGATATTTTTTGTAATATTCATGTTGTCTATTACGTTTTATAATGAGTTTTCGAAAGTTTTAGACGACAGAATATTGCTTCAACTTAATTCTGTAAAAACATTAAAACAGATTCAAGTAGAAGATTTAATTAACAGTGAATGGAATTCATTTTTAAATGAAAATAATAGGGATACATCTGCTTTAGATGCTCTCAATTTTAACCTTCCTGCACATGTATTAAATACCCCCGGGATTTACGATTTCACGAAGTATGAACCATATGGAAACACTACAATTGGACTTGTTTCTAGTTACGAAGGGATTTCAAAAGTTAAGATTATTGACTATAATAAAATTAAAAATATTTTATTAGAACGTGCTGGAATGGGGAGTAGTGGAGAATCTTATTTGGTAGGATCAGATTTTTACATGAGATCGCAATCTAGATTTATTCCACAAAAAACACCTTCAACCATAGAGACTAAAACCAAAGGTGTTGTAGATGCTTTTTCTGGTAAAATTGGGAGAGGCGTTTTTAAAGATTATCGGGGCATAGAAGTGTATAGTGTTTACAGTCCTATTAACATATCGTATCTTAAACTAGCTATACTTTCAGAAATAGATAAAAGCGAAGTCAAGGCACCGCTAGAACAACTAAGATCAAAACTATTAGGACTCACCGTTTTAATTATGGTTATCGCCATTATTTTATCACTTTTTTTGACTCGAATTATTACTAATCCCATTGCTAATATGCGTAAAAGCCTAAAAATTATGGCTGGAGGAGATTATAATCAAAGTAAGCAATTTGTTAAAAACCCGAGTGAAGTTAAAGATATGTTTGAAGCTCTTGATCATTTAAAAAAATCATTACAAGGTGCTGTTATCTACTCAAAAGAATTAGGTAAAATGAATCTTAATTCTCATTATGTTCCAAAAAGTGAGCACGATGTATTGGGAAAAAGTCTCATTAAAATGAGGGATAAACTTATTGAATTTAGAAATAAAGAAAATAAAAATAGCATAAATACCAAGCGTCAACTGGTTGAAGGTTTAGAGAATGAAAGACGCCGATTGTCGCGAGAATTACACGATGGTATTGGTCCGTTATTAACGTCTTTAAAATTTTATATTGAAAATCATATAGAAGATAAAAATCAGAAGTTAGAAATGATACGAATATTAGATGGTACAATTTCTGAAATTAGATTAATGTCTAATGCCTTAATGCCATCTACTATAGACGATTTTGGTGTGGGTATTGCACTTACAAATTTTGTAAATACAATTAAAAAAACCTCCGGAATTTCGATTGAATTTGAAGATTTAACACAAGAGGATATTAGTAAAATTACTAAAAATCAAGCCATCAATATTTTTAGAATAGCGCAAGAATTAGTCAATAATGCATTGAAACATTCTAATGCCAATAACATAAGAATTTCACTTTCTGAATTTGACGAATTTATATCGCTTTTTTATTTTGACGATGGTATAGGTTTTGATTTAAAAAACGTAAAATTAGGTTCTGGAATTACCAATATAAAAGAGCGTGTAGACATTTGTAATGGACAAATTCAGATGCAATCAGAAACAGGAAATACAACTTTCGAAATTGAATTACCAATAGAGTTATGAATAAGATAAAAATTATAATAGCAGACGATCATGAGCTGTTTAGGAATGGTTTAAAGGAACTTCTTATAAAGCATAACGATATAGACGTTTTGGCTTCTGTAGGCGATGGTATTCTTTTTATGGATGCAATCGAAACCTTTAAAGATGTGAGTATTGTTTTACTAGATCTTACTATGCCAAATATGGATGGTTTCGAGGTTTTAAAAGCCCTTAAAAACGAGAATCCAACTATTAAGCCAATTATTATCTCTATGCATAACGATGGTAATTATATCGCAAAAAGTGCCAAAGCTGGAGCATATGGTTATTTACTTAAAAATACAGATGAAGAAGAACTAATAAAAGTGATTCGAATAGTAAATCAGGGTAAAAAATATTTTAGTCCGACAATCTCCGAAAAGATGATAAATTTTATGTCGGAGCAAAAGGTTAGCGAAAACATAATTTCTAATAAAGAAAAGGAAGTATTAGGGCTAATTTCTAAAGGATTAACAACCAAAGAAATTGCTTCGAAACTTTTTGTGAGCACGCGAACCATAGAAACCCATCGCGCTAATATTTTAAAAAAATTAGATGTAAAAAATACAGCGGAACTTATAAAGAAAGCGACCGAGATTAATTTAATTTAATTAACTACTTATCCGTATTTATACGGATACCGATTACGTGGTTTTTGTGACCTGCAAACCCCTAGTGTTGTGCTTAAATTTGTAATAAACAAAAAAAGCATAGCATGAAAAATATATCTTTAGTACTAGGTTTACTTTTAGGGTCTACAACTATTGCGTTTGCACAAGATAGAAGTGATTTTACTGGACCAGAATATAAAAATTATAAATCATGGGAACATGAAACGACGTCTTCAGTTATTGCTGTAGAGACTAATAAAGAACAGGTAACAGGACCAGAATATAAAAATCAAAAAGCATGGGAGCGTAGTGATTCCGATAAAACATATGCTGATATTGTAATAGGTTCTGAACGTTCTAAATTAACGGGACCTGCTTATAAGAATTATAAGCCATGGAGAAAAAACAATTAATTTAAGTACCCCTTTAAAAAATATTTCAGGTAGAAATGTAAATTGGATCTATTAGTTAGGAAAAAGCGCCTTTAACAAATTTGTTAAGGCGCTTTTAAATTTTATTAGAAATTATAGTTTTACTGCAGTTCCAGATGCGGTTACCATTAGCATACCGCCTTTGGGTCCTACAGTTTCATAATCTAGATCTACACCTACTATAGCATGAGCTCCCAAGTCTACTGCACGTTCTTTCATCTCTTTTAAAGCCGAGTCTTTAGCTTCTCTCAATACAGCTTCGTAAGAGCTTGAACGACCACCAACAATATCTCGAATGCCTGCAAAAAAATCTTTTATAAAATTAGCACCAATAATAGTTTCTCCGGTAACGATACCTAAGTACTCCGTAATTTTATGAGTTTCTAAAGTAGGCGTGGTTGTAACTATCATGTTTTTTAATTTAAATTAGTTTAATTTTTTAGGATTCTTTTTTCCTTCTTTCATAGCTTCTCCAATTTGGTTACTTGCGACAAAACTTGCAACCATATCGTTTAACATATTACTTCCTGTTTGTGGCGAATTTGGTAATAATATTAAATTACTATTGGTTTCTTCACCTAGAGATTGTAACGTATCGTAATGTTGAGTTACCACAATTAATGCAGAGGCTTCTTGAGAGTTAATACCAACGCGGTTTAAAACTTCTACAGATTCTTCTAATCCACGAGCAATTTCACGTCTTTGATCTGCAATACCTTGACCTTGTAAACGTTTACTTTCTGCTTCGGCTTTCGCTTTTTCTACAATTAATATACGTTGCGCATCTCCTTCAAACTGTGCTGCAATTTTTTCACGTTCAGAAGCATTAATACGGTTCATAGCTTCTTTTACTTGTGCATCTGGATCGATATCTGTAACTAAGGTTTTAATAATGTCGTATCCGTAATCTGACATGGCATCGTTAAGTTCCATTTTTACTGCAATGGCAATATCATCTTTCTTTACAAAAACGTCGTCTAATTTCATTTTAGGAACTTCGGCACGTACAACATCAAATACATAAGATGTAATCTGGTCGTGAGCATAATCTAATTTATAAAAAGCATCATACACTTTTTCTTGAATCACTTTAAATTGAACAGATATTTTTAAACGAACAAATACATCATCTTTCGTTTTGGTTTCTACAATAACATCTAATTGCTGAATTTTTAAACTCATTCGACCTGCAATACGATCGATAAACGGAATTTTCATTTGTAAACCAGAATGGCGAATACCATTAAACTTTCCAAAACGCTCTATAATAGCTGCTGTTTGTTGTTTCACTGTAAAGAATGAAAGAAACAAAATAAGTAAAACGAGAAATACAATGGGGATAAACAAAACGGACATAGTTATATTTTTATGAGTTAATTAATCTGATACTAAATTTAGGCTATATATTTTTAATAGGACCAAATATTCTCTCCAAGATAGAATTTTATCTGCCTTTTTGGGCCTATTTTTTATAATTATTGATTGATATTCTATTCTATTTTATTTTTTTCTAAGATTTAAAATGCACATTTCTTAGATGAAGTGTATACCCCATTTTCGTTTAACTGATAAATTTTCCAATTCAACGTTTTAATGCACTATAGCCCTAGGATTCAAGAGTATTGCAATACTTTTATCATGCATTTAACCAAATCTGCTATTATGACATTTAGAATTTTACTTCTGTTGTTTATCGTAATTTGCCCTACTCAAATTACATATTCACAAACTCAAAACGAAGAGGTTGCATCCGCATGGCTACAATCGAACTTCAATAATTTAGTTTCTCAAAAATCTTACGAATTGAGAACTGTTAGTAGTCAAGTTGGTGCATCTGGTGAAACTTTAAGATATAGTCAATATATAAACGATGTTCCTGTTTATAATGCTAGTATGGCTGTTCATGTTTCACAAAATAGTGAAGTGACATTTCATTCAGGTTCTTTTGACAATACAATTTCAAGAATTAATACTGTACCTACTTTAACTTCTGAAGATGCTGTTAACGTAACTGCTAAAGCTTTAGCTATTGAGGGTACAATTACTCAAAAGGAATCTAAACTTTTAGTATATAACAATAATGGGACTACACAATTAGTATACCGAGTAACGACTAACTCTAAAACGTTAAACGGATTTTGGGAAACTATTATAGATGCAAATTCAGGAGAAGTAATCAGTAAAAAAGATATTGCTCATTATCACCACGCTCACGAAGACGAACATGAAAAGGTGAACACTTCTAGATCTTCTACAGTTGAGGTTACAGGAAAGATTTTTAATCCAGATCCTTTATCTACTACTGGTGCAAGTTATGGTGGAGATTTTATTGATAACGACGATAAAACTAACGCGTATTTAGATGATGCAAGAACAGATGTTTCTTTTTTAATTGCAAATAGCGAAAATGGAGTATACACTTTAAAAGGTGACTACTTAGAAATTAAAGATATTCAAGATCCTGAAACAGGATTATTTCAACAAAAATCACCAGTTTTTAGTTTTACAAGAGATCAAGATGGTTTTGAAGCTGTAAATGCATATTACCACATAGATAAGAACATGAGATACATAAACGAAACTTTAGGTATCGAATTAAAATCTATGTATAATGATGGTGTTATTTTATACGATCCACATGCTTTTAATGGTTCAGATAACTCTTCTTATGGTGGTGGTGTTTTAAAATTTGGTATTGGTGGAGTAGATGATGCAGAAGATGCAGATGTAATTGTTCACGAATTAGGTCATGGAATTCACGAATGGTTAATAAAAGGTAGTATTTCTCAAGTAGAAGGTTTAAGTGAAGGTTTTGGTGATTATTGGGCACAATCTTACAGTAGAGGTTTAGAAAGTAATAATAGTTCAAGATCGAATGCTACGTATAATGATTTATTTAAATGGGATGGTCATAACGAATTTTGGGATGGACGTGTTACTAATTACGATGCTAACTATCCAGAAGGATTAACTGGAAAAATCCATACAGACGGACAAATTTTTGCAAGTACTTTAATGGAAGTTTGGGAATTTCTTGGAAAAGAAACTACTGATAAGATCGTTTTAGAAGGAATCGCAATGACAGGTAGTACAACGACTCAAAAAGAAGCGATGTCTGCAATCCGTCAAGCTGCTATAGATATGGATTTAGCTTGTAGTAAAATTGAGCAAATTGTTTCTATTATAAACAATAGAGGATACGATATAGAATCTTTTCAATGTTCTACTAAATCTTTAAGTATAGACGAGAGTGTTATTTCTAGTATTTCAATCTATCCAAACCCTGCTAGCGCTGTTATTTCTTTTAAAAATGTAACTAGCGAAAATGAAATTAGCATTTTTAATATGATGGGTCAAAAAGTTTTAAATCAAACCATAACACAAGCTAATAACTCTGTGAATGTATCAAACTTAAATAATGGTATGTATGTGGTTTCATTTAGAGGTTTTGCAACTAATTTAAAATTTATAAAGCAGTAAGCAACTCAAAATAAAGTATATAAAAAAAGCGCGTTTTTTAAAACGCGCTTTTTTTATGCTTTTCAAAATAATTATAAGTTGTTATTTTGAAGTGTAATTAAGTATTAAATTCCTGTTGCTAGATTTTCTATACGTTCGATTGATTCTTTCTTTCCAATCATAAACATAATGTCGAAAACTTCAGGACCTTGTAAGGCACCTACTAAAGCTAATCGCAATGGCATCATAACCTTACCAAAACCAATTTCTTTAGATGTTATCCATCCTTTTATCGTGGTTTGAAGCGTTTCAGTAGTGTAATCTTCTATCGTGTTAATAAGTGTTGCTAATTCGCTTAAAAGCTCTCTAGTGTCGTCTTTAATCGCTTTTTTATAAGCCTTTTCGTCGTATGTTTTTGGAGCTTCGAAAAAGAAATGGCTTAAATCCCATAAGTCTGATACAAACGTTGCGCGTTCTTTGATTAAATTAACAGCCATAGACACGTAATTGATGTCGATGTCTTTTAATGCTTCACGTTCCGCTTTAAATGCTTCTGCAAGTTCGTAATTATGTTGTTCTTGCATATAATGGTGATTAAACCACTTTATTTTATCTGGATCAAATCGAGCTCCAGCTTTATGTACACGTTCTATATCGAAAGCTTCTATAAGCTCGTCTAAGCTAAATAATTCTTGTTCTGTTCCTGGGTTCCATCCTAAGAAAGCTAAGAAATTAATCATCGCATCGGCAAAATAACCGTCTTCTTTGTATCCACGTGAAACATCGTTAGTTTTTGGATCAATCCATTCTAAAGGGAAAACAGGAAATCCTAATTTATCACCATCACGCTTGCTTAATTTCCCTTTACCTGTAGGTTTTAAAATTAGTGGTAAATGCGCAAATTCTGGAGATTCCCAACCAAATGCTTTGTATAATTGATAATGTAAGGCAAGAGAAGGTAACCATTCTTCACCACGAATAACATGTGTGATTTCCATTAAATGATCGTCTACTATGTTCGCTAGGTGATAGGTTGGCATCCCGTCACTTTTAAACAACACTTTATCATCTAAAATATTAGTATCGATTTTTATATCGCCACGAATCATATCTTTTAAACGAAGAGTTTCATCTTGAGGTGATTTAAAACGAATCACATAATCTTCACCAGCCTCTAATTTTTCTTGAGTTTCTTCAGCAGAAAGCGATAAAGAGTTTGTCAGTTTTAAACGGTTGTGCCAATTGTAAATAAAAGTCTTACCGTTAGCCTCGTGGTCTTTTCTTGCAGCATCTAAAGATTCAGCTGTATCGAATGCGTAATATGCATTTCCAGAAGCAATTAATTCTTCAGCATACGCCTTGTATAAACCCTTGCGTTCACTTTGTCTGTAAGGACCAAATTTTTCATTTTTACCTGGACCTTCATCAAACGGAATATTACACCAATTTAAGGCATCGATAATATAGTTTTCGGCACCTTCTACATATCTGTTTTGATCGGTATCTTCGATACGTAAAACAAAAGTTCCGTTATGTTTTTTAGCAAATAGATAGTTGAATAAAGCTGTACGAACACCACCGATATGAAGTGGTCCTGTTGGGCTTGGTGCAAAACGCACACGAACATTTTTAGTCATGTTTTTTTATTTAAGATTGCAAAGATACTGTGATATGTGTAAAGATGAAAGATTTAACAAAAGAGAAAATGATTTTATGAATTTCAATTTAACAGAATGTTACATTTGCAGACTATTATAGCTAAAAATATTATTGTAGATTAGTAAGTTAAATAAACGGTAGATTGGATAATTTTAAAATTATAGTACAAAAACTTGAACGTTTTATAAGACGTTATTACACGAACGAACTTATAAAGGGTGCTATTTTGTTTTTTTCAATCGGACTTTTGTATTTTCTACTCACGCTGTTGGTCGAACATTTTTTATGGTTAAGTCAAACTGCTAGGGCTATTTTATTCTGGTTGTTTATTTTGGTTGAAGTTTTACTTTTCGTGAAATTCATATTATTTCCAATTACTAAATTATTCAAACTTCAAAAAGGAATTAATTACGAAGAAGCTTCTAAATTAATTGGAAATCATTTTCCAGAAGTGAACGATAAATTATTGAATGTTTTACAACTTCATAACGATAGCTCGAAGTCGGAATTGTTATTAGCGAGTATAAATCAGAAAGCTTCAGAGTTAAGTCCGGTGCCTTTTAAATTAGCCGTTAATTTCAATCAGAATTTAAAATATTTGAAATACGCGATTCTCCCGGTGTGTCTGTTATTGATTTTTGTTGCTCTTGGAAAAATGAATTGGTTTACGGATAGCTATAAAAGGGTAGTAGATTATAAAACGGCTTACGAACCTCCTGCACCATTTCAGTTTTTTGTTTTGAATGAAAATCTAAATGGAGTAGAGAACAAAGATTTTAAACTTCATATAAATACTGCAGGATCTGTAATTCCTGAACAAGCGGAAATCACGTTTGATAACGAAACCTACATTTTAAAAGATTTAGGTTCTGGAGAATTTGAATATGTTTTTAATAAACCAAAAACGGATCTCACGTTTCAACTTCAGGCAAATGGCGTACGTTCTAAACCTTATAAATTATCGATTGTTGAGGTTCCAACGCTATTGGGTTTCGATATGGTTTTAGATTATCCGAGTTATACACAAAAAGCAGATGAGGTTTTAAAAGGTACAGGGAATGCTACTGTTCCTGAAGGAACAAAAGTGACTTGGAAATTAAAAACGAAAGCTACCGATCGCGTGCATTTATTTGCTGTGGATACTATTGCTTTTAAAAAAGAAGAAAATAGTTTTCAAGGGTCTAAACAGTTGGTTTCGAATTTTAATTACAGCTTGAGTACAAGTAATAAAAATCTTACTAATTACGAAAATTTAAGTTTTTCTATAGATGTGATAAAGGATCAATTTCCAGAGTTAAAAGTGGAAATGATTCGTGATACTGTCGATTTAAAAACGATGTATTTTAAAGGACAGGCGAGTGATGATTATGGACTTCGGAAATTAAATTTAGTCTATTTTGAGACTGATAATGAATCTCAGAAATCAACTATACCAATGTCTATTTCTAATTCTAATGTCGATCAGTTTGTAACTGCTTTTCCTAATCAGTTGCAGTTGGAAGAAGGTGTATCTTATAGTTTGTATTTTGAAGTGTTTGATACTGATGAATTACATGGTTATAAACGTAAAAAAAGTGAGGTTTTTAATTATCGTGAAAAAACAAAAAGCGAAACCAAAAATACACTTTTAAAACAACAACAGTCTGGTATAGAGGATTTTAATAATTCGTTAGAGAAATACGATGAAAATCAAAAAATTCTGGACGATATTTCGAAAACGCGGAAGACAAAAAAGAGCTTAAATTTTAACGATAGAAAGCAAATTAAAGATGTTCTTAAACGTCAGAAGGAGCAGGAAAAGATGATGAAAAATTTCAACAAATCTTTTCAGGATAATTTGGAAGAATTCGATAAAGAAAATAAAGATGATCCTTTAAAAGAAGACCTTCAAAAACGTTTAAAAGAAAATGAAGAACAGTTAAAACAAGACGAGCGTTTACTTAAAGAATTAGAGAAACTTCAGGATAAAATTAGTGAAGAAGAACTTTCTGAAAAGTATAAATATCTAAGTAAACAAAACAAGCGGCAGAAGCGTAGTTTAGAACAGTTAGTTGAATTGACTAAACGATTCTATGTTGCTAAAAAAACGGAAAAATTACAACAGGATTTAGAGCATTTAGGCGAAGAACAATTAAAACAAGCTGATAAACCTAAAGATCAAAATACATCTGAAAAGCAAGACGAGCTGAATGATAAGTTTGATGAATTTAAAAAGGAATTAGAGGCTTTACAAAAGGAGAATAAAGAGCTTAAAAAACCAATGGATGTGCCTCGTGATGAAAAGTCTGAATCGGAGGTAGACAAGCTTCAAAAGGAAGCGTCAGAAGAATTGAAAGATAGTGAATCCAAAGACAATGATTCGCCTGAGAAGTCAGAAGAAAAGGCTAAAAAGAAGCAAAAGCAATCTGGGCAAAAAATGAAAGAAATGAGTGCGTCTATTCAGCAGTCTATGGAAATGGATGGCGGCGAACAAATGCAAGAAGATGCCGATATGCTTCGTCAGATTTTAGATAATTTATTAATCTTTTCTTTTGATGAGGAAGCGTTAATGAATCAGTTTAAAAGTATAGAAATTAACCATAATAACTATGCTCAAAAATTAAGAAAGCAACATGATCTAAGAGAATATTTTGAGCATGTAGATGATAGTTTGTTTTCATTGTCTCTTCGTCAACCTATGTTATCTGAACCTATAAATAATGAAATTACTGAAATCTATTATTATTTAGATTTATCACTTGAAGAGTTTTCTGAAAATGAAATTTTTCAAGGGGTATCATCGCAACAACATGTGTTTTCTTCGGCTAATGTACTTGCAGATTTGTTGAGTACTATTTTAGATAATATGGAGGATCAATTAAATGCTTCTCCATCTTCAGGACAAGGCTCTGAGGGGAAAAAATCTGGTCAGAGCGAAGGTCAGCTTCAAGACATTATTATGAGTCAGGAGGAGTTAAATAAACAAATGAAAAAGCAAATGCCTGGTGAAGGAAACGAGAAGGGTGAGAAAGGAAAGAAAGATGGTGAGTCTGGGGAAGGTGGTAAATCTGGTCAAGGGGCTGAAGGTGAAAGTTCAGAACAGGGTAAAGAAGGTAAGCAAGGACAAGGTAGTAAATCTGGTGAAGGCAAACGATCTAATGAGGATATGAGTGGAGAATTGTTTGGTATTTATCAACGACAACAAGAACTGAGAAATCAGTTAGAGGAGCGTTTAGAAAAAGAAGGTTTAACACCTGAAGGGTATCGTTTAATAAAAGATATGGAAGCTGTAGAAATGCAATTATTAAATGATGGATTTACTGAAAAGACTTTAGAGAAAATGTTGAATTTTGAACATCAATTATTAAAATTAGAAGAAGCAACTTTTAAGCAAGATCAAGATGATAAGCGAGAGTCTAAAAGTAATTCTAGCACGTTTTCTAATTCTACTTCAGATAAATTACCGCAGGCCAAACAATATTTTAATACTACTGAAATATTAAATAGACAAGTCCTACCTTTGCAGAATAGTTTTAAGCAAAAAGTGCAACAGTATTTTAAGAATTAATCATGATATATTTTAATTACGAAACCGATTTTGAATTAGCTAATGAAGACAAGTTAGCTAATTGGATTATTACGACTATTATAGAAGAAGGCTGTAAAGAAGGAGAGGTGAATTATATTTTTTGTAATGATGAATATCTACATAAATTGAATGTAGAATTTCTAGATCATGACACGTTAACGGATGTGATTAGCTTTGATTATTGTATAGGTAAGGAAGTTCATGGAGACGTTTACGTGTCTGTTGAACGCGTTCGCGATAATGCTTTAGATTTTAAAACCAAGTTTGAAGACGAGATTCATCGTGTGATTATTCATGGTATTTTACATTACTGTGGGTATAAGGATAAGACGGATGCTGATGCTGAATTGATGAGAGCTAAAGAAGAATATTACTTATCTAGATTAGATTAGTAGTAGGTCTTATTTCGGATTGTTCCACGTGGAACACTGTATAAATTTTAATAATAAATTGAATTAAATGTTTGATAAAGTTTACGATGTAATTGTAGTTGGAGCAGGTCATGCGGGTAGCGAAGCTGCCGCGTCGGCTGCGAATATGGGGAGTAGTACATTGTTAATTACAATGAATTTACAAAACATTGCACAAATGTCTTGTAACCCTGCAATGGGTGGAATTGCCAAAGGTCAAATTGTAAGAGAGATTGATGCTTTAGGTGGTTATAGTGGTATTGTTAGTGATACTTCTGCGATTCAATTTAAGATGTTGAACAAGTCTAAAGGACCTGCAATGTGGAGCCCAAGAGTTCAAAGTGATCGGATGCGTTTTGCTGAAGATTGGAGAATGATGTTGGAAGGAACTCCTAATTTAGATTTCTATCAGGACATGGTTTCTGGATTAATTATAGAAGGCGGTAAAGTGGCAGGTGTAAAAACATCTTTAGGAATTGAGGTAAAAGCGAAGTCTGTTGTGCTTACTAACGGAACGTTTTTAAATGGTTTAATTCATATAGGTGATAAGAATTTTGGTGGAGGTAGAGCTGGTGAAAGAGCTGCTACTGGAATCACGGAGCAGCTTGTAGATTTAGGCTTTCAATCAGGAAGAATGAAGACGGGAACACCTCCTCGTGTAGATGGACGTTCTTTAGATTATTCTAAAATGTCTGAGCAACCAGGAGATGTAGTTCCGGAGAAATTTTCGTATTCTAATATCACAAAACCATTAACCAATCAGCGGTCTTGTTATATGACATACACGAGTACTTTGGTTCATGATTTATTGCGCGAAGGCTTCGATCGTTCGCCAATGTTTAATGGTCGAATTAAAAGTTTAGGGCCAAGATATTGCCCTTCAATAGAAGATAAGATTAACCGTTTTGCAGATAAAGATCGTCATCAATTATTTATCGAGCCGGAAGGTTGGAATACGTGTGAGGTTTATGTGAATGGATTTTCTACATCGCTTCCGGAGGATGTTCAGTTTAAAGCATTACGATCGGTGGTTGGTTTTGAAAAGGTAAAATTCTTTAGACCTGGTTATGCTATCGAGTATGATTATTTTCCGCCTACACAGTTAAGACATACTTTAGAAACGAAGTTAGTTGAGGGTCTGTATTTCGCTGGTCAAATAAATGGAACTACAGGTTATGAAGAAGCCGCATCTCAAGGATTAATGGCTGGTATAAATGCGAGTCTTAAAGTTCAAGAACGCGAAGAGTTTGTGCTTAAACGTAACGAAGCATATATTGGTGTTTTGATAGACGATTTAATTACAAAAGGTACAGAAGAACCGTATAGAATGTTTACGTCTCGAGCAGAATATAGAACATTGCTTAGGCAAGATAATGCCGATTTTAGATTAACACCGAAAGGGTATGAGATTGGTTTAGCTTCTAAAGCACGTTTAATTCGTATGGAAGATAAACATACTAAATCTGATAAATTCGTTCAGTTTTTTAAAGATTTAAGTGTGAAGGCAGATGTTATAAATCCTATTTTGGAAAGTAAAAACTCTGCAGTTGTTAATCAGTCAGGAAAGCTTTTTAAAGTGTTTGCGCGTCCTAATATTGAAATGGATGATGTGCGTAAAATCGAGGAAGTGGAACAGTATATTTCGGAACATGATTTAGATCGAGAGATTATAGAGCAGACAGAAATACAAGTCAAGTATTCTGGATATATTGAAAAGGAAAAGAATAATGCCGATAAGTTAACGCGTTTAGAAGATATAAAAATACCTTCAAATTACGATTACTCGCAGATTAAATCTATGAGTTATGAGGCGCGTGAAAAGCTAAGAAAAATTCAGCCAACAAGTATATCTCAAGCATCTAGAATTAGTGGAGTTTCTCCAAATGATATTTCGGTTTTACTTGTTTATATGGGAAGATAATTTTTAATGTTCCACGTGGAACGTTTTAAATCTTGATTAAAATAAAATGTTTTACGTATCAATAATTAGAAATCTCTACAATTAAAATGTAGAGATTTCTGTTTTAAAGTTTATGAATATAACAGCCGACAATGTGTATTTAAAATGTAAAGATTATTCTGTTTCTGGAGAATATTTTGAATTATATCAGGATGCTAATCTTGATATTTTAATAACCTCTCCACAGCCAAAGGAAGAAGTACTTGGTAAATATTATAAGAGTGAAGATTATATTTCGCACACAGATTCTAAGCGAAATCTATTTGAAAAAGCATATCATGTTGTAAAAGGAATTGCTTTAAAACGGAAATTAAGTTTAATTAATAGTTTTAGTTCAGAAGAGAAAACGCTTTTAGATGTAGGTTGTGGTACAGGAGATTTTTTACAAATTGCAAAAACTAATGGATGGGAAGCATGTGGTCTTGAGCCCGATGTTGATGCACGCCAACTAGCAATAAATAAAGTAGGGGATACGGTTTACGATCCCTCTAAAATGAATACGTTAAAAGATCATAGTTTCGATGTAATTACGCTTTGGCATGTTTTGGAACATTTGCCAAATTTAGATTCACATATCGAAAACTATAAGAGGCTTCTTAAACCAAGTGGTGTTCTAATTATTGCAGTCCCAAATTTTAAAAGTTATGATGCGCAATATTATAAATCGTTTTGGGCTGCTTTTGATGTGCCTCGACATTTGTGGCATTTTTCTCAAACAGGAATATCTAGAGTTTTAGGAAAGCAACAGTTTAAAGTTGTAAATACACTTCCAATGATTTTTGATGCATTCTACGTGTGTTTACTTTCAGAAAAATATAAATCAGGTAAAATGAATTTTGTAAAGGCGTTTAAAATTGGGTTACAATCGAATTTAAAGGCAAAACAGTCTGGAGAGTACTCTTCATTGATTTATGTGGCTAAAATTGAGTAAAAACTCAAAATAAAGCGATTTAAGGAAGTTTTTATCTGCCTGACTTAATATTGTGTGCGATTTTTAAAATTCTGCTTTAAAGCGCTTCTGGTGAATCTGTTTTTGATAAAAAAAACTTATTTATCTTTTAATTTTAATAAATAACGGTGATGATGGTTTAATACCTTAATATTAATTCAATTATCTGCGTAACTTTTCTATTTTTGTTTTCAGAAATAAATTTAAAATAAAATGAAAAAAATATCTTTATTAGTAATTACACTAATTACTATGGCTTCTTGTCAGCAAACACAAAAAATTGGATTTGTAGACAATTCTAAATTGGTAAACGAATATCAAGAAAAAATTGATGTTGAAGCAAAGTATAAAACATTGATTGATGCGTCTAATAAGACTACAGATAGTTTAGCGCAATCTTTTCAAGCGGAATATCAAGAATTTCAAGCGCAAGCAAATTCTATGGCTCAAGATAAAGCACAAGAGCGTTACCAACAGTTAGGGCAAAAACAACAAATGTTACAACAACAAATTCAAATGGCAGAGCAACAAATCGCTGCAGAGAGCCAAAAAGAAATTGATTCTTTAATTTCTAAAGTAAGAACTTTCGTAAAAGATTACGGAAAATCTAATTCTTACGATTTCATATTAGGAAGTAATGATGCTGGAAGTGTTATGTACGGAAAAGAAGGAGACGATTTAACAGCAACACTTGTTAAAGCTTTAAACGATTCTTATAAGAAATAAATTCATTTATAATCTTATTATAAAAAGTCAAACATGATTTTCGTGTTTGACTTTTTTTATGTCTAACAATTGTGATGCTTTTAATGTGTGTTACTTAAACACTAAAATTAATTTATCCGATTGTGTTAACTTTTAATTGATTTGAGTTCTTTTTTACAGTGATATACAATTTAAATTCACGTGATTTGTATTCAATTTTTAATACTAAACTACTATATGAAAACGATATTTAGTGTTTGCTTTCTCCTTCTTACGGTGCTCATGTATTCTCAAGAAAAGATTTCTATAAGCGGAACAGTGAAAGATTTTGCTAATGGAGAAACCGTTTTTGGGGCTTCGGTATATTTAGAAGGCACTAGTAATGGAACCGTTACTAATGCGTACGGGTTTTATTCGCTTTCTGCGCCCAAAGGAACGTATAAACTCGTGGTTTCTTATCTGGGATATGTTACAATAACTAAAGAGGTTCAGTTAAATGAAAACCAAAATCATTCTTTCGAACTGCAAGAGGATAGTATGGCTTTAGACGAAGTTGTAATCACTGCCGAGGAATCTGAAAAGGCAAATATTAGAGATCCTCAAATGAGTGTTTCTGTAATTAAAAGTTCTACAATTAAAACCATTCCTGCTGTCTTAGGCGAGGTTGATTTGGTTAAATCCATACAGCTCTTACCTGGTGTTACGAATAACGGAGAAGGTTCTAATGGGTTTAATGTTCGTGGAGGTGCTACAGATCAAAACTTAGTATTGTTAGATGAGGCTATTATTTTTAACGAATCGCATTTATTCGGGTTCTTTTCGGTGTTTAATGCCGATGTTGTTAAAGATGTAAAGCTGTATAAAGGTAATATACCGTCTAATTACGGTGGCCGTGTGTCTTCTGTACTCGATATTCGTCAGAAAGAAGGGAATAGTAAAGATTATAATTTAACGGGTGGAATTGGTCTTATTTCAAGCCGACTTGCGGTAGAGGGACCGATGTTGAAGGATAAAGGGTCGTTTATTGTTGCAGGACGTTCGTCTTATGCTCATTTATTTCTTAAGGCGGCTGGTCAGGATAATACCGCTTATTTTTACGATATAAATGCTAAAGGAAATTACGAAATCAATAACAATAATAAATTGTATTTATCGGGATATTTCGGAAGAGATATTTTGAAATTCTCGGATTCTTTCGAGAACTCCTATGGGAATACATCGTTGAATTTACGTTGGAATCATGTGTTTAACGATAAGCTATTTTCAAACTTATCATTAATTTACAGTATGTATAATTATAAACTTACATTAGGTTTTATCGGATTAGATTGGGATTCTGATATTAAAAATTTCAATGCGAAATACGATTTTAAATATTACCTAAATAATAAAACAACTATCGATTTTGGTGTAAGTGGAATCAATTATAATTTCAATCCGGGTGAAGTAAAACCTACAGATGAAAACTCTGCAATTAATGAAAATATTTTAGATGAAAAACGCGCTTTCGAAGGTGGTGTTTATGTCAATGCAGAACATAAATTTTCTGATCGATTAAACGTTCAAGCAGGTTTGCGTTTTAGCTTTTTTAATCGCTTAGGCGGACAACCAATGTCGGTTTACGAAAATGATCAACCAGTTGTTTTTAATGAGTCGTTAGGGATTTATCAGGAAGGGACAAAAACGGGAGAAGTTGATTATTCAAGAGGAGAGTCTATAAAAACCTTTTCGAATTTTGAACCGCGTTTAGGTTTAGCATATGAGTTAAATGAAACCTCTTCGTTTAAACTGGGGTATTCTAGAATTGCGCAATATTTACATTTATTGTCTAATACGGCAAACGCAACACCTTTAGATGTGTGGACACCAAGTGGAGAATATATAGATCCGCAAATGGCAAATCAATATTCAGCTGGATATTTTAAAGAGCTTAAAAACGGATTGTTTTCAATAGAGACAGAAGTGTATTACAAAACCGTAGATAATAGAATTGATTATATAGATGGTTCAAGTTTAATAGCTCAAAATAATATTGAAACCCAAATTTTAACAGGAGAATCTAGGGCTTACGGTTGGGAGTTTTTATTCAGAAAAAATAGAGGACGTTTTACTGGTTGGTTTGCGTATACGCTTTCTAAATCTGAGCAAAACACACCTGGAGGAAATGCTAATGGTCCTGGTATTAATGGCGGAGAATGGTACAGTACAGCATACGATAGAACACACGATGTGTCTGTAACCGGAAGCTATAAACTGACAGATAAATGGAGTTTTAGTAGTAATTTTGTGTTTCAAACGGGCCGTCCTACAACCTATCCTTTAGGTCAGTATGAATATGAAGGTTTATCGTCTCCAGTATACGACAGCCGAAATTCTAACCGATTACCTGCTTATAATCGATTAGATCTGGCGGCAACATTTAAGCCAAATAATAAACCTGATGCCAGATGGAAAGGGGAGTGGGTTTTTAGTATTTATAATGTTTACGACCGTAAAAATGCAGCCTCTATTTCTTTCGGTCAAAATCTTGAAACCGGTGTAAACGAAGCTACACGGACAGCTATTTTCGGAATAGTGCCTTCTGTAACGTATAATTTCAAATTTTAAATCATCATGAAAAACATCACATATATTTGTCTTTTAAGTCTAATTACTATGGTTGTGTCGTGTACAGATGTTGTAGACGTAGAGGTGCCGACAGCCGAGCCAAGACTTGTAATTGAAGCCTCTTTAGATTGGGAAAAGGGAACCTCTGGCATGAATCAGACTATTAAATTAAGTACCACAACGCCATATTTCGAAACAGATTTACCTAATGCAGTAACAGGTGCAGCAGTTAGTGTAACTAGGGCTAGTGATAATACAGTTTTTGTTTTTGAAGATCAGCAAAACGGAACGTATACAACCAATGCTTTTGGAGCCATTTTAAATGATGTGTATACCTTAAATGTGGTTTATGAAGACGAAACATTTACAGCGACAGAAACGTTACTTTCTACAACGCCTATTACTAACGTAACACAAACTAAAGACGATGGATTTGATCCTGATGCTTTAGAGGTAAATGTGTATTTTGACGACCCAGTAGATGAAACCAATTTTTATATTTTAAAATACCAAGACACAAGCGATTTTTTCCCTGATTTGGTAACTGTTTCAGATGAGTTTTTAAATGGAAATGAAATCCATTTGATCTATGAAAAACGTGGAGATGAAGAAGAAGATGAATTTCAGCCTGGAGATGTCGTGGATATAAATATCTACAATGTAACTAAAGAATATTATAATTATATAGGAATCCTTAACAATCAGTCCGGTAGTTCTGGAAATCCATTTACTCCAGCACCAGTGGAATTATTAGGTAATTGTATAAATATTACAAATAAAGAAAACTATCCTTATGGTTATTTTAGAGTAACAGAAACGGATAAGGTGTCTTATACGTTTGTTGAAGAATAACACTCCTTTTTTTAGAGTAAGTTATAAAAAAAATAGAGCATTAAATTTTTGAACTTTAGGTTGAGAATTTAATGCTTTTTTTATACACTTGGTTCAAAATTAAAACCTTTGTAACTTGTTGTTTTTTAGTTTAATAAGTGTTGTTTTTAGATTGTATTTTTTTAAATTTACAGAACTTTAAAAGTTTAAAAAAAAGGAGATTTTAAACAAAAAATATAACTACTTAAACGGCGCTAGAAACGAATATTTTTATGGAAGATAAGAACTGGGTATTTTAGTTTTGGAATAGAAAAACAGCAAAAACAGAAACGATAAAATATATTGTAATATGTCTTGCACCATCAAAGTCTTTGGCGATGCGCTGTCCTAATAAAAATAGTAAAAGTATAACACATGAAATTATAGAACCAACAAGTGAATAACTTGTGTTTTTTTCTGCAATAATTTCAAAAATTCCTAGACTACAAAAGACAGTGGTTAGCACTTCTAAAATTAGAATAATTAATAATGTTATTGGTATTAATGGAGGTACAAAGGTGTTGGCAAAATGAGATTTTAAAAATGCAACGTTACCTTTCCAATCGGTTAATTTATCTATAACACTCATTAAAAACGTTATGATTAAAAAGATAAGAATAAGTAATTCTGCACTGTGATTTAAAATAATTTTCATAGCTGCTTATTCTTGTTTTGCATGTAGTAAACGCGTTAGCTTTATAGATAAATCTGTCAGTACTATTTTAGAATTTCCGTTACGTTCAATATGATAAATGGCATCCTGAAGCGCTTCATAAATATCCATAATATTTCCACTGTGAATAAATGGTGCAAACTTCTCTAATTTAAAGGCTGTTTTTGGTTCCAGATAAACAAGCGCGTTCGCTCCGTAATTTAGCAACATGGCTTGGCGAAAAAAGTCCATACAAAAATGTAAAAATTGTTTTTGTGTTTCTCTACCGGTTTTTGCAATGTTTTCACTCCAATTTATAAGATCGTGAATAGCGGCTTTATTACCTTTTGCTTTAAATGCACTTCTTACCCAAAGGACAAACCAGTCTTCAAATTGGGTATCTTCGGAATCATGATATACTAAATCGCAGGCTTTATTGTAATTTCCGTTAGACTGATTGGCAATTTTTGTTGCTTCAGATTCTTTTATATGATACGCGTCTACAAGTGCTTTTACAATAACGTCTTCCGAGAGCCTTGGAAAATGTAACACTTGACATCGTGACCGAATCGTATTTATAATATTCTGCTCTTCTTCAGAAATTAGAATGAATACCGTTTTTTCTGGAGGCTCTTCAATCAGTTTTAATAATTTGTTTGAAGCGGCAGGATTCATTTTCTCAGCCATCCAAATAATCATCACCTTATAACCACCTTCGTACGCTTTTAAAGACAATGATTTTACAATATCTTGAGCTTCATCTACACCAATTTGACCTTGTTTATTGTCTACACCTAACATTTTATACCAATCGAAAAGATTTCCGTAAGGTTGTTCTTTTAGTAATTGACGCCATTCGGTTAAAAAGTGAGAAGATACAGGGTGTGATTTTATACGATCTGTCGTTGTCACAGGAAATGCAAAATGCAAATCGGGATGGGAAATGTTATTAAATTTTAGATTGCAGCTTTCGTTTCCTGTATTGTTTTCGCCGTCGCTATTTTTACACAAAATATATTGAGCATACGCAATAGCAAGAGGCAGAGTACCGGAGCCTTCTGGACCAACAAATAATTGCGCATGCGGAATACGACCATTATCGACACTTTGTGTTAAATGGTTTTTAATATGATCTTGACCTAAAATATCTTTAAATAACATGACACAAAACTAAATATTTTTTAATTAAAGCTAAGATTTAAATCAGAGATACTTTTAAGTTAAAAATTAAGTTTTATCTGTATTTTAAGTATTGTAATCCTAATTTTTTAAAAATCTTTTAAAATAGAAAACGTTTTCGTAAAAAAACACGTTTTAAAGCTGTTTATTATTGTTTACATTTGTAGAATAACATCAAAAATTTCTAGGATGAAAACACTTAATGATTTCGATTTTAATAATAAAAAAGCATTAATTAGAGTAGATTTTAATGTCCCTTTAGACGAGGACTTTAAAGTAACAGATAATACAAGAATAGTATCTGCAAAACCTACAATTATTAAAATTTTAGAAGATGGTGGAAGCTGTGTTTTAATGTCTCACTTAGGAAGACCAAAAGGTGTTCAAGAACAATTTTCTTTAAAACATATTAGTGAAGAAGTTTCTAATGTTTTAGGAGTAGCAGTGAAAACTGTTTCTGATTGTGTTGGTAAAGAAGCTGAAGCTGCAGTTGCGGCTCTACAGCCTGGAGAAGTGTTATTATTAGAAAATTTACGTTTCTATTCTGAAGAAACTGCTGGAGACGAAAAGTTTGCAGAACAACTTTCTAAATTAGGTGATATTTATGTAAATGACGCGTTTGGAACAGCGCACAGAGCACATGCCTCTACAACTATAGTTGCTAAATTTTTCCCAGAAAATAAATGTTTCGGTTATTTATTAGCTCAAGAAATAGAGAGCATACAAAAAGTAATGGAAACTGGTGAAAAACCAATTTTAGCTGTTTTAGGAGGTGCTAAAGTATCTTCGAAAATTACAATTATCGAAAATATCTTAGATAAAGTAGATCACTTAATTATTGGTGGAGGTATGACATTTACCTTCATTAAAGCACAAGGAGGAAAAGTGGGTGATTCAATTTGTGAAGACGATAAAATGGAATTGGCTTTAGATATATTAAAGCAAGCCAAAGAGAAAAATGTACAAATACATCTTCCTGTAGATGTTCTTGCTGCTAATGCGTTTAGTAACGATGCAGAAACTAAAGTTGTCGATGTAACAGAAATTCCTGATGGATGGCAAGGTTTAGATGCTGGACCAAAATCTATTGAAAACTTTAATAAAGTAGTTTTAGAGAGTAAAACAATTTTATGGAATGGACCTTTAGGTGTTTTCGAATTACCAACTTTTGCAAATGGTACGATCGCTTTAGGAAATTCTATAGCCGAAGCAACTAAAAATGGAGCCTTTTCTTTAGTAGGTGGAGGTGATTCTGTTGCTGCTGTAAAACAATTCGGTTTCGAAAAGAAAGTGAGTTATGTAAGTACAGGTGGTGGTGCGATGTTAGAGAGTTTAGAAGGTAAAACGCTTCCTGGTATTGCAGCAATTTTAGACTAATTTCTAATTTAAATACTGAAAGCTTTACAGTTTTATAACTTATAGTTTCCTTTTTCAGTATAAAAATACGAATTTAGCCGGCTCGACGTTATATCCAACTAATGGTTTTATTGATGAAGCACCGACTAAATTCGTATTTATTTTTTATTGCATGTTTACATATTACTTGTTTTTATGCTCAAGATTCCCTGACATTAAAAGTAAGTCGGGGTTCCCAAACAACAACCACAATACAGCGAGATACGCTATCTCCTAAAGGGCAAATTACTTTAATTGTAAACGATCTAAAACAAGATACTTTAGTTGTTAAGGCTGTAACAGAGCTCGTGACCGAAGATAAGTTGCGATCTGGAGAAGACCATGTAGTCGATACGATTATAGATGGGCAAACCTACTACAAGCAAGCCATTAAGCCTGCTATAGATTCTTTAAGTCTTGAGAATCTTAGAGATCATAAATACTCTGCAAAAGTCGACCAATTATGGTTAGACGAATTATACAGTAATTCACTTTACGATTCTATTTACGAATCGGTTACAGAACTTACCTACGATGCTGTTGATTATCCAGAACTAAATACCGATACCCTTAAAAAAAGGTTATTAGAATTAGACGCAAAAACACCTTTCAATGTGGAGTACAATCCAGGTTTAGAAAGTGTAATTAAATCGTATTTAAAGCGTCGTAGAAATTCACTTCAAAAGCTAATGGCATTAAGTGAGTATTATTTCCCGATGTTCGAGAGAGAATTAGACAACTACGACTTGCCTTTAGAAATAAAGTATTTATCGATTGTAGAATCAGCTTTAAAACCCAGAGCTAAATCTAGAGTTGGTGCAACGGGTTTATGGCAATTTATGTACCCAACAGGAAAGTATTATGGGTTGGATGTTAGTAGTTATGTAGACGAACGTAGCGATCCTTTAAAATCTACCGAAGCAGCCGCTAAATACCTCTCTAAATTATATAGTGTTTTTGGCGATTGGGATTTGGCCTTAGCGGCATATAATTCTGGACCAGGAAACGTGACTAAAGCAATCAGACGTTCTGGTGGTTATGAAAATTACTGGAATATTAGAAACTACTTACCTCGTGAAACGGCTGGATATTTACCTGCTTTTTTAGCGACGATGTATATTTTTGAATATGCTGAAGAACTTGGATTTTCTAGGATAAGACCTGAATTTGCATATATTGAAACCGATACGCTTCACGTGAAACAAATGATAACTTTAGACCAGGTTTCAGAGCTTACAGGAGTTAAAATTGAAGAGCTTCAGTTTTTAAATCCGGCTTATAAATTGGATGTGATTCCGTTTATTAAAGATGAAACTTATACGTTACGTTTGCCAGTGCGAGCTATTGGACCTTTTGTGGCTAATGAAGAAGAGATTTATGCTTATGCTAAAGCAGAATTCGACAAGAGAGAAAAGCCCTTACCTCAGTTTGTCGATTCGGAAACGAAGACAAGATATACTGTACGCTCAGGAGATTATTTAGGTAAAATTGCTAGAAATTACAGTGTTCGTGTTAGTCAGATTAAACAATGGAACGGACTTAGAAGTAATAATTTAAGTATTGGTCAGCGGTTAACAATTTACCCAAGAAATTCAGGAGCAACGCCTAGTACGACATCTACAGCATCTGCAAATAAATCTGTCGAAAACACTTATATTGTTAAAAAAGGAGATTCATTGTGGAGCATAGCTCAAAAATATTCTGGAATTTCTGTAGAAAATATTAAAGAATGGAACGATATTAGCGGTAGTCGTTTAAAACCAGGAATGTCCTTAAAGATATCTAAGGGCTAATAATTCTTAAAAAACTAAACATTATGCGTAAAATTCTATTTTTTGTATCTGCACTTTTAGTTCTTAGTAGCTGTAAAGGAGATAAAAAAGGCAACCAAAAATTATTGTCAGAATCTTCTGGAAATTTGAATAATTTATCTGTTGTTGTCGATAACGATTTATGGCAAGGTAAGGTTGGTGAAGGTATTAGAGAGATTATGGCGGCTCCCGTAGATGGACTACCTCAAGACGAACCATTATTTTCTTTAAGTCAGATTCCTACTCAAGTGTTTAGTGGGTTTGTTACAAAAAACAGAACGGTATTAAGAGTTGAAGTTGGTCCAAATAAAGCATCTTCCGTAAAATTCGGTAAAAATATATATGCTATTCCTCAAAAAGTTGTGGTTGTTTCAGGTAAAACAGAAGAAGAGGTTATAGAGCAATTAAAATCTAATGCTCCTAAAATTATAGAAGCTTTTAAAAGTCAAGAAATAAAAGAAAAACAACGCAGAATTAAATTGTCTTTACTTAAAATCGATACTATTGAAAAGGCTTTAGGTGTTAAAATAGATCTTCCTACAGCATATAGAATTGCGAAAAAAGACAAGAATTTTTTCTGGTTAAGAAAAGATATAACGACAGGTACACAAAACATAATGTTATACGAATTACCATTAAATGCGGTAACTCAAAACGATAGTTTAGTGCAACAGGTTATAAAGATTAGAGATTCTATTGGGAAAGTTCATATCCCTGGTCCTACAGAGGGTACATTTATGATTACAGAAAAAGCATATGCTCCTTATTTATTTCATACAACTATAGACGATAAACCTGTTATTGAAACTAAAGGAATTTGGGATGTGAAAAATGCTTTTATGTCCGGGCCTTTTATAAACTATATTATTGAAGATAAGGCAAACAATAGATTACTTGTTATCGAAGGGTTTACGTTTGCACCTTCAGTAGAAAAACGTGATTATGTTTTCGAATTGGATGCGATTATGAAATCTATAAAATTCGATTAATTGCTTTAAAAAATAAGACACAAAAAAAGCCAACAAGTAATTGTTGGCTTTTTTTGTATACTGAATGTATTATTCTTTTTTACTTTTTTTAAAGCCTTCATCTTGGCTTTCTTCTTCTTTCGAGGCATCTTTAAATTCCTTAATACCGCTTCCTAAGCCGCGCATAAGTTCAGGTATTTTTTTACCTCCAAAAAGTAATAAAACAATTACTACAATTAAGATTATTTGAGGAGCTCCAATCATTAAAAATATTCCTTGAGAAATCATATTCTTTTATGTTTAAAAAACAAAGGTAATAATTATAGTTTAATATTAATGTTAATATAAGAATTTTAGGAAAACATAAAGGTTTCGTGCAATTAAATTCTTTAATTTTGTTTTTAAGATGAATCAAAAGAAAACTAAAAAGAAAAAAATAACACGTAAGTTACTGCATAAGTATCGCCTTGTTATTTTAAACGAAGACACTTTTGAAGAGCGTTTATCGTTTAAACTTAATCGATTAAATGTATTTGTTGTACTCTCGTTATTAACGATCTTTTTAATTACAGCAACAACGCTTTTAATAGCCTATACGCCGTTACGAGAATATATCCCAGGATATTCTTCTTCAGTATTAAAAAAGTCCGCCACCGAATTACATTTTAGAACAGATTCGATACAGCAAGTATTGCATGACAACGAACAATTTTATGCGTCTATT
Organism: Formosa undariae; assembly: GCF_042427615.1. Taxonomy (NCBI): domain Bacteria; kingdom Pseudomonadati; phylum Bacteroidota; class Flavobacteriia; order Flavobacteriales; family Flavobacteriaceae; genus Formosa; species Formosa undariae. The sequence goes on along the minus strand of NZ_JBHMEZ010000001.1, from coordinate 627,837 downwards.
AAGAAAGTTTTAGAAGGCGATGTTTCGACTCCTAATATTAATAAAGATTCTATTATTGCGGCGACTAAATATGAAGCAAGCCAAGTGGATTTAAACCCGACAAGAGCCGATTCTTTATTAAGAGAAAAAGTAGATAAAGAAGATAAATACAATCTTTTCGATTCGGCAACTACGGCTGCAAATTTCGTTTTATTTCCACCCGTAAGCGGAGAAATAAGTGAGCCGTATAGTGTTAAAGATAAGCATTTCGCCGTAGATATTGTTGTGGCAAAAGACACACCTATAAAAGCCACTGCCGATGGTCGTGTTATTTTCGCAGAATGGACGTCGCAAACAGGCTTTGTTCTTATTTTAGAACATAGTTATGGGTTAATTTCAGTTTACAAACACAATGCGTCTTTAACTAAGGGTCAAGGCGATTTAGTTAAGGCGGGAGAAGTTATTGCAACAGCAGGTGATTCAGGTGAATTTACTACAGGTCCTCATTTACATTTTGAATTGTGGAGTGATGGATATCCTATTAATCCAATTAATTTTATCGATTTTAAACCATGATTTCTATAAAAGCATTATTAGCAAAACCATTTTCGAAGTATATCTATAATTCTGTTCAGAAATGGGCTAATAACCCTGTGGAGACTCAGGAAAATGTATTTCAAAATTTAATTTCAGAAGCTGCTTCTACTGAATTTGGAAAAGACCATAATTTTCAAAATATAAAAACTTTTGAAGATTTTGTGAAACACGTTCCTGTTCGTGATTACGAAGATTTAAAACCTTACGTTTTAAAAGTTGTCGCAGGAGAAGAGAATATACTTTGGAAAGGTAAGCCCTTGTATTTTGCTAAAACATCAGGGACCACTTCTGGAGCTAAATACATACCGATTACTAAGGAGAGCATGCCTACACATATCGAGGCTGCTAGAAATGCTATTTTATTGTATATAAACGAAACGGGTAACTCTAGTTTTGTTGATGGGAAAATGATATTTCTTCAAGGGAGTCCGATTTTAGAAAAGAAAAACGGTGTAAATCTTGGACGTTTATCAGGAATTGTTGCTCATTTTGTGCCTAAATATCTTCAGAAAAATAGGTTGCCAAGTTGGGAAACAAATTGTATTGAAGACTGGGAAACGAAAGTAGATGCTATTGTAGAGGAAACTCTTCCGGAGGATATGACTATAATTTCAGGAATTCCATCTTGGGTGCAAATGTATTTTGAGAAACTTCAAGAAAAAACAGGAAAACCCGTTGGCGATATATTTAAGAATTTCAATTTATTCATTTTTGGAGGCGTAAATTTCGAACCTTATCGTGCTAAATTTGAAAAATTAATCGGTCGAAAAGTAGATAGTATCGAATTGTACCCCGCGAGTGAAGGTTTCTTTGCTTATCAAGATAAGCAAGGTGAAAAGGGGATGTTGCTTCAATTAAATTCGGGGATTTTTTATGAGTTTATAAAAGCAGATACGTTTTTTGAAGAGAACCCAAAGCGACTCACAATTAAAGATGTTGAGTTGGATGTAAATTATGTTATGATAATTTCGACTACAGCAGGTTTGTGGGCCTATAATATAGGAGATACTGTAGCTTTTACGTCCTTAAAGCCGTATCGCGTTATAGTTACTGGGAGAATAAAACATTTTATTTCAGCCTTTGGAGAACATGTTATTGGTAAAGAAGTAGAGCATGCGATGAAAGAAGCTACCGAAGATACAGCTATTCGTATTTCTGAATTTACTGTTGCGCCACAAATTAGTCCGGAATCAGGTTTGCCATTCCATGAGTGGTTTGTAGAATTTGAAAACGAACCGGAAGATCTTGCCGAATTAATAAATCGTTTAGACCAATCGCTTCAAAACCAAAACAGTTATTATTACGATTTAATTATTGGAAAAGTGCTTCAGCCTTTAAAAATTACTTTGATTAAAAAAGATGGATTTCAGGATTATATGAAATCTATTGGGAAATTAGGAGGTCAAAATAAAATACCTAGATTATCTAACGACCGAAAAATTGCAGATACGCTATATGCTTTAAAAGTAACTAAATAGTAGTATATTTACATGCAAAATATTTGTATGAGTAATAAAAAACATCATGAAAGAACACGGGCTCAAGAGAGTTCAGGTGCGATAGAGCGCATGTATATTACGATGAGACATCTGTTTAATCGTGGATTTTACAAACCAATGGGCATTTCTGGTGAAACGTTAAGAGAGGCTTTATTGCTTTTAAGACCAGAAATTTATGGCTCTGTTGGCGACGAAAAGGCCGAATTAGATGGATTACTTTATATTATTGATAGACTACCTATAGGTATTGAAGAGTGTCGTTATATTAATCTAACAAGCGACGAAGGTTACGCTAATTCTCATTTTAAAGCGATAATTCCGCCTAAACGTCGTCGTAATTGTTACCGTATTGATGATGATCAGATGAATATTGAAATCACTCGCGGACGATCAGAAATTTACGATATCCTTACACACCTTACTTTTCTATTTATAGAGTCTCATAAAATTAGTAAACGCGTCATTATTGATGATGAGGGTACGACAACAAGAGACTGGATTAAATTAGAAAAAGTAGTTCTTGCAAACGAAGAATTATCTCAACAAGATCGAGAAATAGCAATAACGTATACCGCGAATATTTTAGGCAGAACTTTTAACGAAATCACTGATATTTATAGTCAGTTTTCCGCTCCAAACCGTCCTGAACGCCTGTTACATATTGTGTATTGGTTAGGGAAATTAGCTATAGAAGAGGTTATAAATAACGATAAACGAACCGTTAGTTTTAGTCCGATGTTACGAGAACGCTTAGGCCATCATATTCATGGTGAAATTTGGGCGAACAACATTAAACAGGTCCTTTATAAAAACAAGCTATTAAATCGTCCTATACATGTTATTAGTGCAAATATGCACAGTGTAATGAACACGCTTTTTGCTCCAAATGCTTTAAAAACCTTAGTTTCAAAAAAGGATGTTTTTGAAGTGTATGAGGCTATAAGTCATAAAGATAATAAGTCGCTTCGCAATAAAGTAAATAAAGAAGCGTTGCAACGAGGAATGATTTTTATTGAAGATAGCTCAGGAACAAATATTGATGTTCAGATTTTTGATACCTCTAAAATAGATTTTTCAAAAATTGATATCGATGCAAACCAAGCGAAATTACAAGAAGAAAAGCCAGTGCTTTTAGTTATGGATTACGCATTCGGAGAGCAAGCTTACGAAACTATAGACGAACTTTTAAAACCTTATAAAATAGAAGGTAAGAAAGTACACTTAAATGTGGAATCGCTTTCTATAATGGGAAAAGCTGGAATTTTAGAAGGCGGAAAAGGAGATATTATGATTCCTTCTGCTCATATTTTTGAAGGGACTGCAGATAATTATCCGCTTAATAACGAGTTAAGTAAATCGGATTTAGAAGGACATGGAATTGGAGTTTCGGAAGGCACAATGATTACTGTTTTAGGAACATCGCTTCAAAATAAAGACATTTTAAAATTCTTTTATAATTCGACATGGAATGTTATTGGATTAGAAATGGAAGGTGCGCATTACCAGAAAGCCATTCAATCTGCTTCTAAGGTTAGAGGTAATATTTCTCCAGATGTAAAAGTGAGATATGCATATTACGCAAGTGACAATCCGTTAGAAACAGGAGGTACTTTAGCTTCAGGAGGTTTAGGAACATCAGGAGTAAAACCAACCTATTTGATTACTAGAACCATATTAAAACAAATATTTAACTAATTTAAATGAACACAAACTTACCAGAGAATTCTAATCTGCCACGAAAACAACAAGCTTCAAACGATGAAGTCGATTTAATAGTCTTGTTTAACTATATAGGTAAAGGGTTTTCTAATTTCTTTAAATTTATTGGGTCAATCTTTAAGGCTATTTTTAAAGGGTTTATTTACCTTTTAAAGCCTGTTGTAAAATATGCAAAAATTATACTGATTGTAGTTGTTGTTTTTGCTGTTATTGGCTTTTATTTAGATAAAACCAAACCTATAGTTTATAGTTCTAGTATGTTGGTAAAACCATATTATGACTCTAAATTTCCACTAATAAATAATGTCAAGTATTTTAATACTTTATTAGATGATAGTAACTATAGTGATATTGCAAATATCTTTAAAATAGATGTAGAACAAGCTCAAAAGATTCAGTCAATACAAGTGGTTCAAGGGCCCGAAACTGAGACTGATTTAGTCTTGGAATATGAAGAGTTTTTACAATCTACGGATTCTGCTACGGCAAGTAATTATACTTACGAGAGGTACATAGGAGGTAGGGATATATATTCTTCCAAAATATTTGAAATCAAAGTAGAGGCGCTTCAAAATAATATTTTTAAAGCTTTGGAAAATGGTTTAAACACGTCAATTGAGAATAAATATTCTCAAACATTGATGGATAAACGGGATAAATTATATTTCATTGAAAAAACGAGTATAAATTCATCTTTAGATAAAATAGATTCATTACAAAAAGTTTATATTTCCGTTTTAGAAGCAGAATCAAAATCGCAATCGAGAAAAGGCATGACGATAGGAGATGGGTTGTCTTTCGAAAAAGATAAATCGGTAACCAAAGAATTTGAATTGTTTAATAAAGAAATAGAGTTAAGAAATCAGTTGGTTAGACTTGAAAGAGAACAGCTTGAAGAAGATGTTCTTTTCGATACTGTTTCTGGGTTTCAAACGGTAGGTAATAAAGTGTCGAAAATTCAAAAGAAATCTATGCTCATATTACCAATACTAGCTTTTATAGTTATGTATTTAGTTTTTGCATCATCAAAAATCATTAAATTTATAAAGAATTATGAAGGGTAAAACTTCAATTTTAGTAACCGGAGGAGCAGGGTTTATTGGCTCTAATTTTGTTCCTTATTTTTTGGAAGAGAACAAAGATATTCATCTTGTAAACTTAGATAAATTAACTTATGCTGGAGATTTAACGAACGTATCTGAAGTAGAAGGTAATTCAAATTATACTTTTGTTGAAGGCGATATTTGTGATCGTAATTTAATTGAAGAATTATTCGATAAATACAAATTTTCTGGAGTAATACATTTTGCTGCAGAATCGCATGTAGATAATTCTATTAAAAATCCTGATGCTTTTATGCAGACGAATATTTTTGGAACATTTAATTTAATCGATGTTGCTAAAAAACATTGGATGAATGGACCTTTCGAATTTAAAGAAGGATGTGAGAATAATAAATTCCACCATATTTCTACAGACGAGGTTTACGGTACTTTAGGAGAAACAGGTTTGTTTTTAGAATCTACACCTTATGCGCCTAACAGTCCATATAGTGCTTCTAAAGCTTCTTCTGACTTTGTGGTTAGAAGTTATTTCCATACCTACGGAATGAATGTTTTAACAACAAACTGTTCTAACAACTACGGACCTAAACAACACGACGAAAAGTTAATTCCAACTATTATAAGAAAAGCATTATCAGGAGAGGATATTCCAATTTATGGAGATGGTAAAAATATTCGTGACTGGTTGTATGTTTTAGATCACTGTAAGGGGATTGCTTTAGTTTACGCTGAAGGAAAGTTCGGTGAAACTTACAATATTGGAGGAAGAAACGAACGTGATAACATGTATATTGTAAATACTATTTGCGGTATTTTAGATGGAATATATCCAAAAGATAAGCCTTATGCCGATCAGATTACATTTGTAAAAGACCGTGCAGGACATGATTTCCGCTATGCAATTGATGCTACAAAATTAGAAAATGAATTAGGTTGGAAAGCCGATGAAAATTTTGAAACCGGTATTAAGAAAACAATAGAGTGGTATATCAATAAATACAAAAACTAAGATGAAAGGAATTATTCTAGCAGGAGGATCAGGAACACGATTACACCCTTTAACATTATCTGTAAGTAAGCAATTAATGCCAATTTACGATAAACCTATGATTTATTATCCGTTGTCAACATTAATGTATGCGGGTATTAATGAGGTATTAATCATTTCAACGCCCAAGGATTTACCATTGTTTAAAGATTTACTGGGTGATGGAAAAAAGTTCGGATGTAAATTCGAATATGCAGTACAAGAAGAACCTAATGGTTTAGCTGAAGCTTTTATTATTGGATCAGATTTTATTGGAGATGATAAAGTGGCCTTAATTTTAGGAGATAACATTTTTTATGGAACTGGTTTAGGGAAATTATTACAGGCGAATAACGATCCTGATGGCGGAATAATTTATGCCTACCGTGTGCATGATCCAGAACGTTATGGGGTAGTAGATTTTGATGAAAATGGACAAGCTATTTCTATTGAAGAAAAGCCTGAACATCCAAAATCGAATTATGCGGTTCCTGGTATTTATTTTTACGATAATTCAGTAGTAGAGATTGCTAAAAATATTGCACCAAGTCACAGAGGTGAATTAGAAATTACAGATGTTAACAAGGTGTACTTGGAACAAGGAAATCTTAAAGTGAGTATTCTTGATAGAGGAACAGCTTGGTTAGATACAGGTACGTTCCAATCACTTATGCAAGCGTCTCAATTTGTTGAGGTTTTAGAAGAGCGCCAAGGTTTAAAAATTGGTTCTATTGAAGCAGCAGCATATGAAATGGGTTATATTACTGCAGAACAATTTGAAGCCTTAGCACAACCTTTATTAAAGAGTGGTTATGGTAGGAATTTATTAGGATTACTAAATAAAAAATAATGACTGTTACAGAAACTAAATTAAAAGATTGTTTCATAATCGAACCTCAAGTTTTCGGAGATAAAAGAGGCTATTTTTTAGAGTCTTATAATGCTGAAACGTTTAAGAAATTAACAAATTTAGACGTAACGTTTGTTCAAGATAATGAATCGTTTTCGTCTCGTGGTGTTTTAAGAGGATTACATTATCAACTAGGGGAGCATGCGCAAGCGAAATTAGTACGCGTAGTTAAAGGTGAAGTTCTAGACGTTGCTGTAGATATAAGAAAAGATTCTCCAACATTCGGACAACATGTTGCAGTGAATTTATCCGAAGAGAATAAAAAACAATTATTTGTGCCGCGTGGTTTCGCTCATGGATTTGTTGTTTTAAGTGAAACAGCTATATTTTCTTATAAGTGTGATAATTTTTATAATAAAGCTTCAGAAGGGAGTATTATTTACAACGATAAGTCTTTAAATATTGACTGGCAAATTGACGAAAGTGAAATGTTAATTTCTGAAAAAGATACTATTTCTTCTTCATTTGAAAACGCAAAATTATAATGAAAGTTTTAGTTACCGGGGGAAACGGACAATTAGCAGCCTGTATTAAGGATGTTGCTAAAGACCAAAATAACCTACAGTTTATTTATACAGATTCAGAAGATTTAGATATTACAAATCAGCAACATGTTGCTGATTTTTTTCAAAATAACACTATCGATTGGTGTATTAATTGTGCAGCATATACGGCTGTAGATAAATCGGAATCGGATGTGGATTTAGCGCGAAAAGTCAATAAAGATGGCGCTAAACATTTAGCAATTGCTTGTAAGGATAATAATGTGAAACTAATTCATGTATCTACAGATTTTGTATTCGATGGAAAATCTTCTTCTTTATATTCTGAAACAGATATTGCAGAACCTTTAGGGATTTACGGATTAACAAAGTTGGAAGGAGAACAAGCTATTCAAGAAAACCTGGATGCTTATTTTATTTTACGAACATCTTGGTTATATTCAGAACATGCTAATAACTTCATGAAAACCATGTTGCGTTTGGCAGAAACAAGACCTGAATTAAGTGTGGTTGCAGACCAAATTGGAACGCCTACGTACGCTACTGATTTAGCCGCTGTAATGTTGAAGATTATAAATGATAATTCGACTAATTATGGTTTATATCATTACAGTAATGAAGGGGTAGCAAGTTGGTACGATTTTGCAGATGCTATTTTCGAAATTGCAGATACAAAAACAAAAGTATTCCCAATTAATACAGAAGCGTATCCAACACCTGCGGCACGTCCGCAATTTAGTGTTATGGATAAATCAAAGATAAAAGAAGCTTTGAATATTGAAATTCCGCATTGGAGAGTTAGTTTAAAACAAGCTATTAAAAATTTATAAATGAATGCAAATCTAAAAACTGCTATTCAGGCGTCCTTAAAAGCAGGAGATGTTATTATGCAAGTGTATGATACCGCTTTTAATGTGGAGTTAAAAGATGATAAGTCACCGCTAACAGAAGCTGATAAAAAGGCTAATGATGTTATCAATTCATTTTTAATTTCTACAGAAATTCCAATTATAAGTGAAGAGAATAAACAAACTGATTATGAAGTTCGAAAAACCTGGAATACATGTTGGATTGTGGATCCAGTAGATGGAACTAAAGAATTTATAAAACGCAACGGTGAGTTTACTGTTAATATAGCTCTTGTTACAGAAGGAAAACCTGTTTTAGGTGTTATTTATGTCCCTGCTGTTAAAACATTGTATTACGCCGATGTTGCTAATAAAGAAGGGTTTAAAGTAGTATTAGAAGACCATAACACATCTCTAGAATATATTCTAGAACATGCTAAAGCATTATACCCTAAAAATGCTAATTCTAATCCTGTACAAGTTGTGGGAAGTCGCTCTCACATGAGTCAAGATACCTTAGATTTTGTTGAAACTTTAAAGGGTAATGGCAGAGAGGTAGAAATTGTCTCGAAGGGAAGTTCATTAAAATTTTGTTTGGTAGCAGAAGGTAACGCCGATGTGTATCCAAGATTTGCTCCAACTATGGAGTGGGACACTGCTGCGGGTCAAGCAATTTGTAATGCTGTTGGGGTTGAAGTCATTTCCAAAGAAACTAATAGTTCGTTATTATACAATAAAGCGAACTTATTAAATCCTTATTTCCTAGTAAACCCATAGGATAATTGTTTTTCTTGAAAAAATGTTTACTTTTGTCTTTGTAAACGCATAGTGTTTACTTGTTAAGAAAATGAAAGACACTTCACATAAAAGACATATAGCAAAGGCTATTACTTGGAGATTAGTAGGTACTTTAGATACGATTTTGCTCTCTTGGTTAATATCTGGAGATCCGTTAACTGGATTAAAAATTGGAGTTGCAGAAATTACAACTAAAATGATTTTGTACTATTTACACGAGCGTGTATGGTTTAAAGTCGATATGGCGGAGAGTAATAAAAGGCATATTTTTAAAACCATTACTTGGCGTATAGTTGGAACAATGGATACAATGACTTTAGCTTGGTTAATTTCTGGAGACCCATTGATTGGATTAAAAGTTGGAGGTGCTGAAGTGCTTACAAAGATGATTTTATACTATTTGCATGAAAAAGCTTGGTATAAAATTAATTTTGGACTGGATAAAGATAAACGTCATAATTAAGAATAATGAAAGAGAATATTATAGCTCACGATTATCAGATCTCTCGAAAAGACAGACAAAAATATAATCAGCATAATTCATTTTTGATTTGGTTTACAGGACTTTCAGGTTCTGGAAAATCAACAATAGCAAATGTAGTTGAACAGAAATTATTTCAACAAGGAATTAAAACATATACGTTAGATGGTGATAATATCCGTAAAGGGATCAACAACGATCTAACATTTTCTCCTGAAGATCGTACAGAAAATATACGGCGTATTGCTGAGGTTTCAAATCTTATGATTGATGCTGGTGTTGTAACTTTAGCAGCTTTTGTGTCTCCCTATAAAAAAGATAGATTAAATATCAAGTCTATTGTTAAGGGGGATAATTTTATTGAAATTTACGTAAATACTAGTGTAGAAGAATGTGAGCGTCGAGACACAAAAGGACTTTACAAAAAAGCAAGAGCGGGAGAAATTAAAAACATGACAGGAATTTCGGCACCATACGAAGCTCCTGTAGCTCCAGATATTGAGATAAAAACAGAAAACATGTCTGTTGAAGACGCAGCTAACCAAGTAGTAGAATATATATTACCTAAATTAAAATTATTGAGTAATGAATAGCAAAAAGTATTATTTAAATTATTTAGATGAATTAGAGAGTGAAGCCATCTATATCTTAAGAGAAGTATGGGCTCAATTTGAAAATCCAGTAATTTTATTTTCTGGAGGTAAAGATTCTATTGTTTTAACACATTTAGCTAAAAAGGCCTTTTATCCTTCAAAAATTCCTTTCCCTTTAATGCACGTTGATACAGGGCACAATTTCCCTGAAACAATTCAGTTTAGAGATGATATTATTAAAGAATTAGGTGTGAACTTAATTGTAGGTTCTGTTCAGGAGTCTATTGATGACGGAAGAGTTGCTGAAGAAAAAGGTAAAAATGCAACACGTAATTCGCTTCAAATCACAACACTTTTAGATGCTATTGAATCTAATAAAGTCGATTGTGCAATTGGAGGTGGACGTCGTGACGAAGAAAAAGCGAGAGCTAAAGAACGTTTCTTTTCTCATAGAGATGATTTCGGACAATGGGATCCAAAAAACCAACGACCAGAATTATGGAACATTTTAAACGGTAAATATTTTGAAGGAGAACACTTTAGAGCGTTCCCGATAAGTAACTGGACAGAAATGGACGTTTGGAATTATATAAAACGTGAAAATATCGCTATTCCATCATTGTATTATGCACATGATCGTGAAGTAGTTTGGAGACAAGATACATGGATTCCTAATTCGGAGTTTTTAGTTTTAGAAGATCATGAAGAAGTCGTTACAAAGAAAATACGATTTAGAACATTAGGAGATATTACTATAACAGGTGGTATTGAATCTGATGCTGATACTTTAGCGAAAATCGCAGATGAAGTTGCCGGAATGCGTCAAACAGAGCGTGGTAACAGAAGTGACGATAAGCGTTCGGAATCTGCAATGGAAGACAGAAAACGTCAAGGATACTTTTAAATCAACAAATAATAATTTTAGAATACGTAGATATGTTAGATAATAACCAATTATTAAGATTTACAACAGCAGGGAGTGTAGATGACGGAAAAAGTACCTTAATTGGTCGCTTACTATACGATTCAAAATCTATTTTTGAGGATCAGTTACAAGCTATAGAAAATACAAGTAAGAAAAAAGGTCACGCAGGTGTCGATTTAGCGTTGTTTACAGACGGATTAAAAGACGAACGTGAGCAAGGAATAACAATAGACGTTGCATATAGATATTTTACAACACCAAAGCGTAAATTTATCATTGCGGATACTCCAGGACATATTCAATATACTAGAAATATGGTTACAGGAGCTTCAACAGCAAACGTAGCAACTATATTGATAGACGCCAGACACGGTGTTATTGAGCAAACGAAGCGTCACGCGTTCATTGCTTCTTTATTAAACATACCTCATGTTATTGTGTGTGTTAATAAAATGGATCTTGTAGATTATTCTGAAGAGGTATTCAATACTATTGTATCTCAATTTGAGCAGATTTCATCTAAAATGCTAATTAAGGATGTTCGATTTATCCCTATGAGTGCATTAGATGGAGATAATGTTGTAAACCGTTCAGAGAATATGCCTTGGTATCAAGGTTCTCCTATGTTATACATGTTAGAAACAATGCATATTAGTAGCGATGTTAATAAGGTTGATGCACGTTTTCCTGTACAAACGGTACTTAGACCACAAAGCGATTCGCACAGAGATTACCGTGGTTATGCAGGGCGTGTAGCTAGTGGTGTATTACGTGTTGGAGATGAGATTACGGTAATGCCTTCTGGATTTACTTCTAAAATAAAGGGAATAAATTTAAACGATCAGGAATTATCTGAAGCATTTGCGCCACAATCAGTATCTATTCAATTAGAAGATGATATTGATATTGGAAGAGGAGATATGATAGTGCGTTCTAATAACAAACCTGAGGCATCTCAAGACATCGAAGTGATGTTATGTTGGTTAAATAGTACAGGAGCAAAACCGCGTACAAAATATACTATTAAACATACGTCTAACGATCAGAAAGCAATGATTAAGGAAGTTGTTTATAAAATAGATATTGAATCGTTAAACCGTGTTGAAGGTGACGATGCACTCAATATGAATGACATTGCAAAAGTTAAGATTAGAACAACTAAGCCTTTAATGATAGATTCTTATAGAGAAAATAGAATGACAGGAAGTATTGTTTTAGTAGACGATTCTACAAATGAAACAGTTGCAGCAGGAATGATTGTATAGTATAATAAATATCAATTCTTACATAGAAAATTAACAAAGGATAAGCTATTTTTGCTTATCCTTTGTTTTTTTACAATAAAAGCTATTGTAAAAGGTTATTATAATGATTCAATGAATTTAATAACGCAAAGAATTAAATAATATTTAGGCTAGAATTTCTATTGATGGATCATAATAGTCTCCTATCGTTAGTTTTAAATATTAATAATATAATTTCTAATTTTTTTAAATAAGAAAATGTCAAGTAAATTCAGAATATTAGATTGTACTTTAAGAGATGGTGGATATTACACAAACTGGGATTTTAATAAGGATCTTGTTGAGGATTACTGTAAAGCCATGGAGGTCCTCCCAATTGAGTATGTCGAGATAGGGTATAGAAGTATATCTTTAGATGGTTATTTAGGGGAGTATTTTTACTGCCCGGAATACGTGATGAAACGTTTAAAGTCTTTTATGCCATCCAAAAAATTAGTTATAATTTTAGATGAAAAAAATATACGTCCTGAGCATTTAAATGATTTGTTAGAGCCATGTAAACCTTATATTTCTATGGTTAGAATGGCGATTGATCCTAAAAATTTTGAACGTGCAATTATTTTAGCAAAAGGAGTTAAAGCAATGGGGTTCGATGTTGCTTTTAACGTCATGTATATGTCTAATTGGAAAGAGAATTCTACTTTCTTAGATTTATTAGAAGGTTTAGAAGATACCATCGATTACTTTTATATGGTAGATTCTTTTGGAGGTGTTTTACCCGAGGATGTTAAAGAAATTATTGAATTAGTAAAATCTAAGACAAATGTACCATTAGGATTTCATGGGCATGATAATTTAGAGATGGCATTAATAAATACCTTAACCGCTGTAGAAAATGATTGTGTTTTGGTGGACGGTACCATTACGGGAATGGGAAGAGGAGCTGGTAATTTAAGAACAGAATTACTTTTAACTTATCTAAATTCTAAGAATATATTAAATTTTGATTTCACAAAGTTAAGTGCTGTTGTAAATGACTTCGAATTACTGAAGAATAAATATAAATGGGGCACCAATTTACCGTATATGTTTTCAGGTGCATTTTCATTACCACAAAAACAAGTTATGGAATGGGTAGGTATGAACAGATATCCTATTGGTAATATTGTAAATGCACTAAATAACCAGAAAGAGGCTATACAGGATAATATTAAGTTACCGCTCTTAGAGGGAAAAGAAGATTTTGATACAGCTATAATTTTAGGGGGTGGCCCATCTGCTAAATCACATAGTATTGCTATTCAAAAGCTAGCAGCGAATCATTCTAAGCTTTGTTTAATTCATGCAGGAGCACGTAATGCCTGTACGTATTTAGATGTCTCTAACAAGCAATATTTTGCTTTAGTCGGATTTGAAAGTGAAAAGTTGTTAAAAACTATAGGAGAAGATTTTTCTAAGCTCAAAGAGACTTGTGTTTATCCTCCTTTTCCTAGACACATGGGAACGATTATACCTGATAAAATAAAAACGCTTTCAGTAGAATTAGAAACTATCAATTTTACTAATGCATCATCCGATTCTCCCTTAGTAATCGGAATTCAAATAGCTTTAGATTTAGGCATTAAAAACATCTTTTTAGCAGGCTTCGATGGTTACGATACGGCTATAGATAATACACAATTTGTTTTAGCTCAAGAAAATCAGAATATTATTAATGATGCGCTAAAAATTAAAGACGTCAGTATCCTATCTATTACGCCAACTAAATATAAGAAACTAAAAGTAACATCAATTTATAGTATTATATAATGATTACAGCATTTTTACCATGTAGAGCAGGAAGCGAAAGGGTTCCGGGAAAAAACACAAAGATGTTTTCGGGAATTAAAGGCGGATTACTTGAAGTAAAACTAAACCAACTTTTACAAGCTAGATTAATCGATCGTATTGTTGTATCAACTAACGATCAAGAGGTTATTGATATAGCAAAAAGTATCGATAAAAATATTATTATTGATAGAAGACCAGAACACCTCGCTACATCAGCAACTAGTACAGACGAGCTTATTAACTATGTGCCGAGTATTATTAAAGAAGGTCATGTGTTATGGACGCATGTAACGTCTCCGTTCTTAACGAATAAAGTTTATGATCAAGCTATTTCTACATATCTAAAGGAAATTGAAACTTCCAAATACGATAGTCTAATGTCAGTTAATAAAATTCAGTCTTTTTTATGGAATAAAGAGGGGAGTATTAATTATGATAGAGAAGTTGAAAAATGGCCAAGAACACAAACCATATCAGAATTGTTTGAAATAAATAGTGGAATCTTCTTAAATGCTGTAGAAAACTATAATATCTATGGTGATAGAATAGGTAAGAAACCTTTTATGTTTGAAAGTGAAGGCTATGCTTCGTTCGATATTGACTGGCCACAAGATTTTAAATTAGGAGAAATGATTTATAAAACTTTAAATGAATTATGATTAAAAATATACTTTGGGATTTCGATGGAGTAATCTTAGACTCTATGGAGGTTCGTGATTTTGGATTTAAAGAAATTTTTAAATCGTTTAAAGAATCGGATGTAAAGAGTTTAATTACTTATCATAGACTAAATGGAGGACTATCTCGCTATGTGAAAATTCGATATTTTTATGAAGTGATTCTAAATAAATCAATATCAAATAATGAGGTTGAGGTTTATGCGAATAGTTTTTCAGAAATTATGCGCAAAGAATTAATCAATCCAAAAAATCTGATTTTAGATAGTTTAAATTTTATCAAAAGTCAGTATAAAAACTATAATTTTCATATCGTTTCTGGTTCGGACCAAAATGAGTTAATGTTTTTATGTGATGAATTAGGAATTTCAACTTATTTTCTAACTATTCATGGTTCTCCTACTCCAAAAAACACACTCGTTAAACGTTTATTAGCTGAATATAATTATTCTGAACAAGAGTCGTGTTTAATTGGGGATTCTATAAATGATTATGAGGCAGCAGATGCTAATAGTATTAAATTTTATGGCTATAATAATGACTTGCTAAAGGAAGATCATAATTATATAAATACATTTAAAGAATTTAATTTATAATTTAGGTTTGATAAAAAAAATAGTCAATCATTCTATCATTTATGCTGTATTACCAAAGCTGCCAATATTGATGGGGTTCTTTTTGTTGCCATTTATCACGCCGTATTTAACGAAAGTTGACTATGGAATATATGGAATTGTACTTTCATTAGTTACAGGTATTACGGTAATTAAAACATTGGGATTAGATGTTATTTTAATGAATATTTTTATACACCATTCACATGGTCGAGGTTATAAAGTCATTTGGAATGAAGTTCAGGGGTTTATCTTCTGTTGGTCTATTATATTAGGTGTAATTACCGTATTATTATTGCTTGCAATTCTACCCAATGAAGCCGATGATAACATTTGGACCATAATTTTATTAACCACAATCCCTATATTTTTCTATTCTTCACTTCAGATTATTTCACAAAAGTATTACCAATTGGCAGAGAAGCCTATTCAGATAGGCCTAAGAGCTCTGATCTCAGGTGTAATAAACTTAGGTATCAGTTATTACTTAATAGTTTTCTTAAGGCTTGGTTATTTAGGTTGGATTTGGAGTTTTTTTATTTCAGAAACATTAATGTTTCTTTCTTTTATTTATCCGATCTGGATAAAATTAAAATTAGTCCCAAATTTTCTATTTAGGAGGAAGGTAATGAAGAAATATTTAAAAATATCATTGCCATTAGTTCCGCATACAAGTGCTTTTTTTTTATTAGATTTTTCAGATAGATTAGTAATGTTAAATCTCGGGGTAAGCACATCTAATATAGGTCTATATGATTTTTCATATAAATTTGCGGGGTACGCGAGAGTGTTTTCTGAGAGTATTCATCAGGCTTCTACACCACTTTTAATAAAGGATTTTAAGAAAAATTCGAATACAGATTACCTCAGAAATATAATTTTTTTAGAAAGTTATGTCGTGATTTTTGTTTCTTTTGTACTCGCACTTTGGCTTAAAGAGATTTTTGAAATAATGGTAAAAAATGAGGATCTGAGAAGTTCTTATAAGATAGGTGTAATTCTAACAATGTCTTACGCGTACAAACCTATGTATACAGCTATGGCGACAGTTTTTTACTATTTTGAAAGAACTAAGGAGTTTTGGAAAATTTCTTTTATTGCGGGTTTATTAAATATTGTTTTAAATATTATCTTAATTCCGATTTATGGATTTGAAATAGCAGTAATTACTACCTTTTTTGCTTTTTTATTTATAGGATACTCGGGTTTTTATATCACTAAATTTAAGAAATTATATAACCATGAATTTTATCCTGAAAGATGGGTTTTGTACACTTGTTTTCTATTGTTTTTATGTTATTTTGCTAAAGATGCTCATTATCTAATAAAAATGTTATTAACGATTGTGTTTTTAGTGTTTACATTGAAACGAAGTATGGCATTAATAAAAAGAATGAAATGATAGAAACTATTTTTAAATATATAGGTCAGCTTTTCTCTAGTCGTTTTGAGAAGAAAAATCCTAAGATCTTTACAACTATTAAGAGTAAAGAATACTTGTCATTGTATGCTGAATCAGAAATAAAATCAAAATTTTTCCAGCTTCACTCTATGTTAAAAGGATTTAAAGATGTAAGCAGCTATGTCGATAAAAAGAAAAAATCTGATACTGTTTTTATTTTAGGAAGTGGAGAATCTATTAATGACTTGACAAATGAAGATTGGAAAGAAATAGAAGAGAATAATATTATTGGACTGAATTATTCATTTGTTCATCCCATAATTCCAGATTATCATTTAATGGAAATGATTCCTCTGACAGAGATGCAAGACTTTTTTTGTGAACAAACACAAAAAAGGTATAAAGATGTAGATATGTTTTTTCAATATAAACATGTAATTAAAAGTAAATTTAATTTAAAAAAATATAATCATAAAGAGAGGCTTTATGTACATACACCTCATTTACTTCCAACGATATATCCTGAAGTGTTAGAGGCTTATTTTGAACATTTATTCTCAAAAAATAATTTAAAATTGAATGATCTCGTACATCATAATAGCCATATAGGTTGTGCTGTAATGTTCGCTCAAGCGCTAGGGTATAAAAAAATTGTAATGTTGGGAATTGATTTAAATAATGGAGATTATTTTACAGATTCTAAAATTAAGACCAGTGTTTACGGACATACAGATAGCTATGATAAAATAAATAAATTACGAACATTACATTTTAATAATGTTAAGGAGTTTACTAATAAGGTGCATCCTACAGTTGATAAAGATTTAATGAATAGTAGGGGCGGCGTTACTATGCATGATTACTTTAAAGTTTATTCAAAAGTTTTTATAGATAATACAGACTATAAACTATTTATTGGTAGTAATAAATCAACTTTATCGAAAACTTTACCAGTCTATCCATTTGAGTGTAATCAATAAGAAGATTAATAATGATTGGAATAGCCATGAAAATCAATATAAAATCAATAGATTTTCCTTTTTTAATATTTTTAATTTTGATTGTTCAAGGTAATCTTCCATTAAAAATTATTGGATTAGTCTTCATCTTCATATTACGATTTAAATCAGTTTTAAGAATAAACTCCTTAAATTTATTTTATTTCTTTATCATATTATTCCATCTAGTTTATGGCTTTTTTTATTTAATATTTAATACTATTTCTTATTTACCAAGTTATATACTGGTTTTGTGTTTTTGGTTAATTAGTTTTCTTTGTTTATCCCAAATAGGTTTCTTTTTTAAGAGGAATGATGCTTTAAAGGTCGATAAAACAATAAGTGTTTTCTTTTACTTTAATATTATTGTTGTTATTATCCAATATTTTGAAATTGTTTTTCAGTTTCAAAATATAAACCCTTACGGAGTAACTAATTCTGCAGGAGATTTTATTAAATCTATTTATAGTAATTCTTCTGTAAATATGTTAATAATGTCTTTTTTTTCATTAATGTATTTTATGCGCAAGGAGTGGAAAAAAGCATTTATGGCAATCATTACTTTGTTAATGACAACCTATATGAGTGGTTTAGTTATTTTTTTGGGACTTCTTCTAGTTAGTGTTTATTTCTTTTCAAAAATTAAAATTAAATATAAAGTTCTACTGCTATTATTTGGATTTGGTTTCTTGTTTTTATTTAAACAGATTTCACCAACAAATGTTACGTATGCTTCAAGGTATATTAATAGAATTATTGAAAATGATGATAATACTCCCTATAAAATAAAATCTTTTTGGCAAACTGGAGACTATTGGAGTGGTTCTGTTAAATCTTTCATATTTGGATCAGGTGGTGGTAATTTTTCTTCAAGGGCAGCCTTTATAACTTCGGGAGATTATGTGAATTGGTATCCAGAAAAGTGGAGTTACGCCTCTCCAGAATTTGTGAAATATCATTTAGGGATATGGAATCATGATTTCGGAAACCCTTGGGATAATATTAATAATACAGCGAACCAACCCTTTTCTTTTTATAATAAAATTATAGGGGAATATGGTTTAATTGGTTTATGTCTTTATTTCTTTTTGTACATTAATTTTTTTATAAAAAATAGGAATAGTTTAACTTATTCAAAGTTTATGTTAGTAATACTTCTCGGTTATTTCATATTAGATTACTGGTATGAATATTTTTCAGTGATCATAATTTTTGAGTTACTAACCTTAAAGGATATTTTTGATAAAAAACAAGTTATTTCAGATACAACGATAAAATGAACACATTGATTTTAAAATATCTAAATAATAAGACCCTTTTAAGTGGGGTATATTTATTTTATCTATTTCCAATCGTAATTTATCTTCCAATGATATTTACAAATATTTTAACTATTTTAATGGTTTTATTTGTGGGTATTAATAGCAATAAAGCGAATTGGAAGAGAATTTTACAAGAAAGGAATGTGAGGTTATTCTTTGCTTTTTACCTAATGATTTTTATCGGTTTTTTATATGATATTCCTGTAAAAGGAGTTACTAATGATTTAGAAAAAAAATTATCTTTCCTAATAATTCCATGTGCGATATTTTTAATTAAGCAATATGGGATTTCTGTAAGGAAGATATTTAAAATTTTCTTTTATTTTGGTTTTATTATAGCTTCGTATTGCTTTTTATTAAGCCTTTACGAGTTTATTATTACAAACAATTTATCAGAGTTAATTAATCATAAATTTTCTATGCATGTGAACATGCACGCTACTTATTTAAGTATGTATTTGCTGTTTTCTATTGGTTATTCTATTTTCTATTTTAATTCAATTAAAGGGTATAAACGAAAGCTAATTACTGTAGTAACTACTGTGATTATTTTAGTTTATATTTTATTATTATCGGCTAGAATTGTTTGGATATTGGCTTTTTTAGCCATAATATTTTTATTTATATATTCTATTTATAATTATCCACATTTAAGACGAGTTGCTATATCTCTTTTTGGTGGTTTTATTTTGGTTACAATTATTATATTGCAAGCACCTCCTATTAAGAAAAGATTTTTAGAAACAATTAATTATAATAATAATTATAATATAGAAAAAGTATGGGGTGGTAGAGGTGTTAGAATTTTAATTTGGAATAGCTGTAAAGAGCTTATTATAGATAAACCATATATAGGGTACGGCTCTTCCAAAGAGGTTCAATTTAAGCTTAGTGAAGTTTATAGGAAAAAAGATTATGGACCATTATTATATATGATGGCTAATTATAATAAGGTTTTTAATCCACATAATCAATATTTAGAAGAGTTATTGAAATATGGAGTTCTCTTAGGACTTTACTATCCTTTTTTATTAATATTTTCTTTATTTACTTTTTTCGCTTCTAAGAATTTTTATGGGGTTTATTTAATTTTTATTTTATTGGGAGTTTCAGCAACAGAAACAATATTAGAACTTAATAAAGGGATAGTATTCTTTTCCTTTTTTTTACCTCTAATTTGGGATTTAAAAGTGAGACGAGGTTCACAGAAAAATTAAATTGGAATTTATGCAAGTTAAGTTAGAGAAGAGAAAATATACTCCATTAGAGTATAAGAATTACTATTTGTTTATTCTAACCATCGTATTGTTTTATATAGGAGATGCATTTAGAAAATTCGCTTTCTATTTTAATTGGGAATTCACAAAATATACAACACTTTCAAAAATTATATGTTTAGTTCTTTTTTGTCTCTTTTTTGCATTTAACATTAAAAGTTACTTGAACCAAGAGGAAGTGCGAAAATTATTAAATTATTTAGTGATACTAGTGATTTCATTTTTCTTTGGACAGTTTGCCTTACAAGGGATTGATATCGTAGACAATCTGATTTTGAATTTTGAATTTTTAATAAAATACTTATTCTTCCCAATCATCTTGATTGTTTTCAATCCATTATTGAAAAATATAGATTTAATTAAACACTTATTTAAACTATTTGAAATCATATTTTTATTCAATATTATTTTGATTTTTTATGGGTTTTTTACAAATTTTTCCTTGTTTAGGACTTATTATTATGGAGATAGAATGGGGTTTAATGGTTTATTTAGTAAAAGTGGACAGATTAGTTATTATTTTATAATTCTAATTTTATTCTATTATAGAAGTTTATTAATGAAGTTTGAATTACTTACTGCGTCAAAATTATTCGTAGTAATTATAGCATCTTTATTAGTTGGGACAAAAAAGATTTTTTTGTTTTTTCCAATTATTTTGATTTATCACTTGTTTTTTGAAAAGAAAAAATTAAAATATTTAGTATTAATCGGGAGTTTGTCTATGTTGATATTTATTTTGTTTTATCGGAAAATCGTTGGATATTTCGAGCAAACCATCAATGTTTTTTATTTTTACTACAAAAGAGATGGTTTTTTCTCGAGTTTAACGTCTTCTCGAACAGATAAGTTAATAGATACGGTTGAAAATTATATAAGACCACATTGGAGTTTTTTTAATTATATATGTGGTGGTGGTAATTTTCGGGACTATAGATTCCTTTCAGGAATGGATTTTATAGATTTATATTTTTTTCTAGGAATTGTTGGGATATTCGTTATTACAAAAATTTATTATAATTTTATAAATCTCAATTTTAAGGATTGTTTTAATATATTTTTCGTTTTTATTATCTTTTCCCTCTCCTTTTTTTCTAGTGCCTTACTTTATGAGCCTAGTGTTAATCTACTTTTCCTTTTAATAGTTCCAATTATAGATAGTTTTAATTCAAAAAAAGTAAATCTTAAAGTATAAGATTATTTATGTTAAAGTTTATGAATATGAAATGATGTTTCCTATGAATTTAATTATTCAAATTTATAGGTCCGTAAGATTTAATAGGTTTAAATTTGTTGATTGATTTTTAAACTGCAACACTACTTTGTCGCCGTTTAAATTATGATATAATAAAAGTTTGATTCGATAAATAATATATAAACATGAAGTTATTTTTTATATTTCCAATATCAGGACCAAACAATGGTGTTAAAGTACTATCAAATCATATCAAAAATTTATTATTCACAGATACTAAGATTTCTATTATTGAATTAAATACTGCCCAAGCTAAGGATTTTAACAATTTTGGGAAATTTAATTTTGATAAAATTTTAAGCTTTTTTTCGCTTTTTAAGACATTGTTTTTAATTAAAAAAGGAGATATAGTATATCTTAACTTTACACCTAAAGGTTTTGCTTTTTATAGAGATTTAATAATTTTACTTGTTTGCAGTTTAAGGACTAAAAACATAACAGCACATATTCATGCTAATGGTTTAGAGGATAATGTGAAGTTTTATAATAAATTCCTTTTCTCCAAAATTAAAATTATTGTAATTAATAAATTGCAATTCAAAAACATTAGCCCATTTTGTCCAAATACATTTCTGGTTCCAAATGCACTTCCTGATTATTTTCAGAATGATAATTTAAAAGTCGCTGTTAACAAAGAAATAAACTTCATATTTTTGTCTAATCTATCTAAGGAAAAGGGGATTCATCGTTTAGTTAAAATTGCCGAAATTTTAGATAACGAAAAAATAGATTGCAAACTTAATATTTTGGGAGGTGCTTTAAGTAATGAAGATGAAAGTATTATTCAAAATCTTAATTCCAGATATAAAATTATAAGTTATTTTGGACCAATTAAGGAAGATGTAACCAAATTTGCTAATTTATCTGCGAATGATGTTTTATTGTTTTTAAGTGATGAAGATTATGAAGTGTATCCACTAGTATACATTGAAGCATTAATGAGTGGATTACCCATAATTACAACCAACCAAATCGTGACAAGTAATTTGCATGAAATGGGTGTCGCTTTTATATTAAAAAAGGATGCTTCAAATTTAATAGAACTATTAAATATTAATTTTAATAGTTCAGATAATTTGAGAGATTTAAAAGAAAAAGCACGATTTACGTACTTGGATAATTATTCCTTTAAAAAATTTATTAAAAGTCTTGAAAAGATTTTATTATATGACACAAGAGAATCAAATTAGTATACTAGTAGTAACTCATAACCATGTAGAATATATTGGCCAATTATTAAAATCATTAATTGATTTTAATGTTCAGAATGTTTTTTTTTGTGATGCTAAGTCTACAGATGGAACTGTCGAAAAATTACTTAAAAGTCCCTATAAAGACAATATTTTACTAAAGGAAGTATTAGAAGGTTTTTCTAAAAATAATAATGATTTAATACGACATTTTAATTTAGAAACGAGGTATTACATGTTGTTAAACCCAGATACTTATTTTGATACAAATTTTATACAAGTATTATATAATTTCATCAAAAAGGATAATACTATTGGAATTGTTACCCCTGTATTGAAATATCCAAATGGAGATATTCAAAAAACATGGAAGGCGTTCCCTAATTTTATTAATGTAGTTAGAAAGAGATTAGGGTTATTGAAAGCTAATAACGAAATACAAATGGTCGGCCCGAATATAGATTGGTGTTTAGGTGCATGTATGCTTATTCATAACCAGTTTTTAAAACCAAATAAGACGTTGTTAGATGAAAGATACAGGTTGTATTGCGAAGATATAGATATTTGTTTTGAAGCTCATAGTAGGGGTTTAAAAGTAATTGGTATCAATCAAACTTATATTTATCATCACTTAAACGAGACTAGTGCAAAAAATATTTTTAGTAAATATAATGTTTGGAATGTAAGTAGTATTATAAAATTTATAATAAAATGGAATGTTCAATATTTTAAAAAATTATAATCAAAGTCAAAGGGTAAGTAATTTAGTATTTATACTTCCTTCAATTCTATTATTGCTTTTTTACTTTACAGAGTTTTTAAGTGAAATATTAAAATATAACTATTTTAGTTTTACTAGAATTTTTGATATTATAAAATAGATTGTTTTGGTTTTTTGAGGCATTTTGAAGTGTTCTATACTCAATTTTTATTAAGGACAATGATTTAAAAATTCCAACGTTATTTTTTCTAATCTGTGTTATTCTATCCGGAAGTTTCTTTACTAATTCACCTGTTATACCATACTTTATAGCCTTATATTTTATAGTTTATGTTACTAATTTAAATTTGAATTAAGTTTGTATATGAAGATGTTTCAGAAAACATTAAAAAAAGAATATTTAATATAATAGTAACTGCTATTTAACGAACTTACTTTCTTATTTTTGTGTTCCCTAAATTTATCAAGCATCAAAAAAGATGTTTTTTATATACCTATAAATTCAAGTGAAGACATACAGACAAGGTAGATATTCCAAGTACTTAAGGCCCATTTCCTATGCCATAGATTTGGGGATAATAAATGGATTAGCTTTGCTGCTTTTCTTCGAAAATGTGAACTCTTTTTTATTTGTTTCTTTAGTATCCCTCACATGGATTATCCTCTCATTATATTCTAAATTTTACGACGTTTATCGTTTTACTAGGGAAGTGACTATAATGGCCATGTTGTTTAAACAAACCTTATTATTTACATTAATCGTATTTGCTTATTTTGGGTTTAGACATAACTTAAATATAAATACAGATCTAATTTTAATGTATATTGGACTTGTATTTCTGCTTATAACCATTGCAAAATTTGCGATATACTATTTACTCCAAAAATATCGATCTTCATTCGGAGGTAACTTAAGAAAGACTGTCATTATTGGTAAAAACAGACAGACCAATGCCTTAGAAACTTTTTTTAAGCATAATCCAGAATACGGATATTCATTAAAGCGCATTTTTAATTTAAAGGATAAATCTCAAGGCTCTTTAGACGATTGTTTGCTTTATATAAAAGAGAATACAATCGACGAAATTTATTGTTCTATTACAGAGTTGTCTAATACCCAAATTCTACAAGTCGTTAATTTTGCAGATAATAACCTGAAAATTTTAAAATTTTTACCGGACAATAAAGAAATATATTCTAAAAAACTGAAATACGAATATTACGATTTTATCCCTATTCTATCCCTTCGTGACATTCCTCTAGAAGAAAGTGTTAATCAGTTCTTTAAAAGACTATTCGATATCGTGTTTTCCATATTTATAATCGTTTCTATACTCTCTTGGTTAACTCCCATTTTAGCAATTATTATTAAATTAGAATCTAAAGGCCCTGTGTTTTTTAAACAATCTAGAAACGGATTTAATTATAAGGAATTTCAATGTTTGAAATTCCGCTCCATGATGCCAAATACAGATGCAAATTTATATCAGGCAACAAAAGGAGACCAGCGTATAACCAAAGTTGGTAAGTTTATAAGAAAGACAAGTATCGACGAGTTACCTCAGTTTTATAATGTACTATTTGGAGATATGTCGGTGGTTGGACCAAGACCACATATGGTAAGCCATACGCATATGTATGCCAAGCGAATCGATAAGTTTATGGTGCGTCACTTCGTAAAACCAGGAATTACAGGTTTGGCACAAGTAAGCGGATTTAGAGGAGAGGTTGAAACAGATAAGGATATTATAAATCGCGTAAAATTCGATATTTTTTACATTGAAAACTGGTCTACACTTCTTGATCTTAAAATTGTTTTTCAGACCTTATTAAATGCCGTAAAAGGTGAAGATAAAGCGTATTAATTAGATTGTAAATGAAACCATTAGTGTCTATTATTACGCCTGTATATAATGCTGAAACATTTATTTCAGATACTATTCAAAGTGTATTACATCAAACGTATTCAAATTGGGAACTTATTCTTGTAGATGATGGTTCTACAGACCATTCGCTTGATATTATTGCCACCTTTACAAAAGTGCATAAAAATATTTTTCTTTTTCAAAATGCTCAAAATTCTGGAGCTGCGATAACTAGAAATAAAGGGACGGAAGAAGCCAAAGGGGATTATATTGCGTTTTTAGATGCAGATGATTTGTGGTTGCCGACAAAACTTGAAAATCAAGTTCAGTTTATGAAAGATCAACAACTAGATGTTTCGTTTTCAAGCTACAATTTAATCGATGAAAGCGGGAATTTACTAAACAAAAGAATTCAAGCTCTAGAAAAACTGTCCTATAAAAAACTTCTTAAATGTAATTATATTGGGAATCTAACAGGTATGTATCATGTGAGATCTCTGGGGAAAATTTACACTAAAAACCTTAGGAAACGACAGGATTGGTTATTATGGTTAGAGGCCATAAATAGGTCTGGAACTTCGGCTTTAGGTATACAAGAGCCTTTGGCTAATTATAGATTACAAGCAGATTCTATGTCGGCAAATAAATTCGGACTGATTAAATATAACTATGCCGTGTATAGAACAGGTCTTCAGTTTTCTATGGTAAAGTCCTTGTTTTACATGGTTCTTTTTCTTTACGAGTATGTTTTTGTAAAGTCTAAGAACACTATTGTTCTACCAAAGACTTAAATTGCTTCAGTTTGCCGCTTTTAGAGCGTTTTAAGGCCTCGTGCTTTTCAAAACGAATAGTTAGTCCGTCTTCAAGATAACGCTTCATTTCGGTAATTATATCGTGTTTTTTTGTTTCATGAATTTCTAATGCTCCTGTATAGTCTATTTTAAATGTAGATTTATCTTCTTGGGTAATAATAAATTCTTTTACGAGACCATCGTCTTCAATAATTGCTTTAGTTATATAGTAAAAGGTTAATCCTGCAGTTCGTTTTCCACTTGGCAAGATAGCCATGTCGCTTGTTCTTCCTATCAATTTTTCTAAAACAGGTTTTTGTAGTGTACCCGATTTAGAAAGTATACCTATATCTCCTAAATCGTAGCGAATAAAAGGGTGTGCCTTGTTATAAAGAGACGTAATCACAATTTTACCTTCTTCGCCATTTGGCACAACTTGATTTTTTTCATCTAAAACTTCAACGAAAAGAGTGTCACTATTTATTTGCCAAATGTTATTAGGGTTTTGAAATGCAATTAAATCTAGTTCAGAGGCACCATATTCGTTAATTACGGGGACTTCGAATTGGTGTTCTAAAAGTAATTTGTCATCGGGAAAAAGCATTTCCGAAGTCACCACACAACACTTTAGGGTCGGACAAATATGTTTTAACTTCAGGTTTTTACTATTTAAAAACTTGGCAAATTGTACAATAGCGCTTGTGTAGCCGTTTATATAATCGAAGGGTTTTGTTTTAAAAACGGTTAGATAGTTTTGAAACGCATCATCACTTAAATCAAAAATAGAAAAACGATAACGATTACTCAACTTGTCTTTAAAGCGCTCTTTGTAATATCCTATTTTATCTAACGGAATGCCATAAAAGCGTGCCTGTAGCGAACTATTAAAATCGATACCATACCATCCAAATCGGTTTTGTATCTCAGCCCAAGTTAAGGCATGACACATTTTATCTTTGGCAAAAATAAACGGATTCCCTGAAGATCCAGACGTTTTATTTATGTAAACATTTTTAGTGGTAAATCCTTCAGATAAACGATCCTGTAAAGGTTGCTGTAAATCGCTTTTCGTCATAACTGGAACCGAATTCCAGTCCGATGGATTAATGTTTGTTCCTAAATGTTTATAAAATGAGTTATACTTTAAGTGATATTCAAGAATATCTTGTTTTTTGGAATTTAAATAGTTTTCGTATTCAGTTTCATCTAATTTTTGAATATTAGAAAGTGTATTTTTTGCCTCCTTTAAAGGGAAACCATTTAATTGTAACGTAAGATCGAATAGCTTCAAAAGAGAATGAGGTATATGTTTTTGTAAAATAATTATTTTTTAAGCTTAAAAGCAATTATTTTTGCTTCAAACTATACTCAATATGACAATTTTAATTCTAGGTTCAGGCGGAAGAGAACATACTTTTGCTTGGAAAATTTCTCAAAGTCCATTATGTAATAAACTTTTTGTAGCACCAGGTAACTCCGGAACAGCTACTATAGCAGAGAATGTTGCAATTGGAGTAACCGATTTTGAGGCTATTAAAACGCTAGTTTTAGAAAACAACATCGATATGGTGGTTGTTGGTCCTGAAGATCCTTTAGTGCAAGGAGTGCATGATTTTTTCCTAAATGATGAAAAATTAAAACATGTAGCTGTTATCGGTCCAGAAAAAGCAGCAGCAGAATTAGAAGGTAGTAAAGAGTTTGCTAAAGAGTTTTTATTCAGACATAATATTCCAACAGCGGCATACCAAAGTTTTAATAAATCTAATGTTGAAGAGGGGTATGCCTTTCTTGAAACATTGACAGCTCCTTATGTTTTAAAAGCAGATGGTTTAGCAGCTGGAAAAGGTGTGTTAATTTTAAACGATTTAGACGAAGCGAAAGCAGAACTTAGAGCAATGTTAGTCGATGCTAAATTTGGTGCAGCAAGTACTAAAGTCGTGATTGAAGAATTTTTAGATGGCATTGAATTAAGCTGTTTCGTGTTAACCGACGGAAAGAATTATAAAGTGTTACCTACGGCGAAAGATTACAAACGTATTGGAGAAGGTGATACCGGATTAAATACAGGTGGAATGGGAGCTGTTTCTCCAGTGCCATTCGCTACCGATGAATTTTTAGAAAAAATAGAAACACGTATTGTAAAACCAACAATCGAAGGTTTAATAAAAGATAATCTACCTTACAAAGGTTTTGTGTTTATCGGATTAATAAAAGTAGGAGACGATCCTATGGTTATCGAATATAATGTACGAATGGGAGACCCTGAAACGGAAGTGGTGTTACCTAGACTTAAAAACGATTTTGTAGAGTTGCTACAGGCTGTTGCAAATGGGACCTTAAATGAAATTGATTTAGAAATAGACGAACGTGCAGCGACTACAGTAATGACTGTTTCTG
Source organism: Formosa undariae (assembly GCF_042427615.1). NCBI lineage: Bacteria > Pseudomonadati > Bacteroidota > Flavobacteriia > Flavobacteriales > Flavobacteriaceae > Formosa > Formosa undariae. Next base: position 599,311 of record NZ_JBHMEZ010000001.1, on the reverse strand, counting down.
GTGGCTATCCTGAAGCTTACGAAAAAGGTAAAGAGATTACGGGGTTAGACACTATTGAAGGTTCTATCGCGTTTCACGCAGGAGCAGATTTAAAAGATGGTAAAGTGTTAACTACAGGAGGACGCGTTTTAGCGATGACATCTTACGGGAATACGTACCAAGAAGCCATAAAAAAATCTTATCAAAACATAGAAAAACTACATTTCGATAAGATGTATTACCGTAAAGATATAGGGTTCGATTTATAAAAATCGAACTTATAGAAAAGAGTGCGAAGAAATACTTTTATCTTCTTCGTTATTGTCGTTAAAACTTTTTAATTGAAGCATCCAATACACAAAAAATCCCATACCGATTAATATAAAAATCCATGAGAATGCATTGGCTAAAAACCAATTTTCAAGCTCTAAATCCGCTAAAGCGTCTAGAGGTGCGAACAATACATTTACAAATAGGTCTTGTATTGCGTAAAAAAAATCTTTCATAGTGTAGTATATTTACCAAACAAAAATACAAAAAGAGTTAATGATTACAAGTATTTTTAGTAAATCTAAACCAATAAACTTTTTAGTCGTTTTCACAATGACTATAGTTACGTTTTTTATAGCTCATACCAAGTATGCTCTGTCGTCGAATTTATTGGATCATTATGCCGAGAATTTCTTCGTTTTTTGTGCCAGTTTCTCTTCTATTTTAGTACTCGATTTTTTGGTTAGTAAAAACAAATTGACACAGAAAAGTAGTTATGAGATTTTGCTATATGCTTTATTCTTAATGGCTTTGCCGCAAACTATGTTGAATAATAATATAGTGTTTGCAAACTTTTTTATACTGTTATCGCTCCGAAGAATTTTAAGTTTACGATCACAGCTTAATGTGAAAAAGAAATTGTTCGATGCTGCATTTTGGATTGCTATTGCAGCCTTGTTTTATTTTTGGTCAATTTTATTTATTCTACTTATTTATTTCGCATTATTTTTTCACTCAAATTCTAATTTAAAAGAATGGATGATTCCTATTGTTGGCGTTGTGGCCGTTTTCGTTTTAGGAATGTCTTATTCGATAATTGTGTACGACGACTTTTTTTCGGCCTTAAATATTTTACCAGAAGTAAGTTTTGAGTTTGAAACGTATAATACCCTGCAATATGTAATTGGGGTGACTTTGTTAATTTCTTTAGGGATTTGGTCTTCGGTTTTTTATATTAAAACGATAAAATCTAAACAGAAAAACTTTAAGTCAGCGTATAAGGTTGTACTAGTCGCGGCTTTAATTGCATTTGGAATCATGATTCTATCTCCTAAAAAGGAAGGTGGCGAGTTCTTATTTTTATTCGCACCTTTAGCGATAATAATTACCAATTATATAGAAACAATTCAAGACAAATGGTTTAAAGAGGTCTTTCTTGGGCTCTTAATTTTTGTGCCATTTGGCTTATTAATGTTGTAGTTTTTCTCCAAAACATAAATCGCCAGCATCTCCAAGTCCAGGAACAATATAACCTTTATCATTCAGGCTCTCGTCTATAGTGGCTATCCATAAATGTGCGTCTGTATTAAAATGATTTTCAATATAATCTACACCCTGTTGCGCTCCAATTACACTAACTAAATGAATTTCTTTTGGTGTTCCAAAAGGCTTTAAAGCTTCAAAAGTCGCAACCATAGATTGACCCGTGGCAAGCATAGGATCTGCAAGAATTAAGGTTTTGTTTTCTAACGATGGACAAGCTAAATATTCAACAACAATTTCAAAACTTTCGGGAGATGATTTATGTTGTCTGTAGGCTGAAATAAATGCGTTTTCAGCACTGTCAAAATAATTTAATAAGCCATTATGCAGTGGAATTCCTGCACGTAAAATAGAACAGATTACAATGTCATTTTCAGGCAAATCAACTTCAGCAGTATCTAACGGTGTCTCAACAGATTTAGAGTTATAATGAAGGGATTTACTTAATTCGTATGCTAGAATTTCACCAATACGTTCAATATTTCGTCTAAAACGCATATTGTCGGTTTGAATGGTTTTATCCCTTAATTCTGACATAAATACATTTAAAATTGTGTTTTCTGTAGATAAATTGTGAATTAGCATGCTTCTGTTTTATGGTGTCTGGTAAAGTTAATTAATTAGAGGTATATTTACGTTTGTAATGGCTATTTAAATTTTAGGGAAACGTGAACCTACATTGTATATGAAATCAATGTGTTTAACTAAAAAATATGTAGGTTTGTACTTTAAAATAAAAATGATGTTTACAACTAAGGCAAATACTATTTTTCAGGAGGTAATAAATACCTATCACGTTATAAATACAGTAGATCAGGATTTCTCAAATCCGTACAGTAAAGAAGACGATTTATTGGCGCATTTATTATATAGAAAATGTTGGATAGATACCGTGCAGTGGCATTACGAAGATATTATTCGTGACCCACAAATCGACCCGGTAGCCGCTCTAACTTTGAAACGTAAGATTGATGCTTCTAACCAAGATCGTACAGATATGGTGGAGTATATTGATAGCTATTTTTTAGAAGAAAACAAAGCTGTTACGCCAAAGAAAAATGCAACAATTAACACAGAAAGTCCTGCTTGGGGAGTAGATAGATTGTCTATCTTAGCTTTGAAAGTGTATCATATGAATGAAGAAGCTACGCGAGAAGATGCTTCCGATGCGCATAAAAAAGCATGTCAAACAAAATTAGATATTCTTTTAGAACAACGTGTAGATTTATCTACTGCTATAGATACGTTATTGAATGATATCGCCTCTGGTGATAAATACATGAAAGTGTATAAGCAAATGAAAATGTACAACGACGACGAACTTAACCCAGTGTTGCGTTCTCAAAAATAGGAATTCTTTTCCTTATAGATTGTGTCTAAACAAATACAACATATATTAGTTATACGTCTCTCTGCAATGGGAGACGTTGCTATGTCTGTACCCGTGTTACGGGCCTTAACAGCGCAATATCCAAACTTAAAAGTTACCGTTTTAACACGACCATTCTTCGAACCTTTTTTTAGAGATTTAGATGCTGTAAGTATTTTTGCTGCGGACTTAAAAAAGGATCATAAGGGTGTTTTTGGATTGTATACGCTTTCTAAGTCACTCAAGAAACTGAATATTGACGCGGTGGCAGATATTCATAATGTATTGCGTTCTAAGATTCTGAAAGCTTTTTTTATCGGTACACCTTTTGTTCAAATAGATAAAGGCAGAAGTGAAAAAAAGGCATTGATTGAAGGGAATGTTTTTAAACAACTCCCAACTACAATCGAGCGATATGCTGAGGTTTTTAGAGGTTTAGGCTTTCCTATAGACTTATCTAAACCAACGTTTCCAAAGCCATCGATTTTAACCGACAATTTACAAGTCATTCTGGGGGCTCATACCACAAAGTGGATTGGTATTGCTCCGTTTGCTGCACACGACAGTAAAATGTATCCGATCAATCAGATGGAAACTGTTATTGAAACGTTGTGTAAAGATTATAAGGTATTCTTGTTTGGAGGAGGGGCTAAAGAGGTCGACGTTTTAAACGGATTTCAATCCAAATACAATAATGTTATCAACCTTGCTGGGCAATTAAATTTGAATGAAGAATTAGATATTATTTCTAATTTAGATGTGATGTTGTCTATGGATTCTGGAAATGGACATTTGGCGGCCATGTTGGGTAAAAAGGTAATTACCATTTGGGGAGTAACTCATCCGTTTGCGGGGTTTGCACCTTTCAATCAGCCTGAAGATTATACATTAATTGCAGATAGAGCTAAATTCCCTTTAATTCCTACTTCAATTTATGGAAACAAATTTCCTGAAGGATATGAAAAAGCTTCCGGATCAATTGCTCCAGCAACCATTATAGAAAAAATAAAATCCGTTATTTAATTTTTTAAATAACGGATTTATTCTGTTTTATAGCAAAGCGGTCTAATATCTATACTCTAATCTATTTTAAACGTCGTCGTAGTCTACAACAATTGTTGGCGTTGTAGGGTGTGCTTGACACGTTAATATTAAGCCTTCGGCTAATTCGTTTTCAGTTAAAATATTGTTTTGTCTCATGGTTGCCGAACCTTCTGTAACTCGAGCAATACAACTACTGCAAATACCACCTTGACAAGAATATGGAGCATCGATTTCTTTAGCAATAGCAGCTTCAAGAATTGTTTGTTTTTGAGACATTACAAATTCAACCTCTTCATCGTCTACAATAATTTTAATAGCTGTAGATCCATCATTTATTACTTCAGGAATAACCTCTTCGTCCGTAGCAATTGGAGTCGTAAATAATTCGAAATGAATATTATCTGTAGCGACACCAAAATCTTTTAAAACATCTTTTGTCGTGGTAATCATGCCTTCAGGTCCACATAAATAAAAGGTGTCAATCTTTAAATGTTTGTAGGTGTTTTTCAATAAGAAATTCACCGTGCTTTTTTCAATACGTCCAAACATAGCATCTTCCTCTTGCGACTGACTAAATACCATTTGAATAGAAAAACGTTCGGTATATTTACCATGAAGCGCTAATAATTCTTCGAAAAAGATGGTGTCTTTAGGTGTTTTATTTCCGTAGATCAGGACAAAGTGACTGTTTGGTTCTTCTTCTAAAATGGTTTTCGCAATACTCATAATAGGAGTAATACCACTACCTGCAGCAAATGCCGCAACCGTTCTTGTTTTAGAAGCATCTGGCTCAAATATAAAGCGTCCGTTTGGTTCTGCCACTTCAATACTGTCTCCAACTTTTAAGGTTGTATTTGCGTATTTAGAGAATAATCCATCTTCTACTGCTTTAACAGCAACTTGTAATTCTCCGCTTTTAGGAGACGAACATAAAGAATAATCTCTGCGGACTTCATTACCATTAATTTCGGTTCTTAAGGTAATGTATTGTCCAGCTTTAAAACTGAACTTATCTTTTAGAAAAGAAGGAACTTCGAAGCTTATAGTGACTGCAGCTTCCGTCTCTTTATTTATATTTTGTATTGCAAGTTTATGAAATGCCATTGATGTAATTTTTTTACAAATTTAGTGAAGCTAAAAGGTTTATAAATATAATTAAGAAAAAAAATAATACATTGGAATCTTATGCATGTAGGAATTTTGCATATCTTTATGGGTATTATGGCAAATTCAAATTTATATAAAGGTAGTCTTAGTACTGTCATTTTAAAGCTTTTAAAGGAGACGGATAGAATGTATGGTTATGAAATTACTCAAAAAGTAAAGGCATTAACTAATGGAGAATTAAGCATTACTGAAGGTGCTTTGTATCCGGCTTTGCATAAATTAGAAGCCGAAGGTTTTTTGGAGGTAGAACTAGTAAAAGTAGATAATCGATTTCGGAAATATTATCGTTTAACAGAGTCGGGAAGTAAAGAAACAACTCTTAAGTTGTCTGAATTAGAGCGTTATATACAGACGATGCAACAATTAGTAAATCCGAAATTAATCTAATTTATGAAAATTTCAGAATCTCAAATAGAAGAATTATACACATTCACTCGAAAACATTTTGTAGAGCATTACGATGTACAAACGGAACTTGTAGACCATTTAGCGAACGATATAGAGTCTCAGTGGGAAGAAAGGCCAGAATTACCATTTAAAGAAGCTTTAAATATCGCCTTTAAAAAATTTGGAGTTTTTGGATTTCAAGATGTGGTAGAAACTCGTATTAAATCATTAAATACCCATTATTGGATAGCGGTTTGGACTATTTACAAGCAGTTTTTTACGCTTCCAAAAATAATTTCAACTGTAGCATTTTTTTGTGTAACCTATATAACTCTTAAATATACACCTTATTTTAATTATACATTGGCGGCTATTGTTGGTGCTTTTGTACTAGTGTATTTAGTTAAAGTAGTTCTGCTTAATAAAGCGATTAAAAGACAACAAAAAAAGTCCGGGCTAAAGTGGATGTACGAAGATGTTATTGGTCAATTGGGAGGTTTATTAGGTTTAGCAAGTTCTATCGACTTGTTTTTTAGTAGAATACTCGATTTTGAAAGCGGTTTTGGAGGCTATAAATTAATAGTATTAAGTGCTGTAATCGTTGCTGTTGGTATACTAACTTATGTAACCTTGTTTGTTGTGCCTAAAAATATTACACTCTATTTAAAAGAGCAATATAAAAGATATTACGTGTAACATTTATTACCTTGGACACACCAATATAGAAACCATTCCAAACTAACCATCTTACCTATGATTAAACACTTTTTAAACCTAGAATGGAAACAATTTACTAGATCGGCAAGCTTCGGGAAAACACTAGGTCTTAAATTAATAATGGTATTTTTTTCCTTGTATTTTATTGTTATGTTTTTGTTTCTGGGTGTTGCTATGTATCCTTTGCTTAAAAAAATGTTCCCAGAAAGCGATCCCTTTATTGTTTTTAATAACTTTATTTTTTATTGGATTTTAGGAGATTTGGTGATGCGTTTTTTCTTTCAAAAATTGCCAGTAATGAGTGTCAAGCCATTGCTAACCTTGCCTATTAAACGAAAAAAAATAGTAAATTTTGTATTGAGTAAATCGGCTTTATCTTTTTTTAATTTCTTGCCCTTATTTGCTATAATACCTTTTGGGGTAACCCTGATTACAAAAGGGTATGATATCTCTACAATTGTGGTTTGGGTATTAACAATAATACTAATTACATTAATTGATAATTTCCTGAATTTTATAATCGAAAGTCTGTCTTCTAAAACCGAATTATCCTTTCTGCCAATTATTCTTTTCTCGGGAGTACTTTATGCTTTAAATTATTTTGAGGTTTTAAATATTTCAGAACTATTAGCAAACGGTATAATTGCAACTACAAATAATCCGTTATTAATAATCATGCCTGTTTTAGTTTTGATCGGCCTGTATTTTTCCAATTTTAAAATCCTGCGAAATAAACTCTTTTTAGATAGTTCGTTAAAAACAAAAACACAGGAAGTTAATACCTCTAACCTAGAGTGGACAAAGAAGTTTGGAGATATTGCACCTTTTATGCGATTAGATTTAAAATTACTTTGGCGTAATAAGCGACCAAAATCATCAGTTTGGATGTTGGTATTTGGGTTGCTTTATGGTTTAATATTCTATCCTAATCCCGAGTATCAGGACAAACCTTATTTTTTTGCATTTATTGGCATATTTGTTACCGGTATTTTCCTTATAAATTTTGGACAATTTATACCCGCTTGGGATAGCGGCTATTATAAATTGTTAATGAGTCAGAATATTAAGTATAAACAATATCTGAAATCTAAATATACGTTAATGACGCTAAGTGTTATTATCCTATTTGTGTTGAGCATGCCTTATGCATATTTTGGATGGAAGGTTCTACTCGCTCATTTTGCGGCAGCCATCTACAATATAGGGGTCAATACTTATGTTATTTTGTTAGGAGGTTCTTTTAACCGAAAAAAAATAGACCTTAATCAAAGAGCAGCCTTTAATTTTCAAGGGGCTGGTGCTGTACAGTGGCTTATAGGATTGCCGTTAGTTGTTTTACCTATGATTATTTTTGCTGTTTTAAATTTTTTATTCAGCTTCGAAATAGGCATTTTAGCTTTGATTCTTTTAGGAGTAACTGGAATCATTTTTCATCAAAAACTAATGAAATTTATAACCGACAAGTATTTGGATTCAAAATATAAAATGATCGCTGCTTTCGATCAAGACAACTAAACTATTACAGTATGATAACGACAACAAATCTTTCAAAAAAATATAACGGGAATCAAGTTTTAAATATTCCGAATTTAGAAATTCCTAAAGGTCAGAGTTTTGGTTTAGTAGGTAATAATGGTGCTGGTAAAACAACGTATTTTAGTTTGCTGTTAGATTTAATTCAGCCAACAACAGGACATATTACAAGTCATGATATTCAGGTTGATTTAACCGAAGATTGGAAACCATTTACGTCCTCTTTTATAGATGAAAGCTTCTTAATTGGATACCTTACTGCAGAAGAATATTTTTATTTTATTGGTGAATTACGCGGTCAAAATAAAGCAGATGTGGATGCACTTGTCGGACAGTTTGAAGATTTTTTTCACGGCGAAATTCTTGGTCAGAAAAAATATTTAAGAGATTTAAGTAAAGGAAATCAGAAAAAAGCGGGAATTGTAGCAGCTTTAATTGGTGATCCTGAGGTAATTATTTTAGACGAACCTTTCGCTAATTTAGATCCAACCACACAAATTAGACTTAAAAAAATAATAAAAGATTTAGCCGAACAAAAAGGCGTTACTGTGCTTGTTTCTAGTCACGATTTAATGCACGTTACAGATGTTTGCGAGCGTATAGTGGTGTTAGAAAAAGGTGAGGTTATAAAAGATATCGTAACTAGTAGCGAAACCCTTAAGGAGTTAGAGGCTTATTTTGCAAGTGAGGTAGAGGCCTAAAAGTCATTCCAAATGTATAGGTTAATCCAAAAAGATGCTTATTTTTACCGCCTTGCATAATATAAGCGAGAGTTTAAAGTTATTTAGTTGATTAAATATTCCAACGTTGAAAACATCTTTTAAGGTTATTTTTATAGTATGTATTTCTACATTTCTATTAGTGAATTGTTCTCGCAAAAAGGACAAATTTATTAGTAGAAATTATCATGCAATGTCCACAGAATATAATACACTTTATAACGGTAATATCGCCTTAGAAGAAGGGCGAGCACGACTTAATGACGCATATCGAGACGATTATTGGAATATTCTTCCGGTAGAGCGTTTAGATTTTGATGAAGATATTTTACTTCCAGGACAATCTAAAGATGAAACCTTTTCTAGGGCAGAAGAAAAAGCTGTAAAAGCGATTCAGAAGCACTCTATGAATATAAAAGGGAAGGAGAAAAACCCTAAAATGGACGAAGCTTATTTGCTTTTGGGGAAATCTCGATACTTCGATCAGCGCTTTGTGCCTGCCTTAGAAGCTTTAAACTATATACTTTATAAATATCCGTTAAGCGATAAAATTAACGTGGCTCGTGTTTGGCGAGAAAAAACCAATTTACGTTTAGATAACGACGAATTGGCAATTAAAAATTTAAAACGTTTACTAAGATTAGAGCAATTAGACGATCAAGAATTAGCAGATGCAACGTCAACTTTGGCTCAGGCATATCTTAATATAAAAGTAATCGATACAGCCATTACGTATTTAGAAATCGCAGCAGAATCTACGCCAAAGCATGAAGAACGCGGCAGGTATTTGTTTATTAAAGGGCAGCTTTATAATTCCTTAGGCTACAAAGACAGTGCGAATGTTACTTTTGATCGGGTTATTGAAATGCATCGAAAAATCCCGAGAGCTTACTACATCGGTGCGTATGTTGAAAAGGCTAAAAATTTCGATTATGAGAACGGGGATAAATTGCTTTTCGCAGAGACCTTATCAATGTTAGAAGAGGATAGGGAAAACCGTCCGTATTTAGGTCGGATTTATCATCAAGTTGGCGCGTATTATTTAGCTACACATAATGATTCTTTAGGAGTCGCTTACTATAATAAATCTTTAAGAACACAGCGGGAGGATTATGAATTAAACGCTAGAAATTATAAAATACTTGGTGATTTAAACTTTGATAAAGCCGAGTATAAAATAGCTGGAGCTTATTTCGATAGTACACTTACAAACCTTAAAGTAGACTCCAAGCCATACCGAACCGTAAAGCGTGAACGCGATAATTTAGACGATGTTATTTATTACGAAGACATCGCTAAAGTAGACGATAGTATTATTCGTTTAGTAAATTTATCAGAGGCAGATCGTTTGGCTTATTTCGAAACACATACAGCATCTTTAAAAGCGCAAGCCGAATTAGAATTTGAACGACAAGAAGCCGAAGCAAGGGCACAGGAAATATTAAGTTCTAATAACGGATTTAATGTAGATACAAAAGCATCTGCATTTCAAAAGCGTGGTGATACAAGTAAAGAGGTGAGTACATTTTATTTTTACAATACCACTACAGCGGCTTATGGTAAGAATGAGTTTATGAAAATTTGGGGAAGCAGAAAAAATGAAGATAACTGGCGTTGGTCTAATACAAATTTTTCAGCTTCTACTGTTCCAATCGGAATCTCGGGATCAGAAGGATTGGATTTGACAGGCGAGATATATCAGCCACAATTTTACTTAGATCAAATTCCTTCAGATGAAAAAATAATAGACAGTATCGCTAAAGAACGAAACTATGCTTATTTTCAATTGGGCGTTATTTATAAAGAGAAATTTAGTGATTACGAATTGTCTAAAGGTAAATTGAAATCGCTTTTAGAGAGTAATCCAGAAGAACGTTTAATTGTTCCTGCAAAGTATAATTTATATAAAGATTACGTGTTATTAGGGCAAACCGGTGAAGCTAATATTCTTAAGCAAGATATTATTGCGAATTATCCAGACTCTCGTTATGCTGAAATTTTAAGTCATCCCAATCAAGCTTTAGCCGAAGATTTAAACAGTCCGGAGTCTATTTATAAATCTATATATAACAAATTTGAAGCGCAACATTTTGCCGAAGTTATTGCACTTTGTGATGAGAATATAAGACAGTTTGAAGGCGATAATATAGTCGCGAAATTCGATTTGTTAAAAGCCAATGCTATCGGACGATTATATGGTTTTGGTGCATACAGAAAAGCATTAAACGAAATTGCGACATCGTATTCCAATCTTCCTGAAGGGCAACGTGCCGAGGACTTAAGAAAAAATGTCTTGCCTAACATGGAAGACGATAATTTTAGAGATGCTGAAGACGGGAAGCGTTTTAATGTTATTTATCGTTTCGATAATGCATCAGAAGAAGAGATTAATGCTTTTGTCGAGCAATTAAATAAGCAACTTGAAGCGGTAAGATATTATCGTTTAACGTCCTCTACAGATGTGTATTCCCCAACAACAACATTTGTTCTTGTGCATGGAATAAGTAACTATGTGGTTGCCGACGATTTTAAAAGCTTATTTAACAAGAAAGATAAAAACCGAATTACGAGACCTTACTTTGTAATGTCTTCTGCTAATTATCAAACGGTTCAAATTCATAAAAATTTAGAGGCTTATTTAAGTCAAAATAAATCGTAACTCTCCCAAATTAAAGATTATGTTTAACGATAGTAAAAAAAGTAAACTACAAAATTCAGAAGCAAGCGCCAATCAAAACATCATTGCGCAGGGCACTAAAATTGTTGGTGATGTGACTAGTGATGGCGGGTTTAGAATAGATGGTAGTGTAGAAGGGAATTTAATGACCCAAGGAAAGGTGGTTGTCGGAAAAACAGGTAGTATAAAAGGATCCTTAGAGGGAACCGATGCTTATTTTGAAGGGCAATTTTTTGGCAAATTAAAATTGTCTGGAACTTTAACTTTAAAATCTACAGCAGAAATAGAAGGCGAGGTTATAGTTGGAAAACTAGCGATAGATCCAGGCGCTAGTTTCGATGGAACATGTGTTATGAAAAGTGCAGTAAAGACGATTAAGAATGAAAAAGTCAGAGAAAAAACAGCTTAACAAATATGTGCGATTTACAACAATGGCACTACAAATGGGTTTAACTATTTATTTAGGAAGCTTGTTAGGCGGATGGTTGGACGATAAGTTCGAATCGGATAACCAATTGTATTTTAAAATAGTAACATTACTAGCTGTCTTCATAGCTATGTTTACTGTGATTAGGCAGGTCCTAAATATTACCAATAAAGATAAAAATGATTAAAAGAATACTCGTTTTTGCATTATGTATAAGTTTACTTTTTGCAGTTTCATTTTCCGTTCATAACTATTTTATAACCGATAGTTTAAGTTTCGAGTTGTGGCAAGTGTATTTATATCATGCTGTGGCAACTGTTATAGTGTATGCTTCTATGGAAGGTGTTTCTTATGCGTTACCCAGTCAGGCGGGGTATTCTTATTTAGTACTTATGTTTGTTAAATTGGGAGTGTTTGTATTGATTTTTAACACGGCTATTTTTGAAAAGGAACAATTGTCCCAAGCAGATAAATTTGGTTTAGTTCTACCTTTGTTTTTGTTTTTAACTGCTGAAGCTGTAGCGGTAGCAAAACTGTTAAATAGTAAATAGTTAATTTTTTTTTATTAAAAAATATAAATTCAGTCCTTTTATTTAAATATATGTTAAAAAAGGGGTTTGGTTTTTTAAATTATTGTTTACATTTGCACAAAATTTTAGAGTGCGTAATTCATTAGTTAGAAAAATATGATGGTAGCAAAAATATCTATCAAGTTTATTGCAATTTTAGTTTTATTTATGACTTCTGTTTCGGCCTTCGCTCACGAAGGGGAACATGATGCTCAACATCATGAGGAGGGAAATAAGGTAGATACTCCTGAAGAAATTAAAGAATATATTGCGCATCACTTAAAAGATTCTCACGATTTTCATTTGTTCACCGACAATGGTACAGGAGTTAGTTATGGTTTTCCTTTACCTGTAATTGTTTGGTCTAGCGAAGGATTAAAAACGTTTATGTCTTCAGAATTTCATCATGATGATAACGGTCAAGTTATTGTTGAAAAAGATGGTGTTAAATTAACAAAAATTCATAGTAAAATATACGAGTTGGAATCAGGAGCAGATGCTGTTGCTTTCGACGATCATCACCATGCAGAAAATGCACACAAAGTATTAGATCTCTCTATAACTAAAAGTGTTTTTGGAATGCTAATCGCTGGTCTCTTAATGTTGTTAGGATTTGGTGCTTTAGCTAGAGGATATAAAAAAGGTCCTATTCCTACAGGTGTTGGAAGAATGTTAGAGCCGTTAGTGCTTTATGTACGTGATGAGATTGCACGTCCGAATATTGGAGATAAGAAATACATGAAATTCATGCCGTTCTTATTAACCGTATTTTTCTTTATCTGGATCTTAAACTTATTAGGGTTAACGCCACTTGGATTTAACGTTACTGGGCAGATCGCTGTAACAGCATGTTTAGCTATATTTACCATGGTTATTTACTTGACCAATGGAAGTAAAGATTTTTGGGCTCACACATTATGGATGCCAGGTGTACCATATATATTAAGACCTATTTTGGCGGTTATAGAATTAATTGGTTTTGTAATAATTAAACCATTCTCTCTTTTAGTACGTTTATTTGCGAACATGACAGCGGGTCACTTTGTGGTAATGAGCTTAATTGCTTTAGTTATTACCATGAAAGAAGCCTTTGGTCCAGTTGCTTCAACAGGGGTGTCATTATTGTTATCATTGTTTATTACGGTTATTGAAATTTTAGTAGCCTTTTTACAAGCGTTTATTTTCACGATGTTATCATCGTTATTTATAGGTATGGCAGTTGAAGAACATGACCATCATTAATAAGAATTTGTTTAATTAATATTTTAAAAATCAATTAGTATGTACAATTTAATTGGAGCAGGATTAATCGTAATCGGTGCTGGTTTAGGTCTTGGTAAAATTGGTGGTAGTGCAATGGAAGCTATTGCTCGTCAACCAGAAGCAGCTGGAAAAATCCAAACTGCGATGATCATTATTGGAGCATTATTAGAAGGTTTAGCATTCGGTGCTTTAATCTTAGGTAAATAATCCTGATAGTAAAAAAAGCTATAACAGCAATTCTGCAACGGTTGGTTGCAGAAGCTGTTATAAATTAAACAAAAACAGAAGTAAAACTTTTTATTTAGTTACACAATGGATCAAATATTAAACGATTTTTCACCTGGATTGTTCATCATGCAAGCCATTATCCTTTTAATCTTAATTGTATTATTAGGTAAATTCGCATGGAAGCCAATATTAGGGTCTTTACAGACTCGTGAAGATGATATTAGAAATGCAATAGAATCTGCTGAAAAAGCTAAACTTGAAATGCAAAATCTTCATGCAGATAATGAAAGATTATTAAATCAAGCTAGAGCAGAACGCGATACGATGCTTAAAGAAGCACGTGAGATGAAAGATAAATTGATTCTAGATGCTAAAGATGAAGCACAATCTCAAGCTAATACTATGATTGAGGCTGCAAAACATGCTATCGAAAGTGAAAAGAAATCCGCTATGGTTGAGATTAAAAATCACGTTGCAGAATTGTCTTTAGAAATTGCTGAAAAAGTAGTACGTGGTGAATTAGCTAATAGAGACAAGCAATTAGCTTTGGTTGATTCTTTACTAGGTAAATCAACTTTAAACTAAGGAATAATGGCAGGAGCAAGAGCATCAATACGTTACGCAAAAGCAGTTCTAGGAATAGCAAAAACGGATAATTCGGCTGAGGCTGTGAATTCGGATATGACTTTAATTGCTAAGACTATTGCAGATAGTAAAGACTTAAGCGATATGCTTGAAAGTCCTGTAATTAAATCGTCTGTTAAGAAGTCGGCGTTGTTAGAAATTTTTAAATCTACCACACCATTAACAGTTAAATTGTTCGACACTTTAATAGAGAACAGAAGATTACCACTTTTGGAAGAGGTTGCAACGAAGTATAAACAACTTTTCGAGCAATTATCTGGAACCGAAATAGCAATAGTAACTACAGCTGTACCGTTAACAAGTGATTTAGAAGTTAAAATTTTAGCTAAACTAAAGGAGTTAACAGGGAAAACAGTTGAGGTTAAAAATGTAATCGATGAAGACATTATTGGTGGTTTCATTTTACGTGTTGGAGATTTGCAATACGACGATAGCGTAGCAGACAAACTGAATAAAATAAAACAAGAATTTTCATTAAATTAATTTTATAAATTTTTTAATCGAAAATTATTTCGATTAGAGCTTATATCTAGATAAAATGGCAGAAGTAAAACCAGCTGAAGTAACAGCAATCCTAAAACAACAACTGCAAGGTTTTGAAGCAGGAGCAACCTTAAACGAAGTAGGTACAGTATTAACTGTAGGAGATGGTATTGCACGTGTTTACGGATTAGCTAATGCACAATATGGTGAATTAGTAGATTTCGGAGACGGTCTTGAAGGGATTGTATTAAACCTTGAAGAAGATAACGTAGGTGTAGTATTATTAGGACCTTCAAAATTTGTTAAAGAAGGAACAACAGTAAAACGTACAGAACGTATTGCATCTATTCAAGTAGGTGAAGGTATTGTTGGGCGTGTTGTAGATACTTTAGGAAATCCTATCGATGGTAAAGGACCAATCTCTGGTAAAACTTACGAAATGCCTTTAGAACGTAAAGCTCCAGGTGTTATCTTTAGAGAACCAGTAACTGAGCCATTACAAACAGGAATAAAAGCTATTGATGCTATGATTCCAGTGGGTAGAGGGCAACGTGAGTTGGTAATTGGTGACAGACAAACAGGTAAAACTGCTGTTTGTATTGATGCTATTTTAAATCAAAAAGAATTTTACGATGCAGGCGAGCCTGTATATTGTATATATGTTGCTGTTGGGCAAAAAGCTTCAACAGTAGCTTTAATTGCTAAAACTCTTGAAGAAAAAGGAGCTTTAGCTTACACAACAATAGTTGCTGCAAATGCATCAGATCCTGCTGCAATGCAAGTTTATGCGCCTTTTACAGGAGCATCTATTGGAGAGTATTTTAGAGATACTGGTAGACCAGCTTTAATCGTATTCGATGATTTATCGAAACAAGCCGTAGCTTACCGTGAGGTATCTTTATTATTACGTCGTCCACCGGGACGTGAGGCATATCCTGGAGATGTATTTTACTTACACTCTCGTTTATTAGAGCGTTCTGCAAAAGTTATCAATAACGATGCCATTGCTAGAGAAATGAATGACTTACCAGAGTCATTAAAGCCAATCGTAAAAGGTGGTGGTTCTTTAACAGCGTTACCAATTATTGAAACACAGGCGGGAGACGTTTCGGCATATATCCCAACAAATGTAATTTCGATTACAGATGGACAAATCTTCTTAGATGGAGATTTATTTAACTCTGGTGTACGTCCAGCAATTAACGTAGGTATTTCTGTATCTCGTGTTGGTGGTAATGCTCAGATTAAATCTATGAAAAAAGTATCTGGTACTTTAAAATTAGATCAAGCACAATACCGTGAGCTAGAAGCTTTCGCTAAGTTTGGTTCTGATTTAGATGCCGTAACTTTAAACGTAATTAACAAAGGTAAACGTAACGTTGAGATCTTAAAGCAAGCTCAAAACGATCCGTTTAAAGTAGAAGAGCAAGTTGCAATTATTTATGCAGGTTCTAAAAACTTACTGAAAGACGTCCCTGTTGATAAAGTAAAAGAATTTCAAAATGATTACCTAGAGTTTTTAAGAGCTAAGCATTCTGATGCTTTAAGTACTTTAAAAGCTGGTAAATTAACTGATGAAGTTACAGATATATTAGTAGCTGTAGCAAAAGAATTATCAGTTAAATATAAAGCATAATTAGATTTTAGTATTGAGTAGTGAGATTAATATCGATCTCACTACTGAATACTCAATACTTTATTCTAACAATAAACATGGCAAATTTAAAAGAAATACGTAACAGAATAGCTTCGGTATCTTCAACGATGCAGATTACAAGTGCCATGAAAATGGTGTCTGCTGCAAAGTTAAAGAAAGCGCAAGATGCTATTACTGCTATGCGTCCTTATTCAGACAAGCTTACAGAACTTTTACAAACTTTAAGTGCGACTATAGATTCTGAGATATCTAATAAATATTCAGAACAAAGAGAAGTAAATAAAGTACTTATTGTAGCGATAACTTCTAATAGAGGTTTATGTGGTGCGTTTAACTCTAATATTATTAAAGAGGTAAACAACTTAGCTAAAATAAAATATGCTGGTAAAGATGTATCTTATCTTGTAGTTGGAAAAAAAGCAAATGATGCTTTTAAGAAGACCAATAAAATTGTAGGTAATAAAAGTGAAATTTTCGATGATTTAACTTTCGAAAATGTATCTGTAATTGCCGAGTCTTTAATGCAACAGTTTGTTGCTGGTGAGTATGATAGAATTGATATTGTTTACAATCAGTTTAAAAATGCAGCCACTCAAATTGTAACAACAGAGCAATTTTTACCTATTTCTCCTATAGAAGTTGAAAAAGAAGTAAATACTGAATATATTTTCGAGCCATCAAAACTAGAAATTATAGATCAATTAATTCCTAAGTCATTAAAGAATCAATTATTTAAAGGACTTAGAGATTCGTTTGCAAGTGAGCACGGTGCACGTATGACAGCAATGCATAAAGCAACCGACAATGCAACAGAATTAAGAGATCAATTAAAATTAACATATAACAAGGCACGTCAAGCCTCAATTACTAACGAAATCTTAGAAATTGTTGGTGGTGCAGAAGCACTTAATGATTAGTAACCTAATTTAAGTTCTTAAAACACTTTTTAGATACTAGTCTAAAAATTAATGTCAAAATAGAATTAAAGCCTTGCAATTTGCGAGGCTTTTTTTATGTCACAAATTTGGATTTAGTATCTTTAATGAACGTAAAATTGCTAGCATGAAATCATTTAAATTATTTTTGCTTTATAGTGTATTGGTTTGCTCAATAACAAATTGCGCTTCTCAGAAATTTGAAAAGGAAGTTCCATTTAGTATAGATGAAGTTTATGTGCAACACTGGAACTCTGGAGTAAAAATGGGAGGGTCTGGTACTAATATATTCGTCTCATTAAAAGACAACCTTCCTAGCAGTATTAGTTTAGATAGTATCTATTTTGGAACTAACCAATTGAAACTAATTCAAGACTCCCATAATCCATTATTATTTATGGGAAGGCAAATAGATCGCTCTAAAAGAAATGATGCACCTATAAGTGCTGTTGTTATGCCAAAAAACGAGACTAAAGAAATCGTTGTACAACCTAAATTCCAATTGCTAAAAAACGAGTGTGTTATTGGATTTAAACAACTCGGAAAAGTCAATTATTTTAAATTGGAGACTTTATATACAAAACAGACGCCTTTCATTCCTCAAGCTAAGCCAAATCGGCAATAATTAGTTTGTTTCCTTTTTTAGTACTCCTTATTTCTATACTTTTAGCCTCCTAGAATTTAAAATATATTGAGCTCTTTACAACGCCTTTTTAAACAGACATTTATTTACGGTTTAGCTACGGTGCTTCCTCGTATGCTTAATTTCTTTTTGGTGCCGTTATACACCTCGCCAGGGGTGTTAAATTCGGTTGCCGAATACGGAACAGTCTCCATTATTTTCTCATGGTTTGTTATGTTCAATGTTATCCTGGCCTATGGTATGGAAACCGCTTTTTTTAGATTCTTTAATAATGAGAAAAATCAAGATGAAGTTGTCGGAACATCAACCATTTCTCTAGTCATTTCTTCCTTTGTGTTTTTTGGTTTGGCTTTAATTTTCCAAGATCAAATCGCTTACATCACTGATATTAAAGTAGAATACATAAAACTTGTTATTTGGATATTACTTCTAGATGCCCTTGTAATTATACCTTTTGCATGGTTACGTGCCAAAGAAAAATCGATGACATATGCCATTATCAAAATTGTAAATGTTGCTATTAATTTGGGATTAAATCTGTTCTTCCTTTTAGGTTTAAGAGATTGGTCTTACAGTATTGGTGTATTCGATAGTATATGTAAGGATAATTATCAAATCAATTATATTTTTATAGCCAATTTAATAGCTAGTGCAGTTACTTTATTATTATTGTTAGGCTTCTATTTGAAGGTTAAATATAATTTCAATACCGACTTATGGAAACGGATGATGCGTTATGCTTTTCCTGTCCTGATTGCTGGAATTGCCTTTTCAGTTAATGAAACCTTCGACCGTATTTTACTAAGTTATTTACTCCCAGAAAATATTGCAGACACCCAAATTGGGATGTATTCTGCGTGTTACAAACTTGCTTTATTCATGACGCTTTTTGCAACAGCATATCGTTTAGGTATCGAGCCGTTCTTTTTTAGTCATGCTAAAACTGCAAACCCTCAGAAAAACTATGCTAAAATTTTAGAGTTTTTCGTAACTATTGGATCTTTAATTCTATTAGGAGTTATTGTGTTTGCAGATCTTTTAAAAGTAATCGTTATTAGAAGTGAAGACTATTGGGAAGCCATGTCTGTAGTACCAATTATACTTTTGGCGTATTTGTTTTTAGGCATGTATCACAATTTATCGGTATGGTATAAAATTACAGATCGCACGAAATATGGCGCTTATATTTCTATATTTGGGGCATTAGTGACTTTAGTTTTAAACTTTTGGCTTATACCAATTATCAGTTATAGAGGTTCAGCAATCGCAACTTTAGCAGCATATGGAAGTATGGTTTTATTGTCGTATTACTTCGGAAGAAAATATTACCCAATCCCATATAACATCAAAAAAATTAGTGCTTATATAGTAATATCAGTAGCATTCTCAATCCTTTCATTCTATTTCTTTAGAGAAAATTATGTGGTTGGAATTGGGTTGCTTTCAATTTATATGCTGATTATATATAAGTTTGAAAAACAAGACATTCAAATGTTATTAAAAAAATAAGATGACAGTAAAAATTATAAACAAATCGGACAACGCTTTACCTCATTACGAAACTGAAGCCTCAGCAGGAATGGACTTGCGTGCAGTTACAGCTGAAGCAATTATATTAAAACCTTTAGAACGTACTATTGTAAAAACAGGATTATTTATAGAATTACCTATTGGCTTCGAAGCTCAAGTGCGTCCTCGTAGCGGCTTGGCAGCAAAACACGGGATTACTGTGTTGAATGCTCCTGGAACTATCGATGCGGATTATAGAGGAGAAATTGGTGTAATTTTGGTTAATTTGTCTAACGAAAATTTCACAATCGAAAATGGCGAACGTATTGCACAATTGGTGTTTGCAAGACATGAGCAAGCTCAATTTGTAGAAGTAGAAACACTTTCTGAAACTGTAAGAGGTGAAGGTGGATTTGGAAGTACGGGGAAGAAATAGTCCCACCTCAACCCTCCCAGAAGGAGGAAGTTAATATAGAAGTAAAAACATAATTTAACCATAATAAAAATTCCCTCTCCTTTGGAGAGGGTTAGGGAGAGGAATGAAAATTATTGTACCCATGGCAGGTCGCGGATCGCGATTACGCCCTCACACATTAACAGTGCCTAAACCATTAATTCCTGTTGCGGGACAGCCAATCGTTCATCGTTTGGTAAAAGATATCGCAAAAGTAATAGATCAACCAATCGAAGAAGTTGCATTTATTTTAGGAGATCCGGCATTCTTCGGAGACGATGTTGTAGAAAGTTTAACCAAACTTGCAAACGACCTTGGAGCAAAAGCATCTATATATAGACAAGACCAACCTTTAGGTACAGGTCATGCGATTATGAGTGCTAAGGATTCTTTATCTGGTCCTGCAGTTGTAGCATATGCAGACACTTTAATTCGTGCCGATTTTAATTTAGACGAAGATGCAGATGCTGTAATTTGGGTGAAGCAAGTCGATAAACCGGAAGCTTTTGGAGTTGTAAAATTAAACGAACGCCAAGAAATTGTTGAATTAGTCGAAAAACCTGAAAACTTTGTTAGTGATTTAGCAGTTATCGGGATATACTATTTTAAAGATATAGCCGTTCTTAAAGACGAACTTCAGCACGTATTAGATAATAACATTATTAATGGTGGTGAATACCAAATTAACGATGGTATTAAAGGGATGATGGCTAAAGGAAAAGTTTTTAAAACAGGTCAGGTCGATGAGTGGATGGATTGTGGAAACAAAGCAGTTACCGTAGAAACAAATGGTAAAATGTTAGGCTTCCTGCATGCCGATGGAGAAGAACAATTAGTAGATTCTTCTGTAGTTCTTAACAATTCAAAAATTATAGAGCCTTGTTATATCGGTCAAGATGTAGTGCTAACAGATACTACTGTTGGTCCAAATGTATCGATTGGTAAGGGATGTGTATTGATAAATACAACTGTTAAAAACACCATAATTAGTACGCATTCAACTATTAAAAATGCTAATTTAGATGAGGCTATGATTGGTAATTACGTAGAATTTAATGGCGAGTTTAAAACCGTAAGTATCGGAGATTATTCAGTTTTAAACTAATATAAAGTACAATAGGAGTATGAGATTTAAAACCATTATTATATTTGGTTTTTGGGGGCTTTTTTTAGTTTCCCTGGAATCTCATGCTCAAGTTGAAACAGTTTTAAATGCTACAGAGGATTTAGGAGAAGCAGACGATAAGTTTCAGGAGTTGTTCTTCGAGGCTCTTAAGCAAAAAGGAATTGAGAATTACAATAGGTCTGTTGAAGCGCTACAGAAATGTATTGAAATAGACGATTCACAATCTGTGCTTTATTTTGAAATGGGCAAGAACTATAATCAACTTAAAAACTTTGGTGCGGCAGAAGAGGCTTTAAAAAAAGCAGTGAAGCTAGAACCAGATAACGAGTGGTATTTAGACGAGCTTTACGATGTGTATGTGCATCAAAATGATTACGATAGGGCTATTAAAACACTTAAACAGTTAGTCAAGTATCATCCCGATTATAAGGAGGATTTAGCAACTTTATTTGTTAGAACTAAAGATTATAATGAGGCGATTAAGATTTTAGATGAATTGGATCAAGAATTCGGACTTTCGGCAAGTAGAGATTTTTTAAGAAATCAAGTTTATGATGCGACAGGGCAGAAGAAAGAACAAATAGAAAATCTTCAAGAGCGCGTTGAAAACGATCCGGATCAAGAATCGAATTATCTCGCTTTAATTTATCGTTATAGCGAAAGTGGAGATATTGAAAAAGCATTCGAAACCTCTAAAAAATTACTTGAAATTAATCCCGAATCTCAATTAGTACATTTGGCATTATATAAATTTTATTTAGACGATCAGGAACCTGAAAAGGCGATCGAATCTATGAAAATTGCTATGAAAAGCCCAGAAATTAAAGCAGAGGCAAAGGTTTTGGTCCTTTCAGACTTTGTGCGATTTGTTGGGGAAAACCCGCAATACGAGCAAGATTTGGTAGAAGTTTCTGCAATGGTTGGTGATTCTAACGATAGCAAAACACTAGTAGAGTTAGCGCAATACTACATCACAAAAGGAGAAAAGGAAAAAGCAATTACATATTATTCTGAAGCGCTACAGTTAGAAGGCGATAATTATGGGGTTTTAAGAAATATAATTGTGCTTCATATTGGTTTAGAACAGTTTGATTTGGCTTATAAAAAAACAGCAGAAGCTCTAGTTAAATATCCGTCTCAGCCTGAATTGTATCTAATGGCGGGTTTATCATTAAATAAAATAAATCGCTTTAAAGATGCTATTGATCAATTAAATATGGGATTGGATTATATTATTGACGATAATAAATTAGAAAGTGATTTTTACTATCAAATAGCTCAGTCTTATTTGGGTTTAGAGCAACCCAATGAAGCAAAGCATTTTACAGAAAAAGCAAATAAATTAGAAACTCCCAAATAAATGAAGCACCTACTTCGTATTGTAATTGTATTATTTTTAATGTTAACTGTTGGATGTAAATCGGCTAAAACATTAACAGCAACAGATGCTAATTTAAAATTGAATACTAAGCAATTATTAAAAGAAAATGCAAGGCAAGCTGCCAATTTTAAAACGCTTTCTGCTAAAGTAAAGACGGCATATTCTCAAGGCGATAATTCGAAATCTGTTGCTATAAATTTAAGAATGGAAAAGGATAAAACCATTTGGTTAAACGGTCCGTTTTCAGCAGCTAGATTATTAATTACTCCGGAGAAAGTGAGTTTTTACAATAAATTAGATAATACGTTTTTCGAAGGTGATTTTAAATTATTAAGCGACTTTTTAGGAACAGATTTAGATTTTGATAAAGTTCAGAATTTGCTTTTAGGAGAGGCTCTGTTTAATTTAAAGGAAGCGCACTATGTATCTTCTATTTACGACGATTCGTATTTGGTGCAACCAGAAGATCAAAATAAATTATTCGAACTGTTTTATATTATAAACCCGACATATTTTAAAATCATGTCGCAACAGTTGTCTCAACCAAAAGAGGAACGTCTTTTAGAAATCGACTATGTACAATATCAAGATGTTTCTGGACAAATTATTCCAGAATTTATAAAAATAAATGCTGTCGAAGCTAGTAGCGAAACTATTATAGAATTGGAGTTCAAATCTGTATCTTTGGACGAAAATATGAATTTTCCTTTTAAAATTCCATCAGGTTTTGAACCTATAAAATTTAAATGATTAAAACTCGAGCCTCATATAAATTAATTATCATTTTTATCTGCTTATTAAGCAGTATAACTGTGTTTTCTCAAAGTAAAAAGCAACAGGAGCTGGAAGACCGCCGACAAGAATTGCGTAAAGAAATTGAGCAAATAAACAGTATGTTGTTTAAAAACAAGTCGAAAGAGAAATCACAACTATCGGCTATCGAAGATTTAAATCATAAAATCAATGTCCGTAGTAATTTAATTAAAGTTACAAATCAGCAGGCTAATTTATTAACACGTGAAATTGGTGTAAATCAACGTGAAATCACACAACTTCGTGATGATTTAGAAACTCTAAAAGAAGACTATGCCGAGATGATTGTGCATTCCTATAAGAGTAGGAGTGAGCAAAGTCGTGTGATGTTTTTGTTATCGTCTAACAACTTTCAGCAAGCCTACAAACGTTTACAATACATAAAACAATACACCGATTACCAGAAAGAGCAGGGTGAAACTATTAAAATTAAAACCGAAGATTTAAAAGTAGCCAATACCAGGTTGTTAAAACAAAAAGCGGATAAGCAAAATCTGATTAAAGAGAATAGTATTGCTCAAGGACAGTTAGAAATTGAGCGTAGACAACAACGTGAATTGGTCGCTTCGATACAGAAAGATTTAAAAACATATTCTTCTCAAATTAAACAAAAACAACAAGAAGCAGATCGTATCGATCGTGAGATTGAAAATTTAATCCGTGAAGCTATTGCAAAATCAAATAAAAAAGCGGGTAAAAGTTCAACGTCTAAAAGCTTTACCTTAACGCCAGAAGCTAAGAATTTAGCGGCTAGTTTTGTTGCTAATAAGGGTAAATTACCTTGGCCGGTAGATAAAGGCGTGGTTAAATTACGTTATGGAAATCAGCCACACCCCATCGTAAAAACAGCGACGATACACAGTAATGGTGTCCGTATTGCTACAAGTCCAGGGACAGAAGTACGTTCTGTATTTAATGGTGAAGTGTATGCTATTATTGTACAGAAAAAAGGAAACCCTACCGTGTTAGTGCAACACGGTAATTATTTTACAGCCTATAAAAACTTGTCTAAAGTATACGTTAAGAAAGGAGATAAAGTAACAACTAGCCAAGCTATTGGGCAAGTGTTTACTAATAGTGCGACAGGCGACACCACCTTAAGTTTTAGTATATTTAAAGAAAGTACAACGCAAGACCCTTCGTTGTGGTTGTATAGAATGTAACCTTTAAAAGGGTTTATTTATCGTTTAAAAATAATGCTTTTAATTCGGTAGCTTCATTAGGTTTCATTTTACCAGCCAAAACTAAGCTTAGTTCTTTACGTCTTAATGCCCCTTCGTAACGTAACTTTTCAATTTTAGTTTCCGGAATAATTTCAGGAACAGGAATCGGACGCCCAGTTTCGTCTACAGCTACAAACGTGTAAATGGCTTCATTTGCTTTGGTTTTAAGTCCAGATTCGCGATCTTCTGTCCAGACATCTATATAAACCTCCATAGAACTCTTAAAGGCTCTAGAAACTTTAGCTTCAACAGTTACAACACTTCCTAGGGGAATAGCACGATTAAAGGCTACGTGATTCACAGACGCAGTAACTACGAATCGTCTAGAATGGCGACGTGCAGATATACTTGCAGCGCGATCCATACGGGCTAATAACTCTCCTCCAAATAAATTGTTTAAAGGATTGGTTTCGCTTGGTAATACAAGATCTGTTAATGTCGTTTTTGTAGCTCCCGCTGTATTTGGTGTCATAAAATTCTATTTAGGTCAAAGGTACAACGTAGGGGGTGACTTTCAAATTTTAATTCAATTTACCGCATAAAAAAAGCGTTAGAGGATGATTTCCAATAACGCTTAATAATTTATAAATATATAGTTTTATTCTAAGTCTTTTACAAGCATCCATGCATGTGGATTGTTGTTTTTACGAATATTTCGCAATGCATTTAGAGCGTCTTTTCTGTTTTCAAAACTGTTGTAAACGACCTGATGTAATCCGTATTTATTAACACCTATTTTTCTTGCATTAAAACCTTCTGCTTTTAAGTCGGAAATAATCTTATCGCAATTCTCTTCTACGCGAAAAGCACCTGCAATAATATGATAGCTTCCTAAGGGCTTTGTAACGGTTAAGCTAACTGCTGTTAATGGGTTTTCAATAACAAATGTAGCTTCTTGAATTTTGTGTTCTAATTGCGTATTAGCTGTTTCTTGTGCAATTTGATTATGATTTTCTACTTGATTCACATAATATTTGGAACCCATAAATCCGCTAATTCCTAAAGCTAATACAGCAATAGCAGCATAACGTAAATATGGTCTAGCTTTACGACTTTCCGGTGTAATGGTAAGTGGAATAACTTTTTCTAAAGATTCTACTTCACGCTTATATTCTTCTCTTGAAATAGCAGGAGAAACCATTTGGTTTAGCCCAAAAGCATCAGTTAAATAATTGAGATGATTAAAAGGTTCAAAAATGATTTTACCCTCTTCATTTAAAGCAATTTTACCAATGTTATTTAATGAAATGCTTTCTTTTTCAACCAATTGAGATTTAATAAAACCAATGCGGTTTTTAATTTTATCTAAGGCGATTTCAAAAGGGATTTTTTCTACATCTGCAATATAATGTGCTAAAAGACCATCATTTTTCTGAATTTGTTCATTAAATGAAATTACTTTTTTAGGTGGAAAAAACGTATTGGTGTCTGCGTTTATCTTTGCAGAAACGCGTTGCGTTAAAAATGCTCCAAATTCAGGAACGATAACACATTCGTAACGATATAATAAGTCGCTTATGTAGGTCTCTAATTGCATAATTACAAAGTTAATCAAATTTTATTGCGTTCAAAGATGGGATTTAACTTTTTTATTAACAGCAAAGTAAAAAGTTTCTTGTATGTTAAAAATCAATTGATTAATTTACGGTAATTGATTGAAAATATTGATATTAATGAGAATTTAGCTTGAAGTGATTATGACTGATGATGAACTTTTATATGTTTTGGCATTGCAACACGTCTCTAATATAGGAGATGTTGGTGCTAAAAAGTTAATTGCGCATTGTGGATCTGCACAAGCTGTGTTTAAAGAAAAAAAACATGTACTCGCTAAGATTGATGGTATAGGAGCCGTAAGGTTAAATGGGTTAAGTTTAGATACGCATTTAAAAGTCGCAGAAAAGGAATTAGAGTATATAAAGGAAAATAATATCTGTTGTTTGTATTTTGAAAGTAACGAATATCCTGAAAAATTGAAACATTGTATCGATGGTCCTATTTTGATGTTTCAATCGGGAGAGGTGAATTTACAGGCTCAACGGATTATTAGTATTGTAGGAACACGTAAAATTACTACTAGTGGTATTGCTTTTTGCGAGAAATTAATCGAAGAACTTACTCCTTTTAATCCGCTTATTGTTTCTGGATTTGCCTACGGTACGGATATAACCGCGCATAAGGCAGCCATGAAAAACGGATTACAAACAATAGGATGTCTGGCGCATGGTTTAAATCAAATATATCCTAAAGTGCATAAAAAATATGTCGCGGAAGTTGAAAAACATGGCGGATTCTTAACCGATTTTTGGAGCACTTCTGCTTTTGATAGGAATAATTTTTTAAAACGCAATCGAATTATTGCAGGATTAAGCAGTGCAACAATTGTAATTGAATCTGCAGAACGCGGCGGAAGTTTGGTTACGGCAGACATTGCTAATTCTTACAATCGCGATGTCTTTGCTGTGCCGGGACGAACTACAGATAGTTTAAGTAAAGGATGTAACGATTTAATTAAACAGCAAAAGGCACAACTGTTATCTACACCTTTAGATGTGGCTTATATGCTAAATTGGGATGTAGAACAGGAGCAAAAAGTCATTCAGAAACAGTTGTTCGTAGAGTTGGACGATCAAGAAACTTTAATATTTAATTTTTTAAAAACGTCTGATAAGCAATTGCTAGATACTATTGCTATCTCATGTGGATTACCCATTTTTAAAGTCGCTGGTGTGTTGTTAAATATGGAATTAAAGGGCGTTGTACGACCGCTACCAGGCAAACTTTTCGAATTAATTTAATACCTACATGTTTATTTTTAGAATCCAAAGATCTTCAAAATACTCTAATCGCGATAATTCACGTTGTTTTAAGTATACTACTTCTGGGTCTTCATTAGCTTCTAAGTAGATATAATCCCAATTGTTTATGGGGTTCTTGTAAGATTTAGGATTGTTGCCTTTCTCTCTTAAAAATTTTTTCCACTTTTCAGCATTGTCCTCTACCGAAAACACATTAGTGACTAAATAATACCCCGCTTCCAAATTGGGGATAGAAGTAGATTTTAAGTTTTTAATTCTTTCTAGATCGTCTTCTTGTGGCAGTGCATAAGTGTCAATATCCACCGTCATATAATAATCGGCATTTTTATTCTCTAAATAAATAGGACTAATTTCGGTTTCGAAAGCCACAAAAAACAAATAAAACCGATCGGCTTTCGTTTTAAATTCAATCGTTAATTCCGAGCTATTATTAGACAGGATATTATTGTCTTTGTTTGGAATTTCTATTTTTGCCAAATCAAAACCAAGAGTATTCGTGCTGCTGGGAGTACGATTTTTAAAGTATAAATCGTCTATAGTGATGGTGCTATTAAAAAAATTATCTTCAGCTCTTAAATTGTTTGAGAGCGGTATATATTCATCTCTAAGATTGTCGTAAACATTGCAAACATCTGTTTTAAATTTCTGATCGCCTTCCAATGCGCCTATGGACAAAGATGTTTTTATATCGCCTGCTTCATTTGTTTTAAAGTCCGAAAAATTAATGTGGACAGTCTCTTTATCGACCTCTAAAAAGCCGTTATAGGTGGTGAAATATTTAGGTTTATCATCTGGGTTTTCATAGACCACATAAAGTAGCCAACCTCCGGAGCAACCGCCGGAAACATAGCCTTCGGTAGCTTTAATGTTGGCCACGGTGTAATTTCCATTTACAGTTTGGGTCTCTTGTAGCAATTCTGTGACATCAGAATAACACACATAAGGTTTAGAATCGTTGAAAGACGAATTCATATAGCTATCGTAAACGGTTAACCCTTTAATTTCTGTATACTCACCTTGAGGTGTTTTAAATAGAATAGTATTCACATCTAACGAGCGTTTATCGTTCCCTTTGTAAACCATTTGGTTGTTAAAAGCGCGTTTGCTGCCTTTGTCGTATTTATATATGGCACTCCAATATAACGCCGCATAGGCTATTTTTTGAGAATTTTCGGGTAGTGTTAATACAGCTTGACTAGAACTAAATGTCTCCTTGTTGTCGTCGACATCGATATATTCCATTTTTATCTTATCGTTAAAAACGGCTCTATCGTTAAAAGGTTTGGAGGCATGTTCGCTAACGATATTGTTTCCTATTAATGCAGAGTTTCCTTTAAGATATAATTGATTATTAATTGAAAAATGTAAACCTTCTTGTGCGTATCCAAAATGAATACCCACAAAAAGGAATATGAATAGTGTAGGTTTTAATCGAAGCATATCTTATAATTTAGGGTAATTATATGCTTATAAAGGTACAAAAATGTGCGAGCTATTAATACCCTACTTTAGCACGTACGCGACTTAAAGTGTCTTGGGCTACTGATTTTGCTTTTGCAGCTCCAATGGCTAGGGCTTTATCAATTTCTTCAAGGTTATTTATGTAATAATCGAAACGTTCACGTTCGGTAGCGAAACGTTCTACTATTAATTCGAAAAGTGCTTGTTTCGCATGTCCGTAACCATAATTACCATTTTCGTAATTCGCTTTCATAGTTGCAATCTGTTCCTCCGATCCCAATAAATTATAAATAGCAAAACAGTTACATGTGCTCCAGTCTTTGGGATCTTCAAGAGGTGTGCTGTCTGTTTGAATGCTCATTACTTGCTTGCGTAATTTTTTATCTGTTTGAAAAATATTAATTAAGTTGTCCTTGCTCTTGCTCATTTTGGCACCGTCGGTACCAGGAATTAATACGCCATTTTCAAGAATTTTACCTGTTGGAAGTACAAATGTTTCCCCCATTTTAGCATGAAAACGCGATGCAACATCACGCGTCATTTCTATATGTTGTAATTGATCTTTCCCTACAGGAATAATTTCGGCATCATATAAAAGAATATCTGCCGCCATAAGCATAGGATAAGTAAATAAGCCTGCGTTTACATCTTCTAAGCGGTCGGCTTTATCCTTAAAACCATGTGCTAACGTTAAACGCTGATACGGAAAAAAGCAGCTTAAATACCAACTTAATTCTGTGGTTTCCGGGATATCACTTTGTCTGTAAAACACTACTTTTTCAATATCTAAACCAAAAGCAAGCCACGTTGCAGCAACACAATACGTGTTGTGTCTAAGGGTTTTTGCATCTTTAATTTGAGTTAATGAGTGCATGTCTGCAATAAATAAATACGATTCGTTTGTGTCTATTTCAGACATTTTTATTGCCGGAATAATTGCTCCTAATAAATTTCCTAAATGTGGTGTTCCGGTGCTTTGCACACCAGTTAAAATTCTTGCCATGATAATTATACAGATTGAATTACAAAGGTAATTTTTTTAAATAAAAAATCAATCTCGTATAAAACCTTTTACAGAGTTTAATTATAGCTTTAATTTATGGCGTTGGTTAAATAAAAGGTATCTTTATTAATAACGATACTTGTTTAAGTATTTTAAGATTTGTAAAAAATTAAGCATGTGGAGAGTGGCGTTATGTAGCTTGTTTTTTACTTGGTATAGTGGTTAATATCTTTAGCAACTGGGTTAAAATACAGTTATGTAGCCGTTCATAGGAATTAATTTGCAAATAGACTAAATTTTTTGCTTGAACTAATCTATTTGTTAATTTTGTCTTATAATTTACCAATATGCTTTAATTCCCCAAGAATGAACCGTGGTTTTATAGTTTTAATAAAAAATCCTGCTTATGAAAAAAATTACTTCTTTTTTACTTAATAATATAATCTCTAAGCAAATACTGGCCATTGTGCTGTTGTTTGCGGTGACTTCGGGGTTTGCGCAAACGGTTACGGATGTGTTTCCAACTCGAGTAACCTACCAAACTAAAGTTACAATAAAAGGGGCGGGGTTTACTAGTGGTATGGAGAATAATATATCTATAACAAACTCTGACATATCTGTAACGTCTAAAACTTGGGTGAGTGCAACAGAAATGACTTTTGTTATATCGAGAAGCGAACAGACAACAGGCCAAAGCACTTCTAAAGATATAACAGGTGATTTAAAATTGAACTCTACTGATACAGGTTTTAATATTAGTTATATCGCACCAAATTATAAAATATTGCGACATGAAAATATTGAAAACTCAGTCATAAAAATTACTGAAATATTTACGAATTGGGATTATAATGGAAATGGATATTGGAGATCAAGTTGGTATAATTCAAGTTCAAGTACATGGCCAAACAATCGTCATGAGCTTTTAGCATTTACTTTTGACGGAATAACCTATTCAACAGGAGTGGATGATGATTTGTTATCTACAATACCTGGGCTTACATTTACTCCTCAAAACTTTAAAGCCTATTCTACAAATGGAATTGATGGTAATAGCCATAGTGGTAACTTTATGGCTACGGGTGATTTGGTAGATGGCGAAGTAAGCGAAGGGACAACAATAACCTCTGATTTTATTAAAGGACTTACCGTTTACGATGTCATTACAGATGGTGAGAATGGTTTAGACTTAGGAACCGGAATAACAAATTTTAATCAAACTACTAGTGTTAAGTTTTTTAGCGGTAACGGCCAAGTAGGCGCAGTAGATGACAATGTACCTGATTTAATAATTTCGCAAATTGCCCAACCTGGAGGAGACAATTTTTATGATGTGTATTATTATGCAGATGAGGAAGGTAACGTTGTGGGAAGACCTGTTAAATTAGTAATGTTAGATCAAAAAACTAATGGGGCGGGCTTATTGGCGAAATGGAGATTAGATTTATATAGTATGACAGATGGATCTTACACTACCTCTTCTCCCTTAATAAATGCATTGGGTTCCGATGCCGATAGGCCTTTAAGAATGGTCGCATTTAAATTACAAGATTTTAGTATCTCTAGTGACTCTACAGATGTATATAATTATGTAAAGAATGTTAACAATATTAATTTGATGGCAGGAGGCTCGTGTGATATTGCATTTTTGGCTTATAATAAAAGCGCATTCGACATTAAAGCGCCTGTTGCAGATGCTTTATTACCGAGATACGTTTGTAGATTACCAAGCACTACAGATATTACGTTTTCAGTTTCTGCAGGTGTAGATGGTGGAGGGACCGGTAGTTCAAGCGAAACTTTAACTTATGAATGGTCAAAATATAATGAACTCCCGTCGGGTTCAGGACCATCTTTAACTATAGATAATGTTGAAGAAGATGATTTAGCGACGTATAATGTTAGGATATTTAATGATTTTGGATCTATAATTGTGCCGGTTACTTTGGAGCAAGGAGGAACGCCTACCGCTTGGGACGGTACATCATGGAGTGTCCCGTCGGCCTACAGTAATGCAGAAATAACAATAAGCCCTGAAGACAAAAGTTTAATTTTTTATGATGACTACAATAGCGATTCAAATCTTGAAGGTTGTGATTGTACAGTTAAGGCAGGTACAAATGTGGTTATTCCTTCTGGACAAACATTAAAATTATATAATAATTTGACTGTCGAGCCCACAGAAGATGTATATGATGATAGCGGTGATTTTGTAGAATCAGTTCCAGCAGGAACCTTCACTTTAGAAAATAACGCCAGTTTAATTCAAATAAACGATAACGTTAATTATGTTAATACAGGAGATATTAAAGTAGAGCGTTTGGCAGAAAACATAAAACATTACGATTACGTATATTGGTCTTCGCCTGTAGAGGGTTTTAATGTGTCTAATATCCCAACCTCTAGAACTTTTAAATGGGATCCTACTTCTGTTAATGCCAATGGAAGCACAGGAGATTGGATAAGTGTTAGTAGTGAAATCATGGTTCCAGGATCTGGGTATATCGCACGAGTACCTAATGCTACGTCTTTTACAAATACATTTACAGGAATACCTAACACGGGGGAAATAACTATTCCTGTAAAAAAATCTACAGGGACATTGCCTCCGGAAGGAGATGAAGATTTTAATCTAATTGGTAACCCCTATCCTTCTGCTATAAATATTAACAAATTCCTTGAAGAAAATAAAAATTTATTAGATGGTTTTGTGAAAATTTGGACACATAAGGAAGGAATATCAAATACTGCTGATAATAGTTTTTATGAAAATTTTGTATATAATTATGAAGATTCATATTTAACATATAACTCTACAGGATCAAATCCTGATCTAGATGGTTTTCAGGGGAATATTGCGTCGGGGCAATCCTTTTTTGTAAAATTAAAGGAAACAAGTGGAAATGGAGAGGTGAATTTTTTAAATAATATGCGTTATGATAATTCAGAAAACCAATATAATAATAATGAGTTTTTTAGAGGAACTGCTGTAAGTTCAGAAGAAAAACAGCTGTTGTGGTTAAATTTGGTGAATGAAAAAAAGTTATCACAGAGCACATTAGTAGGATATGTAGATGGAGCGACAACGGAAAGAGATAGACTGTATGATGCACAGGCTGATGGAGACGATTTTAAAATATATTCTTTAATTTCCGATGAAAAAATGGTTATTCAGGGACGTCCTTTACCCTTTTCGGACGCAGACGAAGTGCCATTAGGAATTCAGGTAGCGACAAACGGTTCTTATCAAATTGGGATTGATAATCTAAAAGGATCTTTGTTTGAAAATGAAGGTCAGGATATTTATTTGGAAGATACATATTTAAATATGGAACATGATTTGAGACAGTCTCCATATTCATTTACAGCGACTGCAGGTGCAATTAACGACCGTTTTGTTTTAAAATATCTTGCCTCTACCACATTGTCTGTAGGTGAAGAGGTTTCTAATAATACCTATGTCTATATAAATGATGCTACATTATATGTGAAAACAGCTAAAATTATAAAAGCCATTGAAATATATGATTTCAGTGGAAAGCGCATCGAGGCTTATAAGGGTTTAATAAATTCTAGTGAATTTAGTTCACCTTTCCCTTTTTCTAATGGGGGTTACATTGTAAGCATTACCATGGAAGATGGTAGGGTAGTCAATAAAAAATTAATTAACTAATTTGTCTATTAAGTACAGATTTTCATGTACTTATTTGATAATTCAATAATAACTATTTACTTGTTAATAAATCCATAACATTTAAAAGTTTAAAAAAAGAAGTTTTTAAATGTTAATCTTAAACTTAAACTTATGAAAATAAAAATTACACAATTTCAAATTATTAAATTATTTAAAAACATGCTTTTCGCATTGTTTTTTATGGCTTCAATACAAGGTGTTATTGGGCAAAATGTAACAGGTGTATTTCCTACCAGGATAACGACTAACTCTACTGTGACAATAATAGGATCTGGTTTTACATCAACAACAACGATTAGTATACCTGGAATATCAATTGTTAGTGGAAGTAAAATATTGGTAAGTGGAACAGAAATGACTTTCAGTATTTCAGCATCTGGTAATAATGATATTTCAGGAGTGTTACAAGTAGGTGGTTTAGCAACAGGATTTAGTCTAGATTATATTTCACCAATTCATAAAATTCTGGAAAATGGGGAGAGCAGTAATGTAAAGAAAGTAACAGAGATTTTTACTACTTACAATGGGTTTTGGAGATCATCACAATGGAAATCAGATCCTACAAATATAGAACAGATGCCAAACACAAGTCATGATTTATTGGCTTTTACTTACAATGGAGTTACGTATTCAACAGGTGTGGATGATGCTTTACTTTCTGCTAATGGAGTTGTCTTTAATTCACAATTATTTTATGCCTACAGTACAAATGGATTAGATGGCGTGACTTATAATAACAATTATTTAGCAATGGCTGATATGATTGATGGAGAACTTAATGAAGGAACAGAAATTACATCTCCTGAAATTTTGGATGCGAATATATATGAAGTGCTTATTGATGGTGTTAACGGATTAGATTTGGGAACGGGAGTTACTAATTTTAATCAGTTAGCCGATGTGGAATTCTATAGTAGTGGTGGGCAATTGGGAGCACTTGATGATAAAGCGCCTGACTTCTTAATAACCCAAATAGCGCAAGCGGGAAGTACGGATGTTTATTATTATACAGATAATTTTGGAAATGTAGTGGGGAGACCTATAAAATTGACTATAAGGGAAAATGACGACCCTGAAGGAGATGCCTTACTAGCATACTGGAGATTGGATTTATATACGTTCGTTCCTGGAATAAACTATGGTTTAGCAGTGCCTAAGGAAAGAGCTCTTACTTCTAATGAAGTGAGACCAATACGTATGGCGGCATTTACTTTTGAAGATTTCCAAATTAATGAAGCTAATGTGGCTGATATTAACAATATTAATATGGTAGCTGGTGGTACAGCAGACCTTGCTTTTTTAGCTTATAACCGCGGATCTTTTAACATTAAAACACCAGTGTTTAATACATATCCAGTGTCTAAATATGTGTGTGAGGTGCCTTCAACTGATGCGGTTACATTTACTGGTACGGCTGAAGTTTCTGGAGGAAACACAGGGACTCCTGAAGAAGCAATAACCTTTCAATGGTATAAATTTAATGAGATTATTCCAGGTGCAACCTCTAATTCTTACACCATTCCAGGGGATATTGGTATGAGTAGTTTTGGAACATATAAGTTGAAAGCTACAAACTCATTTGGTTCTGTTATTGTTCCAACTAAATTGATCCAAGGGGGAATTCCTGTTTATTGGGATGGAACTAAATGGTCATTTCCTCCGTCCTTTGCTAATACAGGAATTACTGTTAAACCAGAGGATAGAAGGTTTGTGTTTTCATCGGACTATAATGAGGTTGCCGATTTAGTAGGGTGTGATTGCTTGGTTCCTTTTGGTAGTGATGCTACAATTCCTTCAGGGTCGGTGCTAAAGTTAATAGGAAATGTAACGGTAGAAACAGGAGGTAGTTTAACGTTTGAAGATAGCTCTAGTTTAATTCAAATTAACGATGTCTCTAATGAAAATACAAATAGAGGTAATATAATAATGCAACGTAACGCAACTGGTACTAGTGATTTCATTATTTGGTCTACTCCAGTGAAAGATTATAATATCACAAATTTATCATCACCATATACAAGTAATGCTTATTCTTGGGATGTTAAAAAAGGAACATTAGGAGATTGGACTTTTACTAGCGGATTAATGTCTAATGCCGTGGGTTATGCTGTTCATGTTCCATCGAATTATCAAACTAGTGGGTTTACAGCTAATTTTGGAGGAACGCCACTTAACGGAACGATCTCTGTAGATGTTTTAAAAACTAGTGATGCTAGTGCTTTAGCGGAACTTAAAAACTGGAACATTTTAGGTAATCCATATCCATCAGCCATTAGTGCAGATGAATTTTTAGCTAAAAACACCTTATTAAATGGGAATATTCGTTTATATGCAAACAATTTAGAAATTTCAAATGTCGCTTCAGCGCTATCGGGAGCGCCGTATCAGAATTTGGTTTATGACTATAATGAGCAATACATTAGTTATAATGCAACAGGAGCTAACCCTCCACAAACTACAATTGGAAATATTTCTTCAGGACAAGGGTTTTACGTACAGTTAGCGGAAGGTGCTGCAGAAGGAAAGGCAGTGTTTACAAACGACATCAGATATGACGAAGATGGTATGGCTTATGATAACTCACATTTCTTTAAAACAAATGTGACAGCTACTGATAACGATGATAAGCAACTAATATGGTTAAGTTTAATAGATGATAGTAATGC
Organism: Formosa undariae; assembly: GCF_042427615.1. Classification (NCBI taxonomy): domain Bacteria; kingdom Pseudomonadati; phylum Bacteroidota; class Flavobacteriia; order Flavobacteriales; family Flavobacteriaceae; genus Formosa; species Formosa undariae. The sequence goes on along the minus strand of NZ_JBHMEZ010000001.1, from coordinate 563,187 downwards.
TTCTGCAAGTGCTTTAATAGGTTATGTGCAAGGTGCAACTTTAGGAAAAGATAAAATGTATGATGCGTATTCTGATATGCAGAGTTTAGATCTTTATACTACTGTGGAAGATTCTAAAATGGTTATTCAAGGTCGTCCGTTACCTTTTTCGGATTCAGATTTTATTCCTTTAGGAGCTAATCTTCCTGCAGATGGAAGTTATAAAATTGCAATTGGTGATTTAAAAGGTTCTGAATTTATGGATAATGCACGTGGTATTTATCTTGAAGATACCTACCTTAATTTAGAACATGATTTAAGATCTTCTCCATATGAATTTTCTGGAGAACAAGGGGATATTAAAGATCGTTTTATCTTACGTTTCGAACAGACACTTTCTATAGATGATACGGTTGCATCGTCAACTTATGTTAATATTATTAATGATGTTTTAAATGTAAAATCATTAAAAAATATTAAAGCGGTTAATGTTTTCGATATAAGTGGTAAAAAGGTGATTTCATTTAAGCCTAATGGGCAAAGTAATCAACTTAGTGAATCCTTTAAGTTTTCTAAAGGAATCTATCTTACTTCTGTAGTATTAGAAGGTAATGTAGTCGTGACTAAGAAAGTTATCAACTAATAAAAATATTCACATAATTTTAAAAAGACCTCTGTATACAGAGGTCTTTTTTTATTTTAAGTGATGTTATATTACCTACAATGAGTACTTGTTCTTCACTACAAATGTGTATTTTTGACGAGGTATGACATTTTATAAATATATATTATGGATTTTGTATAGAGTGTGGTTCTACATTCTCGTAGCTATTCCTATACTTTTACTTTTTCCTTTTCTTTTAATTTCAATTTTAAAAGAGTCTTGGTATCCGTACTTTTTTAAGATGGCTAGACTGTGGTCTAAATTTATTTTAATAGGTATGGGCTTTCATTGGAAGATACAGCGAGAAGAAGTTCCGCAACGTGGCAAAAGCTATATGTTTATAGCTAATCACACTTCCATGACCGATATTATGTTAATGTTTGTAACGGTGAAAAATCCTTTTGTGTTTGTTGGTAAGAAGGAACTTGCAAAAATACCGTTATTTGGATTTTTCTATAAACGGACTTGCATATTAGTAGATCGTGATAGTTTAAGAAGCAGACATGGAGTGTTTAAACAAGCCGAGCATAGATTAAAACAAGGGTTAAGTATCTGTATATTTCCTGAAGGAGGTGTTTCCGATGAGGATATTCTTCTTGATGGCTTTAAAGACGGAGCATTTCGTTTAGCTATTAATCATAAAATTCCTGTTGTACCTATTACTTTTGCCGATAATAAAGCGCGTTTTTCATTCGATATTTTTAGCGGTAGTCCTGGTGAAATGCGAGTTTACGTTCACAAATTCTTAGACACGGAAGGTTTAACACTTAAAGACGTTAAAGTCTTAAAAGAGGAATCTCGGGATATTATTTTGAATCAGCTTTGTCAATTTCAAAAAAAGCAGAACTTAACTGTACTACGTTAATCCATATACTAGTCCAATAAATGCGGCTATAAATCAGCTTAAAATTTATAGCTAAAACCGGTGTAAACTCCAATAATATAAGGTTTGAAGTTCCCGGAGGTATTATTAAAAGCATTTAATTGATATTTAAATGTAGGTTCTAAATTAAAGTTGAATCGTTTTGAAAAATTATAATCAAAACCAATCCCAAAGTTCGTACTGAAGCTGATATCGTTAATATTTGTGGCTTCACCTATAAAGGTTTTAGTTGCGTTTATTTCAGAATAAATACTGTTATCGTCTAATATAAATGTACTAAACCCACCTATTATATTAATCCCAAAACGAGTGTCTAATATATTATATTCTATTTCTAAGGGTACTTCAAAATAATTTATATTCTGATTTATAGTACCATTTTGTTCTGAATTTACAAATGAGTTACTTGTAATACCGTCGACCTTATCTGTGCTAATAAAAGTTAGATTTTGTGCTTGGTTGTCTTTGGAAATATGTTCTAGGTTAGATACCTCTTTGCTGTTTACAAATCCTGGATTTTCAAACAAAAGCACGTCGTTGGTATTAAAACTTAATTGTAAATTATTAAGCCCCGATCTTATTTTTATGCGTTTGTTAATGGCGTATCCAATACCAATACCATAGCTTGTATTGACTTCTCCAGATTTACTGTTGTTAGCAAATTGATCATCTAAATGAGATCCCACTCCAGTGTTACCATAAAATACAGGGGCAAGATTTGAGTTAACATTCCATTTTTTAGTTTTCTCATCTGGTTTTGGTAGTGCCTTAGTGGCTGCTATAGCACCTTCGATGCGTAATGTGTCTAATACTGAGCTTTCTTCGGATAAGGATTCTGAAGATATTTCCTTTTCATTTAAAGCGATTTGTGAATCTTTCACGAAGTCTATGACTATATCACCTGTAACTGTATTAGAAGACGTACCTGTTGTTGGTTTTTCTTGAGTATTATCGCTTTGATTAAGGGGTAAATGCGAGATAGATGTTTTATCTTCTTTTGAAGGGTTGTGTGTTGCTAATGCATCTTTATTCCTGTCTAGTGCGGAATTATTTATCGTTTGGTTTCCTATAGAAGGAATATTTTCTTTCTTTTTTAAACGGGGTTGTGTTTCTATTGTTTCTTGTAGCTCTGAATTGGATTTATTTCCAGATTCATCCTTATTATTAGATACAACTGTAGTTTTATTTTCTGAATCTATATTTCTAGAAATAGGTGTGTCAACAATTATATTAAGTGATTTTGTTGTAGTGTGGTTTGCGTTATAAATGAAATTTCCAATAGCCAAAAACAATAATAAAAGTGCTGCAACACCAGAAGCATACCACCATATTGGGATAACGCGTTTCGGTTTGTTCTGTTCTTTTAACTTTGCTTCGATAGCATTCCAAACTTCTGGATTTGGAGTCGCATCAAGGTCTTTTAAACGTTCTTGAAATAAACGGTCTATGTTTTTCTTATCACTCATTTATATAGAATGTGATTCAAGATTTGAGTTGTCTTTTTCGATTTTTTCTTGTAAGATTTTCCGTGCTCTAGCTAGGTTGGATTTTGATGTTCCAATAGATATTTTAAGCATATCGGAAATATCTTTATGTGAAAAACCATCTAAGACATACAGGTTAAAGACCAATCGATACCTATTAGGTAATGTTTGAATGAGTTCTAAAAGATAATCTAACGAGATATCTTCATGGTCGTTAACTTCTGTGGTTTCATCAACAATGTCGTTATTAATAATGTCGAAAATCCCTTTTTCGCGATAGCGTTGTAAAGCTGTATTTATAGTAATACGCTTTAGCCAACCTTCAAAAGAACCTGTGTTGTTATATTGAGATATTTTACTGAATATAGTCAAAAAGGCATCTTGCAGATTGTCTTGAGCTTCTGCAGCGTTACGCGAATACTTTAAACAAACGGAATATAATTTGCTAGAAAAAAGCGTATATAGTTCACTTTGTGCTTTAAGATTATTCCGTTTACATTTATGTATGAGCTGGTCTAAACTCAAAGGTCGTTTTTAGTTCGTTAGTATTGATTTTATTCTAAAACTACGGTTTCGTATTCTAAAAAGATATCTTCACCATCTTCGTCTTCGCCAACCCAGAATCTAAAAACATACGGGCCTTCAGATATCGGTTCGAAATCAAAATAGACTTGAGTGGTTACATCTAATTCTTCACAGTCATCTTCAATAAAAATTCTGTTAATTACAGCTATTGTTCTTACTTGAGTATCTATTAGTTCGCCACTGGCATCCTCTATATCTTCAGTACTTCTTTTGTAATCTAGGGTGTAAAAGCTATAACAATCTGTTGGTCTAATATAGTCTACGGTAATTCTGTATATTTTCCCAACTTCCATGCCTTCCGGTATGTCTGCAACTTCTGTTGGTAATACTCCGTAAGTGAAGTTAGAAGAATAATCGTCGTCTGTATCACAGGATGCCAGCGTTAAAGCGGCAACAAATAATAATAGTAATTTTTTCATGAGTTTATTTTTTAGTATTGGTTTATTCTGAAATTTGAACAGGATATTCTAAGAATATACTTTCTCCATCTTCGTCTGTACCTGCCCAGAATCTAAAAATATACGATCCCGTTTCTAGTGTTTCAAAATTAACAGGAGTTTGAGCAATTTGGTCTAAATCTTCACATTCATTATCCGATTTAACTTCAATTTTATTAATTATAGCAAATGTTATAATTCTCGTTACAGTTGGTTCTTCATCTGGATTGTCTTCATCTATTGTTTCTTCAATACTGCTTTCGATGTTGGTAGTAGCATAAGAGTAACAGCTTGTTGGTTGACTATAGTCTATTGTAATATTATAGGTTTGGTCAATTTCCATGGTTGCAGGTACATCTGCAGAAACTGTTGGTACGGCATCATAATAGTAATCTGTGTTGTCGTCATTAGAATCACAAGATGCTAAAGTTAGTGTTGCTACAAATAGTAGAAGTAATTTTTTCATGAGTATAAATGTTTTAGTTTCTTATTAGATGCAGAAGTATTCAAAAGGTTGCGTATAAAAATGAAAAATCCCGAAAATAAATCGGGATTTAATGTTTTAGTACTATAAAAAGTATAACTAAGTATTGTTTTGAATAAGAATTTATTCTTCTTTCATAGCTTTAATAGCGTCCTTGATTTTAATTTCAAGTTCTTCAAACAATTCTGGATTATCTTTAATCATAACTTTTACAGCATCACGACCTTGTCCTAATTTGGTGTCTTGATAGCTAAACCAAGAACCACTCTTCTTAACAATTTCTAACTCTACTGCTAAATCCAAAATTTCTCCTACTTTAGAAATGCCTTGTCCGTACATAATGTCGAATTCTGCTATTTTAAATGGTGGAGCTACTTTATTTTTAACCACTTTTACTTTGGTTTTGTTACCCAATACATTTCCGTCTGAATCTTTAATCTGAGTAGATCTACGAATGTCTAAACGAACAGATGCATAGAATTTTAATGCATTACCACCTGTTGTTGTTTCAGGATTTCCAAACATAACACCAATCTTTTCACGTAATTGGTTAATGAAAAACATGGTACAATTCGTTTTACTAATAGAACCTGTAAGCTTACGAAGAGCCTGAGACATTAAACGAGCATGTAATCCCATTTTAGAATCTCCCATTTCACCTTCAATTTCACTTTTTGGTGTTAAAGCAGCTACAGAGTCAATAACTACAATATCTATCGCTCCAGAACGTACTAGGTTTTCAGCAATCTCTAATGCTTGCTCTCCATGATCTGGTTGAGAAATAATTAAGTTATCTATATCTACACCTAATTTAGCAGCGTAAAATCTATCGAAAGCATGCTCTGCATCAATAAATGCAGCAATACCTCCAGCTTTTTGTGCTTCGGCAATAGCATGTAATGTTAATGTTGTTTTACCAGAAGATTCTGGTCCGTATATTTCTATAACACGACCTCTTGGGTATCCGCCTACGCCTAAAGCTAAATCTAAACCTAATGATCCACTTGGTATCGCTTCAATGTCTACCACAGCTTTATCACTCATTCTCATTACAGTACCCTTACCGTAAGTCTTGTCTAATTTATCTAAAGTTAGTTGTAGTGCTTTTAATTTTGCTTCTTTTTCCTTGCTCATCTAATTGTGTTTTTTTACTGAAATAAGAGTTGCTAAAATACTATTTCTTTAGTCATCTAACAATTTTATAATGCAACCTTTTTCAGCCTTTAATAAAGTACGTAAAAATAGTGAGAACAAAAAATTTGAATCATGCTAAAAGACTAAAGTTGAGTGAACCATTTTAACTTGACTAAGAATAATAAAGTGCTTTTTAGAGGATAAAATTTAGTGTTTTATCTAAAAACAGTACATTTGCAAAAATATTTTTTAACCTTAAAACATTAGTATAGCATGCAACTGTACAATAAATTAAGCGCTAAAGAACGTGCAGAGTTAATCGAAAAAGCAGGAAAAGATCGATTAACACTCTCTTTCTATCAGTACGCCAAAATTGAAAATCCTCAAACATTTAGAGACCAGTTATTTATTGCTTGGAACGAATTAGACGTTCTAGGAAGAACTTACGTGGCTCACGAAGGTATAAACGGACAACTGTCCTTGCCAGCAGATCGCTTTAATGCGTTTAAAACACATTTAGATACCATTTCATTTTTAAAAGATATCCGATTAAACATTGCTGTAGAGCAAGATAATATGTCATTTTTAAAATTGAAAGTAAAAGTACGTGACAAAATTGTTGCCGATGGTTTAAACGACGAGACCTTCGATGTTACCAATAAAGGGATGCACGTCGATGCCTTACAATTTAATGAATTAATAGACGACGAAAATACCATTCTTGTAGATATGAGAAATCATTATGAGAGTGAAATTGGGCATTTTAAAAATGCGCGTCGTCCAGATGTCGATACCTTTAGAGAATCGTTACCAATTATTGAAAATGATTTAAAAGAATTTAAAGACGATAAAAAACTGGTAATGTATTGTACCGGAGGTATTCGTTGTGAAAAAGCGAGTGCTTATTTTAAGCATAAAGGCTTTAAAAACGTATTTCAGTTAGAGGGTGGTATTATTGAATACACCCGACAAGTAAACGATGGTGAACTTGAAAATAAATTTGTAGGTAAAAATTTCGTGTTCGACGAACGTCGTTCAGAACGTATTACAGACGATGTTATTGCATGTTGTCACCAATGTGGAGAACCTGCAGATACACACGAGAATTGTGCTAATGATGCGTGTCATTTACTATTTATTCAGTGTGAAAAATGTAAGATCGAAATGGATAATTGTTGTTCAACAACATGTAAAGAAATTCATAGTTTGCCTTTCGAAGAACAAAAAGCATTACGTAAAGGGCAAGGGAATAGCAACGATATCTTTAAAAAGGGACGTGCAGATCATTTGCCGTTTAAAAAGGATCTCAGAAATATTACCGAAAACTTCAATACAGATTCTTTAAAAGACTAACGTTATGCAACATATTGAATTAATGGCTCCGGCGGGAAATTTCGAATCTCTTCAGGCCGCGTTAGATAATGGCGCAAACTCAGTGTATTTTGGTGTAGAACAACTAAATATGAGAGCGCGTGCTACGGTGAATTTTACGCTAGACGATCTTCCTGAAATTGCAACACGTTGTGAAGCAAAAAATGTAAGAACGTATTTAACGTTAAATACTATTATTTACGATCATGATTTATCGATTGTAAAAACACTTTTAAAGCAAGCAAAGGCTGCGAATATTACAGCTGTTATTGCCATGGATCAAGCCGTTATTGCAATGGCTAGAGAAATGGGAATTGAAGTTCATATTTCTACTCAAATTAATGTAACTAATATAGAAACGGTTAAGTTTTACGCCTTGTTTGCAGATACTATGGTGCTAAGCCGTGAGTTGAGTTTACGTCAGGTTAAAATTATTACCGATGCTATTGAAAAAGATCAAATTAAAGGACCTTCTGGAAATTTAATAGAAATAGAAATTTTTGGTCACGGTGCACTTTGTATGGCAGTTTCTGGAAAATGTTATATGAGTTTACATTCGGCTAATTCGTCTGCAAATCGCGGCGCTTGTAAACAAAACTGCAGAAAAAAATATACGGTTATTGATCAAGAAACAGGTTTTGAAATGGAACTTGATAACGAATACATCATGTCGCCTAAAGATTTATGTACGATCGATTTCTTAGACGAAATTGTAGATGCAGGAATTAAAGTCTTAAAAATTGAAGGGCGTGGTAGAGCGCCGGAATACGTTGCGAAAGTGATTAAATGTTATCGTGATGCAATAGATAGTATTGAAGCAGGAACTTACGATAAGGAAAAAGTAATTGGTTGGATGCAAGAGCTTGAAAAAGTTTATAATCGCGGATTCTGGAGTGGTTATTATTTAGGTCAGAAGTTAGGCGAGTGGAGTAATGGTTCTGGATCTCATGCCACACAAAAGAAAGTGTATATTGGGAAAGGTACACATTTCTATCCTAAAGCAGAAATCGGAGAATTTAAAATTGAAGCCTTCGATGTTACTGTTGGAGATACCATTCTAGTTACGGGACCTACAACAGGAGCTAAAGAAATGCAAGTGGAAGAACTTATGGTTAACGATATTAAATCTGAAAAAGGAACTAAAGGCGATATGGTAACAATTCCGCTTAAATTTAGAATTCGCCCTTCAGATAAATTATATAAAATCGTTGAAAATAAAGTGGAAGCCTAATGGTTATAATCACACTACAACGTAATAAATGTATTGGCTGTAATTATTGTGTCGAAATGGCTCCGCAACAATTCCAAATGTCCAAGAAAGATGGGAAGACAGTATTGTTGCACGGTCAAGAAAAAAAAGGTTTTTTTACTTTAAAAAGCAACGATTATTCTATTTTAGACAACTGCGAAAATGCAGCGAAAGCATGTCCTGTTAATATTATTAGTGTTAAAAATAATTGATCAATTCGTTTAAATTATTCTATAGACTTGATTTATAATTTCTTTTTTTCAAGTCTTTAGAATAATCATATCTTTACAAATTAAAGTGAGCATCAGGATTACCTTTCTCACAATTGATTGAAGTTTTAAGAATTGAAACTTCATTTTGCTAATTCTCTTCTGTTAATCGCTGATTATCAGAATCTATATATACATAATTTATGGCTTGTGAAAGTTGTTCAACAGGAAAAGACGGCCAACCTAAAGGCTGCAAAAGTAATGGAACGTGCGGAACGGATAGTTGTAATAAACTAACGGTTTTTGATTGGTTAGCGAATATGTCGCTTCCCAATGGTGAAGCTCCTTTTAATTGGGTTGAAGTGCGTTTTAAAAACGGACGAAAAGAATACTACCTAAACTCAGAAAATTTAACTTTAGGTATTGGAGATGTTGTAGCGACTCAAGCTGCGACAGGTCACGATATAGGAATGGTAACGCTTACTGGAGAACTAGTAAGAGTACAAATGAAACGTAAAAAAATCTCTCAAGATGTAGAGGTTTTAAGAATATACAGAAAAGCATCGCAACGTGATATAGATATTTGGTCTGATGCTCGCGATAAGGAAGAACCGATGAAGGTTAAAGCGAGGCAATTTGCTATCGATTTAAAACTTCATATGAAGATTTCGGATATCGAATATCAAGGAGATGCAAGTAAAGCGACGTTCTATTATACTGCAGAAGAACGCGTAGATTTTAGAGAATTAATTAAAGTTTTTGCACGCGAATTTAGAACGCGTATCGAAATGAAACAAGTGGGATTCCGTCAGGAAGCTGCTCGTTTAGGAGGTATTGGATCTTGTGGTCGTGAATTATGTTGTTCGACCTGGTTAACCGATTTTAGATCGGTAAGCACGTCTGCAGCTAGATATCAGCAATTATCTTTAAATCCGCAAAAATTAGCAGGACAATGTGGGAAGTTAAAGTGTTGTTTAAATTACGAGCTAGACACATATTTAGATGCATTAAAAGCATTTCCTAAAACTGAAGTAAAGCTTAAGACTGAAAAAGGAACTGCAGTTTGTCAGAAAACAGACATTTTTAAAGGGCATATGTGGTATGCTTACGAAGGGGAATGGATGAATTGGCATAAGATTACTACAGAGCAAGCTCAGGAAATTATCGCTTTAAACAAGAAAAACGAACCTGTTGGGAGTTTAGAAGAATATGCAGTAGATTTATTAGAGGATACTAAAGTAGAGTTTGAGAACGTTGTAGGTCAAGATAGTTTAACACGTTTCGATCAGCCTAAAAAAGTTAAGCGACGTAGAACAACTAAAAACACAAATACGCCTAACGACGATGCTAAAGAAAGTGATGTGGCTGCAAAACCTGCTGTAAAAAGACCGGTTCGAAAAAAGAAACCTGCAAACCCAAATCAAAACCCTAACGCAAAGGTAAAGCAGAACCCAAATACGAATTCAAATCAAAATACAAAGCCTAATCCTAATGCACCTACTGCAGATGGAGAAGCTAAGCCAAAACCGAGTAGAAATAGTCGAAATAGAAATAAGAGAAAACCTCAAAATAAACAGAATCCGCAGAGCGCTAATCAAAATCCAAACGCGAAGCCGAAGCCGAATCCAAATGCAAGGGCTAAACCAAAGCCTAGACCAAACCCTAATGCTAAGCCTAACCCAAATCAGAAATCAAATCCGAATACCGATGCAGAAAAGTAGTGCGATTTTATTTTGTTTAGGCATATTTCTTGTGTTCACTTCGTGTGATTCGAGCCATATGTTCGATGCTTATAAATCGGTACCTGGAGCTTGGAATAAGGACGATGTGGTTCAGTTTAATTTTACACAGCCGGACACGACAAATGCGTATAATTTATTCGTAAATGTTAGAAATAATAATGATTATAAATACAGCAATTTGTTTTTGATAGTCGATTTAGAATTTCCACATGGCAAAAGTCTAACAGATACTTTAGAGTATAAAATGGCGAAACCCAATGGCGAATTTTTGGGAGAAGGCGCGAGTAGTATTAAGGAAAATAAATTGTGGTATAAAGACCATTTCATTTTTAATGAATCTGGAAATTATAAAGTGAAAATTCAACACGCCATGAGAGAAAGTGGCAAGGTAAATGGTGTAATAAACCTTGAAGGTATTACAGATGTAGGCTTCAGAATAGAAAAACCAACAACACATTAAATAAATGGCAAAAAAGAAACAACCTGAGAAAAGTCAAAGCTTTGGTAAATACATACGCTGGTTTTGGATTCTCTTCCTTACCGGCATTATCGCTGCTATATTACTATTTGTATCTGCTTCAGTATTAGGAGATTTACCAGATCACACTGTTTTAGAAAACCCTAAAACAAATCTTGCAACCGAAATTATTTCTTCAGATGGGAAGACATTAGGGAAATTTTATTTTAACGATAATAGAACGCCAGTCGATTATGAAGCTTTGCCTCAGCACTTGGTGGATGCTTTAATTGCTACTGAAGATGCACGTTTTCATCAGCATTCAGGTATTGATGGTCGCGGAACATTAAGAGCCATTGTAAAAATGGGTAAAGGTGGTGGTGCCAGTACCATTTCACAGCAATTGGCAAAACAATTGTTTCATGGTGAAGGTTCTAAAAACATAGTAGAACGTATTGGGCAAAAGATAAAAGAGTGGATTATTGCTATCCGTTTAGAACGTCAGTATACCAAGGAAGAAATTATAGCTCAGTATTTTAATATTTACGACTTTTTAAATAATGCCGATGGTATTAAAAGTGCGGCGAGTATTTATTTTAATAAACAACCTAACGAGTTAGATTTAAAAGAATCTGCTATGCTTGTTGGAATGTTTAAAAACTCTGCATTATATAATCCAAGAACGAATGTAGAAGGTGTTACAAATCGTAGAAATGTGGTGTTGGCACAAATGCAGAAGTATGGTTATATTACAGAACGTGTAAAAGACTCTTTACAGCAAACGGACTTAGGTTTAAACTATACACCAGAATCGCATCGTGAAGGTATTGCAACTTACTTTAGAGAGTATTTAAAGAAATTCATGAAAGATTGGATTAAAAATAATCCAAAAGCAGACGGTACAAACTATAACTTATATAGTGATGGACTAAAAGTGTATACTACTATCGATTCCCGCATGCAACAGTATGCTGAAGATGCCGTACATGATCACATGAAAAACTTGCAAAGAGAATTTGATCATCAAAATACTCCAGATAGAAATCCTACAGCTCCATTTTTAGGATTGGATAAAGAAGAAGTCGATGGTCTTTTGAAACGTTCTATGAGTCAGTCAGAACGTTGGAGAAAGATGAAATACGATCTTAAAAAAACGAACGAAGAAATTATTGCATCGTTCGATGTTGCTATACCTATGTCAGTATTTTCATGGGAAGGAGAGATAGATACGATTATGAAGCCTATAGATTCTATGCGTTATTATAAGAAATTTTTGCATCCTGGTATGATGTCTATGGATCCGGAAACAGGACATGTAAAAGCATGGGTTGGAGGTATGAATTATCGCCATTTCCAGTACGATCACGTCAAGCAAGGAAAGCGTCAAGTAGGATCTACATTCAAACCATTTGTGTATGCAACAGCGATAGACCAATTGCATTTATCGCCTTGCGACGAATTTCCAGATGTACCTTATTGTATAGAAGAAGGGCGTTGGGGAAATTTAAAAGATTGGTGTCCAGAAAACTCAGGTTTAACGTACGGAGGGACAAGAACACTTAAAGGTGCTTTGGCAAATTCTGTAAATACAATTACTGCACAATTAATGGATAAGGTGGGCCCTGCTCATGTTATCGATATGGCCCATAAGTTAGGGGTAACTACCGAAATCCCAGAGGTGCCTTCAATTGCGTTAGGAACAGTAGATTTAAGTGTGTTTGAAATGGTTGCGGCTTATGCCACCTTTGCTAATCAAGGGGTGTATACAGAACCTGTAATGGTTACGAGTATCGAAGATAAAAATAACACTATTTTGTACCAGTTTACCCCAAAAACTAAGGATGTTTTAAGTGAAGAGGTAGCCTATGTTACTGTAAAACTTTTAGAGGGAGTTACTCAAGGAGGTTCAGGTACGCGTTTAAGAACGCAGGGTGCCGAGAAATGGAATAAAATGTATCAAGAAATCATGACAGGATACCCTTACGAATTAAAAAATCCAATTGCGGGTAAAACAGGAACGACACAAAACCAAAGTGACGGTTGGTTTATGGGTATGGTTCCAAATTTAGTTACAGGTGTTTGGGTTGGAGCAGAAGACAGAGCCGTGCATTTTAAAAGTATTACGTATGGTCAAGGTGCTTCTATGGCATTACCAATTTGGGGGTCTTATATGAAAAGTTGTTATGGAGATGAAGATCTAGATATATCGACTGCAGAGTTCGAAGCTCCGGAAGAATTAACGATTAAGGTAGACTGTTATGATGACGCAAGTTCTTCAGAAAATGATGATAAAACACCTAATGTAGATGTGCCTTCCGATTTAGATTTCTAAATCTTAATAGTATAAATTTTAAAGCCCTTCTAAGTCAGTGTATACTGTTTTAGAAGGGCTTTTCTTGTTTAATACTCTCAATAACTTTATGTTTTTAATAGTTCGTTTAACGGTTGTTTTATTAATTTCGAAATTAATATGACTAAAAGCTTCTGATTTCGTATTTTTAAGTACAATAAAAGCAAATAAACATGATTACAAAAACAGTAGAATCTGTCGAAGATGCTTTAAAAGGTGTTTCCGATAATATGACGATGATGCTTGGGGGGTTCGGTTTATGTGGAATACCCGAAAATGCAATACGTGCGTTGGTTAAAAAGGAGGTTAAGGGATTGACATGTATTTCGAATAATGCAGGTGTGGACGATTTTGGTTTAGGGTTGTTACTTCATAAAAAACAAATCAAAAAAATGATTTCTTCCTATGTAGGTGAAAATGCTGAGTTTGAGCGACAAATGCTGAGTGGCGAATTGGATGTCGAGTTAATTCCGCAGGGTACTTTAGCCGAACGTTGTCGCGCTGCACAAGCAGGTTTTCCTGCTATTTATACACCTGCGGGCTACGGAACAGAAGTGGCCGAAGGTAAAGAAACGCGTGAGTTTGACGGAAAGATGTATGTTTTGGAATATGCGTTTAAAGCCGATTTTGCATTTGTAAAAGCATGGAAAGGTGATGCTGCAGGCAATCTAGTGTTTAAAGGTACTGCTCGGAATTTTAATCCCGTAATGTGTGGCGCAGCAAAAACAACAGTCGCTGAGGTTGAAGAATTGGTTCCGGTAGGCACCTTAGATCCTAATCAGATTCATGTACCAGGAATTTTTGTGCAGCGTATTTTTCAGGGTGAAAATTACGAAAAACGTATTGAACAGAGAACGGTGAGAACGAAATAATTTATTAATTTATTAATTTGAAGATTTGAAAATTAAAATACGATGAGAAATGATTCTGAAAATTTAATAGTGAGATTGTCCTTTGAATTGGCTTTGGATGTCGTTTCTTTTTCAGAACTAATTAGAGCAAATAACAGGTTTGAGATGGCTTCACAAATATTTAGGAGCGGTACTTCAATTGGTGCGAATATTAGGGAGGCCCAAAATGCTGAAAGTAAAAGAGATTTCATTCATAAATTTAAAATATCAGCAAAAGAGGCTGATGAGTTAGAATATTGGCTGAAGCTTTGTGAATCATCAGAATACTATCCAAATCCAGACGATAAATTATTAAAGAATCTAAAATCGGTCATATTAATAATATCAAAGATAATTTCTTCTAGTAAACGAAATACTAATTAGCTAATTTTCAAATTAACACATTAACAAATCAGAAACATGTTAGATAAAATAGGAATAGCAAAACGTATTGCAAAAGAGGTTAAAGATGGATATTACGTTAATTTAGGGATCGGGATTCCTACTTTGGTTGCTAATTATGTTAGCAACGATATACAAGTCGAATTTCAGAGTGAAAACGGCGTCTTAGGGATGGGCCCTTTTCCTTTTGAAGGCGATGAGGATGCCGATATTATTAATGCCGGAAAACAAACCATAACAACATTAGCAGGAGCTAGTTTTTTCGATTCTGCAACCAGTTTTGCAATGATTCGGGGAAAACATGTCGATTTAACTATTTTAGGAGCGATGGAAGTTGCCGAAAATGGGGATATCGCTAATTGGAAAATACCAGGAAAAATGGTAAAAGGTATGGGGGGCGCAATGGATTTAGTGGCTAGTGCCGAGAATATTATCGTGGCCATGATGCATACCAATAGAGCAGGGGAGTCGAAATTATTAAAACGATGCAGTTTGCCACTTACAGGTGTGGGTTGTGTCAAGAAAATTGTAACTAATATGGCTGTTTTAGAAGTTACTGAAAATGGCTTCAAATTATTAGAGCGGGCTCCGGGTATTTCTATAGATGCTATTAAAAAAGCTACTGAAGGCCGATTAGAGATTATAGGCGAAATTCCTGAAATGAGTGTGTGAATTCCTTTAAATAGTGGAAGAAGGATCGGTAAATGTTAAAGTTTTGTGCTTTTCATCGATAAATTTATGTATTTGGACGATATATGGGAAATATTTAACATCTTTGTAGTACCCCAAAAATACTAGAACTTATTAGACCCCAAATCTACCAAGAACTAACGATTATGAATGTAGTCCCCAAATCTACCAGATTAATCTAAATTATGCTAAGGGTAAATTATTCGAAGCGTAAGATAACATTAAGTTATTCGTTAGAAGTTTATGTATTTAGTTAAACGAAACTAATTCAAACTATAATCCTTTTGGAATAGCTTGAATTAGTTTTTTTGTATACGCTTGTTTCGGATTATTATATACCACATCAGCGTCATCTTTTTCTACAATCTTTCCTTTATTCATTACGATTAATTGATCCGACATGTATTTTACTACGGCTAAATCGTGAGATATAAATATATAAGTGAATCCGAATTTATCTTTCAATTCATTTAAAAGATTTAATACTTGAGCTTGTACAGAAATATCTAAAGCCGAAACAGACTCATCACACACAATCAGTTTAGGTTGTAATGCAATAGTTCTTGCTATTCCTATACGCTGACGTTGTCCGCCAGAAAACTCATGAGGATACCTATTAAAATAATCTTCAGAGAGTCCAACACGATTCAAAATATCTAAAACTTTTGCTTTACGTTCGGCTTTGTTTTTATACAATTTATGCACCGTCATCGGTTCTAAAATAGCTTGGCCAACAGTTAACCTCGGGTTTAAAGAGGCGTAAGGATCTTGAAAGATGATTTGAATATCCTTTCTAAGGACTCTCATGGCCTTTGTAGGTAGATTCGTAATATCTGTACCTTTATATAAAATAGTTCCTGCAGTCGCTTTATCTAGTTGTAGAATTGCATTTCCTAAAGTCGATTTTCCACAACCTGATTCGCCTACCAAGCCTAGAGTTTCGCCTTCGTAAATTTTAAAATTTACATTATCTACAGCCTTAAAAGTTTCCGTTTTTCCGAAAAATCCTGAGCTAGAAATATATTCTTTTTCAAGATTTATAACTTCTAATAAAGGAGGTGTGTTGTATAGTTTTTTATGAGCCTGTACTCTATCTTCAGCAGTAATTATCGTTTCAGAAATCGTGTGATCTAAATAATCTTGAATGGTTGGTAAAGTTTTTAATCGGACATCCAGAGATGGTCTAGAATTTATTAATGCTTTGGTATAAATATGTTGCGGAGTATTGAAAATTGTTTCAGAAGAACCTTGCTCTACAATATCCCCTTTATACATCACTAAAACGCGATGCGCAATTTCAGATATCAATGCCAAATCGTGAGTAATAAAAATTATACTCATTTGTGTTTTGGCCTGTAATTCCTTTAATAATACAATAATTTCTTTCTGAACCGTAACATCTAAAGCTGTTGTGGGCTCGTCGGCGATTAAAATATCGGGTTCGCAGGCAATAGCCATGGCGATCATAACCCGTTGTTTTTGTCCGCCAGAAATTTCATGCGGATACGATTTATAAACACGCTCTGGTTCGGGTAATTTTACCTGCTCGAATAAGTCTAAAACAGATTGTTTTACTTCCGATTGCGATAAATGGGTGTGTTGAATTAGTATTTCTTCGACTTGAGTCCCGCAACGCATCGACGGGTTTAAAGAACTCATAGGTTCTTGAAAAATCATCGCAATTTTTCGTCCCCGAATCTGTTGAAATGCTTTTTGATTAATTTGTGTTAAATCTTCATTTTTATAGTGAATGGAACCTGTAGTTTTTGAAATTTCTTTAGGTAGTAATCCTAGGATCGCTAAAGAAGATACCGATTTTCCAGATCCAGATTCTCCTACAATTCCTAATATTTCATTCTGATTTAAATGATAAGAAATAGAATGAATCACTTCGTTTCCGTTGAAGGAAATGGCAAGGTTTTCAATGTTTAATAAAGCGGTTTTAATCATTTAAATATGAGTAATTTCATCGTCGGTTAAAATGGATTCTCCTCGTAATCTGAGGAAAATTTGAGCAACAGCAATGGTGTCTTTTTCACAGTATGTGATTATGCGGTCTACCTCGTTTTCTTCGTAATATACACGATAAACCTCACTGCCGTCTATATCATCTTTAGGAGACGGAATACCTAAAACATTAGTCAGTAATTTTAAGGAGGTATAGCTTTTATAATCACCAAATTTCCATAATTCTAAAGTGTCTAGATGCGGCACTTCCCAAGGCTTTTTACCAAATAAATTTAATTTTTCCGGTAGCGAAATATTATGAATAATCATACGCCGAGCAATGTACGGAAAGTCGAATTCCTTACCATTATGAGCGCATAATAGTTTTTTAGGATGGTTATAATGGGTTTCTAAAAGGGTTTTAAAATCTTGCAAAATGGTGATTTCTTCACCGTAAAAGGATGTTGTTCTAAACTGCCGATTTTCATCGCTTGTTTTGAAATACCCAACAGAGATACAAACGATTAAACCAAACTCGGCCCAAATACCTGCACGATTGTAAAACTCTTCCGCCGAGAGTTCGTTTCTTTGATATTTAGATTTTAAACTCCACAGCTCTTTTTTAGCATCACTTAATTCTGATAAATGCTGCGTTTCTGGAACGGTTTCAATGTCCAGAAATAATATATCTTCAAGATTGAGCTTGTTTATCATTCATCTAGCATATTATATCCTTCCTCAATATACGCAAAAATGTCTTTAGAAAAGATTCCTCCGTCTCCTTTAGGTCCTTTAGTATGCCCTAGTCGTACTATTATAATATTATCTTCCGGCTCTACAATTACGTATTGACCTAAGTGACCACGCATCATAAAAAAGTGTTTATCTCCTATGGTTTTTAACCACCAACCGTAACCATACTCAGGACTTTCTGGAAAACGTGGTGTAATCGATTTTTGAATAAATGCAGAATCTAAAAGTTGTTCGCCGTTCCATTTTCCGTAGTCTTTGTACAGTTTTCCAAAACGTGCAAAATCACGTGCGTTACTGGCAATACAACAATATGCTTTTTCTAAACCATGTTGTTCGCTATCTATTTGCCAGAGAGCATCACTTTCGAATCCCATAGGCTTCCAAAATTCTTCACTTAAATATCCAGACATTTTTTGCCCCGTTGCTTTTTCAAGAATCATACCTAGCAACTGGGTGTTTCCACTTAGATATTTAAACGATTTCCCAGGCGATTCAATGCCTTCCATATCCAAAATAACAGGTGCTAAATTTTCGTCGAAATAGGCACGAGTAGTTACCGAAAAGGGGGAGTAATAAGACTCGTCCCAATCTAAACCAGAAGCCATAGACGACAAATCTCCAACCGTTAGATCTGTTGATATGCCTTTTTTGAATTGTGGATAAAAATCACTTACTTTTTGGTCTAAACTTCTAATTTTGCCTTCCATAACCGCTTTTCCAAGCATGGCAGAAATGATACTTTTAGACATCGAAAACGAATTGGTTTTGGATGATTGTCCGAAACCATCGTAATATTTTTCGAACCAAATACTATCGTTTTTAATAATCAAATAAGCGATGGTACCATTTGTGATATTAGTGCGCTCTAAACTGTCTGTAATATTCGCTTTATTAAAGTCTTTATGTATGTTCCAAGGTTGAGGTGTGCTGTTTTTTATAACACGATTATCTAATTCTTTATAATCTTCTAGAAATGCTGTTTTATGTCCGGTGCCGTATGTAACACGAACAGCCTTTAGGATGTAATCGTAATCGAATATGTATAAAAGAAGTATAAGTAAACCGCATAGAATAACGATAAACTTTAGAATTTTTGATAAGAATTTCATGACGAAAATTTAATTAGAATAAAGATACAGCATTTAAAATAAGGTGTGTTGCGTAACCGGACTTTCGTGATTTAAGAGCCATTGTTTGCGATGCAATCCTCCGGCATATCCTGTTAAGCTTCCGTCGGTGCCGATAACGCGGTGGCAAGGGACAACAATCCAAAGCGGATTTTTACCATTGGCATTGGCGACAGCGCGAATGGCTTTTGCATCGCCCAGTTGTTTAGAAAGCTCTAAATAGGACAGCGTTTTTCCATAAGGGATTTTAGTTAATGCTTGCCACACTTTTTTCTGAAAATCTGTGCCTTTTGGATTTTGTTTAAAGCTGAAGTCTGTGCGGTTACCTTCAAAATAGTCTTGTAGTTGATGTGCACAAGGTTCAAGGGATTCCGGAATGTGTTCTGAAGGTTTTTCTTCAGAATTTAAAACTTTTATAGAAACAATTCCGTCGGTATCTCCTTCAATGAGCGTGAAACCTAAAGGCGAGTTTACAATACAAGATTCCATTAGTTTTCTTCAGGAATATCATTAATAATCCCTAGACGTTTGGCGCGAACCTCCCAGCTTTTTCTAGCTAAGGCCTGTAGGTTTGCAACATGGTCACTTTCGTCCATAATTTCAAGACCTAAAAGGGTTTCAATAACATCTTCCATAGTAACAATTCCGCTTACAGAACCATATTCGTCGACTACTAAAGCCATATGATTTTTGCTTTCTACAAGTTGTTCGAAAAGCGTAGGAATGGCAATATTTCTTTCAATAATAATGATATTTCGTTTTAAATCTTTCAGCGTTTTAGTTCCATTTCCAAGCGCCATTTCTTTAAAAATTTCATCTTTTAAAACTAAGCCAGTAATGTTGTCTGGACTATCTGTGTAAACAGGAATCCTAGAGAAACGAACGTTAGAATTTACTTTAAAAAAGTCTTGAACCGTTGTCGTTTCATTTTCAGTTTTAATGACTGTTCTTGGTGTCATGATGTCTTTTGCAAGAATATCTTTAAATACGAGTAAGTTTTTAAGAATTTTACTTTCAGATTCTTGAAACACACCGTCTTCGGTCGCCATATCTGCCATAGCATGAAAGTCTTCACGGCTTAAAACACTACCGTGACCTTTACCGCCAATAAGTTTTGTTGTTAGTTGAAGCACCCATAGAATACCTGTCCATTTTAGTGGGAAGATTAAAACCATTAGTGCTTTAGATGTGAAATTTGCAAGTTCTTGCCAGTATTTTGCACCAATAGTTTTAGGAATAATTTCTGAAACCACTAAAATTAAAAAAGTCATGATTGCAGAAACTATTCCTACAGTATTGACACCGAAAAGTTCGAATTTGTAAGGTAAACTTTCAGCTTGAATACCAACCATCATCGCACCTAAAGTATGTGCGATGGTGTTTAGTGTTAAGATGGCAATTAAAGGTTTATCGACATCTTTTTTTAGATTTTCTAGAGTTGTGGCGTACTCTTTTCCTTCATTTTTTTTAACGTTTATAAACGTGGGAGTGACACTCAAAAACACAGCTTCGAGGATTGAACATAAAAATGAAAAAAATATTGAAACTGTTGCCCATAATAAAAGTGCGCCCATATAGATTTATTTGATTTTTAGCTAAGTTACGAAATCAATTTTACAACATCTTTAGCAAAATAACTAGCGATAATATCTGCACCAGCTCTTTTAATGGCTGTAACTTGTTCCATCATAACCGCATCATGGTCTAACCAACCACGTTCTGATGCTGCTTTTAACATGGCATATTCTCCAGAAACTTGGTATACAGCTACAGGAACATTCACTTCATTTTTAATTTCGCGTACAATATCTAGATAGCATAATCCTGGTTTAACCATGACGATATCTGCGCCTTCTTCAATATCTATTAAAGTTTCACGAAGGGCTTCTAATCTATTTCCGTAATCCATTTGGTACGTTTTTTTATCTTTTGGTACGTCTACTAAATCAACTGGAGCAGAATCGAGAGCATCGCGAAAAGGACCATAAAACGCCGAAGCATATTTTGCGGTATAAGCCATAATACCAGTGTTTTTAAAGCCTTCTTGCTCTAGTAACTGACGAATTTTTAAAGTTCTTCCGTCGTTCATATCGCTAGGTGCAATAAAATCTGAACCTGCTTTTGCATGACTTAACGCCATTTCTGCTAGAATGTCTGAAGATTCGTCGTTAAGTATAACACCATTTTCAACAATACCATCGTGACCATAAGACGAATACGGGTCTAAAGCCACATCGGTCATAATTAACATGTCGGGACATGCGTTTTTGATTGTTTTAATAGCGCGTTGCATTAATCCGTTTGGGTTTATAGCTTCCGTACCTTTGTTATCTTTTAATGCGTCTTCTACTTTAACAAAAAGTAAAACCGATTTTAAGCCTAAGGCCCATAATTCTTTAACTTCTTTTTCAAGTAAATCTAAGCTAAGCCTGAAATAATTTGGCATAGAAGGGATTTCGTCTTTAATACCTTTGCCTTCAACAACAAAAAGGGGGACTAAAAAATCGTTTGGAGAGATAATGGTTTCACGAACTAAAGAACGAATAGCTTCATTGGTTCTTAAACGTCTATTTCTTTTGATAGGGAACATGATTATATATTTGGAATTATTGGTATTATTTTTTCATTGAAATCTTCGGCCGTTTTTACAAGTTTTTTTGATGCTTTAAAGCGGTAACCTACAAAAAACTGAAAATAAGGAATATCGTCTTTAACATATAACGAACGATTTGTATTATGCTTTAAAATTAAGTAATTAAAATGGGAGCCAATATAAAGATTTGTTAAATCATATGTAACGGTTCCACTAAAGCCTAATTCGGTAATTAGAGTAGTGATATTGTTATTTTCGGATGTAGAATAATTCACACCTAAACCTAAGGTAGAACCTCCGGAAATTAATATGTTTTTATTCGGGACGTAATTGTAAAAGTAAGAAGGTGAAAGTAATAAATCGTAAGAATTATATTTACGTTTTAGATTATTTTCGTCTAGTTTGCCTTCGGTGTTTAAGTGGTAATTTGAATAGTAATAAGTTACCCCCGGAATAAAACTTCCGGCATTTTTAAGTTGTCTTTCATTTTGAGAAGCTAGCGCTCTGTAAGAGAAATTGTCATTAAAAATATAAGATGTTGAACCTCCAATCTTGAACGATTCTGTATTTGGAAGGTAGATGCTTTGGACTGTGTTTTTTGCATAAAAGCCTTTTTCGTTATATACTTTTATGGTTTGCATCCAGCGTCTTTTGTAAAACCCTCTTAAGTTTAAATTGAATAATTTCGAGCTTTCGTTGTTCTTATTGGTACTAATAAATTCTGGTGCATAAGAGTATGAAATAGCAAGTTTTCTAAAGGCTACACTTGCTCCAATTCGAGATTGTTTATTGGCATTGAAGTCTAAACTTTTACCCGAATTTTCATGGTTTACCGTTAGCGAGTTCGATGTGTTAACGTAGTAAATGCGTGTGATTAATCTGTTTTTGTAAAAGTGAACATATTCGTTTTGTGTACTGTTAACGGTGTCTTTAAACTCTTTGTTTTGCGATATACCCAAGTATGAAATTAGAAAAAATAAAAGAAGTATTTTAGAATTTTTTAATGGCATAACTAGTTTGTTAATAGTCCGCTTTACAGAAGATTATTCTTGTGTTTTAGGTGTGATTTTTTCATTAAAATGATTAGCAGTATTTACTACTTTCCTCGGTGCTTTAAAACGATAACCTATAAATGCTTGGAAAAAAGGGATGTTATCTTTAATATAAGATGAGCGGTCTGTATTGTGATTTAAAATAAGGTAATTATAATTGGCACCAAGGTATAAATTATCGATATCGTAAGTTATAGCGCCTCTAAAATCGATTTCGGTTAGTAAAGATGTTAAGCTTTCATTAGTTGTGGAATCTTTAGATTCTGAATAGTTTAAACCGAGTCCAGCTGAAATACCTAATGATAAAAATAAATTTTTTGTAGGTACAAAATTATAGTAATAGGCAGGAGCAAATGCAATATCAAAAGTGGTTAAGTCGCTTTCAAAATTATTAGCAGGATCAGTATCTTCTGCAATAAAATCCATTTTTGAATAATAATATACAATACCAGGAATAAAACTCCCAACACTTTTTAATTGTTTTTCATCTTGAGATGCAATAGCTCTAAACGAGAAATTTTCATTTAAAATAAAAGAGGTAGAACCACCTGCTTTAAACGATTTTGTTTTTGGCAGATAGATACTTGCGTCTTTGTTTTCTATATAGAATCCTTTTTGGTTATAGAAATCTAAGGTTTGCATCCAGCGTTTACCAAAGTACGTTCTTAAGTTTAAATTGAATAATTTAGAATCTTCGTTGTCTTTGTTTTTGGCAAGGAAATTGGGAGCAAAAGCATAAGATATAGCAATAGATCGAAAGGCTACCGATGCACCAATACGGTCTTGTTTGTTAGGAACTAAGTTGACATAAAAATTCGAATTTCGATCCTGAACCATTAACGAATTGGATGTGTTTACATAGTATAATTTAGCCGTAATTCTGTTTTTGTAAATTTGAATATAATCTGAAGTTTCTTCGTAAATAATGGCATGTAAAGAATCATTTTCTGTAGTAGGTATTCTGTCTTGTGACCAAACGGAAAAACAACACTTTAAAGTTATAATATAGAAAAGGACTTTTTTTAAAGCCATGCCTTCGGATGTTGTAAAACCTGTACAAGTTTCTCTTCTGGACTATTCGCTTCTATTTTATGATCGTAAACCCATTGTACATGAGGTGGTAAACTCATTAAAATACTTTCTATTCGGCCGTTTGTTTTAAGTCCGAATAAGGTGCCTTTATCGTGTACTAAATTAAATTCGACATAGCGACCACGACGGATTTCTTGCCAGTTTTTTTGTGCCTCGGTAAAGGCTAAGTTTTTACGTTTTTCAACTATAGGGACGTAACTTTCTAGAAAACTATTCCCAACCTCAGTAGTGAAGTTGTACCAATCTTCCATACTCATGGATTCATTAGCTTTACAATAATCGAAAAATAAACCACCTAATCCTCTAGCTTCATTTCTGTGTGCATTCCAGAAGTATTTATCACACTTTTCTTTGTAGGTTTTATAAAAGTCGGCATCATGTTTGTCGCAAGCCGATTTACAAACCGAATGAAAATGAATCGCATCGTCTTCGAATAAATAATAAGGCGTTAAATCTTGTCCGCCACCAAACCATTGGTCTACAATGTGTCCTTCTTTATCATACATCTCAAAATAACGCCAATTGGCATGTACAGTAGGCACCATTGGGTTTTTAGGATGTAATACAAGACTCAAACCACAGGCAAAGAAATTAGCATCTTTTACCCCAAAATAGTTTTGCATACTTTCAGGAAGTTCGCCATGAACTCCAGAAATATTCACACCACCTTTTTCGAAAACGGCGCCATTTTCGATAACACGTGTGCGACCGCCACCACCTTCTGGACGTACCCAAATATCTTCTTTAAATTTAACCGTTCCATCTACTGTTTCTAAAGCAGATGTAATGGTCTCTTGCAACTCTAAAATGTATGCGTAAAATTTATCTTTCATGTTGTAATTCATATAACTCCATGTCTTGGGTTGGTGCGTTTGGAGGCGCGTATTCGTTCTTCAATGTTTTAGTCCAAATAAAACCTGCATTTATAGCCACTTTTATGCTCGAAATGTTGGTTTTATGCGATATAATATGAAGTGTTTTTAATTGTAAAGTTTTAAAAGCATAATCAGAACACTGGGCAATAGCCGAAGACATAAAACCTTTGTTTTCTTTACTTCCATCGATACAGTAGGCGAATTCACCTGTGCTATTTTTCCAGTCTATATCTTTTAAAATAATAAGTCCGAAGATAATATTCGAGGACGAGTCTTTTAGGGTAAACGTATATTCGTGTTTATGTTCTCTTTTTTGCTCTTGCGCAATGATGTATGCTTTAGATGCTTCAACCTTTAAATTCTTCGCAAGAGTGTAGGGTAAATAAGTTACAAATCGTTTTACATTAGCCATCATAAACTTATGAAGCAGAGATGCATCAGTTTGCTCTATTTTGGAAATGTAAAACGAATTGTTAATCATTTATTGTTTGTATTCTTTAACCGCATCTATAAAGGCTTTGGCGTTATCTAACGGGATGTTAGGTAAGATACCGTGACCTAGGTTTACAATGTATTTGTCTTTACCAAATTCGTTAATCATTTGGTGTACCATTTTCTTAATTTCTGAAGGTGGAGAAAGTAATCTAGAAGGGTCAAAATTCCCCTGAAGCGTAATGTTTCCTCCAGATAAATAACGTGCATTCTGCGGAGAACATGTCCAGTCAATTCCTAATGCAGCTGCGTTACTTTTAGCCATATCACCAAGTGCGAACCAACATCCTTTTCCAAAAGCGATTACAGGAGCATCGTCTTTTAAAGCTTCGATAATTTGGTCGATATACTGCCAAGAGAATTCTTTATAATCGTTTGGAGCTAACATACCTCCCCAAGAATCGAAAATCTGAACAGCATCTACTCCAGCGATGACTTTGGCTTTTAAATAAGCAATAGTTGTATCTGTTATTTTCTGAAGTAATTGATGAGCAGCCATCGGATTTGTAAAACAAAATTCTTTCGCTTTATCGAAATTTTTACTGCCTTGCCCTTGCACAACGTAACATAAAATAGTCCACGGAGAACCTGCGAAACCAATTAATGGGATGTCGTTATTCAGTAATTCTTTTGTGGCTTTAATGGCTTGCATGACGTAATCTAACTCGATATTTACATCGGGAACAATCACGTTATCTACACCTCTTTGATCGCGAACTGGATTTGGTAGGTATGGTCCGAAATTAGGTTTCATTTCTACCTCAATATTCATGGCCTGCGGAATCACTAAAATGTCGCTAAATAAAATGGCTGCATCCATTCCGTATCGACGGATAGGTTGTACTGTGATTTCACTCGCTAATTCTGGTGTGCGACAACGGGTAAAGAAATCGTATTTTTCACGGATAGCAATAAATTCTGGAAGGTAACGTCCGGCTTGACGCATCATCCAAACTGGAGGACGTTCTACAGTTTCTCCTTTTAATGCTCTTAGGTATAAATCGTTTTTAATCATGATTTTTTTGAGTATTTAACTACGGCTTGTAGTAAGTTTTCTATAGTAGGACTCGAAGGTATTACTATGTTTTTAGTATGTTCTTGTATGGCTGAAGCGGTGGTAGTCCCGATGCAGAAAATAACTTGATTAGTAATGCTGTTTTCTGCTAGGTAACTCGAAACGCCACTCGGACTATAAAATAAAATGGCATCAAAGTCACCTTCAATTTTTTGAGGCGTGGGCGTTGTATTATAAACAATGATTTCTTTTAACCCGATATTACTTTTTAATAAAGCATCCGGAAGCGCGTCTTGTCTTAGATTTCCACAGAAAAAAGTAAACATATCGTTTTTATGATATTTTACAATATAATTGGCTAAATCTACGGCATATAACTTCATTTTAGACACATTTTGACCATGTTCTTCTAAAAACGCCATAGTTTTTTCGCCAACGCAAAAGCAGTTTCTTATAACTACTTTATTATCGATAACGGCTTTAGCCGCATTCTGACTTGTAATTATTGCATTTTCAACTATCATCTCAGAATCAAAATCAACGTAATCAATAGTAATCGCGTCATATTCTGTAACTGGAATGTTAGCCTTAGTAAGTATCGCTTTATAATCTTTATGAAGCGTTTTGGTTGATAAGATTGATTTAATTGGCATTGTTAATTTTTGTGGCAAATTTTAGAAATGTCGTCATCTGAACCAAATACAACCAAAATATCATTCTCTTGGATTATAGTGTCTGCACCAGGTATTCCGATAACTTCTTTAATTACAGTTTTATTTCCGATAACATTTACTTTTTCTTTTTTTCTAAGAATAGTTACAATGTTAAGTTTGTGTTTTGTTCTAATCGCTAAATCTGAAATAGATTTTCCGACAAATTCGGTAGGCGTTTTAATTTCTGAAATAGAATATTTTTCGTCAATTTTAAAACTATCAACTATGTTTTTAAGATTAATTTTATTGGTTAATTTAAGAGCGGCTTCTTGTTCCGGGTGCACTATAGAGGTAATACCCATGGCTTGTAACACGGTGTCGTGAATAGGTGACAACGAACGACTAATAACCTTGGCGGTTGTTATTTTTTTTAGAATTGCAGTGGTAATAATTGCGGCACCTTCGTTTTCTCCAATAGCAACAACGGCAATATCTGTTTGTTTTATAGGAAGCGCTTGATAGGCTAATTCGTTGGTAGAATCTAAACAAATACTGTGGGCAATTTTATCTTTTACAATATTTACTTTGTCCATGTTTTTGTCAATTCCAACAACCTCATTACCTGTTTCTGTAAGGCTAAGAGCTAGAGACATTCCGAAATTTCCGAGACCAAAAATGATGATTTTCATTTAATTATATCTTAGTTGATTAAAATATTTTCTTGTGGATATTGATAAAATTTTTGTTCTACTTGTCCTAACATTCCAAAGAGCAAGTTTAATAATCCTATTCGTCCAACAAACATAGTCGCAATAAGCACATATTTGCTAGGATCGCTTAAGGTAGGTGTGAGGTTTATACTTAATCCTGACGTACTATAGGCAGAAAAACACTCGAAAGCGATGGCTAATAAATCTTTTTCTGGTTCAAAAAACAAGAGTAATAGTATGGCTGTTCCTATGGTTATTAAAGAGATAGAAATAATAGAAAATGCACGGTTTACGGTATTACTAGAAATTTCTCTTGTGTTAATTTCTATACGTTTTTTACCTCTTGCTGTTGCAAATATATTTAGGGTTGCAATTGCAAACGTACTGGTTTTTATCCCACCACCAGTAGACCCAGGAGATGCTCCAATCCACATTAAGAATATTACGACTAATAAGGATGGTGTTGCAACATGAGCGTAATCTACAGTGTTAAAACCAGCGGTTCTAGGTGTTACCGAAGAGAACATTGCGGTTGTGATTTTTCCAAAAACAGAATCGTGATCTTGTAAACTATAATTCGCTTCAGCAAAATAGAAAAATATAAATCCAACGGCTAATAATATGCTGGTTGTTACAAGTGTTATTTTAGAGTTTAAAGTAATTACACGTACTGTTGTAGATACTTTATTTTTGGTTCTGAATAGATTTAAAAATCTTCGTTTTAAATACGAGAACGAATTAAATATGAAACTGTAACCTATACCGCCAATAATTATAAGTAGCATAAGTACCCATTGTAACGAATAATCGTAACGCAGTGTAGGCTCATAAAAACTTGCCGATGAGGTCGAGAATCCCGCATTACAAAAAGCAGAAATAGAATGAAAAATAGAGAAAAACACTTTATTATCAATCGTGCTTATAGTGTCAATAGACATATAAATAAATATGGCGCCTAGAAGTTCTATTCCTAAAGTGAATCCTACAATTTGCGCTCCAATTCTAAACACGTCCTGTAAATTTTCTGTAGATGTATAATCTTTCATATACATGCCTTCTCTAAAAGAAGAGTTCTCCTTGAAGAAATAAGCGAAAAACGAGGTGAACGTTAATATTCCTAATCCTCCAATTTGAATTAAAATAATGATTACTGTTTGTCCTAATTGAGTGAAATCTTTACCTGTATCTAGAACTGCCAGACCCGTAACACAAATTGCACTTGTAGAGGTGAATAAGGCGTCTATAAAGGATATTCCGTTAACGGTAACATTAGGAAGCATAAGTAGTAATGCACCGATAAGGACTAAAATAAAAAAACTCCCAACAAATAAAATTGCGGGGTTAAAATAGATTTTATAAATGTATTTTATAAAAAATGTTAAGCGCATTAAAAGATAAAAGAACAGGCCCAACTCAAAGATAATTTTGGGTCTCATAAGCTGCTCTACAGGTGGTAAATGACTGTTTAAGTAATATACTGTAAATGCAGCGACAAGTGTAGTCACTAATATGCCAATGTTAAATCTAACTGTTTTCCTAATGGGATCACTTTTAGAATAACGAAAAAGCTTAATAAAATTAAAGGTAATTATAAGTGATGTAATGGTAGCGTAAATAGGGATTCTAAATGGCTTGTATTCTTCGGTTACACTGAATCCAAAATCGAAAATTAAAAAAAATAAAATGAGAATATCTGTAAAACGATATAGATTTAGCAACGTTTTAATCTTCATTATTTTTTGAGTTTTTTTATGAATTCATTTCCTTTTTAATTGAATCCATCAATTCTTTTCCGCCATTTTCTATAATCTCTAAAGCGCAACGTTTTCCAAATCCTTTATAATTTGAAAGGGTGTCGGTTTTTGTTATGCTCAGTTTTTTACTTCCATCTAAAGCGAGTAAAATACCTGTAAAAGCAATAGTATCATCAGTAATAGTTGCAATGCCGCCAATTGGTGCTGTACAGCCAGCTTCTAATATACGTAAAAATTCACGTTCTACATGTGTGCAAATATCTGTGGGTGTGTCGTTTAATTTAGCAACAGCTTCTGTAATATCTTTATCCTTCTCTAAAGTTACAACAACCATAGCGCCTTGTGCCGGAGCAGGTATCATCCAATCGAGTTCGATATAGTGTTCTGGCAGTACATTTATACGCTCTAAACCTGCCTTAGCAAATACAGCGGCATTCCATGTATTGTCTACTAATTTTTGAAGTCGTGTAATTACATTTCCTCTTAAATCTACTACAGCATGCTTTGGATATTTATTAAGCCATTGTGCCTTTCTTCTTAAGCTTCCAGTGGCAATAGTTCCTTCACTGTTTAGAAAATCTAAACCTTTATGTACTAGAATATCGTTTACATTGGCGCGTTCTAAAACAGCCGTTTGTACAATGCCTTGTGGTAATAAGGTTGGCACGTCTTTCATGGAGTGTACTGCAATATCTACAGTTCCATTTAACATGGCAACATCTAAAGTTTTAGTAAAAATACCAGTTATTCCTAATTCGTATAACGGTTTGTCTAGAATAAGATCGCCCGTAGATTTTACAGCAACAATTTCTGTAGTATATCCTAAATCTTCAAGACGTTTTTGAACAGTGTGTGCTTGCCAAAGAGCCAGTTTACTGTCTCTTGTGCCAATGCGAATAGTTTTATGCATTTGTTGATGTTTCTAGCTGAAACACTTTTTTAATAAGTTCAAGACTTTCGTTAGTCGAAAAATCTTCATCTTTTAAGTGATGTGCAAAATGATTCGTTATTTTCTGAATAATATTATTGCTAATTAATTCGGCTTGTGCTTCGTTAAAATCTGATATTTTTTTACGTTGTACATCTAATTCCGCCAATTTAAAGTCTAATAATTTATTCTTTAAAGCTTTTATTGTAGGTGCAAATTTTCGTGTTTCTAACCAACTGTTAAATTCCTTTTTAACATCTTCAATTATGGTTTCGGCAACAGGAATATGTGTTTTTCTTTTTTCTAAAGTTTCGTCTGTAATCTGAGATAAATGATCTAAATGGATTAATGTAACACCTTCTAATTCTGTAACATTTTCATGAACATTTTTGGGTATCGATAAATCTAAAATTAATAACGGTTTTTTAGTTTGTATTAAGTGCTTGTCTACTGTAGGATTTTGTGCTCCCGTTGCAACGACCAATACATCAGAATTATTTATTTCTTCTTGTAAATTAGAATAATCTTTAACTAAAAGATTAAACTTTCCAGCAATACGTTCTGCTTTATCTTTCGTTCTGTTAATTAATGTGATTTGCTCATTTTTAGTATGCTTTACTAGATTTTCGCAAGTATTTCTACCTATTTTACCTGTTCCGAAAAGTAAAATATTTTTGTTAGAAACTTCGGTTACATTATTTAAAATATATTGAACAGAGGCAAAAGAAACAGATGTAGCTCCCGAAGAAATTTCGGTTTCGTTTTTTATACGCTTACTCGCTTGAGTAACCATAGTAATTAAACGCTCTAAGAACGTATTTAATAAGCCTAACTTTTTAGATAAGCTAGCACTTTTCTTTAACTGACTAATAATTTCGAAATCTCCAAGAATCTGACTGTCTAATCCAGAACCCACACGAAACATATGTGAAATGGCTTCGCTACTTTTATAAACGTATGCGACATCTTGAAACTCTTCTACAGTCCCTTTAGTATTATCGCATAATAATTTAATAAGTTGAAAAGGGTGTTCTGCAAAACCATAGATCTCGGTTCTGTTACAAGTAGAAGTCACAATTAAGCTCTCTATACCATTTGCCTGAGCTTGGTTTAGAAGATTTAATTTTGCTGCGTCATCAAGACTAAAATGTCCTCTAATCTCAGCGTCTGCTTTTTTGTAACTTAATCCAATGGCATAAAAGTAAGTGCCTCTAGATCCGTGATTTTGATTCATTTATTATAATGGTTGGAAATTCAGGACAAATGTATAGCGCGTAATTGTAAAAAAGTAACGCTGAAAGAACTTTTAGTGTCGTTTCGGGTTTTTTGATTCAAAATTAGATTCAAATGCATTAAATGTTATACTTTTGTAGGGGTTACAACGTTATTGTTGTGGTTAGTTTAGAGTGAATCTAAATAAAACAGAATAAATTTTGAAAGAAATGGAAGGAAAAAATATCGCTGTAGGAACTTTAAAAGAAACGGTTATTGACCACGGTTTTTCTGTGTTAACTTATCAGAATGAGGGGCTTGGAGTCGAAGTTATTGAGAAGGCTATCGACAGTAGTATCATTCAATTTCATTTTTGTCTTAAAGGTGCTTCTGCTTTTAAATTTAATAAAGGCAGCTATACACTAAATATAAGTGAAGAAAATTCATTGCTTCTGTATAACCCGCAACAAGATTTACCTATTCATTTAGAGGTGAATCCAAATTCTTGGTTGGTTACTATATTAATTTCTATCAAGGAATTTCATGGATTATTTTCTCAAGAAGCAGATTATATTACCTTTTTAAGTAGCGATAATAAGGATAAAAAATATTATAAAGATGGCAAAATATCGCCGTCTATGGCTATTGTACTCACGCAAATGATGCACTACAATCTAAACGAGTCTATTAAAAATCTATATTTTAAAGGAAAGGCTTACGAGTTATTAAGTTTATATTTTAATAGAAGTGAAGATACTAATTTAGAACAATGCCCGTTTTTGGTAGATGAAACGAATGTGATTAAAATTAGAAAGGCGAAAGATATTATTGTTGCAAGAATGGCAGAGCCGCCAAGTTTGCAAGAATTAGCAGATGAAATAGGTTTGACTCTGAAAAAACTGAAGGAAGGTTTTAAGCAAATTTATGGAGATTCGGTATTTAGCTTTTTATTCGACTATAAAATGGAGGAAGCAAGGAAGCTTCTAGAAACAGGTGGTTTAAACGTTAACGAAGTGGGGTTAAAAGTGGGCTATAGTACCTCAAGTCACTTTATAGCGGCCTTTAAAAAGAAGTACGGAACAACACCTAAAAAATATTTACAATCTATTTAATTTTTGAAAAAGGAATAATTTTCAATTTTACGTTAAGCATTCGTAAACGATTTAGATGAGTGATATTATCTTTTTTTCAATTTTAAACGTTTTCTAATGAGATCTTATTCAGATTATAACTTCGTCTTAATGCTTGCTTAAAATGATTTTTCTATATTTATAATATGTTTAAAATCAATTGTTATGAAATATCTATCTCCAGAAATAGAAGCGTGGTCTAAAGATTCTAATACTAAATCGCTAGTGAGGCCAGGGGTTTCCTGCGGCATTTTTCAAGATTGTAATGCTAATGAAGAGCGCCCTGTTCATAATCAACAACCTAAAACAAAGAATAAGAATAAGTAATATTTTTTTAATTTACTACAGAGGTTATAATCAATTTCATTGAATAGTAAATAAGATAATACTATGATTAGAATATAGTATGATCTTAATTTCTATTGTACTTTTGTATTATGAAGAAAGGAATTTTACTTGTCAATTTAGGGTCTCCCGATAGCCCTAGCCCACAGGACGTAAAAAAATATTTAGGAGAATTTCTCATGGACGAACGTGTCATAGATATTCCTAAACTAGCTAGATTAGCTCTTGTTAAAGGTATTATTTTAAAAACAAGACCTAAAGCATCGGCAGCTGCTTATAAAAAAATATGGTGGGACGAAGGTTCTCCGTTAATTGTCATTTCAGAACGATTACGAGCTAAAGTGCAAAAAGAAGTCACTTATCCCGTAGCCTTGGCGATGCGTTATGGATCGATGACTATTAAAAAGGGAATTCAAGAGTTGGTGGATCAAGGTGTGGATGAAGTTTTCTTAATTCCGTTGTATCCACAATTTGCAATGGCAACGACCGAAACAATTTTAGTCCTAGCCGAAGAATTACGTCAAAATCATTTTCCAAATATTAAAATAGATCATTTACCAGCATTTTATAATAAACCAGATTATATATCGGTGCTTAGTGAATCTGTAAAACGACACTTAAAAGAGAAAACATACGATCACGTATTATTTTCTTACCACGGTATTCCAGAACGTCACATTAAAAAAAGTGATGTAACAAAATCGCATTGTAAAATTGATGGTTCTTGTTGCGTTACACCTTCTAGAGCACACGAATTTTGCTATAAACATCAATGTTTAGAAGTGACGCGATTAGTTGCAGAACAACTCGGATTAAAAGAAGGCGCATTTTCAACCTCATTTCAGTCTAGATTGGGTTTCGATCCATGGTTGCAACCGTATACCGATAGAACAATTGAAAGATTAGGGCTAGAAGGGGTTAAAAACATGGCTATAATTACACCTGCTTTTGTGAGTGATTGTTTAGAAACCTTAGAAGAAATAGCTATGGAAGGTCAGGAGCTTTTTCATGAAGTTGGAGGTAAAGAGTTCACTACTGTGCCGTGTTTAAACGACGACAATGAATGGTCTGCCTTGCTAGGATCATGGATTAACAATTGGGCAGATAATTCAACCAAGGCGTAATAATGAAAGAAAAGGTATCTGTAGATTTAGGAACAAAACCCATTAGTCAGCTTTTAATTAAGCAGTCAGTGCCCGCATCTATAGGGATATTGGTGATGTCCTTAAATGTGCTTGTAGATACTATTTTTGTAGGGAATTGGATAGGATCTATAGCTATTGCAGCTATAAACATAGTGTTGCCTGTTTCCTTTTTTATCGCAGCCTTAGGAATGTCTATTGGTATTGGAGGGTCTTCTATTATTTCCCGTGCTTTAGGAGCCGGTAATACGGAAAAAGCTTTGGCTACATTTGGTAATCAAATTACATTAACATTCCTTTTAATTAGCTCTTTCGTTTTTTTAGGACTGGTTTTTAATGATGAAATTATTATAGCTTTTGGAGGGAAAGGCAATATTTTCGAGCCTGCAAAAACGTACTATAATATCGTAATGTATGGTGTGCCGTTTCTAGGATTCTCGATGATGGGTAACAATGTTATGCGATCAGAAGGGAATCCGAAATTTGCCATGTATTCTATGATGATTCCTTCGGTTGGGAATCTTGTTTTCGATTATGTTCTAATCCATACTTTTGATATGGGTATGGCTGGAGCTGCTTGGGCGACTACGGGTTCAAACTTTATTGGTTTTCTTTTTGTGCTATGGTATTTCTTTTCTGATAATTCTTCATTAAAAATAGATTGGTCTTATTTAATATTAAAATGGGAAACCATTAAAGAAATAGGTTCTCTTGGGTTTGTAACACTTGCACGTCAGGCCGTTGTTAGTGTTACTTATTTATTTATGAATAATATATTATTTCGTTTAGGGGGCGAAGTTTCGGTGACTTCTTATGCGATTGTAGGTCGGATGCTTATGTTTGCTTTATTTCCTGTATTTGGAGTAACGCAAGGATTTCTTCCAATTGCGGGCTATAATTACGGTGCAAAACAGTACGATAGGGTTCGGGAATCTATAAATATAGCCATTAAATATGCGGCGGTTTTAGCAACTGTAGTTTTTATTTTACTCATGGCTTTTCCCGTAACGATTACTAAAATGTTTACCCAAGATGCAGCTGTGTTAAAGGAAACTCCAGCAGCTATGCGTTGGGTGTTTGCTGCTACGCCTATTATTGCTTTGCAATTAATTGGAGCGGCTTATTTTCAGGCGATAGGGAAGGCGAGACCTGCATTACTATTAACACTTACGCGTCAGGGGTTTTTCTTTATACCTTTAATTTTAATTCTGCCGAATTTTTATGGTGAATTGGGCGTGTGGATGTCGTTTCCTATTTCAGATGTATTATCTACTATAGTAACCGGATATTTTTTAAACCGAGAAATAAAAACAGATTTAATTAAAAAGAGTGCAATCGCTTAACCCCATAATTATGGAATACTACAATTATATAAAATCGCTTCATCTTATTTTTGTTATCACCTGGTTTGCAGGGCTTTTTTATATTCCTAGATTATTCGTGTACCAAATAGAATCCTTTCATAAACCTTCTCCTGATAAAGAGATTTTAGGAGAACAATTAAAATTAATGACGAAGCGCTTGTGGTATATTATTACTTGGCCTTCTGCAATTTTAGCAACACTATTCGCTATTTGGTTACTAATTCTTATGCCTGCTTGGTTGGATGAATCTTGGATGCATGTAAAATTAGGATTTGTTGTTTTATTGATTATTTACCATTTAAAAACACATCAATATTTTAAACAATTACAAGTCGATGATGTCCGGAAAACCTCTAGTTATATGAGGCTTTGGAACGAAGGCGCAACTTTTATTCTTTTTGCTGTAGTGTTTTTGGTTATTCTAAAAAGTAGTTTCGATTGGATTTTTGGTATTGTTGGAATTTTTGCATTAGGCGTTCTTATTATGCTTGGATTTAAAGTCTATAAGCGCATACGAGCTAAAAACCCCAATGCTTAGAACAATGGCTTGATTATTGTTACCTTTAGGACACGGTAATAACTCATGAAATTAAAAAAAATATCCTTACGACTTCGTATTTTTATCGCTATGCTTTTTGTAGTGGTATTGGCTTCTGTTTTAATAGTAGGAGTAGCTATTCATCAATATGGAGAAGAGGCTATTGATTACCATCAGCAACGCTTAGAGCGCAAGCAGAAAAACATTAAATCTCACCTTAGTTTTGTAATTAAGCAAACGTCTTATGAAGTTAAAACGGAGAAAATCCCCTATATATTTAAGGAAAAAATTTACGAAATAGCTAATATTCATAATTTACAAATTAATTTATATGATTTAGACGGTTCTATTTTAACATCTTCTAGAGCTGGATTTTCACAAGATTCTTTACAGGAGTGTATTAGTGCAGATGTTCTTAATACATTGTCTAATACTGCAGAACATACTTTTGTAGAGACTAAAAGTGTTAATCATAAAGTCTTTCAGTCGTCGTATACCTATCTTACCGATCAGAAGTTTAAACCTTTAGCGATTATAAATTTACCGTATCTTGAAGATGACGATTTTTTAGCCAGAGAATTAGACGAGTTTTTAGAACGTATTAGCTATGCATATTTGTTTATGCTTGTTTTAGCATCGGCAATCGCATTCTTTTTAGCCAATTATATTACTAAATCTATTAAAACGATAAGTGATAAAATTAATACGACAACCTTAGAGAAGCGTAATGCCCGTATTGAAGTTGAAGATGCTAGTGAGGAAATTTCAACCCTAGTGCAATCGTATAATAGTATGATTGATCAGTTGGAAGAAAGTGCACGTCAGTTGGCGAAAAGTGAGCGGGAAGAAGCTTGGCGAGAAATGGCAAAGCAAGTGGCTCATGAAATTAAAAATCCGCTAACTCCTATGCGATTAACGGTTCAAAATTTTCAACGGAAATTTAGTCCAGACGATCCTAATATTCATCAAAAAGTAGAAGAGTATTCCGAAACTTTAATTCAGCAAATCGATACAATGAGTTCTATTGCTTCTGCCTTTTCGAACTTTGCAAATATGCCCGCACAGCAAAATGAGACACTTAATGTTGTAAATACAGTGCGTTTGTCTTTAGATATTTTTAATAAAGATTATATTGTTTTTCTATCTGAAAGGGAAGAAATTATTACCACTTTCGACAAAACCCAATTAATTAGAGTGGTAACGAATCTTGTTAAAAATGCGATTCAAGCTATTCCAGAAGGACGTGTTCCAAAAATTGTGGTTCATGTGTCTTTACATGAAGGAGACATTAAAATTACGGTTTCAGATAATGGAATCGGTATTGCAGAAGGTAATGAAACTAAAGTCTTCGAACCTAAGTTTACCACTAAATCTAGTGGTACAGGTCTAGGTTTGGCAATGGTTAAAAATATAGTTGAATCTTATAATGGTAACATTACTTTTATGACCCAGCTCAATAAAGGGACTACATTTATTGTTACCTTTCCTAAAACTTAAATTATGATTTTTAATATTTTATCAGAATTTCAGGATGGTATTACGACCATCACCATTAATAGGCCAACAAAACTTAATGCGTTAAATCGCGACACCATAAATGAATTGCATCGCGCTTTTAAGGCGGCCGATAAGGACAAAGATACACGCGTTATTATTGTTACGGGAAGCGGTGAAAAGGCATTCGTAGCAGGTGCAGATATTAGTGAGTTTTCTAATTTCGATGTTAGTAAAGGTGCTAAGCTAGCAGAGAAAGGACATGAATTGTTATTCGATTTTGTTCAGAATTTATCTACTCCAGTTATTGCTGCAGTAAATGGATTTGCATTAGGAGGAGGTTTAGAATTGGCTATGGCTTGTCATTTTAGAGTGGCTAGTGATAATGCTAAAATGGGATTACCAGAAGTCTCTTTAGGTGTTATTCCCGGTTATGGAGGTACCCAACGTTTGCCGCAACTTGTGGGTAAAGGACGGGCTATGGAAATGATTATGACCGCAGGGATGATTACAGCAGAACAAGCTTTAAATTATGGTTTGGTAAATCACGTTGTACCGCAAGACGAATTATTAGGATTCTGTGGTGGTATTGCAAATAGAATTAAGAAGAATTCACCGAAAGCTATTGGAGAAGCAATAAAATCTATAAACGCTGGCTTTAAATCTGGTGTAAACGGATATAAAAAAGAAATAAAAGGATTTGGTAAATGCTTCGGGACCGAAGATTTTACCGAAGGAACTACAGCTTTTTTAGAAAAACGAAAAGCAGAATTTACTGGCGATTAAGCATAAAAAAAGAGTGGACTAACTTAAGTCCACTCTAAAAATTATTTCAAATTTTAATGCTTTTAAAGACTAAAGTATTCGACGTACTCTCTTCCATTTGCTTTAATTACCATTCTGTAATTTCCTGATTCTTTTACAGAAAGTTTAAAGGCACATTGAATATTTGAGGTGTCTTTAATCGTTTGTTTATGAACGACATTATAGTTTTGATTACCGTCGATATCGTAATAAATAGCCACATCAACATCTTCTTTAGCCAGCTCTAGTTTAGATAAGTAAACGTAGTTGTTTACTAGACGTACTACAGGCTTATAGATAATTTTTTCTCTTGAAGCATCGAAAGTTACATTTCCAAATTTTACTTCAAATGGTATAACTTTAATTTGATTTGATTTGTCGTGTTCGAAAAAATACGTTCCATTTGGTAGGGTCGAAAAGTCGAACGTATGATTACTACTTCCGGATTTCTTTAAAGTCTTTGTGTAGAGCGTAAAACCATCGATATCTTTAATAGATAAATTCTGTCCTACTTTTACATCTTCTAATGTTAATGTAACCTCTTTGTTTTCTTTATCATCAAAATTAGATGACATATTGCTCGTAAAACTTGATGCTAAGCTAGTAATCGTTACTAGCAAGCAGATACTAAGTGTCATTGCTCTTTTCATAATTAAATTTTTTTATCGATTAACATATTCAAATGTAAAGAGTTATAGGCTGTCTAAAAACATCAAAATTGGCTGCTTTATGTGCTATTTTATCAACATGCTAGTTATTAAAAGCGTCAGCGGTTAATATAGTATATGTTTGAGGTAATTTTACGTAGATGAGGTGATTATGGATAAATTGGGTTTGCACTAAAATGAATTTAATTGCAGCTTTTTTAAGCATAAAAAAGGGCGGAATATAATTCCACCCTAATCATTAAGAATATTTATAAGTATGTTTCTGGCTTTTATTCAGATTCGTATTTTCCCATATATCTTTTCCATAATTCTGTTTGGTGCGATTCTAATGAAATATCACGACCATCGATAAATGCTTTTATAAGAACATTGGTTCTCATGTCTAAGGCATCACCTTCCGAAATAAATAATGTAGCACTTTTTCCTGTTTCTAAAGTTCCATAAGTATCAGCTATACCTAAAATTTTTGCAGTGTTTCCTGTAATTAAAGATAATGCAACTTCTTTGTCTAAACCTTGTCCTGCAACCTGACCGGCATAGAAAGGTAGATTTCTTGTTTGGAAGTTTTCTGAATCGGCATTTTGTATTCCGACTAATAACCCAGCGTCAGATAATAATTTAGGAAGTTTGTAAGGAAGATCGTAATCTTCATCTTCAGACTTTGGTCTGCTATGTGTGGCCTGAACAAGCACAGGAATCGAATTCTGTTTTAAGAAGTCGGTTATTTTATAAGCTTCATAACCGCCAACCAATACAATGTTCTTTATATTTTCATGCTTCGCTAAAGTAATGGCATCTATTATTTCTTTTTCACCATTAGCATATACGTAAAGGTTTTGAGAGCCATTAAAAAGTCCTTGCATCGCTTTAAAAGGTGCATTTTCTTCTTTAGAAACGGTTTCCCCATATGCTTTTGAGTTCTGTATAAAAGATCTAATTTTTGTTATCTCTTTTTGATAGTTTTCGTTGGGTTTATAAGCACTTGCTGCACGATTATATCTAAAACTATTTGGCCAATGTAAATGAATACCATCATCTACTTTTACTGCTGCGTCTTCCCAATTCCAAGCATCTAACTGAACAATGGATGAGGTTCCTGATATTTCACCACCTTGAGGTGTTATTTGAGCGATTAGCACACCATTTGGTCGCATACTCTCTACTACTTTAGATTCTGCATTATACGCGATTAAACTACGTACGTGTGGGATAAATTCTCCTATTTCATCTTCGTCTTTACTTGCTCTTACAGCGTTAATTTCTGTTAGTCCTAAAGCTTTTGTAGGCGCAATAAAACCTGGGTAGACATGTTTTCCTGTACCATCAATTTTTTTACCCTTTCTAGCGATTTTCATTTTAGCATCACCAACAAAAGTTAAAGTTCCGCCCTCGAACATGATTAGCGAATTTTCTATTATTTTTCCGTTACCTAAATGTGCCGTTGCACCTTCTATGACTATAGCCTCTTTTTGTGCAGGAGCTGGTGTTTGTTGTGCCCAAGAAAAGGATCCACAAAGTAAACCTACAAGCACTATTATCTTATTATATATTTTCATGATCGTTTTATTATTAAAGTGATTCGCAAGTCATTTCTTCTTTACTCTTTCCTAATGGTTTCTGAGTCTTTTTGCCTTTAGATTTATCCTGAAGCATCAAGTCAACTAACTTAGCACGTTCCTTTTTTATACTTTCACGTTGTTGTTTGTCTTTTTCGATATCAAAGTAAATAGCACCTTCTATCATCGTTTTTTCTGCTTTCGAATAAATAGACATAGGATGTTCATTCCAAAGTACAAGATCGGCGTCTTTTCCTATTTTAATACTACCAACTCTGTCGTCTAGATGTAGCAATTTTGCAGGGTTAATTGTAACCATTTTCCAAGCTTCTAGTTCAGACATACCTCCGTATTTTACAGTTTTTCCTGCTTCTTGATTTAATCGTCTAATCATTTCGGGATCATCACTATTAATTGCTACAGTTATACCTTGTTGTTGCATGATTGCTGCGTTATAAGGTATCGCGTCGTTAACTTCGAATTTATACGACCACCAATCGCTAAAAGTGGCTGCTCCAACACCATGTTCTGCCATTTTATCGGCTACTTTGTATCCTTCTAATATATGTGTGAATGTATTTATTTTAAAGTCGAAACTATCGGCAACCTTCATGAGCATATTAATTTCACTTTGCACATAAGAATGACAACTAATAAAACGTTCGCCGTTAAGAATCTCTAATAAGGTTTCCATTTCCTGATCGTAACGATAAGGCGCTCCGCTTTTTTTAATTTCGCCATATTCTTTCGCACGTTGAAAATAATTGATAAATACTTGTTCTACACCCATTCGTGTTTGCGGAAATCTACTCGTGCTGCCCCAGTTACTTTGCTTCACATTTTCACCTAGAGCAAATTTTATAAATTTTGGAGAATTGTCGTATATCATATTATCTGCAGTCTCTCCCCATTTTAATTTTAATATTGCCGAGCGACCTCCAATCGGATTTGCCGAACCATGCAGTAATTGTAAAGATGTAACGCCTCCTCCAAGTGCATAATAGATACTTATATCGTCAGGATCTACAACATCTTCCATAGTTACTTCTGCAGAAGAATTATGGCCAGATTCGTTTATAGATAATGCTGCAATATGACTGTGTTCGTCTATAATACCAGCCGTTAAGTGTTTGCCGGTAGCATCTATAACTTTTGCTTTTCCTGCAGAAAGATCTTTACCTATTTTCGAAATTTTACCATCCTTAATTAAAACATCTGTATGGGGTAAAATTCCCTGGTCCTCACTAGTCCAAACCGTCGCATTTTTAAATAATATAGTTTCTTGTTTTGGAAGTTCTTCATTTCCATATGCTAGATTAGGGTAGGTGATAGGAATAAACGCTGATTGTTCTTCGTTTTCATCTGTGTCTTCTTTGTCTGTAAACGGAGCTGTTTGTTTCGCATTAAAATTAGCTGTTCCATTTACTGTAACTACTTTTCCGTTAAATGATGCTGTATTAGATGAAATTAAACTAGAAAATCTATAGCTGTCCGAGGCCTCGTCTGTAAAAGACATTGTTAACCAGTTGTTTTCAAAATTAAATTTAGACTTCAAAGTTGTCGAGTCTTGTTTTATAGTTGCTTTCGGACTGTCGGCACTACCTTTAATCGATAATTGGAAGACTTTCGTATTAGCTGTAATGCTATAGTCTCCTCTAATATCGGTTGTGTTTGCTTGATTTATAAGGTTCTTTTTACCTTGAACCCAGTTTTCGTATAAAATGGTTTCCTTATCGAAATAATCTCCAGAGGTAATTATAAAATTAGCTTCCATGCCTTTTTGTAAGGCTCCAATTTTGTTAGTCTGACCTAATATTTGAGCAGGTATAGTTGTTAACGCTTCTAAAGCTTTAGTTTTAGAAAGTCCGCGATCTACGGCCTCTATAAGTTTTGCTTTAAATGTTTTTGTTTCTTTTAAATCGTTTAAAGTAAATGAGAATATTATACCATTTTCTTCTAATATTTTAGGGTTAGATGGTGCCTGATTCCAATAACGCATATCGGATAAAGACACTATTGATTCATTAAAAGGATCTGAAACGTCGTAGGCGTCAGGAAAATTTAGTGGCAAAATTAATTTAGCATTAGTCGCTTTTATTGCTGAAACCATTTCATATTCGTCTCCACCTCCAAGAATGGTATATTGAATGCCAAATGCATCTCCAATTTTATCGGCTCTTACAATATTGCTCTTATTACCACCTTCAAATATTTGAACAAGATTTTTGTTGTTGTTTAATGCTTCTAGCGATCGGTCTATGTTATCTATGTTTCCTTTAGCATACCAATTTGCATCTTGATAAAATTGGCGTAATAAAGCTGTTGCACCCATTAACGATGTCGGGTAAGATTGACTCTTTATACTGCTTTTTTTGAATGAAAAATACTGTGCAGAACGGTCGTTTAAAATACGATCTGCATTGGTGCCATTTTCATTAAGAGCAACTAAAACACCAGTTCCGCGTGCAATACCATCTTGCAAATGGGTATTTACAACTCCAAAACCAACGTTAAGCAATTCTGTTGCTTTTTTATTGTCAAATTTAAATGTTTCAACGGCATCTGTTTCTGGCATAATATGGTCATTCCAATAAAAACCATCTCTAGTGGCGTCATACTGTGCAGATCTACCATGGCCTCCTGTTCTGCTTGGGATTGAAACTCCAAAGTCTGAATAGACATCTATAAAGGAAGGATAAATGGTTTTATTTTTGGCATCGATAATAACGGTGTTTTTGGGAAGTGTTAATCCTGCTTTGGCAGACACAATTTTACCGTCTTTAATTAATAAAGTTCCAGATTCTATTACCGTGGTAGGCGTAACATAAATTTTAGCATTTATAAAAGCTGTGTAATTATGATTGTTGGATTTAACACCTTTACTTTCTGGAAAGTAATCTTGTGCATTTACAAGGTTACTAACAGTAATTAAAAGTAATGCAAATAGTAATTTTTGTCTCATTTAGAAATCATTTTAGTTTTTTGTAGTTAGGAGTTTTCGATAGTGTTAATACCGAAAGGGATTACGTAAATAGTAATGAGATTACTAGTAATA
Source organism: Formosa undariae (assembly GCF_042427615.1). Lineage (NCBI taxonomy): Bacteria > Pseudomonadati > Bacteroidota > Flavobacteriia > Flavobacteriales > Flavobacteriaceae > Formosa > Formosa undariae. The sequence goes on along the minus strand of NZ_JBHMEZ010000001.1, from coordinate 519,878 downwards.
GTAACCTTTATACAGTGGCTTAAAGGTATAATTAATCTATTTTAGATGTATTTGATAATTAATTTTTTTTATTCATTTTTAAATGGATTCGGCATAAAAAAGCGCGTTTAAATTAAGATTTATTATTTGATGAATAAATTTCTAATTAAACTTGAAAAAGTATTGTCTACGAGCAGATCTATGATTGTTGTTTAGAATGAAGAAGTGCAGACCTAATTTATATGGAATTACTGTGTTTACTTAAGGTCTTTCCAAACTGAAAATTTTAAGACATAAAAAAGGGTGGAAATTTATTTCCACCCTAATCATTAAACTAAATTTAAATAGTTATTGCTACTAATCTATGAAAACTTAGATTTTAAAGTGCTCGACGTAGCTTTGTCCGTCGGCATTTACAACCATTTTGTAGTTGCCCTTATGCGCTTTAGATACACGATATATACGTTCGATTTTTACAGTGTCTTCAATATTTTCAGAATGTAATAATTGGTATTTGTTTTCAATGTTACTCGTATAATAAATGTCGATTACTACATTTTTTTTGTCTAAATCTAATTTAGATAAGTAAATAAGATTGTTCTTAATGCGCGTAATTGGCTTGAATACCGATTTTTCGTTTGCACGATCAAAATTTACTTGGCCCAGAGAAACCGTAAAAGGAATATGTTTTATGAAATTTTCATTTTCATGTTCGAAATGGTAAGTGCCATTTGGTAATTCAGTAATATCAAATAGGCCACTAAAAGATCCCGATTTTTTAATTATTGTATTGTAAAGTAAAATACCTTCTTTATCTTTTATATTTAGAACCTGACCCGGTTGTACGTCATTTAATGTTAATGTTATTTGCGTTTTTGTGTTGTCGTCTTTGTTGGAAACTGTGATGTTTCCATAAGTCGATGCGAAACTTGAAGTTGTTGATAATAAGCAGATTGCGAGTATGATTATATTTTTCATAATTCTTTTATTGGCGATTAACAAAACAAATATATAAGGATTGTAGGGTTTGGAGCACATCGATATTGGTAACTATATGTGCTATCTTAACTAGTTAGTGTTGATTCGTTTATTGAATGCTATTCTATATAAAAATTAACCTGAAACAATTACAGGTCTAATAACAGGGAAGTAGAAGGAGTAATGAATAAAAAACAGTTCGTAGAATACCAAAATAAGATATACGTTTTATTGAAACTATAATATTATTCGAAAAGTAAAAAACAGGATCTAGAAACGATGATGCTTTTGGGAATAGTGTTTATTGTAATTTTTATGAAGTGTCTAAAGAAAATATGGTTTTAAGAGGAGTCGTTTTTAGCAGACTTTAGGGCATAAAAAAAGAGTGGAATAACCAGTTCCACTCTTACAAACAAACTAACTAAATTTAATAGTATAATAAATTAACTATATATTAAAAACTAGATTTTAAAGTGCTCAACGTAGCTTTGTCCGTCGGCATTTATAATAACTTTATAACTTCCATCTTCCTTACCAGATAAACGGTATGCACGCTCTATTTTTATAGTGTCTGAAATATTTTCAGTATGTAATAAAGTGTATTCCTCTGTATTTGCTTTTGAGTAGTATATGTTAAACTCTACATTTTCCTTATTTAACTCTAATTTAGAGAAGTAAATGTGATTATTTCTTAGGCTTACGAAAGGCTTATAAACCTTTTTTTCGTTTTTCTTATCGAATGTAGCTTCACCAGAATGAACATTAAAAGGGATGTGCGTTGTATAAGTCTCTTTTTCATGTTCGAAATGGTAAGTTCCATTTGGTAATTCAGTAATATCAAATTTATTATTGAATGCTCCAGATTTTACTAAAACAGTATTGAAAAGTAAAACACCTGCTTGATCTTTAATCGATAATTTCTGACCAGCTTTTACATCGTTTAGTGTCAATATAATTTCTACTTTAACTTTGTCATCTTTTTCAGAAAAAGATATCGTATTATAAGTAGAAGCAAAACTTGAAGTAAGTGCTAAAAGGCAGATTGTAAGTGCTAATATATTTTTCATAATTGTTTTTCTTAACGATTAACACTGCAAAGATATGAGGGTTACAGCTTCTAGAAAACAACAATATTGGCAACTTTATATGCTATTTTAACTGTTAAATTAATGTAAAGAACCTCATGGGATAATTGAGTATATGTTTGGGTTAATCTTGTGTATGTTTTTGCTTTTCTGAAAAATAACATGCAAGCCGTTGGTTTAATCTATAACAGAGAATTTTATTAAGAGGATTCTTCTGGGTGTATTATTTACTGTAAACGGTTAAGGATATACTAAGGTAGAATAGAGTGATATAAGGTATTTGCTTTAGGAAACTTTAGGGCATAAAAAAAGAGTGGAATAACCAGTTCCACTCTTACAAACAAACTAACTAAATTTAAAATAGTATAATAAATTAACTATATATTAAAAACTAGATTTTGAAGTGCTCAACGTAGCTTTGTCCGTTGGCATTTATAATAATTTTATAATCTCCTTTTTTATTTTCAGATAAACGGTATGCACGTTCTATTTTCATAGTGTCTGAAATGTTTTCACTGTGTAGTAAAGCGTATTCATCTGTATTTGCGCCTAAATAATAGATGTTAAATTGTACATTCTCTTTATCTAATTCTAATTTAGAGAAATAAATGTGGTTGTCTTTTAAACTTACAAAAGGCTTGTACATTTTTATTTCGTTTTTTGTATCGAATGTCGCTTCACCAGATTTAACAGTAAAAGGAATATGTGTTGTGTAAATTTCTTTTTCGTGTTCGAAATGGTACGTTCCGTTTGGTAATTCAGTAATGTCAAATTTGTTATTGAAATCTCCTGATTTTACTAAAACCGTATTGAACAGTATAACGCCATCTTTATCTTTAATAGATAATTTCTGACCAGCTTTTACATTGTTTAATGATAATGTAATTTCTATTTTAGTTTTGTCGTCTTTTTTAGAAAAAGAGTTATCATTATAAGTAGATGCAAAACTTGAAGTAAGTGCTAAAAAGCAGATTGTAATTGTAAGTATATTTTTCATAATTGTTTTTCTTAATGTTGTACACTGCAAATATATGAGGGTTACAACTACTAGAAAACATCGATATTGGCACCTTTATGTGCTATATTAACTGTTAAATTAATGTAAACAAGGTCTTGGGGTAATTTTGCATATGTTTGGGTTAATCCGGTATATGTATTTATCTTTAGACTAAGAATCTTAAAAATATACGCTGTTAATTAAAGACCTTCCTTTTAGTATCTGCATTAAAAGAGTTCTAGATTAATTACGAGTCTGATTTTAAAAAAATAGTATACTTATTAATAGGAGTACTTATTTTATAAAGGTTCTATTTATAGAAAACAAATTCAGGTTAGGGTAGGTGTGAAGCGTGGATTAAGGTGAACTGAGATTTTAAAATACTGCAAAAAAAAAGGGAGAACGTTAGTTCTCCCTTTTTTGCCCCAAATCTACCATGAACTTAACCTACTTATGTTATGGTTCAGCCAAATTAGAGTATTTCTAAAGTATCAAATAATCTTTTAGATTAACTACTTTAAAATGAGATAAAACGCTTAATTATTAAGGTTTTATCCTGTTTTTAATATGCACGTTGGTTGTTACCTTCGAAAAAGTTAATGAAGGCTCTATTTACGACACGGTTACCACCAGGTGTTGGATAGTTTCCTGTAAAATACCAGTCACCTAAATTCTTAGGACATGCTTTATTTAAATTAGCTACACTTTGAAAAATAGTATGTACTTCAGCATTAATGGTGTCATCCGAAATTAGCACTGCTATTTTAGTCGAAATTTCATCATCTGTGAACTGATCGTATAAATCCTTAACAAAATTCTGAATTTTCGTATCTTTTAAATCGACTTGTGCTTTACATTTATTGTAAACCTCTTCAACTAAATGATATTTATTATTATCCTCAAGTAAGCTTAACATGGCTCTAAAGGCAACTAATCCTTCAAGTTTTGCCATATCAATACCATAACAATCTGGATAGCGAATTTGTGGGGCAGACGATACAACAACTATACGTTTAGGATGTAAACGATCTAGCATCCTGATTATACTTTTCTTTAATGTTGTTCCACGAACAATACTATCGTCTATAATAACAATGTTATCGGTATTTTTAATAACACCATAAGTTACATCGTAAACGTGTTCTACTAAATCGTCACGGCTACTATCTTCTGTAATAAATGTACGAAGTTTAGCATCTTTAATGGCGATTTTTTCAATTCTAGGACGTTCTTTTAAAATATCGGTAACTTGCTCTTCAGATAGATCTTTACCTTCAATTATAGCTTTGGTCTTTCTTTTATTTAAATAATCTTCTACCGATTCTATCATTCCGTAAAATGAAGATTCTGCAGTATTTGGAATATAAGAGAAAACTGAATTTTTAGTATCGTAATTAATCGTTTCAAGAACTTTAGGCATTAATAATTTACCTAATGTTTTACGCTCTTGATAGATTTCGGCATCGCTTCCTCTAGAGAAATAAATACGTTCGAAAGAACATGCTTTACGTTCTGTAGGTTCTAAAATCTTTTCAATTTTAACTTTTCCAGATTTTTTTGTAATGATAGCATGACCCGGATCTAATTCTTTAACTTGATCGAAATCAACATTAAAAACAGTTTGAATTACTGGACGTTCTGAAGCTACAACAACAACTTCGTCGTCTTGGTAATAATACGCTGGTCTAATTCCCGCAGGATCACGTAAAACAAAAGAATCTCCATGACCTAACATTCCGGCCATAGCATAACCTCCATCGAAATTCTTAGCTGCTCTTTTTAAAATTTTACCAACATTTAAGCGTTCCGCAATTATAGGAGAGCATTCCGTTTTAGATAAACCTTCCGCTTTTAATTGCTTGTATTTTTTAGCAACAGCATCGTCTAAGAAATGACCGATTTTCTCCATTATAGTAATGGTATCTGCTTTTTCTTTTGGATGTTGTCCAATACGAATTAAGTTATCGAATAACTCGGTAACATTGGTCATATTAAAGTTACCAGCAAGAATTAAATTCCTGTGCATCCAGTTGTTTTGTCTTAAAAACGGGTGTACACTTTCTACACTGTTTTTCCCAAAAGTTCCGTAACGTACATGTCCTAAAAGCACTTCGCCTATATACGGAATATGTCTTTTTTGAAGAGCCACATCGTCGTTATATTCTGGGTTATCTAGTAATTCTTGATTAATCCTTTCGTTAATTTGAGCGAATATATCTTGAATAGGTTGTTGAGCATTAGATCTTACTCTGCTTATGTAGCGTTCTCCGGGTTGAGTGTCTAATTTAATACTTGCAAAACCAGCACCATCTTGACCACGATTGTGTTGTTTTTCCATCATTAGATACATTTTATTTACGCCATAAAATGCAGTACCATATTTTTCTTTATAGTATTCTAATGGTTTTAAAAGTCTTATGAGTGCTATACCGCATTCATGTTTTAAAGCATCGCTCATTGGTATGTATTATAAAATTAATTAAAAAACGCGCTTTTTTACAAGCGCGCGTTTTTTTATGATAAATCTATATTAAATGTTGTTAACTCCTTAAACTGTTGCAGTCGGAGATTAAGTTCGTCGGTTTTGACTTTTTGTAAGCGTTCTGTTCCAAATTCTTCTACACAAAAAGAGGCTAATGCCGAACCATAAATAATGGCTGTTTTCATGTTTTCGAATGTGTAATCGCCTGAATTAGCTAAGAAACCTGCAAACCCTCCAGCAAAAGTATCTCCGGCTCCAGTTGGATCGAATACGCTTTTTAATGGTAAAGCTGGTGCAGAGAAAATTTCGTCTTTATGAAATAATAAAGCACCATGTTCTCCTTTTTTAATAACCACATATTGTGGTCCTAATTCAAAGATTTTTTGTGCCGCATTAACTAAAGAGTATTCTCCGGTTAATTGTCTTGCTTCTTCATCGTTAATAGTAAGTACGTCTATTCGAGCAATTACTTTATGTAAATCTTCAAGGGCATTGTCCATCCAAAAATCCATAGTATCTAGGATTGCTAATTTTGGCTTAGTCGTCATTTGGTCTAAAACACCAAGTTGTACTAAGGGATGTAAGTTTCCTAACATAACCACTTCTGCACTTTTATAGGCTTCAGGGACAATAGGATTAAAATCGGCTAATACATTTAGTTCTGTCACTAAAGTATCTCGAGTATTCATGTCGTAATGGTAACGGCCACTCCAGAAGAATGTTTTTCCGTCTTTTACGATTTCTAGACCTGAGATGTCGATGTTTCTGTTAGATAATAATTCGAGATAGTCTTGCGGGAAATCGTTTCCTACTACAGAAACGACAGCACTGTCTAAATTAAACTGCGAAGCAGATAACCCGATGTAAGTGGCAGCGCCACCAAGAATTTTGTCAGTTTTTCCGAATGGGGTTTCAATAGCATCAAAAGCTACGGTCCCAACGATTACTAATTGGCTCATAAGGAGGTGTCAAATTTTTTGGCAAATATAGCCTTTATGTATGAATAGCGGTAATATAATCTTCTTAAAATAAAACCAAATTATATTCTAGTAATGAGGTTGTTATAATTATTTTCTACCAAAATCTGCAGGAATTTCTCCCCAGGCTTTAGTTTCCCATTTTACTATTGTTGTTACGTAGTCGTTATTTTTAAGCCAACTTACAGCACGATCTATCAAATCGAACACATCTTTATTTTTGTCGGTACGCTCTAATTTGGTGTTACAATTTTTCTTTTTCACCCAACTCATAGCTGTCCTAGAATCGGTGTAAATTAAAAGATTACTATTATTTTTTTTAAGCAATGCCAAGCCGTGAACAATTGCCAGAAACTCACCGATGTTGTTAGTACCTTGTTTAAAAGGACCTTGTATAAAAAGTTGTCTTTTCGATTTTGTCTCTACGCCACGATATTCCATAATACCGGGATTACCACTAGAAGCTGCATCTACAGCAATGGAGTTGTAATTGGGCCGCCCTATTTTTTTTAGTGCTTCAGAAGTTAATCCACTTGTAAACGATTTATTGCCAATAAAATCTTTAGGACTGCTATTTAAAGCTTGTTTTGCGGCAGCTAAAGTTGGAAAAGATTTGTAAACAGCACTTGGATAATCTTTGGTTTGCGCCTTACAAGCATTCCAAGTTTCATAAACTCCTGGTTTATGGCCTTTCCAAACGGTATAATATTTCTTTTTTTTCGACATGTAATTACCTGAAAAACGAGTTTATGTGTTTTACTTTAAAAGTTGTTCGACAACTAGCGGAAAATGTTTCATTTCTAGCTCGTGAATTTTAGCAGCAACATCTTCGGCTGTATCTGTATTTAAAACAGGGCAAGTGGCTTGAAAAATGATGGCACCTTCATCGTAATTTTCATTTACATAGTGTATCGTAATACCAGTTTCTGTTTCTTTATTCGCGACTACAGCTTCATGAACATGCATCCCATACATGCCTTTTCCTCCAAATTTAGGTAGTAGTGCAGGATGGACGTTAATTACCTTATTCGGGTAGGTATTTAGGATGACTTCTGGGAATTTCCATAAAAAACCGGCCAAAACAATAAGATCTGGCTTTGCGCTTTCTAATAGGTTTAAAACGTCGTTAGTCTTAGTAAAGGCGACTCTGTTAAAGGATAATGCGCTTATGTCTAACTGCTTACATCTGTCTATCACTTTGGCATGGGGATTGTTGGTAAGAACAAGCATTACTGAAGCATCAGATTTTGTTTTAAAATATTTTATTAAGTTTTCAGCATTCGATCCCGATCCAGAAGCGAAAATTACAATACGTTTCATGTGTTATAGTTTTTGTTTTAAAAGTATTAAAATCGTTGTAAACACTGATGGTTAGTCCTTGTAAGGGCACACCTATTTATTTATAATATGAGGCGTAAATTAAAATACTTTTGTGCAAAATTAAATTACTTCAGTTTAAATTTGTTAATTTACATTCACTATTTTCAAACTAAAAGCGTGTTTTAAAATAAAGTTTTTTATTTTTGCACCTTATTTAAAACTTAAAATTAAAGATTATGTCAGACATTGCATCAAGAGTAAAAGCGATTATCGTAGACAAATTAGGTGTTGATGAAAACGAAGTTGTTACTGAAGCTAGCTTCACAAACGACCTAGGAGCAGATTCATTAGACACTGTAGAATTAATTATGGAATTCGAAAAAGAATTCGATATTCAAATTCCAGATGATCAAGCAGAAAACATTGCAACAGTTGGTCAAGCTATTACTTATATAGAAGCTGCAAAATAAGGAGAGATTTTTATGGAACTAAAGCGAGTAGTAGTTACAGGTTTAGGAGCGCTAACTCCGATTGGAAATACCAAGGATGAATATTGGGATGCTCTAATTAGCGGGAAAAGTGGGGCTGGGCCTATAACTTATTTTGATGCTGAAAAGTTCAAAACTAAATTCGCTTGCGAATTAAAAAACTTTAATCCTACCGATTTTCTTGACAGAAAAGAGGCTCGTAAGATGGATAGATTCACACAGTACGCTATGGTAGCTTCAGACGAAGCTATCTTAGATGCTAAGTTAGATCTAAACGTTGTTAACAAATTACGAGTAGGTGTAATTTGGGGCGCTGGAATTGGTGGTTTAGAAACATTTCAAAACGAAGTATTAAACTTTGCGGCAGGCGATGGTTCACCACGATTTAACCCATTTTTTATACCTAAAATGATTGCGGATATAGCACCAGGTAACATTTCCATTAAACATGGATTTATGGGACCTAACTATACAACAGTTTCGGCATGTGCTTCTTCTGCAAATGCAATGATAGACGCTCTAAACTATATACGTTTAGGACAGTGTGATGTTATTGTTACAGGAGGTAGTGAAGCCGCTGTTACTATTGCAGGAATGGGTGGTTTTAATGCGATGCATGCATTATCTACAAGAAACGAAAGTCCAGAAACAGCATCTAGACCTTTTGACGCAACCCGAGATGGTTTTGTATTAGGAGAAGGCGCAGGGGCAATTATTCTTGAAGAATATGAGCATGCAAAAGCAAGAGGCGCTAAAATTTATGCAGAAGTTATGGGTGGCGGAATGTCATCAGATGCATATCATATGACGGCACCACATCCGGAAGGTATAGGCGTTATAGCTGTAATGAGAAATTGTTTAGAAAATGCAGGTTTAAAACCAGAAGATGTAGACCATATTAATACACATGGAACTTCTACACCTCTTGGGGATGTGGCCGAACTAAAAGCAATTTCTGAAGTTTTTGGTAAACATGCTAAAAACATCAACATTAATTCAACAAAGTCAATGACTGGTCACTTGTTAGGTGCGGCTGGTGCTATAGAGTCTATTGCTGCTATTTTGGCAATGGAGCATGGTATCGTTCCTCCAACAATTAATCACGAAGTTGTAGACGAAAGAATTGATCCAGAATTAAACTTAACACTTAACAAAGCTCAAAAACGCGATGTTAAAGTTGTTATGAGTAATACTTTTGGATTTGGCGGTCACAACGCTTGTGTATTATTCAGAAAATTAGAAGACTAAAATCGAATGAAATACATTCGTAACATATTAAATTCCCGTTTTAAAAATAACGGGAATTTTTTTGTTTCTCTTACCAAAATTTTAGGTTTCAGACCTAAAAATGAAAGCTACTATCGGACGGCTTTTACCCATCGCTCTATGAATATTAGAGACAAAAAGGGTAATGCTATTAATTACGAACGATTAGAGTTTTTAGGAGACGCCATGTTGGGTTCTGTAATTGCTTCACATTTATATAAAGAAGCGCCTGCAGGAGACGAAGGGTATCTTACTAAAATGCGCTCTAAAATTGTTAGCCGAGAACATCTAAACGAACTTGGTCGTGATTTACATTTAATAGATTTAATCGAAAGTAAAATTCCGAAGGGTCAATTTGGCGACAATATTCACGGGAATTTATTCGAAGCTTTGGTTGGTGCAATTTATTTGGATGGAGGCTTTAAATACTGCGAGAAATTTATTTACAAACGGATAATTGATCCTTTTGTAGATATTGAAAAACTAGAAGGTAAAGTAATTAGTTATAAAAGCTTACTTATCGAATGGTGCCAGAAAGAAAAGAAAACATTCGAGTATAATGTGTACGACGATACAGGAATTGATCAAGTAAGACATTTTGCCGTAAAACTAGCTATCGATAAAAAAATTGTAGCTAAAGCACGCGCAACTTCCAAAAAGAAAGCCGAAGAAAAAGCTTCTAAGCGTGCATTTTTTGTGTTTCAAAACGAAATTTCTAAAGTTAACTAGCTACAAGACATTTAGCAGGATTTTTTATGAATTATATCGTAAACTAAAACGATTTCGTAAAAATATAACAATAAGTTAAGCCTAAAGTTAATTTATTAACGCTTATAAATGTTATCTTTACATAGATAACGTAACGATTATGGCCATTCATAAACTTAATCTTGAGGACTTTCTAGAAGACGTCGATTATATTTTAATTGCCATACATAGTAGATTAGAAGATTATAGATTAGCTTATTATATAAATAGTAAGTTAAAATTAAATCTAGTAAGAAGAGCTCAAGATATTGATTACAAATATTTTTCTGCTGCTTATCCCATTTTTGAATGGAAGGATGACTTAAATTTAATTACATATAATTTAGTGTCCAATATCTGTAAACGCGAAGAAGATAGCTTACATAGCTCAGGTTCTCTGTTTGCAAACGAAGAAAAAATTATAAAGTCTTATAACTTGGTTCCGGAGTTAAAAAATGTAGATTATTTAATGAAGATTACAAAGGAAGACTTACAAATAAGTGAACAATTAATAGTAAATAAAATCCAACAAATACCTGAAGTTATTACAACTTATATGGTAAATGTGGATCAGTTAAAATCGAAAGACAATTTAATTTTTAATTAATGTTGAAAAGAAAAAAGACCAAAATAGTGGCCACCCTAGGGCCAGCGACGAGTACGAAAGAAGTTTTAAAAGGGATGTTAGACGAAGGTGCTGACGTATTTAGAATTAATTTTTCTCATGCTGATTATGCAGATGTCGCAGAACGTGTTAAAATGATTCGTGAGTTAAATGATGAATTCGGTTACAATGCTGCGATCTTAGGTGATTTACAAGGTCCTAAGCTTCGTGTAGGTGTAATGAAAGGTGAGGTTTTTGTAAACCCTGGAGACGAGATTATCTTCGCTACTGGCGAAAGGTTTGAAGGAACTAAGGAACGTGTTTACATGACTTACAAACAATTCCCTCAAGATGCTAAAGCAGGTGAACGTATTCTTCTTGACGACGGAAAATTAATTTTTGAAGTTGTATCTACAAACGAGATAGACGAAGTTACAGCAAGAGTTATTCAAGGAGGTCCGTTAAAGTCTAAAAAAGGTGTTAACCTTCCTAATACAAATATCTCGCAGCCAGCACTTACCGAAAAAGATATAGAAGATGCTATTTTTGCATGTTCTTTAAAGGTAGATTGGATGGCATTATCTTTTGTGCGTCATGCCGAAGATTTAATGCAATTACAAGAACTTATTAAAGAACATAGTGAGGAAAAAATTCCTATAATTGCTAAAATCGAAAAACCAGAAGCGGTAGAAAATATCGATAAAATTGTTGCGTATTGCGATGGTTTAATGGTAGCTCGTGGTGATTTAGGAGTTGAAATTCCTGCAGAAGAAGTACCATTAATTCAGAAGCAATTAGTACTATGTGCTAAAAAAGCAAGAATACCTGTTATTATTGCAACGCAAATGATGGAGACTATGATTGATAGTTTAACTCCAACACGTGCAGAAGTAAACGATGTTGCCAACTCTGTTATGGATGGTGCAGATGCCGTAATGCTTTCAGGAGAAACTTCTGTTGGACAATATCCAATTCAGGTTATTACACAAATGTCGAATATTATTAAGAGTGTAGAAGATTCACCACTTATAAAGGTGCCACAATCTCCACCTCATATTCGTACCAAACGTTATATTACAAAATCTATTTGTTTCCATGCCGCAAATATGGCAAACGAAATTAACGCACAGGCAATATCTACTTTAACAAATAGTGGGTATACAGCGTTCCAAATTTCAGCTTGGAGACCTTCAGCTCATATTCTAGTATTTACTTCTAATAGACGTATCTTAACGCAACTTAACTTGTTATGGGGTGTGAAAGCATTTTACTATGATAGATTTGTTAGTACAGACGAAACTATTGAAGATGTAAACAGATTAGCTTGCGAAAAAGGTTATTTAGAAGAAGGTAACATGTTAATTAGTTTAGCAGCTATGCCTATTCAAGATAAAGGAATGGTGAATACATTACGTGTAACTGAAATTAAGTTATAATTCACTATAAAATATAGTATTAAAAAAGCCTCATTAACACTGTTAATGAGGCTTTACTTTTGACTAATTCCTAATAAATTATGTAGTGGGTTTATTAGATGTTTACCCATTAAAAGACTGCCTTTTCAGACAGTCTTTTCTATTTATAATAAAGATATATTCGGTTTAGAAAACTCCAATAAAGTGGCTTCCTTCTATGTTTACTAATTCAGCACCTTTAGTAACCTCTCCTGTTTCTGTTTCTACAATGTAAATGTTTCCATTTTCACCTACAGCACCTTGAGTTAAGTAAATTTCTGTTCCATCAACCACAAAACCTTGGTATTGGAATAAGTAAAAATCTGGATCGTAAGGGATCGCATCAATCTTTTGAGCCGTTTTAGCGTTTAAATCTACTAAAGCAAAAAAGCCTTGAGCACCTGCTACTCCTTCTACAGAGTCATCATGACGGTAAGCGACTACCGCTTTACCATTAGAAGCTGGTCTCCAAGCAAGAATATATGCACCGTTTACGTTTAAAGCGTCGTCTAAATTAAAGTCGTATGAATCGTCGTATTGGTTATTAGCATCAATTTTTAAGATGTGAGAACCTTCTGGATCACTTTGGTTTGCTTGGTACACACTTCCATTATATTCGAAAGCATTAATACTACGGTAACCATTAGTATTTCCATGTCCTACTGCAGATGTAATTACTGTTGGATTTAACAAAGAAGGGTAATCTAAGACAATAGTTTTAGAACCTAAAATTGTGTAATCGCTATCACTTTCTGTAGTAGTAGGGTCAACTTTACTTAAACGACCACCAATATATAATTTATCTCCAGCTGCATTTAAAGTAGGCATATCAATTCTAGAGAAATAATAACCGTTTGCTTCTTCTTCTGCACTTAAAGGCACACTATGCTCTTCAAAATTTTTAATTAAAGAGTTCTCTAAATCTAAAGTAACTACACCAATCGTAGCATCTGTACGTACATAAGTATCGTCAGATATATCGTCTGGCGTACCGTTATCATCAATTGTGGGCTCAGCTACGTTAACATATACAGCAGCTCCTGTTTGGTCTCCGTCAAATAATTTAACCCATCTAGGTGCTGTTCCAACATATTGTGAAATGTTTACGTCTGTACCTAATTGTTGGAATGTATTTCCTCCTTGCACGTCGTATTTAGTATAATTACCACCAGTGTCTCCTGCATAGCTTATATTAAATATTGTGCTACCATCTTCAGAAGATTGTAATCTGGCAGTTCTGTTAGAAGGTGCTATAAAACCGTTTTCAAAAGGGTCTATAGACACTGTAGGGTCTTTAGCGTCTTCGCTGTTAATTGAGTAAATGTATGTACCGCCATTACCATCTCCTGGGTTAGTTCCCATTTTGGCACCGGCTACTGTTATCCATCTAGAATCTACTGCTGGTACTTCAGGATCTGTTGGATCCTCGTTTGTTGAATCATCACTACTACAAGCAGTCATTAATCCCATAGATAAAGCTATTCCTGTTAGTAATTTGTAATTTAAAAAGTTACGTTTCATATTGTGAATATTTATAATTTATAATTAAAATTTATTTATTGAATAATTTAGTTTTAAGTAAAAGGCTCTACCTGGTTTTTGTACAGATAAATTATCGTAAACAGGTTTGTCGAATATATTTTTAATGTCGAAGCTCATCACAAATTTATTATTTGGAAATGCGTAGCTAAGTCCAAAATCTTGTGCTAATTGCTGTGGAACATCAAAAAAATCGGCTCCTGTATTATTTGATCCTTCAATGTTTAGGTATGAAAATGTATCTGTAAAGTAAATGTTGTAGAATATATTTAATTGTGATTTTTTCAGAATTAAATCTTTAAATGAGTAACGTAAGCCTCCATTCATAGTGAAGAACGGTGTGTTTGGAACGTCTATTTCTACACCATTATTTTCAACCTTTAATTCGAAACGCGAGACATTAAAGTTCAGTCCAAAATTATTATTGTAGGTGTAGTTCAATTGTGCTTCAATTCCTTTAGACGATCCGCTTCCTTGATTTTCATAAAGTATAGTTTCATCATCAATGTTTAATGACGAAACAATAGGTAAACCAATTCTATCTTTAATATCTCTCAGAAACACATTTGTTGAAATAGAAAAGTTGTGCTTTTCAATATTAAAATCTCCAAATCTAAATCCTAAATTAAAGTTGTTACTTCGTTCTGGTTTTATGCTAGGGTTTGCTATAACATTATCTCCATCGTTTCCAAATACTTCAGTTTCATCTGGTAAACGCACGGCTTTCTCTGCAGAAGTTATTAAGGTAATATTTGGAACAATCACATAAGAAAGTGCAAAACCATATCCCGTATCTGTATTATCACTTTCTGTAACTTCATCTACTAATTGTTGATTTCCATTCGCATCTGTTCCTATTGCAGGATCGATGTATGTTGTTTTTTGTTGATAGTATTTTCCAAATACATTTGCTTTTAATTTGTCGTCAAAAGCATTAAACTCATAGGTTAAAGAGAAAATGTTTTTATTTAAATCTCTAGTGCCTTTAAATGTGTTTTGCAACACAGATTGTAAAGCATCACTATCTTCTCTATCAATACCGCTGTAAAAATGATTTAATAATACTTTGTGATTATCATTAATTTCATACGAAATGCCTGCTCTCACAGAGGCTACGGTTCTGTTTATTTCGGCCAAAGTTGGTCCACCTTCTTGTTGCGATCTCCAAGTGTATTCGAATTCTTCACCTTCAAAGTTTATAGCTCTGTCTCCCGTCCAGCTATAAGCGGCAGCAAGCGTATCGTTTACAATACGGTTTCGTGTACCATACAGTCCGTGTACATTTACATCAAGTCCTTTTGTGAAAAGATCTTTCTTTTGGTACGTTAAATTACCTAACATGGCATCCGATTCCAGAAACCTGTCTTTATAAGGTGTGATCGTCATAAATGCACCATGTTGTACTTCTTTGTAGTCGTCGGAACCTGTTAATCCTACAAAAAATTGATCTGCCCACTTTACATCAGTAAAACCTACTTGAGCCATTCCGCCAATAGATTTATAAGCATCGTTAAATCGTCTCGCTGTAATTGGGGTTTGTGCGCCTCCTAATCCAGTTTCTACAATGCTTCTACCTGAAACTTTATAATCATTATCTGAATAATTATAAAATCCAGAGGCTTTTACTGTAAGACCAGATTCTTCAAAACGATATAGTCCATTTACGCTTGTTTGTAACGTATTGAATGAACCATAGGAAACAGAAGCATTAAAATTATTCTTTGCATTATTATGAAGAACGATATTTATAGCACCTCCTAAAGCATCATCTGCTAAATAACCAGGAACAACACCTTTGTAAACCTCGATACGTTTAATCATAGATGGAGGCAGGCTGTTTAAACTAAAAGAAGATCCGTATACAGAAATAGGAATACCATCGATAAAAATACGAACAGCACTTCCGGACAATCCATTTAAACTATACTGTACATCGGAACCCAAACCACCATTCTGACGAATGTTTACTCCAACACTAGTTTTTAATAATTCGTTTGTTTGTATGTTTCGAAGGCCAGCTTCTTTGGTTTCTATAACGTTAACCGAAAAACCTTGATCTTCAATTTTTTCCTTGGTTGTTTTAGATTTTACTAAGATTTCTGCTAAATCCTGGTATTCTGAAAATTGAATAACAGTATTGTGAATATCTTTAGACGAATTATGTACCACTTCTATAGTAAGTGAATTGGCATTTAAAGAATTCATTTGAATATTATAGGTGCCAAAAGGAACATTCTTAAAACTATAATCACCATCAATGCCTGTAGAGGTTTCTTTACTAAGATTGTTTCCTGTTAAAACAATATGTGCGCCAAGAACAGGTTCGTTAGTATCGAAAATAACATTTCCTTTTAATGTTCCTTGTTGTGCGAAGGCAAAACAACTTAATAATAAAAGTAAAAAAGTAAGGTGGCCCTTTTTTGAGGTCATTAGTCTAAAATTTAAGGCAAAATTAACTTTATTTAGACTTAGTACAAATAAAAATAACAGAATTGAGGATATTTTTAATTCTCTATGTATTTGATATATTTTTTTAAATTAAAATCATTCTAAATTGCTAAATATGTAATTTATAATGACAATGTTTGATAATAGCTAATTTGAAGATGTGGCTTTAACTCTAATTATATGAATTTGAAGATAAATTGTATGGTCACTAAAAGCGAAACTGTAATTGCATGCTTATGCTTTTATCTTCGGGTTTCTTACCTGTTTTGTCGGTGTTTAAATTAGAAATTGAGATACCTAATAAACGGACTGAATTGGTTAATTCTTCTTGAATAAGTAATGATTTTACAGTATCCATAATTAAGTCTGCATCACTAATAAAATAATGCAACGATTTACTTCGCGTTTGTAGCGTGAAATCGCTATACTTAATTTTTAGGGTTACAGTTTTTCCGGCGACTTTATTTGTTTTTAGGCGTTTAGAAACTTCCTCGGAGATGTGAACTAATTTTTCCAACATGAATATTTCGCTCGATAAATTTTCGCTAAACGTGCGTTCGGCGGCAAGCGATTTTCTAATGCGATTAGGTTTAACCTCGCTAGTATGAATTCCGCGTACCACATGATAATAATAGGCACCCGATTTTCCAAAATGTGATTCTAAATAGTCAATAGATTTTAATTTTAAATCTGTTCCTGTATAAATACCTAACTGATACATTTTTTCTGCAGTCACTTTTCCTACGCCATAAAATTTTCTAATATCTAAATCCTCTAGAAACGGTAAAACATCTTCTGGATTAACCGTTTTTTGTCCGTTGGGCTTGTTGTAATCGCTGGCAATTTTGGCAATAAATTTATTAATGGAGATTCCTGCAGAAGCCGTTAATCCCACTTCTTTTAAAATACGACCTCTAATTTCTTCAGCAATAAGGGAAGCGCTTGGATTTCCTTTTTTATTAATGGTAACATCTAGATACGCTTCATCTAGAGAAAGGGGTTCAACTAAATCGGTATAATCGAAAAATATCTTTCTAATTTGCTTAGAGATTTCTTTATAGCGATCAAATCTGGGATTTACAAAAATTAATTCCGGACAATTACGCTTAGCTTGTATACCACTCATGGCGCTTTTAACGCCAAAAGTTCGTGCTTCGTAACTTGCGGCACTCACAACGCCTCGTTTTTCGCTACCACCAACGGCAATTGGCTTTCCTTTAAGTTCAGGAAAATCCATTTGTTCTACAGACGCGTAAAACGCATCCATATCTACATGAATTATTTTTCTTATCGGAAAATTTGACTCCATTATTTAGTACAGTAATACTATTGTTTTTTGTGATGTGTTTTGTATACTATCACACAAATTTAAATAACTTTATAACAGTAAATTCAAACTTATGGGGAAAACAGCTATTGTATTAGGAGCAACGGGATTAACTGGTAGTCATTTAGTAAAATCGCTACTAACTAATAGTGACTATAGTCGTATTGTGCTTTTTAGTAGGTCGACTTGTGGCATTCAGCATGCTAAGATTACAGAATATCTTATCGATCTTTTCGATTTGGAGAGTTATAAAACATTATTTAAAGCAGATGTTGTGTTCTGTTGCATTGGAACTACAAAATCTAAAACCCCAGATAAAACAATATATCATAAGGTAGATTATGGGATTCCTGTGGCTGCAGCCAATTTATGTGTTCAAAATAGTATAAATCGTTTTATATGTATTTCAGCTTTAGGTGCAGATGCTAAAAGTAACGTTTTTTATAACCGAACTAAAGGGGAAATGGAAGCTGTTGTGTTATCTTTAAACATTGAAAACACGTATATGCTTCAGCCATCATTAATTACAGGTGGCAGAGAAGAGTTTAGATTGGGAGAGTATATCGGTAAAATAGTTATGAGAATAACCGCTCCATTTTTTATTGGTAAACTTAAGAATTATAAGCCAATAGAGTCTAAATCGATAGCGTTGGCGATGCTTTGGTTGGCGGAAAACACTTATAAATTACAGTGTATCCCTTCGAAAGAAATAAAAGAGATAGCAATTAAATATGATAGAAATAGAGCGTAAATTTTTAGTGGAGTCTGATGTTTTTAAATCCGAAGCCTTTAAGCAAACCAAGATAATCCAAGGATTTTTAAATACAGATAAAGCGCGTACTGTTCGTGTTCGTTTAAAAGGTGATGACGGATTTTTAACTGTAAAAGGACAGTCTACTGAAGATGGATTAGAACGTTTCGAATGGGAAAAATCTATTGATAAATCCGATGCAGAAGTGCTTTTAAAATTGTGTGAAGATGGTGTGATTGATAAAATTCGTTATGAAATCAGAATGAATCAACATATTTTTGAAGTCGATGAATTTTTTGGTGATAATGCGGGATTGGTAGTTGCCGAAGTCGAATTAAGCCATCCTACAGAAATTATCTCTAAACCACTTTGGCTAGGAAAAGAAGTCACCGGAGAGGTTAAATATTATAACTCACAACTCAGTAAACAACCTTATAAAACTTGGAAATAATGAAATATCTTATTGTAATATTTAGCGTTATCATAATGGTAAGCTGTAAAAATGAGGCAAAGCAAGAGCCTCTAGATACTACTGTTATTCCTGTTGATTCTTTAGATGTAGTTTCTAAATTAGATAGTTTAGATGTGTTAGATGAAGTCGATACTGCACCTAAAAGTTATGCAGAAATTAAAGCAGCGTTGGCAGCCAAAGGTTTCGAAACTTACGATTTTGTTGATGAAGAAACTAAAGACACGATTTTAATGCAACAATATTTTATGGCTTTCTTAAAATCTGGGGCTATAAGAATTCAAAACGAAGAAGAAGCTCAGGATTTGCAGCAAGCACATATGGAATATTTTAGTCGATTGTACAAGTTGGGATATACAGATATTTCTGGTCCGTTTGGAGATCAGGGCAATGTTAGAGGAGTTACAATTTATAATGTGCCAACACTTAAAATGGCAGATAGTTTAGCAAATGCAGATCCGATGGTGAAAGCAGGTCGATTAGAGATCGAAATTCGTCCGTGGTGGGCTGCAAAAGGCTTTATGTTACGATAAATTTTATTTCAATTTATCTCACGTCTTCAAAATGTTAATCTGTTAGCTTATCTGTTTCATAATGATTTAGATAAGGTGAATGTTCTAGGTTTTATTTATAATTATAAACTGAATTAAAGCAATTTAAAATTGGTATATTAGTGATAATAGGTCGGTTAAATTGTAAAATCAGGAAAAATGAAATCACTTTCAGATACATTCGGAATTAAAAAAGTTCTAGAAGAACTAGGAATAAAAGATATAAATGAAGGAACATCTACCGGTAAAAGTC
The DNA here is from genome assembly GCF_042427615.1 of Formosa undariae. Classification (NCBI taxonomy): domain Bacteria; kingdom Pseudomonadati; phylum Bacteroidota; class Flavobacteriia; order Flavobacteriales; family Flavobacteriaceae; genus Formosa; species Formosa undariae. Next base: position 500,163 of record NZ_JBHMEZ010000001.1, on the reverse strand, counting down.
AATTTTCTAGTAGTGCAGCCTTCATTAAAAGTTTTTCTCCCGTTGACGGCGAACTTATAGGTTCGGTAAAAATTTCTACACAAGAAGATTACGAAAAAGTAGTGGAATCTGCTCAGGTCGCATTTAAGACTTGGCGAAATACGCCTGCGCCATTACGTGGTGAAATTGTACGTCAGTTTGGTGATAAATTACGTCAGAAAAAGGAGGCTTTAGGTCTGCTTGTATCTTACGAAATGGGTAAAAGTTATCAGGAAGGTTTGGGTGAGGTTCAGGAAATGATTGATATTTGCGATTTTGCTGTTGGACTCTCAAGACAACTTTACGGTTTAACGATGCATTCTGAACGTCCAGGACACCGAATGTACGAGCAATATCATCCACTAGGCATCGTAGGAATTATTTCTGCATTCAACTTTCCAGTTGCAGTTTGGGCATGGAATGCAACTTTGGCTTGGGTTTGTGGAGATGTTTGTATCTGGAAACCTAGTGAGAAAACACCGTTAACAGGTATCGCTTGTCAGAATATTGCAGCAGAAGTTTTCGAGGCAAACAATCTTCCAGAAGGTATTTCTAATTTAATAAATGGTGATCAGCATGTTGGTAGCTTATTAACCAAAGACACGCGAGTGCCTTTAATTTCGGCAACCGGTTCTACACGAATGGGTAAAATCGTGGCTCAAGATGTGGCAGCACGTCTGGGGAAATCCCTTCTAGAATTAGGTGGAAATAATGCGATTATTGTGACGCCAGATGCGGATATAAAAATGACAATTATTGGAGCCGTTTTTGGAGCTGTCGGGACGTGCGGACAACGCTGTACTTCGACGCGACGATTAATTATTCATGATAGTATGTACGATAAAGTTAAAGATGCTTTGGTTAAAGCGTATAGTCAACTAAAGATCGGGAATCCTTTAGATGAAACGAATCATGTTGGACCACTTATCGATCAAGATGCAGTGAAGATGTATCAAAATGCTCTGGTCGAGGTCGAAAATCAAGGTGGTAAAATTCTTATTGAGGGCGGTGTATTAGTGGGTGAAAATTATAAAAGCGGCTGTTATGTAAAGCCAGCAATTGCAGAAGTGAAACCAGAATACAGTATCGTGCAACACGAAACCTTTGCGCCTATATTATATTTGTTGAAATACTCTGGCGATGTAGAAAATGCTTTACATATACAGAATAATGTCGCTCAAGGATTGTCTTCGGCTATTATGACAAATAATCTAAGAGAAGCAGAGCAATTCTTGTCTGTAAACGGATCGGATTGTGGGATTGCTAATGTAAATATAGGAACCTCGGGAGCAGAAATTGGAGGTGCTTTTGGAGGCGAAAAAGAAACAGGTGGCGGACGAGAATCAGGGTCTGATGCTTGGAAAGTGTATATGCGTAGACAAACAAATACTATAAATTACACAACAAATTTACCGTTAGCTCAGGGTATTAAGTTCGAATTATAGCATGCACTTTTATGATTGCTGATTAGTCAATTTAGTTTAAGCTATATTTTAAGGTTGAGTAAAGACTTTATTTTAATGTTGCTCGGTATTAGAATAAGCGATGTTATTAATTATATTTTACTTTTCTTAATATACGCATGGTTTCTTTATAAGAAAGATAGACTTCTAGATTATAAGATTTAAGATAAGGTTTGGCTTCCTCTAATTTAAGGAGCGCTTCTGGGAAATTATTTAGGTAACTTAATAAATACGTTGCAGGAAGGTTTTTAATATCTTGTTTTTCTGATGAATTAAGCACTAACCCTTTTTTTAATTTATTAAGAATGCTATTATTAGTGTTGTAAATATGATGCAACACTTTTTGGTTATATTGTGGTGGATCGAACAATAATTTTGTGTCTATATGGTAGCTCGCATTATCTTTAAAACGTATTACGGTTTCCTCTAGCGGATAGTAATTATAGGATTTTTGAAGTCCTAAATGAACATATTCAACAATGCTAAAAGAGTCTTCGGTTATAGTAATGGAAACTTCATCTAAAGTGGAAAAGAATAGTCTAACCTGTTCATTTATAAGCTCGATGTCTACTCTGGAGTAATACGTGTTATCTTTTACTGTTTTACGTTGTCCTGCCCAGCACACCACAAAATACTCTTTAAAGACAAGGTATTCTGGATGATAGTCTTTTCTAGAATTCATAAAGTCGAAAACCCCATTTAAGGTGTATTCTATATTGTTTTGAGCATGATTTTCTATGGCTTCAACAATTTTAGAATTCACATCTTTTAGTTCTATATCGAAAGCTTTCGGCATGCTTATACTACCATCTCTAAAAAAGACAGCGCCACCATAATATTTCCAAATATTCTTACGAAGGGAAGTGATTTTATTATTTGAGCGAATAGTTACTAATCCAACAACTTTATGGTTTGGCAAATGCGGAAATGGAATATTCTCGTATTGTACAATTGGAGGATTTGTTAGATAAGCATTTATTAAATTCTGAATTTTACTGTCGTCGAAAAAATCGACACCTATAATTTCGTTGTCATCATCTTCAACTCCAATTACGATAAAAGAGTTATTTTTAGGATTGCTGTTCGATAACGCGCAAACATGTTTTAAGAATTTTGCTTTACCTTCTTTTTCGCTAATATTAATCTTGCGCTTTTTATCGTAAAAACTATTTTCATCATTGTGTGCCAATAAGTTTTTAATAAGAAGTCGCTTATTAATCATATTAATCCTTTTTTACAATGGTTGAATTGGCCTGAGCTGTAGGGAAAACGAGTAAATCTGCGATATTAACGTGGTATGGTCTGCTAATTACAAAGTATATAATTTCTGCAATGTCTTGTGGTTGTAAAGCTTGAAAGCCCTTGTAAACAGAGTTGGCAATTGGGTCCCCTTTAAAGCGGACTTTAGAAAATTCGGTTTCAACTAAACCAGGGTTTACCGCACCTACTTTTATACCGTAAGGATTTAAGTCTATTCGCATACCTTCTGTAATGGCTAGAACAGCATGTTTGCTTGCACAGTACACATTTCCTTTAGGGTAAACTTCTTTCCCCGCAGACGAGCCTATGTTTATAATATGTCCTGATTTACGCGCCGTCATTTTAGGGATAATCATATTGCTTACATAGAGCAGGCCTTTTACGTTTATATCCATCATCGCGTCCCAATCTTCTGTGTCTCCAGTTTCGATAGGATCTAAACCATGAGCATTTCCTGCATTATTTATTAAGATGTCAATTTCAGAAAACTCTTCCGGTAGTGAATTAATGGCTTCGATGGTGGCTTTTTTATCTCTAACATCAAAATTTAAAGTATGGACATCGGTGTCTTTTTCGAGTGCTTTTTTTATAATGTCTAATCGGTCTTGTCTTCTGCCGCATAATACTAGTTTTATATTATGTTTGGCGAATTCATGGGCTGTAGATCGTCCGATACCGCTTGTAGCTCCAGTTATTAATGCTATTTTAGTCTTCATCTTAGGTGTAATAATTCAACTATAAAAATACTTAATAGACTTTAATAAAAAGAAGGATAAGATTATTATTTGTGTAAATAGCAATATTTTAAATCCAGAAGATTAGTTTTTGTCACCTAAAATCTTAATTATTGTATAATGTTTAATTTTTAACCAATTATTAACAGCGAAACACGGAAAATTTTAACAATTTGCGTGTCATTAAATTACTGACTAAAATTTAGTTTTTAAAACATAAAATATGGATAGTACCAGTACGGTTGATATTAAATCTATCAATGAAAAGATAGAGAGAGAAAGTGCTTTTGTAGATTTACTTACTTTAGAAATGAATAAAGTAATCGTTGGGCAAAAACACATGGTAGAGCGTTTGCTTATCGGGTTATTAGGTCAAGGACATATTCTTTTAGAAGGGGTTCCTGGATTAGCAAAAACACTTGCGATTAATACCTTGTCTAAGGCTATCGCTGGTAGTTTTAGTCGTATACAGTTTACTCCAGATTTATTACCTGCCGATGTTGTTGGTACTTTGATTTATAATATTAAAGAAAATGATTTTTCTATTAAGAAGGGGCCAATTTTCGCAAACTTCGTATTAGCAGATGAGATTAACAGAGCACCAGCGAAAGTACAATCTGCATTATTAGAAGCGATGCAAGAAAAGCAAGTGACTATTGGAGATACGACATTTGTCTTAGATAAGCCGTTTTTGGTAATGGCAACTCAAAACCCGGTAGAGCAAGAAGGAACATATCCGTTACCAGAAGCGCAAGTCGATCGTTTTATGTTGAAAACCGTTATCGATTATCCTAAATTAGACGAAGAACAACTTATTGTTCGTGCCAATCTTAGAGGTACTTACGAAAAAGTAAATCCTGTTGTTTCTGTAGAGCAGATTTTAAGAGCACAAGAAGCCGTTCGTGAAGTATATATGGATGAGAAAATCGAGAAATATATTCTTGATATTATTTTTGCAACACGTTACCCTGAAAAATACAGATTAGCAGATTTAAAACCCTTAATTTCTTTTGGAGCGTCACCTCGTGGAAGTATTAACTTAGCAACAGCTGCGAAATGTTATGCGTTTATTAAGCGTCGTGGTTATGTTATTCCCGAAGATGTACGTGCCGTTGTGTATGATGTATTACGTCATAGAATCGGAATCACTTACGAAGCAGAAGCAGAAGATGTTACTTCGGAAGATATTATTACTAAGATTGTAAACGAGATAGAAGTACCATAAACCCCATCCTAAATCCTTCCGCGAGAGAAGGATTTCAAAAGGGTGAATAAAATTAAAATTTTTAAAAGCTCTTTCTCCTATGGAGAGAGGGTTGGGAGAGAGGAAGAATGGATACTAAAGAATTACTTAAAAAAGTACGAAAAATTGAGATTAAGACACGTCGCTTGTCTAATCATATTTTTGGTGGGGAATATCATTCTACCTTCAAAGGTCGAGGTATGACTTTTAGTGAAGTGCGTCAATATCAAATTGGAGACGATGTTAGAAATATAGACTGGAACGTTACAGCACGTTACAACGAGCCTTATATAAAAGTGTTTGAAGAAGAGCGTGAATTAACAATGATGCTTATGGTAGACGTTTCTGGTTCTGAAATGTTTGGTACAGAGCAACTTTTTAAAAATGAAGTGGTTACCGAAATAGCTGCAACATTGGCTTTTTCTGCAACACAAAACAACGATAAAATTGGATTAGTCTTATTTTCCGACACTATCGAGCTTTATATTCCACCTAAGAAAAGTCGTTCTCATGTATTACGTATTATTCGTGAGCTTATCGAGTTTAAACCAAAAAGTAAACAAACAAACGTTGCCGAAGCCTTTAAGTTTTTGTCTAGTGTAACAAAAAAACGAGCTATTGTTTTTGTGCTGTCCGATTTTATTTCAGACGATTACAAGCATACCTTGAAAATTGCAGCTAAACGTCACGATGTTACTGGAATTCGAGTGTATGATAAAAGTGAAGAAAGTATCCCTAATCTAGGGATGGTACACATGCAAGACGAGGAAACAGGTGAGCTTATGTTGGTGAATACCTCGTCTAAATCAGTGCGAGAGAATTACAGTAAATATTATCAAGATAAAGTAAACTATTATAAAGACAGTTTCGCAAAATCTGGAGCTGGATCTATAGATTGTCGTGTAGACGAAAGTTACGTAAAAAAATTACTTGGCTATTTTAAACGCAGATGATAATCTTTAATAACTTATGAAAATTATTAAATTCCCAATATTAAATCATTTTAAGAATAGCCTTTGTTTACTACTCGTATTCAGTGTATTCTCGAGCTATTCTTATGCGCAAAATATAACTTCTGGCATAGATTCTACTTCTGTAAAAGTAGGTGCTCAAATAACGTATAAAATTGAAGTTGAAACCGATTCTACAGACTTAGTTTTGTTTATGGAAGGGCAATCATTTACACCTTTAGAAATGATTCATTCTTATCCAGTAGACACTATTAAAGTAGATAATAAGTTTAATCTTATTAAGAAATATGGTTTAACTCAATTCGATTCCGGACATTATACAATACCGCCTCAGAAGATTGTTGTAGGCGATAAAACATTTCAAACCGATTCTTTAAAAGTTGAAATTAGAGATATTGTTGTCGACTCGACAAAACAAGGTCTTTACGATATTAAGCCCTTTATAGAAGTTGAAAAAATAAATAATAACTGGTGGCGATTACCACTTTACATTTTAGTAGGCTTAATTATTTTGGGAGCGATCTTGTATTGGTTCTTATGGCGAAAAAAACCACTTACAGAAGAAGAGGAAATTGCACTTTTACCAGCTTACGAACGTGCAAAATTAGCACTTCAAAAATTAGACGATAGTCAGTTTTTAGAACAGTCTGAAATTAAAGAATATTATTCTGAGTTGACTTTAGTGCTTCGTAAATATTTAGATGAAAAAGTTTACGATAAAGCATTAGAAAGTACGACAGACCAGTTAATAAGCCGCTTACAATTACTAAAAGAAGGAAATCAAATCGATTTCAGTAAGGAGACTATTAAAAATATTGAAAGCATTTTAAAACGTGCCGATTTAGTGAAATTTGCGAAGTCTGCACCAGACATAGAATTGGCTGCATTTGATAAGCAAACTATTGCCGCAGAAATCGATCATGTAAAAGAAGTGCTTCCAGAACCGGATGAAGAAGAGAAGTTATTAAATCAACAGTATAAAGAAGATCAAGCACGTAAAAAGAAACGCAAGAAAATTATAATTTCTGTTGTCGCGGGAATTGGGTTAATTGCTTTAATTTTTGCTGGATTTGCTGTAAAATACGGTTTTAATTATACTAAAGATACTATTCTTCGTCACGATACTAAAGAGTTGCTAGAAGGACAGTGGGTAAGAAGTTCTTATGGAGTTCCTCCAGTCATTATTTCTACACCAGACGTATTAAAACGATTAGAAAGTCCTGTTCCAGATGAGTTGAAAGATAAACTTCAAGTTACAAAATTTGGTTTCGGAACGCTTTTAGATGTGTTTAGTGTAAACGTAACGACTCAAAAAACAGCACCTGAGAATCCAGCAGGCCAACAAGGTGGCCAACAACCACCACAAAAGCCAGAACCGCTAGATTTAAATGAAGCTTCGGAACGCGCTTTAAAGCAATTGGAGCTTAATAAGGTTACAGATATTACCGTAAAACAAGAAAAGTTTACAACACCAAACGGTGCCGAAGGTTTAAAAACTTTTGGAAACGGACATATACCTGTTGGGAATTCAGATAATTACGTGCCAGGTCACTATGTTATGCTTCATTTTGCATCGGAGAATGTGTTACAAGAAATTATAATTACATGGAAAAACGACGACGTATATGCTCAAGATATGGCAGATCGTATTGTGAATTCCGTAGAACTAAATAAAGCAGAATAATGTTTGAGGGTATAGAGTTTTTAAACAAAGAAGTATTCTGGTTGTTTTTATTACTACCACTAGCTATAGTGTGGTATATTTTTAAACAGAATAAACAAAATGCCGAACTAAAAATGTCGAGCATTAAAGGGTTTAAAGTAACTAATTCATGGTTGCCTAAACTAAGACACCTTCTTTTTGGACTGCGATTATTGGCCTTAGGGTTGTTAATTACAGCTTTGGCAAGACCAAGAACAGTAGATGTTTCGTCGCGCACAAAAACCACAAAAGGTATCGATATAGTTATGGCGATAGATGTTTCGGCGAGTATGTTAGCGAAAGATTTAAAACCAAACAGATTAGAGGCTTTAAAGGAAGTGGCGGCAGATTTTATTAAAGAACGTCCTAACGATAGGATAGGTTTGGTAGAGTATGCTGGGGAAAGTTTTACAAGAACACCAATTACCAGTGATAAAGGCATTGTTATTAGGTCTTTAAACGATATTAAATATAATAATATTATTGAAGGAGGGACCGCAATAGGAATGGGGTTAGCCACATCAGTAAACAGATTAAAGGACAGTAAAGCCAAAAGTAAAGTGATTATTTTACTTACCGATGGGGTTAATAATTCAGGATTTATAGATCCTAAGATTGCTAGTGAAATGGCTGTGGAGTTCGGTATTAAGACGTACACCATAGGATTGGGATCTAACGGGATGGCATTATCTCCAATTGGTATTTTGCCAAACGGAAGTTTTCAATATGGTCGTGTTCAAGTCGAAATAGACGAGGCGCTTTTAGAAGAAATTGCCACTGTTACTGGCGGTAAATATTTTAGAGCTACCGATAATCAGAAACTTGAAGAGATTTACAAAGAGATTAATAAATTAGAAAAAACAGATGTAGAAGAATTCAAGTTTTATAATTACGAAGAAAAATACCGTCCGCTATTGTTGCTGGCAGGTATGTTGTTATTGCTTGAAATTTTATTGCGATCTACCTTATTTAAAAGTTTTATATAATAGATGTTTCAATTAGAAGAAAAAATATGGTTTTGGGCATTGTGCGTCATTCCGGTGATTATTGTCATCTATTTGATGCTTCAATTATGGAAACGCCATACTCAAAAAAAGTTTGCAGATAAAGCGATGTTAAAGCGTTTAAGTCCGAATCGTTCGGTATTTAAATCGGTTTTAAAATTAGTAATAATATGTCTAGCTTTTGCATCTTTAGTAATTGCTCTGGTAAACCCTAAAGTTGGTACCAAGTTAGAAACGGTTAAACGAGAAGGTGTAGATATTGTTTTTGCTGTCGATGTATCTAAGAGTATGTTGGCTGAAGATATTGCGCCTAACAGAATAGAAAAAGCCAAGCAATTGGTAACTCAAATTATTAATAATTTAGCGAGCGACCGTGTAGGTATTATCGCTTACGCTGGAAAAGCATTTCCACAATTGCCTATTACAACAGACTACGCTTCTGCAAAAATGTTCCTTCAGAATATGAATACAGACATGATGTCTTCTCAAGGTACAGCGATTAACGAAGCTATAAATCTGGCTAAAACCTATTACGACGATGACGAGCAAACTAATCGTGTCCTTATTATTATTTCCGATGGTGAAGACCATAGTGAAGTTGCAGCCAAAGTAGCCGAAGAAGCTGCCGAGGAAGGGATTAGAATCTTTACTATTGGTGTTGGAGATGTAAAAGGTGGGCCAATTCCTATAAAGCGAAATGGCGTTGTTATGAACTATAAAAAGGACAGCAACGGCGAGACGGTAATTACGCGTTTAAATGAAGAAACACTTAAGAATATTGCAAGCGAAGCCAATGGGGTTTATATAAACGGAAGACAAACAAGTGTTGTTGTCGACGAGATTCGAGATATTTTAAACGGTATGGATAAAACCGAATTTGAAGCCAAACAAATTGCCGATTTTAAATCTCAATTTCAATGGTTTATTGCACTTGCAATTTTACTACTGTTCTTAGATGTTTTCTTATTAAACCGTAAGACGGGCTGGTTAAAGAAGTTGAACTTATTTAACGAAAACTTATGATAGAAAAAGTTGAAAAAGTGGTAATATTCGGTAATTCAGGAATAGTTGTTATGAAACCTATTGTATTACTTTTTATCGGATTATTTACATTGTCGTCTGTAGCACAAGATGATAATGAAGCCCTAGTTGAAGCGAAAAGATTAGCGAATAATTTTGTTTTCGAAGGGAATGAAAAGGTTCAAGAAGATGATTATATCTCGGCCGAAATGGAATATAGAAAAGCCATTTCTGAAGAAGAATCCAATGTTTCAGGAATATACAATTTAGGAACATCATATTTCAAAAAAGGAAATTTCGAAGAGTCTTTATTTCGTTTGCAAGAAGCTGCAAGTAAGGCCACCGATCGTAGCGAAAAGCATAAAGCATTTCATAATATCGGAAACATATTAATGCAGAATAAACAATGTAAAGAAGCTGTCGAGGCTTATAAAAATGCATTGAGAAACGATCCGTCGGACGAAGAAACACGATACAATTTTGGTTTAGCTAAAGAATGTGCAAAAGAACAGGAAGAGCAAAACGAAAATAACGAAGACGATCAGGAAGATAATAAAGATCAGAATCAGGATGATCAGGATCAGAACGAAGACCAAAATAAAGATCAGGAAGATCAAAAAGATCAAGATAAACAGGACGAGGGCGACGATAAAGATCAGGACAAAAAAGACGAAGGTGATCAAGATAAAGATGAAGGCGACCAAGAAGAAAATGAAGATGGAAAGCCTAAAGATGATAAGCAAGACGAAGGTCAAGGAGATCAGGAGAAAAAAGAGCAGCCTCAGCAGCCAAAGCCTCAGCAAGGGCAAATGTCGCCACAACAAATTAAAAACTTGTTAGAAGCGATGAACAATCAAGAGCAAAAAGTTCAGGAGAAGATGAATGCTGAAAAGCAAAAAGGAGAACGTATTCAAACCGATAAGGATTGGTAATTTGTTTTGAGAATATATTTAAAAATGAAAAGTATTAAACATATAGTAGCAGTTTTTGTTTTACTTGTTTCTAGCGTAACCTTTGCACAGGTTAAGTTTGAAGCTAAAGTAAGTAAAACGAAATTGGGTATAAATGAACGTTTAAGAGTCGATTTTGAAATGAATAAGGATGGCGATAATTTTAATCCGCCAAGCTTTTCAAATTTCAATGTTGTAGGTGGCCCAAATCAATCGGTTAGTAAGTCGTGGGTAAATGGAGTCTCTCAGTTTTCTAAAACGTATTCTTATTTTTTAGCACCTAAAAGTCAGGGAACATTTACATTAAGTCAAGCTACAATAGAAATTGGTGGAGAAGTCTATAAAACGACACCTACAAAAATTACGGTAACTTCTGCAGTTAGTAAACCGAGAGATGGCAATAATGCCGATTATGTGGCATCAGAAAATATTCATTTGGTTGCCGAGGTTTCAAAAGGAAGCCCTTATTTAAATGAAGCCATTACGGTTGTATACAAATTATATGTGTCTCCAAATACGGGTGTTAGTAATTGGCGAGAAATAGATAATCCGAAATACAGCGATTTCTGGAGTCAGAATATAGATATTAAAGGTTTACAAGTTAAGAACGGAACCTATAAGGGTGAAGATTACCGTTATGTCGAGTTACGTAAAACGGTATTGTATCCTCAAAAAACAGGGAAGCTTAAAATAGAACCTTTAAGTTTAGATATTACTGTAGATGTGCCAACGAATAGACGAGATATTTTTGGTGGCCGATTAATGACGCAAGTGCATAAAACAGTATCTGCCGGAGAACGCACAATTAACGTCAAACCACTTCCAGAAACAGGAAGGCCAGACGATTTTACTGGAGCAGTGGGGGAATACGACTTTAAGGTAACGACGTCTAAAACCGAATTAAAAGCATCGGAATCTTTAAATTTAAATGTTGAGGTTTCAGGAAACGGAAACTTGAAATTATTTGAATTACCAAAGGTTAATTTGCCAAGTTCTTTGGAGGTTTATGAGCCAGAACACAGCGAAAGTGTAAGAACAAATTTAAGCGGTATGCAAGGGCGTGTTTCCGATAGCTATACGGTAGTGCCTCAGTTTAAAGGAAAATATCCAATACCAAGTATTACATTTTCTTACTTCGATCTTAAAACAGAATCTTATAAGCGTATTTCATCAGACGAAATAGTGGTAGATGTTACTCAAGGACCAAATAATACGGTTGCCGAAACACATCCTTCAGCTACAAGTGATGGTAAACAACCTGTGGTTTTAAATAAAGATCATTTTGCGTTTATTAAAACAAAAACAGATTTAGAGCCTGCTAAAAAATCGTACTTCTTTAAATCCAAATTATTCTGGGCCTCATTATTAATTCCATTTTTAATGATACCATTAGCTCTGGTTTTTAGAAAACAAAAAGCAGTTAGAGATGCCGATGTTACAGGGAATAGAATTAGAAAAGCAGATAAGTTAGCGAAGAAATATTTAGGAGAAGCCAAAAAAGCATTAGGTCAAAAAGAAGCCTTTTATGTGGCTTTAGAAAAAGCACTTCATAATTATTTAAAAGCTAAACTTAATATTGAAACCGGGGATTTAAGTAAAGATAGAATACAGGCTTTATTAAACGATAAAGGTGTAGACTCTTCAGTTATTTCAGAGTTTACCTCTATCTTAGAAAGCTGTGAGTTGGCGCGTTATACGCCATCTACGAAAGTCACCATGCAACAGGATTATGATAAGGCAGCAAGTACCATTTCATTAATTGATAAACAAATACGTTAAGATGAAATCGATTTTATACCTAATAATGGTTTTGTTAAGCAGTTTAACCTTTGCTCAAGATAATGCACTCTTCGAGCAAGGAAATACGCTTTATAACGAAGGGAAATATGCAGAGGCGATAGATAAATATCAAGCTATTTTAGATAGCGGATTTCAATCTAGCGAATTGTTTTTTAATATAGGAAATGCACACTATAAATTAAATCATGTAGGGCCTAGTGTATTCTATTTTGAAAAAGCATTGCAATTAGCGCCAAACGATAAGGATATTAAGAACAACATTGCTTACGCTAGAAATATGACTATAGATGCCATAGATGTTGTTCCTGAAGTTGGTATTACAAAACTACTTAAAAAGGTTACAAATGTACTGAGTTTCGACGGTTGGGCGATTACGACTGTCGTGTTATTCATTCTTTTTGTAATCTTATTTATAAGTTATTATTTTTCGGAATTCACAAACAGTAAACGTGCTGCTTTTTCCAGTAGTATCGTTGTGTTATGCCTAGGTTTTATTACCTTATTTTTTGCATTTCATGAATTTAGTTTAATGAAAAAAGATAATCCTGCGATCATTTTTGTTCAGGAAAGTCAAGTGAATAATGAGCCTAACTTGAGCAGTCCAGAGGCTTTTAAGCTACATGAAGGCACAAAAGTACAAGTGCTAGATACTGTAAATAACTGGAAAAAAATAAAATTGTCCGACGGAAAAACTGGTTGGATTTCTAGTGCAGATATTAAAGTCTTATAACTATATTAGCCGATATTTAGAATTTTATATTCAAGGAGTACAACATATGCCTAAAACCTTTATCTCTATATTATTTACTATGATTTTTGCGATGCTAATTACGGCACCAACGGTCATATCTATATTGGATAAAGATGTAGACGTATCGATGTTTTATAACATAGCCGAAGAAGAGAATAGTAAGGAAACGGTAAAACTTTATGAATTAGAACTAAAATCGCACCCAGGTTTAAACGATTTAATTGGTTACTCAGACCATGATAATACATTCAGTTTTTACCTTAATATAAATTCGCAATTCGAATTAGATAATTTTTCTCCACCCCCAGAAGTAAACATAATATAATACGTTTTAATAGTCTGATTTTTAGTAGTCGGACTACATATTTATTTTAAATATTAAAGCAAATTTTTATTATGTTTAAAACATTAAAAAATGATTTTCCGGCAAGTATTGTCGTGTTTTTTGTGGCTTTACCTTTATGTTTAGGTATTGCTTTAGCTAGTGGGGCTCCTTTATTTTCGGGAGTAATCGCAGGAATTATTGGAGGAATAGTAGTAGGATCTTTAAGTGGGTCTAAGATTGGAGTAAGTGGACCAGCAGCAGGATTAGCTGCAATTGTTTTAACTGCAATCGGTACGCTAGGAGGTTATCAGAACTTCCTAGTAGCAGTAGTTTTAGCAGGGATTATTCAAATTATTTTTGGAATTCTAAAGGCTGGTGTCATTGCTTATTATTTCCCTTCGTCTGTTATTAAAGGGATGCTTACAGGTATCGGAATTATAATTATCTTAAAGCAAATTCCGAATTTTTTCGGTTATGACGAGCAATCGTCTTGGGATTTCGAATTCTTCGAGACCGATGGGGGAAACACCTTTTCAGAACTTTTTAATATTATTAATAACGTACATCCTGGAGCAGCTTTAATAGGTGCTATAAGTTTAGCAATTCTTTTGTTATGGGATAATGTGTTAGCTAAGAAAAGTAAAATTTTTACAGTTATTCAAGGGCCGTTCGTAGCCGTGGTTTTAGGAATTGTGTATTATAACCTAACCAAAGGGCATGACGTTTTATCGATTGGTGAAAGCCATATGGTAAATGTACCCGTACCAGAAGATGCAACTTCATTTTTCAATCAATTTAGTTTTCCGAATTTCAGTGCAATTACCGATCATGGCGTATGGATTGTGGCCTTTACAATAGCTTTAGTCGCTAGTTTAGAGACGCTGTTATGTGTAGAAGCATCCGACAAGATAGACCCGGATAAAAATGTTACGCCAACGAATCGTGAGTTGTTAGCACAAGGTGTTGGTAACATTGTTTCTGGTTTAATTGGAGGTTTGCCAATCACCCAAGTAATTGTTAGAAGTTCTGCAAATGTGCAGTCTGGTGGTAAAAGTAAACTTTCAGCTATTTTACATGGATTTTTATTACTGATTTCTGTGATACTAATCCCTACATTGTTAAATATGATTCCACTGGCTGTTCTGGCTTCAATACTTCTAATTGTAGGTTATAAATTAGCAAAACCAGCATTATTTAAGCAGATGTATGGCCTAGGATGGAAACAAGCTGTACCGTTTTTTGTGACTGTAATTGGTATTGTTTTTACCGATTTATTAGTAGGTATTGGTATGGGACTTGGTGTAGGAATTGTTGTTATTCTTTTAAAGAGCTATCAAAACTCACACTTCCTAAATATGGAAGATAAAAGTAACGGTAAACCTAAAGTAAAAATGACTTTAGCAGAAGAAGTAACCTTCTTTAATAAAGGTGCTATTTTAAAAGAATTAGATCGTTTACCAGATAATTCGAGTTTAGAATTGAACTTGCTAAAAACACGTTATTTGGATTATGACATTATTGAAATTCTTGAAGATTTTACACATAAAGCGAAAGAAAAAAATATTGACATTACATTAATATCTAAACGTGGCGTGGTAGAAAACCCAGAGAGTTATATCGCATTCTTTAAAGAACGTCCTAAATCTGATATAAGTTTAAGTTAAACAAAGGACAGAAAATAAGTCATAAACATCTGTAAATAATATACTTTTAGAAGTATTTGTAATTACAGTGTTCGTGAATTTAAAAAGTATTAAAACAAACAGTATTAAGGTTGTTAGGTCAGCCGTATAAGAAGGGAATTATTTAAAAATGTCCCTATTAAAATTAATAGAATTAAAAAACATAAGTTATGGTATTAAAAAATGTATTTAAGAATAACGAAAAGTGGATCAAAGATAAATTAGCGAATAACGCAAACTATTTCGAAGATTTACGTCATGGACAAACACCAGAGTTTTTATATATTGGATGTTCAGACAGTCGTGTAGATGCAGAAGGATTAATGGGATTAGAATTAGGACAAGTGTTTGTGCATAGAAATATTGCTAATATGGTACCTAATACCGACTTAAATGTAATGTCTGTTGTAGATTATGCAGTGGATCATTTAAAAGTAAACCATGTTGTGGTTTGTGGCCATTATGGTTGTGGAGGTGTAAAAGCCGCTATGCAATCGGCAGATTTAGGTTTGTTAAACCCATGGTTAAGAAATATTAGAGATGTGTATCGTATTCATGCAGATGAATTAAATGCTATTGAAGACGAAAATGAAAGATATAATAAGTTAATTGAGCTAAATGTTCAAGAACAATGTGTTAACCTTATTAAAACATCTGCTGTTCAGAAAGCAATACGTAATAGAGAAATGCAAGTTCATGGATGGGTATTCGATATTCACACTGGAAAATTAATTGACTTGAAAATTGATTTCGATGCGATCTTACAAAACATCAGACAGATTTATCATTTAGATTAATCCGTTTTTTTATTCAAAAATTAAAAAAGCCACTCATATATCGAGTGGCTTTTTCTGTCAAACAAAAATAAATAAAACAAATGACTAATTAAGAATTAGCTTTTTAGTAGTAGACGTATTCCCAGAAGTGAATTTTAAAATATAAATACCACTTTGTAAATTATCTAATTGTAATTCTTTATTGTAAAAACCGGAGTTGTTTTTTAAAGATGTGGCAAATACTTTAGCACCTGTTAAAGCATATATAGCAACTTCATTATTTGAAGATGTTAGAGCATTTACATCGTAAACTAAATTTATTTTTTTATCGGTTGTTGGATTCGGATATACACCAAAGCTTATAGATTCGTTTACATTATCAATACTTAAACGCTGTGTCACATCTTCATAAGTGAAAGATAAATTTCCTGTAGACATGCCTTCAAAACTTGTAAATACTAATCTGTAGATTGCCCCCGATTCTGTTTTTATATAATACGCTTTATTAGGGTTAACTTCGTAACTATACGTGTTCATACTAAATGTTTTCCAGTCCGATCCGATAGTATTAATATCTTCAGAATACGTTAAGTTAGAAAGATCTGTATTGTCATTTTCTTCATCATTTATAGCAACCGAAATACCAGAATTTGTTAAGATTCCTGTGACTAGATATTTAACCAGATTACCCTCGTTATCTTCTATGTCTGTATAATATCTGTTAAACACAAGATGCCATGCATCCATTGCAGGTTCAGCAATTACTTTGCTTCCGTTTTTCAAAGAAAAGTAGTTAAATCGGTTATTTTCGTTTTCACTATTGGCAATAGTTTCCGTTTTGTCGTCACTCCAAGTGGTGCCATCCCAAGTGGCATATTTAAACGTGTATCCGCCATAAAAATCTTCGTTAATAAATTTGGCATACGTACCATCTGCGTATTTTAATACAAAGATTACCGAACCCAAAACGTGATGGTTCGCCATATTGTAATTTCCCCAACCGTAAGAGGCAGAACCGCTATCTATCGAGCCAGAAGTCCAATCTGTATCTCCGTTATATAATTTTGTCCAATTCGCTTCATTCGCCACGTCTATAGCCGACCAATCGTTTGTGTTGTTTGAAGCTTCAAAAACATCGACTAATGCATTTGTTCGAATACTCATGCTCATCGAGCTCGTTCTTAAGAAGCCAATATCCCAGGCATCTGCTGTAAAACTTGTTTCTGCTTGAGTGTCTAAATTGTAGTAAACGGTACTTTCGTAATTCGGTTGCATAGATAGTGATACGTCGATTTCCTGTGCGAAAGCAGTCGTAAAACAGCATAAAAAGCATAATAATTGTAAAGTTGTTTTCATAATGATTAATTTGATAATGATTTAAAAATTCAGTTTTATTGTAATAATTCATAAGTGAATTCAGGGTAACCACGTTCACCTTCGTTGTTTGTGAACGCTAAAAATTGGAGCTTATACACATTCCCATTAGGATCTTTTATCACGTAAAAGCGATCGTTTAAAAGTTTATGCTCCGGTACAATTTCTCTCCAATTACTTCCAATTGTAATTTGGTTGCTTGAAAATTCTGAGGAATTTACTTGTGATAAGATGAAGTCTTCGTACGTAGATTCGTTATTGTTTATTTGATAACTTAAGACGTTTCCTTTTGTGTTTTGAGTAACAAAATCTGAATAACCATAACTTCCTGCGCCTTCAATAATATTTGAAAAAACAGTAAATGAAATGTCCCATTTATCTTTTTCTGGTTCTACAGAAACTATAGTATTAGTGTTGAAACTGAAGTGTGAAAAATTATAATTCGAGTCTTTAGAGATTTTAATTTCTTGATGAGAAGTATCGTTTAAATCTGCATACTGAAGTAAATACCCATTGTCACGTTTCAGTATTCTAACTTTCTTCCAGCCTCGAGCATCTCCTGCAATGGCAACGCTTCCGGTTATGGCGTCTGCGGAGCCAACGTCGTAGCCTAAGTTTATTAAATAGACATTGTTTTCGGAATCAATGTCCGATATTTCATCAATCGCAGTTTCCAAAATATTTCCGTTAGGTGCATCTATATATGCTTCGTTTGAAGGATCGAACGTACCGACTGCGATTTGTTTTTTCTCGTTAGCCACCGATTCTGAAGTTACTGCATCGATATTGGTTGAGTTTAAACTGCCAGCTGCCATGTAAATGGTTCCGTTAATTGCGACTCTAAAGACATCTCCGTTGTAAAACCCTAAATCCCAAGAATCGCGAATAACGTCTGTCGTTGCCTGGCTACTTAAATCGATAAATACCTGATTCGCTTCGTTAGGTCCGCCAATATTTGGGAAAATTCGTCCGCCTAAAGACGCTTGTGCACTTATTGTATAATTTGAATACCCTTGAATTTGTGCATTGCTATAATCTATAGAGGAAATTTTAAATTGAATCGATGTCGTTTCGTCTAAGAAGGGGTTTAATTTCTCGAATTGAATAACATCAGAAACAGCTCCCGATAGTATTTGTAGCGTAATGCTTTGGTTTGAAGCCTCTGGAATAGTCCTGTAATCGATACCATAAATTGCGTTTTCTGCCTCTATTTGAATCGTAATAGTTCCGGTTTCTTGAGATATTTCGGAATACACTAAAGAAATATCTTGAATCGTTTCAATCTCTTGAAAATTGGCCGATAGGTTTGAAAATGCCACCACAAAAGGATCTTCGCTAAATGTATTGTCTTCACTACAGGATTGTAGAAATCCTAATAAAATTATGGAACAATATATAGGTATATAATTAAGTTTATAATGAGTCATGGCTATATATTAAGGTTGTAAGCAAGTTTTATAAAGTAAGATCGTCCGTATCCTAAAAGAAGGCTAGATGGTGGTCCGTCGTGTGTACCTCCGGAAAAAGCGGTGGTATTCACACTGTTTACGTTTAGTAAATTCCGAACGCCAACTGTGACATCGAACGCATTATTAAAGCATTTTTTTCTAGCCGTTAAGTCTAACCAACTGTATGCGTCTGTAGTTCCTTTTACATATTCTGTATCTCCTGCATCGTTGGTTTTTTCGACAAATTGATCTTGTTTTCCTACATGTTTATAGTACAAAGCAAATGAAGAGTTCCATTCTGGGACATTGTAACTAAGTGTACTGTTTAATTGAAGATTATATAAAAAGTCGTTGTTATGGTCTGTACTTGTATCTAAGGTTTTAGAAATTCCTAATACCGAAAACCCGAGTTGGGCTTTAATTCTTTTGTATTGCAGACTGTTTTCTGAGAAAAACCCGAAAGATGTGTATGCATCTATATTATTGTATTGGTAGGATAAAGGATTTTGCTCTACAATTATTAATTCTATACGATCGGCGATATCTAAATAGGATGCGCTTATTTTATTTTTCATGATTAAGCCATCAGCATTCAATTTGAATTGCTTTTTTAAATGCAAGAATGCAGACACCCCTTTTTCTGGATTAAGTTCTGGGTTACCTTGTAAGTTATGATTAACATCGACAAAGTAGGTGAACAGCTCGTCGTAGTTTGGAGTTCTATTTGCCGAACCTATAATGGCTCTAAACTCATAATTGTTTTTAAATATGTATTTAGAACTTAGAGAGAATACATATTGATTGTCGAATAAATTTGAAAACGAAATTCGTGCTCCAGGTCGCAGTGAAAAGACTTCTGAGAGTTTAAATTCTGAAGATGCAAACAGGTCATAACTGTTTAATTTTTGTTCAACCTTATTATCTTCTGGATTTATGGTAATGGCTAAAGGCGATCCATATCCTTTTTCATTTGTAATTTCATATCCTAACTGAATACCTACTGTTTCACTGTCTAATAGATTACTAAATGTTCCGCGAGAAAAGAACGCCTTTCTTGATAGGTATTCACCCTCTTTATTATTTAATTCTTCATCTTCACGGATACGATACTGGTATTGTTCAATATCTTTAGTTTGCGATTGATAAGATACTGAAACATCGTAATTAACTTGATTAGAAATGAGTCCCGTACTATTTATATGGTGATAATATCGGTTATTGGTATACATTTCATCTAGAGCGACAGGGTCACTGGTTTCAGTAGCAGGGTTAGTGTTTAAATCTACAGAGGTATTGTACTTTTCAATATGTTCGTTGAAGTAATCGAACTTGTAAAAAATATTGAAATGTTCACCCTTATAGTTTAATAAAGCTTTTGCATTTTGTTGCAGTTTTGGTAACCATTCGTGACCGCGTAAACCATCATTATTATCATAGTGTTCTCCGTTTTTATCGCCCCAATACCCACCAAAATCATTTCTTGTATAGCCAATGGTTCCGTAGATTTTATCGGTAAAATTATGATTGATTTGTAGCGACTGAATGTGTCTTCCTTTCTCGAACCATTCATACTCATCTCCAACAGTTTCCTCTTGTAAGTAGGCTTTAACTTGAGTTTTATAAGCTGAGGACTTTTTAGTTATGATGTTAATAATCCCTGAAACGGCATTCGAGCCATACTGAACGCCCATAGAGCCTTCAATAATTTCAATTTGTTGAATATCGTCTAGATTAATGAGTGTCAAATCTGTGTTGTTACCCACACCTTCTTCATTAATAACAGGAACATTGTCTATTAAGACTTTAAAATATTGGGAATCCAATCCAAATAAACTAACACCAGACTTACCTGTAGATGCATTTGGTAGTATGTTAATATTAAGCGTCTGATTTAATAAATCTGCTAGGTTATTAGCTGCCTGTTGTTCGATAGTATTTCTGTTTATCACTTTAACTTCAAACACAGATTGTACGGCAGATTGAGCATTGTATTGCCCCGTAATTACAACTTCGTCTAATGCTTCTATAGAAAGTGAGTCTGCAGTTTGGTGTTGAGCACTTAATACCGTGCTAGATAGAAGGATTAAAAAAAGTAAAATATTATTTTTATTTAGACTCATTCTTTTTTAGATTTGTAGCAAATATATAATCTTATTTTAATTGAGTCTAAATAAGGTTAATTTTTTTAAATAAAAATTAAGACCCAACCAAAAACTATGAAAAAAACTATATTGCTAACATTATGTGTTACTATAAGTATTATGAATACTGTCGTTGCTCAGAAACAAAAAAAGGAAGATCAGAAAGCGATTAAGGATATGTGTGGCTGTTACGAAGTAAACTTTAATTTTACTGAGACCTTCAATTACGTAGACGACTCGACTTATGTCCCTTCGGAAGTAAAACACGATAAAGGTTTGGAATGGGTAGAATTGGTTGAAGATTCTAAAGATAAAATTGCATTACAGCATTTGTTAATTGTGGGTGACCCTGCACATCCGCATATTGTAAAACACTGGAGACAAGATTGGGAGTTCGAAAACACCGACTTATATATGTATAATGGAGATAACGAATGGACGTATGTAAGTTTGCCTAAGAATGAGGTAAAAGGACAATGGTCTCAGAAAGTATTTCAAGTAGATGATAGTCCGCGTTACGAAGGATCTTCATCTTGGGTACATGTCGATGGGAAAAGCTATTGGGAAAATACAACTACAGCGCCATTACCAAGAAGAGAGTATACAAAGCGTAGTGATTACAATATTACACTAAGACGAAATCGCCAAGAGATTACAGAAACAGGTTGGATTCACGATCAAGATAACGATAAAGTACTTCGCGAAGCCGGAAAAGAAGATGTTGTAATAGCTCAAGAAAAAGGATACAATACGTATACTAAAGTAGACGACAGTAAATGTGTGTCTGCACAAGATTATTGGAAAAAAACAAGTGCAAAATGGACCTTAGTTCGTTCGAAGTGGGATGCCGTTTTTGCAAGAGACAAGAATTTATCTTTAGAAGATAAAGTAGATAATAAACAATTATATAAGTATTTGTTTTCTGAGGAAGAGTATCAGAATGAAGCAGATATTAGTACAGTAATAGAATCTTTTGTAAAAAAATAAACATGAAAAAATCAATACTTAAAAATGGAATTTTAGGAGCGTTTTTAGCGCTAGGAACACTTGTTCAAGCACAACAACAATCTAATGTGTTTTTAGACCGTGACTTTTGGGGTGCTAATCCTTCTATTGAAACCATCGATTTAAAAATTAAAGAAGGAAATGATCCTGTTAAGCGTAACGAAAGAAGTTTTGATGCTGTTGCGACTGCCATTTTAGGAGATGCACCTTTGTTAACTATAGAGCATTTACTTTCCATAGAAGGTAATGATGTAAATAAGTTAACGCACGATGGTCGTACATATATCTTTTGGGCTGCTAGTAAAGGGAATGTAGAACTTATGGAATATCTTTTAAAGCAAGGTGCTAGAACAGATATATCTGATGATCACGGTTATAATTTACTTAATTTTGCAGCTACTGGTGGTCAAAAAAACACAAAGGTGTATGACCTTTGTTTAGAAAACGGTTTAAAATTAACAGATGTAAATCATAATGGTGCAAATGCATTATTATTAGTGTCACAAAGAGCTGAAGATTTTAGTACGATTAATTATTTTATTTCAAAAGGCTTAGATTTAAATAGTAAAGATGCTGACGGAAATGGCATCTTTAATTATGTGGCTAAATCTGGAAATACCGATATGTTAGATCAGTTAATTGCTAAAGGTGTAGATTATAAAAATCTAAATAAGGAAGGTGGAAATGCTATGATATTTGCAAGTGCAGGTGGTCGTGGAACATCTAACGACTTAGATGTTTTTAAATATTTAGAAGCGAAGGGCATTAAGGCAAATGTTACAACTAAAAACGGTTTAACACCATTACATGGTTTAGCAGGGAAAACTAAAGATGCAGCAGTTATTAATTACTTTTTAGCTAAAGGAGTGGATGCAAATCAAGCCGACCAAAATGGAAATACACCATTTTTAAATGCAGCAGGAAGAAACGATTTAGCGATTGTAACATTACTTCAAAAAGAAGTGAAAGATATTAATGCAACGAACAAAAAAGGAGAGTCTGCATTAACTTTAGCTGTCGAAAATAATTCAACAGAAGTTGTTTCTTATTTAATAGAAAAAGGTGCAGACCTTAATATTAAAGATGCAGAAGGAAATAACCTAACAGTGTATTTAATAAACTCTTTTTCTCCTAGAAACAAAGAAGATTTTAAATCGAAATTAGAATTATTAACATCAAAAGGCTTAGACGTGTCTAAAGTACAGGCAGATGGAAATACATTATATCACTTAGCTCTAGATCATAAAGGATTTGAATTACTTAAATTAGCAGATCAATATAAAGTTGATATCAATGCTAAAAATAAAGAAGGGATTACGCCTTTATTAAAATCGGCAATGTCATCTAAAGACGATAAAGTTTTAAAGTATTTATTAGAAAATGGAGCAGATAAAAGTATTACAACAGAATTCGAAGAATCTGCTTTCGATTTGGCTAGTGAGAATGAACTTTTAAAAGCAAACAACGTAAATATTAACTTTTTAAAATAATAAGCATGCATAAATTTTCGATATTAAAAACAGTTTTTGCCTTGGCATTTGTGGTGTTTAGTTTTTATTCTTTTAAACCTGTAGAAGCGTCAACCAAATACAAATGTATGTTGCAAATGACGAATTATACAGGAGAAGGTGCCTACGTAGCCATCTCTTTAATTAATCCGGAAGGCGATTACGAAAAGACCTTGTATATGCAGGGAGATGACGATGAATGGTACAACGATTTAACGTCTTGGTTTGATTTTCACGGAAAGAAACGTAATAATATAGATGCGATTACTGGAGCAACTGTTGCTGGCGGACAGCGTAGTATTAATGTTATTGAAATAGAAGATTCTAAAATCGATTCAGGATACAGTATCCGTTTTGAATCGGCAGTAGAAGATCAAGAGTATTATGAAAAAGATGTTGAATTTAAATTAACATCTGCTAGTGTAAAAAGTAAAGTTGAAGGTAAAGGGTTTATACGTTACATCCGTATGATTCCTAACTAAATAATAATTAAAGTATGACAATTTCAATATGGAGATATAGCCACCTTGCGCTGGCTGTATCTTCTTTTGTGTTTATAGTATTGGCTTCGGTAACGGGCATCATTTTAGCATTCGAACCTATTTCTAATCAAGTGCAACCGTATCGGGTTGACGATTTTAATAAGGTGTCCTTGGCTGAAACTGTACAGCATTTAAAAGACAACTATATTGAAATTTTAAACGTCGATGTCGATGTTAATGAATTCGTTTCTGCATCCGTAATCACTGAAGAAGGAGATGCCGAAACATTTTATATCGATCCTCGAACAGGTGATAAGATTGGAGATATTATCGAAAAATCTCCATTGTTTCAATGGACAACAAACTTCCATAGATCACTATTCTTAAAATCTACTGGACGTATTTTTATCGGAATTACGTCGTTTTTACTCTTCTTAATTGCTGTTTCTGGAACGGTTTTAATTGTAAAAAGACAGCGCAGTTTTAAGCGCTTTTTCAGCAAAATTGTAAACGAGAATTTTGCGCAATATTATCATGTTGTATTAGGGCGATTATCTTTAATTCCTATCATTATTCTTACACTTACCGGTGTCTATTTGTCTTTATATCGCTTCGATTTATTGCCGAAAGAAAATCTTACACACAACGTTAATTATGATGAGATTTCTGAAACTCCAAAACGTGATCTAAAATATCAATCTATTTTTAGTGATACCAAATTATCTGAAGTCAGAAGCATAGAATTTCCGTTCTCTGAAGATGTCGAAGATTATTACACGCTTCAATTACAAGATCGCGAAGTTCTAGTGAATCAATATACTGGCGATGTTTTAAGCGAATCTAAATATCCATTTATAGCCATTGCATCGCGATTAAGTATTAATTTACATACTGGTCAAGGCAGTATCTTATGGGCTTTAGTTTTAGCCATTGCTTGTCTTAATATTTTGTTTTTTGTGTACTCTGGTTTCGCTATGACGTTAAAACGTCGCAAGGCCAAGCTGAAGAATAAATTTAAAAAAGACGATGCCAAATTCATCATTTTAATTGGGTCGGAAAATGGAAGCACAGTGCAATACGCCAACATGTTGCATAAGCAATTATTAAAACTAGGGGAATCTAGTTTCATTGCTGAATTAAATGCGTTTTCAACATATAAAACCTGCGAACATTTAGTGGTAATGTCGGCTACTTATGGTCAAGGAGAGGCGCCTGAAAATGCAAATAAATTCCAAAGTATTTTTGAAACGATACAATCGGATCATGCGTATAGTTTTTCAGTCGTTGGGTTTGGTTCTTTAGCATATCCTGATTTCTGTAAATATGCTTTCGATGTCGATACTTTATTACAAACAGACCCTAATTCTGTTCAGCTTTTAAAACCATTTACAATCCATAATAAATCTTTCGAAGCCTACACACAATGGATTAATTTATGGTCTAAGAAAGTGGGGTTACAAATTCAGTTGGCAGGAGACGATCTTATAGAAAATAAGAAAAGAAAACGGACGTTTACGGTGGTCCATAGTACAAATGCAAGCGATAATCCAGAGGACACATTTACTATAGCTTTTAAACCAAAATTAGGATTAACACGTTTTAAGTCTGGAGACTTGCTAGCTGTGCAACCCGAAGAAAATAGTGTAGAGCGTTTATATTCTGTAGGAAAGGTGAATGATTCTATTTTTCTAAGTGTAAAACGTCAGGAATTGGGATTGTGTTCTAATTACTTAAATGAATTGCGTACCAACGATTCCATTAAAGCGCGATTAATAAGAAACAAAGAATTCCGATTGTCTAAACGTACGAAACAGGTGTTAATGATTGCAAACGGAACCGGTATTGCGCCGTTCTTAGGGATGATTAATCAGAATACTACTGGGCAAAATATGCAGTTGTATTGGGGAGGAAGACAAGAGTCGTCTTTCGAAATATACAAATCTATTATTGATGAAGGTTTAAAAACAAACCGACTTCAAAAACTAGAAATTGCGTATTCTAAACAAGATAATAATAAGGTTTATGTACAACACCTTCTAGAACGTGACGGCGAACATGTTGCTCACGTTTTAAAACAAAAAGGGGTGATTCTTATTTGCGGATCTATTGCCATGCAAAAAGATGTTCTAATTGTATTAGAAGCCATTTGCGAACGTTATCTAGAACAGCCGCTAAGCGTATATAAAAATAAGGGGCAGCTTAAATTAGATTGTTATTAATCGTTAGAAAAGATATCCTTCTTTTTCTCGTCAACTTTATCTTTAATTGCTGGATATAGTTTTGTTGAAATCGCCATTACGGGTTCGTAAAGTATAGATTCTTCAATATCTTTTTTATCCATAAATGGGATAGTATCGTTTAAATTTCCAAAGATGTTTAATAGTATACTTGCAATTAAACCAATTTTAAGCATGCCGAAAATGGCGCCTAAAATTTTATTCACAATACCTAGAAAAGCAAAGTCAGCAAGCTTTGTTAGTGCTTTTCCTGCCAAACCTATAGCTAACACAATAACAATAAATGTCACTGCAAATGCGGCAATAGTCACATAGTTTTCATCCCAATCTACTTTGTGTTCAAAAAGAGAAGCTGTATATGCACTAAAGTGAATGGCACCAAAAATTCCGATTATTAGGGCTAGTAAAGATGCTATTTCTACAAATAGGCCGTTCATGAATCCTTTTACCAGTCCAAAAAGGAGAATAACGGTAAGGATAATGTCTAATAAAGTCATAATGAATTGGTTGTTTTCTCAAATATAATATTTAAAATGAATTTGTCATATTTTATGCGATGTTTAGGATATTTGAGGTGCTATTTTTTAACTTTGCGCCACGCATTTTAAGCGTAATAAAAATTATATGTCTAGAGACGAAGAATTAAAAACACGATGGAAAGACGTCGTTACTAAATTATCTAATCAATTTGCAGATGGAGATACTTTAGATCTTGATGCAATTATTTACTTAATTGGCCTACAGGAATTAGGGCAGTTGGATCGTACTTTTAAGAAGGACCAGAAATTAGATTTAATGCACATTGCAATATGTAAATTGCTTATGCCTTATGGTTACTACGAATTTGATTTTGTAGATGAAGATGGTTGGCCGCATTATACCGTTAAAGAACAACTCCCTACATTAAAGGCTGGAGAACAAAGTATTTTAATGAAAGAGGCTATAGTAAACTATTTCGTTGAAACCGAATATATAAAGTAAGAATTATTAAATTTGCATTCATTTTTGAAGGAATATCATGATTGATAAAATAAAAGAACTTATTGCTGAAGCAGAAGCGTTTAAAGCACAGTCTAAAGACGAAGTTGAAGCATTCCGTATTAAATACTTAGGTAAAAAAGGATTGTTAAACGATTATTTTGCCGAATTTAAGAACGTCGCTAACGACCAAAAGAAAGAATTTGGTCAAGTTATTAATCAGCTTAAAAATACGGCTCAAGGGCGTGTAGATGCTTTAAAATCAGAGTTGGAAGGTAATGAGGAAGCTAAAGGTGTTTATGGCGATTTGTCTAGACCAGGTGAACCGATTTCTATTGGTGCGCGTCACCCGATTTCAATTGTAAAAAATCAAATAATTGATATTTTTTCAACCATAGGATTTAACGTTAGTGAAGGTCCAGAAATCGAAGACGATTGGCATAATTTTACAGCTTTAAACTTGCCGGAATATCACCCGGCGAGAGATATGCAGGATACGTTTTTTATTCAAACAGATCCAGATGTCTTGTTAAGAACACATACAAGTTCTGTACAAGTACGTTATATGGAAGATAATGCGCCTCCAATTCGTACAATTTCTCCGGGTCGTGTATATAGAAATGAAGCTATTTCGGCACGTTCTCACTGTTTCTTTCATCAAGTTGAAGGATTATATATAGATAAAGATGTAAGTTTTGCAGATTTAAAACAAACGCTTCAGTATTTCACAACAGAAATGTTCGGAAAATCTAAAATTCGTTTACGTCCGTCTTACTTTCCGTTTACAGAACCAAGCGCAGAAATTGATGTGTATTGGGGATTAGAAACAGAATCGGATTACAAAATTACTAAAGGAACTGGTTGGTTAGAAATTGGTGGTTGCGGTATGGTAGATCCTAATGTTTTAGAAAACTGTAAAATAGATTCTAAAGTGTATTCTGGTTTCGCATTTGGAGTAGGAATCGATAGAATTGCGATGTTATTACATCAAATAAATGATATTCGTTTACTAAGTGAAAACGATGTGCGTTTCTTAGAGCAGTTTAAGTCTACAATATAATTGTATGAAAAAAGATATTGAAATTCCAAAGGTCGAAGATGTTTATGTAGCCGCTGTAAAAGTGTTTAATAAAGACTTGAATTCGGACGAGTGGAATGCGTATATAGTAAATGATAAGGAAGTGGATTTAGAGATGGTTTTAATCGTCTCTAAAGGCCTTTCTAAGGATAAGAAAACAGCAGTAATGAGACATAAAGTCGACAAGCTTCCTGCTAAAAGTTATGCTAAAATCGAATATCTTCAAGATGATGTTTTGGCTTTAGTGAATACATTTGAAGTTTCCTTTTTTGAAGACAATAAAATGTTTGATAAATCATTTATCTTTAAAGAAAACACCATAAATGAAAACGCTTTGCAGCGTGTTCCCGTTATGGATGTTCAAGGTGTGTATGTGAAATAGGATTACAGATTTAATCTAATTTATCTGTAAGTTTTTCAAAGGTCTTTTTAGGATCTTTTCCTTCGTATAAAATTTCGTAAACGGCATTAATTATCGGAAGTTTGGTCTTGCGGTCGTTTTTGTCGTTAAGCAATTGTGCACTTTTAGTCGCATAATAACCTTCTGCAACCATACTCATTTCCATCTGCGCAGATTTTACAGTATAGCCTTTTCCAATCATATTTCCGAACATTCTATTTCTAGAAAACGTTGAATATCCCGTAACTAATAAATCGCCTAAATAAGCCGAATTATTTATGTTACGTTTCATCTTATGCATCTTCTTAATAAAGCGTTTCATTTCGCGAATCGCATTACTCATAAGTACACTTTGAAAGTTATCTCCGTATCCTAAACCATGCGCAATACCTGCAGCAATGGCATAAATGTTTTTAAGCATAACGGCGTATTCGGTTCCGATTACATCGTCGCTAATTTTGGTTTTTATATAATTACTTGAGAAGTTTTTAGCAATGGCTTTCGCCTTTTTCGAGTCGGCACAAGAAATAGTTAAGTACGATAAACGTTCTAGAGCAACCTCTTCTGCATGGCAAGGTCCAGCAATTACAGCAATGTTGTTGTAAGACACATTGTAGACATTATGAAAATGTTCGCCAACTAATAATCCTGATTCTGGAATAATACCTTTAACGGCAGAAACTACGGTTTTGTTAGAGATGTCTATGGTTATTTTTTCTAATTCACTTTGCATAAAAGCAGAAGGAATTGCAAAAATTAAAACGTCGGCATAATTCGCAATTTCATTTATATCGTTACTTAAAATAAGTTGTTCTGTTCTAAACTCTACAGAGCTTAGGTAATTAGGATTATGTTGCTCTTTTAATAAGTGTTCTTTAGTGGAAGCACTACGCATATACCAACCTACTTCATCAAGGTTTTCACATAGCATTTTTACAATTGCAGTAGCCCAACTACCAGCGCCAAAAACAGCATATTTTAATTCATTACTCATAAAGGCATTCTCTTTTGTCTATTCAAAAGTACACAAAAAACTAGATTTTGGTGGTTAATGAAATATTAATAAAGCAGATTTAAAGTTTAATAAGTTAGAATAGCTTAAGATTTTAGTAGCATTTCGTTCTGCACAATATAAATTGAAGTGCCTTCGAAAAACGCTTTCTCTAACTCTAAGAAGGTGTTAATGTTTTCAATCGAATCTGTAATTTCAATAATTTGCGGGTGATTAAAGTGTTGAATATCACTAAGTCCCCAGTTTATAGTTTTGCTATTAATATAGCCTTTCGAGACATTAAAATGTAATACTTGATTTAGGTCCGAGGCTTTTGCTTTTTTTAAAACGATGGTTGCAAAATCGGATTCGTGAAGGGTTTTCCAAAACGGAACATCTTTACGTTTTTTACCGTATTCAAAATAAATTCTTATGGTCGTTAGCGTTTTCATTTCTGATGTCTTTTGGCGTCTATTTCAGATAGCGTAAATCCTTTTTCCTGAAACGTACTATTATTTTTAGGACTTCCAATAATTTGAGAGGTATAAACTCCGGTGTGTCCAGAAAACAAATAAGACACACTGCAGGCAATAGCTATAAAAACACCGGCTTCAATGCCAAATAATTCAATGCCCATAACGGTACAAGCAATAGGTGTATTAGTCGCTCCGGCGAAAACAGCAACAAACCCCATACCGGCTAGTAAGCCCATTGGTAAAGGAATAAACCAAATTAATACATTTCCTAAAGTGGCTCCGATATAGAATAAAGGGGTGACCTCACCACCTTTAAATCCGGCGCCAAGGGTGAAAGATGTAAATAATAATTTTGCTAAAAAATCGTATGAATTCATATTAGAGCTAAACGAGTCTACAATGGTTGGGACGCCTAAACCAATGTATTTTGTTGTACCAATACCGTAAATAATTACAGCTAAAATAACACCTCCAATCGCAGGGCGTAAAGGTGGATATTTTATAAGTTTTTTAAATAAATTAGCCCAAAAGTGAGTCGATTTTGAAAACAGCATAGCGACTAATCCAAAGATAATTCCTGCCAACATGGCCCAAAGTAAGTTAATAGGATTCATCTCGGCAACCGCGTCTATATGATAGTGCGTATGTGCAACATTCCAAATCTCGCAAAAATAATTGGCCAACACCGCAGCTAAAAAACTTGGAACGATAGCGTCTAGACGAATACGTCCTAGGATGAGTACTTCTAAAGCGAAAATTCCACCAGCTAAAGGCGTACCAAATACCGATGCAAACCCAGCACTTATACCTGCAATAATTACAATTTTACGATCGCGATCTGATAGTTTGAATATTTTAGTGAATTGATCTGCTACCGCTCCTCCAATTTGTACAGCAGTACCTTCACGACCTGCAGAACCTCCAAATAAATGCGTAACTATGGTTCCGAATAGGACTAATGGAGCCATTTTAAACGGAATTATTTTTTTAGGCGAATGAAATTCTTCTAGGAGTAAGTTGTTTCCTTTTACAACACTATTTCCAAAAAGATGATAAGTTAATCCGATTATAAATCCGCCGATTGGTAATAAGGCAATAATCCATAAGTTGGATTCTCTGTAATTTGTGGCCCATTCCAAACTCTTCAAGAAAAATGCTGAAATAGATCCCGTAACAACTCCTATACAGGTGCATATAATTAACCATTTAAGTAAATAGTATAGGGAAGGAATTTGTTCGAAAGCGGTTAATTTTTTTTTAAGATGTTCAAATTTCATAAGTACCTAATATAAACGATTCTACTAAGTCAAAAACCTTTAATAGTAGAAGCATCAGTTCTGTGCGAACGGTTTAAGCAAGACCTCATTGCCGAACGTAACAAAATTAGAATAAATTAAATAAAATCGATCAGTTTTAGCGAGTCTTTATACAGCATCCTTACATTAAATCGTTTAAAAGATGTGTCATTAATTAGTCTATAGACTTTTGAAGTGTATTATGTGTTCTTAACATTAGATTGTGATTGCCAAAACAATTTTGGCATAATTATTAGAGGTATCTAATTGCTAAGATTAAAGTTAAGTGTCTCTATCAAGTATGGATTATTGTTATAAATTATACCTGATAGAGATTCTTAATGATTTTAAAGGCTAAATGTGCATTAAAGCACTTCCTTTCTTCTAATATTAATGCGCATAGCATCTTCAATAGGTTCTTTTGAAACTAAAATTAAATAGCCTCCTCCACCAGCGCCAGCGAGTTTCCATGCCATAGCATGATCTTTGTGTTTATCGATTTCTTTGTTAATTCTATCGTTAACCATTGCCGGAAACATTTTTACTTGTGCTTTAAATGAATTTAAAAATCCAGTAGCAAAGGTGTCTAAATCTTTAGCTTTAATAGCGTCCCATACCATTTCAGAAGCTTCAGATAAATCTTTTACATTGTCTTCATTGATATACGTTTCCCCTAAAAGATCTAAACCAGGCTCTCTTGGCCATAGCATAACCATGTATATATGTTCTTCTAGCCAGGCTAATGTAGATTCGTCGTCAATAGATTCGAATTTTGTAGGCCAATATGCTTTATCGTAATAGTGTCTTGTAAGACCCGGCATACAAATACCAATAGCATCTTGTGCGCCAGAAATTAAAGTTGATCCCGGTGTGTTTTCAAATTTAAAAAGTATTTCGGCTAATTTTTCTGGCTTTTCTAAAGGTAAATAATAAGGCCAAATTTGTTTTGCAGCATTTCTAGTAGAAGTTGACATACCGCAACGTTCGTTATATTCTATAATAGGCTCTATAGATAAGGTAATAGCCCATCCTGGATGAAATTTAGAGACGTAAGGTTGATCTACCCAAGTTCCTGCTAAATCTATACGATAAGGTAAAGAACAATTTCCTGCAGATCTTATCGCTGTTGTAGAGCGTTCAGGAAGACCTTCATCAGGAATACGTTTTAGATTTTTTAGTTCGATGTTAAGGGCGTTACATAATTCTTCTTTTTTAGGAGAAAAACCATCTTCATTGACTACAAAAAAATCAGGTTTTAATGTTTCCAAATCTTCTTTGAAATCTAAGATACCAGAACCCGTATTTACAAAAGCTTTTTTTACATACCTAATGGCATTTATCATGTAAAGTCTTTCTTGTTCCGAATTAATGGTTTGTCGCCCTTTCAATTCTGAAATAGTTGCGTCAGAACCTATTCCAACATATAAGTCACCGTACATAGAGGCTTCTTTAAAAAATGCAATATGGCCACTATGTAGCATGTCAAAACACCCAGAAACAAAAACTTTTTTATTCATCTTATATTTAATTTATATTCTAAAATTGGATTTACTTTCTAAACACAATTGTATGCAAGATATTTTATTTGCGGAAAACTAGCAACAACTTTGTTGTAAAAGCGCACTTATGACACTTATTATGACAGCTTTTCGTGTCGTTATTTAAAATATTACAGAAATTATTATGAATGGTCTTCCGATAAAGACCTTCTAATTGTTGTCGGAATTCAATTATTGGGAGTGAATGATATTCTCTAGGAAAAGTGTTACTTGGTTTTATTTTAGATTAGTGACTAAAATAGCGGATAAGAAAAAAGGCGATTCAAATTAGAATCACCCTTTTTTTATTTGTAAAAATTCATGTCGTCTATATACTTCCAAACATGTTCTGGGAGTAATGGTTTACAGCTTTTGCCATCGTGAATAGCTTGCCTTATAAAGGTTGAAGATATTTCCATAATGGGTGCGTCAATCTTGTGAATTTTAGGATGATTAATTAGTTGAGTCTCAGTCTTACCTTCAGAAATCCTTGGGTAGACATAAATGTCATGATTCTCTAAAATAACATCGTTATTTTTCCATTTATGAAATCCTTTTAAATTGTCTTCACCCATAATAAGTGAAAATTCATGATTAGGATGCTTTTCAAAAAGATGAGTTAGCGTGTTTATAGTATAACTAGGCTGAGGTAATTTAAATTCAATGTCACTCGCCTCTAACTTGTCATAATCTTTTGTTGCTTCATACACCATATCGAATCTGTGATGATTATCTAGTAGTGTGTTTTTCTTTTTAAACGGATTATGAGGCGTAACAACTAACCAAATTTGGTCCAAATCACTGTATTCTGCCATATGATTGGCAATGATTAAATGTCCAATGTGAATAGGGTTGAAGGTGCCGAAATACAGACCGATTTTCATAAATTTTTAATCTTTACTGATAAAATCTGAAACGATTTGCTCTGCTTCTGCAAGCGCATGTTCTAGAGTGTCGTTTTCAATAATAACATCGAAAAGTGGAGCTGTAGCTAATTCTGCCGAAGCTTTTGCTACTCGCATATTTATTTTATCTTCAGTTTCTGTTTTGCGCTTTTTTAAGCGGATTTTTAACTCGTCTATACTTGGTGGTTTTACAAAAATGGAGAGTGTTTCTTCTGGAAATTTACGTTTAATACGTAATCCTCCTGAAACATCGATATCAAAAATTACATGTTTACCTTGTGCCCAAATACGCTCTACCTCACTCTTTAAAGTGCCGTAAAAGTTGTCGCGATAGACTTCTTCCCATTCTAGAAAGGCATCGGTTTTAATGTTGTTTTTAAAATCTTCTAACGATAAGAAATAGTAATCTTTAGCGTGCTCTTCAGTACCACGTTTTTCGCGTGAAGTTGCCGAAATTGAAAATTCTAAATTTAATTCTTCAAGACCAAGTAGGTGTCTTACAATTGTTGTTTTTCCGGATCCTGAAGGGGCAGAAAAAACAATAAGTTTCCCTTTAGACATGTTATAATACGTTTAAAAGTTGTTCTTTAATTTTTTCTAAT
This sequence comes from Formosa undariae, assembly GCF_042427615.1. Lineage (NCBI taxonomy): Bacteria > Pseudomonadati > Bacteroidota > Flavobacteriia > Flavobacteriales > Flavobacteriaceae > Formosa > Formosa undariae. Next base: position 466,006 of record NZ_JBHMEZ010000001.1, on the reverse strand, counting down.
TCGTCTTTCATTTGCACTACTAATTTTTGCATAGGTGCATAATTACTTTTAGAACCAATGGTGTTAATTTCACGTCCAAGTTCCTGACCGATAAACCCTAATTTCTTTCCGTTTGAATCTTCAGAATTTAATGAAGACATAAAATATTCTAAATGATTTTTTAAACGTACTTTTTCTTCAGTGATATCATATTTCTCAATATAGTATACAAGTTCTTGCTCGAATCTGTTCTCGTCTACTTTCTCTTTTAAGTCCTCAATACCTTTGCGTAAACGCTCTTTTACAGCTTCAATACGTTCTGGATCTATAGCGATAACTTCTTCTAGTAATCTTTCAATTGTAGCGATTCTATTTATAAAATCGGCTTCTAGTACTTTACCTTCATCTAAACGATATTCGCTAATATGATTTAATGCCGTATGAATTTCATTTAAAATGATTTCCCATTCATTTTCATCTATATCTTCACGTTCTGTACTTAATGCATCAGGAAAACGGACTGCCATTTTAAGTAATTCGGTAGTGTCTCCATCAACAATTTCTTTTAATTGTTTAAGATATTCTTTAACAACAGGCTTGTTAATTTGTGTAGATGTTGCTTCACCTGTAACTTCAACAAAAATCGAGAAATCAATTTTTCCGCGTTCAAGTTTATCGGCAATAAGTTTACGTAAATTCAATTCCTTCTCTCTGTAAAAAGAAGGCATTCGCGTATTCAAATCTAGGTTTTTACTGTTCAGTGATTTTATTTCTATAGAAATTTTTTTGGTTGGTAATTGTAATACAGATTTACCGTAACCCGTCATTGAATATATCATAAACTATAATTAAAAGTTGTGCAAAGGTAATTAAACTTAAGCGTTTAGAAAATTCTAAAATTAGTATGTATGTGCAGTATTCTTTTTTATTTTTATTGCACTGAAAAATTAAAGAGATGTATACAAAACAATTTGAAATACGATGGAGTGATATTGATGCAAATCGTCATTTAGCCAATTCTGCTTACACCAATTTTATGAGTCATACGCGAATGGCTTTTTTACTAGAAAGCGGATTCTCTGCTAAGGATATGGCACAGCATAATATAGGTCCGGTAGTATTTTACGAACATATGTATTATTATAAAGAAGCGTTTTTAGGACAGCCAATAACTGTAGGTTTAGAGGTTTCAGGAATAAGTGAAGATGGGAAGTTTTTTAAATTCGAGCATAATTTCTATAATAAAAAAGGTGAGAACATCGCACACTGTGAAATGTTAGGTGGCTGGATAGATTTAAAACAACGCAAATTAACAGCGCTGCCAGAGCAATTAATGACGTTAGCCGATGCGTTCCCGAAAACAGAAGATTTTAAAGTGTTAACAAAAGCAGATACACGAGTACTTAATAAAGTCCCTAAAGATTTAAAAAACTAGTTTATTTAGAGGGTTTAGTCACTAAATACACGCCAACAAAAATTAAAATGGCAGCTATTATTTTGACACTATTTATAGTGTCGCTGCCAATAATTAAAGCAAAAATGGCTGCAACTATGGGTTGGAGGTAAACAAAGATGCTAGCTGTAGATGCTTTTACGTGTTTTAGCGCAATTACATTTAATAAGTAAGTTCCGAACGTTGCAAAAACAACTACAAAAACTGCTGAAAATATATTGTAAGGTGAAAACGTATGCCATTGTACGGCGCGAAATTCTTGAATACCAAAAGGTGTTGTCATTATTAAACCTAAAAGGAATAGCCATTTTATAATAGTTAGCGGATGATATTTAGCTGTTAGTTTTTTCGCTATTATTAGGTAGATACTAAAAGCGGTAGCATTAAGAATAATCAGAGAATTCCCTAGTAAGATGTTATCGCCGGAATGTATGGCTTTTCCATAAATACTCAGAATTATAGCTCCAGAAAATCCTAAAACGATTCCAATAATTTTTAAAGAGGTAATCTTTTCCTTTAAATAAATAGAGGAAAGTACAAGTACAACAATTGGTGTAATTGTAGATATTACAGAGGCATGGATAGGGGTGGTGTATTCTAAACCTTTAAAAAAAGAGAGCATGTTTAGGAACATCCCAAAAAATGCTGCGGCTATAAAGGTTAAGTAATCTTGCTTGTCAATTTTTTCCTTAGGAATAAATATTCCCAAAATCCAGAACAGAGTTGTGGCTCCTAACAAACGTAGTAAAATAAATCCAGCTGGCTTGATGAAACCACCGTCTATAACGTCGTTGGCAAAGCCGTAATTTAATCCATAAAATACTTGAACTAAGAAGAGTAAAACTAATGCTAATGTGCGTTTATTCATGTATAGCTTGTTTGGCAGCGGCTACCGATTTTTTACTATTTCCGATAAAAATTTCATTATTGTAAATTAAAACCGGGCGGCTTAAAAAGGTATAATGCTCTAAAATGTAATTTTTGTAATCAGCTTCTTCTAAGGTCTGATTTTTTAAATCCATTTCTTTGTATAGTTTGGCACGTTTACTAAAAAGAGCTTCATAACTACCTGATAATTTGTGCATGTCTTCAAGTTGAGCAACAGTTATTGGAGTTTCTTTTATGTCTTGAAAAACGACATCATTTGGAAGGTCTAATTCCTTAATAATACGCATGCAAGTATTGCACGTTTTTAAGTAGTATATCTTTTTCATGATTGTGTTATTTACTTGCAAAATAAAGGCATTTTAATGAGTTTCACTTATATTTAGTCAAAAATAGATATAATGAATTTTACTTTTGAAGTGTTTGAAAAAACGAGAGGATTTTTTAAATTATTTTTAGAACAACTAAGTCTAGAAGAATTAAATAAAATTCCGACGGGTTACAATAATAATATTATTTGGAATATCGCTCATGTTATTGCTACCGAGCAGGTTCTGATTTATAAATTATCTGGAGTGCCAATGTTAGTCTCCGACGATTTTGTGGATGCTTACAAAAAAGGGTCTAAACCAGAAGCCGATGTAACTCAGGCAGATGTTAATCTTATAAGTGAATTATTAACAGAAACGGCTAAGCAAACTCAGGTAAATTATAGTAATAATGCCTTTGTGAACTTTCCGGAATATACACCAGAAACGACAGGAACAACAATACACAATATAGATGAAGCCTTAACTTTTGTCTTGTTTCATGAAGGTCTTCATTTAGGTATAGTAAAGTCGTTATTAAAATCCGTCAAACTTTAAATAAGAATTTGCCTTGTCGAAAGGAATAACAAATTCCGTGATTCCGGCGGCGTATGGAGCTATTTCGTAGGTGTTATATAGTAAAATTAATCCATCCGCGCTGTATCCAATATTTTGAGGTAAAATGAATTTTTCAGTGTCTAAATACATGTCTTTTTTCTCTGAAATAGCCTCATCGAAATATGGATTTGCTAGTTGATTGAATTGTTCTGCGTTCTCGATGAGCTCATCGTTTTGAATAAGTTCGCCTGTCTGTCCATCAAAATTTAAGAAGCTAATTATTAAAATTCCATGAGCGCCTCCAGTATTTGTGTAAGATGTTAGTGAAATACTAATAATTTCTGGGGATTCAAACATAATCTCACCGTCAATTTGAGCTTCCCATTCTTGTGCGCTTTCTGGAAATTCATTTTTAAAACTGATGTATTCACTATTGAAGTTTTCTATGTTGGCTTCAATGGTATTGGTGGCTTGAATTTCTTGATTAAATTCAAGTTCCGAAGCAACGCGTTTTTTTAATGTTGTATTAATAAGCAACGCAGCTTTACTGTCTCCTACCGCCATTGGAATATTAATCTCAACAATTGTATTGTTGGGAGCCGTGATGGATTCTTCTGTAAAAATAATGGCTTGTTTTTCGGTACATGAAGCCAAAGTAAGAAGGCTAAAAATAATAAGAAAAGGGTGTAGTCTAAGTTGCATATAATAACTTTATAATTCTATAATAAAGGTACATATTGCAGTTAGATAACAGAAGTAAAAGTTAAGATTTATATATTAAAGGTGTGTTAATTAAATCTAGTACAGCTGAAGAGCGATATTAATTAATATAGTATACATAACCTATATTAATCCAGATTAACGAGTCGTTATTTTTGTTATAACTTAACTGATGGTTTAATCCGTCTACCCAGTCACTTGTGTAAAACTGAACTTTAGCTTCTATTAGGAAGTCGGAATAATCACTTACTTTATAACGTATTCCAACCCCAGTGTCAATAGATAGGGCATTGAAGGTACCTGTGTTTACAGAACCTGGTAGCCATTCACTATAAAGATCTCTTGAATTGGTGGTGTTTGCTCCCGGTTGTGCATATATATATTGAAATCCGAATATTGCATAAGGACTAAAATCCATTAGATGGTAATAAAACTTTCTGTTACTTAATGGATAATATTCTAGGAAAGCTCCTGTGTTAATATTCTTAGATTCCCCACGTTGATTTTTTAATTTAATAGTGTTCTCACTATTGCTATCAGAATCAACATATTGACCGTAATGTTTTAATTGTGTTTTGTTGTAAGAGACGTCGAAACGAAGTTTAAAGTGATCTACGATATAGTTTTCTATAAGTCGTTCTCCTCCTCCCCAGTCCATTGGATTTATGTCTAGCATAAGGCCTACGCCATATCCTATGTTTCCAGAGTTTGTAGTACCGTCTCCTCGTAGTCCAAAATCAGAACGTACTTGTACAGGGCCCGCAAGTATGCCTAACTCAAATCCTGTTTGTGAAAAAGCAGAATAGAAACAGCAAAAATATATTACGAATAATAAACGTTTTAGGTTTTTTAGCATTTTATTTAAAAATAGATGCTGTTATGTAGGTATTAATAGCAAAGCAAATATATAAAATGATTAGTATTAATCAAATAATTCTATGTATTTCGTTGTTTAGATTTATTTAACAACAAAATAATTGTGAAATATTAAAATAAGGAAAGTGTTTTTTGTAGATAATGTATATTTGTAGTTCAGAAACTAATGCTTATTTAATAGTATCGTAATTTTTATAAAATGAAAAATCAAATAAATGCTTTTTTAGAGTTCGTGGAACAAACTAATAGTCACGAACCTGAGTTTCTTCAAGCAGTGCACGAAGTTGCGGAGACTGTAATTCCGTTTATTGAGAATAACCCAAAATATAAAGGAAAAAAATTATTGGAACGTATCGTTGAACCAGAACGAACAATAATTTTTAGAGTAGCTTGGATTGATGATAAAGGAGAAATTCAAGTAAATAGAGGGTTTAGAGTAGAATTTAATTCTGCTATAGGTCCTTATAAAGGAGGATTGCGTTTTCATCCTTCAGTGAATTTAAGTATTTTAAAATTTTTAGGATTTGAACAAACCTTCAAAAATGCCTTAACAACTCTGCCTATGGGTGGAGGAAAAGGTGGAAGCGATTTTAATCCTAAGGGTAAAAGTGATAATGAAGTGATGGCTTTTTGTCAGTCTTTCATGTCCGAATTAAGTCGCCATATTGGTCCGAATACAGATATACCTGCCGGAGATATTGGTGTTGGCGGACGAGAAATTGGGTATTTATTTGGTCAGTATAAAAGATTACGTAACGAATTTACCGGAGTGTTAACTGGTAAAGGAATGGAATATGGTGGTTCATTAATACGTCCAGAAGCGACGGGTTATGGTGCTGTTTATTTTGCGAAAAATATGTTAGATACTCGTAACGAATCATTTGAAGGTAAAACTGTTGTTATTTCAGGTTCTGGAAATGTGGCTCAATATGCATGTGAAAAAGCTACAGAATTTGGAGCTAAAGTAGTTACGCTTTCAGATTCTTCAGGATATATTTATGATGCTGATGGGATAGATGCTGAAAAGTTGGCTTTTGTTATGGAGCTTAAGAATGTAAAACGCGGACGTATAAACGAATATGTAGATGCATATCCTAATGCGAAATTTATAGCAGGAGAACGACCTTGGTCTATAAAATGTGATTTAGCAATGCCGTGTGCAACGCAAAATGAATTAGATGCTAACGATGCGAAATTATTAATAGCAAATAATGTTATTGCTATCGCCGAAGGTGCTAATATGCCTACAACACCAGAAGCTATTGAAATTATTCAAGATGCTAAAGTATTGTTTTCTCCAGGGAAAGCATCTAATGCTGGAGGGGTTGCAACTTCAGGTTTAGAAATGAGTCAAAATTCACTGCGTTTAAATTGGCCGAGAGAAAAGGTTGATGAAAAATTACATCAGATTATGAATGATATTCATGCATCTTGTGTCGATTACGGAACTCAGGAAGACGGATATGTAGATTATGTAAAAGGTGCAAATATTGCAGGTTTTGTTAAAGTAGCAGATGCGATGTTGGCACAAGGAGTAGTTTAGGCTATTTCTGTCAATAATATTTAAGAGCCTTCAGATTTTATTTCTAAAGGCTCTTTTTTTTGGTTTTATTTTAAAATTTTAATGCTTTGAAAGTGTCCAAAACTTTAGAGTGCATATCATTAGTGTAATCTAAATGTGTAACCAGGCGTAGTTTACCCTGTCCCATATCGCTTATTAAAATGTTATAGTTCTTAAGTTTAGAGATGAAGGCATTACTGTTTTTAACTTCGTCTAATTCGAAAATCACAATATTGGTTTCCGATTGTTCAACGTGTTTTACAACGCTTAACATTTTTAAATGCTCCCCCAATTCCTTGGCTTTATTGTGGTCTTCAGATAAACGCGTAATATTATGGTCTAAAGCGTAAAGTCCTGCACCTGCTAAAAAACCACCTTGGCGCATACCACCACCTAGCATTTTTCTTATACGTAACGCATTTTTCATAAATTTCTCGTCTCCAGTTAAAACCGATCCTATAGGACATCCAAGCCCTTTGCTTAGGCAAACAGAAATAGTGTCGAATACATCACCGTATTGTTCTGTAGTTTCGTTCTTTGCTACTAAAGCATTCCATAGGCGAGCACCATCTAAATGATACCCTAAGTTATGTGCTGTGCATACCGATTTTATTCTCTCTAATTCCTTAAAATCCCAACATGCACCACCCCCTTTATTCGTCGTGTTTTCAACTTCTACTAATTTTGAAAGTGGGTTATGGTAAAATTCTGGAGGGTTAATAGCATCAATAACATCTTGAGCGTTAAACATGCCTCGATTTCCATCTATTAATTTACAAGAAACACCGCTGTTAAAAGATGCACCTCCGCCTTCGTAATTATATATATGTGCATATTTGTCGCAAATAACCTGGTCGCCGGGATTAGTGTGTAATTTAATGGCTGTTTGGTTTGCCATGGTGCCACTAGGAAAAAACATTGCATGAGGTTTCCCAAACATCTTTGCAATACGTTCTTCTAAAAGATTTATAGTTTCATCTTCTTTATAAACATCGTCTCCAACTTTAGCAGCCATCATAGCTTCTAGCATTTCGGGTGATGGTTTTGTAACGGTATCGCTTCTTAAATCAATAAGCATATGAATCTGTTTTTTATGAATTTTAGGGTAGAAAGTTAGTTGAATATATCTGAATAAATTCTCTAATTTTAGAATATATTTATATGTTAAGTAATTATGAATTTACTATTAACGCTGTGTTTTTAGTGTGAAATATAGATTAAAAATTAAAAATTAATATTTTTTTTATACCAAAAACACAAAAAATAATTGTTAATTTAGGAAAAACGTAAAATGCATGGAACCAACCAATTTAAAGCACCTTTTTTCTTCATACGATAGTAATGATAAATTGTTCGATGAGATTTTTGATAAGAAGCAAAATGTTAGAGAAGTTTATAAGAAATTATTCGATTTATATAATGGTTATCCTATTGAAGATTTTATCAATCTAAACAATAAATCAAAAGCCTCTTCTTTTAATCAGGGGATAACTTTTCAGGTCTATAATGATGCTAAACCTCAAGAAAAAATTTTCCCTTTCGACTTATTTCCAAGAATAATTGATGCTGGAGAGTGGGAAATTATAGAGCGCGGTGCTTTACAACGCTGCAAGGCGCTAAATGCTTTTATTTCTGATATTTATCATGATCAAAGAATAATAAAGGCAGGAATTGTTCCTATGGAGTTAATTAGCTCTTCTGCGAATTATTTAAGGCAAATGGGTGGTTTGGATCCAGCGGGAGGTATTTATAATCATATTTCAGGAACCGATCTTATTAAGCATTCCGATGGGAAATATTATGTTTTAGAAGATAATATTAGGTGTCCTTCTGGGGTGAGTTATGTAATGTATAATCGAAACGCTTTAAAGCGTTCTTTATTTGGTGCTTTTAATCATTACGAAATTCAGCCGGTTGCAGATTACTCAGAAAATTTATTAGAAATTATGGAGTCGGTTAAGCCTAAGGGTGTCGATGTTCCTACCTGCGTAATCTTAACACCAGGGGTTTATAATTCTGCATATTACGAGCATTCTTTTTTAGCAAAAACGATCGGAATAGAATTAGTAGAAGGTCGCGATCTAGTCGTGGAGAATGATTTTGTATATATGAAAACCATTTACGGACTTAAAAAAGTAGATGTTATCTATAGACGAATAGACGACACGTATTTAGATCCGTTAGCGTTTAAAAAAGATTCAGCGATTGGTGTTCCTGGATTATTTGCTGCTTATAAAAAAGGTAATGTTAGTTTGGTAAATGCTCCTGGAACCGGAGTTGCAGACGACAAGGCAATTTATACGTATATGCCTCAGATTATTAAGTTTTATCTCGGAGAAGAGCCTATTTTAAATAATGTTCATACCTACCATTGTAGTAGGCCAAAAGAGTTGAAATTTGTTTTAGAAAATATTCATAATTTGGTAATAAAACCTGTGGATGAAGCTGGAGGTTATGGTATCTCTATTGGGAATCGATTAACCAAACCAGAAATAGAAGCGGTTAAAAAGGTGATTCTTGAAAACCCAAGAAAATATATTGCACAGCCAATATTATCACTATCTGTGCATGCCACATACATAGACGATTGTCAGTCTTTCGAGCAACGACATGTAGATTTGCGTACGTTTACTTTGCTTGGTCAGGACAAAGAATTTGTTCTAAAAGGCGGATTAACACGTGTGGCGCTTAAAAAAGGAAATTTAATAGTGAACTCATCTCAAGGAGGAGGATCAAAAGATACTTGGGTTTTAAAAAAATAAATAATATATGTTAGCAAGAATAGCCAATAACTTATTTTGGATGGGGCGTTATATGGAGCGTGCAGAACACACAGCACGTTTTACAAATGTAAATTACTTTTCGTCTTTAGACGCGCCTAATAAATTATCTAGAGACCGTCAATTTGTGCTTCGATCCATGTATGAAATGGTTGGAGAAGAAGAATATGATGAAGAAACTCTAAAAGAAGAGGATGTGCTTTATAACACGGCCTTAAATCCCGAGAAACATTATTCTATATTACAATGTATAACCTATGCTAGAGAGAATGCAAGTAGCTCCAGAGATTTAATTTCTAGCGACTGTTATGAGGCTATGAATACCTATTATCATTCTGTTATAGCATATTCTAAAGAGCATTTTGTAACTCGAGGTTTGCACGATTTCACAAGTCATGTTATGGATCAATCTACCATCATGAAAGGGAAAATGCGTAGTACCATGTTACATGACGAGGTATATGCACTTATTAAATTAGGTATGAATATTGAAAGAGCGACACAAGTTTCTCGTATTTTACAAATAAAGTACGATGATGCGGTGGAGGCTACAATCAATAAACCTAAACTATTAAAAAAGAGTTTTGAGTGGACTACACTTTTAAAATGTCTTAACGTGTTAGACGTTAATCGTAGAGTGTATAAAAAAGCACCCACACAAAATTCTGCATTAGAATTTTTAATTCTAAATCCAAGATCTCCAAGAACGATATTAAGTTGTTTAGACGAGATACAAACATATATAACCATGCTCGATCCATTAAAAGCGCGTGAAAAAGACACCGCTACATTTTTAATAGGGAAAATGAGATGTGAGTATAAGTATAAAACAATAGAAGAAATACCAGAAGATGTAAAAGGTTTTCTAGCCGACACATTTGATAGCCTAATTCGAATAAGCGAAAAGATTGAAGAAGAGTATTTTTATCAAGAAAAAATATAATCGTATTTAGAAATAGTTTTAATTTGAACACTTCCTAATTATTAACAAGATGTTCAATTATACAATAAAATATACTGCCGAAAATATTTACGAAAACCCTGTTTTCGAAGCTTTTTGGCAGTTTTTAGTTATTCCTCAAAATAATGAAACTCAAGATTTGGTTTCTAGTAAATTTAGTACTTCGTTAGATTGTCCGATAGAAAAATCTATAAATGGATATGATTTCGATACCGTGAGAATTCATTATAAAAAACCTTTTGAAACCATGCGTTTTGAAGCTGTTTTTAAAATGAAAAAAACTGAAATTAAGTCGGTTAAAGTAGATGCGGCTTCTAAGGTCGAAGACGATTATATCGCAATAAGCACATTAGATTTTAAAGTAGATTTTGAGTCTTCGCTAAGTATTACAGCACTTACACGTTTACCAAAAGAACATTTACGCATTTTTAAATTCGATACGTCTAAGCATATTTTAGATAATATCATACAATTGAATAGCTGGGTTTATAACTATCTAAGCTTTAGAAAAGACGTCACAGATCAAGAGATGGCTTTAAAAGACGTTATCGAAAAGAAGGCAGCGGGCAGTCAGGGTTTTGTGCATTTGTTTTTAGCAATTATTAGACAGAACAATGTTCCTGCGCGTTATGTGTCAGGTTATTTGCACCAAGGGAACGATTTTTTCAATGATTCTCAAATCCATGCTTGGGCAGAAGTCTATATTCCAAAATTAGGTTGGATTGGTTTCGACCCAATAAATGATTTATTGGTAAGTCATAATCATGTGAAAATTTCACACGGACAAGATTATAATGATTGTGAGCCTTCAAAACAATTTTTGTTTTCGCTTGGAGATAAAAAAATTAAACATACCGTAGAAGTTACATATGAACAATAATCTACCGTTAGATTTATTTTTTGAAAAAAAGTGTAGTACTTTTGAGTAAAATAAAAAGAATATGATAACCTTAGATCAAATAAAAGATCTTTCACATCGCCTTACGTCGTTAAGGCAATATCTTTGACATAGATGTCAAACTCATAGAAATACAAAACGAAGAAGAGCAAACTTTCGACCCTAATTTTTGGAACGATTCTAAAGCAGCCGAAGTGATTATGAAATCGCTTCGTGTTAAAAAGAAATGGGTAGCAGATTTTAATACGGCAACTGCTTTAGTTGGCGATTTGGAAGTCATGTACGAATTCTACAAAGAAGGAGATACGACGCTAGAAGAGGTTACGACACATTACAACAAGGCGCAAACACTTTTAGAAGACATCGAATTTAAAAATATGTTGTCTGAAGAAGGCGATAGTTTAAGTGCGGTGCTACAGATAACTGCGGGAGCAGGAGGAACAGAGAGTTGCGATTGGGCGAATATGTTAATGCGTATGTACTTAATGTATGCCGAAAAAAGCGGATTTAAAGTTAAAGAGCTAAACTATCAGGCAGGTGATGTTGCTGGAATAAAAACGGTGACTTTAGAGCTTGAAGGCGATTTTGCTTTCGGTTGGTTAAAAGGTGAAAATGGCGTGCATCGTTTGGTGCGTATATCTCCATTCGATAGTAATGCCAAACGTCATACAAGTTTTGCTTCAGTATACGTATATCCGCTTGTAGATGATACGATCGAAATTGATATTAATCCAGCAGATATTGAAATAACAACAGCACGATCTAGTGGTGCCGGTGGACAAAATGTGAATAAAGTTGAAACTAAAGTGCAGCTTTTACACAAGCCCACAGGTATTCAAATACAATGTTCTGAAACACGTTCTCAACACGATAACCGATCTAGAGCCATGCAAATGTTGAAATCTCAATTGTACGAAATTGAATTACAAAAACAATTAGCGCAGCGAGAAGATATTGAAGCAGGAAAGATGAAGATAGAGTGGGGAAGTCAGATTCGTAATTACGTTATGCATCCGTATAAATTAGTTAAGGATGTTAGAACAGCCCACGAAACAGGGAATGTCGATGCTGTAATGGATGGAAATATCGATGCCTTTTTAAAAGCCTATTTAATGATGATGGGGCAAAAAACAGAAGATACTAATAACTTATAATCGCAATTAATTATGATTACAATTTATCACAATAACAGATGTAGTAAATCACGCGAGGCACTAGATATTCTTAACGCTTCAGGAAAACCTTTCACTATTATAAAGTATTTGGAAGATGTTCCTACTAAAGCCGAACTCACACGCATAATCGACTTATTGGATATTATGCCAATCGATTTGGTGCGTAAAAATGAAGCGATTTGGAAAGAGAATTTTAGAGATGAAAATCTTACAGATGAAGCTATTATTGAAGCCATGATTAAGCATCCAAAACTTATAGAGCGGCCGATAGTTTTAAATGGGGATCAAGCTGTAATTGGTAGACCTCCTCAAGACATTACGAAAATATTATAATCTTATGACGTCTATAGTTTAACATATAAAATATAGCCGTTTTTTTTGTTTTAACAACCTTTTAACTAAAGTTGACTAAACCAAATTCGTTCTTTGCGGTCTTATTTAATTAAAAGATACATTTATGAATTTGATAAAACGAGTGGTTTTTAGTCTGCTTTTTTTGGTTATTTGCTTTAATATTCAGGCACAATCAGGTAAAGACGTTAAAATAACAGGTGTTGTTATTGATCAGGAAACCAAACAACCCTTGGAATACGCTACAGTTGCCTTTAGAAACAGTAAAGATAATAGTGTAGTAACAGGCGGGATTACAGATATGGATGGGAAATTTAATATTCCTGTTCCTGTAGGCGTTTATAATGTGTCTTTCGAGTACATTTCATTCAAAAAGCAAACGATTCAAAATAAAAATTTATCAAAAAACACTAATCTGGGAACCGTTATTTTGGCTCTAGATACAGAGTCTTTGGCTGAGGTTGAAATTATTGCCGAAAAAACTACGGTAGATATCAGACTTGATAAAAAGATTTATAATGTTGGTCAGGATTTAACAGTAAGTGGTGGTACGGTAAGCGATGTTTTAGACAATGTACCGTCAGTTTCTGTCGATATAGAAGGGAACGTAGCATTAAGAGGAAACGATAATGTTACTATTCTTATTAATGGTAAACCTTCTGGTTTGGTAGGGCTTAATTCTACAGAAGCACTTAATCAATTACCTGCAGATGCTATCGAACGTGTTGAGGTTATTACGTCTCCATCTGCAAGATATGACGCAGAAGGAACGGGAGGAATCTTAAATATTATTTTAAGACGTAGTAAGTTGCAAGGATTTAATGGTTCTATTACTGCTAACGGTGGGTATCCAAATATGGCCGGAGTTTCAGGAAATATAAACTATAGAACAGGCGATTTTAATTTCTTTAATACTACGGGGTATTCTTATAGAGAATCACCAGGAAAATCGTCTACAGAAACAGATTATTTTAATTATGAGTTTGATGATGATGGCAACATTATAAACGATCTTCCAGACACGTATTTAAACGAGTACAGAGATTTTGATCGCATTAGTAAAGGAATCAATACCAACTTGGGTGTAGAATGGTATATTACAGATAATACGTCTGTAACGGGAGCTGTGTTTTATAAGAATAATGATAACAGTTCGAATACGACAAACAATATCTTTGAAGTCGATAATTTAGGAAATATACTTAATGAAACGTTGCGTTTCGATCCTGAAACCGAAGATGATAAAACGATGCAGTATTCTTTGAATTTCAATAAGCAATTCGATACTCCTGGTCATGTGTTAACATTCGATTTTCAATATGAAGATACCTCAGAAGATGAAAATTCTCTTATTACCGAGAATGGATTAGATACCGAGACTGTAAGAACTTTGGAAGGGCAAGAAGAATTATTGTTGCAAGCAGATTACGTATTACCGTTAGGAGAAGACAGTCAGTTTGAATTTGGTTACCGTGGTAATTTCAATACTTTAGATACAGATTATACTTTAGCTTTTAAAGAAAATAATGAGTTTGTAATAGATACGGACGTAAGTAATAATTTAATTTACAAAGAACATATTAATGCTGTTTACACACAATATGGTAGTAAAATAAAAGATAAGTTTTCGTATTTATTAGGGTTAAGAATGGAGTCTACAAGTGTCACTATAGATCAAGTAACCAGTAATGATTACGAGAAAAAAGATTATTTAGGTTTCTTTCCTACAGTGAATTTAGGGTATGAAATTAGCGAAGACCAAAGTGTTATGTTAGGTTTTAATAGAAGGATTCGAAGACCAAGATCACGTTATATAAACCCTTTCCCTTCTAGAAGTAGTTCTACAAACTTATTTCAAGGGAATCCAGATTTAGATCCTAGTTATTCTTCAGCTTTAGATTTAGGATACTTAAACGAATTAGGAAAAGTAACTTTAAACAGTTCTGTCTATTATCAGCACTCTACAGATGTATTCACATTTATAAGTGAAGCGACAGGAGAAACGGTTGTGATTGGAGGAACGGAAATTCCGGTTATTAAGCGTTCTCCAATTAATTTGGCGACAAACGATCGTTACGGTTTTGAATTTACAACAACCTATAAGCCGACTAAAAAATGGAGTATGAATGGGAACTTTAATTTCTATAACTCGATTACTCGCGGCGATTATAACGGAATTAATTTCGATGCAGATAATTTAAGTTGGTTTGTCAGATTTAACAATAAAGTGACTTTACCTGCAGAAGTAGAATGGCAAACACGTTTAATGTATCGCGGTCCTGAAGAAGATGCACAAAATAAAACCGATGGTATGTTTTACTGTAGTTTAGCATTTAGTAAGGAGATTTTTAATAAAAATGCATCCTTAACTTTAAATGTAAACGATGTATTCAATTCTATGAAAAGATCAACGCTTTCTACAACAGATACGTATATAAGCGATAGTGAATATCAACGCAGACAGCGTTCGTTTAACTTAGCGTTTACATACCGTTTCAATCAGCAAAAGAAACGTCAAGAACGCGGTGAAGGCGGCGGAGATGGCGATGATATGGATTTTGAAGGATAATATTTTTTAAAAGCTTCCCGATTTGGAAAGCTTTTTTTCTTTAGTGTATTATTTTACCATAAAACTCGTTACTTATAAATATATTTGAAATAATAAAAATCATCTATGTTTAAAAGAATTCTTTTCCTTTTCTTGGTGTTATGCCCTTTAATCTCAGTAGCACAAGATTTTTCCGATTCTTGGGAAGGACATTTTTCATACAATAATATTAAAGATGTAACTGCTAGCGAAAGTAAAATCTATGCGGCATCGGAAAATGCTGTGTTTACTTACAATATTTTAACGCAGGAGACAAGTACACTTTCCTCTATTCAAGGGCTTTCAGGAGAGCTTATTTCAACTATTCATTACAGCCTCGATTTCGAAGCATTGGTTATAGGTTACGAGAATGGTTTAATTGAAATTTTTTTAGAGGAGGATTCAAAGGTTTTAAGCGTGGTAGACATTGTCGATAAGCCAACAATTCCACCAACAAGCAAGAAGATTAATCATTTTAATGAAAATGAAGGTTTAATATATATATCTACAAATTATGGAATTTCGGTCTATAATTTAAATCGTTTAGAATTTGGAGATACCTATTTTATTGGCGATTCTGGAGTGCAAAGTGTAGTGACACAAACTACAGTTTCTGAAGGATATATTTTTGCGGCTGGACTTGACTTTATAGGATTAAAACGTGCCGAACTCAGTAATAGTAATTTAATAGATTACAAACAATGGACTAAAATTTCGAGTGGCCAATTTACAGCTGTAGAAGCTGTTTCAAATAATGTATATGCTGTAGATATTGGACGTTTTATTTATAAAGTAACGGGTACAAATATTAACGGTTCAATTCAATTTCCTACGGCTCCTTTAGATGTTAAATCTGCAAATAATGAACTTGTAATTACAACAATAAACCATGTGTATTTATACGATGCTGATTTGAGAATTATTGCAGAGGTTGGTCAAAATGATGCTTTTAGTACTAATTATACTTCCGCAATTACTACGATCGATAGTTTTTACATCGGCTCTAGTAGTTTAGGTGTTTTACAATCTCCAATAGATAATCCTTTTTCTTTTAAAGAAATTCGCCCAGATGGCCCATCAATGAATATTCCGTTTTCAGTTAAAGCAGGCTACAATAATGCTTGGGTAACCTATGGTGATTATACTTTAAGTTATAATCCATTTCCAATACAAACTCGAGGAGTTAGCCATTTAAAAAACGGAGCGTGGAAAAATATTCCTACCGATAGTATCTTAGGAACAACAAATTTGAATGCTATAAGTGTTAATCCTAATAAAATTAGTCAGGTATTTATAAGTTCTTTTCAAAAAGGTCTTTTAGAGGTAGATGCAGATCTTGCTACTAAGTTATTCAATGAGACGAACAGTACTTTAGATCCCATTGCATTACCTAATTCAACAGAGATTAGACTTAGTGCCTCAACATTCGATGGCGATGGCTTATTGTATACTTTAAGTGGTCGTGTACAAAGTCCGTTAAATTCGTATGATCCTAATTCGAACCAATGGAAATCTTATAGTTTTGAAGGTTTGTATACTGATGCTTTTGGTGGGGAATGGGGCTTTTCCGATATCGTGATAGATAACTCCGGGGTCGCTTGGGTGGGAAGTTTTAAAAACGGAATAATAGGTTATGATTTTAAATCAGGAACTTCTAAAATTAAGAGTCTGAATGAAGAAAGCCAAAATATGCCTACAGTGAGTGTTTCTGCCGTTGCTCTGGATAATAGTAACCAACTGTGGATTGGAACAGCTAGAGGGTTAAGGGTACTTTATAATACGTCGTCTTTCTTTACAGATTCTAATGTTCAAGTCAGTGAAATTATCATTCTAGACGACGGTATTGCGAAAGAGTTATTGGCGCAAGAGTACATCTCAAGTATAGAAGTCGACGGGTCTAATAATAAATGGATTGGAACCATTGGTTCTGGTGTTTATTATTTTTCTTCAGATGGACAAGAAGCCATTTATCATTTCACAAAAGACAATTCGCCTATTCCTTCAAATAATATATCCGATATTAGTATAGATAATTCAAACGGAAAAGTGTTTATAGCTACAGAAAGTGGTTTAGTTGCGTTCTATTCAGGAAGCTCAGAAACTAAGGACAATTATAACGATGCTTATGTGTATCCAAACCCGGTGCGTCCAACATTTAATATAGTAGACGAACTGGTTAAAATTAAAGGATTAACAGATCGTGTGAATATAAAAATCACAGATATTGAAGGGAATTTAGTTGCAGAAGCTCAAGCCAATGTGAATTCTAGATTTGGTGGTTCGAATCTGGAAATTGATGGGGGAACTGCTTTCTGGAATGGTAAAAACTTGGCCAATAATGTAGTGCGATCTGGAGTGTATTTAATTATGCTTTCGGACACCGAGACTTTCGAAACTAAAGTGCTTAAATTAATGGTAATTCGATAATGTTTTATTCTTCTCCTGCCATTGTTTTATCTAAACTAAAGTATCGTGAACATGATCTTATTGTACGTTGTTATGCTAAAGATTTTGGTGTCGTTAGTTTCTTATTGCGGGGTGTATTAAAAAGTAAAAAAGGAAATGCTAAAGTCGCTTATTTTCAATTGCTTTCTCAAATACAGATCGAAGCAGATATCAAACAAAATAGATCACTACAGACATTAAAAGATGTGAAAATTAATGTTCTGTATGGCACGCTTCATACACAGGTGGTTAAGAGTGCTATCGTTATGTTTATAGCCGATGTTTTGGCTATGGTTTTAAAAGAGGAAGAAGCAAACGAAGCGTTGTTTGAATATATAGAATCGGCTTTAAATACTTTAGATACTACGACCGAATCAGCGAATTTTCATTTGGTTTTTTTGGTGCATTTAACAACGTTTCTTGGTTGTTTCCCAGATACTACGAATATGCATTATAATTACTTCAATTTAAGTACTGGACAATTCGAAAAACATGCTACAAGTATCTATTCTGTAACAGGAGACGATTTAAAGATTTTTAAGCTCTTATTAGGCATGCTTTTTGATGACCTAAAAACAATTAAAATGGGCTCTAAGCAACGACAATCGGTTTTAGACCTATTGCTCCTATATTACGAGTTGCACCTTGGTCACTTTAAAAAACCAAAATCATTAGCCATTTTTAATCAAGTATTCAATTAATAACCGACCAAAGATTCTGTATGAATTTAAAATTACTTTTCGCATTTTTTTTCTTTATCTCCCTTTCAAGTATTTCCCAAAATATTACTGTTTTAAATAGTCAAAATAACGAATCTATTTCTGGTGTTGTCATTTATAATGCCGATAAATCACAAAGTGAAATATCAGATTTAAATGGTGTTGTATCACTTGATAAGTTTAAAGATAATGAAATACTATTTTTCAAACATTTATCATTTCAGTATTTTTCTATTGAAAAAATGAAATTAAAAACAGTGTTAAGTGTATCCCTAGAACCTTTAACAGAAGGACTTGATGAGGTTGTGATTTCAGCTTCCAAATTTGAGCAAGGTAAACGCGATATTCCTCAGAAAATAGCATCAATTTCGGCAGAATCAATTACGTTCGATAATCCGCAAACTAGCGCAGATTTACTTGAAAACACAGGAAATGTTTATATTCAGAAGAGTCAGTTGGGAGGAGGAAGCCCGATGATTCGTGGTTTATCTACTAATAGATTATTAATTACAGTGGATGGCGTTCGTATGAATAATGCCATTTTTAGAGCAGGAAATGTACAGAATGTAATTTCGATAGACCCCTTTGCTATCGAACATACCGAAGTAATTTTAGGTGCCGGTTCGGTAGTTTATGGTAGTGATGCCATTGGAGGTGTTATGAGTTTTTATACTAAAAAACCAAAACTGTCTTATACCGATAATATGGATTTCTCGGCAAATGCGGTTGCACGATATGCTACTGCTAATAATGAAAAAACGGGGCATTTAGATTTTAACATCGGATTAAAAAAGTGGGCATTTCTAAGTAGTGTGAGTTATACCGATTTCGACGATCTAAGAATGGGGAGTCATGGTCCAGACGATTATTTAAGACCAGAATATGTGGTTACAGAAAATGGGATAGATAATATTGTTGAGAATCCAAACCCTAAGGTTCAAGTCCCAACAGGATACGATCAAATTAACCTTATGCAAAAGGTTCGATTCGAGCCAGGAAACGATTTAAATTTCGATCTAGGATTGTATTACTCTACAACTTCAGATTATTCAAGATACGACAGGTTAATCCGATATAAAGGAGATGAATTGCGTTCGGCAGAATGGAATTATGGGCCACAACGTTGGTTTATGTCTAATTTACAAGTCACTAAATTAAGTAGTCATTCTGTGTTTTTTGATAAATTTCAAGCGAATGTAGCTTATCAGAATTTTCAAGAAAGTAGAATTGATAGAGATTACCAGTCGCCACTTCGAAATTCTACAAATGAAGACGTAGATGCTATTTCTGCAAATATAGATTTCGAGAAGCAACTTAGTTTAAAGACGCAATTGTTTTATGGTGTAGAGTATGTTTTTAATAAAGTTAACTCCTTTGGAGAGCAAGAGAATATAGACGACAATACTACTATAACAGCGCTATCTAGGTATCCAAATAATTCCGATTGGTCTTCGATGTCTGTGTATACAAATTTTAAATATAAACCTAGTTCTCAATTTGTTTTGCAAACGGGATTACGTTATAATCATGTTTTAGCTCATGCAGATTTTAAAGAAAATAATGTGTTTTTAAACTTACCATTTGAAACGTCAGATGTGAATACAGGTGCATTAACAGGGACGGCTGGGGTTAGTTGGATTCCTGCCGAAATAATTCAATGGAAATTAAATTTTTCGACAGCTTTTAGAGCGCCAAATATCGACGATGTTGGTAAAGTTTTCGATTCCGAGCCTGGAGCTGTAGTTGTTCCAAATAATGACATAAGCCCTGAGTACGCCTATACTGGGGATTTAGGAGTGCGTTTAAATTTTGAAGATAAGGTTATTATAGATGCTGCAACATATTATACGTTTTTAGACGATGCGTTGGTACGTAGAGATTCTGAGTTAGATGGCAATTCTTACATCGATTATAACGGAGAGTATAGTCGTGTGCAATCTATGCAGAATGCTGCAGAAGCTCGTATTTATGGTTTCGAAGTGGGAATTCAGATTCACTTTACTAAAGCTTTAAAATTAACATCTCAATATAATGTTATTGGTGGTTATGAATTGGAGGATGACGAGAAGTTACCTTTAAGACATGCGGCTCCAGATTTTGGAAATACACATCTTACATGGCAGAATAAAAAATTAACCATAGATGCATATGCGATGTATAATGATGAAATGTCTTATAACGATTTAGCACCTTCAGAACAGAGTAAAGATTATATGTATGCCGCCGATGAAGATGGAAATCCGTATACGCCGTCTTGGTACACTTTTAACTTACGTACACAATATAAATGCAATCCAGATCTTACCTTAATTGCGAGTTTAGAAAACCTCACAGATCAACGGTATCGACCTTATTCTTCAGGAATTTCTGGTGCAGGTAGAAACTTAATTTTGGCAGTGAAATATGCATTATAAAGGGTCAATATTTTTTAATGAATTTTCTTTTAAATTGAACTGAATTACTACAGCTTACAGAAGCGATATAGGTACCATGATGTAAGGAAATGGCGCTTAAAACATCACGATTTGTGTGAGGTTTTAAATGGTGAATTTTCTGACCTAGTATATTGTAGATTTCGATACTTTGCATTTGAATGTGTTCTGAATCTAAATTGAAAATAATATCATTGGTCGGCAATTGAATGATTTGAAATTGTGAAGCCTTATCAAATGTTTCAATGTTTAATGAATGTGATTTAAAAGTTAGATTAAACCGATTATTAAATGTTCCTGGTTCTGATGTAAACGTATAGGAAGATGTTTTTAAATCATGGTATGTATTTAAAAAAGTATCTTCTAAGAATAGTTCGTTTTGAGTTAAGAATTCACCTTCAAAATCATCCAAAGATATTTTGTAGATTGTCGGCACTTTAATAGATAGATGTAATCCTAAATTAATTTTTTCGTCGGCATTAATACTCTGTAGAGCTTTTCCTTGAATAATGAATTTTTTGTCCGAATTCGGCATTGTTGAATACAGTTTTGCAGGAACATCTTTAGCAATTTGCGTGTCTACATCATAAAAACTACCATCGTATTCATCTTTTGCTCCAGAAATATAACTAACTAAAGTCTGACTGAAAACACCGTTATCTGAAGTTAAATTAATCCATAATTTATTAGATTCTGAGGTTCTAAAAAACTGAGCGTTTTTATCTGTTACCCGCATGTCGTTATTAAAAATAACATGACCAGTAGGCGTTGGATAATTGTCTGAGAATTGAATAAAAAACCCTTGGCAAGACGGAATAAAATTATCTGGTTTTGTCCCCGTGCCTTCTTGAGCAGCAACCGATCCGGAACCATTAATTATAGCGTAATCCGAAGGGCTGAAATTATAGACATCATTACCATTAAATGTATCAGATGGCGGGGTGTCATGAGACCATAAATAAATGGCGCCTTCTAGAGTCCCGTTGGCATTAATGGAGTGTACATTGGCCTGGAAAAAAGCGGTAACATCTATAGCGGAAGGGTAGGGGTTTCCTATTAAATTAAAATTGGTATCTAAGTGTGATTCATCATTTCTTTCTACAGGAGTTAGTATCGTACCGTTGTTGAAATTTCCTGAAAAGGAATAGGTGTATTTTGCTCCAGGCGTAAAATTTAATTCAGAGTGTGTAGCCGCATAGGCAACTCCTGGAATTAAATTATCGGTCCTTTTTATTTCTGTATTGTCCCCAATCGCTTGCCAATCGTTTGCGTTGTCGTCTACATCATCTTGGCCAAGTGCTTGGGCATTATTGTTGTTTTCTTCTTTATAAATGTCGACAAAATTTAAAGAGTTATACCAGTATAACCGTTGTGAATTATTAAAAACGGGGTCGAATGTCTCATTGGAAACAGGAGAACTCCAGTATGTGTATTCGTACCAAGCGTTTAAAACTGCAGTTTCTTTTTCAACAGTAATTATACCAGAATTTATAATTTCGGAATCATTTTCCTGAACAAAAGAGCCTTTGTTTTTAACAATTAATTCTCCTTCAACATGTAATTTGTCAATCACCTTTGCATAAGATTCACTATCTATAATTAATGACTTTCCTAAAGGTATATACAAGCCACATGTGGTCATGTTTCCATGTGTTACCGTGTTATAATCATGATTTAGTACCGTGAAAGAATTTACGGAGGGTCCTATATTATCCTGCCAACCGGTATTTGTCCAAATACTTTCATTAATAGAAACTTTTACCGTAGCAGTCGCTGTATAGCATAAATTAGAATCTTCTAATATTCTGCAATAATATTGGTTGCCGTCGGTTTCAACTGTATTTAAGATTTTTAATGTTGCTGTTTGCGTGTCATCGTGATTAAGGTCGTCAATGACTTCCGTCCAAATATCGGTTTCGGGAGCATTAAAAAACCATTGATATTGTAATTGTTTTTGTCCAATAAAGCCTTCTTCCGCGACTGTCGAGAATTGAACATATAAACTACAACCCATACTATTATTTGTAGGTTGGGTTAGAATTTGTGGAGGAATTCCAGAGGAAAAATTATAAGTGCCTATATCTGTATAATCAACAGTTTGGAAAGCTTCCCAGTCGTCCTGATTCCATGTTGTGCTTGGAGTGTTTAAAATATTATTTTTTCGTCTATACGTATATCCTTTTTGAGAAATTGTAAAGGGTGATCCCGAAACATCACCCCATAAATCTATCCAATTTCCATTGTATAGTAAGCGAATGTTATCGTTGTAGTTAATTCCAACTAGCGTACTTACCTGATCGTAACCATGAGTAGCATTGGAATTTTCGGCATCTCCCGCACCAAAAGCAATTACAAAAACATCTTGGTTATTTAAAGTAGCTTCTTCAAACGGAATGGTACGAATGGTGGTTCCGTTATAATGTATTTCGATACTGTAATCTTCAATATTTACAGCGGTACCTGTACCATTATAAATTTCAATATAGGAATGAGATCCGCTAGGATGGTCGGTAATTTCACTAATAAAGAGATTGGTTGGAGTGTTGCTATTGTTCCCGTCGCAATCGATAGCCCTCATAGCAATAAGGTTGAAATTTGTTGCGTTACTGCATCCCAAATCGTTAGTTATATTAAGGGTTCCGGAAGTCGCGTTTTCTGGTATAGTAACTTCAATTTTAATGTCTGAAATAAGATTGATTTCTGCTAAAATGCCATTGAGGTTTGCCGTAGTTCCCGTTCCGAAATTAGAATCTGTAATGGTGACAATCGTTCCGGGTGGGCCACTGCTTGGTTGCGCTAAAAGTGGTGCAACAGAACATTTTCCTGTGCCTTGAACTTCAAAAGTATAAGGATTTTCGTCTGCATCATTATTTGCAATAGTAATAATAGAAGTGCGAATGCCAGATGTCAAAGGTGAAAATTGAATTTCGAATGGGATTTTAGTTTGATTTGGAATTGTAGAGTTACTTGGGTTTAATACAATTTGAAATTCTGTTGGATTGGAAGATGTGATGTCTGAAATAAGTAAATCTAACTGTCCCTCGTTATGAATATAATACAATTTAGAAACCGTTGTTGCTCCAACAATAGTGGAAGCAAAAACAGTATTGTATCCGGTACTGGATTCTGAACCATTCGGAATTGAGGCTTCGGTATTGCGCTCTACATCAATTTCTGGAGCGGGAGTAAAGGCTTGGCCAGTTAGTAAAATCGTAC
Organism: Formosa undariae; assembly: GCF_042427615.1. Lineage (NCBI taxonomy): Bacteria > Pseudomonadati > Bacteroidota > Flavobacteriia > Flavobacteriales > Flavobacteriaceae > Formosa > Formosa undariae. The sequence continues at coordinate 442,102 of NZ_JBHMEZ010000001.1, read as the reverse complement.
AGTCATTTTCATTTGAATCCGAATTTATAATGTGTAAAGTCCCATTGCTATTTCCGGAAGCGATAGGATTAAAAGCAATGGTTAGTAGGGTCTCTGCATTAGGTAAAATGGTAAGAGGAAATGTTGGTCCTGTTATAGAAAAATTAGAGGTTGTGGTTATATTAGAAATATTTAAATCGACATCTCCAGTGTTTTTTATGGTAACCGTTTTTTCTGTAGTTGCATTAATAGCAGTGCTTTCAAAATCTTGTGTAAATGCGCAATTTTGAAGGTTTCCAAATTCATCTAATAACTGTATTTCAGGGGCGTTTGCACCACCACAAAATATGGAAATATCGTCTAAATAGTAAGAGCCACCAGCTCTATAGGTCATAATAACTTGGATATAATAATCGCCGGTTAAATTTAAATTGATGGCGAATAATTGATGCGTTTCTGTGGTTTGTCCCACAGTTATGTTTTCTGCTTCTGTCCACGGTCCTGATGTCGCAGTGCTATATTGAATGCTTAGTGTTCTCTGGTCAGAAACAGAAGATCGTGCTAAACTAAATTGTATGCTTTCTGGATTTGTTATTGCTACCGTTGTAACGATAAAGTCGTTTACATCATTAAACCCAACACCATCTCCTTCATTTCCAGGAGTAGATGATAGGTAGGTGTCCGAAGCGGTCCAATTTCCATAGCTTGTATTAAAATTATCTGATAAACATTGGGAAAATCCTAAAGATATCACGGATAAAAATAATACTATTGTAGTAGTATATCTTTGTTTCATCGTGGTAACGTATATTTGAATCCTTAGGGATAGGAATCTAAATATAAAATAAAATACACTGAAAATCAAGTAATTACGTAATATTTTTAAAATTCAAGTATGGATACTCATAAAACGTATACAGTCGAAGAAGCCAAGCGAGCCTTGGAATATTATTGTGCTTACCAAGAGCGTTGCCATAAGGAAGTACAGGAAAAATTAAGAAGTATGCGTATGATACCTGATGCTATAGATGCTGTAATTGTGCATTTATTGACTCATAATTTTTTAAATGAAGAGCGTTTTGCGAAGGCTTATGTTCGCGGTAAGTTTAAGTTTAAAAATTGGGGTAGAAATCGTCTGACAATGGAATTAAAACGCAGGCAAATTAGTAAGTTTAATATACAATCAGGTCTTAAGGAATTAGATGCTTTAGATTATTATGGTGTGTTTGATGCTTTGGCAGAACATAAATGTGAAACGATTAAAGAATCAAATAAATATAAGAAGAAGAAAAAATTGGCAGATTATTTATTGTATCGCGGTTGGGAATCGCCAATGGTTTACGAAAAGGTTAATGCTTTAATTAAATAAAAAAAGGAGCTTCAAAATTTATTGAAACTCCTTAGGTATTTTAAAAATATACAACTTATATATTAAAAGAAGCTCCTATATTAAATACAAATTGATTGTTTAGTTTTTCCTCTAAAGTTAGATTACCAGTGTCATATTTAGCAATTGGGAAATTGATTTCAGAATATACTCCAAAACCTTCAGAAAAGAAATATCGTGCTCCAACATGCGCCCCAAAATTATTCATACTAAAATTTAATCCAGGATATAAGTCGAATTCATCTACTCCGATTACAGATGATAAATTAGCATTAAAACGTGCTTTAATATCGAAACGTTCACCAAAATCGGCATCCAAATCATTACTTACACCTAATAAGTATGTGGTTGCCACACCAAACGAAATATTTTCGCCCATACCTAAATCGTAAGTTCCAGTTATTCCAGTTCCATTGTCCTGAAAACTTGCTCCGATTTGAAACTTCTGATCACCTTTTCCTTTAAAAGCTTGTGCATTTGCAAATGAAACTACGCATAGACATGCGATAATAAGTAGATTTTTCATGAGTTTATTATTTTGAGGCAAATATAAGTTTTAAACGGAAACTTAAGAATTAAATTTTGAAGTTCTTAATATGGCTTGTTTGTTTTTCCAATCTATCCAGCCCTGCCCTTTAATTCTTCGCATTAAATTATCGAAGTTTCTCATAATAAATACGTTGTAAATGGCTTTGCCTAAGTTTTTAGGTTGTCTAGCAACGGCACGAAGACTCATGGAAAATCCGGGAGTAAGGTATCGCATATAATGCCAATAGCCTTCGGGCATATATAATACTTCTCCGTGGTTTAATTCGGTTTTATATCCTTTAGCTTTTTTTAAAGCCGGCCATTTATCTAAATCAGGATTATTAAAATCGATATCTTCCTGCGTAATTAAGGCATATGGAACTTTGTACAAATATTTATTCTGGTCTTGATCGAACAAAATAACTTTCTTTTTTCCTTCAAAATGAAAATGAAAAATATTAGCCAAATCGATGTCATAATGCATAAATGTAAATGAATCTGTCCCGCCAAAGAAAAGCATTGGAAAGCCTTTCATTAAGCGTAATCCAAAATCTGGAAATGTAAAATCCTTTTGAAGTATCGGGACTTCTTTTAAAATATTCCAAAGAAAAATTCTGAATTTAGTTGGTTCTCGCTTTAGCAGGTCGATATATTCACTCATTTTCATTTTAGAATGAGCTTGGTTAAATCCATCTTTAAAATTTACAGGTCTGTCGTCGTAAAGAGGTACCGTTTTATCTCCCGCAACAGATTTTATATAGTCTAAACTCCATTTAGAATATGCAGGCCAATCGTCTATAAAATGCTCAATAACTACAGGTTTCTGTGGTTTAAAAAACTGCGTTATAAAATCCTCTTTTGTAATGGTTTTAACGCGTGGTATGTCTTGAAGATTTAATTTCAATAGGATAAAAGCTTAAAGCTGCAAGTTAATAAAAACGTTAATATATATTTGTTGATTATGTGTAAATCGGCAGTGATTTATATTGATTTTATTGTTGTAAAGTGATTATTTAGAGGCTTTAGAATTTAATTTAGTCTCCTTGTTACCTTTAATTTTATGCTCCGGTCTAGACCATTTTGGTTTTTCGTTTAAGCTTTTTATTTTAGATTCTTTTGCTTCAACTGTGTTGGGTTGCGATTTCTTAGTAAAAGGTTTCTGGGGATTTAATCCGAGTAATTCAAACATTTTTAAGTCTTCGTTTACATCTGGATTTGGTGTCGTTAACAATTTATCTCCAGCAAAAATAGAATTCGCTCCAGCAAAGAAACACATTGCCTGGCCTTCGCGAGACATCTGAGTTCTTCCTGCACTTAATCGAACCTGTGTCTCTGGCATTACTATGCGTGTAGTGGCAACCATCCTAATCATATCCCAGATTTCTACTGGTTTTTCATTTTCTAAAGGTGTTCCTTCCACAGCAACTAAGGCATTTATTGGTGTAGATTCTGGTTGTGGATTTAAAGTAGATAACGCGACTAACATACCTGCTCTGTCTTCAATAGTTTCACCCATTCCTATAATACCGCCAGAACAAACAGTTACATTGGTTTTCCGAACATTGCTTATCGTGTCTAAGCGGTCTTGATACCCACGTGTGGAAATCACTTCTTTGTAATACTCTTCAGACGAATCCAAATTATGGTTGTAAGCATACAAACCGGCTTCGGCAAGACGTTTGGCTTGGTTTTCTGTCACCATTCCCAACGTACAACACACCTCCATGTCGAGTTTATTTATGGTTCTAACCATTTCTAAAACCTGATCGAATTCTTTGCCATCTTTTACATTTCGCCAAGCAGCACCCATACAAACACGGGAACTTCCGGTAGATTTTGCGCGTAAAGCTTGTGCTTTTACCTGTTGCACGGTCATTAAATCGTTACCTTTAATATCGGTGTGATACCGTGCAGCTTGAGGACAATAACCACAATCTTCTGGGCAACCTCCGGTTTTTATAGATAATAGCGTTGATACCTGAACTGTATTTGGATCGTGATACTTTCGGTGAATCGTAGCCGCTCGATACAGAAGTTCCATAAGCGGAGTATTGTAAATTTCTAGTATCTCTGCTTTGGTCCAATTATGTTTTATGGTACTCATAATATCTATTTTAGTATCAGGTTTATTCCAAAAAAGTCCTATTTAAATGTATACTTTAATCCAAACAGTATGTTTCCCTTAGGCATTGGCACTAAGTTCGTTTCTGTATATTCAGTATTAAAAATATTGCTTGCAATAACAGAAAAGTCAAAAGCACTGAAGGTATAGTTTATGCTTGCATCTACCACAGAATAACTTTCTCCAGAAGTTCTTTCAGCATATTTATAAATAACAGATTGTGACAGGTTATTTATAAATTGAGATGTAAAACGTGTAATGAAATGATGATTTAAAGAGTTGATGGAATATTTTGAAAAGTTGGTATTTGTTTGTTGAATTTCATCATCGATATAAGTATAGGACGCATTTAAACCTTGGGTATATTCTCCGATTTCAAAGTTGTAATTCGCATATACGTCAATTCCTTTGGTATTCACTTCTGCTATGTTTGTAGCTTCCCAAAGATCTTCTTCATTATCTTTTACATAATCGATTAAATCTCTAGAATCTCTATTAAAAAAGGCGATAGAAGCACTGAAATTATTTTTATTGAATTTTATTCCTAGTTCCTCTGCAATGGCTTCCTCTGGATTTAAGTTGGTATTTCCAAGCGTGGTGGGATCGCTATAATATAGATCGGTATAAGTAGGGATTCGATAAGTGTAACCAACATTTCCGTATAGTTTAAAATGGTTGCTTAATTCGTAACCGACGTCCATCCCTGGAAATGCATGCCATTTAAAGTCGGAGTAATAGGTAACTGCAACACCAGGAGTAACATCTAATCGTTCGTTCAAAAACTTAAATCTATGTTCCAAAAATAAAGTGGTCATTAAACGATCTCTATCCCCTAAATTATTACTCGCTAAATATACTTGTGCAGCATCTACTCCAAAACCAGTAATTCCTAGGTTAGACGTGTAAGATGCGTTCACTTGTGCGCCAACTTTATTCGTTATATGCAGATTTCTATAGCCCGTTGGATTGTTGCGGTCGTACAAATACATATCCTGATTTCGTCTCCAGTATAATTGAGGCTTTATTATCCAATCGTTACTTTTTATTTTAGTGGAAACACCTACTAAACTCGTTTGCGTTTCCTCGTATTGTTCAGTAGCCGATGGCGTAGAGTAGAAACCGTTTGCTCCATAATTGCGCTCAGAAAAAGCGGTCAATAATGTAATTGGTAACTTGTTTTTATTAAAGGTGCTCTTTACAAAGTAATTCTGATTATCGTAATCTGTATTATGTCTATAACCTTCAGAGGTATTTCTCGACACATGCACAATATGATTAGAGTCTTCTAAATTAACTCCGGCGGTAACAGCCGCGTTTAGTGTGTGAAATGAACCTGCAGAAGTATCTAAAGTTACGATGTCTTCGGTATGTTTTTTAGTAACAATATTTACTGCACCCGTAAAGGCGTTTTGTCCAAAAACTCGGGCTGCTGGACCCGAAATAATTTCTATGCGCTCAATAACTTCTATTGGCAAAGCCATATTCATGGTATGGTGACCTGTCTGTGCATCGTCTACTTTTATACCATCAATAAGTAATAATGTTTGGTCAAAACTTCCTCCGCGAATATATAAGTCGGCTTGCATTCCTGCGCTTCCGCGACGTCTGATATCTACACCAGCTACTTGCTGTAATAAATCGGCAACATTAGTGGCTGCTGAAGCTTTAATCACTTCAGACGTTATAATGTTTATAGATCTGGAATTCTTAGAAAATGGAAGTTCAATTCTGCTAGAAGTGACTATCACCTCTTCTAGTTGTTCCTCTGTTACAGGTTCTTGTGCAAATGCTAAAGCTGAAGTTAAAATGCTTAGCACTGTAATTACTTTGGTTGGTGTCATGTTAAAAATTTAAATACGATACAAAAGTCGTAACTTTACGGACTATTAAAATAGTCCAGTTATAAAACAATGAATAGTCCGGTTGATGCCCTTCTTAAAAAGTTAATTGATTTCGATAAAACGAAGTCAAAATCTATCTATATTCAGGTTTCAGAACAGATCGCAAACTTAATCCAACGGGGTTATTTATTAAGAGGAACTGTATTGCCGGGAACTCGGGTATTAAGCAATTTGTTGGACATTCATAGAAATACTGCTGTTGCTATTTACGATGAGTTGGCTTCTCAGGGTTGGGTAGAAATTATTCCCAATAAAGGAACGTTTGTTTTGGTTCCGGAGCAAAAAACGGCTACAATTAAAGCGTCGGCTTATCCGTATAATCAGGCCTATTCCTATTCGGAAACTACAGGTTTTCCTTTTCAGAACTCTATGCATTTAGCATCTACAACTCAGGCAACGAAAGCAGAATATGTTATTAACGACGGAAAACCGGATTTACGATTGCATCCTACACATCAGTTCTCGAGGTGGTATAGTGCTGCGATGAAGCGCAAACCGTTAATAAAAAAATGGAATCGTACCGGAGATGGTTCGTATTCTGTATTCGAAAATCAGCTGTGTAATTATTTAAATGCGACTCGGGGTTTTCATATAAAGCCAAATAACTTAATAAGTACGCGTAGCACAGAAATGAGTCTGTATATAGTTTCTCAATTATTGATTAAACAAAATGACGTCGTTTTGGTTGGTAATTTAAGTAATTATTCAGCAAATATGATTTTTCAACAAGCCGGAGCATCCATAAGAACGGTGCCTGTTGACGAAGATGGGTTAGATGTGAATTATATTAAAAATCATTTTGTAAAGGGACGAATTAGGTGCGTTTATATATGTGCGCATCGCGATTATCCTACTACAATAACCTTAAGTGCACAGCGACGATTAGAATTAATGAAATTGGCTAAATTATATAAGTTCGCCATTATTGAAGACGACTTTGATTACGATTTTCAGTTCGAAGGTTCGGCTATGTTGCCTTTAGCAAGTTCAGATGCTAACGGACTAGTAATTTATTTAGGTAAGTTGGGACAATCTTTGTTTCCTAGTTTTCAGACTGGTTTTGTTGTTGCTCCTGAGAATTTAATTTCTGAAGCAAAAAATTATCTGCAATTGTTGGACCAACAAGGGGATTTAATTCAGGAACAGATGCTATCCGAATTGATTTCTGAAGGCGAGATTAATCGGCTTGTTAAAAAGAACATTTTAATTTATAAACAGAGACGGGATTGTTTAATACATCATTTATCTATTGCATTTAAAGATGCAATTCATTGGGAAATACCTTCTGGTGGATTAGCGATTTGGTTACAGTTTAAACCTGAAATTTCGTTAGCCAAATTTGCTGAAGTCGCAGAATTGAACAATGTATTTATTCCGAAAACTATTCTATATCAGGATAAATATACCTGCGCTATTCGTTTTGGATTTGGTCACTTAAACGAAGATGAAATAGCAGATGTTGTTCGCGCTTTAAAACTAAGTTATGATACGGTGTTGTTCTTATAGATATATCGTAACATTTTTTAGTCTATAGGTTTTATATAAGTCGTTGATATTAAGTAAAATATTGGAATTGCAAACACTAACTCAAATGAACCATTAAAGGTGTTTAGACAGTGGTTCTAAATCATTTAAAAGTGACGTCTTCTCTAATTCGCAATAGGTCTCATGATTTTTATTTTGGATTAAAGTTTTATTTTAAAAATTAATTGAAACAACTAAATTTTTGCGGAGGTATTAAAAAAGATTTAGTACTTTGTATAAAATAAAATATTTAAGACCATGATGCAAGCTAGACCCTCACTCTCTTTTTTTACACCTGAATTTATTCCTAATGCAGGTGCCGTATTTGTGGATGCAGGGATTTCGGCAGGAATACCTGTTGCTGTAGGAGATATCAATGAAGAATGCTTGTCTTTAGATGTTGAATTAGTGCGTAATAAAGAAACTACATTTTACGCTCGTGTTAGTGGTCAGTCTATGATTGGTGCAGGGCTAGACGATAACGATTTATTGGTGATTGATAGAAGTATTTCCGCAACACATAATAAAATAGCGGTCTGTTTTTTAGATGGAGAGTTTACTGTAAAACGTTTAAAGGTTGAAAATGGTGAAGTGTGGTTGCAACCAGAAAATCCGAATTATAGCTCTATTCAAGTCACCGAAGCTAATGATTTTGTGATTTGGGGTATCGTAACTAATGTGATTAAACGCGTATGATTTTATATGAAAGATTATTTTCCCATATTAGTTACAATCTGTGTTATGGGAGTTTTAGTATATAAAAACCGGAACAATAATGATTCTGATTTTGATGATTACGATTTTGACTGAGGACTAAACAAGTTCCTAGTTTGATATAACTAAAAACGCCTCAAAAATTAAATTTTTGAGGCGTTTTTTATATGAGTGATAAAATTTTTAATCCGCTAAGATTATAATTTTATTGTCTTTAGATTCTAAAGTTCCAGATTTAATAGCCACAGTCAACATTTTAGTGTCTGACATATGAGGAATAACTTCAGGATGCAATTCATCGTAATCTAAATGTGCTTGAGAGTGTACTTTTATTTTTACAATTCCAGCTGTTAGAAGCGATACTATAGCCGCGTGATGATTAAGCATTTCAAACTCTCCATCGGCACCAGGTACAGTAACGGCATCTATTTCCGAACTAAATAAAGTAGCTTCTGGCGATACAATTTCTAAATACATATTATATAGTTGTTTGTTATTTGTTTATGGCTGATCGTTTAATTAACGACCAACAATTTAAACAATTAACTAATTATGCTTCTGCTAACATTTTATCTCCAGTTTCGATAGCTTCTTCAATAGAACCTTTAAGGTTAAATGCTGCTTCTGGTAAGTGATCTAATTCACCAGCCATAATCATATTAAATCCTTTAATTGTTTCTTTGATATCTACTAACACACCTTTAAGACCTGTAAATTGTTCTGCAACGTGGAATGGTTGAGATAAGAAACGTTGTACACGTCTTGCTCTACCTACGGCTAATTTATCTTCTTCAGATAATTCTTCCATACCAAGAATAGCAATAATATCTTGTAATTCTTTATAGCGTTGTAATAACTCTTTTACGTTTTGAGCACATTCGTAATGATCTTTTCCTAAGATATCTGCAGTTAAAATTCTTGATGTAGAATCTAACGGATCTACCGCTGGATAAATACCAAGTTCTGCAATCTTACGAGATAATACGGTTGTAGCATCTAAGTGAGCAAAGGTTGTAGCAGGAGCAGGGTCAGTTAAATCATCTGCAGGTACGTAAACCGCTTGTACAGATGTAATAGATCCTGTTTTAGTTGATGTAATACGTTCTTGCATTGCACCCATTTCTGTTGCTAATGTTGGTTGGTAACCTACAGCAGAAGGCATACGACCTAATAATGCAGATACTTCTGAACCAGCTTGTGTAAAACGGAAAATGTTATCTACGAAGAAAAGAACGTCTTTTCCTTGACCATCTCCAGCACCATCACGGAAATATTCTGCGATAGATAAACCAGATAATGCAACACGAGCACGTGCTCCAGGTGGTTCGTTCATTTGTCCGAATACGAAAGTTGCTTTAGATTCTTTCATCAGGTTTTTATCTACTTTAGATAAATCCCATCCTCCATTTTCCATAGAGTGCATAAAGTCGTCTCCGTATTTAATAATACCTGACTCTAACATCTCTCTTAAAAGGTCATTTCCTTCACGAGTTCTTTCTCCAACTCCAGCAAAAACTGAAAGTCCACCGTGACCCTTTGCAATATTGTTAATCAATTCCTGAATTAATACTGTTTTACCAACACCAGCACCACCGAATAAACCAATTTTACCCCCTTTTGCGTAAGGCTCAATTAAGTCGATTACTTTAATCCCTGTGAATAAAACTTCAGTAGACGTTGATAAATCTTCGAATCTAGGTGCTTGTCTGTGGATTGGTAATCCAGACTTACCTGTTTTTGGCAAGTTTCCTAAACCATCAATAGCATCTCCAATTACATTGAAAAGTCTACCATATACGTCATCTCCAATTGGCATTTGTATTGGTGAACCTGTAGCCACAACTTCTGTCCCTCTACTTAATCCATCTGAAGAGTCCATCGCGATAGTACGAACCATATCTTCACCAATGTGAGATTGTACTTCTAATATAAGAAGTGTACCATCTGCTTTTGTAATTTCTAATGAATCGTAAATTTTTGGAAGAGCTCCTTCAGAGTCGAATACAACATCGATAACTGGACCAACGATTTGTGCAACTTTACCTGTAACTTTTGACATTACTTAATTATTTATAGATTTTTGCTTGATTTTTTTGAGAAAAAACTAGTTTTTCGCGGAGCAAATATAATAGTTTAAATTTAAAAAAAATATGTTTTTTGGTTTTTTATGGTACTAAAAACGCCTTCAGATTGAAGACGTTATATTTTGATGTGTTTAATTAATTTATTGAAGCAAAGCTAGGTAGTTTCTTGTGTAATCTGGCTTCAATTATAATAATTCGGGATTCTTCAATGTTCGGATAGTATTTCATTACCATTAACAACATGTCTCTTTATAGTTTGCTTGTTTTTAGTACTAAAATTAGCCGTTGCAAAGGCTTGCAGGTTAGGATTTACATTAAACTATTATGCTTGTTTTTTTTAATCCGCAAAAATTTAAACCACATATTGGGAAATAGAAAAAGGCATTTAAAACTAATGTTTAAATGCCTTTTTTATATAAATTTAAGAAAATGTATATTATTCTACAGTAACCGATTTTGCTAAGTTACGAGGTTGATCTACGTTTCTTCCTAATTTAACCGCGATATGGTACGATAATAATTGAAGCGGAATCGTAGTTAATAACGGTGATAAAGATTCTGAACAGTCAGGAACCTCAATCACGTGATCTGCAAGGTTTCTTACACTTTCGTCTCCCTCGGTAACAATACCTATAATTTTACCACTTCTAGATTTAATTTCTTGAATGTTACTCACGACCTTTTCGTAATGTCCTTTTTTAGTTGCAATAACAATAACTGGCATTTGCTCGTCTATTAAAGCAATAGGGCCATGTTTCATTTCTGCAGCAGGATAACCTTCGGCGTGAATATAAGAGATCTCTTTTAATTTTAATGCACCTTCTAAAGCTACAGGGAAGTTGTAACCTCTTCCTAAATATAAACAGTTTTTAGCGTCTTTATAAATGTCTGCTACAGTTTTAACGTAAGCATCCGATTCTAAAGCTTTTCTTACTTTATCTGGTATAAGTTCTAACTCGATTAAATGACGACGGAAATCAGAACTAGACATTGTGCCTTTTGCTCTTGCTAATCGTAATGCCATTAAAGTTAATACTGTAATTTGAGTAGTGAATGCTTTTGTAGAGGCGACACCTATTTCTGGTCCGGCATGGGTATAAGCTCCAGCATCACTTTCTCTAGCGATAGATGATCCTACAACATTACAAACTCCAAATACAAATGCACCTTTAGATTTTGCCAATTTAATAGCGGCTAAAGTGTCTGCTGTTTCTCCAGATTGTGAGATCGCAATCACGATATCTTTTTCTGTGATTACAGGATTTCTATATCTAAATTCTGACGCGTATTCTACTTCTACAGGAATACGTGCTAAATCTTCAAAAATATATTCTGCAACTAATCCAGCATGCCATGATGTTCCACACGCGACAATAATAATACGGTCAGCGTTTAGGAATTTTTTCATGTTATCTTCAATTCCAGACATTTTTATAATGCCTTCATTAGCCAATAATCGTCCTCTAAAAGTATCTAGAATTGCACTAGGTTGCTCGTAAATTTCTTTCAACATGAAATGCTCGTATCCTCCTTTTTCAATTTGCTCCAGGTTTAATTGAAGTTCTTGAATGTAAGGATCGACCATAGTGTCGTCTTTTATTTTTCTAATTTTAATCTCTTTTCCTAAGCGAATAATTGCCATCTCTTCATCTTCAAGATAAATCGCATTTTTAGTAAACTCTAAAAATGGAGAGGCATCACTAGCTATAAAAAATTCGTTTTCCCCAACACCTATTGCCAACGGACTTCCCAGTCTAGCAGCAATAATTTCGTTAGGTTTATTTTTATCGAAAACAGCAATGGCGTAAGCACCTACAACTTGGTTTAAAGCAATCTGAACTGCTTTTCCTAGTTTTATGCCTTTTTCTTGTTTTTTTACTTCTTCAATCAGGTTTATTAAGACTTCAGTATCTGTGTCCGATTTAAAAGTGTATCCTCTAGTAATTAATTCTTTTTTAAGAGACTCGTAGTTTTCAATAATTCCGTTATGGATAATTACTAAATCTCCTGAATTTGAATAATGAGGATGAGAGTTTACATCGTTGGGAATACCATGAGTTGCCCATCTTGTATGTCCAATAGCAACGGTACCTTTAGTAAAAATTTCTTTCTCGACACGTGCTTCCAGATCCGAAACTTTACCTTTCGTTTTGCAAACTTTTAAAGTTTCTCCATCGTAAATTGCAATACCGGCACTATCGTAACCACGGTATTCTAAACGTTTAAGTCCGTTGATTACTATTGGGTAAGCTTGTCTATGACCAATATATCCTACAATACCACACATATAATTTTAGTTTTCAGGTTCGGTATAATAAATTTCTAGTTTTGCACGTAAATTATTTGGAACACTAGAGTGACTTCCGTGTAAAATAGTTCCTTTTGGAGTTAAAATAGCTCCTTCTGGAATTGTAGTTACTACGTCTCCTTCACTGTTCAAAATGCGTGCATTTAAAGTATTATTAACATTCGTTGATAAAACTAACCCAATTTTTGTGTTTGTTGAATCTTTCTCTAAAATATTTTTAAGATGCTCTGTTAATCTTATTTTGTATTTATAAGTGCTTCCACTTTCAAGACGTTGTCCTAAATGTATGATTTTAGAATTTAATGGGGACGTAGTATTAGATGTAGGATCGAATGCGTAGTCTATTAAAGTCGTGTTATTAGTTGCATCGTAGGCAAATATTCTGTCGTACGTATGGTAGAGATGTTCGTCTTTTTCTTTATCTTTTCCTGGGTGTATCTTACTAGCGTCTTCATACAGGATTAATTGTGCTTCGTTAATAAGCCATTCGTCTTTATGAGATAAGAAATCCTCCAAATAACTATCTGGTTCACCATCTCCATCTTCGTCAGGACCTTCAAATAAGCTGATAATTGCCATAGATCCTTCACCTCCTTTAATGTATAAATTAGAATCTCCAGTAAGGGCATTACCGTCTGTAAATTCGATATCGCTATCGTAAGTGTTAATTCTATTTGTATTAAAGTTTAGCGTATAAGTTCCTTCTAAGACTTCGTCCTCGGTATCATCGTCAGTATCTGTATCAGTAGGCGAGCTATAGGTATAGTTTATTACGATGTTAGCACTAGACGAATTAAAGTTTATCAGAATTTGATTCCCTTTATCGTCTATAGCTTCAGCTTTTATATAAATACCTCTAAAATAATCAACGAAATTATTTTGATTACTTAATTCTGGGCTATCTTCTTTGTCAAAGATTAATTTTTCCCAATACTCATTAGTGTTTAATAGGTCGACTTGTAATCTTGGAGATAATCGTTCTGAAACTACATCTTCTTCGGTTTCTTCATCGTACTCTTTAATTACGATTTCATCCTTACTTGGATAAAAATTATCGTTATAGTATAACAACTCACCTTTAAAATTATCGAAATTTATGGTTTCGTTTGAGTTCGAATAATAAAGTTGTCCTTCTTCAAAATTAGAACTTGGATCGGTATCTCTTAAATAATATTTGTTTTCGTAAATAGATAACTTTATTGGAGAATCTCCAAATACAGAATCTAATTTATACGTTGTTGCACCCTCTTCGTCAATTTCTGTTGCTGTAGAAAAATAGGGTAACGTTAATGTAACAGATGTTATTTCAGGATTTTCTCCGAAATAAGGAAGGTAATTAAGTGGTACCATTTGCGAAACTACACTTGCTGTGGTTAATCCGTATTCTGGATTATTATAAGCACCAATTAAGTTCGAAGACAAACCATTAGTTTGTACAGGCTTAATTTTTTTTGTGTAAGCAATTATAGGGTATTCGATGCTATCTGTTATAAAATCTTTCCCTCCAATTATATTTGTTCCAAGGGAATTATAATCTTTATCGCATGCTATTAAAACTGTTAGCAATACTAGGAAAATGCTAGGTAGTTTAATGACTTGTAAAATCTTTTTCATATATTTTTTATGAAGTAAAACGGATTATTTTAAAACTTCATTCATGTAGAAGTTAGAATACGCTTCGCCAAATTCTTCTTTGTTTTTGTATCCTAAAACAGGCTTTTTAGAATCTTCTAAATGTGCAGATATTTCTGGAGTAATGTCTTCAGAACCAATTATAATAGCATCGGAATAATCGATGGCTACTTTCATTAAATTATTATACGTAGGGTCACTTAACGTTTTTACAACATCGTCGTTAATGTTATCAAACTTCACTTTTTCAGACATGGTTTTATTTAACGTACCATCGTATCCTTGGTTGTAGATTGAAGTCACAACTTTACTGTCGTTAAATAAAGGTTCGCCTGCAAAATATTCTTTTAAATACAACGGAAGTAAAGACGCAAGCCATCCATGAACATGTATAATGTCTGGAGACCAGTTTAATTTTTTTACTGTTTCTATTACACCTTTTGCAAAGAAAATAGCACGTTCGTCGTTGTCCGAGAACAAGTCACCATTCTCGTCTGTTAAGGTTGCTTTACGTTTAAAATATTCGTCGTTGTCAATAAAATATACTTGAATACGCTCTTTTGGAATCGATGCTACTTTTATAATAAGTGGCATATCTAAGTCGTTAATTACTAGGTTTATACCAGATAATCTTATAACTTCGTGTAGTTGATGTCTCCTTTCGTTAATGTTTCCATATCTAGGCATAAATATCCTGATTTGTCCACCCTGTTGGTTTACCATTCTAGGCGTTTCAAACGACATAGAAGAGATTTCTGTTTCAGGTAAATAAGGAACTACTTCAGATGATACATATAATATCCTCTTATCTTTCATAAATTACTGGGCTTTTGAGAATTCAAAATAAAAAACAAGCAAAATTACAAAATTTTATGCAGATTGCTAGTAAAATAATAACTTTGCCACCGTTAATTTTTTATTAAAGGTGAAGGTAATAACAGAACAATCGGAATTAAAAAAGGAAATAGAACTACTAAGATCTCAGGGTAAGACTTTGGGATTCGTTCCAACAATGGGTGCTTTACACAAAGGGCATTTGTCTTTAGTGCAGCGTGCTTTAAAGGAAAATGATGCTTTAGTAGTGAGTATTTTTGTAAACCCAACTCAGTTTAATAATCCAAACGATTTGGTTACTTATCCAAGGACATTGGAAAACGATGTTGCTCTTTTGGGAACTGCATCCGAAGATATTTTAGTGTATGCGCCTACTGTCGACGATGTTTATGGAGATAATGTAGTATCTGTAAACTATGATTTTGATGGTTTAGAGTTTAAAATGGAAGGTGAATTTAGGCCAGGACATTTTGATGGTGTTGGGACTATTGTAAAGCGTTTGTTCGAAATTGTAACTCCAGATCATGCGTATTTTGGAGAAAAGGATTTCCAGCAATTGGCGATTATTAAAAAAATGGTCAAAAAAAACAAACTGCCTGTAGGTATTGTGCCTTGTGAGATCTTACGAGAGACTAGCGGATTAGCTATGAGTTCTCGAAATGTGAGATTAAAACCGGAATATGCAGAAGCAGCCCCGTTTATTTATAAAACATTAAAATCTGCCAATATTAAGTTTGGCACAGAACGTGCTAAAGAGGTGACAGACTGGGTTAAAAGTCAGTTTGAGAACCATCCGTTACTAGAATTAGAATATTTTGTAATTGCAGATATTGATACTCTAGAAACCATAGAAAATAAAAAAGAAAATATCTTATATCGTGCGTTTATTGCAGTTTATGCCGGCGATATAAGATTAATAGACAATTTAGCACTAAATTAATTAACTTTGCCTCATGCAAATTCACGTAGTAAAATCGAAAATTCACAGAGTTAAGTGTACAGGAGCAGATTTAAATTATATTGGTAGTATAACTATCGATGAAGATTTAATGGATGCTGCCAACATTATTCAAGGTGAAAAAGTTCAGATTGTAAATAATAACAATGGTGAGCGATTAGAAACTTATGCTATTCCTGGGCCACGTAATAGTGGAGAGATTACGTTAAACGGTGCTGCTGCTAGACGTGTAGCTCCGGGAGATGTGTTGATCTTAATTACATATGGTATTATGGATTTGGAAGACGCTAAGACATTTAAACCTGCTTTAGTCTTTCCTGACGAAGCAACTAATAAGTTAATTTAATTATTGAATTTTAAAATATCTAAAATACTGAAAATCACACTCCCAATTTTATTGGGAGTTTTTTTAATAGCCTATTCTTTGTCTAAAGTTTCTATAGACGAGCTTATCGTGTATTTTAAAAACGCTAATTATTGGTGGATTTTACTGGGTGCCATTTTAGGGTTGTTAAGTCATTTATCACGTTCCTACCGTTGGTTATTTATGTTAGAACCTATGGGGTATAAGGTAAAGTTATCCAATAGTGTCATGGCTGTTTTTGCGGCTTATCTCATTAATTATACAATTCCAAGAGCAGGTGAAGTTGCTCGAGTTTCTATACTCACAACCTACGAAGGCGTGCCTTTCGAAAAAGGTTTTGGCTCAGTAGTCGCAGAGCGTATAGCCGATTTAATCGTGATGATGTTTATTATCTTAGTGACGCTTTTTCTACAATTCGATTTTATTTTCAACTTTTTTCTCTCAAAATTTAATCTACCTAAAATTATCATGGCCTTGTTAGGACTAGCTGTTTTAGGCTTAGCTTTTTTATATTACATTAGAAAAAGCCGTTCGGTATTGGCTGTGAAAATCAGAACATTTGTAGCTGGTCTTTTAGAAGGCGTTACAAGTATTTTTAAGATGAAGAAAAAGTGGTTATTTATTACACATACCCTTTTTATTTGGGCCATGTATGTGTTAATGTTTTATGTAACTACGTTTGCTTTAGACGATTTGCAACCAATATCCATGGGCGCTATTCTTATCGGATTTATTTCTGCTAGTTTCAGTATTGCCGCGACAAATGGAGGTATTGGCTCGTATCCAGTAGCTGTTTATGCAGCGTTTTCATTGTTCGGAATTGCTGAAGGACCAAGTGTTGCTTTTGGATGGATCATGTGGTCGTCTCAAACCATATTAATTATAATTTGTGGCGGACTTTCTTTACTGTTACTTCCCGTTTTTAATAGAAAAATCAAACTAAAATAGAATTTTATAAACAAAAAGTATTTTTCTTACCTTGCGTTATACTAATTACGCTTTTAAATGAAAAGAATTCTTTACTTATTTGTCTTCATAATGTCTTGTCAATTTGTTTATTCTCAAGCAATTTACGAAACGATAGAGTCTGAAAAACTAGGTGGTTCAAGGCAAATAAAAATTCAATTACCTAGAAATTACAGTGAGAATGTCGATAAAAAATACCCTCTTGTAGTTGTTTTAGATGGTGATTATCTGTTTGAAATTGTTGCGGGAAATATAGATTACTACTCATATTGGGAAGATGTTCCTGAAGTTATTGTTGTTGGAATTAAACAAAGTGAAACGCGGTACATGGACACTATGTTTTCAGAACAAAACTCATTACCTATAGATTCCGGGGCAAAGTTTTTCGAATTTATCGGGATGGAACTAATTCCATACATCGAAGATACCTATAGAACTGAAGATTTTAAATTGGCTATCGGACATGGAGAAACGGCAAATTTTATAAATTATTATTTATTGAAGGATAAGCCCTTGTTTCAGTCTTATATAGTAATAAGTCCTCAATTGGCCTCTAACATGACCCGTTACATTCCAGATCGTTTAGGTAAAATAGATAGAAAAACATTTTATTATTTAGCGACAACTACAGACGATCTTAAATCGGTATTAGAAGGAACTGAGTTATTAGATAATAGTTTAAAAAATGTCGACAATGCATTTTTGCAATATGATTTCGATAAGTTCGAAGGCTTAACACATTACTCCGTTGTTGCGCAAGCAATTCCTAAAGCTTTGGAACGTATTTTTTATACCTATCAGCCCATTACTGCAAATGAATTTGAAAAAGATATCATGGCTTCAAACGAACCATCGATAGAGTATTTAAAAGAAAAATACAAGGCGATAAAAGAATTGTATGGTGTAGATAAAACCATTTTGGTAAACGATTTTAAAGCCATTGCAACTGCTATAGAAAAGAAATCGGAGTTTAAAGATCTTCATGAGTTGGGGAAAATGGCTCGCGATTCTTACCCAGAAACCATGTTAGGTCAATTTTATTTAGCGCGTTATTACGAAGAAACTAATCAGCCTAAAAAAGCAATGAAAATGTATCAGTCGTCTTATATTTTTGATGAAATTGGAGGACTAACAAAGGATGACATGATAGAACGTGCAAATCAACTTAAAGCAGATTTCGGATATTAATGGCTAAAGTTAAGACCACTTTTTTTTGTCAGAGTTGCGGGGCTCAATATGCAAAATGGCAAGGACAATGTAATTCATGTAAAGCATGGAATACAATAGTCGAAGAAGTTATTCAAGCTCCCGAGAAGAGTGACTGGAAAACACCAACAACTGGCGGTGCTAAAAAACGGACTTCAAAACCCCTTTTAATTAATGAAATCGATGCTTCTCAAGAAGCGCGACTAGATACATTCGATCAGGAATTTAATCGTGTTTTGGGTGGCGGTATTGTACCGGGGTCTTTAACGCTTTTAGGAGGAGAGCCTGGAATTGGTAAAAGTACATTGTTGCTTCAGGTTGCTCTTAAATTACCTTATAAAACACTTTATGTTTCTGGAGAAGAAAGTCAGAAACAAATAAAAATGCGTGCCGAGCGTATTAATCCGAATAATAGCA
The DNA here is from genome assembly GCF_042427615.1 of Formosa undariae. NCBI lineage: Bacteria > Pseudomonadati > Bacteroidota > Flavobacteriia > Flavobacteriales > Flavobacteriaceae > Formosa > Formosa undariae. The sequence continues at coordinate 423,178 of NZ_JBHMEZ010000001.1, read as the reverse complement.
ATTGCTATATTTTAACGGAAACGAAAACGCAAAACATCTTCAAGCAAATTGAAGATCTGCAACCCGATATTGTTATTGTAGATTCTATTCAGACGTTACATAGCGATTATATCGAGTCGTCTCCAGGTAGTATTTCTCAAATAAAAGAATGTACAACAGAACTTATAAAGTACGCTAAGGAATCTTCGACGCCTGTTGTTTTAATTGGACATATTACAAAAGACGGTCATATCGCAGGGCCAAAAATTTTAGAGCATATGGTCGATACGGTACTTCAGTTTGAAGGCGATCGTAATCATGTGTTTAGAATTTTAAGAGCCAATAAAAACAGATTTGGATCGACCAACGAGCTGGGAATCTACGAAATGCAAGGTTCGGGTTTAAGAGAAGTTTCTAATCCGTCAGAAATTCTGATTTCTAAAAAAGATGAAGAGTTAAGTGGGAATGCAGTCGCTGCTACCTTAGAAGGCATGCGACCGTTAATGATCGAAGTTCAGGCTTTGGTAAGTACAGCTGTTTATGGTACGCCACAACGATCTGCAACGGGTTTTAATGCAAAACGCTTAAATATGTTGCTGGCTGTTTTAGAAAAACGTGCCGGTTTTAGGCTGGGAGCAAAAGATGTCTTTCTAAATATCACAGGAGGAATAACAGTAGACGACCCTGCCATTGATTTAGCAGTTGTGGCAGCTATTTTATCTTCAAACGAAGACGAAGCTCTAGCAAAAGATTATTGCTTTGCTGCCGAAGTAGGTTTGTCGGGGGAAATCCGTCCAGTTCAACGTGTGGAACAACGCATATTAGAAGCTGAAAAATTGGGGTTTTCAACAATATTTGTATCCAAGTATAATAAAATCTCATTAAAGCCAAAAGCGATTAAAATTCAATTAATTTCTAAGATTGAAGATTTAGTAGATTTAATTGTGTGATTTCAACAGTTTTTTCAATTTTAGAGTAACATTTTAAAGTGAATTTCGACTTAGAGTTTAGAAGTTCGCTTTATTTTTAATTCAAAAAAATCAATTCAAATTCAAATATATGAAAATCAATATTTTAAAGCTATCTGTGCTTAGTGTTGTTGCTTTTGGAAGTTTAACAGCTTGTAAAGATGATAGTAAAAAAGAAACAGCAGCGGTGGTTGAAGTAGAAGTTGTGCCAGGAATCAATTTAGATTACATGGACAAATCGGTTAAGCCAAACGACGATTTCTTTATGTACGTAAACGGAAACTGGGTTAAAAACAATACCATTCCAGACGATAGAACACGATGGGGTAGTTTCGATGAGTTAAGACAGAAAACAGACGAGGATGTTTTAGGGATTCTAAGATCTGCAATGTCAGAAGATAAAGATCTTGGTAAAATTGAAGTGCTTCCAGGTTCAGATCAAGAAAAGGCAGTTTTTCTATATGAAACAATTATGGATACCGTATCTAGAAATAAAGAAGGTATTTTGCCTTTAAAATCTACTTTAGCTAAAATTGATGAAATTGCTACAATTAAAGATTTAGAAGCATATTTAATAGACATGGAGCCTAAAGGTGGCGGTGGCTTCTTCGGATTTTGGGTTGGTGCAGATGCAAAAGATAGTAATAAAAATGTAGCGAGTTTAGGAACAGGTCGTTTAGGTCTTCCAGATCGTGATTATTATGTAAAGGACGATGCCGATTCTAAAGATAAAAGAGAGAAGTATGTGGCACACATTACAAAAATGCTTCAATTTTTAGGAGATACCGAAGCCGTTGCGAATACACAAGCAAAACAAGTTTTAGCTTTCGAAACAAGTTTAGCAGCACCTAAATTGGATAAAGTAGAATTAAGAGATAGAAGAAAAACATACAATCCTACAGCAGTTTCAGATTTGCAAAAAATGGCGCCTTCTATAGATTGGACTGCATATTTTGATGGTATTGGAGCTAAAGATTTAGACACTATTATTGTGAGAGAACCACAATATGTAAAAGCGTTAAATTCTATTTTACAGAAGAATAATGTTAGCGATTGGAAAGCATATTTACGTTGGTCTGCACTTAATAGATCTGCAAGTTTACTGAGTACCGAATTAGAATATGCCGATTGGGAGTTTTATAGTAAAACTTTAGGTGGAGCGAAAAAACAACGCCCAAGTGAAGAAAGAGCTTTACAGACAATTAACAGAACTGTAGGAGAGGCTTTAGGTAAGTTATATGTAGACAAAAAATTCCCGCCAGAAGCTAAAGCTAAAGCGGAAGAAATGATTAAAAATGTGATCAAAGCATTTGAAAATAGGATTTCTGCATTGCCTTGGATGAGTGAAGATACTAAACTAAAGGCTATAGAAAAACTTCAGGCTACTACAGTTAAGATTGCGTATCCAGACAAATGGAAAGATTATTCTGCTTTAGAGATTACTGGTCCAGAAGCAGGAGGTTCATACCTTCAAAACATGCAAAATGCTAGAGCTTGGAGTTTTCAAGAGAATATTGATGAATTAGGAAAGCCTGTAGATAAAAGTAAATGGGGGATGTCTCCACAAACGGTTAATGCATATTTCAATCCGTCTTTTAACGAGATTGTTTTTCCTGCAGCAATTTTACAGCCTCCATTTTATAATTACCAAGCAGACGATGCTGTAAATTATGGTGGAATTGGAGCTGTAATTGGTCACGAGATTTCTCATAGTTTCGACGATTCAGGATCGCGTTACGATAAAAATGGAAACTTAAATAACTGGTGGACAGATAAAGATTTAGAAGAGTTTACTAAGTTAGGTAAAGCATTAGCAGACCAATATAGTGGTTTAGAAGTGTTGCCAGAAACATTTATTAACGGTGAATTTACTTTAGGTGAAAACATTGGAGATTTAGGAGGTGTAAATGCTGCTTACGATGCATTACAAATGAGTTTTAAAGAAAACGGTAAACCGGAACCAATTGATGGATTTACTGCCGAACAACGTTTCTTTATGTCATGGGCTACTGTTTGGAGAAGTTTATACAGAGATGATGCTTTAAAAAATCAGATTAAAACAGATCCGCATTCTCCAGGAATGAATCGTGCTGTTCAACCCCTTTTAAATGTCGATTCGTTTTATGAAGCATTCAATATTAAAGAAGGAGATAGCATGTTCGTTGAACCAGAAAACAGAGTGAAAATTTGGTAAACGCTTTCGTTTGAGTTAAAAATTTTAAAACCCCCGACATTTTGTTCGGGGGTTTTCTTTTACCTTTCATTTTAATTATAGAATGATTAGAATTAACGATTATGAAAACAAAAGGAATTTTATTAGTGATATTAAGTGTAACGATATTGTCTTGTGGTACCAGTAAAAGTATTAATGAAGATGAACTCGTAAGAACCGTAAATGATTACACTGTAAAAGTTGATGGGAATAAATCCTTAAAACAAACGGCTTCGGATGGTGTGTTAACAGATCTTCAAGGTGCCGAAGATATTGGAACCTATAAGTTTTATACAGATTTCGATGCAGAGACTAAAGATTTAGTACATGTTAGGAATGTAGAAAAAACAGGAAATACTAGAGACGAAAACTATTATTTTAAAGATAATAAGTTGGTAGCTGTAACTGTAAAATCGTCTGTGGCTAAAGAAAAAAGAATCTATCTTCATAAGGGTAAAATAATCTCATCTTCAAATATAGATTCTAAAGAAGAAGATTTGCTTTTAACCAAGGCGATACGCTTTCAAAATGAATATAAAAGCGAGTAAAAACCTAAATTTTAAAACCGATTATTTTCAATTGGTTTTTTTGAGTATTAACACCGCTGTTTTCTTAAAATTCATTAATTTCGCGTTCTTATAAGAAAATAGAACGAATGAGCATGAGATTTCCTGAGTATAAAGGTCTTAACTTACCAAATGTCGCAGAAGAAATTCTTGATTTTTGGGAGTCAAAAAATATATTTGAAAAGAGTATCACAACTAGAGAAGGAAAGGAACCTTATGTTTTTTTCGAAGGTCCTCCATCTGCAAATGGCTTACCTGGTGTTCACCATGTTTTAGCACGTTCTATTAAAGATATTTTTCCACGTTATAAAACCATGAAAGGGTTTCAAGTAAAGCGTAAAGCGGGTTGGGATACACACGGTTTACCCATTGAGCTTGGTGTAGAAAAAGAATTAGGTATTACCAAAGAAGATATTGGTAAAACCATTTCTGTAGAAGATTATAACGCTGCTTGCCGTACTGCTGTAATGCGTTACACAGGTATTTGGAACGACTTAACTCGTAAAATGGGATATTGGGTAAATATGGACGATCCATATATTACTTACGAACCAAAATACATGGAAAGCGTATGGTGGTTGTTAAAGCAGATTTACGATAAAAAGTTAATTTACAAAGGATACACCATTCAGCCGTATTCTCCTAAAGCAGGAACAGGTTTAAGTTCTCACGAATTAAATCAGCCAGGAACCTATCAAGATGTTACCGACACCACGATTGTGGCGCAGTTTAAAGCGAATGCAGATTCATTACCAGACTTTTTACAAGACGAAGGTGATATCTTTTTCTTAGCTTGGACAACTACACCTTGGACATTACCAAGTAACACAGCCTTGACTGTTGGAAATAAAATTGACTACGTTTTAGTAGAAACCTATAACCAATACACATTCGAACCGATGAATGTGGTGCTGGCAAAACCATTATTAGCAAAACAATTTGCTGGGAAGTGTTTTCAAGTCGATGCTAAACCTGCATTGTTAGATTATAAGCATGGTGATAAGAAAATTCCGTTTTACGTTGTAAAAGAATTCAAAGGAAAAGATTTAGTTGGGATAACGTATGAGCAATTAATGCCTTACGCACTGCCTAACGATAATCCTGAAAATGCCTTTAGAATTATTGCAGGTGATTTCGTAACGACAGAAGATGGAACAGGAATTGTACATACTGCACCTACTTTTGGGGCAGACGATGCTTTGGTTGCGAAACAAGCTGTGCCAGAAATTCCACCACTATTGGTAAAAGACGAAAATGGAAATCTAGTACCGTTAGTAAACTTACAAGGTAAATTCAGACCAGAAATGGGCGAATATGCTGGTAAGTACGTGAAGAACGAATATTATAACGATGGTGAAGCTCCAGAACGCTCTGTAGATGTCGAAATCGCTATTCGTTTAAAAGAAGAAAATAAAGCCTTTAAGGTTGAAAAATATAAGCACAGTTATCCAAATTGTTGGAGAACAGACAAGCCTATTTTATATTACCCATTAGATTCTTGGTTTATTAAAGTAACCGACGTTAAAGGACGTATGGTAGAACTTAATGATACCATAAACTGGAAACCAAAATCTACAGGAACAGGTCGTTTCGGAAACTGGTTAGCAAACGCTAACGACTGGAATTTATCGCGTTCACGTTACTGGGGAATTCCATTACCAATTTGGAGAACCGAAGATGGTACAGAAGAGATATGTTTAGGATCTGTTGCTGAATTAAAAGCTGAAATGGCTAAGGCTGTTGAAGCTGGGGTTTTAGAAAAAGATATTTTTGAGACTTTTGAAATCGGAAATAATTCTGAAGAAAACTATGCACAAATCGATTTACATAAAAACATTGTAGATCAAATTACTTTAGTTTCTACATCAGGGCAACCTATGAAACGCGAAAGTGACTTGATAGATGTGTGGTTCGATTCTGGTTCTATGCCTTACGCACAATGGCATTACCCGTTTGAAAATAAAGAAAAAATTGATGGAAACGAATCGTATCCAGCCGATTTTATCGCAGAAGGCGTAGACCAAACTCGTGGATGGTTTTATACCCTTCATGCGATTGCGACTATGGTATTCGATTCTGTAGCCTATAAAAACGTTGTGTCTAATGGATTAGTGTTAGATAAAAACGGACAAAAAATGTCGAAGCGTTTAGGAAATGCTGTCGATCCTTTTGATACACTTGCAGCTTACGGTCCAGATGCCACACGTTGGTATATGATTGCAAATGCAAATCCGTGGGACAATTTAAAATTTGATAGTGAAGGTATAGAAGAGGTAAAACGTAAATTCTTTGGAACACTTTATAATACATATTCATTCTTCAGCTTATATACTAATTTAGATAAATTCAGCTATAGCGAAGCAGATATTCCATTAGCCGAACGTCCAGAATTAGACCGTTGGATTTTATCAGAATTACATTCACTTATTCAACGTGTAGACGAATATTACGCAGAATACGAGCCAACAAAAGCGGCACGTGCTATTTCTGAGTTTACACAAGATTATTTAAGTAACTGGTATGTGCGTTTAAGTCGAAGACGTTTCTGGAAAGGGGACTACGAACAAGATAAGATTTCGGCGTACCAAACGTTGTATACATGTTTGTTAACCATAGCGAAATTAGGAGCTCCGATTGCACCATTTTTCATGGATAAACTTTACCGAGACTTAACACAAGTGACTCAAAAGGAAACATTTGAAAGTGTACATTTGGCTGAGTTTCCTGTATTTGATGAAGCGATTATAGACAAATCGTTAGAACGTAAAATGGGACGCGCACAAGTTATTTCTTCATTAGTATTATCGTTACGTGCTAAAGAAAAAATAAAAGTACGTCAGCCATTACAGAAAATCATGATTCCTGTAGATACTAAGGAGCAGAAAGAAGAGATACTGGCGGTTGCAGATTTAATCAAGCATGAAGTTAATATTAAAGAGATTGAGCTTCTTGAGGATGCATCAGACATATTAGTGAAACAAATTAAACCGGATTTTAAAGTTTTAGGACCGCGATTTGGTAAAGATATGAAGTTGATAGCTAGTGAGATAGCTAAGTTGACTTCGGAAGACATTAAAGAAATAGAACAAAGCGGTACTTTAAGCATTGAAATTAATGGAAAAAGTATTACTTTAGGTCGTGAAGATGTCGAAATTATATCGCAAGATATTGAAGGATGGTTAGTTGCTAACGAAGGAAATTTAACAGTAGCTCTTGATATCACAATTTCTAAAGAATTAAGGAAAGAAGGAATTGCGAGAGAATTAATAAATAGAATACAAAATTTACGTAAAGATTCAGGTTTTGAAGTAACCGACCGAATTCGAGTTAAACTTCAAAAACATGATGATATTGTAGATGCTGTAGAGACGAATTTAGAATATATTAAGGCGGAAACCTTAACAGCCGAACTAGAAATTATAGACCTAGTAAACAATGGGATTGATATTGAGTTTGATGACATCGAAACCAAGTTGTTTATAGAAAAACACTAATACTATGAACGTAGATTTAAACGTAAGACATACCGATAAGGATTTGGCTGAATTTAAAGGAATAATTCAAGACAAAATTATAAAAGCTAAACGTGATTTAGATTTAATTAAAAGTGCATACCAAAACGATTTAAATAATGGAACAGACGATACGTCTCCTACATTTAAAGCGTTTGAAGAAGGTAGCGAAACGATGAGCAAAGAAGCGAATTCGCAATTAGCTATCCGTCAGGAAAAATTTATCCGTGACCTTAAAAATGCACTTATTAGAATTGAAAATAAAACGTACGGAGTTTGCCGTGTTACTGGTAAATTAATTAATAAAGAACGTTTAAAATTAGTTCCACATGCAACGCTTAGTATCGAAGCTAAGAACATGCAATAGGAGTACTTTAAAATTATAAAATTAAACGCCTTGCAATTTTGCAAAGGCGTTTTTTTGCTTTTATATGAAATTTATTACTACATTATTAGTTACATTATTTTGTGTCACACTGCACGCTCAAAAACGTATTGATAAAATTATTGATGCGCAAGATATTACTACACTTCAAATTAATGGAGACAATTGCTTTAAAATACATGTGACTGCATCCAATACAAGTCGCATTACAATCCAGACAAACATTGCCGGAGAACATAACGAAGAGATGTTAGTAATAGCTAAAACGAGTAACGATTCATTGTACGTGTCAACCGGATTTCATCCACTATTTCAAGCAGATAATGATAAATTAAGTGCTCATAAAGTCATGTCTATTGAGTTAGAGATCCAAGTGCCAAAGCATATAAAACTTAATATTAAAAGTAATATAGGAAGTGTGAAAATAAAAGGCGATTTTAATACCGCTTTTATCGAGTTAAACCAGGGGCAATGTGTGTTGAATTCGTTTATCGGGTCGGCTAAAATTAACACCATTCAAGGGGGTATCTCTGTGGAAACCAATTTTGCAAAAGTCAATGCAGCTTCTAAACATGGTGTTGTAAAACTTGAACCATTAATTTTTGGAGAAAACCAATTAGATTTAAAGTCTATTCGGGGAGATATAAGTGTATTTAAAACAGAATAATATTCTTATTTTTGTTGAAAATTGAAAGCATGTCCCTAAAAAAAGCCAGTCTACTTATTTTTATCGTCCTACTTATCGATCAAGTAAGTAAAATTTATATTAAAACACATTTTGTTTTAGGGGAAGATGTTACCATTTTTAATTGGTTTAGAATTTATTTTATAGAAAACGAAGGCATGGCTTGGGGAACTAAAATCAGTGATTTTAGTGCTTCAATTTCAGATAGAACGGCTAAAACGTCACTTACCGTTTTTAGAATTTTTGCCATTCTAGGAATAGGATATTGGTTGTATTCATCAGTGAAAACTAAAGGGCATTATTTACTTACGCTAGCTATTGCTTTAATCTTCGCAGGGGCCTTAGGAAATATTATCGATTCTGTTTTTTATGGTGTTTTATTTAACGACAGTCATGGTCAAGTGGCTGCGTTCCTACCTGTATCAGGAGGATACGATACTTTGCTTCATGGTAAGGTTGTCGATATGTTGTATTTCCCTATTTGGAAGGGTTATCTGCCGGAATGGTTGCCGTTCTGGGGTGGTAATTTCTTTACGTTCTTCGAGCCTGTTTTTAATGTTGCAGATGTCGCTATAAGTACAGGATTCGTTATGTTACTTGTATTCAATAAAAAGGTGTTTCCGAAAGATTAATTCTAGGATTTTAATTGAATTGTCTTAGGCGAGGACTTCTAGGTGAAATAACTAAAATGTATAAACTTGCTTTGGAGTGACGCAATAATCTAACGGAATATCGCTGTCGTAAATATCAGAGATCTCATCTTCAGCTTCAAAAAAAGAGAGTCCGATTTTTATGGTTTTAGGATTACAATCATTTAAAAAGCGATCATAAAACCCTTTTCCATATCCAATTCTATTCCCTTTTTTGTCGAATGCTAAAAGTGGAATAAATACAACTTCAATAGACGTGTTTGGAATCGGAATACCGTCAACAGGTTCCGGAATATTATAACTATTTTTCCTTATAGTTGTAGCATCAGTAAGTAAGACATGATGCATAAGTCCGGTACTAAAATCACTTCTAGAAATTATAATATTTTTATCTTTCCCAGAGAGAATATTCAGAATAAATTCGGTATTAATCTCTTTCTGTTCTTCAATAGTTAAAAAAATATGGTAGAACGATTTATCCCAAATCGGAAGTTTTAAAAGCTGATTAGAAATATCTAGACTTAAGTCGTCACAAGCTTCAGCGGTTAAGGTTTTTCGCTTTGTTTTATATAATTTTCTTAACTCTGATTTTGTCATAAATCGCGTTTCAGTTTTCTTGTAATATGAAATAAAGCATCCCCTTGATATACAATTGGAGATTCGTTTACATTTATAATGTAACCACTCGTTTCTGCCTTTACATAATCGTTAAACTTTCCGTAGGGATCTGTAATGTTTCCTAAGATATCTCCACGTTTTACTTTGGTAGACATTAAATCTAACGCGGGTCTAAACATACCTGAATATTCGGCACGTTGCCATCTGCTCTCTAAAATAAATACACATGGTTTTTTTGGTGCTGTAGCTTTAAATCTAGCGTTCAGCATATTTAAATAATACAAAACACGTTTGGCTCCGTTAACACCAGTAGCCGTGACATTCGCATCTAAATGGATAGATTTTCCGCCTTCAAAAAGCAACATGGGAATTCCTAATTTGGAGCAGGTATAACGAAACGATTTACCTAAGTTTTTAGAGTACATTACAAATGGTGCTCCAAAAGCTAAGGCTAATTCGTCTAATTCGAAATTCGATTTTTCAATTCTAATTTGTGGGGCATTAAATCTGCCTGCGCCGCCGGTATGAAAATCGACTACATAGTCCACAGAAGGTATAACTTCGTGGATAAGTTTATAAGCCACCTGACTTGCAAGTGATCCGTTTTCGTTTCCTGGGAATACACGGTTTAAATCGCGTCCGTCGGGAAACTCTCTTTTTAAGTTTATAAATCCAAAAATATTAATGACAGGAATGCAAATAATGCTACCGCGTTTAGGTTTGTTTAAGCCTTTTGCTATAATTTGTCGTACTATTTCTACACCGTTAACTTCGTCTCCATGAATTCCTGCAGTAAATAAAACTGTAGGGCCAGGACGTTTAGAACGTTCAATAAAAATAGGGACATCGACACTGGAAGAAGTGTGTAAATTAGCTACATCGAAACTAATTTCTGCACTTTCTCCTGGAAGAATCTTTTGTCCTAAAACATGTAAAACATCTTTTTGAAATATCATCTATCGTTTTGCATTTCGTTCAATAAAGGAGATAATATTTTTAGCAATATTTTTCCCTGTAGCACCTTCAATACCTTCCAATCCTGGGGTAGAGTTGACTTCCAAAAGTAATGGTCCACGAGCAGATTGTAACATATCTACACCACAAACTGGTAATTTTAAAGCTTTTGCAGCATTGATGGCTAATTCTAATTCGGCAGCATCTAATTTAATAATATTTGCCGATCCACCACGGTGTAAATTAGAACGGAATTCACCTTCTTTACCCTGACGTTTCATTGCACCTACCACTTGTCCGTCTACAATTAAAGCTCTTAAGTCGGCACCATTAGCTTCCTTTATAAATTCTTGAACTATAACTCTTGCTTGTAAACCATTAAAGGCTTCAAGAACAGATTCTGCTGCGTTTTTAGTTTCTGCTAAAACGACTCCTAAGCCTTGAGTTCCTTCTAGTAATTTAATAATTACAGGAGTACCGCCAACATGAGCAATTACTTCTTCTACATCTCTCGAGTAATTTGTAAATACAGTTTTAGGCATACCAATTCCAGCCTTACTTAGACGTTGTAAAGATCTTAATTTGTCTCTAGAACGTTGTATTGCGTCTGAAGTTACGATGGTAAATACATTCATCATTTCAAACTGACGAACTACAGCGCAACCATAAAAAGTAACCGAAGCTCCAATTCTTGGGATTATGGCATCTACATAATCTAAATATCGATTTTTATAGTAAATAGTAGGTTTCTCTTTTTCTATAATAATGTCGCATTTAAGCGGGTCGATAACTTCAATTTTGTGACCACGCTTTTCACCTTCAGTAACTAAACGTTCTGTCGAGTAAAGTTCTGCGTTTCTTGATAAAATTACAATATTCATTGGGCTTTTAAATTATGAGATAAGTTTTGAAGATCGACATCAACTAAAAATTTTCCTTTTAAGAATTGTCTTCCAATAAGGACCGGAAAGCGCATATCGTCTCGCGTGCTTAAAGTTAAGTTGATTTTGTACGTTTTACCAAAGATTATCACTTCGGATTTTATTTTATATCTATTTTCTTTTATACCGTTACTACTTTTTACGTTGGTAAAGGTGTATTCGGTAAAGATTACTTCTTCACTGCTAAAGTTAGGATGACCTTTACTATAAAAAGTGCAATGCAGGGTATGGTCTACTTCTTTAATTTCTGAACAATGAATGGCAGAAGTATAAGCACCAGTATCTATTTTTACATCAATATTAAAGAGATCCAATTTAGGGAAGTCGAATTTATCTACGCGACCAATTGTTCGTTTATCCATGTTAGTATTAAAAAGGCGAAAGATATTTAAAGTTGAATGAAATGAGTAATAATCTTTGCTAAAATTTATACAATGAAATTGGTTTTAATATTGTTGTAGTATCTTTGTTTTATGGATGAAACCGCGTTACAATTACAGTTAAAAACTTTGCCTTCTTCACCAGGTATATATCAATATTATGATGCCAATGGTACGATTATTTATGTTGGAAAAGCTAAGAATTTAAAGAAACGTGTGTCGTCTTATTTTACAAAAACGCATGATAACGGGAAGACGCGAGTACTTGTAAGAAAGATAGCAGACATCAAGCATATTGTGGTCGAAACAGAAACAGATGCTTTACTTCTAGAGAATAATTTAATAAAAAAGTATCAGCCAAGATATAATGTCTTGTTGAAGGATGATAAAACCTATCCCTGGATTTGTATTAAAAAGGAACGATTTCCGCGCGTGTTTTCTACGCGACGAGTAATTAAAGATGGGTCTGAATATTTTGGCCCGTATACAAACTTTAAAACCATACACACACTTTTAGATTTAATAAAAGGGGTGTATCCCTTAAGAACGTGTAATTACGATTTGTCTGAATCTAAAATTGAAGCCGGTAAATATAAGGTCTGTTTGGAATATCATTTAGGGAATTGCAAAGGCCCTTGTGAAGATTATGAATCTGTCGAAGAATACGATAGAAATATTATTGCGATCCGTGAGATTTTAAAAGGAAATTTTAAGGATTCTTTAATTCAGTTTAAAGATCAGATGAAACAGTTTGCTGCGAACTTACAATTTGAAGAAGCTCAAAAAGTTAAAGAAAAAATTGATGTTTTAGAAAATTATCAAGCTAAATCCACCATAATAAATCCGAAAATAAGCAATGTAGATGTGTTTTCTATTATGAGCGACGAAGGTTTTGGATATGTAAATTTTCTTCAAATTTCTTATGGTTCAATAATTCGAGCGCATACCTTAGAAATCAAGAAAAAACTAGACGAAACAGATAAACAATTATTGGAATTGGCAATAACTGAAATTCGTCAGCGTTTTCATTCTAACTCAAAAGAAATATATGTACCTTTTAAAGTGAATTTGGGTAAAGATTTACGGATTACAATTCCGCAATTAGGAGATAAAAAACGGATTTTAGATTTGTCTCTCCGCAATGCGAAATATTACCGAATGGAACGGTTTAAGCAAATTAAAATTACCGATCCAGACCGACATGTAAATCGTATTATGGCACAAATGAAAACCGATTTACGTTTACATGAAGAGCCAAGGCATATTGAATGTTTCGATAACTCGAATATTCAGGGGACACACCCGGTAGCTGCTTGTGTGGTGTTTAAAGATGGAAAGCCGAGTAAGAAAGATTATAGACATTTTAATATAAAAACGGTAGTTGGGCCTGACGATTTTGCTTCTATGGAGGAAGTTGTTTTTAGACGTTATAAACGTTTAGTTGAGGAAGCGCAACCTTTGCCACAACTTATTATTATTGATGGAGGTAAAGGGCAATTATCTTCGGCATTAAATGCTTTAGACGATTTAGGATTACGAGGAAAAATTGCAATAATCGGAATTGCGAAACGTTTGGAAGAACTGTTTTATCCAGACGATCCCATTCCGCTATATTTAGATAAGAAAAGCGAAACCCTTAAAATTATACAACAGTTGCGTAACGAAGCGCATAGATTCGGTATCGAGCACCATAGAAACAGACGAAGTAAAACGGCTTTAAATACCGACTTAGAAACGATTCCCGGAATTGGAGAAAAAACCATAGTCGAGTTGTTAAGTCATTTTAAATCTGTTAAACGCATATCTAATGCGTCGTTAAAAGATCTAGAAGCGGTTGTTGGTTTTTCTAGAGCAAACAAAATATTTAATCACTATCATACCCCATAATTATATGCGTGTAATTCTACTTTTTAGTATTTTTTTTATTGGGATTTTTGTTCAAGCTCAAGAACAGAATTTCAAAGGGGCTAACGATTTAAAAGTAGGAGTTGTATTAAGTGGTGGTGGTGCCAAAGGTTTGGCGCATATTGGCGTGCTTAAAGTTATCGATAGTTTAGGCATTCGTGTAGATTATGTTGCCGGTACGAGTATGGGAGCTATTGTTGGTTCTTTATATGCTTCTGGATATACTGGGAAAGAAATCGATTCTATCTTTAAAACCATAAACTTCGATAATATTATTATTGATAATGTGCCACGTGAAGCCAAAACGTTTTACGAGCGCGAAAATACCGAACGGTACGCCGTGACCTTGCCTTTCGATAATTTTAAGGTGCGGTTACCAACAGCATTATCACGCGGACAAAACACCTTTAATTTATTGTCTGAACTAACGTTACGCGTTAATAACATAACAGATTTTAGCAAGTTGCCTATTCCGTTTTTTTGTATGGCAACAAATATAGAAACGGGAGAAGCTGTACAGTTAAATAAAGGAAATTTGGCACAATCTGTAATGGCAAGTGGTGCGTTACCAACCTTGTTTCAGCCGGTTATTATAGACGGGAATTCGTATATAGATGGCGGTGTGGTAAATAATTATCCTTTAGACGAAATGCGGGCTAAGGGTGTCGATATTATTATAGGTGTCGATGTGCAAGATGGCTTGTCGAAAAGCACAGATTTACAGTCGGCTACCGAAATATTATATCAGATTCAGAATTATAAAACGCTGAGTGATATGGCTAAAAAAATTGAAGACACCGATATTTACATCACCCCGAATATTGAAAATTTTAATGTTATTTCATTCGACGAAGGTGCTACCATAATTAAAAATGGTGAATTGGCGGCTGTTAGAGAAATAGAACAATTAGAAGACGTTGCCAGTAAGCAATATGTGAAACGTAAGGAACAGCATTATGCCAAGCAATTAGATTCTATTTCTATTAATGATATTGAAATTATAGGAAACGATAGATATACCCGATCTTATATTCAAGGAAAATTAAAATTAAAAAATGATACCCGTGTGAGTTATATCGATTTTTCTAGAGGTGTAAATAACCTTATTGCAACCGATAACTTCGAGAGTTTTACCTACGATTTAATCCCTTCTAAGAATAAAACCGGATACGATTTAATGGCATATGTAAAGGAAAATCCTCGAAAAACGGCACTTAAATTGGCGATACATTACGACGACTTATATAAAAGTGCGGCTTTGGTAAATGTTACAAGAAAGCGGCTTTTTACTAAGAATGATGTCGCTTCTCTAGATTTGATTTTAGGAGATAATTTGCGATATAATTTCGAGTATTATATAGATAAAGGGTTTTACTGGAGTATAGGTGTAAAATCGAGATACAATCAATTTAATAAAAATGTAAGTTCTGTACTGTATTTAGAAAATGCCAGGGATTTAGGACTTAATAAGATCGATGTGGAATTGCAAGATTTTACAAATCAATTTTATGTGCAAACTCAGTTTTTTAATGATATGACCTTGAGTTTAGGGGCGGAACTTAAGGATTTAAAAATTGAATCGGAAACGATTTCAAACAGTCCCGACAACTCTAATCAAGTTTTTGAGGATTCTAATTATTTTAGTTTTTATGGTAAATTAAATTATGATTCTTACGATAATAAATACTTCCCTACAGAGGGTTTCTACTTTAATGGTGATTTTCACTTGTATCTCTATTCTTCTGCATATAACGATAATTTTACCGAATTTTCTATCGCAAAAGCAGATTTAGGCTATGCTTTCAAAATATCTAATAAGCTATCTGCACGCATTACAAATGAGGGTGGATTTAGAATTGGAGAAAACGAGAGTCCATTTCTCGATTTTGCTTTGGGTGGCTATGGAGAGAATTTTATTAATAATATAAAATCGTTTTATGGTTACGATTTGTTGTCCATTTCTGGAGATAGTTTTGTGAAATGTATGTTTAAGGTGGATTACGAATTTGCAAGAAAGCACCATGTTTTTGGTGCTGCTAATTATGCAAATATTGGAGATGGTATTTTTGAATCGATTGATTGGTTGGCTTTACCTGATTATTCCGGATATGCGTTGGGCTATGGTTGGGACACATTTATGGGGCCTATAGAACTTACGTATTCTTATTCTCCAGAAATTAAGACTAGTAATTGGTATTTTAATGTCGGATTTTGGTTTTAACCATTTTTATTCGTCGCAGTGACTAAATAAATATTTTTGAAAAACTCTATTTTTAAAGCTGGTGATTTATGAAGTCGATTTAGAATTTAATGTATGTGAGCAAGTAAAAAGTACAATGTTTTAGCTTAAATTTAAAAACTAATTTCAATTAGAGTTATTTTTAACTTTGATTGAGTTTTATTCTTTTAATACATTTGGAATAGATATTGTTATGTCATGTAAATAATATCTATTAGGGTTAAAGGATTATTGTCACAATTCAAATTAAAGTATGAAATATTCAATTGTTATTTTCTTGTTTGCTATCACTTTGGGAGTAAAAGTATCTGCTCAAAAAGAGAGTGCTTTTCAGGAAGGAGAGTGGTTTAAATTTGACATGAATTATAGCGGATTTCTAAAAGCGGGCGAAGCGACTTTAGAAGTTAAAAGCAAGGTTTATGAAGGGAAACCTGTATTTCATGTTGTAGGAAAAGGATGGACTACTGGAGCTATAAAGTGGTTTTTTAAGGTTGACGATCGCTATGAGACGTACATAGATAAATCGACTTATGCGCCATATAAATTTGTTAGAAAAATTGATGAAGGCGGACATACCAAAAACATTGAAATAGAATTTGATCACGATAATAACAAAGCGTTAGTTCATAATAAAAAGAATAAGACTAAAAAAGAAATGGATATCACTGCAGATGTTCAGGATATGGTCTCGACGTATTATTATTTTAGAAACGAAATTGACGTAGATAATCTGAAAGCCGGAGATGAATTAAAAGTAAATATGTTTTTTGATGAAGAAAACTATGTCTTTAAATTGAAATACTTAGGAGTAGAAAATATAGATACCGATTTTGGTAAAATGGCAGCTTTAAAATTTAGACCATATGTAATGGCTGGTCGTGTCTTTAAAGAAGAAGAAAGTTTAACCCTTTGGGTGTCTAACGATAAAAATAGAATGCCATTAAAGATTCAGGCCGATCTAGCTGTAGGTTCCTTAAGAGCTGATTTGTCTGCGTTTAAAGGCTTAAAATATCCGCTTAAAATAATCGTAAAATAGTTAAAGGGGCTTAATAGAACGGAAATTTAATTTTTTTGATGAGACCTCAAGAGATGGTAATTCGGTGTTTATATCGAAAATCGATTTGGAAAATTTATAAAAAGGTTATAATTAAGATATTTATTAACAGTTTTAGGACGGTCTAAGTACAGTGAATTTATTAAATTAGCGGCATTCTAAAATTAGCTTAATCTTTACACAATATTTAACAGTTGTCTACGCTAGTAAAAGAATATCACATGTAAATAGGTTTTGTGTCAAGCTGTTAAACTTGATTTTTTTTTTTTGATGCACGCCAATACAAATCATAATAGCAAAAAAGCAAATATTTTTCCGGATTTATGGATCAAACAAGAATGAGCAGATTGGGTCAAAGGTGTATATTCCTTTTGGTTGTCACACTAGGTTTAGTAAGTTGTAAGAATGAACCCCAAAAACAAATTAATGACGATTTAGCAGTAGTAGAAAAAGCACCTCTTGTTTCTGATATTTACGAATTTGGATTTAATTTAAACGAGTATATTGTAAAAAGAGATACGGTTAAAGCTGGAGATAGTTTTGGTAAAATTTTAGAGAGTAATAATGTTGGCTTTTCTAAAATTTACGAGATTGCAGAAACAGCAAGAGATAGTTTCGATATTAGAAAAATTCAGATCGGAAAACCATATACACTGCTTTGCTCTAAAGATTCCTTAGAAACACCTAGAAGTTTTATTTATCAGCCTAATAAGGAAGAATATGTTGTGGTTAATTTTCATGATAGTATTCATGCTTTTACAAGTAGGAAACCTATAAAGTATGTTGAAAAAGAGTATTCAGGTGTTATAAATAGTAATATTTCGCAAACACTAGCCGACGATGGTTTAAGTCTTATCTTGGCCTATAAAATGTCCGATATTTATGCTTGGACAATCGATTTTACAAGACTTCAAAAAGGAGATCGTTTTAAAGTGATTTATACCGATAAGTATATAGACGACACTATTTATGCTGGAATAGATAAAATAAAAGCGGCATATTTTCAGCACAATACAGAGCCATTTTATGCTTTCGAATTTGAAACAGATCCTGTAAATGGGATCACAGATTTCTATAATGAGCAAGCGAAAACATTACGCCGTGCATTCTTAAAAGCACCGGTAGAATATAAGCGTATTTCATCGCGGTTTAACTTAAATAGACGAATTGCTTTATACGGTAACAGAGTGCGCCCGCATAAAGGAACCGATTTTGCAGCTAATATCGGTACGCCTATTGTTGCAACAGCAAGCGGACGTGTTTCAAAATCTAGTTATACTGGTGGAAATGGGAATTATGTAAAAATTCGTCACAATAAGGTTTACGAAACGCAATATCTTCATATGCAAAAGCGTAAAGTTAAAGAAGGCGACTACGTAAAACAAGGCGATGTAATTGGTTGGGTTGGAATGACAGGAAATACGTCTGGACCACATGTGTGTTACCGTTTTTGGAAAAATGGAGTTCAAGTCGATCCATTTAAACAAAAATTACCCGCTGCAGAACCGATCTCAGAGAACCTAAAAGTTAAATATTTGGAGTATATTAAACCAATAAAAGTACAAATAGATGCTGTGCCTTTTAAAGGCGCCCCAGAGCATAAACCAGAACAAAATTTAATAACACAAGGATATTAATCATGGCATTACCAACTATCAACCCAACAACCACGGAAGCATGGAAAAATCTTCAAAACCATTTTGAAGATATTAAAAACACCCATATGAAAGATTTATTTGCAAACGATCCTAATCGTGCAGATAAAAACACCATAATTTGGGAAGATTTTTATGTGGATTTTTCAAAAAACAGAATTACTGAAGACACAATGAAGTATTTACTTCAGTTGGCAGATGAGGTGAAGTTGAAGGATGCAATGCAAAGCTATTTCTCTGGAGATGTTATTAATGAAACTGAAGGACGAGAAGTTTTACACACGGCTTTAAGAGCTCCGAAATCGGCTAAAGTTTTAGTTGATGGCGAAGATGTAATGCCAGAAATATATAAAGTAAAGGCAGAAATAGAAGCGTTTACTAATAAAGTGGTTAATGGTGAACTAAAAGGATTTACAGGTAAAGCCTTTACCGATATTGTAAATATTGGAATTGGAGGTTCGGATCTTGGTCCTGCAATGGTTGTAGAGTCTCTACAGTATTATAAAAATCACTTAACTACACATTTTGTTAGTAATGTAGATGGCGATCATGTAAACGAAGTGATTAAAGTTTTAGACCCTGAAACAACCTTGTTTGTCGTGGTATCTAAAACATTTACAACGCAAGAAACATTGTCTAATGCAAATACCTTACGTACTTGGTTTTTAGAACACGCTAATCAGGAGGCTGTTGCTAGTCATTTTGTGGCTGTATCTACAAATATTGAAAAAGTAAAAGAATTTGGAATCGATGAAGCTAATATTTTTCCGATGTGGAATTGGGTTGGTGGTCGTTTTTCGCTTTGGAGTGCAGTAGGCTTAACTGTTAGCTTAGCGGTTGGTTATAAAAACTTTGAAAGTTTATTAGAAGGTGCTCACGATATGGACGAGCATTTTAGAACAACAGATTTCGATAAAAATATTCCTGTGGTACTTGCGCTATTAAGTGTATGGTATAATAATTTCTTTGGGGCAGAAAGTGAAGCTGTAATTGGTTATAGCCAATATTTAACACAGTTTGCTACTTATCTTCAGCAGGGAATTATGGAAAGTAATGGTAAAAGTATAGATCGAAATGGCGATCGTGTAAATTACCAAACAGGAACTATAATTTGGGGAGAACCAGGAACAAATTCTCAACATGCCTTTTTTCAATTAATCCACCAAGGAACAAAATTGATACCTGCCGATTTTATTGGCTATGTAGAATCGTTACATGGGAATGCAGATCATCAAGATAAATTAATGTCTAATTTCTTAGCCCAAACAGAAGCTCTTCTTAATGGGAAGACAAAGGAAACCGTTTTATCAGAAATGGCGACTCAAAACTTATCTGAAGCCGAAAAATCAAAATTACTCCCTTTTAAGGTTTTTGAAGGTAATAAACCAACAAATACCCTTTTCATAAAGAAACTTACACCTGCTAGTTTAGGTAAATTAATCGCTATGTACGAGCATAAAATTTTCGTTCAAGGGGTAATATGGAACATTTTTAGCTACGATCAGTGGGGTGTAGAGCTAGGAAAACAACTTGCAAGTAAAATTTTAAAAGAATTTGACGGTACCGAAAATTACGAACATGACAATTCCACTCTTAATCTTTTAAACTTTTATAAAAAAGGACGTCAATAACCTATAAAGACGTAAAAAATACTCTAAAAGTTCTTCTTTTTTGTTATTAGGTGCATTATCAGTATATTGCCGAATGTTAAAAATCTTAACATTTACGTAATAGTAGAATAATAATTAGCACTACTTTTGCAATCGTAAAATTAATTTCAAATAACAAAAATGAAGAACATTACAAAAAACTTATTTTTTGCAATAATCATGGTGTGTAGCACTGTGTCTTTTGCGCAAAGTATTGTTACAGGAACTACTGTAGATCCTGAATCCAACATGCCTTTACCGGGAGTAAACGTTGTGGAGAAAGGAACAACTAATGGTGTTTCTAGTGATTTTGACGGAAATTTTTCAATTAAGACTAAAGCTACAAATGCTGTAATTGTTGTGTCTTACATTGGATATTTATCTAAAGAAATTCCTGTAAAAGGAAACGTAGATTTAGGTAAAATTGTTTTAGAGTCTAGCGAATTTGGTTTAGATGAGGTTCAAATTATTGCATCAGTTGCGGTAGACAGAAAAACGCCCGTTGCTGTTTCTACTATTAGAGCTGAAGAAATTGAATTAAAATTAGGAACTCAGGAATTTCCTGAAATCTTAAAATCAACTCCAGGTGTTTACGCAACTAAAGCCGGTGGTGGTTTTGGTGATGGTAAAATTAACTTAAGAGGTTTTGAAGATGACAACGTTGCTGTTTTAATTAACGGTGTCCCTGTAAACGACATGGAAAATGGTAATGTTTACTGGAGTAACTGGGCTGGACTTGGAGATGTTACTAGCTCTATGCAAGTACAACGTGGTTTAGGTGCTTCTAAGGTGGCTGTACCTTCTATTGGAGGAACAATCAACATTATTACAAAAACTACAGATGTTGAAACAGGAGGTTCTATTGGAACTTCTATCGCTAATGATGGTTACTTAAAGTACGGTGCTTCATACTCTACAGGATTAATGGATAACGGATTTGCCGCTACTGTTTCTGCTTACAAAATAGATGGTGATGGTTACGTAGATGGTACAGAATTTAGTGCTTTATCTTACTTTGTAAATGTATCAAAGAAATTAGGTGAAGATCATAAATTATCTTTTAGTGCTTTTGGAGCAACGCAACGTCACGGTCAGAGACAAAACAGTCAGACTATCGAGACTTACAGAGCAACAAACGAAGGTGGAAAACGCTTTAATGCTGACTGGGGTTACAAAAATGGTCAAATAACTCACCAAGAAGATAACTTCTATAACAAACCACAAATTTCTTTAAACTGGTATTGGAATATCTCTGATCAGTCAACTTTATCTACAGCAGTATACGCATCTATCGGATCTGGTGGTGGAGGTGGTTACGCCGGAGTTAACAAATTTAGTTTAGGAGAAAATGGTATTTCTGATTACAGAATTGGAGCTTATGGTCCAACAGATTTCGATAAAATTGTAGACGAAAACCAAGCTTTAGGAGCTTACGGTTCTGAAACTGTTTTAAGAGCTTCCCGTAACGACCACGAATGGTATGGCGTATTATCTACTTTAGATCATAAAATTGGAGATAATTTAGTGTTAACTGGTGGTTTAGACTTAAGAACATACAAAGGTATTCACTATACCGAATTAACAGATTTATTAGGAGGTCGCTATTTCGCAGATGATTCAAACGCAAACGATCCTAATGCAACCTACCAAGTCGGAGATACATATTCTTACCATAATGAAGGGTTAGTTAACTGGGTTGGTCTTTTCGGTCAGTTAGAGTACTCTAAAGATGATCTTTCTGCATTTGTTGCAGTAGCAGGATCTAACACAGGTTATAAGCGTATAGATTATTTTAACTATTTAGATAGTGATCCTAATCAATCAACAGATTGGTATAACTTTTTAGGATATAGTGCTAAAGGGGGGGCAAACTACAACTTAACAGGAAACCATAACGTATTTGCTAATATTGGTTACTTTGAAAAAGCTGGAGGTTTCGATGCTACTTTCATAGGATTTGATAACGAAAACATAAACGCTGATGCCGAAAACCAAAAGATTTTCAGTATGGAATTAGGTTACGGTTTCAGATCTCAAAAGTTTTCTGCTAACGTAAACTTATACAGAACAACTTGGAACGATAGAACAGAAACTTATGGTTACCAACAACCAGATGAAACATACGCTACTGCAAACATCTTAGGCGTAAATGCAATCCACCAAGGTTTAGAATTCGATTTCGTATACCGTGCAACAGACAAGTTAAAACTTACAGGTATGGCATCTTTCGGAGATTGGAAATGGGATAATAACGTAGAAGGTGTAGAAATTTATGATGAAGATCAAGAACTTATTACAACTGTAGATTTATTTATCGAAGGTTTACATGTAGGAGGTTCTGCTCAAACTACTATGGCACTTGGTTTAGACTATGAGTTTATGGCAAAAACTAGAGTAATGATAGATTATAATTATTTCGATAATTTATATTCAGAATACGATCCAAGTTCTAGAGGTGTCGATGGAACTCCTGAAGCATGGGAAGTACCAGCTTACGGATTATTCGATGTAGGTTTAGTTCATAATTTAGATTTCGGACCATTTGATGTACGTTTAGTAGGTAGAATGAATAATGTGTTCAATACAGAGTATGTAGCTAACGCGTTTGATGGAACAGGTTCTGTTGCAAATACAGCTCGTGTATTTTACGGATTTGGTAGAACGTTTAGTGTTGGAGCCCAATTTAACTTTTAAAGAAAAATTAAAATGAAAAAATTATTATATTTATTAGTAGTTGTAGGGGCAATCTTCACGAGTTGCAACCCTTTGGAAGATATTAATGATAACATAGATAGTGTTGATAAACCAATTGTTGGGGTTGATGACTATACACTAACAGACGATGATTACGAAGACCTAGAGTTAGGATTTGGTAGCTTCGACTCTGAAGACCAAGCAAAAGAATTAATTCCTGGATTTTTATCAGATGCGTTTCCTTACTGGGGAAATGGATCAGCTGTATTCGTAACATACAACCTGTATAAATCAAACAGTATCAAGTCTGAGACAGCCTACACTGTAACAGATGAAGATTATGCTACTTTAGGATTTAGTTTCGGAAACTTTGATAGCCCTGGAGATATGACAGAATTACTTATGTATATGTATCCAGATGCAACACGAGGTGCTATGGTAGACTTAACATACAAGTATTATTCAGGAGGTTCAACTTCAGAAGTAACAAACAATTTTATTCTTTTAGATTCATGGGAATTTGTTCGTGAATTTACTACTGAAGAATATAATGCTATGGAACAATCTTATCCTAACTTCTCAAGTGAGGATGTAGCAGAATTTAATATCTCTGTTTACTTAAAAACATTATATCCATATGCTAAGGCAGACGATCGTTTAGTAACAATATATGAACTATACGTGAGTGGTGCAGATAATGAAATGAATATTGTTCCTTTCGTATTTGACGGTACAGATTGGAATGCTATACCATCTGTTATCGAAAGTTCGTTACAATTCGGAAACGATAATGGAACATGGGTACCAGATAATACAATTAGATATACTTTAGCTGCTGCAGATTACGAGTATATTTCTGAACAATTAATAAACGAGCCTGGATTTGAAGGTCCTGCAGATAGTATGGGGTATTTCAAGAACTTAGATAGAAGAGAGGGTAATGCTAACTTCTGGAGTGACAATACTTTTGATGCTACTGGTACTAATATTCCAGAAGACATGATTGGAAGAGGTATGGCTATCTTATTAGAAAATATTGCTCCATCTGCAGAAGAAGGTCAAAAATATATTTTAACATACGACATATACAATGGTACAAATACCACTGAAAATGCGGCTATGATTAAAACAGACGGTGCTTGGGTTAGACAATAATTTTTAGCATTAAATTAAATATAAAACCATGTAGAAATACATGGTTTTTTTATGCCGTTAAATTGCTTACATTTGCCTTTAATAAAATAAAAAATCATCATCATGTATAATGTAATTAGAGATTTACATTCCTATTGGGCCTTTTTAGTACTTGCTGTATTAATTATGGCAACAGTAAATAGTATTATTAAGTTCGTTGGTAAAAAAGAATATGGGCCTAAAGATTTTAGACTGGCTTTATTTACTATAATAGTCTCTCACATTCAATTATTAGTAGGAATTATACTATACGTGGTTTCCCCAAGAATGGCTTTGTTTAGCGAACTGGGAATGGGAGGAATTATGAAAGATTCTATAAGCAGATTGTATTTAATAGAACACCCAATAATTAATATTATAGCACTTGTATTTATTACAATGGGGTATTCTAAACATAAAGCGAAATTATCGTCTAATGCAAAATTTAAAACCATTTCAATATTTTATTCTATCGGTTTAGTCCTTTTACTATCCAGAATACCATGGAGTATGTGGTTAGGATTATAAATTATAAAGCGACTTTTAGTCGCTTTTTTTATGCCTAGAATTTTCTCTAATCACATAAATATATACAGGGAAATGATCGCTATAGCCATTAGTGAAACCTTCGTAACCAAAACTTCTATACGGATAGCCTTTATAAGTACCTGTTTTAGTAATTAAATATTGCGCGTTAAATATGCCTGCCTTGTAATAGCGATACGAACTAAAGTCTGTTTCTAAAAGGGGCTTGGTTATTAAAATCTGATCGAAGAGACTCCATTTGTCACGATAAGCAGTTGTGCCAAATCCATCGCTATACAGTTGCTCCATGGGGTTGTAAATGCTTTTTAATCCTACTTTATTTCTCTTTTTTTGAGTCTTTAGTACTTTTTTAAAACTTGAATTGGTTGGGTCGTCATTAAAATCGCCCATACTAATTATTTTAGCGTATGGATCTAAGCTTTGTAAAGAGTCTATGATGTGTTTATTTAAGGTGGCCGCAGCCATACGTTTTGGGTTGCTTTTAGTTTCGCCACCGCGTCTAGAAGGCCAATGATTCACAATAATATGAATTAAATCACCTTCCAAAATACCACTTACCACCAATTGATCTCGGGTATAAATTGGCGTGCCTTTAACTTCGTCTTTTAAGTGAAGCGCATAATTTGAAGTTGCCGTTGGTGTAAATAATTTTTTCCGATAGATTAACCCGACATCAATGCCTCTGCGATCTGGAGAGTCGAAATGCACAATGCCATAGTCGTACTTTAAAAGTAGCCTATCGTTAATAATATCTTCTAGAACAGAGCGGTTTTCAATTTCCGAAACTCCTAAAATAACGGGAGCATTTCCCGTCACTTCAAGTCCAATTTCCGAGATCACGCGAGACATGTTTTTAATCTTCATAGCGTACACATCAGAACGGTTTTCTGCCAACTCCATAATCGGACTACTTTCATCAAAAATAGTAGGATCGTCTTCAATATCGAATAGGTTTTCAAGGTTATAAAACCCAATGGTATGAATTGAAAACTCTCTGTCTTGGCACCAAATTATTGGAGTGTTAATTAGGCATATTATCCATAAAATATACTTTAACATGTTCATTTTGAATTAAATATATAATCTAAATATAGTATTTTTTAAATAAAAATTATTAATTTAAGGATCCCTAAGTGTTTGATAGTTAGAAAGTAATGTGTTTAAATTTTATTTCAATGAAGAAAACTATTCTAGCCCTCTTTAGTCTCTTTGCCATATTTCAATCCGTTTTATCACAAAATCAAGACGTTTCTGGGAGTGTAAAAGACGTGGCGTCTTTTCAGCCATTGCAAGAAGTTATTATTCAAATTGAAAGCACAAATCTGAGTACAGAAACGAATGCTTCTGGACTATTTAAATTAAAAAATAATACTGTTTTTGGGGAGTATATATTGCATGTTTCTAAACCTGGTTACGTTAGTAAACGTTATCCTATAATTATATACGAGGGTGTTCCATTACATATAGACGATTTGTTTTTACAGATCGATGTTACTTCCAATCAAGAGGTATATACCATTCTGTTAACCGATGATGAATTAAATGAGGATAGTAGTGCTGCCGATAATATTTCTGGATTATTACAAGCCTCTCAAGATGTGTTTCAGCGTACTGCAGCATTCGAATTTAGTGGTTCCTTCTTTAAAATTCGAGGATTAGATTCAAGCGAGGGTAAACTTTTAATTAACGGAGTAGAAATGAATTCTATGTTTAATGGTAGAATGCAATGGAGCAATTGGGGTGGGATAAATGATGTGCTTCGTAATCAGGAATTCGGATTTGGATTAGCACCTTCTACCTTAAATTTTGGTGGTGTATTAGGGACTACAAATATTAGTACGCGCGCTTCTAAATATAGAGAAGGTGGCCGATTAACGTATACGTCTTCAAATCGGAGTTATGCGAATCGTTTAATGGCAAGTTATGCTTCTGGCTTAGTTAAGAATGGGTGGGCGTATGCGCTCTCTATTGGTAGACGTTGGGGGAATGAAGGTTTTCAAGATGCTACCTTTTACGATGCAAATTCTTTCTTTATATCGGTAGAAAAGAAATTAAATAACAAGCATGCTCTGAATTTTACAGGAATTTATACGCCAAACAAACGTGGGAAATCATCGCCAAATACCCAAGAGGTTTTCGATTTACGGGATACTAAATACAATGAGTATTGGGGATTTCAAGACGGAGAGAAACGAAATTCGAGGGTTAAAGATGTCGCACAACCCATTTTTATGTTAAGTCATTATTGGGATGTAAATACGGAGACCGAGCTTCAAACACACTTGAGTTATACATTCGGGAAGCAAGGACATAGCCGATTAGATTATCCCGGTGGCGGAAACCCGAGTCCTGCATATTATCAGAAATTACCGAGTTATTATTTAGCAAAATCTGAACCCGATTATACAAATGCCTATCTCACCGAACGCGAATTTATAAGTAATGGACAAATAGATTGGAATGCCATGTACGATGCTAATATAACCAATGCAAATCAGGGATTAGAGGCTGCCTTTGTGCAATACGAAGATCGTACAGATGATAATCAGTTCACTTTAAATTCTATTATAAATTCAGAATTGAACGATCATGTTTTATTGAGTGGGGCGCTTAATTATTCGCAATTAACTTCTAATAATTTTGCCGAAATTAATGATTTACTCGGTGCTTCAGGCTACTTGAATGTTGATACTTTTGATGGTTGGCAATACGATTTCCAAAACCCTAATGCAATAGTGGGTGAAGACGGGAAAATAAAATATAATTACAAAATGCATGCGAATGTGATCTCTGCGTTTGCGCAAGCTCAATTTAAATATAAGACCATCGATTATTTTGTAGCACTTAATGTAAATCATACCAATTATCAGCGTGAGGGTTTATTTCAGAATGAGGCTTTTAAGGATAATTCATTAGGGAAAAGTGAAGCGCTTAACTTTCTTGGTTTCGGAGTTAAAGGTGGATTGACTTATAAATTTACCGCCAAACATGTAATAGATTTTCATGGCGCATATTTAACAAAAGCACCAAATATTCAAAGTTCGTTTTCAAATCCTCGGGAAAATAATAATGTAGTTAAGGATATTTCTGAAGAACACGTTCTTGCTTTCGATGCGAGCTATATTTACAGGTCTCGAATTATTACGTCTAAGTTAACTGGGTTTTATATTGATAAAAGCGGAAGTAACGAAATTGGATTTTATTATGCCGACGGATTAACATCTGCAGGAATCGAGTTTAATGAAACGTCTGCCTTCGTACAAGAAGTGCTTTACGATGTAAATACACTCCATTTTGGATTAGAATTAGGAATTGAAGCCAAGCTAACATCCTCTTTTAAATTAAAAGCAGTGGCGTCAACCGGTCAATATACTTATAATAATAACCCTAACTTATATTTAACATCTGCCAGTTTTGTGACCCAAGATGGCTCCATCGATTTTGGAGAATCTAATCTTAAAAATTATAAAGTAGCAGGAGGACCGCAATCTGCTTTTTCATTCGGGTTTGAATATAGCGATCCGGAATATTGGTGGTTCGGGGCTACAGCAAATTATTTAATGAATACGTATGTAGATGTTAGTCCGCTTACAAGAACATCAAATTTTTATTTAGACGACGATGGTTTACCGTTTAATGATTACGATGAAAACGTGGCTAAACAGCTTCTAAAACAAGAACGATTTAACGATTACTTGGTTGTAAACTTAATAGGAGGAAAGTCATGGAAACTTGGTCAGTATTACCTTGGCTTATTTGTAAGCATTAATAATGTATTAGATAATCTCTATAAAACAGGAGGGTTCGAACAAGGACGTAATGCGAATTATAGAGAGTTGAAAGAAGATAACGAAAACCCTATTCGTGTGTTTGGTCCAAAATATTGGTACGGACGTGGAGCAACGTATTTCGCGAATGTGAATATAAGATTTTAGACGAATTTTAAATTTTTGAAAGATGAAAAGGATAATAAATGTAAATCGGATTTTAAATGTGCTGTTTTTAATGCTGCTGCTGTCTTGCGTTCAAGATGATGATTTTTCGGTACCCTCAGATTTAAATGAAGATGAAAATAAAAGCTTGAATCAAATTCTTGAAGGTTTAAAAGATGGCGCGCTTAACGAAATATCAATAGCATCTCTAAATCAGCAGTTTGTTGCAGGCGAAGTTGTTCAATTTGCGTCGCATAGTGTGGTAAAGGGTTATGTAACATCGTCAGATAAAACAGGGAATTTCTATAAAGAAATCTATATTCAAGATAGTCCTAGTAACCCAACGATGGCGATAAGCATTGTTTTAAATCAGGTAGATTCTTATAATCAATTCAACCTCGGACGAGAAGTGTATATTTTATTACAGGATTTATATTTAGGAGAAACGGCTTCAGAAGTCTTCGCTATTGGAGGTGAAGAAGATGGAAGTCGCGTGGGGCTACTCACGGAAAATCAAATTAAAACACATCTGTTTCGTTCTACAGAAACGGTCGAAATTATTCCTCTAGAATTGAATTTTTCAGATATAAACGAAAACTACGTCGGCATGTTTGTCGCTATTAATAATGTAGAATTCCCTGAGAGTCTAGAAGGACAGTCGTATTTTAATGCTGTAGATGATTTTGATACACAAAGAAAAATGCAACGTTGTGAAGGTTTTAGTTACGAGGAGTTTAGTCTAGAAACAAGTTCTTTTTCAACATTTAAAAATGAAATACTCCCCACCCAAAATGGTACTATAAAGGGTGTGATTTCTAAAAGTTATGGAGGCGACGATTTTGTGCTGGTTTTAAACGATACTAAAGATGTTGTTTTTAATAATCCACGTTGTATACCTTTAAATGCAGACGATTTTACTATAATCTTCGAAGAGACTTTTAATGATGCCATAGATGAAGACATATTAGATACCGAAGGTTGGATTAATTTTGCCGAACGTGGTCAGGTCTTATGGACCGAACAAATTTACAGTAAAAATGGTTATGCAGAATTCGGGACTTTTGGAGCAACAGATACTCAGAATGTGGCTTGGTTAGTATCTCCGGCTATAAATATGGATGCGTATGATAATGAATTTCTAAACTTCAAAATGGGACAGCATCATATAACATCGGTACGGAATACCATTGAAGTTTTAGCTTCTACAGATTTTAATGGATCGGATGTGCTTAATGCTACTTGGACCGAAATAGACGCAAAAGTGCCCACTAAATATGACGAATGGTATGCCTTTAAAGATTCTGGTCTTATTGATATATCTCAATTTTCAGGGATATTATATTTTGCATTTAAAGTCACCGGTTCTGGAACCAATGAAGCTTTAGATGGCTCATATCAATTAGACGATTTTAGAGTGTTAACGGAGAAATAATTTAGATACTTTCTGGAACAGTGCGTAATAATAAATACACCGGAAAATGGTCGCTATAACCTCCTTTGTATGTTTTTCCAGCATAGGTTCTAAACGGTTGCCCTTTAAAGCGTCCTTTATATTGTTTCATGAAATCGGGGTCAAAAATATTTGCACTTTTAAAATTATGTGTTCCTGATCTGTGGTCTAGAAAATTATGAGTTAACATAAACTGATCGAATACGTCCCATTTAAATCTGTAATTTACAGTGCCTCTATCGAAAGATTTAAGCTGTTCCATTGGGTTAAAAAGTGAATTATTGTTCACTAAAGCTTGAACACTTTCACTTGCTGAATTATCGTTAAAATCGCCCATAACAATAATCTTTGCTTCTGGATTGTCTATTTTCAGACTTTCAATAATTTCAGTGGCTTTATTAGACACTTCCATACGTTTTGGCTCATTCGATTCTTCATGTTTAGACGGCCAATGATTTACTAAAAAATGTATCTGTTCGCCATCAAATATTCCGGACACGCGTAAAATATCTCGCGTATAATCTACTTGTCCATTTTCTTCGATTAAAACTATAGAATAGGGAGCAGAATCAGTTACAGTAAAGCGTGTTTTGTCGTATAATAAAGCAACGTCAATACCGCGTTCGTCAGGAGAATCGTAATGTACAAAAGCATAAGGAATATCTTTTAAATGCTCAGAATCTAAAAGATCCTGAATCACTTTTGCATTTTCAACTTCAGCAACGCCTACAATGGCAGGGTGTGTTCCTGTTTCTGTTTTTCCAATACTAGAAATTGCTAATCCTAATTTAAATAATTTGTTTTCGTATCTTTTTAAGGTCCAACGTTTTTCAGAAGTCGATAAAAAATCAGTATCGAATGTGTTCGGATCGTTGGTGATGTCGAATAAATTTTCTAAATTAAAAAAGGCAATGGTTTTCATGTAATCAAGTTAATTTCTATCGCAAGGTAAGACTTCAAAAGGTAAATAGGAATCTTAAAAATATAAAAATTATTCAGCCTACAATTATGTAACTTTGTGCTTTAAATCAATTTATGCTAGAAAAAAAGGATATAAACTTAGAACGTGCGGTTTTAATAGGTGTTGTCACTAAAGAGCAAGACGAAGAAAAATCTAAAGAGTATTTAGACGAATTGGAGTTTTTAACTTTTACCGCTGGAGGTGAGGTGATAAAACGATTCACTCAGAAAATGGAAAGGCCAAATCCTAAGACCTTTATAGGGACAGGAAAAATGGCCGATGTACAACAGTTTATTGAGGATAATGATATCGGTACTGCTATTTT
Organism: Formosa undariae; assembly: GCF_042427615.1. NCBI lineage: Bacteria > Pseudomonadati > Bacteroidota > Flavobacteriia > Flavobacteriales > Flavobacteriaceae > Formosa > Formosa undariae. The sequence goes on along the minus strand of NZ_JBHMEZ010000001.1, from coordinate 391,745 downwards.
TGATGATGAATTGTCGTCTGCTCAAGAACGAAATATAAGTAAAATTTTAAATTGTAAAGTCTTAGACCGGACCAATTTAATCTTAGATATTTTTGCGCAACGTGCACAAACCAGTTATGCGAGAACGCAAGTGGAATTGGCACAATGCGAATATTTATTACCACGATTAAGAGGAATGTGGACACACCTTGAACGCCAAAAAGGGGGGATTGGAATGCGTGGACCTGGGGAAACCGAAATTGAAACAGATAGACGTATTGTTCGAGAGCGTATTGCATTATTAAAGGAAAAAATAAAAACGATAGACAAGCAGATGTCTGTGCAACGCGGTAATCGTGGTGCTATGGTTCGTGTGGCTTTGGTAGGGTATACCAATGTTGGGAAATCGACTTTAATGAATGTAATAAGTAAAAGTGAAGTGTTTGCCGAAAACAAATTATTCGCAACTCTAGACACAACGGTTAGAAAAGTAGTTGTTCATAATTTACCATTTTTATTAAGTGATACGGTTGGGTTTATTAGAAAGTTACCGACTCAATTGGTGGATTCTTTTAAGAGTACTTTAGATGAGGTTCGTGAAGCTGATTTATTGTTACATATTGTAGATATTTCTCATCCTAATTTTGAAGATCATATCGCTTCAGTAGAAAAAATATTGGGAGAAATTGAAGGAGGAGATAAACCTGTTATTATGGTGTTCAATAAAATTGATGCATACGAGGCAGAGCCCTTTGATGAAACCGATTTGCAAGAAGTGCGCACAACATCCAATTATTCATTAGAGGAATGGAAACGCACTTGGATGAATAAATTAGGTGATAATGCCTTATTTATTTCAGCATTGAACAAAGAAAATTTAGAAGATTTTAAAAAACGGGTATATGATGAAGTTCGAGAGATTCATATCACGCGTTTCCCTTACAATCACTTTTTATATCCTGATTATGATGATCTCGATTTAAGTGAAGAAGAATAAATAAAAATGCGCTACTAGCGCATTTTTTTATGCCAATTTTTAACCTCATTTATATATCTAAAATATAAAGTTTTAAACCCACGAAAGAAAGTGGCCAAATTTATTTCTAGAAAGAAAATGGTAATAGTTTCAAGTTAAGCTGGTTTTATATTAATATTGGTAAAAGCTAAATTTCTGAATACAGTTTGTGTATTATTTACATGTTTTTTAAACAAAATTCTCACTATGCTTTTTAATATTATATGTGAAAAAAAGTAATACTTTCATTTTTATATTTAATTTTTCAGCTAATATTTTAAAGGCACGTGTCATGTGTCCTTCTATTGTTTTTGTGGAGATATTAAGATATTCAGCGATTTCAGTATGAGTAAGCCCTTCTTTTTTATTCATCAAAAAAATTTCTTTACATTTTGAAGGCAAATTTTCAATTTCTACATTCATTAATTTAATTAAATCATCCATCTCTTTGTCTTCTATTTTTGAGACTAAATCTACAGCTTCAAAATATTTTTCATCTAAATATCTAAGAGACTTATTTTTTCGACATTGATCAATAAATTCATTATATGCAGACTTATATAAGTAGCTTTTTATTGATAATTCCGGATTAATTTTCTTCCTGTTAGTCCAAATTTTTACGAATACGTTTTGAATAATATCTTCAGCTTTATAATGGTCGTGGCATAAAGACTGGGCATAGTTACATAAACTCTGATAATATAAATCCATAAGTAAATCATGAGCTTTTGAATCTCCTGAAATTAATCTTTGGGCTAATACAGAGTCTCTTTGGCTGTCCATAAATTACAAATAAAAGGTTTTTAGTAAATATCTAAAAATAACCTTAAGAAACAGGATGTAATATTTGTTTTTTGGCAAATAATATAAAATATATATAAAAAAATAGAGGGGTGTTTGTGTTTTGAACGTATTGGGAGTATAAGTGCAAGAAAATCTAATGAACGATATAGAAAAAATAATTGTAAAGTATATAAATCAAGAGGCAAATTATTCGGAGTTACAAATACTAGAAAAATTTCTTAGGAATAAGAATGGCATACGGATTTTTAATCAGTTTGTTAAAACACAATATATAAGTACCCTATTCATGGTAGAATATGATATTAATAAAGCTAAGACATCTATTAAGTCTAAGTTAAAGAAAGGAGAGCGGCTAAAGAGGTTAAGGTTATATAGAGGAATGGCTATTGCAGCTTCTGTGATACTTATGTTTGGTACAGCATTTTATTTTGTGTCTTCCGGATACCAAGATAATATTAACAAAGTTGGAAAAGAGAATCATTTAATTATAAGTGGAACCGATAAAGCTATTCTTACTCTTGAAAATGGAGACGAAGTAGTTCTTGAAAAAGGGGAGCAGTTTCAAAAAGATAAGGTTCGCAGTAATGGGGAAGCGTTAGTTTATGATAAAAAGCAGAATGAAGTTGTAAGTCAACAACAGTATAATTATTTAACCATTCCCAGAGGTGGTCAGTTTTTTGTTAAACTATCAGATGGTACAGAAATTTGGTTGAATTCAGAAACTAAATTGAAATATCCAACAGCGTTTATGGAAGGTATTTCTCGGGAAGTAGAACTGATATATGGTGAAGCATACTTTAAAGTTTTACCGAGTACAGAACACAAAGGATCTGGTTTTCATGTGATTTCTAAGTATCAAGAAATTAATGTATTAGGTACTGAATTTAATGTTAGAGCCTATAATAATGACGATGTCATAGCTACAACTTTGGTAGAAGGAGCTATCAAAATTCAAAAGGAAAATATTACTGAAACACTAAAGCCAAATCAACAAGCAATAATTAGCTCTAAAAGTGAAAAAATATTGGTCAACGAAATTGATGTGTCACAAGAAATATCATGGGTAAATGGTTTGTTTTCTTTTAATGAAAAGCCATTGGAAGAAATAATGGAGGTTTTATCAAGATGGTATAATACTGAGGTTGTTTTTGAAAACTCTAAACAAAAGAAATTTGTGTTTACAGGAATATTAGAAAAAACGGAATCAGTAGATGGAATTCTTAGGCTTATTGAAGCTACTAGTGAGAACCAGTTGGAATTTGAAATTAATGGGAATATAATTATTATTAAATAAAAAAGGAAAAGGCTAGGACCTTCCACAGCAATAGCCTTTTTCCAAGTAGATTAATTAAAACAATGTTTAACTAAAATCAGTACAAATTTATGAAAATTAAATTACTCAATCGAGCACCTTGTCAATTTGGCAAAAGGCTATTACACAATCTTATGAAATCTATTATTTTTCTTTTTTGTTCTATATCATTTGCGATTAATCCTATAAATGGTGATGCTCAAAATGCAAAAATCATAATTGATACAGATATGACCTTGACAGTAAGACAAACGTTTCGGTTAATCAATAAACAAACCGATTATAAATTTATATATCGGCATGATCTTATAAAAATGGCACCAGCTATTGACCTTAAGAAAGGAACTATTAAGGCTGGAGATTTATTGAATAAATGTCTGTCTCCAATTAGTTTTACTTATAACTTCACAGATAAGGGAACTATTGTAGTAAAGAAAAAAGCAACAGACCCTTTGGTAATTAGTCCAATTAAGGTGTTAGATAAGAAGGTGCAATTCCAGGTAAACGGTTCTGTAAAAGATAAACTAGGTATTCCTTTGCTAGGAGCTAACATTCTAGAAAAGGGCACAACCAATGGAGTAACTGCAGATTTTGATGGTAATTTTTCCATTTCAGTTAAAGATGAAAATGCAGTTTTACTCTTTACCTTTGTTGGTTTTGCAAATAAAGAGGTGCCTGTTAATGGACAGAATAACCTGGAGGTTATACTAGAAGAATCAGCAGATGAATTAGATGAAGTTGTTGTAATAGGTTATGGTACAGTAAAAAAGAGTGATTTAACTGGAGCCGTTAGTTCTATAAAGGGGGAAGATTTAGCAACAGATTCGCAAGCATCTATCGACGAAATTATTCAAGGAAGAATTGCAGGTGTTCAAGTTACTCAAACTAGTGCAGAGCCAGGTGGAGCTTTTTCAATTAGAATAAGAGGAACTAATTCAATTACTGCAGGTAATGAACCTTTATATGTAATTGATGGACTACCAGGAGCAAACCCAGGAAATTCTTTAAATCCTGCAGATGTAAAATCAATCGAAGTTTTAAAAGATGCTTCTGCAACGGCAATATATGGTGCTAGAGGGTCAAATGGAGTAGTCCTTATTACTACTAAGCAAGGGCAAAAAGATTCGGATTTAGAAATAAATTATAATTTGACAACTGGAATTCAGACTGCAGCTAAAACTCTTGATTTAATGAACACGCAGGAATATATGTCTTTTTACAATGATCTTAGTCTAGATCGTGGGGATGTTGCTCCATTTAGTCAAGCAGATATGGATGCTATAGGCTCTGGTACGGATTGGCAAGATGAAATTTTACGTAATGCTCTTATGCAGGAGCATCGTCTTTCTTTTTCAGGAGGATCAAAGGACACACAATATTATTTATCGCTTAATTATTTCGATCAAGATGGTATTGTGATAGATTCTGGTTTTGAAAGATTTACTGGAAGAGTAAATTTAACTCATTCTATAGGAGAAAAATTAACCGTAGGTATCAACTTTAGTAATAGTTTATTAAAAGAAGACCAAATACCTTCTGGTACAGGTACAAGTAGGGATGCTGGCGTAATTGCGTCTGCACTTCAATTGCCTCCAACTATGCCTGTACGTGATGATAATGGTAATTATGCTTTTAGTCTACAGGATTTAAGTAATTCGGTTGCCCAGGCTAAAACTATCGATCAGTCAACAAAAAGCACTCGCTTGTACGGTAATACGTTTATTAATTATCAAATAACCAAAGATTTCAAATCAAGAATTAATTTAGGTTATGATCATATGATTTCTGAAGGGAATGAGGTTCTTAATTTAGAAACACAACGTGGACTTTTGTTTGAAGGAAGAGCAACTAGAAATTTTATTGAAAATAATAGTTATCTCTTTGAATTTATTAATGAGTATAGTAAAAGCTTTAGCGATAAACATAAAATTAATGCTCTTATAGGTTACTCGTATCAACAATTTCAAAACTCAGGTTTTAGTGCGGCAGCTCAAGATTTCCCAAGCTCTTCTTTTGGCTCTAATAATCTTGGTGCTGGAGATACTAGTCAGTATAATGTTTCATCGTATAGAAATGAGAATACGATAATATCTGGATTTGGAAGGGTAAATTATAATTTTGATGATAGATACTTACTTACTGGATCATTTAGGGCAGATGGTTCCTCTAGATTTGGGGATAATAACAAAGTTGCTTATTTCCCTTCTGCCGCTGTTGGTTGGAATATTTCAAATGAATCATTTTATTCAGAGGAGAGCGCTGTTTCAAATTTGAAACTAAGAGCTAGTTATGGACTAAGTGGAAATCAGGAAATTAGTAACGCTAGGTCTTTAGTTCTATTGGGGAGTGGACCAATTGCCGTTTTGAATGGTAATGAGGTCCAATCTATCGCTCCTATTCAATTGGCAAATCCAAACCTTAAATGGGAAACAACCGAATCTGTTAATTTTGGATTAGATTTTGGAGTGCTAAAAGGACGCATAACAGGTTCAATGGAATACTTTCAAAATAAAACAAGAGATTTATTGCTTGAATTACCAGTGCCTACTACAACAGGTTTTTCTAGTTCTCTTCAAAATGTTGGAGACACTAAAAATAGTGGTTTTGAGTTCAATATTTCCTCTAATAATTTTATAGGAGAGTTTTCATGGAAAACAGATTTTAATTTTGCTACATTAAAAAATGAGGTTTTGAACTTAGGAGAATTACCTAGAATCTTACAAGGAGGAACAAGGTTTATGCAGGAGTTCACTTTATTAGAGGTGGGGAAGCCTATCAATACTTATTATGGATATGTCTTTGAAGGGGTGTTTCAATCAGAAGAAGAGGTTAACACTAGCGCTAGTCAAGCGAATGCGGCTCCAGGTAGTCGAAAATTTAAGGATGTAAATGGTGATGGAAAAATTGACGAGGAGGACAGAACCGTTTTAGGAGATCCATTTCCTGATTTCACCTTTGGACTTAACAATAGCGTTAGTTACAAAGGATTTGCTTTAGATATTTTTGTAGAAGGAAAATTAGGGTTAGAATTGGCAAACTTTACAAATATTGATTCGGAAAACCCGATAGATAATCTACGAAACAGACAGCGTTATGTTTTGGATAGGTGGACGCCAGAAAATCCCTCTAATAATACACCTTCTTTTGTTAATCCATCTCCAACATTCGATTTTAATAGTAGGATAGTAGAGGATGCATCATTTGTGCAAATCAAGAATATTAAATTAGGGTATTCATTCCCGAATTTAAAAAAGAAGAATATCTCTTCATTGCTTGTTTATGTGTCAGGTCAAAATGTAGCAATGTTTACAGACTACAAGGGGTATAATCCAAATGTAAGTGCATTAGGAGCTTCCAATATTAGAATAGATTATAACGCATACCCACTTGCAAGTATATATTCATTAGGAATTAATATAAAATTTTAAAACATGAGAAAAGTAAATATATATATTACCCTTTTCGTAATTGCCTTTTTATTACTTCCTTTTACAGGATGTGAAAATGCATTAGAGGAAAAAACCTTTACAACGTTAAGTCCTAACGATTTTTTGACGAATGAAGAAGATGTTGAAGTTCTTTTAAATTCTGTTTATGGCGTATTGAGATATAGTGATATAACTCGGGATGCTATTACTCTTAATGAGGTAAATACCGATATTCATATCGAGCGTAATGGTGGTATCTTTGCTGCCAACGAGCTTATGGAAGAGTTTATTTGGACTTCATCCCATAGCTATTTACAAGCATGGTGGGAACTTCGTTATAAAACTATATATAATGCGAATGTCGTGTTAGATAATGTTCCTGATGTTGATATGGATGAAGATAGAAAAGAAGAAGTTTTGGCAGAAGCCAGATTTTTGAGAGCCTTTTCTTATTACTTATTGTACGATCTTTTTGGGCCAGTGCCTCTTATTGTTTCTAGTGAAACAGCTGTTACTGATCGTCCTGCACGTGCTTCGAAAGAGGAAATGATTTCATTTATAGAAAATGAGTTAATATTTGCAAGCGAAATTCTTCCAGTTGAACCTCCTAGAAATGAGTATGGAAGACCTACAAAAGGAGCGGCTCTTGGAATTTTGGCTAAATTTTATATGATGACCAAAAAATGGAATAATGCTGCAGATACATCTTTAGAGGTTATGGGACTTGGTAAATATGACCTATTTACAAGTGGAAATAGAACAGCATTATTTAGTCCTGAAAATCAGAGAGATAATGAATTTATTTTTGTGGCTAACATGTCTGACACTCCAAACGATAATACAGGTAGCGGTTGGTTAAGTCATGTTGTTCCTTCCGGTTATCAATGGCAATATCCACCAAGAGCGATTTTTGCAGCTGAATTTAAGTTGAGAACCGAGTTTCTTAATCTTTTTGAAGCTGATGACGAACGCTTGGATGCAATTCTATTTGAATATGTCAATGCTAATGGAGATACTATTGAATTAGGTGAAGATGATGCGCGTAGTTTAAAATTTCCGGAATATCCTAATCAAGATATTAGTAGAGATTCTGGTGATTTTCCATTTTTAAGATATGCTGATATTCTATTATCAAGATCTGAGGCGCTAAATGAGCTTAACGGATTAAACCAAGAGTCTGTAGATTTATTAAATATGATAAGAGATGCAGCCGGAGTTAGTATATTTAATGTTGCTGATTTTTCAGGAAAGGATGCTTTTAGAGATTTTATTTTAGATGAAAGAGGGAGAGAATTTCATACTGAAGCCTTAAGAAGACAAGATCTGATTAGACATGGTAAATTTATAGAAACAGCAATAGGAAGAGGGAAGTCTGCCGAAGATTTTCGTGTTCTATTTCCTATTCCACAAACAGAAATTGAGCGTAATACAAGTCTAATTCAAAATGAAGGGTATTCTCAATAATAAATTAAAATTTCACTATTTATGAGATTAATCTAAATCTTATCTTAGATAATTAATTCTTAAAAAAAAGTCCCAATCATTGTTTTGATTGGGGCTTTTTTAGATTTACTTTTAGGTCTCCTAAGAATGTTTCTTGTTAGTAGGAGGCTTAATGCGACAGATAGTCTTAGAGTGTTTAAATTCAAACCAAAAAAAACCAACTAGCTTTTAAAACTAGTCGGTTTTTTATATTAAAATATGTTTTGTTTGCTTTCGCTTAGAACGCGTAGCTTAAACCAAATGTCCAATATGTTTGTAAGTCGTTATCTACATTATCTAATGTAGTTGTATCGTCAGAAATAATAGCATAATTATATGCTTCTTGTCTGTTGTCTCTTAATCCAAATTCGAAACCAAGACCTATACCTTTCCAAACTTCGTAACCTAATGCGTTAGTCCAAGTCCAGTTAGAATAGTCTGTATCTTTGTAAGATTGGAACATAGATAAGTTAGACTTCACTTTTAATTTACCAAAAGATTTAGAATAATCTGCAACAATTTTTGCCCCTAAAGAAGATTCGTAGTCTGAACTACCATCACTAAATACAAAGTTGTAGTTTAAAGGATGGATAACAACTACTAATTCTGAAATTGGTGTCCATGTAACCCCAACCCCTAGGTCTAGGTATCCAGGATCGTTAAAGTTGTTTAATAACGTTGTTCTATATTCAACTAAAGCAGAACCAGCTAATTTTTCATTAAACTTATAACCATAAAGAGAGGTTAAAGTAAAGATATCTGTCGCTTGTCTGTAATCACTTTCATCCGTGTCATCATCTTTGTCGTCAAACTTCACCCAGCTTAAATTGATGTTTGCATTACTATACCAGAAAAAAGTTTCTTGGTTTAATTTTGCATAAGGGTTTATGGTAATAGTAACATTACCTGCAGAGTTGTTAGGAGATCCTTGTGCGTACCAATTGCTAAACTCCGATAAGTTAGCACCAATAGTACCAAAAGCACCATAATGCCATCCTGGGAATTTATCAATTTGTGATTGTAATGCATTTACTTTACCCTGAAGTGCTTTTATAGAATCTTGTTTCTCACTTTTTAAATCTTTTAATTCTTCTTTAGTTTGAGAAAAAGATACTGTTGCAACCAATAGGATGCAGATCGTTAAAATTCTTTTCATAATAGTTTTAATGTAATAAAGTTTATAGTGCAAAAATAAAATATGTGATTTAATAAAGAAGTTAAATTTTACTTTCTTTTATAAAGTGGAACACTTGAGCATGCTTCTCCAAACATTATAGATCGTGCAATAGGTCTGATTTTATTACTAATCATAACATATGCACTTTCTGGTACAGGTTTTTTAGAACACCCTTTTATAATTACTGGGGCATCTTTATATTCTGAAACATCTAAATCGTTAATAATATCTTGATATATTGATGTTTCTAGATCTTTTAAGCTTCCTAAATTTACTTTTTCTACGTAGGGTTCCAGCTCTAATGTAATTAGCATATAAGCCCATGCAGGTACGATAGCATCTGTGCTACACGTTAAAGCAACATAAGTGTTTTGGTATTGTTCCCAATCGTGAGACGCAACTTGTGCTCTAAAATCTAATTCGCGAAGCACTAAACCTTCAGTAAGCCAATCTTTAATGTCAAATAAAATTCTAGATCCAGATGGATAATAATCTTCAAGGTCTAAAACCTTAAGCTTACTATTCGCTACTCTATTTAAAATATCTTCTGCCATATATTAAAGCATTCCTAATTCTAGTTTCGCTTCCTCGCTCATTAATTCTTGACTCCATGGTGGATCGAAAGTAATTTCAACTTCAGCATCTTTTACCATATCGATAGATTTTACTTTTTCTTCTACTTCTAAAGGTAATGTTTCGGCAACAGGACAGTTAGGAGTAGTTAAGGTCATTAGAATTTTTACTTCGGCATCTTCATTTACAAATACGTCGTAAATTAATCCCAATTCATAAATATCTACAGGTATTTCTGGATCGAAAATCGATTTTAAAACCTTTACTATTTTTTCGCCTAATTCGGCTGTATCTATTTCTTTACTCATTTTAATTTAGTTGTGTTTGGTATGCAATAGCATACATTTTTAATTGTTTTACCATACTCACCAAACCATTTGCACGTGTTGGCGATAAATGTTCTTTTAAACCAATTTCATCTATAAAATCGGTGTTTGCATCTAAAATGTCTTTAGGATGCTGATTTGAAAATGCACGGATTAAAATAGCAACAATACCTTTTGTGATAATGGCATCACTATCGGCAGTAAACTCTATTTTATTGTCTTTCATTTCGGCATGAACCCAAACCTTACTTTGACATCCTCTAATTAGGTTGTCGTCGTTTTTAAATTGGTCTTCGATAATAGGTAAAGATTTTCCTAAATCGATCATATATTGGTAACGTTCTTCCCAATCTTCAAACATTGAGAATTCGTCTATTATTTCGTTTTGTATGTCTTGTATCGTCACGTGTTCTATTTTTATCAAAATTACAAATTGTAAATTTGTTATTCAACGGTTTTGGCTAGAGATAAAATGAATTCTACCAAAGGTTTAATTTTAGTATTCGGATTATTATGGTCAAATTCGGATGTACTATATTTTAAATCGGCTTCGGTGATTTCTAATCTTGCTGCAGCTGCTCCGTCGTAAGTGCGTTTCATGGAAGGTGCTTCTAAACTAGATAACGTATTTAAATCTACACCGTCTAATTGATCCATTAGAATATCCCATTCGCTATCAGACATAGTTCTACTCTTGTCAGGACTATATTGTTCTTTTTGAACACGAATTTCTTGATTTTCTATCGTGATTTTTAGAAACATACCTCTAGTAATCGCGGTATATTCTACGAGTACATCGTTTTGGGTAATAGCACTTTCGGAAGGGGTAACAGAATTTTGAGTCTTTTCCGAATTCTTTTTAGTTAATCCGCATGCACTAAATAATATAAGACTTACTAAAAGTGTGAGGTGTTTCATAACTAGAAATTTATACTAGAAAATTACAAAAAAAGAATGCAATGTCAATTTAAGATAACATCATTTTAGCTTTTTTAACACCTGCAACTAAGGTATCTACTTCTTCTTTGGTATTATAAAATGCAAATGAAGCTCTTACTGTTCCCGGAATTTTATAGAAATCCATTATGGGTTGTGCACAGTGATGCCCAGTTCTTACAGCTATACCTAATTTATCTAAAATGGTACCCACATCGTAAGGATGAATACCTTCTAAATTAAATGAAATTACAGATGTTTTTTGTTTAGATGTCCCGTAAATTTTTAAGCCTTCAATTTCCGAAAGCTTAGCAGTTGCATACTCTAAAAGTTCGTGTTCGTAGTTTGCAATGGCATCGAAACCAATACCATTCATATAATCTATAGCTGCGCCAAAAGCAATTCCACCGCAAATATTTGGTGTTCCAGCTTCAAATTTATGAGGTAAACCTGCATAGGTTGTCTTTTCGAAAGTAACTTGATCTATCATCTCACCACCACCTTGATAAGGCGGTAATTTATTTAACCATTCTTCTTTTCCGTAAAGCATACCTTCTCCAGTTGGTCCGCACATTTTATGAGCAGAAGTAACATAGAAGTCTACGTCTAAAGCTTGAACATCTGGTTTAATATGTGGACACGATTGTGCACCATCTATTAAAACGGCTGCTCCAACTTTGTGTGCTTCATCAATTATATACTTAATAGGATTTATAGTTCCTAAAGCATTCGAAATATGATTTACAAAAACTAATTTAGTATTCGCAGAAAGCAGTTTGTCGTATTCGGACATAATTAACTCGCCTTCCAAATTCATAGGAATAACTTTAAGCGTTGCTCCAGAACGTTCGCATAACATTTGCCAAGGCACAATATTACTGTGGTGTTCTAAGGCTGAAACTATAATCTCGTCTCCTTTTTTTAAGAACGACGAAAACCCGTTAGCAACTAAATTAATACCATGTGTTGTTCCTGACGTAAATATAATTTCGTGAGAAAACTTAGCATTAAAGTGCTTTTGAATTTTTAGTCGTGCTTGCTCGTAAGCATCTGTTGCTTCCTGACTTAAAGAGTGTACACCACGATGTATGTTTGCGTTGTAGTTACTATAATAATCTACTATAGCATCGATAACATGTTGAGGTGTTTGCGACGTTGCAGCATTATCTAAATACACTAAAGGTTTACCGTTTACTTGTCTGTGAAGTATCGGAAAGTCTTGTCTTATGTGTTCTACGTTAAACATAATCGATGGTTTAGCCCAGATAGAGGCAGTTTGTTGGAGCTCTTTTTCGAGGAACGAGAAAAAAGCGACTGCCGAAAGCTGGAATTAGCTTCTAATTTTAAAGATCGAATCCTAGATTTACACCTAGTTTTTCTGCTATAATTTTAGTAATACGCGTTTTAACTTCTGGTATTTTAACAGAATCTAAGACGTTATTACTAAAGGCATACATAAGTAAAGCTTTAGCTTCTTTTGCAGGTATACCACGAGAGCGTAAGTAAAACATAGCACTTTCGTCTAGCTGTCCGATAGTACAACCGTGAGAGCATTTTACATCGTCTGCAAAAATTTCTAACTGAGGTTTACTGTTAATTGTTGCTTTATCGCTTAATAGAATATTATTGTTTGATTGGAATGCATTTGTTTTCTGCGCTTCTTTATTTACAACCACTTTTCCATTAAATACTCCAGTACTATTATCGTTAAAAATACCTTTGTAATCTTGGTGACTTTCGCAATTTGGTTCGATATGATGAACTAAAGTGTTATGGTCTACATGTTGTTTTTTACCAATAATAGTAATCCCGTTTAGAGTAGAGTCTATACGTTCTCCATTTTGATAGAAGTGCAAGTTATTTCTGGTTAATTTCCCTCCAAAAGAGAACGTGTGAACAGAAACATGACTTTCCTGTTTTTGGTTCACATACGTGCTATCTATTAACGACGCGTTTTCGTTGTCGTTTTGTAGTTTATAGTAATCTACAATAGCGCGTTTGTTAGCAAAAATTTCGGTTACCGAGTTTGTTAATACAGGATTGTCTGTTAAACTTTGGTGACGCTCTATAATTTGCACATGACTATTCTCGTCTACAACAATTAAATTTCTTGGTTGAAGCATCACGGCTTCTTCCGAACCTGTAGAAAAGTGTATAATCTGAATGGGTTTATTAACCAATTTGTTTTTTGGAATATGAATGTAAGCACCTTCGCTAGAGAACGCAGTATTTAAAGAGGTTAATCCATCTTTTTCTGCTACTTTATTAAAGTAATTCTCTATAACTAAACGGTACTTTGGTTTATTTAAAGCCGAAGACATTAAACAAACATCAATACCATCGTGAGTGGTTTGCGACAAATGTGACGAATATTTTCCGTCGATAAAAATGATTTTATACGCATCTATCTCGTGAATTAAATATGATTTAACATCCCCAAATTCTATAGCATTTTCTTGCTTAGGGAATACGCTATAATCTTGTTTTAAAACACTATTTAAAGACGTGTATTTCCAGTTTTCATCCCTTTTTGAAGGAAATCCGGTTGTTTCAAATATTTTGAAGGCGTCGCTGCGTATGGCATGTACAGGTGTATCGACATCGACTTTATTTTCGAATGCCATAAACGAAGACACTAATTTTTCTTTTAAATCCATTTTCTTAATAGTTTCAAGTTTAAGGTTTCAAGTTATTCGCTTGTAGCCTTATTCAAACTTGCTTCCTTTAAAATCTTTTTTGTTCAAATATGAAACGAAAGCAGGTTGTTGTATGCTTAAGTTTTCATATTCTGAAACTCATATTTTGAATTTTTCTTCTGAAATATATTCTGAATCAAAATTCTATATAATTGAGACCTCATTTCTTCTGTTGAGCCTTTTGGTATAGAAAGTAATTCTCATCGCTTTAAAAACCTTTGGCTATATTACCCCGTTCAGGATTTCTGAAGATATTTTTATTTGGTCTTTTAATTCGTAATAATATTAGATCTGTTTTTGTTCGCACTATATTGTATCTGATTGAATAATTTTCTTGTATATAACCAAGTTTCTAAACCCTCAAATTCTGTTATAGTTGCAATACCTTAAAACAGTTAAATAAATTACGCTTTTACTTCTTCTTTAATCCAATCGTAACCTTTTTCTTCTAATTCGTGTGCTAATTCTTTACCACCAGATTTTACAATTTTTCCATCAAGTAAAACATGTACAAAATCAGGAATGATATAGTCTAATAAACGTTGGTAATGCGTAATAACTACAACTGCATTATCCTTATTTTTTAATTTGTTCACACCATTAGAAACAATACGTAGTGCATCGATATCTAAACCAGAATCCGTTTCGTCAAGAATCGCTAATTTAGGCTCTAACATGGCCATTTGGAAAATCTCATTACGTTTCTTTTCCCCACCAGAAAATCCTTGGTTAAGTGAACGGGATAAAAATTTTCTGTCGATTTCTAATAATTCTGATTTTTCACGAATTAACTTCAACATATCTTTCGCAGGCATATCGTCTAAACCTTTTGATTTGCGCGTTTCGTTGATTGCAGTTTTTATGAAATTTGTAACCGAAACACCAGGGATTTCAATAGGATATTGAAATGATAAAAAGATGCCTTTATGTGCACGTTCTTCAGCCGATAATTCTTCAATATTTTCGTCGTCAAAGAAAATCTCACCATCGGTTACTTCATATTCTTCTTTTCCTGCGATAACTGAAGATAATGTACTTTTACCAGAACCGTTTGGTCCCATAATAGCATGAACTTCTCCAGGTTTAACTTCTAAGTTAATTCCTTTTAAAATAGCTTTACCTTCTACGCTTGCGTGTAAATTATTAATCTTTAACATTACTCTGTATCTTAGTTATTCGTGTTCTTAATTTTTATTGTAGTTGCGTCTTGCGCTAGAGGAGGACTAACTTTTACTATTTCTGTTATTTCAATTTGAAATGGCCAGCCTTCTTCTCCTTCTGATTTTGGTTTTATGATACCCTTAATTTCTACAGGGACCATATCTGTACTTTCTTTTTTGTACGCTTTAGCTTGATTTTCTAATTCGTGCATTTTTTCATTTAAAATAACCCCGTAAACCTCTTCTTTGGTTTGTAAAACGGCAGCATCTGCAAAATACACAAATTCTCCTTTTAGTACTTTAACATCATTGTTTTCTGATTGAGAAATTGTTTCTGTAGCCGTTTTAGATTCATTCTTACAACTTACAAAAACCGAAAGACAAAGTATTAATACGAGTGCTTTTTTCATTTTAAAGGCTATTATAAATGTTTATCCTACAGATCCTTCTAAACTAATTTCCAATAATTTTTGAGCCTCAACGGCAAATTCCATTGGTAATTGCTTTAATACATCTTTACTAAATCCGTTTACAATTAAAGCAATTGCTTTTTCTGTATCGATACCACGTTGGTTACAATAGAAAATCTGGTCTTCACCAATTTTACTTGTAGTTGCTTCGTGTTCGATTTGTGCGGTTTTATTTTTAGCTTCGATATATGGGAAGGTATGTGCACCACATTCATTACCCATTAATAAACTGTCGCATTGCGAGAAGTTACGAGCGTTATCTGCTCTTGGGCTTATTTGAACCAATCCTCTGTATGAATTCTGAGATTTACCTGCAGAAATACCTTTACTAATAATGGTCGATTTAGTGTTTTTTCCTAAATGAATCATTTTAGTACCTGTATCTGCTTGCTGGTAGTTATTCGTTACTGCTATCGAGTAAAATTCCCCAACAGAGTTATCTCCTTTTAAAATACAACTTGGATATTTCCATGTTACTGCACTACCTGTTTCTACTTGTGTCCAAGAGATTTTAGCATTTTTCTCGCATAAACCACGTTTGGTTACAAAGTTGTAAACACCACCTTTTCCTTCAGCATTTCCTGGGTACCAGTTTTGTACTGTAGAATATTTAATTTCTGCATCGTCCATAGCAATAAGCTCTACAACGGCAGCGTGTAATTGATTTTCATCACGACTTGGCGCAGTACAACCTTCTAGGTAACTTACATAACTTCCTTCGTCTGCAACTAGAAGCGTACGTTCAAATTGTCCTGTTCCACCTTGATTGATTCTGAAATATGTAGACAATTCCATCGGACAACGAACGCCTTTAGGAATGTAACAGAAAGACCCATCACTAAATACAGCCGAATTTAAAGCCGCGTAATAGTTGTCTTTTTGAGGTACAATGGTTCCTAAATACTTTCTAACTAACTCTGGATGTTCCTTGATAGCTTCTGAAATAGACATAAAAATAATCCCTTTTTCAGATAATGTTTTTTTGAATGTAGTGGCGACAGAAACAGAATCTACAACAATATCCATAGCGACATTATTCATCTTTTTCTGTTCGTCTACAGAAATTCCTAGCTTTTTATACATAGCTAGTAAATCTGGATCTACATCGTCTAATGTTTTATTTGGGTCTACCGATTTTGGAGCGGAGTAATATGCAATAGATTGAAAGTCTGGTTTTTTGTAATTTACATTAGCCCAATCCGGTTCTTCCATGTCTAGCCAAGCACGATAAGATTCAATTCTCCAATCTGTCATCCATTCTGGCTCTCCTTTTTTAAGGGAAATAGCTCTCACAATATCTTCATTTAGACCTATAGGGAAAGTGTCTGATTCCATATCAGTATAAAAACCATATTCGTATTCCTTGGTTTTTAATTCTTCCCTTAAGTCATCCTCTGTATACTTACTCATATTTAGTATAATGTTTTAAAGTGTAAAGTTATAAAGTTGAATTTGGGATTTTGTAAAAGCCGTGATTTAACTTTATAACTTCGATTACTTTCAACTTTAATTTTTAAAAAATTTTAAAGTGAAAAACTTTCCCCGCATCCACAAGTTCTATTTGCGTTAGGGTTGTTAAACACGAAGCCTGCACCGTTTAAACCTCCTGAATATTCCAGAGTGGTTCCAATTAAGTACAAAAAGCTTTTTTTGTCGACAATAATTTTTACGCCATTGTCTTCGAAGACCTTGTCGTCTTCTTGTTGTTCCTTGTCAAATTTCAAATCATATGACAGACCAGAACAACCACCACTTTTTACCCCTACACGAACGTAGTCGGTTATGGCGTTATACCCATCGTCGGTCATTAGTTCAATGACTTTCTTTTTGGCTGTTTCAGATACTTTTATCATAAATTAAATTAGATTAATTCTAAAGAGGTTGCGAATATACAATTTAAGTAGGTTATTTCCATGGAACCTTACATTATATTAACTAATAGTTGGATTGATTTTGACTATTGTTTTTGAAAACTAGAATTGTTTACGAAAAGTTTATTTTAGAGCACTAAATTGAAATTTTTTGAGTCTTTTTTATTGTTTCTAATGCGATTTGTGTTTTTCTCTTAAATCTGTTTTGTAAATATCTTATTTATAGTATTATAGTGTTATTGTATTTGTTTTTTATTTTTAAATATGAATGATTTTCAATCTCTTTTTATGCTTTAAAGTCTCGTAATAATGAGCTGAAATTTCTTTAGTACATTTTCAATTTAAACATGTTTTTTCGGTTTAAATTCAATTAAAAAAGACTCTTTTTTGAGGCGCTGTATGGTGAATGTTGATTACGTTTTTTAAAAACATGATTATTGTCATAGTTTGTTTACTGGAAGTTTTTATGTGTTCTGAATATTTTAGCTTTTTCAGTTGTATACTATTTGATAATGCTAATTGCAAAATCAGTGCTTGCTTTAGGTGTAATTTGAAATAAGCTTCTTATTTTTGCAGCATGATAGAAGATAAAAATCAACAACGTACAGAATTAAGTCAGTTAGGTGAATTCGGACTTATCGATCATCTGACTAAACATTTCGAAATAAAACAAGAAACGACTATAAAGGGTATTGGAGACGATGCTGCTGTTTTAGATTTTAAAGATCAACAAGTTGTAATTACAACAGATTTGCTAGTTGAAGGGGTGCATTTTGATTTGAGCTATATGCCCTTAAAACATTTAGGTTATAAAGCTGTAGTTGTTAATTTATCTGATGTGTTTGCTATGAATGCAAATGCAACTCAAATTACCGTATCTATTGCGATGTCTAATCGTTTTCCGTTAGAGGCTATTGAAGAATTATATGCTGGAATTGAAACTGCAGCCAAGACTTATGGTGTAGATGTTATAGGTGGAGATACAACCTCGTCTACAACAGGATTGCTAATTTCTGTGACTGCTTTAGGGACAGTGGCTAAAGGTGATGTGGTGTATAGAAACGGTGCGAAGCCTAACGATTTATTAGTCGTTACAGGTGATATTGGAAGTGCATATATGGGGCTTCAGGTTCTTGAAAGGGAGAAGGAAGTCTTTAAAGTAAATCCAAACAGTCAACCAGATTTAGAGCCTTATACCTATATTATCGAGCGACAATTAAAGCCTGAAGCAAGACAAGATATTATAAAGCTATTAAAAGATTTGGAGGTTAAGCCAACTTCTATGATAGATATTAGTGATGGTTTGTCTTCAGAGATTATTCATTTATGTAAGCAAAGTAAAGTGGGATGCGATTTATACGAAAACAAAATTCCTTTAGATCCGCAATTTATTAGCACTTGTGAAGAATTTGATATCGATGGAACTACAATCGCGTTAAGTGGAGGTGAGGACTACGAATTGTTGTTTACTGTATCTCAGGAAGATTTTCCTAAAATTAAAGCCAATCCAAATTTAACTGTAATCGGTTTTATGACTGAAGAAAATGCAGGAATGCACTTGGTAACACGAGCAGAAACTAAAATACCTCTAGTCGCGCAAGGTTGGAATGCCTTAGACGGGAAATAATTATATTAAGTAGTAAACAGCTCAGGAAATATGCGTCTATAAGATGTGATTTTCTGAGCTGTTTTTTTAACCTGTGTTTTTTGTGTCCGTGGTCTAGTTATTAAAGAAGAGTAAGTACTGCGACTTGCTTATTCGATAAAGCTTACGAGTTCGTCTAACATTTCGTTTTCATTTTCAATATGACTCATATGGCCGCCAGTTAATTCTACTAATTTAACCTCTGTGTTTACGGTTTGTTGAAAGATGATGTTAGGATCCATTACCGGGTCGTTTTTGCCGTAGATAATCATCTTTTTGTAAGGAGAAAAGTGTAATAAAATTTCTAAATCATTTCTCACTTTCATGCCTTCTTGAGCAGCGATATAACCTTGTATAGGTGTTTTTAGTGCCTCTTCTTTTATCCACTTTATGTCTTCAGCGAATTTTTTAGTATTTTCTGGTCTAAACAAATTCGAGACAGACATACTAACAACCGTTTTGTAGTTAGCCTTTGCAGCCTGAACGGCTCTGTTTCTTAAACTAACACGATCTGGTTTGTCTGGTTTAGCGTGCGAATTCAATAAAACCAAACCTTTTATATTATCAGGTAAGCGTTCTGCTAAAACCAAAGCGACATACCCACCCATAGAATGTCCTACAATATGGTAACGTCTAATTTTTAAATGATTTAAAACAGTCTGTACGGCATCGGCCATCATATCCATAGTGTGAATATAACCTATACAGGCAGTATCTCCATGACCTAGTAAGTCAATACAAATCACACGATTTTTCTTAGCTAAAACAGGAGCTGTACGTTTCCACATACTACTGTTTTCTAAAAAGCCGTGAAGTAGAATAATTGCTGTTCCCTTACCTTGGTCACTAAAATATATAGGAGAACCTTTATGTTGTAAAATCATATTTAATAAATGTTAAAACAAAGATAATAATCGTAGGCTAATTTTCATCTAATAATCCAAAGTAGGTCGTTATTTTACATGTAATTTAGATTTTAATACATTACGAAATCGCTTGTGTGACAAACGTTACACTTTATTAAAAGAGTTTGGTCCAATTTTGTATTGAAACTAAGAGGTACAATGAAAAGAATTATAGTAATTGGAGGGTTATCTGCAGGACCATCTGCAGCAGCTAAAGCGAGAAGAGAAAATGAACAAGCAGAAATTATTTTGTTCGAAAAAGGAGCTAATATAAGTTACGCGACTTGCGGAATGCCGTATGCTTTTTCTGGAGTAATAGAAAGCAGGGAGAACTTACTGGTTGTAAAACCAGCCTTACTTAAAACGCGATTTAATATTGATGTGCGTTTAAATGAAGAAATTATAAGAATTAATACTAAAGAGAAAATCGTTTATACTAAAACCGATGGTTATAGGTATGATACTTTAGTTTTTGCTACAGGCGCAAGTTCTGTCGTGCCGCCAATCGATAATATAAAATTAGCACATAGCTGGTCTACGTGTCGTTCTATGGTCGATTTTGATAAGATTACAAATGAAGGACTTACTAGTACATCAAAACATATTACGGTAGTTGGTGGTGGATTAATAGGTGTTGAAGTTGCAGAAAATTTAAAAGAGGCAGGAAAAAATGTGACTTTAATTGAAGGCTCTCCTTTTGTTTTAAATATGTGGGAGAAAAAATTTGCAAAATTTGGAGAGGCGGTTCTTATTTCGAAAGGCATAGAAGTGTTATCAGGAACTTTTGTGTCTAAATTCGATATCGATGAGAATGGAAAGATTTTAGCAGTTATTACAAGCGATGGTAAGCGTATCCCAACAGATTTCGTAATTCTTAGTGCAGGAATTAAACCAAACACACAATTACTTTTGGATGAAGGTGCAGAAGCCATTGGTAATGGTGCATTAAAAGTAAATGCGTTTATGGAAACTTCTATTAAAGATGTATTTGCTGCGGGAGATAATATTTCAATTAGAAACTTGCAGACTAACGAAGACGATTATTTCCCTTTAGGAACGCATTCTAATAAAGCCGGTCGTGCGGCAGGATCTAATGCCACAGACGGGAATATAACTTTTAAAGGGGCTTATAAAACGGCTATTGTTAAGGTGTTCGATTATACATTGGCAAGAACAGGTATGAATGCTACGGCTCTAAATAAAAACGGAATCGATTTTAAATCTGTTTTAGTGGTTGCAGGATCTACACCTAGTTATTATCCGAATCCTAAAGATTTAATTATAGAATTGTATTACGACCCTAAAAGCGATGAGATTCTAGGAGCAGAGCTTTTTGGGGAATATGGTGTAGATAAACGTGTCGATGTTTTAAGTACTGCGATTTATGCTAAATTAAAAGTAACCGATTTACCTAGATTAGATTTGGCATATGCGCCGCCTTTTTCACCTGCGAAAGATCCTGTGGTTGTTGCCGGTTTTGTAGTCGAAAATATTCTGAATAATAAAAGCACACAAATTTCGGTTGAAGCTTTAGAACAATTTATGGACAACACGCCTAAAGAGGATTATATGCTATTGGATGTTAGAAACGAGAATGAATATGAAAAAGGAACCATTCCTGGCGCTGTTAATTTTCCGCTAGACGCGTTAAGACAAAATATTGATAGCGTGCTTGCTCAAGAGAAAAAAGTGATAGTGTTTTGTCAGAAAGGATTACGTGGTTATTTAGCAGAATCCATTCTAAGACATAATGGCGTCACAGATATTTTTAATATTGGCGGCGGTTTTAAAATCTGGGAGATGTATAGCGATAAAATTGAATATCCAAACTTATAATACTTTGGTTATTGATTAGTCTAAATAAATACGTCATGCAGAATTTATTTTAGCATCATATAAAACAATGTGAAAGAGTTAATTATGAGACTCTTAAATAAGTTTAGGTTGACGTTTAGCAATGTATCGTAGTTAAAAAAGTTATTGATAATCGTCAGCTAAATTCCTTTTTATAGAATAAAAAAACGTTGCTTTTAAATAGTTTAGAAGCAACGTTTTTTGTAAATATTATTGGTTTGTCCACTAAAGTGTCTCAACTTAACTACTAACTACTAACTACTAACTACTAACTACTAACTACTAACTACTAACCATTAACTATGTAGGCGTTTAATTGCTGAAAAGGCCTTGTTTACATAAAGCTCTTCAACCAAAACAGTGAATTCATTTGTTGTAGAAACCACTTCGTAAAGCGTAATGCCTTCCCAAGCCAAACGTTTAAAAATCTGATAGTATAAACCCGCAATTTTAGTATTATCGGCAGGGAGATTTATGCTAATGGCCGAAAGATTATTTTGAAGTCCTATTTGCTGTTCATTAGAAAATAAGGTATCAATATGATTTTGTTCGGAGCTAGAAATCACAATATTACTTTCGTGAATTCCGCGAGTAAATGCATAAAAGATATTCGATTTATCACCGATTTTATGAATTACTTTGGCGTGACTTTCAAATAAAGTAGTGGAGTTTTTAAACGTGTAATTCGATAAATTAGAACGCACGGTTATATCTCCTAAATTATTTAGGACACGTTTTAATCGTACCGAATTTCCTAAATCTTTAGGTGGCGAATAGCGACGTAAAGCCATCATTATGGCGCCAGATTTTACGGGTTTTCTAAGCATTTCTGTTATCGGTTCTACCAGCTCGTTTGCTAAGGCAGAGTAATTCACAATGTTTCTAGAAATGGCTTCCTCTAAAAAAGGTTGCGCTAATAATATTTCTTCTACACAAGAGGCTATAGTTCTCATTTGTTAACTATTTAACAATTTGTACAAATTTAGAACAAATTTTTCATTTTTATTTTAAATCGTCCAACTCTAATTACATTTGAACCTTTAAAACTAAAAAATATGCTTGTATTAAAATTTGGAGGAACTTCTGTTGGATCAGTTAAAAACATGACTAACGTTAAAAGTATCGTGTCAGAAGGTGGTAGAAAAGTTGTGGTGTTATCGGCGATGTCTGGAACTACAAATGCTTTAGTTGAAATATCGAAAACAATTATTGAAGGAGAATCTCAAGATGCTTTAAATCGTATTGAGGCCTTGTATCAGAATTATGTGGTTGTTGTGAACGATTTGTTTTCGAAACAAGAATTTATCGATGAATCGCTGCAATATATAGACTCTGTTTTTGCAGAATTAAGAGCATTAACAAGTCAGCCTTCAAACAAGTTACTTTATAAGATAATTGTATCTAAAGGGGAATTGTTATCTACGTTTATGTTTAGTCGTTTTTTACAACAAGATGGTATAAAAGCAACATTAATTTCGGCCTTCGATTTTATGCGTACCGACAGATTGCAAGAGCCAGATTCGTTTTACATAAAACAAAATTTAGGGCGTATTTTAAATGATAATTTAGAGACTGAAGTTTTTATTACACAAGGCTTTATCTGTTTAGATGCGGATGGTGATATTTCTAACTTAGAGCGTGGTGGAAGCGATTTTACAGCAAGTATTATTGGGGCAGCTGTCGATGCTGAAGAAGTGCAAATTTGGACCGATATTGATGGGTTCCATAATAACGATCCTAGATTTGTACATGATACAGATGCTATTTCTCATTTATCTTTCGATGAGGCAGCTGAATTGGCGTATTTCGGAGCGAAAATTTTACATCCGCAAACGGTTATGCCTGTACGTGATTTGAAAATTCCAGTCCGTATTAAAAACACAATGGAGCCTGCTGCTCACGGAACATTGATTGATGATTCTGCAGAAGGTGAAGGTATAAAAGCTATTGCAGCTATTGATGGCATTACGGCGATTAAAATTAAATCGGCTCGAATGCTTCAAGCATCTGGTTTCTTGAAGAAAGTATTCGAGATTTTTGAGAAATATCATACGTCAATTGATATGATTACGACTTCCGAAATAGCAGTGTCTTTAACGATAGACGATGCGACGTTTTTACGTGATATTGTAGCTGAATTAGAAGAGTTTTCTAAAGTAGAAGTAGATACGCATAGAACGATTGTTTGTGTGGTAGGAAACAATATTGTGCATCACCCAGATACGCATAAATTGTTTCAAATCTTACAGGATATAAATATTAGGATGATCTCTTACGGAGGAAGTAATAATAACATTTCGCTTTTAATAAATACTAGCGATAAAACAGAAACACTTCAGAAATTACATCGTTATGTATTTGAAACGGTGTTAGCTAAAGTGTAGATTGAAAATAAGAAAATGACGTATAGAAAAGCTATCGAAAAAGATTTGAAATCTGTCGCCGAATTATTTGATTCTTATCGCGTTTTTTATGAAAAAGAATCAGATTTGGAGAGTGCTGAAAAATTCATTTTTGAAAGATTAAAAAACAATGATTCTGAAATTTTTATTGCTGAAAATGAAAGTCTTGAATTAGTTGGTTTTGTTCAGCTGTATCCTTTGTTTTCTTCAACGAGAATGGAGAAATTATGGCTGTTAAATGATTTGTTCGTAAATGCTGATTTTAGAGGCAAGGGCGTGTCTGTAAATTTAATTGATACTGCTAAAAATTTAGTTAGAGAAACTCATGCTTGCGGTCTGTTTTTAGAGACTTCAAAAACGAATATAATTGGAAATAATTTATATCCAAAAACGGGCTTTAAATTAAATAATGATTCTAATTATTATGAGTGGAATAATAGCTAAAAACCTATTATGACAATTTAATAACTGTTCAGATTAATTATAATTAGGTAAAAACGGAACCTTTAGTGAGGTTCCGTTTTTTTTTTATGAATTTATATTATTTAAAAGGAGTAACCAATACGTAAATGAAGGTTGGCGGCAACTACATTTTTATCGCCGTAATAATAGTCGTCTTTATTAACTAAGTAACGACCGTAGCCTAGGCCAAAACCTGCTTCGTAATTAAAATGATTCCCAATATGTCTGCGGATTCCCCAAGTCGGAATAATTAATACGTCTCCAATAAAATTTATATGGTCTGCGTCCGAAATCGTGAACCAATCCGGGTGATAACTCGTTTTAATGGATACAAAATTTCCTGTATTATTTGCAGTGCGTCTTCCTTTTTTTGTGCGTTTCTTTAAATTGTAATACCAGCGAGGTTCTATGGTAAATCCAGGTGTAAGTAAAAAACCGTTTATATCGTTAATGTCATTACCCCAAACTCCAGCGTCAAGACCAATTTCACTGTGTAAAGCAATGCTGTTTGTTAGTCGGGTTTCATTATAGCCATAAAGTCCCAGAAACCCTGTTTGTATGCCGTAAATAGATTTTTCGACACTTGTGGTTTGGGCGTTTGCAATTATTGAAATGATTAAAAAAGAGAATGTAAATAGATGGTTTTTCATAATAGTTGGTTGCGAATAAACAAATCAAATATCATAAAAAAAAGCAGAACTCAATGCGAAGTTCTGCTTTTTAAAAATATATAAGGACAATTAAATGTTACTTATTCATCAAGTCCTCAATTTCGTCTGCTTCAATTGGAATGTTACGCATTAAATTAAATGGTTCTCCGTTTTCTTGAATTACGACATCATCTTCAATTCTAATCCCGAAACCTTCTTCGGGGATGTAAAGTCCGGGTTCTACCGTGAATACCATATTAGCTTGCATTGGCTCTGTTAAAATCCCGTAATCGTGAGTATCTAATCCCATATTATGAGACGTTCCGTGCATAAAGTATTTTTTATAGGCTGGCCAATCTGGGTTTTCGTTTTGCACATCGGCTTTGTCTAGTAAACCAAGTCCTAATAATTCAGAGGTCATAAGTTTTCCTACTTCAAAATGATAATCTGCCCAAATAGTTCCTGGAACAAGCATTTTTGTGGCTTCGTTTTTAACGCGGTTTATCGCATTGTAAACTTGTTTTTGTCGGTCTGTAAATTTTCCTGAAACAGGAATAGTTCTAGACATATCGGACGAGTAATTTGCGTATTCTGCACCTACATCAAGCAATATTAAATCGCCTGCTTTACATTCTTGATTGTTTTCAATATAATGTAATACGTTGGCATTATTTCCTGAAGCGACAATTGGTGTGTATGCAAATCCTTTAGAACGGTTATTTAAAAATTCATGCATAAATTCCGCTTCAATATTGTATTCCATGATGCCTGGTTTGACAAAATTTAAAATACGACGGAATCCTTTTTCTGTAATATCACAAGCATCTTGGATTAAATCTAATTCGATCTTATTTTTTACAGAACGTAAGCGCTGTAAAATAGAGTTGCTTTTGGCAACACTATGCGCTGGATATTTCTCTCTTAACCATTTGTTGAATCTGTCTTCTCGAGTTTCAGTTTCTACATTGGCTCTATAATGTTCGTTAGTGTTTATGTAAACCGTATCACATTGTGTCATGATTTCTTTAAAAACACGCTCGAAATCTTGCAACCAATACACGGTTTTTACTCCTGATGTTTTAAAGGCTGCTTCTTTATCTAATTTAGCACCTTCCCAAACAGCGATATGTTCGTTGGTTTCTGTTAAAAAAAGGATTTCACGATGTTTCGGATTTGGACAATCTGGAAATAAAACTAAAATACTGCGCTCTTGGTCTACGCCACTTAAATAGAAAATATTGCGATCTTGTTGGAAGGGTAATGCGCTATCTGCCCCAATTGGGTACACGTCGTTTGAGTTGAAAACAGCCAAACTTTTCGGTTTCATTTGAGCTTTAAAATTTGCTCTATTTTGGATGAATAAATCTGAATTTATGTGATGATATTTCATGTGAAATAAGTTTAAATATGATGTTTTTTCAAAATTACATATATAATAGGTTTTGGTGTAAATTGAACACTTAAAAAGATGTTAAAGATTTTTATTAACGGTTGCTTTTAATATTTTTTAGCAGTTGTGCTCGTGTGGTCACCGAGTATTTAATGACACAGTCGTTTTAAGTGAAAAATTGACTAACTTTAAAAGAAGAAGCCTTAAAGATTTTGCTTCAACGTTTGACTAAAAAGTGAATTTGTTTTAATAGACTGTAATACAGTTGTTTGTTGGGTTCTTTAAAATCGTTCTAAATATAAATTAAAAGGTCTGAGTTTTTGCCTATAAAACTATTCTAGTTTAAATTTGTTGGGAATAAAACTAACATTAAAAATAATGAGCGGATTTCTTAAATCTTCGATAGGAAGAAAAATTGCAATGGCACTTTCGGCATTCTTCCTTATGTTTTTCTTAATAATGCATTTAGCGGTAAACATCATGTCTATTTTTAGTCCTGATTTGTTTAACGAGATGTCTCATTTTATGGGAACAAATCCATTAGTTCAATTTGCTTTACAACCGGTATTAATATTTGGGGTTGTATTTCACTTTGTTATGGGGTTTGTATTAGAGATTAGGAACAGAAAGGCAATTGGAGTGAAGTATGTACAAAACAACGGTGCAGCTAACTCAACATGGATGAGTAGAAATATGATTCTTAGCGGAATTGTAATTCTAGCATTCCTTGTTCTTCACTTTATCGATTTCTGGTTTCCAGAGATTAATACTAAATATATTTTAGGCGATATGTCTGGACTACATGATGGTGAATATAGATATTACCACGAATTGGTACAGAAATTCCAAAACCCACTTAGAGTTGTTGCTTATGTTGTAGCATTTATCCTTTTAGGATTGCACTTAGCACACGGGTTTACATCTGCTTTCCAATCTATGGGATCTACAGCAGGTCGTAAAGCATCATTAGAAAAATTCGGTAAAGCATATTCAGTTATTATTCCATTAGGGTTTATAACAGTAGCTGTTTTTCATTATTTTAACCATTAATCTTAAATACAAATGGCTTTAGATTCAAAAGTACCAGAAGGTCCAATTAAAGATAAATGGACAGATTATAAAAATCATATAGATCTTGTAAACCCTGCAAACAAACGTAATATAGATATTATTGTTGTTGGTACAGGTTTAGCAGGAGGTTCGGCAGCAGCAACGTTAGCCGAATTAGGATATAACGTAAAAGCATTTGCTTATCAAGATTCTCCTAGACGTGCACACTCTATTGCGGCACAAGGAGGAATAAATGCAGCGAAGAACTATCAAGGTGATGGGGATTCAAACTACAGATTATTTTACGATACTGTAAAAGGTGGAGATTACCGTTCTCGTGAGGCAAACGTTCACCGTTTGGCTGAGGTGTCAGGTAATATTATCGACCAATGTGTGGCTCAAGGGGTTCCTTTTGCACGTGATTACGGTGGACTATTAGATAACCGTTCGTTTGGTGGTGTATTAGTGTCAAGAACATTTTACGCTAAAGGACAAACAGGACAACAATTACTATTAGGCGCATATTCAGCAATGAACCGTCAGATTGCTCGTGGAAAGATTGAAATGTTCAATCGTCACGAAATGTTAGACGTTGTTAAAGTTGGTGGAAAAGCGAGAGGTATTATTGCTCGTAATTTAATTACAGGTGAGATAGAACGTCATTCAGCACATGCTGTTGTCATTGCAACAGGTGGTTACGGAAATGTATATTTCTTATCTACTAACGCGATGGGTTCTAATGCTACTGCAGCTTGGAAAATTCATAAAAAAGGAGCGTATTTCGCAAATCCGTGTTATACACAAATTCACCCAACATGTATTCCACGTTCGGGAGATTATCAGTCTAAATTAACGTTGATGTCTGAGTCTTTACGTAACGATGGTCGTATTTGGGTTCCTGCTAAATTAGAAGATGCTAAAGCGATTCAACAAGGGAAATTAAAACCTACAGACATTGCTGAAGCAGATAGAGATTATTACTTAGAAAGACGTTACCCTGCGTTTGGTAACTTAGTACCACGTGATGTTGCATCTAGAGCAGCTAAAGAACGTTGTGATGCGGGTTACGGTGTTAACGCAACTGGTGAAGCTGTATATTTAGATTTTGCTTTTGCAATTAATCGTTATGGAATAGAGCAAGCAAAAATTCATAATATTGCTAATGCATCTCCAGAAAAAATATACGAATTAGGACAAGCAATTGTTGAAGAGAAATACGGAAACTTATTTCAAATGTATGAGAAAATCGTTGACGAGAATCCATACAAAACACCTATGATGATTTATCCTGCAACACACTATACAATGGGTGGTGTTTGGGTTGATTATAACTTAATGACTACTGTAGAAGGTCTTTACTGTATTGGTGAAGCAAACTTCTCAGATCACGGTGCAAACAGACTTGGAGCTTCTGCTTTAATGCAAGGTTTAGCCGATGGTTATTTTGTATTACCTTATACTATTGGACATTATTTGTCTCATGATATTAGAACTGGAAAAATTCCAACAAATACTCCAGAATTTGACGCTGTTGAAAAAGAAGTTAAAGATCGTATCGATTTCTTCGTTAACAACAACGGAACAAAATCTGTAGATTATTTCCACAAACGTCTTGGAAAAGTGATGTGGGATAAAGTAGGAATGTCTAGAAACGAAAAAGGTTTAACTGAAGCTATGGCCGAAATTAAAGCGATTCGTGAAGAATTCTGGAAAGAAGTTAAGGTTCCTGGTTCTGCAAACGAAATGAATGTAGAATTAGAAAAAGCTGGACGTGTAGCAGATTTCTTAGAATTAGGAGAATTGTTCGCTAAAGATGCTTTAGTAAGAAGAGAATCTTGTGGAGGTCACTTTAGAGAAGAGTCTGTAGAATTAGACGGAGAGCAACAAGGTGAAGCAAAACGTGACGATGTTAACTTTGCGTTTGTATCAGCTTGGGAATACAAAGGAGAACCTGCAGATGCGGTTTTACATAAAGAGGAATTAGAATTTAAAGATATTGAACTGAAACAGCGTTCATACAAATAAGATTGACATTATGGATAATATGAATCTAACGCTTAAAATTTGGAGACAAAAAGACTCAAGTACAAAGGGTCAAATGGTCGATTATAAAGTAACTGATATCTCAGAACATATGTCTTTCCTTGAAATGATGGATGTTCTAAACGAACAATTAGTAAACTCTGGTGAAGAGCCAGTAGCTTTCGATCATGATTGTCGTGAAGGAATTTGTGGTATGTGTTCTTTATATATTAACGGTGAAGCTCACGGTCCAGATCGTGGAATCACAACCTGCCAATTACACATGAGAATGTTTAATGATGGCGATACTATTACTATCGAACCATGGAGAGCAGCAGCTTTCCCTGTAATAAAGGATTTAATTGTAGATAGAATGGCTTTCGAGCGTATTCAGCAAGCAGGAGGTTACATTTCTGTAAATACGTCTGGAAACACGCAAGATGCGAACTCGTTACCTATTTCTAAGCATGCTGCCGATGAAGCTATGGATGCTGCAGCTTGTATTGGTTGTGGAGCTTGTGTTGCAAGTTGTAAAAACTCTTCTGCAATGTTATTCGTTGGGGCTAAAGTATCTCAATACGCTTTATTACCACAAGGTCAAATTGAAGCTGCAGACCGTGTTAAAAACATGGTTGCACAAATGGATCTTGAAGGTTTTGGTAACTGTACAAACACAGGAGCATGCGAGGTAGAATGTCCTAAAGGAATTTCTTTAGATAACATTGCTCGTATGAACAGAGAATTCGTAAAAGCAAACATAAAAGGATAATCAAAACCTTTTAATTGTTATAATATTAAGAATCCCAAGCACACAGCTTGGGATTTTTTGTTTAGTTTTATCCGTGTTATTTAATTCCTTATAAATTCCTAAATGAAATCTCCAATCACTTTCTATACAGAACAATCTCGAATTCATCACCTCAAAGCGACCGCTCTTAATAAGCAAATGCGCATGCTAAGTGTCTTGCGATTATTAGTGTTTATAGTGGCTGCTTATGCAGTGTATGTAACTTTCTCGAACTGGCAGGTTGCAGTGGCTATTGCCGTTGTTGGGATCAGCTTGTTTTTATTTTTATTGCTGAAGTATACAAATATTAAGCAGAAACGTAATTTAGAAAAAGCCATTGTAGCTTTAAATGAAGATGAAATAAAAATTAAAACTGAAGGTTTTTTCGATCGTTTAGACGGTTTAGAATTTCAAGACCCGTTGCATGAATATTGTCTAGATATCGATTTATTTGGTCGAGGTTCTTTCTTTCAGAACATTAATCGCACGTATATAAAAGAAGGAACGGAGAAGCTTTCTGAAGCGCTTAAGGCAAATGATATCGATAACATTACTACGCGTCAAGATGCTATTAAAGAATTGTGTGGTAAAGCGATTTGGAGACAAAATTATAGCGCGATCGCTAGTTTGATTAAAGTTGAAACTTCTGCAAAAAGTATTAATGAATGGTTGTCTAATTATAAACCTAAATTCAAACCTTTTCTAAAAGTATTACCTTGGATATTTACACTAGTAACCCTTGTTGTTTTTGCCTTTGTATATGTAAACATGGTGTCTGCAAATTTGCTAGGAATCTGGTTGTTACTCGGATTAGTAACTACCGGAATCTATTTAAAAGCGATAAATATTATTGCGTCTAAAACAGATAAACTAAAGGAGACCTTTAAGCAATATGCTGGTTTATTAGATAACATTGAACAAGAAATATTTCAGTCGGAATTATTGATTGAAATGCAAAATAAGATTACCCAAGACCGGGAGAAGGCATCAGAAATTTTTTCTGAGTTATCACGTTTATTAGATCGCTTGGATAATAGAAATAATTTAATATCTGCCATTTTTGGAAACGGCTTTTTTCTATTAGATATTAAAAACGCTTATGCTATCGAACAGTGGATTAAAAAATATTCGCACAAAACAACAGATTGGTTCGATGTCATTTCGTTTTTCGATGCGTATAATTCTTTAGGAAATTATACCTTTAATAATCCCGAATTTATCTTCCCTGAAATTAATAAAAATCAAGATGTAATTCTGGCTAAAAATTTAGGGCATCCGTTATTGAAATCAGATAAACGTGTCGATAACGACTTAAACATTAAAAACGAAGAGTTCTTTATTATCACTGGAGCAAATATGGCCGGAAAAAGTACATTCCTTAGAACGGTTTCTTTACATATTGTTATGGCTAATGTGGGTTTACCTGTTTGTGCAGAAAGCAGTGCCTATAATCCGATAAAGTTAATTACAAGTATGCGTACAAGCGATTCGTTAACCGACGATAGTTCGTACTTCTTTTCAGAGTTAACGCGTTTAAAATATATTGTAGATGCGATTCAAACGGACCGTTACTTTATTGTTTTAGATGAGATTCTAAAAGGAACAAATAGTACAGATAAAGCGATTGGTTCGCGCAAGTTTGTCGAGAAATTAGTGGGGTCTAATGCAACCGGAATTATTGCGACTCACGACTTGAGTTTGTGTGAAATTTCAGAGGAATTATCCGAGGTGAAAAATCATTATTTTGATGCCGAAATTATTAATGACGAGTTGCACTTTGATTATACATTTAAAGATGGAATTTGCCAGAATATGAATGCAAGTTTTTTACTTAAAAAAATGGAAATAATATAAGGTTTAAAAGTATTTAATATCTTTAAAAGAGTATTGTTTTTAGAATTGTTGTTTTTTGAATTTTGTGTTAATTTTATCACATTATTTTTATTCCTAAAAGCCGATTGTTTTTTAATAAAAACTTAAGGATTTCAATATTGTTTATAGGTTTAAATAGTTGTAATTTAATTGGTTACTTGTGTTTTTTGTTTCTGTTTTTATCTTGTTAATTGTCTTACAAATTCTTCGAAAAATAAGCAACTTTCATTTTGAACTACTCACCGGTTTTTTGCGTGTATTATTTTTAGATAGATCCAAAAATAATGCAGCTATTTTATATCGTATTCTTAATTGCTTTTTTTATGTGAAATACGTGCTTAATTGAACAAGAAAGAAGTGTGTGTTTTTCAGTTCTCGACTCCGCTCGAACACCCTAAAAGGACATGGTTTTTATTTAATCGGCAGTGTAAAAAAAAAACGCCACTTTCAATTCTGAAAGTGGCGTTTCTAATATCGTGGTATTTTATTATTAAATTATCTCAGTTTTAAAGAGTCTAAGCTGTGAAAGAAGAAATCTTTTTCATCGTTCATAGATACAAATAATCCGTTTGGATATTTACTACCTAAAGGCTGTGTTGTTACATCGCAACCATCAGTTTCAATAGTGCCTAAATTTAATGTTTTTACATAGCTATTATCGCCACGGTTAAAAATATTAAAACTGTGATCTTGTTGGTTAGAAACAATTAAAAAACCTTCATTATTTGTATAAGTGGCTAAGGCGATTCCTTCAATATCATCTGTAAAATATTCAGATCCAAACATTGAAATTTGAGCATCTCCTTTTTCTGGGTCTGCATAGAATTTACGTATACCAACACCTTCGTCAGAAAAATATACATGCCCTAAAGCGTCGTCTACAACTAATGCTTCAATTTCTTTATTACCACTAAATGTCCCGAATTTTCTAACCAATTTAGCTGAAATCTTACCCGTATTTGTCGTTAACTCGTATTGGTATAAATACCCTGCTGTTGGTCCTTTTTTACGGCTAACAATAGCATAGGTTTTATGTGTCTCAGGGTTTTGATATATACTAATTCCCATAGGACGTCTTAATTCTAAATCTGTTTCGTCTTCAAAAACAGGGAATCCGCCATTATCTAAAGGCGTCATGTCGGGAACGGAGTATAATCGCATTTGATGTTTTTCACGTTCGGTAAACATCATAATATCTATTTGAGTAGAATCGTTTAAAGCGAAACTGTATTCAATATCTACATTATTTGGGTAGCTTACACCTGTAAGACTTTTGTCTTTAATTATTTTTCCATCCAAATCGAAGGCATAGACACCACCATTAATCTCATCTTTATCTGTTCCGAACACAATACTTTGCGCTGGATTATTTTTGTTTACCCAAATGGCCGGATCGTCTGTGTCGTGAGGTGTTTTTTGAGAGACTAAAGTGGGCTTGATTTCTGGTAAAGAAGTCGTGTTTTTACAAGCTGTAAAACAAACTGAGGCTACAGCAATACTAAATAAATATTTTTTCATGTTTTGAGTTTTTAAATGGAGATGTTATGTTTTGTAATTCTCTAGACTTAACCGAGTATTAAATTATTTTTTAAATAAGTCGTATTTTAATCCAAATGTAACGCGTGCTTGGTAATATTCCATTTGCATCGTTCTTTCGCTACTACCTTGATAATAACGTAAAGGTTGGTTGGTGATGTTGTTTACATCGACGTAAAAACTTAATTGCTTGGTGATGTTTGCGCGAGCATTAAAATCTAAAAAGAACTGCTCGTCGTAATAACGATCTTCGAAAGCACGTCCGCCAATTTCATCGATATAGGCATCAGAATAATTTCCGGATATACGTAGACTAAAATATTTACTGCTATAACCTAAAGAGGCGTTAAACATGTTTGGTGCTGTTTGGGGAAGATCTAAATCGTCTCGTTCTTCTCCGTCTTCATTTCTAATTCCAGAAGCATCAGATTTAAGGTACGTATAGTTTAAATAAATATTTAAATTCTGAAGGAAACCAGGTAGGAAATCTAACTTTCGTTGGTAAGCTGCTTCAAATCCGAAAAGGTTAGACTCATCACCGTTAAAGGGTTGATATACTTCAAAACCATTTTCATCTTCGTATTGGAACGTGTAAATAAAATCGTGTATGTTTTTATAAAACACGCCTCCAGAAACTAAACCAACATTAGTAAAATAATGTTCTGCCATAAGGTCGAAGTTCATAGATGTTGTAGGTCCTAAATCTGGGTTTCCTAAACTAATTTCGTCGTCCTCGTTGTTAATTTCTCTAGAAGGCACGATATCTTCATAGTTAGGTCTAGCAAGTGTGTTAGTCCAAGCAAAACGTAATACGGTATGATCTGTTACATCGTATTTTAAATGTAAACTTGGTAAAATATTTGTGTAGTCGTTTTTACTAGTCACCGGCGAGAGTCCTAGATAATCGCCTTCTTCATCAAAACTAATTTCATTACCGAGCGCATCTGCCATAGTGTGTTCTAAACGTATACCAAAAAGGAAACTAAAATTATCTGTAATGTTTTGATCGGTCATGACATAAGCTGCATAAACATTTTCTTTAACCTTGAAGTTTCCTGTAGCATATTCTTCAGGTTTGTCTTCTGCTTCGAAAAGCGCACTGTTATAAAGGTCTAAATTTCCTAAAAATTCTGGCGTTGCAAAATATCCGATTTGGTATTGACTTCCTGGATTAAAGCCGCCCTCAGAATAATCTCTAGTTGGAATGTCTCCAAGATACTCTAGATCATTATTTTCTGGAGAATATTCCATATAGTCGTTGTCTTGTTGCTTTTCTTTAATTCTTGTTTTTGCTCCAAATTTTAATGTTCCATTCTCTTTATCGAAAAGATGAAGAGGAACTTCAAAATTCACTAAAACATTAAAGTCTGTTTCGTCTGTATATTGATTTTCTTCATATAACTCATCGAATTCGAAAAGCTTAAAATTGGCATCGGCAGTACTCTGTGGTGCGTAATACGGACTGTTGGTGTTGTTATTAAAATTAATACCGTATTCACTCTCGTGAACTAAATAACGCTCGTTTAAGCGCTCTTCAGAAGCTTTAGAGTAAGATGCCATCCAATCGACTTGTAAGTTGTTTATTAAGTGATCTCCGCTTAAACTATAATTTTGCATGCGCTGGTCTTCTAAACGTGTGTTTTTAGAACGGTTATTATCGATTCCTCCTTTAACTTCTCGTTTAGCAGATACCGGAAATGCCGTTAAATTGTTGTTAGAATCTATACTAAAATCGCCAATTCCGATGTCTTCACCATCTAAAATTTCTTGTTCTAAGACATATCTGTTTTCGCGATCATCTCTCCAGTTGTAAATAGATTTAAAGTAAAGTGTGTTGTTGTCGTTTAATTTATAATCGAAGTTGGCTGAGAAACTACGACGAATACGCTGAATTTGGTATTCTCTAATCTCGGATACATTAGCATACGGATTTACGTCTACTTCTTGCATAATAGGATCTCCTTCGCTGTCTTCTACGCCTGTATTATATTCGAACTCATCATCCCATTCGGCTTCAACATTATCAGAACCAAACTCCGAATCGTTATAAGAGGCGGCAACAACCCATCCAAATTTGTTGTTGTTGCTACGGTCGCCCACTAAAAACGATCCGTTTAAAATACGTTTATCATTTATTAAGTTAATACCAGAACCACCTGTCGCCGATAAACGAAAGCCTTGAGGCGATGTTCTAGTAATTAAATTTACAGAACCACCAATAGCATCTGCATCCATATCTGGGGTAACTGCCTTATTAACCTCGACCGTTTGAATCATGTCTGACGGAATAAGATCCATTTGCACATTTCTGTTATCGGCTTCGGCAGAAGGTATACGGCTTCCGTTTAGGGTTACAGAGTTTAACTGAGGCGATAAACCACGAACAATTATATCTCTCGCTTCACCTTGATCCATTTGCATGGTTATACCAGGAATACGCTTTATGGCATCACCAATATTTGCATCTGGAAATTTACCGATTTGGTCTGTAGATACAATGTTGGTAATGTTTTTCTTGTTTTTCTGAGTATTAAGCGCTCGTGCCTGAGATCCGAAACCAAAAGAAACCACTTTAACTTCATCTAACTCTGTCGTTTGTTCCTCTAGAGTTGCTTCTAAATTTGTAGTTTGTGTAGGGGTTACAGTAATTTGCTGTTGGTACTCGGAATACCCTAAATATTTAATGATTAATGTATACGTTCCGGCTTCAACATTTACTAATGTAAATTTACCGTTGAAGTCTGATATAGCTCCTTTATTAAGTTCTTCAAGTAATACGGAAGCACCAGGAACGGTAATATTATTCTCATCCAGAATGAGTCCTTGTACTTGTCCGGTTTGTGCTAATGTGCTAAAAGTTGTTACTATAAGCAGCATTAAGGTAATCCAGTTTTTCATAATTATTTGTTAAGTTAATTTTTTAGCAAAGTTAGATTGAGAGCTTGGTTTTTATCTAAAGTAACCGTTAACAAAACATGATAAACACTGCATACTGGCTTATATTCTAAGGCAACATTAACACTGTAATTACAAGTTGATAATATTTTAGAAACATTAAATTATAGATCTAAGAGAAAGGTTTGAAGATCTTCTTTAGAGTCTATTCGAAGTTTTTTTCGGACTCTGTAGCGTGCAATGCGTACGCTATCAGGCGTAATACGAAGGATTGATGCAATGTCTTTCGAAGAGAGATTAAGTTTAAGAAGCATACATAATCGTAATTCGGAAGGGGTTAATTCCTTTGTTACTTCATTTTTTAGACTTTGAAAGAAATGTGGATTAATTTGTTCGAAATAACTAATGAATTCTGTCCACTCCTGTTCTTGAGACAGATCTAAATTTATCTCTTTTATTAGGGCTTCGAGCTTAGATTTAATTAAAACCGTGTTTCTGTCTTTTATATTTATCAAGGTTCGAGATATATCCGAGATCATTTTATTTTTGTGAGACAAATGCAAACTATAATTTGTGAGTGCCGAAATTTTAATATCTATCTCTCTTTGCAAATTAGCTTCTTCTTGTATCTTTTTTTCGAGATTAGCTTGTAATAATTCATTCTTGTAATGCTGAATTTTGGATTGCTGTTTTTTCCGTTTTCTGAAATATAGAAACCATCCTAATAAAAGTAGTATAAGAAAAGCGCAAGACAGTAAAATAATATTTTGCCTAATGGTATCGACCTCATGTTGTGTATTCAATAGTTTAACTTGAGCCTCGCGTTCTTCAACTTCATAAAGGATTTGTAAAGAGCTTACTAATTCTGCGTTCTGGCTTTCAATCTGCTTTTCATTTAGATCTTTATACTTGAGCATATAATCGAAAGCTATTTTGTAATCACCTAAATCGGCATAGTTTAAAGCCAGATCTTTAAGCGCAGACTCTTCCTGATGCGTGTTTTTAGATGTCTTTGACTTTTCAAGTGCTAGTAAT
Source organism: Formosa undariae (assembly GCF_042427615.1). Lineage (NCBI taxonomy): Bacteria > Pseudomonadati > Bacteroidota > Flavobacteriia > Flavobacteriales > Flavobacteriaceae > Formosa > Formosa undariae. The sequence continues at coordinate 354,011 of NZ_JBHMEZ010000001.1, read as the reverse complement.
GAGTACGGAAGAGCTTCATTAGGTTTCATCATTTTTCTATGGGCATCTCCAATATTATTTAGAATATTTATCTTAATATAAGACGGAATGCTTTTAGAGTAAGTTTTCGCTTTTAGAAAATAGTTTAGTGCATTTTCAAACTGTCCAAGGTCTTCATAAATACTCCCTATGTTTTCGTATGTAATAGCTAAACCTGTACTGTCGGTAAGTGTTTTAAAAATGGATAAACTTTCTTCCTGATTTTTTAGAGCTAAATTGTAATTGGATTCTTTTTCGGCTACACTACCTAATAGCCCGTAACATATTGCTTTTCCTTTTTTAAAATCAATTTGTTCTGCAATAGCTAAGCTTTTAGTTAGATAGGAAGTTGCATTTTTATATTGCTTTAATGACAGGTATATGCTGCTCATTTTATTTCCAATATAAATAGCAGTTGTATCTGCTTGGTTATGTTTTTCTAAAGCATCATGATAATGTTTTATAGCTTCGTTTTCAATCCCTAAATGCTCATAGAAATTAGCCAATTGAATATGTGAAGAAATTAGCGCTTCACGATTCTCATCATACTCCGCTTTATCCAATAGTTCGTTTAATTCAGTAAAAACGGAATCGATGTTGCGACGAGAATTATTCGGGGATTCTTGTGCGCTTATTTCTGTGTTGAAGAAAACAAAGGCAAAAACGTATAAAAAATGAATCGGGTTACAGAAGGTAATCCTAATAAATTTAGGGCTGGTCTTAAATGAAATCATGACCAAAATTAAAAAATGTAATGTTACTTGAATATTACGTTATCCTTATGTTTTCTTGAAAAGGTGGAGTATAGTTTCGTTTTTCTAGATGCTTTTAATCTCTGTTAGCCTTCTCATGTATAATAAAAAAAAAGCGAGGATTATACCTCGCTTTTTTACTGTAAATTATATGCTGTTAAAAGAAGAACTCTTACTTTTTAGGATGAACTAATTTCATTTCCTTAATTAAGCGTTCTGCTCCAGCGTATTTGTCGATTATAAATAATACGTAACGTACATCGACCATGATGTTTCTACAAATTTCAGGATCGTAATTCATATCACTCATAGTTCCTTCCCAAACGCGGTCAAAATTTAATCCGACTAAGTTGCCTTCGGCATCAATGGCAGGGCTTCCAGAGTTTCCACCTGTAGTATGGTTTGTTCCTAAGAAACACACAGGAAGTTTTCCGTTCGCATCTGCGTAGCGTCCGTAGTCTTTAGAAGTATATAAATCTTGAAGTTTTTGTGGCACATCAAACTCATAATCCCCTGGAATATATTTCTCCATAACACCATCTAAATAAGATACTGGGTTGTAATATACCGCATCTCTAGGGGTGTAACCGCGTACTTGACCGTAAGTAACACGAAGTGTACTATTTGCATCTGGGTAATAACGCTCGTTAGGAACAACTTGCATAAGCGCCTTCATATATTGCGTTTCTAAAGCATTGATCGCTGTGTTTTTTTCTTGAAAATCAGGCTCAATAGTTGTGTAGAAATCGATTATAAATGGTTTGGCATAAGCATAAGCTGCATCATTGTTTAGTTTTTCAAGGACTTCTGTGCTCGAACCTTCAAGTAAAGACATGGCACTGTCAAGATTTGTAAATGCTGTTTTTTGGTAAATAGAGGCATCTACATTTTGTGTGTAAAAAGGCAGTATAGCTTCAAAAACACCTTGGTCTACTTCTGCATTGAAATTTTTAAGTGTGCTTTTAATTTTACTTTGCATAGATTCTCTGGCCGCGTTAAAAGCGTCGTCTCCTTTAAATGAAGCATTTTCCATTTGGGTTAGTCCAAACATCATAGACATAAGCTCGTTTGTTCTAACAAATATTTCAACAAAATTGCTTCGTTTTATATCTACAGGAGCAAACGCTTTATATTGTGTTTCCAGTTCGGGAAGTATATTTCCAAACTCGTTTTCTAATTTTTGTTTTTTCAAGGCTTCGGTAAAGACCGCTTCTTCAGCTTTCTTTTTTGCAATGGCATTACTCTTTTTAATACCTGTATTTTCACCAATCCATTTTTTCCAATAATTTGCAATTCGGGCTTGTTTAGAAGCGTATTGAATACGAATTTCATCGCTTTCTTGCATTTTTTTATCAATCACTTTTAATGCAGCTTCACGAATAGCAATGTTACTCGGGTTTAATTGCTCTGTGATTTCTTTAATAGCAACGGCAGGTAAATATTCCTCGGTAGTTCCAGGGAAACCAAAAACTAGAGTGAAATCACCTTCACTAATTCCGTCTAAAGATACTGGTAAAAAGTGTTTTGGCTTATAAGGTTTATTGTCTTTAGAATATGCGGCTGGACGATTGTTTTTATCGGCGTAAATTCTGAAAAGTGAAAAATCTCCGGTGTGTCTTGGCCAAACCCAGTTGTCTGTATCCGAACCAAATTTACCAATACTTGTTGGAGGTGCACCAACTAAACGAATATCATCAAAACGTTCTGTTACAAATAGGAAGTATTGATTTCCTTTATAAAATGATTTTATTTTCGTGTTTTGCCAATCTTCTTTTTTTGTAGCCGATTGAATTCTGTTACTATTTCCATCGGTTTTAGATTGTTTTTCTCTTTCGGTCATACCTTCTGTAACACCTTCTAAAACTTGAGCAGTAACATCTTCAATACGTACAATAAATTCTACATAAAGACCATTATTAGGTAATTCGTCTTCAAAATCTTTTGCCCAAAATCCATCTTTCAAATAGTCGTTGTCTAGCGAAGAATGCGACTGAATTTGGCTATAACCACAATGGTGATTCGTTAAAAGTAAACCGCGTTTAGAGATGACTTCACTGGTACAGCCACCGTTAAAATGACCGATGGCATCTTTTAAGCTAGATTGGTTAACATCGTAAATATCTTTGGCAGAAAGTTTGCTTCCCAAAGATTCCATGTCGTCTTCATTCATGCCTTGAAGGAGTGAAGGAATCCACATGCCACCTTGCTGTGCACTGACCTGAATGGTAATAAAAAGAACTAAAATCTTTATTAATTTCATGAGTTTGTTTTTAATTCCTGCAAAGATAAAAAAGGCTTGAATAAATCGGAGTTTTTATAAAAGTAAATAGAGCTTAGGAAATTCTTTTTTATGGGCTATAATTTGTTTAATATGCAGTTCATCGGGTATTTTATGTAATTCCACTGATTTTTAGTACTTTTGTTATCCCAAATTGATTTATTATGGTAAAACAACTACTATTAACCTTTGCGTTTTCTCTGTTTTTAATTTCTGCTTTAAATGCGCAAGAAATTGAATACAAAAACAACGCTTACGAAGTAAAAGGGTCGTCTATACTATTAAATGGTTATGATGTAACCGAAAGTATAACCTTAGACGATCAGCGTGCAATTTTCGAAGCATATGCTGTTAAAGCAGAAGAGTTTAGAATAGAAAAAAGAAGAATAAGAATTCAAAATAAAGCAATAGCTAAAGCCTACCGCAAAGAATTAAGGGCCGAAGAAAAAGCAGAACGTACGTCTAACAATCAAAAGAGATTTGTGATTTTTTAATGCAAGAACAATTACATATAGCGCTTATTCAAACCGATTTGATTTGGGAGGAACCTAAGGCAAATCGTGAAAATATACAGGCTCGTATAGATTCTATTTCTGATACTGTTGATGTTATCGTACTTCCAGAAATGTTTACTACAGGCTTTACTATGAATGCCACAAAACATGCAGAAACGCTTTCAGGTGCATCTGTAACTTGGATGTCTCAACTCGCAGCCGCAAAGCAAGCAGCGATTATGGGAAGTCTTATTATTTCTGAAGGTGGCAAGTATTACAATCAATTAGTTTTTGCTTATCCTAATGGCGATTTAAAAACGTACAAAAAACGACATACTTTTACTTTAGCCGGAGAAGATAAGATATATACTGCCGGTACAGAACGCTCAATTATAGACTACAAAGGCTGGTCGCTTTGTCCGTTAGTTTGTTACGATTTACGTTTTCCAGTTTGGGCACGTTATAATAATGATTACGATGTGTTGTTCTATGTCGCCAATTGGCCAAAACCACGTATAAATGCTTGGGATGCATTATTGCAGGCGAGAGCTATTGAAAACATGTGTTATTGCGTAGGTGTAAACCGTGTGGGGACAGACGCAAAAGGGCATGAATATTCAGGACATTCAGCGGTTTATAATACACTGGGAGAAACGGTTTCTGAGTTTGTAGAAAACGAAGTTGGGTTCCGTATCGTTGTTTTAACAAAAGAACATATTATAAATACCAGACAAAAATTCAAATTTTTAAATGATAGGGATGCTTTTAGTTTAGAATAAATTCGTATTCCGAATCAAAACCTGAACGCACTTCAATCTCATCCGGATAATAACTTACACGTTCGGGTTGTATCTTCTTAAGATAGCTACCTGTATCGTATTTTTTATTCTCATTTGCATCGAAAATTACTCTTATAAAATACTTCCCGCTAGTTAAGTACTTAAAATCTATAGGCTTGGCTTCTGTGCTATATTCCTCGTATTTTACTTCACCTTTCGCAGTTGTTAATTGCACTATTATAGGATATACCGCATTTCTAGGAAGTACTCTTACATTAGGATAATCGTCGTAACCCTTCGTTTGAAATATAAATTGTAAGGTATCGTTTTTATTGTTGTAGAAGTCTGTTATCGCTTCAGGTAAAAATTGTAAACGGTATTTTGAGTTTTCTTTCTTGTCGAACACAAAACTAATGTTATTATTAAGTGTGTCCATTTTAGTCGTGTAAGGCACGACTACAGAATCTTTATCTATAAATGAAATGAAAGATTTGTTTAAAGATTTAAATGGTGTTGAGGCTGTTAAAATAAAATCCTGGTTAAAATTAATAGGCCCATTTGGAGCTCCTGAAACTGTTAATGAATCTTGATATTTATCTGTTATCTTAACATTAAATGTATCGATCACCGTATTTTTATAAGCGACTTTAAAAAGTAAAGAATCGGTTTCAAGTTTCGGACGATACCAATACATTAAGGAGTCCGATTTTTTATCCTTTGTTATGGCTTGCTCAAAATCTGTAGGCGTTTCAGTTAAGATATCAATAGACATGTTTTCATAATCACCTTCATATCCAAATGCCACCTTTCCTTTCGAAACTAATCGGGGCTTGAATGATTTAAAATCTAATTCTTCATTAAATAATTTTAAAACGTAAGTCGTGTCTTTAGGTACGGTAATAAACTCTTTTAAAAATGCAATTTTATCTGATTTCTGCTGAAATTTAAAATCTTGATTTTCATCCTTCATCGCAGTTAAAAGATAGGTCCCTGCTTTAATATTCTCCAATACAAACGATGTTATACTGTCTAAGGTATTCGTGATATATTTAGGTTTCTTTTTATAAATAATCGAGTCGGTATATGTCGAGTCTACCTCATATAAAGCTACCGTAACAAAATTATCTGGATCTTTTAAAGTGGCGTCCAATATTACTCCAGGAACGGTTAAAGAATCGATATAACTACCTGTGGAGAATACATATTTATAATATGGAAAAGGATTGCCTTCGTTATTATCTACAATACTGCTACCGAAATTTATGGCATAGGTTGTATTAGGTGCAAGGGTATCGTGAATTACAATGGTTAAGTATTTACTTGCAGTTCCTAAAGGTGTAATTTCAGGTTGCGTGTCCATTGGAGGCGAAATAATAAGCTGTTTACTTAAATCCTTGGTTTTAATGTATTCATTAAAATAGATTCTAATTTCCTTAGCGCTAAAATTCGTTGTGTAATTTTCCGGTACCGATTTTGTAATAATAGGTGCCGTTTCATCCTTAGGTCCTCCAGAAGGGGTTCCTCTATTGGCGCAATTTGCGATACATAGACATAGGACACTTATGAACAAGAAATTTGAAAGCGTTTTACTCATTATTCAATTGGAATTTACGCAAAGAAACAATTTATTTAGCAGTAACCGAAAACAGTTTAGGCAATTGCCATAACCGCAATGGATATTTTAACATTTTTGGCAGAAAGCAGTAAGTTTACACAAGCTTCCATAGTCGATCCGGTGGTAATTATATCGTCTACAATTAAAATATGCTTACCGTTTATTTTTTCCAAATTCTGAATACTAAATATTGTGTTCGAATCGTTCCATCGGCTTAATCGGTTTTTTGACACTTGGGAGTTTGTTTTCGTAATTTTTATTAGAACATCGTCGATATAACTGGCCTGTAAAGCTTCTGCCAGTTGTATTCCGAATTTAGACACCTGATTATAGCCTCGTTTTTTAAGTTTTGCTTTATGTAGCGGTACAGGAATAACGACATCTACAGTTTTATAAGCATCTAAGGCCTGTAAGTCGCCACCCAACCAATCTCCAAGAAAGATGCCAATAGGTTCCTGACCTTTATATTTTAACTGATGAATAAGTTTTTGGGTAATGCCTTTCTTTTCGAATCGCAATAGCGCTGTAGCATTTTCAATTTTAACTCTTCCGTAAAATATTTTTTCTACACTGTTGTCATTATTAAAATGAAACTGGGTAATAGGTAAGTTATGTCTGCAATCTGTACATAGCGTTTCCTCACCATCAGCTAAAACATTCATACAACTGTAGCACACTTTTGGAAAGAAAATATTGAATATTGCTCCAAACATAAGACCCAAAAGCATTAAATTACAAAATTTTACAATACTTTAAATAAAAGTTACGTTTAGTTTTCCCGCGTTTTATATTTTTGTAGCATGGCAAATCAAGATGATCAATTTAAGAAGGTAATTTCTCATGCTAAGGAATACGGTTATGTGTTTCAGAGTAGTGAAATTTACGACGGTTTAAGTGCAGTATATGATTACGCACAAAACGGTGTGGAGTTAAAGAAAAATATACGCGACTATTGGTGGAAAGCTATGGTGCAAATGCATGAAAATATTGTAGGCCTAGATGCTGCAATTTTTATGCATCCAACCACATGGAAAGCTTCAGGCCATGTCGATGCCTTTAACGATCCATTAATAGATAATAAAGACTCTAAAAAGCGTTATAGAGCAGATGTTTTAATCGAAGACTACTGCGCGAAAATAGAAGCGAAAATAGATAAAGAAGTTGCTAAAGCGGCAAAGCGTTTTGGTGAAAGTTTTGATAAAGCAGAATTTGTTAGCACTAACGCACGTGTTGTTGGATACCAAGAGAAAATCGACAGTATTTTGGCACGAATGGGTAAATCTTTAGAGAATGAAGATTTAGTAGACGTTAAAGCGCTTATCGAAGAATTAGAAATTGCAGATCCTTTAACAGGGTCTAGAAACTGGACAGAAGTAAAGCAATTTAATTTAATGTTCGGAACAAAAATAGGAGCGTCTGCAGACACGGCGATGGATCTTTATTTACGTCCAGAAACAGCGCAAGGTATTTTTGTAAATTTCTTAAACGTTCAGAAAAGTGGACGAATGAAGATTCCTTTCGGAATTGCTCAAACAGGAAAAGCATTTAGAAATGAAATCGTTGCAAGACAGTTTATTTTCCGTATGCGTGAATTTGAACAAATGGAATTACAATTTTTTGTAAAGCCAGGAACTCAAAAAGAATGGTATGAGCAGTGGAAACAAACACGTTTAAAATGGCATTTATCTCTAGGAATGGGTGAAGAAAATTACCGTTTCCACGATCACGATAAATTAGCACATTATGCAGATGCTGCGGCAGATATCGAGTTTAAATTCCCATTCGGATTCAAAGAATTAGAAGGAATTCATTCACGTACAGATTTCGATTTAAGTCAGCACGAAAAGCATTCAGGTAAGAAATTACAATATTTCGATCATGAAGAAAATAAGAGCTATGTGCCTTACGTTGTAGAGACTTCAATCGGGTTAGACCGTATGTTCTTAGCTGTATTCTCAAACTCGTTAGTAGAGGAGGAGCTAGAAAATAATACAACTAGAACCGTCTTAAAATTACCAGCAGTTTTAGCTCCGGTAAAAGCAGCAGTTTTACCCTTAGTTAAAAAAGATGGCTTACCAGAAGTTGCTAGAAAAATTGTTGAAGAGTTAAAATGGGATTTCAACGTTGCATACGACGAGAAAGATGCTGTTGGAAGACGTTACCGTAGACAAGATGCAAACGGAACACCATTCTGTATTACTGTAGATCACGATACGTTAGAAGATAACATGGTAACCATTCGTCACAGAGATACTATGGAGCAAACTCGTGTTAAGATTGAAGATCTTCGTGATATTATAAAGAAAGCAGTAGATGTTAGATCTTGGTTAATGAAGATGTAAGATTACAATACATTGAACTCTTTTCAAGATTATAGTTTTTAAAATTTAAAATAAGGTTTTCTGATACTGAAACATCCTTATTAAGATAGCTGTAAGATTTTAAAGACACCGATTTATAAAACCAAATCCTCAAGTATATCTTGGGGATTTTTTTTAGCACTTAAATCTAACGGAGAAGTGGTCTTACGTCTAGTTTAGAAATATGCTTTTAATTGTACACTCCCCGTGTGAATGCTATTACTAGTTTCTGTTTTTCTTCCAAAATAAGATAAATTTAAATCTAAGAATTTGGTAATTTTTTTCTGAACTAAAACGGTCCAAGTAAAGTTTTTTCCAGGCTGTAAACCTTCTAGCATTTGGTAAGCTACAGGTGTATTTGCATTCCCTGCATAGCTATTCGAAAAGTAATTAATTTCGGCACTAATAGCCGATTTCTGAACATTAGAAACAGAAAGTGAAGTCCCATACTTTTGTTGTTCCAATGTTTCAAAACTACCAATTGTATTTTCTTTATTTGTGAATTGATAGAAGACATCAAACCGTGTATTTTCATTCAATAAATAGGTCAGTTTTGGATTAAACTGAGTTTCATCAATATTGTAATTTTTACTCACATAGTTTTCGCTAATACTTTCGGTATTACTAGAGCTACTTAAAAGGGTAACCAACCAGCTTTCTGCAAATTTATGATTGAAATTTAACTGATGACTTTCTACATTATTTTCAATAAACCCAATGGTTAAAATATTTCTCGCCTTATTTCTTAGAAACGTATAAGAGGTGGTGTACAGTTGCTTACCGCGATTAAAAAACAATACATTTCTAATATTTAACTGTAAACCGAGTTGGTTGTCTTCCTCTTCTTTAAAGGGATTAATTTGAAAAGTATTACCGTCCCGTTTCGATTTTCTATCGATTAAATAAGCGGTCTGATTATAAAAATGAGATAAGAACGACCTAGAACTAGACTCTGAATTTACCCACTGTTGCGGGTTTAAAGTCAGCGTTTGGCTTAATCTATTTTGATGTGTTTTTATGTATACCTGATTTGGTAATAATACACGAATATATTTTCCTTCATCCTGAAATTGTGCAATTTCAAATTCCTCTAATTCCTGAATCCCATTGCCATTGTAATCTATCCAAGTGTAGCCTCCTTGTCCAGGTTCAACTTCTACATACGTGAATTCTTGCTGAGGTAGTGTTCCAGAATTGGTTTCAAAAATAGTATTCCATTGTACCATTTGTTTAAAGAAACTCTGGTTATAAATGAGTCGCGAATTTAACGATCTTTCAACATCCTCAAATACATTCTCTAACGTTCTGTAGTTCACATAAAGCGATAAATTGGTGTTTGTGTTTTGTATAAGTCTAGAGTCTAAATAATAGGTTTTAGACGTGTTAACGTGTTGTAATTCGTTGTTTTTAATGCTGTCGTTTACACGATATTTAAAACCTACTTCGGCAAAAATATTAGTACTATCTCCAATTCCAGTAAAGACTTCGTAGCTCTTAAATTTCTGACTTAGCGGAAGGTAACTTTCTGTGATTTTTTCTTTTTGCTGATTGTTTTCAATGGCGAATTTTGCGCCAACCCAAGGTTTTCCAAAACTATAAGTAGCTGTGTTCGACGAGCGTAAAAATGTTGAGGTATTGCTGTCCGATTTTGAATCTAAATAACTAGAATTTGTGAAAAATTGAAACTTATCTAACTGAAGAAATCCACTAGCAACATGCCGGTTTCCATTAAAATTATTGCGATAACTTAAATGCTCGAATTGATAGTTTAAAAACACCATTTCGGGTAATTGAAGTTGCAAACCACTAACCAATAATTTCTGATTTCCAAACGTGTTTTCAATGTTCCAATCACGATTAAATTCGGTATTATAAAGCACTTCAATAGTTCTGAAATTCTCTTCGATATAATCGAAATCTGCAAATGCATCAAGTTTCCAAAGTTTATCTTGGTCGATTATGTTTTGATTGATTTTTAACTTTCCTGCAAATCCATCATTATTAGCATCATCTAAATCGGAGAACAGGTTTAAATCGTTTTTACTTCCTGCACCTTCAAAATAAATATCCGTTTTTTTAGAAGGTTTATAGGTCCCATTAACTACCGCAATTTGTAATTTTGTTGGTGCCACAAGTCGAGTAACAGGAGCATAATTTCCTTGAGGGACACCATTTTGGGGCGCAATATATTCGTAAATATTATTAATAGCATTAATATCGCTTAAAATATAATGGCCTTGATTATCGCCAACTAAACTGAATTTCACACTAAAAAGCTCGTCCTCCGCATTATTAGAAAACACAAAGATTTCTTGAGAATTAAATATGTCCTTTTTATATAAAATACGATTTTCGTTATAGGTTTCCGGCGTTGCAGAAGGGGAAATCATTTTAGAAGCATCGTCTCCTGCATTAGCCAAAATTTCTACTTGATCGGTCGATAAATTTTGCTGAATAGGGCTGTTTTTTGAATCGTTTTCAGAATATACAGAAGCTCCAATGCTAAATTTTTCGCTTTTATGCCGACCACCACCGTAACCGATTATTCTAGAGTAATTACGTTCGCTATATTGAAAATCGATTGTAATTCGCATTTCGGAAGTTACCGGAAACGTCGCGTTAAAAATAAGCTCCCCAGCGTTATAGTCGATAATGTAATCGTTGGTTTCACCGCGCTCTAAAGTTATTCCGTTTACATAAACGGTCTCGCTGCCAGAAACAATTAATACAAAGAGTTCGTTGTTGGGGCCTTTTAGTTTATAGGGGCCCTGATTTCCCTCTTGAGCAGTAAACTGACTCCGGGTAAATTGGCCACGTACAACAGCTCCTGCAGCAAATACATCAGTTCTAGAATGTTCATGATCGAAGGTTGCATTTAAAGAAAGCCCTTGCACGCGCTTACTAAAATTCGCAAAAAACGTTTTTGTATTTTGTAAATCAACATCTCCAGCGCGGATATTCCAAGTATCGCTAAAAATTTCGATAAAAACTTGGTCAAATTCATCTAAACGTTGCGAGTATCCGCTTTCTTGTAATGGAATATTAGCATCTTGAATCGAAGCTCTCAACGAAATTTTATCATTCAGTTTACCTGTAATTTGTAAGTCAAGTTCACTATTTAAAACCGAATTTTGATTGTTACCAACGGTGACGCCCCGAGAAATACTTCCAGAGGTAGATAAGCCATCGAAAGGAATATATTTTTTTGTATTGGTAGATTGTGAGAGTTTATATAATTTCTGCTGATTGTTAATATCGGAAAGAATAATACTTTCGTCTAGTTGTTTGTATGTTCTCGTTAAAAAATCAGGAAATTTTAAATAAGATATTCGAATGGAATCCGCCTCAATAGGTTTTTTAAAAATCAATAGTGCTTTTGGGAAGTCTATAGTGTAAAAACTGCTGTCTATATCTTTACCTGCCAATGTTTTTAACGTAAACCAACTGGGATTAATACTTACACTATCTATAACAATACTGTCTGTTACAGCAACCTTTTTTGTTTTATAATTCGTGTTTAGCTCTTGCGAATACGTGCAAAGGCTAAAACAAAAACAGATTAAGGCGATTATAAATTTCATGCAGTGTTTAAACAGGGTAACGTTTAAAGTATTTCACTCACTAAGAGAGAATTAATGGTTTAGGCATTGGATTAAAAGATCTCAGAAATTAGCTTAGAAATCTATTAAATATTAATGTGTTAAAAGGTCACTAAATTAATAGTGTAAAAGTAACGTATTATTTAATTTAGCTGAAATTCTATAAAAAATAAGCGTAACGAATTTAATAAACGCAAAAAGCGTCTAATTATTGATACAAACGCGTAATAAAACAGTAAAATGAAGATAATTTCTTACAATGTAAATGGTATTCGTGCCGCCTTAAAAAAAGGATTTATAGATTGGTTAAAAAGTGCAGATCCAGATGTTATTTGTTTGCAGGAAATTAAAGCCAATGAAGACCAATTAGATTTAGATGTTTTTACAGAAGCTGGTTATCTATATAATTACTGGTTTAGCGCACAAAAGAAAGGATATAGCGGTGTTGCCGTTTTATGTAAAATAAAACCTAACCATGTAGAATTTGGCACAGGAATTGAGTCTATGGATTTCGAAGGACGAAATATTCGTGCCGATTTCGACGATGTTTCTGTAATGAGTTTATACTTGCCCTCTGGAACAAACATGGCGCGTTTAGAGCATAAATTTGAATATATGGCCATGTTTCAGGACTATATCACCAAATTAAAGCAGGAAATCCCAAATTTAATTATTTGTGGCGATTATAATATTTGTCACGAAGCCATAGATATTCACGATCCGGTAAGAAATAAAAAAGTATCTGGATTTTTACCTGTAGAGCGTGAGTGGATTGGAACGTTTATGGATAGCGGGTTTATAGATTCGTTTAGACATTTTAATAAAGAGCCAGATCATTACAGTTGGTGGAGTTACCGTGCGAATGCGAGAAATAATAACAAAGGTTGGCGTATCGATTATTGTTTGGTAGCAAATCCTTTGGAGGACAGATTGAAACGTGCCGTTATTTTACCAGAAGCGAAGCACAGCGATCACTGTCCAATTTTAGTAGAAATAGAATAATTAATTTAACCTTGAATCGATATCTTATGAATTTTAAATTGTTTTTATCAGCATTATCAATAGTTGTTGTGACATCATCTTGTGTGGCACCCAAAGTTTATAAAGATTTAGAAACGAGGCATGAAGCTTTAAAGAACGAAAATCAATCCTTGATGGATGAAAATTCGGAATTATCTGCGGCTAAAACGCAATTAGAAAATGATTTGAGTGCGTTGCAAAAGAATTATGACGATACTGTTGTTAGACGGGACCGTATTCAAAGTGAATATGATGCTTTAAAAGCAAATAATGATCATTTGCAAAATTCTTACGATGCTTTAGAAAAAAATAGTTCTGCTGCGATTGCTAAAAATGTGCAACAAAATAGAGAATTATTGGCTCAATTAGAAGCAAAAGAACAAGCCTTAGCGGCAGAGAATACACGATTAGAAGAATTAAAATCGGAGTTACAATCTCGATCTGCGCGTGTAGCAGAATTAGAACGTGTTATTACGCAGAAAGATGCCAGTATGAGAGCCTTAAAAGATGCTATTTCTAGAGCCTTAACAGATTTTGAAGGAAAAGGATTAACGGTAGAGCAGCGTGATGGAAAAGTTTATATTTCTATGGAGAATAAACTGTTGTTTAATTCTGGAAGTTGGGCTGTAGGTACAGAAGGTAGAAGAGCTGTAAATCAGTTAGGAAATGTCTTATCTTTAAACCCGGATATTGCCGTGCTTATTGAAGGACATACAGATGATGTGCCTTATAAAGGAAGTGGTCAATTATCTGGAAATTGGGACCTGTCTACAAAACGAGCTACTGCAATCGTAAATATTTTGAGAGAAAATAATGAGATAAATCCAGAAAGCTTAACTGCAGCTGGTCGTGGAGAGTTTGCTCCAATAGCCTCAAATTCAACTCCAGAAGGACGTGCGAAAAATAGAAGAATTGAAGTTATCTTAACACCTAAGTTAGATGAGATATCTAAACTTTTAAACGATATTTAAGATCGTTTAAAGTCCGTTTTTTTAAAAGTAAACGCTAAATGCACCACGTAATTTATATTAATTATAAGGACATTTAGCGTTTATTTTTTTCTTCTTGGTTGAAATTAATTTTAACTTAGTAGCTTAAGTTAATTTCACATTTTAGAGAGTATGAAGCATGTTTTTTGGGTTTTCTGTTTGGTCATTCTTTCGGCCTGTAATTCTAAAACCAAACAATCAGATTATGTTGCGGTAGAAGATTTTAAATTACAACATAGAGATGGTTTTGTTGGAGATTCCCAATGTATGGAATGTCATAAAGGGGTGTATGAAGATTGGACAGGATCTGACCATGATTTAGCCATGCAAATTGCGAATGATTCTACTATTCTAGGTGATTTTAACGATTTAAAAACCATTATCGATGGCGTGTCTTATCATTTTACAAAAGCAGATGATAAGTTTATGGTTCACATTAAAGAAATTGATGGGAGTGAAGTGGACTATGAAATTGGGTATGCGTTTGGGGTAAAACCACTTCAACAATATTTAATTGATTTTGATCGCGGAAGAAAGCAAGTACTTCGTGTCACTTGGGATACCGAGAAAAAGGTGTGGTTTCACCAATATGGTGGCGATGAAATTGATCCGCATGACTGGTTGCACTGGACCGAAACAGCTCAGAACTGGAATACCATGTGTGCCGAATGTCACTCCACTAACTTAGAAAAAGATTACGATGTAGAGACCGATACGTATAATACCACATATTCTATAATTAATGTGAGTTGCGAAAGTTGTCATGGACCTGCCGAACGCCATGTGTATTGGGCAGAGAATGTTCAGGATAGCACGCATACAGAAAACACATATATTATACCTGGTAATTCTCAGTTTAGTCAGATGAATATGTGTGCGCCTTGTCATGCCAGACGTTCGCGATTAACCGAAAAAATGATTCCTGGTACTCACTTTGAAGATCAATATTTACTTTCAAATATATCTAACGATTTGTATCATGGTGATGGACAAATTGAAGATGAAGATTATGTGTATGGTTCATTTCTTCAAAGTAAAATGTATCACGAAGGTGTAAAGTGTTCAGATTGTCACGATCCACATACTTTAAAAATTAAATTTCCTGGGAATGCAGCTTGTATTCAATGTCATGGTACAGAATACGATCAACCGAGTCATCACTTTCACGAGAGAGAAACAGATGGTTCGCAGTGTGTAAATTGTCACATGACTGGTGCTGTTTATATGGGGAACGATTTTAGACGAGATCATAGTTTTAGAGTGCCAAGACCAGACCAAAGCGTCGAGTATGGTACTCCAAATGCATGTACGCAATGTCATCAAGATAAATCAGATGAATGGGCTGCAGATCAAGTAGTCGATTGGTATGGCCCTGATCGTCCAGATCATTATTCAGATCAATTATTAATCAGTAATAAATCGACTATAAGTGTTCAAGAACGTAAAGGTTTAGATGCGTTTATTAATAATTTAGATTACCCTGCGATTGCAAGGTCTACAGTAATTGCCGGTTTAGAAATAAGTAGCCAAGAACATGTAGAAGCATTAATTAAAAGTTTAGACGATCCGTCTCCTATGGTTCGATTTAACGCGCTTCAGAAATTCAGAAATATGAATCCTCAAGATCGTATTGCTATTGCTCAAAAACACTTGAACGATACAACACGATTAGTTAGAATTGGAGCTGTGCAATTATTAACAGGAGTGGATGCACAAGCATTAGCTACTATAAATCAATCCGAATTTAGTAAAGCTAGACATGAGTTGGAAACGATGATGTTTACCAATGCGGATTTTGCTTCAGGAAGACTTCAGTTAGGAGATTATTATCTTCAGAATAACGATATAGATAATGCTATAACAAACTACAGATTAGCTTTAAAGAAGGATAGTTTGTTAATACCTGTATATTCTAATTTAGCGACGTCTTACAGTTTAAAAGGGAATGCTGCTTCAGCATTAAACACCTTAAATATTTGGCTGAGAAAAGAACCTACTGCCGGACGTGCCTATTATTTACGAGCACTTTTAAATTTCGAATTAAAAGAAAATGACTTAGCTGTTTCCGATTTAAAACAAGCTATAAAATTAGATCCACAGGATACACGCTCTATGTATAATTTAGCGACTTTCTATTTTCAAAATAAGAAGTTTTCTGATGCTGAGCAGTATATTTTAAGAGCATTAAAAATATACCCAAGTGATCAGGATTATCAATATTTACTGGCTTTAGTTTATCAAGGTCAGGGTAAAATGGAGGACAGTAATCGTATAATGCAATCTATACAGGCTAGTCAAAACAACATATAACGCGAAGATTCAAAATGAAATATACAACATTACCACATTCAGATATTAAAGTGAGTAAACTCTGTTTGGGAACTATGACTTGGGGAAATCAGAATACTCAAGAAGAAGGATTTCAGCAAATGAATTTTGCTGTAGAACAAGGCATAAATTTCTTTGATACTGCCGAATTGTATCCTGTTCCTGCACAAGAAGCTACATATGCCGAAACCGAACGTATTATCGGGAAATGGTTAAAGCAAACAGGAAAGCGAGAAGATATTATTTTAGGGTCTAAAATCGCTGGAACAGGTGATTATACTGCACATATAAGAACAAATGGGTTTGCGCCAGAAGCGATCGAAAGTGCTATCGATAATAGTTTAAAACGCTTGCAAACAGATTATATAGATTTATTTCAATTGCATTGGCCAGAACGTGAATCTAATTTTTTTGGAACACGTGATTATAAGCACAATCCTGACGATGCTTGGGAAGATAATTTTAATGAAGTTTTAAGTAGTTTAGATAAAGCGATTCAGGCTGGTAAAATTCGTAACATAGGTATATCTAATGAAAAGGCATGGGGAGCTATGCGCTTTTTGGAAGAAGCTAAATATAACGACAAGCCTAGAATGAGAACCATTCAGAATTCGTATTCGCTAATTAATAGAGGGTTTGAAAATGATTTAGCAGAAATAGCTATGCGCGAAGGGTTAGGGCTTTTAGCGTATTCGCCAATGGCATTTGGAGTGTTGTCTGGGAAGTATGTTGAAGGTCTTGCTGACGAAAGTTCTAGACTAAATTTATTTCCACGATTTTCACGTTATAGTAGTGTAAACTGCACTAAAGCAGTAACGCAATACTTGCAAATCGCAAAAGACCATGGATTAAGCTTAGCACAAATGTCTTTAGCGTTTGTCACGCAACAGCCATTTGTAACGAGTAATATAATTGGTGCATCGAAAATGGAGCAATTAAAAGAAAATATAGGTAGTATTCATGTGGATTTAAGTGAGGAAATTATAACTGAAATTAATAAAGTGCATGAAGATATTCCTAATCCAGCAACATAATTCTTAAGTTTAAATATGTTTAAAATTTAGAAAGGGTTGAAAATCACACAAAAAAGAGGCTCTAAAACACAGGAATTTGAATTGATTAATGATACTGAATTATTAATTAAGGAAAAAAGTTTTTTAAACTCGAAAGAGTGGACGGTGGATATAGAATCTATTGGCCATCATAAAGTTATAGAAACCCATTCTAGAAATGGTCTACGAATTGTTGGTAGTGTTTTTATGTTAATTGCAATAATAAGTTGGGTTGCTTTTTTTGTTGAAGAGAATCTAAATGGAGAAGTTGACATGTTAATTTGGAGTGGTTTATTTTTTATAGCATTAGGAATAACGTGTTTTAAGGCACCACTTAATAATTTGCTAATTTTAAATGGAGGCTATTCTAATTTAAAGTTTTTTTTGGATTCGCCTTCTAGAGAAGAGGTCGAGGCTTTTGTAAATAAATTAATAGCAGTATCTAAAGATAAGTTGCGAGAAAAATATTCAAGAATTGATTCGGATCTTCCTGAAGATACGTTTATGAATCAGTTAAATTGGTTGCTTAATGCTAAATTAATCAATGAAATGGAATACGACGAGAAGAAAAGAGAATACAAGATTTCTAAATTAATGAAATAAGTTTTTAGTTTAGTTCTTATATTACTGCATAAAAAAAGCCTTACTTGAAAAAGTAAGGCTTTTCTATTAGTTGATTTGATTACCATCTTTATCAAAAAAGTGGTATTCTAGATATGTGTAAGCATCTCTGGGCATAATTTTCACCCATGTTTTGTGTTCAATAAACCATTTTGAACGTACTGATGGGAAGCCTGTTTTTAAGAAGGCTGCTATAAAAGGATGTGTGTTTAAAACGATCTTTTTATAGTCTTTTTTTAATAGTCGCTCAAGTTCTTGCGTTATTTTTTGTACCAATATTATTGGTGCTTCAACTTCTTCGCCTTGTACACCGTTCGGGTTATCTTCACGGGTTTTTATGTTCATTTCTGGGCGAACACGCTGTCTTGTAATTTGTATCAATCCAAATTTACTTGGAGGTAATATTTTGTGTTTCGCTCTATCATCCTTCATTTCATCACGAAGGTAATTGTAGAGTGTCTTTCTGTTTTCAGCATTGGTCATGTCAATAAAGTCGACAACTATAATACCTCCCATGTCGCGTAGACGAAGCTGCCTCGCTATCTCTTGGGCGGCTATCATATTAACCTCTAATGCTGTGTCTTCTTGAGAATTGGCTTTGTTAGAGCGGTTACCGCTGTTAACATCTACAACATGAAGGGCTTCGGTATGTTCTACTACCAAATAGGCACCTTTTGCCATAGAAACCGTTTTTCCAAACGACGTTTTAATTTGTCTTTCTACTCCAAATTTTTCAAAAATAGGAACATTAGACTGATACAATTTGACTATTGATTCTTTGTTAGGTGCAATGAGTTGCACATAGTCTTTAATTTGGTGATAAAGTTCTTCATCATCAACCTGTATGCTTGTAAAAGTATCATTAAAAATATCTCGTAAAATAGACGAGGCCTTGTTTAATTCTCCTAAAACTTTACTAGGATGATGTGCTTTGTTAAGTTTCTTACACATTGCAGTCCAACGACCAAGCAAATTTTGTAAGTCTTTATCCAATTCGGCAACTTTTTTGCCTTCTGCTACTGTACGAACAATAATCCCAAAACCTGGAGGCGTAATGCTTTTAACCAGACGTTTTAGGCGGTCCTTTTCTGCTTTGTCTTCAATTTTTTGAGAAATTGAAATACGATCGGAAAAAGGAACAAGAACAATATATCTACCTGCAATAGAAAGCTCTGAGCTTATTCTAGGGCCTTTAGTAGAAATAGGTTCTTTTACAATTTGTACGAGTAGGGATTGATTCGATTTTAAAGCGTCGATAACGCTTCCATTCTTATCAATCTCTTTTTCAAATGGGAAATCTTTTAAAAAGAAATCCTTTAGTTTACCTGTGCTTACACTCTTTGTGAATTTTAAAAGGGAAGGTAGTTTAGGACCTAAATCATGATAATGTAAAAAGGCATCTTTTTCGTAGCCTACATTTACAAAAGCAGCATTTAGCCCAGGAACAGTTTTTCTGATTTTGGCGATAAACACGTCGCCAACAGAGAAGTTGTTACCCCCTTCGTCTTTATGTAATTCAATAAGTTTTCCATCTTTTAATAAGGCAAAATCAACATGTTGGGGACTAGATCTTACGATCAATTCTTTATCCATTTCGTTAATTTTTATCCATACTATTAAGCTAAAATTTAAAAGCTAAAAGTAGTTAAGTTTTAAAATAAAACTTAACTACTTAAAACCTATAAGTAATAACCAAACTGTACAGATGGATTATACATTATTTTTTCACAGGATTTAATCTGTGGAGTTTTCTTTTTTTGCGAAAGGTATATCGCCAGAAAACTCATGTCAAAGAACAATTTGATAAAAACCAAAAAAGTAGTTATAAAACTACTTTTTGGGATTATTTTTTCTTTTTGTGACGATTAGCACGAGCACGTTTCTTACGCTTATGCGTCGCTACCTTATGTCTTTTACGTTTCTTACCACTTGGCATAGATCTGTCTTTTTTTAGGTTAATATTTAGTTTTTTGTTATTCTTTAACGTCTACATTGGTTTTTACACCTTCTACAAATACTTTTGCAGGTTTAAATGCAGGAATGTTGTGTGCAGGAATTTTAATAGTAGTATTCTTAGAGATATTTCTACCAGTTTTTTCAGCCCTAGTTTTGATTATAAAACTACCAAAACCTCTTAAATATACGTTATCACCAGCTTCTAAAGATGTTTTCACTTCTTCCATGAATGTTTCCACAGTTGCCTGAACGTCACCTTTCTCGATTCCTAATTTCTCAGAAATTTTCGCTACTAAATCAGCCTTAGTCATTATTTATTATGTTTAAAGTTATCAATTAATTATAAAGGGATGCAAATATAGTCATTTAATATTCAATATTTCAAACCTAATTCATTAAAATTTAAGATTATAAACGATTATTTTTGTCACGCCTAATTTTAATATATGACTTTTAGTAAAATCTTAACAGATTGGTATTCAGTAAATAAGCGTCAACTTCCTTGGAGACAGACAACTAATCCGTATTATATATGGCTGTCAGAAATAATTTTACAGCAAACGCAAATTAAGCAAGGGTTACCATATTATGAAGATTTTGTGTCTGTATTTCCTACTGTTTTTGATTTAGCTCATGCAAATGAAGCCGAAATTTTGAAACTTTGGCAAGGTTTAGGGTATTATTCTAGAGCTAGAAACTTACATTTTGCCGCAAAATATGTTGTGGAGGACTTAAATGGTGTGTTCCCAACTAACTATAAAGATCTATTAAAATTAAAAGGAGTAGGTGATTATACAGCAAGTGCCATCGCTTCTATTTGTTATAATGAGGTGTCTGCTGTTGTAGATGGAAATGTGTACAGAGTGTTGTCCCGTTATTTTGGGATATATACTCCTATTAATTCATCTAAAGGCGCAAAAGAATTTAAAGCTTTGGCTCAGGAATTAATCGATAAAAAGGATCCAGCTACGTTTAACCAAGCAGTAATGGAGTTTGGTGCTATACAATGTAAGCCCAAAAGCCCTGATTGTACTGTGTGTCCGTTTAATTCTAGTTGTTTTGCCTATGGTAAAGATGAAATTACCGAATTACCAGTGAAAATTAAAGCAGCTAAAGTGTCTAAAAAGTATTTTAATTTTTTAGTGTTTCTTACTCCAGATCATACCACGATACTAGAGCAACGTCAAGGCAAAGGGATCTGGCAAAATTTGTATCAGTTTCCATTAATAGAGTCTAAAAAGGCATTGACATCTAAAGAACTTGAGCAAGAATTAGAGAATTTAGAGGTTTTAAAAGGAAAAACTTTTGATGTGTCATTATATAATAAAAACGAGATTGTACACAAATTATCACATCAGCATTTATATACCCAATTTTGGATTGTAGAAGTCGATACTAATTTAAAAGGTGAGATACCAGTGTCTAAAGTTGAAGATTTTCCGGTCCCTATTTTAATTGGAAATTTTATCGAGGACTTCAATTTTTAGCCATATAAATTTATATCTCATAATTTTTTTACTAAATTTAAAAAAGTTGAACTACAAAGTGTAATTTTGCAGTTCGTAATACAATAATTTATGGCTGGTACGTTAAATAAAGTAATGCTTATAGGGCATTTAGGAGATGATGTTAAAATGCACTACTTCGAAGGAGGTGGTTGTGTAGGACGTTTTCCTTTAGCGACTAACGAAACCTATGTTAGTAAGCAAACTAACGAGCGTGTTACCAATACAGAGTGGCATAATATTGTTGTTCGCAATAAAGGAGCAGAAATTTGCGAAAAGTACTTAAGTAAAGGAGATAAAATCTATGCTGAAGGTCGTCTTAAAACCAGAAAATGGACTGACGAAGCTGGACTAGAAAGATATTCTACCGAAATACAGTGTACAGAATTCACCTTTTTATCAACAAAAAAAGAAAGTGGAGCGAATGCGGAGCAATCTTCGCAAACAGCAAAACCCACAGAAAATAAACCAACAACAAGTCAACCTGCCACTAAAGAAGCAGAAGACGACTTGCCGTTTTAATTGTTTAACTAATTTTAATTTCCATTGGACCCCGACCCCTCGAGTATTTTAGCCCTGATTTCCACGATTAATGTTTCATTAATTTTTGGAATAGTGCTTTTATGTGTTTTACTTATTTGTTCTGCACTAATTTCTGGAGCAGAAGTAGCTCTGTTTTCTTTAACGGTAACCGATATTGACGAAGGCATACAAAACGATTCTAAAGCCATACAGCTTATTGCTAAGTTATTAGAACGGCCTAAGAAATTGCTTGCAACCATACTTGTTGCAAATAACTTTATAAACATAGGTATCGTTATTCTCTTTGCTTATTTAAGTGATATTATGTTTAGTGGAGTCACATCCGAAGTGGTTCGCTTTATAATTGAAGTCGTTCTCGTAACCTTCTTAATTTTATTATTTGGTGAAATTTTACCAAAAATTTATGCCAGTAGAAATAAAATGAAATTTGCTACGTTTATGGCTGTTCCTCTTCAGGTTATGGACTTTTTGTTCGCTCCTTTAAGTTTGCCTATGCGTAGTATTACATTAGCAATTCATGATAAATTGGGAAAGCAAAAATCTAATTTAAGTGTCGATCAGTTGTCGCAAGCATTAGAGTTAACGAGCGAAGAAGATACTTCTATGGAAGAGCATAAAATTCTAAAAGGAATTGTCTCTTTTGGAAATACCGATACCAAGCAGGTTATGCGACCACGGATTGATATTTTTGCTTTGAACGAAAATTTAAAATATCCTGAAATTATTCCTGAGATTGTAGCAAATGGCTATTCTCGAATTCCAGTTTACCAAGATAATATAGATAATATAAAAGGTATTCTTTACGTTAAAGATTTACTGCCTTATGTAGATAGAAAACAGTTCGATTGGAATGCCTTAATACGTGAACCGTTTTTTGTTCCTGAGAATAAGAAACTTGACGATTTAATGTCGGAATTTCAAGAGAAAAAGGTCCATTTAGCAGTCGTTGTAGATGAATATGGCGGAACTTCAGGCTTAATCTCTTTGGAAGATATTATCGAAGAAATTGTTGGCGAAATTAGCGATGAATATGATGATGAGGATTTAATTTATTCGAAATTAGACGACCATAATTTTGTGTTTGAAGGGAAAACACCGCTGAAGGATTTTTATAAAATTGTTAAAGTTGAAGACGATACTGTCTTTGAACAAAAAAAAGGTGAAGCTGAAACCATAGCGGGATTTGTGTTAGAGCATTCAGGTGTTTTCCCAAAATTAAATGCTAAAATAAATTTTGAAAATTATTTATTTACAGTAGAAGCTTTAGATAACAAACGCATAAAACGCATAAAAGTTACCGTATCCTAATATGTTAAAATACATTCAAAATAGTTTTTTATTTTTAGTACTTATTTTAGTGGTGTCTTGTGCGGAAGATCCGACTCCAAAACCTAATGCCTATTTAAGATTAAGTTATCCAGAAGCAAACTATAATGAAGTTAATTTGGATGTGCCATTCACATTTCAGAAGAATGAGTTTGCGACTCAGGTTGGCGTAAAAAAAATGGGAGGCCTAGATAATTATGGTGTAAATATTGAATACTCTAATTTAAAAGGGACTATATTTTTAACGTATAAAAGTATACATAAAGACTCAACAAGTTTAGTTGAATTTATGCGTGATGCACAAAATTTTACTCAGAAACACACCATTATAGCTGATGAAATTGTAGAGCAAGTATACTTAAACGACGAGAGAAAAGTGTACGGAATGTTCTATGAAATAGGAGGTAATGCCGCATCTCAATCTCAGTTTTATGTAACCGATAGTGTCAATCACTTCTTAACGGGTTCGTTGTATTTCTATGCAAAACCAAACTACGATTCTATTTTACCGGCAGCTAAATATCTTGAAAAGGATATAAAGCAGATTATGGAATCGGTGACTTGGAAATAAATCAGTTTTTAGATTATTATAAAATTAAAAGCATCTCGGTTGAGGTGCTTTTTTTATATTGATTTAGTCTCGAACTATGGTTTTCCCGTAATGTCTTGGGTATATTTCGTCGAAAAGTTCTTATAATTAGTGCTTTAGGTGTTGTTAGTTATGTGGTTTGCTTTTATTTTTAATCAAAATTAATCAACAACATTTATATGATGAAATATTATTTTAAACAGCCAAACAGCCAAACAGCCAAAGTATAATTACGTTCTAATCTTGGCGATTTAGATGATTCACAAAATTATAATAATTTTAATTCAAGTTATTATGATGTTAAAAATAACTCTACCAAGACATCAAACTGTAATTAATTATGAAAGCAATATTAATAGTATTAGTTCTTTTTTTAGTAGGATGCTCAGCAGTCAAAAGTCAGACACAGAATGATAATTCTATGTACTTCTTTTTTGATTCAAGTAAAAAAGAAGAGATGGTTAAATACCATAGTTATCCAGACGGTCCTATTAGGTATTTATATAAAATAGAAAATGTAAACAATATTATTTTTACAACTAAAAATGATATAACAGTTAAAAATTATCCTGAACGTGTAAAATTAACTTTAAAAGATACTTCAAATCTTAAAATGAAAGATTATAAATGGTTGAAAGCATATATGAGTAATTGGAGAAATAAAGCTAAACTAAGACATTCAGGAGATGATATGTTTATTATTGAAAAAGATACTATAGATAGTAACCTGTATCTAATAAACGTGATTTATATTGAAGAAACTCCGTAATATTTGCTAGCGCAATATTGAGCTAAGAACAACACAAACAAATTTAAATATAGAAGTATGCAATTAATTAAATATATTGTTTTTCTGATGTTAATATGTTTTTGTTCCAAATCGTATGCGCAGGAGAATAATTGTAACCTATGTGTTGTACCGGTATTAACTGCAATAATTGACTCTAAAAGTTTGCCTTTGCCACCACCTCCAGTTTTTAAGGGTGACAGTATAGTAAATACGCCAATAAGTGAGCATATTATAGATTCTTTATTGGGTATTTCTCTTAATATAGGGGTGTTTCCAAAAATGGAATCGCATAAGCTGAATACGGAACACTTAAAAATAAGTGAGGATTTTGCTGAGATTTTAGATGCACTTTGGAAGGTAGAGCAGCAAAGTATGGCTTTTACTACAGAGATAGACACAAGAAGCAAACATCAAGTAGTTTTGGCAGATTCACTAATTTTAAAGGCTAGTGCAGATTGGGCTGAATACGATTTAGTTTATAATTTTTCGCCTTTGTTTTTCAATGCTAACTGTACAGAAGCTGTTGTTTCTATAGGTTTAAGTAGGAGTAAATTATGGGGTTATGGAGGTTATTATTGGTATAAAAAGGATAAAAAAGGTAATTGGTATTGTCAAGAATTTATTGTTACTGAAAAATGGTAATTAGTCAATAAGTTAGCGATAGAACTTAATGCTAAATAATTTTTGATTTTGGAAACCTATAAACTTCATGAAGTTTTCAAAAGATTAAAATGGATTTCAAAAAAATCATTAATTTAAGGGGATGAAAAAACTAAATAAAGAAGATATAAATCAGGAGGTTTTTGATTTATATGACGATTATGCCCATAATAAAATTGAAAGGCGTCAATTCTTAAAGAAGCTATCACTTTATGCTGTAGGAGGCATTACCATGTCCTCCCTGCTTAGTTTTATTTCTCCGAATTATATAGATTCCGTTTTAGTTAATAAAGACGATGCACGCCTAGATTCTAAATATATTACCTATAATTCGCCTAGAGGTGGTGGAGGTATAAAGGCCTTGCTCTCGACTCCAGAAACGGTTACAGAGAAATTGCCGGGGATTATTGTGGTTCATGAAAACAGAGGCTTAAATCCGTATATAGAAGATGTTGGCAGGCGTGCAGCTCTTGAAGGTTTTATATCTATTGCTCCAGATGCATTAACACCACTTGGTGGTTATCCTGGTAATGATGATGAAGGTAGAGAAATGCAGAAGAAAAGAGATAAGAATGACATGTTAGAAGATTTTATAGCCGCTTTTAATTATCTTAAGAATCATGAACAATGTTCTGGTAAAATTGGAGTTGTAGGCTTTTGTTTTGGTGGATGGATTTCGAATATGATGGCTGTTCGTGTTCCTGATTTAGGTGCCGCAGTGCCGTATTATGGAAGTCAGCCAGATGTAGAAGACGCAGCTGATGTGAATGCGCCTTTAATGTTTCATTTCGCTGAGTTAGACAAGCGTGTTAATGCAGGTTGGCCTGCATATGAAGACGCGCTTAATGCGAATAATAAATTCTACGAAGCTTTTATTTATCCTGAGGTAAATCACGGATTTCATAATAATACAACACCACGCTACGATGAAGCTGCAGCAAGTTTGTCTTGGAATAGAACAATTGCATTTTTCAAGGATAACTTGACATAGAACTATTGGAGTATATAAACAAAAAGCACCATCTAGAAGGTGCTTTTATTGTTTGTAGAATTGATTTAATTCGCTTTTGAAAGCCAATATCACATTTATGAAAAATGGATAAAAGGCTGAGTTTATTATATTTTAATCAGATTTATAGTGCAATTAAAACATATAACTAACCGTATTTCTGTTGTAATTGCTTTAAATTTAATGGATTCCGATTTTGGTGATAAAATAAATGTAATAAGATTCGCGTATGTGGTTACGGATTAGTTGTGATTTAGCTTTTACTATAGAAACGGCGACACCTTTTATCTTAATGTTGCGCCCTCGTAGTGGGGAGGAGCAGTGGATTGAGCACGATGAATTTAAAATATTTCCCAACGTACCTATAATCGAATTTACAGATGGTTACGGTAATCTTTGTCAGCGCCTGGTTGCTCCATTAGGTGATTTTAGTATTCAGACGACTTCGGATGTGCAAACTTCAGAGTTTGTTGATGTAGATCTTTATGCGCCTTTTGTAGAAATACAGAATTTACCAAATAATGTGCTTTGCTATTTATCGCCTAGCCGGTATTGTGAGTCCGATCGTTTTAATGATATGGCGAACACGATAACTAGTGGTAAACTTCCGGGGTATCAGCAAGTATTTGCTATAGAAGACTGGCTGCGTAACACAATTAGTTATATTCCTGGGAGTAGTGCTTACCCGATGTCGGCCATAGAAGTGAATAAGAAAGGCTCTGGTGTTTGTCGTGATTTGGCACATTTAGGAATCGCACTGTGTAGAAGTTTAAGCATTCCTGCGCGCATGGTGGTTGGATATTTGCATAATTTAAAACCAATGGATATGCATGCTTGGTTTGAAGCTTATGTTGGTGGACGTTGGTACGTTTTTGATGCGACCCAAACGGGATCAAAAGGCGGATATGTGTCTGTGGGTTATGGGCTAGACGCTTCAGATGTCGCTATTTTTACTCAATTTGGACCTGAGATTGAGATTCTACAACAACACATTACAGTGGAGCAAATTAAAAACTAGTAGAACAATCGTTACGATTTTTTACTTGCGTATTTTCCTATATTATATAAAATAAAAAAGCATCTCGATCGAGATGCTTTCTTGTTTTATATAAATGAAATGTTTATGCTTTTTTTGTAGCAGAACATCCTTCTTTTTGGCCTGCAGAACAAGCTATCGCAACACCTTCAGATGTGCTTTCACAGTCACCGTTACATGCGCTTCCGCAGTCACCTTTACTAGTCATTTTTTTAGAAGTTCTGTTTTTGCTTCATCTGTACTAGTTGTGTCAAATTATTCAACAGTTTTCATGTCTTTAACGCTATACATGTCTCCTGTTTTAACTACAGTTTCTTCAAGAGTTGTAGCATTCACTTTTGCAACATCGTACTCTACCATTGCTAATTTTTTTTCGAAATCTACCGTTGCAGATTTAATACCATCAAGTTTAGAAAGTTTTTTCTGTATGGTATTAGCGCAACCAATTTGGCAAGTCATTCCTTCGATAGTGAATTCTGCTTTTGCATAGGTTGCATTAGGATCTAAAGTTTTAGTAGCAACTTCTACGGGAGCAGCTGTTTCTACTGTTTTTATTTCTGGCTCCGCTGTTTTGTCTTTACATGAAAATGCTAAAACAGAAATGAATACTAGAGCGAAAAGTGTGTTGAAAAATTTCATAAAAATAATAGAGTTTGTAGTGTCGACAAATTTAATAATTAATGTGATTTTCTGTGTTAAAAGTTTCATTTTTGTGGACTTAGAAAAAGCTTATGAGTGAAAATACTTTAAAATGGAGTTACCTGTTTACGTTGTCTTTAATTTGGGGAAGTTCCTTTATCTTAATGAAAAAAGCATTAATTGGTGTAACGCCTTTTCAGCTAGGTGCTTTACGGACAATTTTTACAGCCTTAATTCTTTTTACAGTAGGTTTTAAATATGTAAAAACTATAGACAAAACCGCTTGGAAATGGGTGGCGTTATCGGGAGTTTTTGGTTCGTTAATTCCTGCATTTTTATTTGCGATCGCAGAAACAGAAATAGATAGTGCGATTGCTTCTATTTTAAATTCTTTAGTACCACTTCAAACAATTTTAGTAGGATTTGCAGTCTTTCAGATTTCTTCTACAAAACGGCAAGTACTAGGTGTGGCCTTAGGTTTTATAGGGACTGCTTTGTTGGTTATGGAGGGTGCCGATTTAAATCCGCATCAGAATTATTTATACGCCGGTTATATTGTTTTGGCAACGGTAATGTATGCTTTTAATGTGAATATTATTAAGAGTCATTTACAGCATTTAAAGCCACTAACTATTGCTACAGGTAATTATGTGGTTATTATAATTCCCGCACTTATTGTATTATTACTTTCAGGTTTTTTTGAATCTTCTAGGTTGCAAAATCCAGAATTAAAAATGGCTTTGGTTTATGTGTTTATTTTATCCTTTTTCGGAACCGCTTTAGCTAAAGTTCTATTCAATAAATTAATTAAAATTTCAACACCAGTTTTTGCGTCGTCTGTAACTTATGTTATGCCAATTGTAGCATTAACTTGGGGCTTTTTAGATGGAGAAGGGTTTAGTGTATTGCAAGGTCTTGCTTCTTTAGTAATTTTGTTAGGGGTGTATTTGGCTAATAAGAAGGCATAAAAAAACCGAAGCGTGAACTTCGGTTTTAAAATTTTAAAAATGATTTGTCTATTGAAAATCTGCTTCAGTTACTCCGGAGTTTATAATAACTTCTTTTAATTTTGCGTTTATTGGTTGTCCCATTTGTGTGCTTTCTTTTGTAGAAGGAAATAAAATGCCTTCGAAAGCTTTATAATCTTTTAGAAATGAATCTTGAATTTGAGATTTTCCACCCATATTGATTACCTGAGATTCTTTAACTTTTAATCCCGTTTCTAAATCGTAAAATAAGCTATAAGATACGGTTGTTCCAGCAACTTCAATTTTGTATGCTTTACGGCCTTCAACCTCTTCAATACCGGCTAATTTAGCAGTACCTAAAGCTAAAATATTTTGTTCCATAAACAAACCTGAAGATATTCTCATATCTGCAGCCATTTCAGCAGGGATTGGGTTTTTAGCACTTCCTTGTTTTACAAATACTTCGTCCGGAGTTACAATCATCGCCATCATTAAATTTTCATTCATAAAAACATTCTGAGCTAATTTTCCAGCGGTACGTTTTTCTTCAGAAATTATTTTAGATCCCATTGCTTCTGCTTCATATTTAATAATAAGAGAGCTTACTTTATCTATTTTTTCTTTACCACCAATAGCGGTTAAATAGTTCTGTAATACTTGCTCTGCCGTGATGTTTGCAAGAACAGGATTATCGTAATTTGGCTTGTCTATAGGTGTCGCGTAAGCATCGTAATACTTAACAGGGATTCCTGTTTTTTCAAGGTTAGTTAAAACATCACTTCCTTTACCTACAATTATAATGCGCGAATTTTTAGATTGAAAATATTTATTTGCTGCTTTTTGAATATCTGCAGAAGTTAAGGCATTAATTTTCTCTAAATAGGTTTCGTAAAAGTCACTAGGTAAATCGTTTAATTTAATATTTAGAGCATATTGTGCAACGGTTTCAGGTTTCTCTAAAGCCATTACAAAACTACCTATATATTTAGCTTTAGCACTTTCTAAATCTTTGGGATCTACAGGCTCTGTTTTAATTCTGTTGATTTCATTTATAATCTGCACTGCAGCACTATCTGTAACTGCATTTCTAACTTGAGAACTCGCAGTAAAACGACCACCGTTGTATCTGCTATCTCTAAGAGAAGAGTAAGCACCATAGGTGTAGGCGTGTTCTTCTCGAAGGTTTTTAAATAAATAACCTTCACCGCCACCACCTAAAATGTAGTTTGCAATTTGTGCCGCAAAATAATCAGGATCATTCATTTTTAAATCAACATTGTTAGTTACAACTATGTTGGATTGTACAGCGTTAGGCATATCTACAAAGTCTATTTGAGTAGTTGTTACGTTTGGAGTAACTGCAGGAAGTGTGGTTTTAATTTCAGTACCTTTTTTCCATTTCCCAAAATCTTTTGTGATTGCTTTTTTAGCTGTTTTAAAATCTATATCACCAACAACAATTATGTAGGCATTGTTAGGAATAAAGTACGTGTTGTAGAAATCTTTGACGTCTTGAAGTGTGATGTTGTTAACCGTTTCTTTAGTAATAAATTCTCCATAGGCATTGTGTTTTCCATAAGATAATGCGGACCCTACTCTAGACGCAATGGCATCAACACTTTTTTCTTCAGATTTTAAACCTTCAATAAGTTGGTCTTTACTTTTTTGAAATTCTTCCTCGGTAAATAATGGGTTTATAGCGGCATCGGCCATTAATTGTAAAATACGATCGGTGTATTTTGTTAAAGAAGACGCATAACCACTTTGAGAGCCAAACCCTAATCCTGCACCTAAAAAGTCGATTTCATCATTAAATTTGTCTTTAGGTATAGACGTGGTTCCGTTACCTAACAGGTCTGAAAGTAAACTTGAAACCCCTGCCTTGTCGCCTTCGGTAACGGGTTTATTGTCTAATCTTAATGAG
Source organism: Formosa undariae (assembly GCF_042427615.1). Lineage (NCBI taxonomy): Bacteria > Pseudomonadati > Bacteroidota > Flavobacteriia > Flavobacteriales > Flavobacteriaceae > Formosa > Formosa undariae. Next base: position 323,161 of record NZ_JBHMEZ010000001.1, on the reverse strand, counting down.
TAGGTTACTTTGGGTAATTTATGATTTTCTACGACAAGTACTTTTATTCCGTTTTTTAATTGGAATTCTTGAGGTGTTTCTAATGAGATTTTTGGAGCTGGTCCAGGTTCAGGTTGTTTAGATCTGTCTATTTGTGCGTGAACGCCAACAGACATTAAAAACAATACTAATACTACTGATATTTTTGTTTTCATTTTTGTGTACGTCTTTTTGTTATTGCTTTTTGTCTTCCGGTAAGTATTCTAATAATAACCTTTGGTTAGGGTTTAGATACTTTTTCGCAACGGCTTGAATGTCTTCTCTTGTAATAGATCTGTAAATGTTAATCTCGTCATTAATTAAATTAACATCATCGTGAAGTAAATAGTAAGTCGCTAAAGAATTAGCAATACCTTCGATACTTGAATTTGAATTCACAAAATTATTTTCGAACTGATTGAGTAACTTTTGATGATCTCTTTCAGAAATTAAGTTGGTCTGAATTTTTACAATCTCTTCGTCAATTTCTTTAGTTAAAGTTTCTAGAGGGATATCTCCTAAAGGAAGTCCGAAAATAATGTACTCGCTGTAATCTTCTTGGCTAATATTCATCGCTCCAACTTGCATCGCCATCTTCTTATCGTCTACAAGTTTTTTGTATAATTTAGAAGATTTCCCGCTACTTAAGTATTCTGAAATCATATTTAAGACATAAGAATCTTTGTCTTTGTAAGACGGTGTTCTGTAGGCTTGAATAATGGCTGGGATTTGGATATTACTATCGTATGCCTTAGCATTAATTTCTGTGGTAATCGGTGCTTCTTTAGGTAGGTTTCTAGTTACTGGCGTTCCTTTAGGAATAGGACCAAAATAATCTTGAATCATTTTTTTTACCTCAGTCTTGTTTATGTCTCCAGCGACAACTAAAACGGCGTTGTTTGGAATATAAAACTTTTTGTTGAAGTCTTGAAACTCTTCTAAAGTGGCAGCATCTAAATGTTCCATTTTACCAATAGTAGTCCATCGGTACGGATGTTCTTTAAACAAGTTAACTTTTACTTCTTCTAAGAATTTTCCGTAGGGTTGGTTGTCTACACGCATACGTTTTTCTTCTTTTACAACCTCATTTTGTGTATCTACACCAATTTGGTTAATAATAGGATGCATTAAACGTTCAGATTCTAACCATAATCCAAGCTCTACTTTGTTAGAAGGGAAGACTTCGTAATAATAGGTTCTGTCGTCTGTAGTGTTGGCATTGAACTTTCCACCGTTTGCAGGGATAATTTTCATGAATTCTCCGCGTTCGATGTTTTCTGTACCTTCAAATAAAAGGTGTTCAAAAAAGTGAGCAAATCCTGTGCGTTCAGGATCTTCGTCTTTTGCTCCTACATGATACATTACTGATGTTGTGACAACCGGAGCTGTATTGTCTTGATGCAATATAACGTGCATGCCATTGGCTAAATCGTACTCTTCAAATTCAACTTTTTGAGCGGTAGCGACATGGCCAATAAGCAACAAAGAAGCCAAAGTAAATAAGCGTTTTTTCATTGTGCGTTTGTGTTTTGAGTGATTCGTTTTAATGTGAGTTTTTTTTAGTTGTAATAAGTATACAATATAATAAAATTGGGTTTTACTGAGAGGTTTTTAGTTTGTAATATTAATATTATAAGATGTAGATATTTATGACTGGGAAATATTGTGAAATTCTGAAAATATTATTTAAAAATGATACGATTACGAATGGCCCTCGATCGCTTTTTATATAATGTATGTTTGAAATTGAAAGACTTGAGCTGTTAATTGCTTTAATCTTACAACATAAAAATATTTCAAATGGCACAAAACGTTTGTAGATTAATTAATTAGGTGTATATTTGCACCCGCCTATCGAGAGATTGGCTTATTTTTGAATTAAATTAATTAATAAAAACGTTACGCTATGTACGCAATTGTAGAGATAGCAGGGCAACAATTTAAAGTTGTAAAAGACCAAAAAGTGTTTGTTCACCGTTTAGCTTCTGAAGAAGGAGATGCAGTATCATTTGATAATGTACTTCTTATAGGAGATGGTGACAATATTACTTTAGGCGCCCCGGCTATAGATGGAGCACAAGTAAGTGCAAAAATCTTAAAACACCTTCAAGGTGATAAAGTTATTGTTTTCAAGAAAAAGAGACGTAAAGGATACCGTGTTAAAAACGGTCACCGTCAAGCTCTTACTGAAATCGTAATTGAAAGCATCGATGCTTCTGGAGCTAAAAAAGCTGCGCCAGCAAAGACTGCTAAAAAGGCAACTGCTAAAGCAGATGACTTGAAAAAAATCGAAGGTGCTGGACCAAAAGCTGCTGAAGCTTTAGTTGCTGCAGGAATCGATACTTTTGCTAAAGTTGCTAATACTCCTGCTGAGAAATTAAGCGAAGTATTAACTGCTGCAAGCTCAAGATTATCTCACATCGTTACAGAAACTTGGCCACAACAAGCTCAGTTAGCTGCAGACGGTAAATGGGATGAGTTAAAAGTATTACAAGACAAATTAGACGGTGGAATTGAAAAGTAATTTTCAAATTCATTATTATTAACAATATAAAACCTTAAGACAATGGCTCACAAAAAAGGGGTAGGTAGTTCTAAAAACGGTAGAGAATCAGAATCAAAACGCTTAGGTGTTAAGATTTTTGGTGGTCAAGCTGCAATTGCTGGAAATATCATCATAAGACAAAGAGGAAATACACATCACCCAGGTGAAAATGTGTATGGAGGTAAAGATCATACATTACACGCAAAAGTGGATGGTGTTGTGAAATTTACAAAGAAAAAAGACAACAAGTCTTACGTTTCTATAGTTCCTTTCGAGGCTTAAGAAATAATTTTCTTTACAATATAAAAGTCCTTGTACATCTGTACAAGGACTTTTCTTGTTTTAGTTAATTGAGATAGCGTATTCCGTAATCTATTTCAGTGTTACGCATAAAAAATCCCGAACACATAATGCTCGGGATTTTTTTATATCTATAAAATAGCTGTTAATCTAACAACAATTTTTATATCTAGTATCTGTAGTATTCAGGTTTGTAAGGACCTTCGATTGTTACACCAATGTATTCCGCTTGATCTTTACGTAATTCTGTAAGTTCAACGCCAATTTTAGCTAAGTGTAATTGTGCTACTTTTTCATCTAAATGCTTAGGTAACATATATACTTCATTTTCGTAAGCATCTCTGTTAGTCCACAATTCGATTTGTGCTAAAGTTTGGTTTGTAAATGAGTTACTCATTACAAAACTAGGGTGTCCAGTTGCACAACCTAAGTTTACTAAACGACCTTCAGCTAATAAAATAATATCCTTTCCGTCTATTGTATATTTATCTACTTGAGGCTTAATCGTGTTTTTAGTATCTCCATAGTTATCGTTTAACCAACCCACTTGGATTTCGTTATCGAAGTGACCAATGTTACAAACGATAGTTTTATCTTTCATTGCTTTAAAATGCTCGGCACGAACGATATCTTTGTTTCCTGTAGTCGTAATAACGATATCTGCAGTTGTAACAACAGATTCTAATTTCTTAACTTCAAAACCATCCATTGCAGCTTGTAGCGCACAAATAGGGTCGATTTCTGTAACTGTAACAATACTACCTGCACCTTTAAAAGAAGCCGCTGTACCTTTACCAACATCACCATAACCACATACGATTACTCGTTTTCCAGCTAACATAACATCTGTTGCACGACGAATAGCATCTACAGCACTTTCTCTACAACCGTATTTGTTATCGAATTTAGATTTTGTAACCGAGTCATTAATGTTAATCGCAGGCATTGGTAACGTTCCGTTTTTCATACGCTCGTATAAACGGTGAACTCCAGTTGTAGTTTCTTCAGATAAACCATTAATACCATCAACTAGTGCTGGATATTTATCTAAAACCATATTTGTTAGATCTCCACCATCATCTAAAATCATGTTTAGTGGTTTTCTGTCTTCACCAAAGAATAAGGTTTGTTCGATACACCATTCAAATTCTTCTTCAGTTAAGCCTTTCCAAGCGTAAACAGAAGTACCACCTTCCGCAATTGCAGCAGCAGCTTGATCTTGAGTAGAGAAAATATTACAAGAACTCCAAGTTACTTCAGCTCCTAAAGCTTTTAAAGTTTCAATTAAAACAGCAGTCTGAATCGTCATATGTAAACATCCTGCAATTCTAGCTCCTTTTAAAGGCTGGCTGTCTTTGTATTCTTCACGAAGACTCATTAAACCTGGCATCTCTGCTTCTGCTAATTCAATTTCTTTTCTTCCCCAAGCCGCAAGCGACATGTCTTTTACTTTATAAGGTACGTATGGAATCGTTTTTGTATTCATAATTGTATATTTGTCTCTTAATTTAAGAGCGCAAAGTTACATAATAAGTACGAGAAATATAAATGCCAGTATATAAAACCCTACATCCAAATTCACAAACTACTGTTAAGATTTGGAAGATTACAGAATCTTATGATGAATTGTTTCAGGGAGTTAAGCTGAAACCGGAAAGTTTAGCACGTGTTTTAAGTATGAAAAGTGAACTTCATCAACGCGGATTTTTAAGTGTTCGACATCTTTTGTTAGCATTGGGTTATACCGATTTCGATTTATTTTACGATGAAAATGGTAAACCTCATTTAAAGGATGGCCGACAAATTTCTATAACGCATTCATTTACATTCTCTGGTGTCGTGATTAGTGATAACAGAACAGGCATTGATATTGAGAAAAATCGAGAAAAAGTTAAATTAATCGCCCATAAATTTTCAAATTATGAATTCTGCTATTTAAATAAAGATGAAATTGATTATGTAAAAAAACTTACCGTAATTTGGGGAACAAAGGAAGCATTGTATAAACTGTATGCAACGCCAGGGTTGAGTTTTTACAATCATATTTTGGTGATCCCTTTCGATTTAAAAGCGGGCAAAACAGTAGCTTGGATTGATTATAAAGATCGCAAGAGTCGATTCGATATCTATTTTTGGGAATTGGAAGATTTTACTTGTGTATATACTATTACATAAATGAAAAACGTATTAAATAACATTCAACATAATATTTTCGCTAATAATAAGCAGTTAGCGGTATTAATCGATCCAGAAAAAATAAGATTGAGTGATGTTGAAGCATTCGTTAAGAAAATAAATAAATCTGTAGCGAATTATATTTTTGTAGGTGGTAGTACTGTGCCTGTAGACCTTACCGAACCTTTAGTAGTAGAGATAAATAAACATACAAATCTTCCTGTAATCTTATTTCCAGGAGATGTTGCACAAATAACAAATAAAGCTAATGCTTTGTTATTTATATCGCTGTTATCTGGAAGAAATCCGGCCTACTTAATCGGTAAACATGTAGAGGCAATTCCGAGACTTAAAGAAACCACTTTAGAAATTATTCCAACAGGATACCTGTTAATTGAAAATGAGGGTGTGCAAACTATGGTTCAGAAAGTAACAGAAACCGAACCTATGCCATCAAAACAAGTGGAGAACATAGTGAATACAGCTTTGGCCGGGGAATTACTTGGTATGCGCTTAATTTATTTAGAAGCAGGAAGTGGAGCTAAAAACCCTGTGTCTCCAGAAATTATTAAAGCGGTAAGAGACGATTTAAGTATTCCGTTAATTGTTGGTGGCGGTATAAAATCTAAAGCACAAATGAATGCAGCTTTTGAAGCAGGAGCAAATATTGTAGTTATTGGTACAGCTTTAGAAAAAAACGAAGACTTCTTTCGAGAGCTAAAACGTTGGTAAATATCTAATTTAGTTCTGAATTAATTCATATAAACTAAAATCCTTAGTATTTTTGAGTATTCTTAAAATGGTGTTTTAAAACGTTTTTTGGATTAATCAATATTATAACTATTATGAAAATATCAGTCGAGTTAACGTTAATGCCTCTTAAGGAGGATTACGAACCACCAATCCAAGAGTTTATAAAAGATTTAAGAGCTTCAGAGTTTACTGTTTTAGAGAACCCGTTAAGTACGCAAGTCTACGGAGATTTCGATAAATTGATGCCCTTTCTTACAGAAGCATTAAAAACATCCTTCCAAAATCAAAATGGTGTTATAGCAAACATGAAAATTGTGAAGAGCGATAGAAGTGACTATGTCCCAAATTTTTAATTTTTTATTTGGACAATACGAGGGATATCAGACTATAAATATCGTACTAGAAATAGTGGCTGTTATTTTTGGGTTTTTATCCGTTTGGTATTCAAAACAGAACAATATTTTGGTGTTTCCTACCGGAATGATCAGTACCCTTATTTTTGTGTACCTCCTGCTTCATTGGGGGTTATTGGGCGATATGATGATTAACGCTTATTATTTTATTATGAGTGTTTACGGTTGGTATTTTTGGACGCGTAAATCGGATAGTGAAGCTATTACACCCATTACTAAAACCACTAAGAAAGAACAGAAAATTGGAGTTGCTATATTTATCGCAACCATGATTTTTGTTTATATAGTCTATACCATTTTCGATAAATTAACAAGTTGGGTCGCTTGGATAGATATACTTACTACGGGACTGTTTTTTGTTGGTATGTGGCTTATGGCCAAACGAAAAGTAGAAAATTGGATTCTATGGATTATTGCCGATATTATCTCTATTCCACTTTATTTTTATAAAGGATTTACATTTACAAGTTTACAGTATTTAGGATTTACATTTATAGCAATTTCAGGATATTACGCATGGAAAAAGACCTTAGACAACAAGATTCAGACCTCTTAAAAATCGTGTTGTTTGGACCAGAGTCGACAGGGAAAACGGTGTTGGCAAAGCAATTGGCAGAACACTATAAAACCGTTTTTGTACCCGAATTTTCCAGAACATATGCCTTGGAAAAAAATAAAACTAATGAAGTCTTAACCGAAGACGATGTCTTGCCGATAGCAAAAGGGCAAATGTTTTTAGAGAATGAGTTAACCAAAGGCGCTAAAAATTTATTAATTTGTGATACGAATTTGTTAGAGACGAAAGTCTATGCAGAAGTCTATTATAAAGGATTTTATAATGAAAATTTAACAGCTTCAGCACTTCATAATTATTATAATTTGTACTTTTTAACGTATATTGACATCCCTTGGGAAGCAGACGAAGTTAGAGACAAACCCAACGAAAGAGAAACTATGTTTAATGCTTTTAAAGCGGCGTTAGACAATAACCAGAAACCTTATGTTTTACTAAAAGGAAGCTTTAAAGAACGTTTCGATTTAGCAGTAAAACATATAGATAAATTAATATTAGAACACGCATGAATTTTTCAGAACAAGATTTAAAACAAATAGAAGTTAAAGGGCTTACGCTACAAAAAATAGATTCACAAGTAAAACAATTTATAGATGGAATTCCTTTTATAGATTTAGAATCGCCAGCAGTATTAAACCACGGACTACTAAAATTTGATGATGCCGAACGTAAATCTTATGTAGATGCTTATGATGATAAACGTAAAAATTTATCTGTTTTAAAGTTTGTACCTGCTTCTGGAGCAGCAACAAGAATGTTTAAAAACTTGTTCAATTTTGTTTCTAAATATAATCCGGAAGGCGAGGAGACATTTAAGGCGTATATAGAAAAAACAAATGATATAAATCTGGCTTCATTTTTTGAAGGTTTAGAAGATTTGCCTTTTTATAAATTAGTAATCGACGTCATTAATAGTAACTATCCAGAGTATTCATCTTTCTCAGCAGATAAGCAAAAATGGATTTTTGTAAATGTTATGTTAGATGAAAAATATTTAGATTATGGTTCGTTTCCAAAAGGATTATTGCCTTTTCATAAATACGACGATCACATTTCTACAGCATTCGAAGAGCATTTATTCGAAGCGGCTTCTTATGCTTCAGCAAATGGTAAAGCGAATTTACATTTCACAATTTCAGAAACACATAACGATAAATTTGAAGCTGAATTTAGCAAGATAAAGCCACTTGTAGAGCAGCAGACTGAATTAGAATATAATATTTCATTTTCATTCCAAAAACAATCTACAGATACGATTGCATTAACGCCAGAAAAAGAACCGTTTCGTGAAGACTACGGAAGCTTATTATTTAGACCTTCTGGACATGGTGCTTTAATCGAAAATTTAAACGACTTAGATGCCGATGTCATCTTTATTAAGAATATTGATAATGTAGTGGTTTCTAAATTTAAAGATAATATTGTAGAGTATAAAAAAGTACTTGCAGGTGTGTTAATAGAATTGCAAGAACAGGCATTTACATATTTAAATGATTTAGATAAAGGGGAAGCAGATGAAGCTGAACTAATTGAAATTGCTGAGTTTGTAACACGAAAACTGAACGTTGATATTGCAATTGATTTTGAGCGATTTGCAAACACGTACAAAATAGAATATTTGAAAGAAAAACTAAACCGCCCAATCCGAATTTGTGGGATGGTTAAAAATGAAGGAGAACCAGGTGGAGGACCGTTTTGGGTAGAAGACCATAATGGTAACTTATCGCTTCAAATTGTCGAATCGGCACAAATCGATCTTGAGAATAAAATTCAGAAAGATATATTAAGCGGATCGACACATTTTAATCCGGTAGATTTAGTTTGCGGAACAAAAGATTACGAAGGTAATGCGTTCGACTTATCAAAATTTGTAGATCCTACTACTGGATTTATTACTCAGAAAACAAAAGAAGGAAAAGAATTATTAGCACTAGAATTACCAGGATTATGGAATGGCGCTATGGCGAATTGGAATACTGTTTTCGTAGAAGTGCCCTTAAATACATTTAATCCTGTAAAAACGGTTGCCGATTTATTGAAACCGGCGCATCAGATGTAAATATGATTGATGAAGCGCTACTTATAACCGAATTATCTTTTAAAGCCGTACGCAGTTCCGGAGCAGGAGGTCAGCATGTAAATAAAGTGTCTTCAAAAGTAGAATTAAGTTTTAGCATTTTAGAATCTTCAGCATTAAATGAAGTGCAAAAAGAACGACTCATAACCAAACTTCAGCCGCGATTAACAAAAAATCAGGTGTTATTATTGCAATGCGACGAAAGCCGTAGTCAGCATAAAAACAAGGAATTGGTTATCAGTCGTTTTTTACAAACTATCCACCAAGGGCTAAAAGTCGCAAAAAAGAGACGGCCAACACGCGTCCCGAAATCTGCAATAAAAAAACGTCTTAAAGGTAAAAAAGTAACATCGGAAAGAAAGGCAACAAGACGCAAGCCAAACTTAGATTAGAATTCTAAAGAAATAATTAGAAGTATTCAAAATAGTTTCTACCTTTGTGCCGTTCTCAAATAAAGGGGTGCCTAATATCGGCTGAGATCATACCCATTGAACCTAGAACAGGTAATGCTGTTTAGGAATCGAGCGTTAAAAAAATGTCTATTAGATATTTTAACGAAAACGATAAAATTCGATGCTATTTTCACTTCTAAATTTTATCATGTTCAAGGAAACATGCCAGGATTTAAATAAGAAAAATAACATTTTATAGTATTGTAATCATTTAAGCGCTCAAAAATAAAATCAATCTAAAATACAGAATAAGGGCCTCTTTTTATTCGGTTAACATACTATCGAATGAAACATATAATTGTTTTTATATGCTGTGTAATTATAAATATTACGGCATATGCTCAAGAGCAAAAACCAAAAGATTCTACGGCTACAAAGACCGAAACTTTAGACGAAATTCTAGTTACAGCAGTACGCGTAAATGCGACTTCGCCAATTACACACTCTAATGTAGATAAAGAAACATTAGCCAAACGAAATCTTGGACAAGACATTCCTGTTTTGTTAAATTACTTACCTTCTGTGGTCACAACTAGTGATGCGGGTGCAGGAGTTGGATATACCGGAATTCGTGTTCGCGGTGTAAGTGCACAGTCTACAAATGTTACCATTAACGGAATCCCTTATAACGATGCAGAATCTTTAGGTACCTTCTGGGTGAACCTTGGAGATATTGCTTCGTCTGTAGAGAGTCTGCAACTGCAACGTGGTGTTGGGACATCTACAAATGGTTCTGGTGCCTTTGGTGCAAGTATTAACGTGCTAACAGATGCTGTTTCTAATGAGGCAAGCGCAGAAATTTCTAATAGCTTTGGTAGTTTTAATACAAGAAAACACACGGCTAAATTCAGTACTGGTTTATTAAATGATCATATTGAAATTGCAGGTCGTTTATCTGTAATTAATTCTGATGGATACATAGATCGTGCGTCTACCGAATTAAAATCTTATTTCTTACAAGCCTCTTATGTCGATGATAATACTTTAATAAAAGCCATCACGTTTGGAGGTCATGAAAACACCTATCAATCTTGGAATGGAATAGAAGATTTAGATAAATTAAGAAATGACAGAACCTATAATTCTGCAGGTCTGTATACCGATGAAGATGGTAATGATCAATTCTATGATGATGAGGTAGATAACTATCAGCAAGATCACTATCAATTACACTGGAACGAGCGTTTCGATAATAATTGGTCTACAAACTTAGGATTAAACTATACTAAAGGGAGTGGGTATTTCGAACAATATAAAGAAGATGAATCTTTTGATGATTATGGATTGGATAATGTAACTATTGGAGGAGAAACTATCGAAACCACAGACATTATTCGTCGTCGTTGGTTAGATAACGATTTCTATGTAGTGAATGCTAACGTAAATTTTAAAAATGATTTTGTAGATGCATTTTTCGGAGGATCTTTTAGTACGTATGATGGTGATCATTTTGGAGAAATAATTTGGTCTAAATATGCTAGTAATAGTGAAAAAGGCGATCATTATTACGATGGAAACGGGAAGAAACAAGATGTAAGTGTGTTTACTAAAGCAACGTATAGATTGAATTCTCAGTGGAGTTTGTATGGCGATTTACAACTGCGTTTTGTAGATTATAAAACAACAGGTATAGATTCCGATCGTTTGCCACTTAATATCGACGAGCAATACAGTTTCTTTAATCCGAAAGCAGGTGTAACGTACGAGCTAAATAATAACAATAATATGTACTTCTCTTACGCAAGAGCAAACAGAGAACCAAACCGCGACGATTTTCAGAATAATCCAGATGTGAAACCTGAGCAATTAAACGATTTCGAATTAGGTTGGAGACACGAAAAGCAGCGTTTTAAATTCAATGCGAATGTGTATTATATGCAATATAACGAACAACTAATTCTTACCGGAGGTATTGATGGTGTGGGGAATCCTATCCGAACAAATAGTGGAGAAAGTTACCGTCTAGGTTTGGAAATTGAATCGGCGATTGGTATATCTAAATCATTTTCAATTCAGCCAAATGTGACGTTTAGTACGAATAAAAATAAATCAATCTATCAGTCTTTCGATGGTGAATTAAAAGATTTCGGATCTACAAATATTTCATTCTCACCAGATATTGTTTTGGGGAATGCTATCGTGTTTCAGCCAAACGACCTTTTTCAAGTGTCGCTATTGAGTAAATTTGTAGGCGAGCAGTATATGGGAAATACAGATGCTGAACGCTCTAAATTAGATAGTTATTTTGTGAATGATTTAAATATCACTTACGAGTTTAAAATGAAATCTATTTTTAAATCGATTATTCTTAGTGGTATCGTAAACAATATCTTTAATGAGAAATATGTCTCTAATGGATACTATTATACTTACGATGACGATTGGAGTGATGCAAATGCAGTAACAACTATAGAAGGTTCGGGGTATTATCCTCAAGCCACGACTAACTTTTTAGTAGGAGCGACTTTAAAGTTTTAAAGAAAGTAAAAGGCGATTCTTTTAACAGAATCGCCTTTTTTTAATTGTATACACGTATAATGTTTCCGCTAACTTCTACGCGATAAGGTTGCAATGTATAACCTCCGGTAGTTCCTGTTTCGGGAAGACCATTAATAATATTGTACGAATTACCATCGTCGCAACTACAGGTTGCAATAATACCATTCAATTCTAAAGCAGAACATGAAGTAATAGGGTGATTTGGATCACTTAATTCGAATGCGGCATATTGATTACTTCCAAAATAGTAGAGAACGACACCGTTTATACCATCATTGTCTTGTCTAAGTGTAATGTAGTTTCCTGGGAAATTCAGACTGTTATATTGTGGTAAAGATGTATTGATGCGGTTTCCTGTATCAAAAGAGTAATCTGGTAAATTAGGATTATTTAATATACTATCGTCAGAACTGCAATTCACCATCACTAAGACAGTTATTACAATAAAAAAAAGTTTTTTCATAGGTGAAATTTCGGTCTGCAATTTACAACAAAAAGTAGTTTGAGATAAATATTTTGTATATTTGTAACACAATCTCGTACTGCGAGATTTTTTATGTTTTATAAACTGCGGTTTGTGAAACATATTTTTTTGAATTAAAACGATGAAGTTATGAGTAAAAAATCTTATTACACTGCAGGAGGACTAAAGAAGCTAAGAGACGAACTAAGACAATTAAAAGATATAGAGCGGCCACGTGCCTCTCAAGCCATAGGTGAAGCAAGAGACAAAGGGGATTTAAGTGAAAATGCCGAGTATGATGCTGCCAAAGAAGCGCAAGGCATGTTAGAGATGAAAATTGCTAAATTGGAAGACGTTTTAGCTGGAGCTCGCGTAATTGACGAGTCGCAATTAGATGCTTCTAAAATATTAGTATTATCTAAGGTTAAAATTAAAAATCAAACCAACGGTATGGAAATGAATTACATCTTAGTTGCAGATGGTGAAGCCGATTTAAAATCAGGAAGAATATCTGTAAACTCTCCAATTGGTAAAGGTTTATTAGGTAAATCTGTTGGCGATGTTGCCGAAATTCAAGTGCCTAGTGGGATAATGAAATTCGATATTATAGAAATTTCTAGATAATAATCTGAAATAATTTATTGACTGGATTCCTAAAGTTTTAAACTGAAATTACGCTCGGTTTGATATAAAACTCTAGGAATCTTTTTATATTTACCTAACTAAATTCAATATTATGGCTTCTATTTTTAGTAAAATCATTTCAGGAGAAATTCCATGTTATAAAGTTGCAGAAACAGACGATTTCTTAGCATTTTTAGATATTAATCCCAATGCGAAAGGACATACGCTTTGTATTCCTAAGCAAGAAGTAGATAAGATTTTCGATATGGACGATGCGCTATATATAGGATTAATGAAGTTTTCTAAGGAAGTGGCTACTGCATTGAAAAAAGCAGTGCCTTGTAAACGTGTTGGAATGACTGTAATTGGACTAGAAGTACCCCATGCTCATGTACATTTAATTCCTTTAAATACGATGGAAGACGCACGTTTCTTGCAAAAAACTAACGTGTCTAAAGAAGAGTTTCAAGAGATTGCCTCTGCAATTAGTCAGGCGATGTAATTAGGAAATCGCAGGTGTTTCCTTGTCGATCTTTAAAGTGATTTGCATGGTTGTGCCTTTGCCGACCTCCGAATGTGATACTCTTATTTTTCCGTCATGGAAATCTTCAATAATACGACGTGCGAGCGATAATCCTAATCCCCAGCCACGTTTTTTAGTTGTAAAACCAGGTTCGAAAACACGGTTAAATTTAGCTTTAGATAAGCCTTTTCCAGTGTCTATTACATTTATTTTTACGTCTTGCCCAGAAGCTATGATCTGAACCGCTAACTTGCCTTTGCCTTTCATGGCATCAATGGCATTTTTAACCAAATTTTCAATAGTCCAACTATATAGTTGTGCATTTAATTGTACTGGAATTTCATGTTGCGGAACGTCGATACTAAATGCGACTAATTTTGAAGATCGTGTTTTTAAATAATCAAAAGACTCTAGTGTTTCCCTTACAATATCTGTTTTAGTTAATGTAGGTACAGATCCTATTTTACTAAAACGTTCGGTAATGGTTTCTAGACGGCTAATATCTTTCTCAATCTCGGCTATATATTCAGGATTCACTTCCTCCATCTTTAATATTTCGGTCCAACCAATTAAAGACGATAGAGGCGTACCTATTTGATGAGCCGTTTCTTTGGCCATTCCGGACCACAATTTATTCTGCGTTGCAATTTTAGTACTGCGGTAAAAGTTATAGACTAGTCCTGCAAAAAGCACTAGGATAAGTACAAAAGCAATCGGATAATATTTTAGTTTGTTTAAAAGCGGCGAATTTCCATAGTATAAAGTGTTTAAAACTTTACCGTCGTAAATAATTTCTATCGGATGGTTTTCTTGTTCAAATTCTAAAATAAGGTCTTTAACTATGGCTGTATCTTTAGCGTCTTTTTCATGCAAATTATTGTGTTCCACATTACCATTTAGATCTACCATGATCATAGGAGTCGTGGTGTTACTTTGCAAAATCTGAAGAGGTAATTCACCGATGTCACCATCTAGGTTGGTGCTTTTTATTAAATCGCGTTGTGCCGCCGACCAATTTTCCATTTTTATACGTTCTTCAGCTTTAAAACTCTGAAAAAACATATACGTATTCCATAAAATAAGCGCAATAATTACAAACGAGAATCCGATAAATATCCAACGGATGAGGTTTTTATGTTTGGTAAAAAGCATGAAAACTAGTTTTAGTGGTAATATAATGCAAATCTGTTAATAATATTGTGCTATCAAGTGTTCAAATCATTTTTTGTTAATTGATAGAATAGTTACCTTTGTGTCGTAATATAGAATTAAACAGACGTGGTTTAATGATAACTAATTACTAGTGCAAGGGTTAGCTTGTTTTAACGGCTAATTAGAACTAAGCGTAATTAGTAGGTCTCACTAATTTAGTTTTTTTACAAATCTGGTAAAATCTTCTGTTTTGAAGGTTTACTAGAGTGTCAGATTCAAATTAATTCAGTAAAACATACGTCGTTAAAAGAAAATTTTAATGTGGTTGTAATAATTAGTGTAAATTACGACTTAGTATATTATGTACTGAATATGAAAATGGCGTTGATAAATTGAAGCATGGATTTACCTTATAATTAAAGGTGTGAAATTAAATGTGTATTTATCTTAATGCATGAATATAAAGAGAGTTTTTTTAATAGAAATTTAATGTAATGGAAGTACAAGGAAAAGTAAAAATGGTAGGAGAAACCCAAACCTTCGGGAGTAATGGGTTCAGAAAAAGAGAGTTGGTAGTTACAACAGAAGAACAATATCCTCAACATATATTAGTAGAATTTGTTCAGGACAAAACAGATTTACTAAACAGTTACAAAGTAGGACAAAACGTAAAAGTGAGTATTAACTTAAGAGGTAGAGATTGGGTGAATCCACAAGGAGAAACCAAATATTTTAACTCAATCCAAGGTTGGAGAATTGAAGCTGTACAAGATGACGCTTCAGGTGCAGTTCCTCAAGGACCTCCAGCAGATGCTTTTGAGCCAGCTTCTAGTTTAAAAGAAGATGACCACGACGATTTACCTTTCTAGTGAAGGTATACTATGACTAATTCAAAGTGTGATTAACCTCAATATCTAATGATATTGGGGTTTTTTAATTTTATGTCAATACTTTTTTTAAATTAGGAGAATGAAATTTTTAAAATCTAAAATAGAATTTCCGGATATTAAAGACGCTACTAGCGAAGGACTTCTTGCTGTTGGTGGTGATTTGTCTTCAGATCGTTTACTACTGGCCTACAAGCGTGGTATTTTTCCGTGGTTCGAAGATGATAATGCTATTCTTTGGTGGTCTCCAGATCCTCGTTTTGTATTATATCCAGAAGAATTAAGAGTTTCCAAAAGTATGAAACAAGTGCTTCGGAATTGTAATTTTACAGTAACGGTAAATCAAGCATTTCCTAGAGTAATTGAAGCATGTGCCGAAATTAAACGCAACGGGCAAACAGGGACATGGATTACCAAAAACATGACAGATGCCTATATAGAATTACATGAAATGGGGTTTGCAAAGTCCATTGAAGTGTGGGAAAACGACGAGCTAGTTGGAGGTTTCTATGGTTTGGATTTAGGTAACGATGTGTTTTGTGGCGAAAGTATGTTTTCTAAAGTGAGTAATGCTAGTAAAGCGGCATTTATCACTTTTGTACAAAACACCGATTACAAAATTATAGATTGCCAAATACATACCCATCACTTAGAAAGTCTTGGAGGTCGTTCGATTCCTAGAGCTGAATATTTAAAATATCTGTAACCCGAAGTTAAACTTCATTATAACGGAAACAATTTACTTCGTGATCGTTAACCATTCCTGTAGCTTGCATATGCGCATAAATAACAGTTGAGCCTACAAATTTAAATCCGCGTTTTTTTAAATCTTTACTTAATGCATCGCTTAACGGTGTGTTTGCTGGCGCTTCTTTATAATGTTGAACCTTATTTTTTATCGGAGCTCCATCTACAAAATTCCAGATGTAAGTACTAAAGCTTCCAAACTCTTCTTGAATTTTAATAAAAGCTTGTGCATTACTAATCGTTGCTTTTATTTTAAGTTTATTTCTTACAATTCCAGCATCTTCGGCTAAAGCATCTTGTTTGGTTTGTGTGTAATTTGCTATTTTTTTATAATCGAAATTATCGAATGCTTTTCTAAAATGCTCTCGTTTTCTAAGAATCGTTATCCAACTTAACCCCG
This sequence comes from Formosa undariae, assembly GCF_042427615.1. Classification (NCBI taxonomy): domain Bacteria; kingdom Pseudomonadati; phylum Bacteroidota; class Flavobacteriia; order Flavobacteriales; family Flavobacteriaceae; genus Formosa; species Formosa undariae. The sequence goes on along the minus strand of NZ_JBHMEZ010000001.1, from coordinate 306,559 downwards.
CTTGAAAGGTTTCAAGAATTAGAAATTCAAAGAGTGTAGCGTCGTCTTTTACAGGAACTCCCCATTCCAAATCGTGGTAAGATTCGTATAAATCATCATTTTTACACCAACCACATCTGTGCTTTTCCATCTTGTAAGGTTTTAAATTAATAGCTACTAATGTAACAACAGTTACCTTAAAAAAAATATTTATAAAGTAAATTTGTAGGGTAAAACAAAGAATTTTATGGAAGCAGTACGTAGTATAGTTAAAAATGAAGTAGTTAAAGCAGGTTTAGATAATGCCATGTCTTATCAGGATTTTAGAGATTTAGTTAAAGATTTATCTAAAACAGGAGGAACTACAGGTGTCGAACAAACCGCAGCTTTAGTAGGATATACAAAAGTGAACGAAAGCCGTATGAAACGATGGGATAAAACACTTAAAGTGTCTGAGCTAGCTACAGAAGCGATCCAAAACTTTAAAGGTGATATTACTTGGTTGGTTATAGCCGAAAGCTGGTGTGGAGATGCTGCACACGTTTTACCTATTATGAATAAGGTGGCAGAATTAAACGAAAATATCGACTTAAAAGTGGTGCTTCGTGATACTAACGACGATTTAATGACTATGTTTTTAACTAACGGAGGGAAATCTATTCCGAAGTTAATTATGATAGATAATACAACTGGTGAAGTGGTTAATACGTTTGGACCAAGACCAACAGTAGCGACAAAATTTGTAGCAGACTATAAAGCAGAGCATGGTGTATTAACTCCAGAATTTAAGGAATCTCTACAAACATGGTATAACTTAGATAAAGGACAAAGTACCATAACAGATTTACTAGAATTGTTAGGGGCTTAATTTTTGCCTTCAAAATAAAATGTAATCGAACCAATCTGAGACGGTTTCGATGCATCAGAGCTAAAACGTGCTTTTTTGGCGTACTCAAGTGCACTGTCAATTAAGCACTCATTTTTAGAATTAGATGCAGTATTTACATAAGTATCTACAACCTTTCCTGCTGGATTAACAGTAATATTTATAACGATTTTTCCGCTAGCTTCGCATAGATAAATAGGTGTTGGTAAATACACATGCGTTCTGTTTACAAGAGAATAATGCATGCTACTGTTTTTATTTACCGAGGTATTCATAGCTATCTTATTACTAGAATTATTCCCGTTAGAGGCGTTTGATTTACTCTTTTTTCGAGATGTGGCTTTTAAAATACTATTCACACTATTGAAAGACGATATCTCGTCTGCATCTAAATTATTGTCTTCGGAAGTTGTGTTGGTATCTTCAAGCAGATCTTGAGATTTTGTAATGTCTTCTGTTTGTGTAAATCTGGACTTATCGTATGCTTTTGGAGGAGCTATAGGCGTGTAGGCCTTTGCAAAATGTTTGTTGGTTTTCGTGTCGTTAAACGCCTTGTTGGTTTCTGTTTTCGATTGTTGGGATTGCTCTTCAAGCCTTTTTTGTTCTAATGCCTTTGCCGTTTCTTCTTCAGATGGCATAGTGTAATAGGTTTCAGAAATTAATGTATCGTGTTGCGTTAAATGCGCATTAAACATAGTAAGCAATACAATTCCTGCAATAAGAGCTGTAATTAATGCGGCTTTATGTGTATCGATTAATTTCAAAAAAGTGCAGTTTTTGGGGTGAAATCAAAACTAATATACGAGTTTCCCGAAGGTTTAGCCTTTTAACTCTTCTATAAACTGTTCAGGACTTAAAGCATCATCAACGCTGAAGTCTCCGATTTTTGTACGGCGCAAAACAGATAAATGTCCTCCTGATTTTAAGGCTTTTCCAAAATCGTTTGCTAAAGAACGAATGTAAGTTCCTTTGCTACAAACGACTCTAAACTCGACATTGTTATCACAGATATTCGTAATTTCGAATTCAGCGATATGAATGGTTCTTGGCTTAATTTCAACCGTTTCACCAGCGCGAGCAAATTCATATAAACGTTTTCCATCTTTTTTTATTGCTGAAAAAATAGGTGGATACTGTTCGATATCTCCAATAAATTGCTTGGTCGTTTCGTGGATTATTTCAGTAGTAATATGTTCTGTAGGGAAGGTTTCGTCAATCTCTGTTTCTAAGTCAAATGAAGGTGTCGTGCCTCCTAAAACAATAGTTCCAGTATATTCTTTTATCTGACCTTGAAAGGTGTCTATTTGCTTAGTCATTTTACCTGTGCAAATCACCAAAAGTCCTGTTGCTAAAGGATCAAGGGTTCCGGCGTGACCCACTTTTATTTTTTTAATATTGAACGCTTGACGGATTTCCCAGCGCAGTTTATTAACCGCTTGAAAGGAGGTCCAATGTAAAGGTTTATCTATCAGTAAAACTTGTCCGGCTTGGTAATCGTCTAATGTTTTCATATTAATTTAAAACGGTATAACCAATGGCTATGCAACCAACAATGGCGCAATAAATAGCGAAATAAGACAGTTTACTTTTTTTAACCAAAGAAATCATCCAAGTACAAGCGAAAAGACCGCAAATAAAAGCGGTAATAAATCCAGCAGAAAGCGCTGTAATGTTTGTGCTCTCAAAATTTAATTCACCTCCTAAGATATCCTTAGCTATTTTTCCGAAGATTAACGGTACAACCATTAAAAACGAAAAACGAGCGGCTTTGGTTTTGTCGTTTCCTAAAAGGACTGAAGTCGAAATTGTAGCTCCAGATCTTGAAATTCCAGGTAACATAGCAATAGCTTGAGAAATACCTATAATAAATGCATTTTTAAAGGTTACTGGTTTTTCTGTGTCTTTAGCTTTATCGGCAAGAAAAAGCAACACGGCGGTTACAATTAGCATAGAACCTACCAAAAGTAAGTTACCCCCAAAAAGCGCTTCTAATTGGTCTTCGAAAAATAAACCAACAAAAACGGCAGGAATCATGGATAACACAATTTTAGAAACAAATTGTAAATCTTCATTCCATTCGAATTTCAACGCCCCTTTTATAAGGTCTAAAATATCTTTTCTAAAAATAACGATAGTGCTTAATGCTGTTGCAAAGTGAAGCACTACTGTAAATAATAAACTTTCTTCGGGTACAGAATGGTCGCCTAAAATAGCTTTCCCTATTTCTAAATGTCCGCTAGACGATACAGGTAAAAATTCTGTAAGTCCTTGGATTGCTCCGAGGATAATAGCATCAATAGTTTCCATTATTTCTTATTCGGATTTAAAAGTATAGCATAAATCTGAATTACAAATCCTATTAAAACTAAGGTAGGAGCCAGTCGAATTCTTCTGAAACTAAAAATATCTGGACTATATACATTCGGGTCGTCACTACCACCGCCAGACATTAGTATAAAACCTAGTGCAATAACGCCAAGTCCGATAAGCATAAACTTATAATTTTTTTTCCCGAAGATAAACTCTCCTTTATTCAGGTCTTTATTTTTTTGATCTGCCATGTTTATTTTTAATAAGGTATTCGCGTTGAAAGATTTGCAAATTAACGGTTTTATTTAAAAAGAAATCCTAAAGCTTACTTAAAATTACTCTAACTCTATTGAGTCTATGATCTCGTATAATACTGCTTTTTCTTCTTCATTTGTATACGATAATATAAATGATAAGCTGAAGCCATAGCGCACTATACAAAAGAATTCTTGTTCTACTGGATAACCACCAAACGTTGCTTTGGCGCGCATAACATCGAATGTTTCTCCACCTAATATTTTGGTATCAAAGTCTTCTTCGAATTTAAACCCCGCAGGCGTTTCTTTAAGTAATTCTCTAGAATTAAATAAATAATCGCGACCACGAGTAATGGCTGGGTTTCCTCCAACATTTTCTGCAATCACACTTAACGAGGGATTGTAACCTTTAGGTTCTTTTATGGGGTATTTAAAAATAGAAAATAAATACGCCGTATTTATTTGCGAAGCTTTTAAAATAGCTCCCATTTTAGTGTTTTCTCGTGCTAAATATTTTTCACCTTTATCGGTTATCGCTTTAATATTGTGCTTAGATTGTGCAGACCATGCTTCAGGGTAGTCAAAAGTTAATCCAAAATAAGCATTGGTATAGGTATTGTCTTTTGTGTCTCCAAAATCGAAATCTTCAGGTAAGTTTTTAACCTCTTTTTTACAGCTAATTACGCATAAAAAAAGAAGAGATAAGCAAATGGATTTCATCATAATATTAATAATATAATTGGTCGGTTTTTAGATTTAGGAAGCGTTGTGTCGCTATAAATGTACTAATCCAAGTGATTACAATTCCTAAAATAAAAATGGTTACAAATAAGCCTCCCACTAGAATTGGGTTGTTTAATAATTGTAAATCTGGGAATGTTTCATTTAAATAATAGAATACAACAGCCATTCCGATTAAAGCTATAATAGCACCAATAATACCCAATTTTACACTTTTCCAAACAAATGGTCTTCTAATAAAATGTTTGGTTGCGCCTACCATTTGCATGGTTTTTATAGTGAATCGCTTAGAGTACACCGAAAGTCGTATCGAACTATTTATAAGTAATACGGCTATTAATGTAAAAATACCACTGATTACCAAAATCCAGAAGCTAATACGTTTTACGTTTTCATTCATTAGGTTCACCAAGTCGTTATCGTAACGCACTTCTTCAACAAAGGTTTTTGCTAAAGCTTCATCAGAAATTATTTTCAAATGCTCAGACGTCACGAAGTCGGCTTTTAAATGGACATCGATAGAATTTTGCAGCGGATTAAAGCCTAAGAAATTCATAAAATCCTCGCCGTTTTCAGCCTTCATAAATTCAGCCGCTTGTTCTTTAGAAACATACTCGGTTGTTTTTACATACTCGGCCATCGATAAACTTTTCTCAAGCTGTTTCGTTTCAACCTCTTTAGCAGAATCTTTCAAATAGATGGTGACAACAACTTGCTCCTTGAAATGATCGGCAACTTTCTTGGTGTTAAGGACTAGCATACCTAGTAAACCAAGTAAAAATAAGACTAAAGCAATACTCAAGACCACAGAAAAATAAGACGATATTAATCGGCGTTTTTGATAACTTTCAAAAGATGAGCTCATATAAGGATGAATTTGTCTGTAAAAATATAAAAGAAATCTATTTCCTTTAGGATAACAACGTTTAAACTTTCAACATTGTTATAATAACCTTAAATTTGTGTCTTTATTAAGCGGAATACGACAACATGCAATACCATTTTAACGACATAGAAGCCAAGTGGCAAAAATATTGGGCAGAACACAAAACGTTTCAAGCCAAAAATCAATCTGAAAAACCTAAATATTACATACTCGATATGTTTCCTTATCCTTCTGGAGCAGGATTACACGTTGGGCACCCGTTAGGATATATAGCTTCAGATATTTATGCGCGTTACAAACGCCATAAAGGATTTAATGTATTGCATCCACAAGGTTACGATAGTTTTGGTTTACCGGCAGAGCAATATGCGATTCAAACGGGTCAGCATCCTGCAATTACTACAGAAACTAATATCGCTACTTATCGTCGTCAATTAGATCAAATCGGATTTTCTTTCGACTGGTCTCGTGAAGTGCGTACATCGAATCCAGAATATTACAAATGGACACAATGGATTTTTGTGCAATTGTTCAATTCTTGGTTTAATAACGATTCAGCAAAAGCTGAAGATATTTCAACTTTAGAAGCTCTTTTTTCTGCTGAAGGAAATGCCACTGTAAATGCCGTGTGCGACGATAATATCGAACCATTTACTGCTGAAGCTTGGAACGGATTCTCGTCAGAACAAAAACAAGCTGTTTTATTACAATATAGATTAACGTATTTAGCTGAAACCGAAGTCAACTGGTGTCCTGCATTAGGAACGGTTTTAGCAAACGATGAGATTGTAAACGGCGTTTCAGAACGTGGTGGACATACCGTTGTACGTAAAAAAATGACACAATGGAGTATGCGAATTTCTGCCTATGCAGAACGTTTACTTCAAGGTTTAAATACTATTGATTGGACAGATTCTTTAAAGGAGAGTCAGCGTAACTGGATTGGAAAATCTGTAGGTGCTAGTGTAACGTTCCCCATCCTATCCTTCCCCAAAGGGGAAGAGAGAGCAGGTTCTGATAAGCGTGCTGGTTATATGACTGGTGGTGATAATTCGCATTTACTTCTTGAACGTGCAAAAGAGATGCGAGCAAATCCAACACAAGCGGAGGCTGCTTTATGGGAGAGTTTGAGAGGGAAAAAAATTGAGCATAAATTCAGACAACAGCATTTGATAGAAGATTTTATTGTTGATTTTGTTTGTCTTGATAAAAGATTAGTTGTTGAGGTTGATGGAGGGATTCATGAATCACAAGTAGAAGCAGATGCTGCACGAACTTTAGTTTTAGAAGAAAAAGGATTTAAAGTTATTCGTTTTCTAAATGAGAAAGTTTTAGGTGATATTGATGGTGTTTTAAATATTATAAAACAGGAGCTTTCTCAACGAGAATCTTATAAGAGTGAGCAAGCTACCCCTTCGGGGGCTGGGGGGATTTCTGTATTCACCACCCGTCCCGACACTATTTTTGGAGTGAGTTTCATGACGTTAGCACCAGAACACGAATTGGTGTCTAAAATTGTAACTGAAGCACAAAAAGAAGCTGTAGACGCGTATATCGAAAAAACGGCAAAACGTAGTGAACGCGAACGTATGGCCGATGTAAAAACCATTTCTGGTGTCTTTACAGGCGCGTATGCCGAACACCCATTCACTAAAGAGCCTATTGCGATTTGGATTGGGGATTACGTTTTGGCAAGCTACGGAACAGGAGCTGTTATGGCGGTGCCTTGTGGTGACCAACGTGATTACGATTTTGCAAAACACTTTGATATTGCTATCCCAAATATTTTTGAAGGAGTAGATATTTCTGAAGCAGCATTCGCTGAAAAAGGGAATACTAAACTTACAAATAGCGATTTCTTAAACGGTTTGTCTTATAAAGAAGCGAGTCCAAAAGCTATTGAAGCCTTGGAAGCTCTTGGGCAAGGTGAAGGAAAAACAAATTACCGTTTACGCGATGCTGTATTTAGCCGTCAGCGGTATTGGGGAGAACCATTTCCGGTGTATTATGTAAATGGAAAACCACAAATGATTGCAACCGAACATTTACCAATTCGTTTGCCAGAAGTAGAAAAATATTTACCAACCGAAACCGGAGAGCCACCTTTAGGTCGCGCCGATGTTTGGGCTTGGGATACCGAAACACATACCGTTGTTAGCAACGATAACATAAATAACACCACTGTATTTCCATTAGAATTAAACACCATGCCAGGTTGGGCGGGAAGCTCTTGGTATTTCTTCCGTTATATGGAAGAAACGGCTAAACGTGGCGATGCGTTTGCAAGTGAAGACGCCCTTAACTATTGGGAAAGTGTCGATTTATATATTGGTGGAAGCGAACATGCCACTGGACATTTATTATATTCTCGTTTCTGGGTGAAATTCCTAAAAGACCGCGGATTTGTAGGCATAGAAGAACCTTTTAAAAAGCTGATTAACCAAGGGATGATATTGGGTGAGTCATTATTCATTACTAAATATAGTTTATGTGAAAAACCAAATGAAGTTCTTTTAGAAAGTAATGGAGAAATTGTTTTAGCAAATTCAAACCATGATCATAATGATTCAGGTGCCCCCTCAGTATTAAATATAAAAGGTAAGGATTTTGGTTTAATTTGTGAATATGTATATCATGTACCTGTCCATCTTGCAATGGGAAAAAGGATTTATGAAAAGAATTTAGGTTTTTTGTTAGAAACAGATAGACGATTTGAAGGGATAATTATTGATCAGGTCATTTGGGATGGTGAAGACAAGAATGGTAGATTTGTTACTCTGAGAAGTGAAGTCGAAAAAATGTCGAAATCGAAGTACAACGTCGTAAATCCAGACCAAATCTGTGCAGAATATGGTGCAGACAGTTTGCGTTTGTACGAGATGTTCTTAGGACCATTAGAGCAGGCGAAACCTTGGAATACTGCAGGAATTACAGGAGTACACGGTTTCTTGAAAAAATTATGGAAATTATATATTGGTGAAGACGCTGTAAATGTTACTGATGCAGAACCAACGAAAGACAATTTAAAAACGCTTCATAAAACCATTAAAAAGGTACAAGAAGACATCGAGAATTTCTCTTTCAATACATCGGTATCCACGTTTATGATTGCTGTAAACGAATTCAACGCACAAAAATGTGTGAGTAAATCGGTGTTAGAACCGTTCTTAGTTTTGTTATCGCCTTATGCACCACATATTGCTGAAGAATTATGGAGCCAGTTAGGGAATTCGGAATCTATTTCTGAAGCACCTTTCCCAGAATTTGACGGGAGTCATTTAGTAGAAAGCAGTAAAGTGTATCCCATTTCTTTCAACGGAAAAACACGTTTTACTTTAGAGTTGTCTCTAGACTTAAAAAAGGATGAAATTGAGGAGATTGTAATGGCTCACGAAAAAACGCAAGAGCAATTACAAGGACGTACCCCTAAAAAGGTGATTGTTGTGCCAGGGAAGATTATCAACATCGTGGGATAGTCTAAATTCGAATTTAGAAATTTTCAATACATTTTTTTAGAAATATATTTAATCACCTCTATGTCAATAGAGGTGATTTTGATTTGTATAGCACCGTTTACACTATTGTAAAATGCATGCAACCCCATGATTTAAGTGTTGCTAGCATAGTTTTGTATGTTAAAATTAATGAAGCTCGCCATTCGGGAAGAAAATGGGCTTAGATACTGACAAAATTTCTTCATCTCAATTTGGCGCATTATTTGATATAAAATACTAAATTTAACTTTTTAAAAATAAGAAGGATGTTTAATTATTATATACTTATTGGTGCAATTGCTTTAGTGAGCTGGTTGGTTAGCAACAAGCTTAAATCTAAATTTAAAACCTATTCTAAAGTTCATTTACGTAATGGAATGACGGGGAAGGAGATTGCAGAAAAAATGTTGGCAGATAACGGTATTCGCGATGTAAAAGTGTTGTCTACTCCTGGTAAATTAACAGATCACTACGATCCGAGAAATAAAACGGTAAACTTAAGTGAATCTGTATATATGGAAGCAAACGCAGCAGCCGCAGCAGTGGCAGCTCACGAATGTGGACACGCAGTGCAACATGCTCAAGCCTATAGCTGGTTAACATTACGTTCGCAATTAGTACCTGTGGTTAGTGTGTCTTCTAAAATGTCGCAATGGTTAGTTATTGGAGGATTAATGTTGGGTGCTGCAGCTGGAGCCGGACTAGGATTCTGGGTTTCTGTTTTAGGATTAGTCATGATGGGAATGGCAACTATTTTTAGCTTTATAACATTACCTGTAGAATACGATGCAAGTAACCGTGCTTTAGCTTGGTTAAAAAATAAGAACATGTTAGCGCCTAACGAATACGATGGCGCAGAGGATGCGTTAAAATGGGCGGCAAGAACATATCTAGTTGCTGCGATTGGTGCTTTGGCCTCTTTATTATATTGGGCTTTACAAATCTTAGGAAATAGAAATTAAATTAAAATATTAGAATAAACAAAGGGGTCAGATTTTTTTAAAAATCTGACCCCTTTGTTATGTTTAAGATTACACGTATTGCTGCTAATCTTATTGTATTGTAAGCTGACTATTTGTTAATGGCACCACAAGCGATACGTTTTCCTGCGTCTCCTGTAGGTTGTGTTGTAAAGTCGTCTGTACCTTCATGGATAATAATTCCACGACCTACAATAGTCATTGTTTCATCTTCACAGTCTAAACACCATTGGTCCGTTTCAAAAGTAACAGTTGCATTTCCATTTTCATCGGCTGTGAAATTACCTATGTCTCCACGGTGATATCCTTCTGAATCTCCCCATTCTCCGTGTTTAGCATCGGTTGGGTTCCAATGTCCTCCAGAAGATTTAGCATCATGAGACGAACAATCTGCTGTTTCGTGTAAATGTATAGCGTGTACAGTGTTTGGTTTTAAACCTTCTAATTCACCTAGCATTTTTACAGAGTCATCTACTTGTGTAAATACGATAGTTCCCGATACCTTACTGTCGCTTTTGGCTTCCATAACCACCTTAACCTGAATGGCATTGTCTGTAGACATGTCTTTCGCGTTTTCAGCATTTTCTATAACGCTTTCTTTATCGGGAGTGTGCGTTGGGTTATCCATGGAATTGGTTTCCTTCTTTTTATTCTCGCATGAAGCAAGACCTATAACGCATATGGCAAGTAATAGTGTTTTGTGAAATTTCATAATGTTGATTTTTAATTGTTTACGACGAAATTATAACATCAACATCAAAGGGATTAATGGCATTACATATAAAATTAACTCAAATCAAAGCGGGTTGCGTTATATCGGAATTTGGCGATCTATTTGTTGTTGAAGTGAAATAAAGGTTTCTGTTCTGGAAACGCCTGAAATGGATTGAATGTCCTTATTTAAAAGTTGCATTAAATGTTCGTTATCACGACATAAAATCTTTATAAAAATACTCCAGTTTCCAGTTGTATAATGACACTCGATAACTTCTGGGATTTTTCGAAGCTGTTTTACCGCTTCAGGATTACTCATGGCTTTATCTAGATAAATACCTATGAAAGCCATTGTGGTGTATCCTAAAATCTTCGGATTTATGGTGAATTTAGACCCTGATATAAGTCCGCTTTTTTCTAGTTTACGTAAACGCTGATGGATGGCAGCACCAGAAATACCTACACCTCTAGCGATCTCTAAAATGGGCGTTCTTGCGTCTTGCATTAATGCACGAAGAATTTCCTTGTCTATTCCGTCAATTTCAATATTCTGATTACTAACTTTCATAAGTATTAACTTCTATAATTGAATATAAAAGTAATGAAAGGCTTTTAATATGAAAGCTTATTGTTTATAAAATTAAAGGATTGTAACCTAGATAAGGCACTTCCTTTTCGGTGAATTTAATATCGAAGTTCTCAAGTTCTTTTAAAATAGGGGAGTAGACCTCTTTAGTGATTGGGCGTTGCACGCCTGGAGTTGTAATGTGTTTATTTAATATGGCTAAGGTAGCAATGGCTACTGGAAGCCCTACTGTTTTTGCCATAGCAGTGTAGATCTGATCTTCTCCTTTTGTGACCATAGTAGCGTCGATTTGATGTGTTTTACCATCTAATTCATATCCGAATTTATGATACATAACAATCATGTCTTTGTCTTTTTCTGCGAGCGTCCAATTGGCCATTAGAATATGTTGTAAAATCTGAGCAGGAGTAGCTTTTTTAAGGTTGGCTTTCTTATTCGGATTAAAAAGATCTAATTCTAAAAATTTATTCCAAACCACATCATCTTGGTCAATTTTTAATTGGTGACGAAATTTAATTTCAACGGAATCTGATGGACTATACGGTAAAAATGCGTTTACAAAGTCACGATAGCTTAGATGTTCACTGTCTTCCATGATATAGCTATCGTCAGTCATGCCTAATTGCACAAACATATTCCATGCACGACTGAAGCCAACGCGTCGCATGGTGCCGCGATATAGCGTTTTAATACTGTCTAATCCATAAACACTCTGGTATTTTAAAGAATCGCGATTCGCATAGGCTTCAAACTGCCCGTAACCCTCTATTTCTAGAAACTCTGTGCGTCTAAATAGGCGATGATAGGGAATGTATTTAAAAGTGTTTTCTTGAAGAAATTTAGCGGTTCCGCCTTGGCCAGAAACGACAACATTTCTAGGGTTCCATGTAAATTTATAATTCCACAAATTCGTATCGTTCTCTGGAGCTACTAAACCGCCTGTAAACGATTCAAAAAGTATCATTTTACCACCTTTAGAGCGAATTCGATTTATAACCTGCATGGCGCTCATGTGGTCAATACCAGGATCCACCCCGATTTCGTTCATAAAGACTAATCCTTTTTCTGTAACAGCCTCATTTAGAGCTTGAAGTTCTTCACTAATGTAGGACGCCGTAATTAAATTTTTACCAAATTTCAGACAATCTTTAGCGACTTTAATATGGAATCTTGCCGGAAGCATAGAGATAATAATATCTGCATTTTTTATCAATTTTTTACGGGAAATGTCGTCAAAAATGTCGAACTTTATAGTAGAAACATTAGCATGGTTTTTAGTTCGTTTTTTAACATAATCTAGAGTAATGTCAGCAATTGTTAAATGGATGTTTTCGGCTTCAGATTTGTCTAATAAATACCAGATTAAATAAGATGTCGATTTTCCTGAACCAATAATTAGAATATGTCGCATAACGGTTTGAGTTTACTAGTTTAATAATAAGCTAAAAGTGATATGATGTATAAATGTACTAAATAGTAAGTGCGAAATCTTCTGAAATTGGATTTATATGGATAAAAAAATTGTGATTACTGGCGGAATATTGGGGCTTTTAAGTGTTGCTATTGGTGCTTTTGCAGCACATGGATTGAAGCCTTTAATTTCGGTAGAATCGATTCAAACCTTCGAAACAGGAGTGCGTTACCAAATGTATCACGCTTTATTATTGTTGTTCGTAGGTAGTACAACTTTAATCCCGAACGCAAAAAAGGCGGTGATTTTTTATCTTGTATTGGCAGGTGTTATTTTGTTTTCTGGATCAATTTATGGTTTAGCAACAAACGCACTTACACGTTTCGATTTTAAAAGCATTGGATTGGTAACTCCAATAGGTGGAATGTTACTAATTGTAGGTTGGGTAATTATGATATTGTCATTTTTAAAATTGAAAAGTGGTGATAATTAAGAATATAATATATAACTCAAGTAAATATGTGTAAATATGTAAGTTTTGTGATAGGGTTCTAAAATTAAATTTACATATTTGTACAGCAAAATTAGTATTATTATGGCAAATAACATTCAAGTTACGAAATCGATTTCGTTAGAATCTTACGGAATCAAAAATGCTGAAGTACAGTATCAATTATCCTCGGATGAATTACAGGATTTAACCATTGAAAGAGGACTGGGAGTAGAGTCTTCTTCTGGAGCTTTAGCTGTTAATACAGGCGAATTTACTGGACGATCTCCAAAAGATCGATTTATAGTAAAAGACGATGTCACTAAAGATTTGGTGTGGTGGGGAGATGTGAACATTCCTTTTAAACCTGAAGATTTTAATGCGTTGTATGATAAGGTTGTAGATTACTTATCGGACAAAGAGGTGTTTGTTAGAGATAGCTACGCTTGTGCCGATCCGAATTACAAATTAAATATCCGTGTAATTACAGAATTGCCTTGGAGTAATATGTTTGCGCATAATATGTTTTTAAGACCAACTGAATTGGAATTAGAAAATTTTGAACCAGAATGGACTATCGTATGTGCTCCAAAATTTATGGCTGTTCCAGAAGTAGATGGTACACGTCAGCATAACTTTGCCATATTAGATTTTACTAGAAAAATAGCATTAATTGGTGGAACAGGATATACAGGAGAGATTAAGAAAGGAATTTTTTCAGCATTAAACTTTATTCTTCCAGTATTTAAAAAAACGTTGCCTATGCACTGTAGTGCAAATGTTGGAGAGAAAGGAGATACAGCTATTTTCTTCGGACTTTCAGGAACAGGTAAAACAACACTTTCTGCAGATCCTAATCGTAAATTAATAGGAGATGATGAGCACGGTTGGACCAACGAGAATACAGTATTTAATTTTGAGGGTGGTTGTTATGCAAAAGTGATCAATCTATGTAAAGAAAATGAGCCTGATATTTTTAATGCTATTAAAAGAGGAGCTATTCTTGAAAACGTCATTTTAGATAAAGAGGGGCATGTCGATTTTGAGGATACTTCTATTACTCAAAATACCCGTGTTAGTTATCCTATAAATTTTATCGAAAACATACAAGTTCCTTCTATTGGTAAAAACCCGAAAAATATATTTTTTTTAACGGCAGATGCTTTTGGAGTTATTCCTCCAATATCTAAATTAACACCTGCGCAAGCTGCTTACCATTTTATATCAGGTTATACCGCAAAGGTAGCTGGTACAGAAGCTGGAGTTAAAGAGCCTGTTCCGTCATTCTCCGCTTGTTTTGGAGCGCCATTCATGCCATTGCACCCTGCGAAATATGCAGAAATGTTGAGTAAGAAAATGAAAGATGCTGGTGTAAATGTTTGGCTTATAAATACTGGTTGGACTGGTGGAGTATATGGTGTTGGGACACGAATGAAATTAAAATATACGCGTGCTATGATTAATGCGGTGTTAAATGGAGATTTGGGGTTATATAACCACCATGATTATCACATACACTCTGTGTTTGGTGTTGCACAACCAAGAACGTGTCCAGGAGTGCCTACATCTGTTTTAAGTCCGAGAGCAACTTGGAATGATGACGAAGCATATTATACAACAGCATTTAAGTTATCGAATGCATTTAGAAAAAACTTCAAACAGTTTGAGAGCATTGCAAGTGAAGAAATAAGACGTGGAGGCCCACAACGCTACAATCCATAATAAATAACAAACCAATTTATTTTTAAACCAAAAAAAGGCGATTCAATTTTTTGAATCGCCTTTTTGTATGTGTAATAAACAGTTGTTTATTTTCCTTTGTTTACCTTTTCTATATACTTGTCTAAAGCCATAGTCATTGAAGGCGTTTGAGGTGTTGGTGCAGATATATCTACACGTAATCCTTTTTCTTCAACAGCTTTAACTGTAGTGTTTCCAAATACAGCAATTCGTGTTTCGTTTTGCTTAAATTCTGGAAAATTATGAAATAAAGATTCGATACCCGATGGGCTAAAGAAAACTAAAACGTCATAAGAAACATCGGCTAAATCCGATAAATCACTAATTACAGTTTTATAAAATACAGCTTCTTTCCAGTTAATACCTAATCCGTTTAAAATTTCTGGAATTTCATCTTTCAATTTATCCGAGGCTGGAAGTAAGAACTTTTCGTCTTTATATTTTTTAATTAAAGGCGTTAGTTCTGAAAATGTACGTTTACCAACGTAAATTTTTCGTTTTCTGTAAACCACGTATTTTTGAAGATAATATGCTACAGCTTCAGATTGGCAGAAATATTTCAAAGAATCTGGAACTTTAAAACGCATTTCTTCAGCAACTCTAAAAAAGTGATCTACTGCATTACGGCTAGTTAAAATAATGGCAGTGTAGTTATTTAGGTCTACTTTTTGCTGTCTAATTTCTTTTGCTGGTAACCCTTCTACATGAATAAAAGGACGGAAATCAATTTTTACTTTTTGCTTTTCTTGAAGATCAAAATATGGGGAATTTTCTATTTTAGGTTCTGGTTGAGAGACTAAAATTGTTTTCACTTTCATATGCACTTTTAATTAAGGTGACCTCTAGTAAAGTGTAACAAATTTGTACAAAAATACATAGGGGGCGATTTCGAGAGTGCAAAGATACAAAATAAAATAAAAAAGGTTCGGTTTTATTAATTTTTGATAACGTTTTAATGATGTTCCTAAACTTATTATTAAAACGGTGAATAAAAGCGGTAGAATAATATATAAAATTGTTTTTGAAGGCGTTAAACCGTAAATCAAAAATGCATTTACCGGTATAAGTAAGATCCCATAGAAGTTTTTATAACTCGTTTTCTGAAAGATGTAATTATCTATCACATCATCTATATTAAAAAGATTTGCTACCAAGCGTTCGAAAAGTGCTTTTATAATTAAAAACACACCAATACCTAAAATAAATCTAGGCATAATATCAGGACCTATTTTAATATCGTCGACTAATGACTTGTAGCAAATGAAAATGAAAATTGCTGTAGAAATAATAAAATTTAAAAAGAGTAAGGAATCAAACCAGTCGAGTGTTTTTTGATCTCGAGAATAAATATTTAAATATTTCGAATGCGTTAAAATACCAGCAAAATCGTTGAATCTGTTTGTAAATGCAACTTTAGCTATGGTTATAGATATTAGTCCAACCATAATTAAGATGGTAAACATTTCGTTGTATGTAACTTCTCGAAGCATCTGCCAAAATTATTTAAAATAATTGTAGCCACATTCAATTATTAAGGAATATTTAAAAAAAAGAAATTGTGAAATAATGTACATTTGTAAACTTAATAGCAATTTTAAGTGAGAGACTCTATAGTCATTATCCCTACGTATAACGAGATTGAAAATATCGAAGCCATAATCAGAGCTGTGTTTTCACAAGAAAAGGAATTTGATGTTCTGGTTGTCGATGATAATTCGCCAGATTTAACAGCTTTAAAAGTAAAAGAATTACAGAAAGAGTTTCCTGGACGTTTATTTTTAGAAATTAGGCAAGGCAAATCTGGTTTAGGAACTGCTTATATTCATGGATTTAAATGGTGCTTAAAACAGCATTATCTATTTATCTTTGAAATGGATGCAGATTTTTCTCATAATCCTATAGATTTAGTGCGCTTGTATAATGCATGTGCTAAAGAAGGTGCAGATTTATCTATCGGATCACGCTATGTAAAAGGCGTAAATGTAGTAAATTGGCCCATGAATCGTGTATTGATGTCTTATATGGCATCTAAATACGTACAGGTTATTACGGGAATGAATATTCACGATACCACAGCAGGCTTTGTATGTTATAAACGTGAGGTTCTAGAAACTATAGATCTAGATAAAATTAAGTTTGTGGGGTATGCCTTTCAGATTGAAATGAAATTTAAGGCGTACATTAAAAAGTTTAAAATTGAAGAAGTTCCTGTCATTTTTACCGACAGAACAAAAGGAGAATCTAAATTAAGTTCAGGCATTATTTCGGAAGCCATTTTCGGAGTAATAACGATGAAGTTGAAAAGTATATTTTAAAGACAGTAACATTATGCAACCAAAACAAGTACTAATTAAGAATGCCAAGATTGTAAATGAAGGCAGTATTTTTGAAGGTGATATTTTAATTGAAGGCGATTTTATTAAAGAAGTTGGCGAGTCAATAAGTGCAAAATCTTCAAATGTACAAGTTTTTGATGCAGAAGGGAAATATGTGTTACCTGGCGTAATAGACGATCAAGTGCATTTTAGAGAACCTGGATTAACCGATAAAGCTAATATCGAAACAGAATCTAGAGCCGCAATTGCTGGTGGTATTACGTCGTTTATAGAAATGCCTAATACAATACCGCAAACAACGACTATAGAAAAACTAGAAGAGAAATTCGCTATTGCTGCCGAAACATCTTATGCAAATTATTCGTTTATGTTTGGAGGAACAAACGATAATTTAGAGGAGATTTTAAAAGTTGATACTAAAACTGTAGCGGCATTAAAATTATTCTTAGGCTCGTCTACAGGAAATATGTTGGTGGATAACCCTAAAGTTTTAGAAGAGATATTTTCTAAAGTGAAAATGTTAATAGCTGTTCATTGTGAGGATGAAGGAACTATTAGCGCTAATTTAGAGACTTTTAAAGAGAAATATGGTGACGATATTCCTATTAAATATCACCCAGAAATTAGAAGTGAAGAAGCCTGCTATTTGTCATCGTCTAAAGCGATCGAATTAGCAAAGAAAACAGGAGCGCGTTTACACGTGTTTCATTTATCTACAGGAAAAGAAACAAATCTGTTTTCTAACAAAATACCATTAAAGGATAAGAAAATTACGGCAGAAGTTTGTATTCATCATTTATGGTTTACCGATGCCGATTACGAGAAAAAGGGAACATTTATAAAATGGAATCCAGCTGTGAAAACAGAAAAAGATCAAGATCAGCTTTGGAAAGCGCTTTTAGATGGACGTATAGATGTTGTGGCAACAGACCACGCACCACATACGTTAGAGGAAAAGCAAAATATTTACACGCAAGCACCTTCTGGAGGGCCTTTAGTGCAACATGCGTTGCCTGCCATGTTAGAAATGCATCACCGTGGTAAAATATCAATAGAAAAGGTTGTGGAGAAAATGTGTCACAATCCGGCTATTTTATTCCAGGTTGAAAAACGTGGATTTATAAAAGTAGGGTATTACGCCGATTTAGTTTTAGTCGATTTAAATAATCCTTGGACTGTTACTAAAGAAAATATTTTATACAAATGTCAGTGGTCACCGTTCGAAGGGACAACTTTTAAATCACGGATTACACACACCTTTTTAAATGGTGAATTAGTATATCAGAATTTTAAATTTAATGATGTTAAAGCTGCAAAACGTCTAACTTTTAACAGATGAACCGTTTAATTTTAGCACTTTTAGTAATACTTCTTAGTATAACGTCTTGTCATCAAGTTAAGAAACCAGATCAGCCAAAAGATCTGATTCCGAAAGACAAGATGGTTAATGTTATTCTAGACATGAGTCTGTTAACTTCGAGTAGAGGTGTGGATAAGAATGTGTTAGATAAAAATGATGTCTCATTGCAAACCTTAATCTACGATAAATACAATATAGATAGTCTTCAGCTTGTACAAAGTAGTGCGTATTATTCATATCATATTAAAGAATATGAAGGTATTTATCAGATTGTGAATGATAGCCTAACAAAGCTTAAAGACTTTTATACCAAAGAGAAAGAATTGATAGACGAAAATAAGCGAATTAAAGATTCTCTAGCAAAACAACCATTGGATTCACTTAAACTGCATAAAACGAAAGCAGATACAATCGCCGTATTAGATAGTTTGAGTTCTTCAAGAAAAAAGAATTAATTATCGGTTTTAAATTGTTTTGAGACGGTTTGGATACTCGCTTCTATAGGTGTCCAATTGTACTGTAATAGCGATGTGATTTTGCTATTGCTATACACGGACTTAGAATTTATAGTTTGCGCCATTTGCTTGCTTAAAAAACGATTTTTTCCTGTGATTTTGTTGCGTAACCAATCTAATCTCCAACCCAATTCTGCTTGCCAAGGTTGTATTTCTTTTTTAGGTAAAGCCACGCTTAAATGTGTTGCAATACGTTGTAGAAACTGTTTGAAACTCCAATGCTCTGAAACTAAAATATAACTTTCGTTTTTAATTTCAGAATCCATTAATAGTATCATGATATTCACAACATCTTGAACAGCAACAAAACCAGTAACTCCGTTTGTATAATATTTAGAGCCTTTAGCTACGCGTTTAAATAAATTTCCTGTGCCATGGTTCCAAATACCACCGCCTAAAATAACACCAGGATTTACAATAACAGCATCCAATCCTTCCTGAGTACCTCGCCAGACTTCCATTTCTGCGCCATATTTAGTAATCGCATACACGTTGTTGTCCTCTTCAGGGTTCCAAAAGGTGTCTTCAGCAATCGGGGCATTAGTTAACGATTTTCCTAAAGTAGCAACAGAACTTACATAGCATAACTTCTCGATGTTATTTGATAAACATAAATTTACAATATTGGCTGTGCCTAACGTGTTAGTCTGCTTTAAAAGATAGTATTTATCTGGTTCGAAAGATACCAAAGCAGCACTGTGATACACATGGGTAATCTTCTTAAAAGCTTCCGTTAAATCAGGAATGTTTAGTAGGTCGGCCTTAATCCATTCAATACGATTAAAAAGGGCGTCTACTTCATCTGTATAATAAGAAAAGACTTTTTTTACGATATCAAGTTTTTCCTCCGATCTGTAAATTGCTCTTATTTTATCGTTGTTGCTTGCTAATCTGTAAAGTAGATGCGAACCAACAAGTCCTGTGCCTCCTGTAACTAAAATCATAAAACTAAGGTAAAGAATTATTTAATATAGGGGTAATTATACTACGATTTTTATCTTTGCAGGAGATTATTAAAATTTAGAACTAATGACTGGAAATTTTGTTGAAGAATTAACATGGAGAGGTCTAGTGCATGATATCATGCCTGGAACCGAAGATCAATTAAAGAAAGAAATGACAACAGCCTATATTGGCTTCGATCCTACTTCAGATTCTTTACATATTGGAAGCTTAGTGCCAATTATTATTTTAGTTCATTTAGAAAAAGCGGGTCACAAACCTATGGCTTTAGTTGGTGGAGCAACAGGAATGATTGGAGATCCTTCAGGGAAAAGTGACGAGCGTAATTTATTGGACGAAGTAGCTTTAGCCAAGAATGTTGATGGAATTAAAAGTGTGTTGTCTCGTTTCTTAAACTTCGATTCGACTGCTAAAAATGCGCCAGTTCTTGTAAATAATTACGATTGGATGAAAGATTTCTCTTTTATCGATTTCGCTCGTGATGTTGGTAAACGTATTACCGTAAACTACATGATGGCTAAAGACTCGGTTAAAAAACGTTTTTCTGGAGAAGAAGGAAGTATCGGGATGTCGTTTACAGAGTTTACTTACCAATTAATTCAAGGGTACGATTTTTACCACTTACATAAACACTACAACTGTGTGTTGCAAATGGGAGGTAGCGACCAATGGGGAAATATTACTACCGGAACCGAGTTAGTAAGACGTATGAATCCTGGTGTAGAAGCGAAAGCTTATGCGATGACTTGTCCGTTAATTACAAAAGCCGATGGGACTAAGTTTGGTAAGACTGAAGGTGGAAACGTGTGGTTAGATGCCGATAAAACTTCTGTATACAAATTCTACCAGTTTTGGTTAAATACGACAGATGAAGATGCTGAAAAATATATTAAGATCTTTACGTTTTTAGACAAAGCGACTATTGAGGCTTTAATTGCTGAGCATAAAGAAACGCCACATTTAAGATTATTACAAAAGAAATTAGCTGAAGAGTTAACCACATTTGTACATTCTAAAGAGGAATTTGAAAATGCTGAAAAAGCATCGAATATCTTGTTTTCAAAATCGTTTAAAGCAGATATTAAAACTTTAGATGAAAAGACATTTTTAGATGTATTTGAAGGTGTGCCAATGGCAGAAATCACAAAAGCCGATCTTGAAGACATCGATATGATTGCTGTACTTGCTGCAAAAACAAATTTCTTAGCATCTAATAGTGAAGCTAGACGTGCGTTAAAAGAAAATGCAGTTTCTGTAAATAAAGAAAAAGTAAAAGAAGATTATAAAATTAGCGCAGACGATTTAATTAACGATAGCTATATCATTATTAATAAAGGAAAGCGTAATACCTATATAGTAAAGGTGGTTTAAAAATAATGAAGCCGGATTATATAATAATCCGGCTTCAAAAAAACCAACTAACCATTAAAAACTATCCTCGCTTTACTCCTAAAGCTCGGAAGCTCTTTTATAGTCGTTATTTAATCTATATACTTTCAGCGTGTTTTGTGAAAAATGTGTTAAAGTCTTAAGTGCGAAAATAATACCTTAAAGTGCCATTAAGTTACATCCTCGAATATCAGAATTGTCGAAACGGCCAATCACTTCAAATTCATTATCTCCTGTAATTTTTCCTAAATCTTGAGTGGCTATAAAAGCACAAGAATTTATGTTTGCCAAATCGATAACATTAATTCCTCCAGTTTTTCCTTCTGTTTGAATTGTTAATGCATCTTCTGGATCACGGGTTAAAATTTTCATCCATGGCGGACAATTAAAAACACCATGTCCTTTAGAATAGCCTTGACTTAAAAGTTCTGTCATCCCGTATTCACTATGGATTTCATTTACACCAAAACCTGCTTTTAGAATATCGTGGAGCTCTGTTCTTATAAGTTCCTTTCTTCTCCCTTTCATACCTCCAGTTTCCATGATAATTGTGTGTTTTAATTGAAACTGATGCGCTTCAACCAAATCTAACAACGCAAAAGAAACACCAATTAAAAGTACTTTTTGTCCGCTAGAATCCAATTCAATTAACTTAGATTCTAATTCCGATAAATTATTTAAATAAAAGCCACTTTCTGGATGCCCAGATTGGTTAATCATATCGTTAACCATATAAATTAAAGAGGAGCCGTTGCGCTCTAAGTAAGATGGCAACAAGGCTAAAACCACATAATCTTCAATGTCACCATAAGCTTCTGTAAAGCCTTTTCTAAAACTATCTTCGTAAACAGAAACATCGGTAACTAAATGTTTACTGGTTACGCTTCCAGTGGTGCCGCTACTAGAAAAGGTACATTGTACCGCTTCTGTAGAACTTAAAATCTCTCTAGTTTTAAAAAATTCGATTGGTAAAAACGGAATCTCTTTGTAGTGTTTTATATCGCTAGGATGAATGTAAAGTAAGTCGCAAAACGACCTGTAGGTTCTGTTATTTTTAAACTGAAAGTTAAACACATTTAATGCGTGTTCATTAAACTGTGCTTCTGTTTTAATATTAAAAATAGCCTGGGTATCCATCATAGTTATGTAGTGAAAACAAGAGCAAAAATAGTTAAAATAAAAAAGCATTGCCAATAGCAATGCTTTTAATATAGGTTTCAATACGTTTTTTACGCAAACCGTAATTTTATCTCACTACAAGTTTTCGAGTTGTAGAAATGTTGTTTTCCTTAATTTTTATAATGTAAATCCCTGCATTTAATTTAGAGATGTTCATTTCTTTGCCAAAGAGCGTCGTTTGTAAAATAGATTTTCCGAGCACGTTAAAAATCTCAATGTCTTTGGTCAGGTTGTTTTTAGTGACAATATACAACTTACCATTACTTACCGGATTAGGGTAAATAGAAAGTTCTTCTATGTTTTGAGTCGTATCTGCATTTACAGCTTGTGCCTGTGTATTATGCGATATTATAAAAAACACGGAAAAAAATAAAAAAGTAAGTAAGTAGTTTTTTACCATAAAATTCTAAATAGTATGTAAATATACAAAAAATGGGAATCAAAATCTATGCCTAAAAATGTTAATCCAAGGTTTTATGTACTTGAGATTATTACAGTGTAAGATTCAGGTTACGTTATTGTTATTAAAAGAATTGTTTCCTATAAATGAATGTTATATATTTTACCTTTGAAGATTGTAATAACATTTTAATAAAGTAAAAATGAATATAAAAATTTTGTTGGTTGATGATGAGCCGGATATTTTAGAAATTGTAGGTTATAATTTGTCTTCTGAAGGTTACGAAGTCATTACAGCAGAAAACGGAATGGAAGCCGTGAAAAAAGCTAAAAAAGAAAAGCCACAACTTATCATTATGGATGTCATGATGCCGGAAATGGATGGTATTGAAGCTTGCGAACAAATTAGAAATATTCCTGAATTAAAAGATACTATCATCACGTTTTTAACCGCTAGAGGAGAAGATTACTCTCAAGTTGCTGGATTCGATGCTGGTGCCGACGATTATATTACAAAACCAGTAAAACCAAAAGTTTTGGTAAGCAAGGTTAAAGCTTTATTAAGACGTTTAAAAGAAGAAGCTGTCAATGAGTCTATTGTTAAAATAGGAGACTTAATTATTAATAGAGACGAATATAAAATCGTTTTAAAAGGCGAAGAAATTGTATTGCCAAGAAAAGAATTCGAACTCCTATCTTTATTAGCTTCTAAGCCTGGAAAAGTGTTTAAACGTGAAGAAATTTTAGACAAAGTTTGGGGTAACGAAGTTGTTGTGGGCGGACGTACTATAGATGTGCATATTCGTAAACTTCGTGAAAAAATTGGAGACGACTGCTTTAAAACTGTAAAAGGTGTTGGGTATAAGTTTGTAGATTAATGGCTAAAACAATTAAGAAAACATACAAGTTTGCATTTAAAACGGCATTCTTTTCTGCAGTGCTAGTCGCTATATTACTATGTGTTTATTTATATGTATTTTTTACTGTAAACATACTACACGTATTAGGTTTTAGTCTGTTATTTTATATTATCGCTTTTATAATTATACAATATCGCGTAGAGCGTTTTATTTACAGGCGTGTAAAAAAAATATACGACGATTTAACACTCTTAGAATCTACAAGTCTTCGCAAAAAGCCAATTACTACAGATATGGTTACACTTACGCAAGAAATTGATAAGTATGCCCGTGATAAAAAGTACGAAATTGAAAGTCTACAAGTCCGAGAAGAGTATAGAAAGGAGTTTTTAGGAAATATTTCTCACGAATTAAAAACACCTCTTTTCACGGTTCAAAGCTATATCTTAACGCTAATAGATGGTGCTGCAGATGACAAGAATATAAGAGAAAAGTATTTAGATCGTGCGAGTAAAGGTGTGGAGCGCCTTATTTTTATAGTGAACGATTTAGACATGATTACCAAATTAGAAGTCGGTGATTTAAGTCTGAAAATAGAAGAATTCGATATCGTCGAGTTGGTCTCGAATGTGTTCGAAATGTTTGAAATGAAAGCGTCTAAAAAACGAATTACTTTAACTTTCGATAGGTTGTATACAGAACCTATTTATGTGAATGCAGATAAAGAGCGTATCCAGCAAGTATTAACTAACCTGATTGTGAATTCTATTAAATATGGTCACGATAAAGGAACTACCGAAGTTAGTATCGAGAATCTAATTAAAAACAAAGTCATTGTTCGTGTTACGGATAATGGCGAAGGAATTACACAAAATAATATTCCGCGTTTGTTCGAACGTTTTTATCGTGTCGATAGAAGCGGATCTAGGAAAGAAGGTGGTTCTGGTTTAGGTTTGGCTATTGTAAAGCATATTATCGAAGCTCACGACGAAAAAATATATGTGGAGAGTGATCTTGGTGTGGGTAGTGAGTTTTCATTCACTTTAGAAAAGACTAAATAAGGTTTTAAAATCTACATCCGTATTTTGTCCGTTTAATCCTTGGTAGTGTTGAATGGTTTCTAATTTGTCGATTGTAAAATCATTTTGTTTACAATACGGCACAAGGTTTAATTCCTCTAAGCGTTTCGCTAAATATTCTTGCTCAAACTGACCAGGAGTAGGGATGAAAAATGCTTTTTTTCCAAGAACAGAAAGATCCATAACCGTAGTATAACCCGAACGGCAAAGTACTGTTTTACTCGAGTTTATTACATTCGCGAGTTGCTCGCCCGCCATAAAATTATAAATTGTTATATTTCCTTTAGTAGTAACTGTTTGTTCTTTTTCTATCACACCGCGAACACATAAAATACGCCGCGGATCATCTTTAAAAGCATTCAATAGTTGAACTTCTAAAAGTGTTCGTTGCGGTTCTGGTCCAGAAAGTAAAATTAAAATATGGTAGATCTTTTCAAGAGGTTTTCTTTCAAACCGACTTAAAGGCCCTAAATATATTAAAGGAATTTCAATCCCTTTCATATGTCCTAGTTTCCCACTTAAACTAGGTTCTTTTTCATGATCCGGTATCCAACATTCATTAAACTTTTCAATCACACGCTGATGCATTTTTGTACTCAACCAAGTAGTACTTCCGCTTAAAACTTGCAATTGATGCGTTATAAAAACCGATGGGATTTTTTTACTGTGAACGCCAAGACGATTATCGGAAATTATGCCATCTATATTATGAGTTTCTACAAGTTCTTTAGTTGCTTTTTTTTCAGCTTTTATAGCTTTAAGGAGTTTTGGAGAATCCTTTAGGAGTTTCAATTTAAAAAAATGTCCTTTTTTCGCGTAGGTTATGTCGTAAGCAGGAAGTTCAATAGTTTCAACATTAGGGAATTCCTTTTTTAAAAGTGCTAAAGCAATACCATCGCTAGCAATTACGGGTGTATAATTGTGTGTAATTAATTGGTTAATAATCGGAATGCATCGTGTAGCATGCCCTAATCCCCAATTTAGCGGTGCGATAAGTATTCGTTTCTTCATAAATATAGCAAAGTAAACACGTGCTGTGTGTTCTTATATTGTATCCAATCTATTGATAAGGATGTTTAAATATCTAAAAAATGTTTCATTTTAATATGTCTAAATGCTTATAAAACGGTTTACAAATCATTAAATTTTAAAACTAAAGGAGAAAAAATTGTAAAGTAGAAACAGTCTGACGTATTTTTGTCCCTGATTTTACAAGAAAAATTTTTAAAAGTGGGGAGCAAAAACAAACTTAAGCGATTTAGAGAAAATGAAACCTTTGATAATGTGTTTCAACCAAGTCGCGAAGAATTAGTCGAAGGAAATTTTGAATTAAAGGGACATTGGAACGAGAAAGTATTTAAAAATAACAATCCTTTAGTTTTAGAATTAGGATGTGGTAAAGGTGAATATTCGGTTGGGTTAGCTCAGAAATTCCCAGATAAGAATTTTGTAGGTATCGACATTAAAGGCGCTCGTTTTTGGAGAGGTGCTAAAACTGCGGTTGAAGATGGAATCCCTAATGTTGGATTTTTAAGAACGCAAATAGAATTAATTCAACATGCCTTTGCAGAAGGAGAAGTTGACGAAATTTGGATTACGTTTCCAGATCCGCAAATAAAATATAAGCGTACTAAACATAGAATGACCAATACCGATTTTCTTCAGAAATACAAAAGTATTTTAAAATCCGATGGTGTTGTGAATTTAAAAACCGATAGCGAATTTATGCACGGTTATACTTTAGGTTTGTTACATGGTGAAGGGCATGAGGTTTTATATGCAAATCACGATGTGTATAAACAAGAAGGAAGTCCAGAAGAGGTGACCGAAATACAAACATTTTACGAATCTCAGTATTTGTTAAAAGGTAAAGCGATAACATACATTAGATTTAAAATTAAATAAGGTTTGAATATTACGCTAATCTTCTTTTTAGGATTTATAGTGTCCCTTGTGGGCGTTATTCCACCTGGTCTGTTAAATATGACAGCGGCCAAAATTAGTTTAAAAGAAGGGGCTAATCGCGGAATGGTTTTTTCGATAGGTGCTTGCGTAATCGTACTTGTTCAAACATTTATTGCCGTTATTTTTGCAAGATTTCTTACTCAGCGCCCTGATGTTATAGATGTTTTGCAACGCGTTGCTTTGGTACTTTTTATTTTATTATCGGTGTATTTCTTTTTTATTGCTAAAGGCGATGGTGATGTAGAAAATAAAGATGCTCCCGATATTCGTAGTAAAAAAAGTAGGTTCTTTCAGGGCATGCTAATGTCTGCATTAAATATATTTCCCATTCCTTTTCAGGCTTATATGAGTGTAACACTCGCTTCCTTTGGATGGTTAACGTTCGAACAGTCGGATATTTTATCTTATGTTTTTGGCGCGGCTACAGGATCTTTTGTTATGCTTTACATTTACATGTTCTTTTTTGATAGAATTCAAAGTCAGCGCTTCAAGTCGCAAAAAAACATGAATAGGTTAATAGGACTTATTACTGCTATTGTTGCTTTAGCAACCTTAATACAAGTTGTAAAAGATTCCTTATGAAACCAGAAACACTTCATTTTTTCGACAGAGTTTATGAAGTCGTTAAACAAATCCCCTCTGGTAAAGTCACTAATTATGGTGCTATTGCTCGGTATTTAGGCGCTGCCAAAAGTGCTAGAATTGTGGGCTATGCTATGAATGCTTCTCATAATATGGACGATGTTCCTGCACATCGCGTAGTTAATAGAAATGGTTTACTTACGGGTAAGTTTCATTTCGACGGTACAAATCTCATGCAGCAATTGTTAGAAAATGAAGGTGTTGAGGTAAAGAACAATCAAGTTGAAAACTTAAAAGATTACTATTGGGATCCCAACGAAGAACTTAATCTTCACGATACTATTTAAATAAAAAACACACAAACGTCTATGAAAAAATATCTCATAATTTTTTTAATATTTATAAGTTTTGTGTCCTGCCAGAAAAAGAAAGAAGCAGATTCTCCTATTGAAGTTGGAGTGTCTTGGGAATTAGCTCAAGCTAGAAAAGCGAGACTGTCCGATATTAATTATCATTTAAATTTCAATTTACCAAAAGATAAATCTGAACCTATTTTTGCTAGTTTAGAATTGTATGTTTCACTAAATGATATTTCGAGTCCGTTAGTTTTGGACTTCAACCCTAATAATACCAAAGCGCCTAGAGTGCTTATAGATTCGGATACTATTGAAAGTATTCAGAAAAATGAACATCTTATTATACCTGCGAAATATCTAAAAATAGGAGAAAATAAATTTCTAATAGAATTTCAAGCGGGCGATCAATATTTGTATCGCAACGACGATTATTTGTACTCGTTATTGGTGCCAGATCATGCAAGAGGTTTGTTCCCGTGTTTCGATCAGCCTAACTTAAAAGCAATATTTAATTTAGAACTCACAGCGCCTAAAGATTGGACAGTTTTAAGTTCGACTTTTCCTGAAATTGTATCAGAAACAGAGATTAGTTCTACTTATACTTTTGAGACCTCTAATCTTATGAGTACCTATTTGTTTTCGTTTGTTGCCGGCGAATTTGATGCCGTTATCCGAGATAATCATCGGTTTTTGTATCGGGAGCATGACTCACTTAAAATTAAAGAAAGTTTAGATCCTATTTTCGAATTACACGAAAAGTCTTTAAATTTTTTAGAAGGGTATACAAATTATGATTTTCCGTTTAAGAAATTAGACTTTGTAGCGATACCATTTTTTCAATTCGGAGGTATGGAACATGTTGGTGCTATTCAGTATAAAGCATCATCGCTATTTTTTGAGAATTATATGCCTAAATTAAAGCATTGGGGTAGAGCAAAATTAATTGCTCACGAATCTGCGCATATGTGGTTTGGAAATTTAGTTACTATGGATTGGTTTAACGATGTGTGGTTAAAGGAAGTGTTTGCAAATTTTATGGCTGCGAAAATTGTGAATCCGAATTTTTCAGAATTGAATTTCGACCTTTTAAATTTGGTTACCACGGCACCAAGTGCGTATAATGTAGATCGGACAAAAGGCACAAATGCGATTCGACAGAATTTAGATAATTTAAATGATGCCGGGAGCATGTACGGCGATATAATTTACAAGAAAGCTCCAATAATGATGAATCAATTAGAGATGTTATTGGGCGAAAAACAGTTTAAATTAGGCGTTCAGGAATACATTAAAACATATGCCAATTCTAATGCAACTTGGGATGATTTAATAGCCATTTTTGATGCGAAAACAGATACAGATTTAAATGCATGGAGCGATGTATGGGTAAATCAAACCGGGAGACCTGTGTTTACAGACCATATTCTCTACGAGAATAATAGTATTAAATCTTTAATCTTGGAGCAAACTGCAGAAGATGGGAGCGATAAATTATGGCCACAAAAATTGGAAGTGGCCTTGGTGTATTCAGATTCTATTGCGAAAAGAACAATTTTAATAGACGGGAAATCTTTAGACATAAATGCGGTTGCTGGCATGCCAAAACCAAAATCGATTGTGTATAATAGTAATGGTTATGGTTACGGCGTTTTTCCTATAGATTCTACTTCTGTATTGGATAATTACAAAATACAGGATGACGTTTTGAGAGCTTCAAATTATATAAACACATACGAAAACGCGCTGTCTGGGAGTACCTCTGTTAAAACAGCTTTATATGGGTTTCTGTATGGTTTAGAACATGAAACAAACGAATTAATTATGGGTACCTTGTCCTCAAATTTCACAAGTTTATATTGGAGCTTTTTAAGTGAAGACGAGCGTTTAAAACTTCAGCCTGAATTGACAACTGTTTTATGGAGGCGATTAAATATGGATGTAACGACATCGGTTAAGAAAAGCATATTCGGAGCCTTCTCTAGCTTGGCGTATCAAGGTGAAAGCTTGGATCAGCTTTATCGTATTTGGAATAAAGATATCACTATTGCGAATTTAAAACATAACGAAAAGGATTATACCAATCTAGCTATGAAATTGGCTCTGTATAATCATCCAAAAAGCGGAGATATTTTAAAAGAAGCAGAGGCACAAATATCTAGTCAAGACGATATAGATCGATTCGTGTTTTTATTACCCGCTTTATCATCAAAAGATGAAGAAAGAAAAGCCATGTTCTTATCGTTTCAAGATGTCGAAAATAGAAAACACTCCGATTGGGTAGGAACGGCGAGTCATTTTATTCACCATCCATTACATCAAAAGGAAGCTATTAATTACGTAGCAGTTAGTTTGGAAGCTTTAGAAGATATTAAAAACACTAGCGATTTATTTTTTCCAAAGAAGTGGTTGGGTGCCACTATAGGAAAATATCAAACTAAAGAGGCTCAAGTTATTTTGGAAACTTATTTAAAGGAAAACCCTAATTTAAATCCGCAGTTATTAGCGAAAATTTTACAGGCAACAGATAATTTAAGTCGTTACCAGGATATGATTTCGGACTAAAAAAGGTGGTACGTAATTCGAAAAACATCTGAGATTATACGGTTTTTTATTAATGCAGATTTTTAAGTCGTTATTACGCGAGAAATGGGGAGATGTAATTAACAAATTTTTGCTAATTAAGTCCTTCAGTTTCTAAACAATTCACAGTATATTTGTGACTTAGAATTAATCTAAATAAATAATTTCTGAAAATAATGTAAGGGTTTCAGTAATAGCTCTTCTAAAAGCTTCTCTAGCTTTATAATTTCACAAATAATATATTAAAATGAAGATACAAAAAGAAGATGTTTTCAAAGCATTACAAACTATAACAGTACCTGGTGAAGGACAAAATATGGTTGATAGTGGGGCTGTAAAAAATGTAATAGTTTTTGGTGATGAAGTTGTTGTAGATATTATCATTGCAAACCCGAGTTTACAAGCAAAAAAAAGAACTGAAGTAGATATTTTAAAAACGATTCACGAATTAGTTTACGAGAAAGCTAAAATTACAGTGAATTTAAAAGTTGAAGCTCCAGCTGCGAAACCTAAAAATGAAATTAAAGGGAAGCAAATTCCTGGGATTCAAAATATAGTTGCAGTAGCGTCAGGTAAAGGTGGTGTAGGGAAATCTACAGTAACAGCAAACCTAGCGGTAACTTTGGCTAAAATGGGCTTTAAAGTGGGGATTTTAGATGCGGATATTTACGGGCCTTCTATGCCAATAATGTTCGATGTTGAAGCCGAACGTCCGTTGTCGGTTACGATAGATGGAAAACCTAAAATGAAACCTGTCGAAAACTACGGCGTAAAAATATTGTCTATCGGATTCTTTACCAAACCAGATCAAGCAGTTGTTTGGAGAGGACCTATGGCAGCAAAAGCTTTAAATCAGATGATTTTCGATGCACATTGGGGAGAACTTGATTTTCTATTATTAGATTTACCTCCAGGAACAGGAGATATTCATTTAAGTATCATGCAGGCGTTACCAATTACTGGTGCGGTTGTCGTGAGTACGCCGCAAAATGTAGCTTTAGCCGATGCTAAAAAAGGAGTTGCGATGTTTCAGCAAGAAAGCATCAATGTACCTGTATTAGGAATAATTGAAAACATGGCGTATTTTACACCTGAAGAATTGCCGGAAAATAAATATTATATTTTTGGTAAGGAAGGTGCTAAACACTTAGCCGAAGATTTACAAGTTCCATTTTTAGGAGAATTACCATTGGTACAAAGTATACGTGAGGCAGGAGATGTTGGTCGTCCAGCAGCGCTACAAACAGCTACTATTTTAGAGAAATCTTTCGAGAAAATTACACAAAATGTAGTAGAAGAAGTAGTGAAAAGAAATGTTGATTTACCTCCAACAGAAGCAATTAAAATTACGACGATGGCTGGTTGCTCATCAGTTAAAAAATAAGTTATGACTTCAGAAGAAATAAGATTAAATGTAGAGAAAGCGTTAGATGAAATCCGTCCGTTTTTAGAAAGTGATGGAGGAAATATTTCTCTAATTTCTATAGAAGATGATAAATTAGTTCGCGTGCAACTTCAAGGAGCATGTGTCGGTTGTAGCGTAAATCAAATGACGTTAAAATCGGGGGTAGAAATGACTATTAAAAAGTATGTACCTCAAATAGAGCAAGTGATAAATGTAGAATAAAAAAAGTAGCGATACTTTTTAGAAGAGACTAATACATGATTAAGACAGACATTCTAATTATTGGCGCAGGCCCAACTGGATTATTTACCGTTTTCGAAGCTGGATTATTAAAATTAAAGTGTCATTTAATTGATGCTTTACCACAAGCAGGTGGACAATGTTCAGAATTATATCCTAAAAAACCAATTTACGATATTCCTGGTTTTCCAGAAATATTGGCTGGAGATTTAACCAAAAATCTTTTGGAACAATCTAAGCAATTCGAACCTGGTTTTACCTTAGGAGAACGTGCAGAAACAGTTGAAAAACAAGAAGATGGTTCGTTTATCGTGACAACAAATAAAGGCACTAAACATCAAGCCCCAATTGTTGCAATTGCTGGTGGTTTAGGGAGTTTTGAGCCAAGAAAACCACTTATTCCTAACATTGCTTCATTTGAGGATAAGGGTGTTGAATATTTCATTAAAGATCCAGAAGTATATCGCGACAAACGTGTTGTGATTTCTGGTGGAGGAGATTCTGCACTAGATTGGAGTATCTTCTTGGCAGATATCGCTTCAGAAGTGACTTTAATTCACCGAAGAAATGAGTTCCGAGGCGCTTTAGATTCTGTTGAAAAAGTTCAGGAATTAACGTCGAAAGGAAAAATAAAATTAGTAACTCCTGCCGAAGTCATTAATGTTATTGGTCATAATAAAGTTGAAGGTGTCGTTGTTGCGCAATCTCAGCACATCGATAAAGAATTTATCATAGAAACAGATCATTTTATTCCGCTTTTCGGATTGTCTCCAAAATTAGGTCCTATAGGAAACTGGGGACTTGAAATTGAAAAGAATGCGATAAAAGTGGATAACGCTTTGGATTACCAAACGAACATTCCAGGGATTTATGCTATTGGAGATGTAAATACCTATCCAGGAAAATTAAAATTGATTTTATGCGGATTTCATGAGGCAACGTTAATGTGTCAATCGGCGTATAAAATTATTAATCCAGGGAAGAAATACGTGCTTAAGTATACAACGGTAAGCGGTATTGATGGATTTGACGGGTCTAGAAAAGAATCTCCAAAAGCTGTAGTTAAGGCTATTAAATAAAAAAATAAAAGTGTAGTTTTGGTCGATGTTTTATTAATCAACCAACCGAGTAGTACAAACTATGGAAGAGCAAGATATAAATATTAAGATTACAGATAGAGATGGGGTAATGCACGATGTTGTAGCACCTACAGATATGGCCATGAATTTAATGGAAGTCGTTCGTTCTTACGAGCTGGCTCCAGAAGGTACAATTGGTGTTTGTGGTGGAATGGCAATGTGTGCTTCTTGTCAGTGTTATGTGGAATCTGATACTGAATTACCAGAGATGCAAGACGACGAAGAAGCAATGCTTTCTGAAGCGTTTAATGTTAAAGACAATAGCCGCTTAGGTTGTCAGATTCAAATGACACCAGCTATGGAAGGTTTAAAAGTTACACTTGCTCCAGAGAGTTAGATAATTTTTATTGCTTAAATTAAAAATAGAATACCCAAAACAGCTTACTTAAAAAGTTGTTTTGGGTATTGTTGTATATTGTAAATATGTAAAAAATGAATCTCTATGCCGTCTGATATTTACTCAATTTCAAGACTTGTAATGCGCGGAATCTAATCTTACCTGAAATTAATTGATAAACGAATTTAGATCATAATTATGTTATTACTTAAAAGCATTTAATCCCGTAATATCTAATCCCGTTATTAAGAGATGAATATCGTGTGTCCCTTCATAAGTAATCACACTCTCAAGGTTCATTGAATGACGCATAATACTGTATTCTCCCGTAATACCCATACCTCCCAACATTTGCCTTGCATTTCTAGCAATCGTTATAGCCATGTCTACATTGTTGCGTTTTGCCATAGAAATTTGAGCAGAAGTTGCTTTGTTTTCATTTTTTAATACACCAAGACGCCAGGTTAATAATTGTGCTTTGGTGATTTCGGTAATCATTTCGGCTAACTTTTTTTGTTGCAGTTGAAACTGTCCAATAGGTTTGCCAAACTGCATACGTTCCTTACTATAGCGTAAAGCGGTGTCGTAACAATCCATAGCAGCACCAATGGCACCCCAAGCAATTCCATATCTAGCAGAATCTAAACAACCAAGTGGTGCACCTAATCCAGATTTATTGGGTAGTAGATTTTCTTTTGGAATTATAACATTATCAAAAATTAATTCGCCTGTAGCCGAAGCACGAAGCGACCATTTGTTGTGAGTTTCTGGAGTTGTAAAACCTTCCATACCACGCTCTACAAGTAAACCGTGAATACGTCCAGTTTCATCTTTTGCCCAAACCACAGCAACTTGTGCAAACGGTGCGTTTGAAATCCACATTTTTGCACCATTTAGAAGATAGTGGTCTCCCATATCTTTAAAGTTGGTGGTCATTCCCGACGGATTAGAGCCATGGTCCGGTTCGGTTAGCCCAAAACACCCTATCCATTCGCCACTAGCCAATTTAGGTAAGTATCTTTTACGCTGTGTTTCGTTTCCATATTTCCAAATGGGATACATAACTAAGGACGATTGCACAGAAGCTGTACTTCGAATCCCGGAATCACCCCGTTCAATTTCTTGCATAATTAGTCCGTACGAAATCTGATCTAATCCAGCACCGCCATATTCTTCTGGAATATAAGGACCGAAAGCTCCAATTTCTGCAAGGCCACTAATAATTTGTTTCGGAAATTCTGCTTTTTGGGCGTAGTCCTCAATAATCGGAGAGACATCCCGTTTTACCCATGCTCTAGCGGCATCGCGAACTAATTTGTGCTCATCGGATAATAAATCGTCTAGATTGTAATAATCGGGTGCTTCAAATAGATCTGGTTTCATACCGCTAATGTTTTTTAGATAAGAAATTGGTGCGCTTATCTATAGTGAGTAATCTCAAATTTAACGATTACTCAGCAAAACATTACATCTTTAAATAGAAATCTTTTGTAAGCTTAATGTAGTCTTCGGTGTATTTATGGCGTTCAGTTTCAATAATAAGTGCGTTTATTTCAAGATCAGTTTTTTCGAATGATAACTGTATTAAACTGCGTTTTATTTCTGAATCAGGATTACCCTTTACGTGTAGAATTTTATTAGGAAACAAGTCTACCTTAGATGCTAAATCAATAATAGTCGCTTCTTCTTTAAAAGGAACAATCAAACAAAATGTACCATGTTCCGATAATAATTTTGAAGCACTATCTATTAAATGGTCAAAAGGAAGCGCTTCTGCAAAACGTGCCAAATCACGTTGTTCATTATTCGTTTTATAATCTTCCGAATAGAAGGGCGGATTTGAAATAATAAGATCGTATTCGTCTTCAATTTCGTCCACAAATTCTTCTAGAGCGGCGTGATAACAAAATAAGCGATCTGCCCAAGGTGCATTTTCAAAATTTTCTACACATTGTTCGTAAGCCGCGTCGTCAATTTCCATGGCGTCAATAACCTCTATACCACTACGCTGCGCTAGCATTAAAGAAATAACTCCGGTTCCTGCACCAATATCAAGTGCCGAAAATGGACGATGGGCCAAGCTTGCCCAAGCACCAAGTAATACGCCATCTGTACCAATTTTCATAGCACAACGATCTTGATTAATAGTGAATTCCTTGAATTTAAACGGTTTACTCATAATAAGGCTGTAATATATACTTCGGAAAGGGGGGCTTTCCGAAGTATTGTTTTATTAAAAATGAGATTTACTCTTCCAAATACAAATCAATTAAACCTTCAGGAGTTTCTACAAAAATGGTTTTGTTAGGTTTGTCTACTTTTGATATAAATTCGTCGTTCATCGGAATTAAAATTTCAATACCATCACGATCTATTTCGAAAAGCGCTTGTGCTGTAGAATCGTTAATAGATTGTACAATACCTACTTTTCCGAAGTTAATATCTTCGACGGTAAACCCTATAATTTCATGAAAATAGAATTTGTTACCTTCTAATTCCGGTAAAAAACTAAGGGGTAAGTATAAATCCGATTTCATTAAAGCATCAGCATCGGCTTCAGAATCTACATCTTCAAACTTAATACGTAATAATTCTGATTTGTGAAGTTGAGATGATTCAATAAAAAAGGGTACTAAATTATTCCGTAAATCGATAAAGACAGAATCCATGTCTTCGAATAATTCAGGTTCGTCGGTGTCTAGTTTTATTAGCAATTCACCTTTAAAACTATATTTTTTTACAATCTTTCCAAGAAAGAAACAGTCTTCTTTTTTCATAATATTTTAAATAAAAAAACCTGACAAAGAATTGTCAGGTTTTAAAAGTATAAAAAATTAATTTTTTATTCCTCTTCGTTTGAAGTTTCTTCTGCAGGAGTAGCATTAGCAGCTTCTTCAGCAGCCTTAGCTTCTGCTTCAGCCTCAGCGGCAGCAGCAGTTCTTGCATCGTTAACAGCTTTTTCAGCATCTAAAGCTTTTGCTTTAGCATCAGCGTCAGCTTTTGCTAAACCATCTTTTTTAGAGTCTACTTTACCAGTTTTTTCTTCTAACCAAGCAGTAAATTTAGCTTCTGCTTGCTCTTCAGTTAAAGCACCTTTTCTAACACCACCAGCAAGGTGATTTTTAAGCATTGCACCTTTGTAAGATAAAATAGCTTTTGCAGTATCTGTAGGTTGTGCACCGTTTTGTAACCATGTTACAGCACCGTTTACATCTAATTCGATAGTTGCAGGGTTTGTGTTTGGATTGTAGATACCTAATTTTTCTAAGTATTTACCATCTCTTTTTGATCTTGCATCAGCTGCTACGATCCAGTAAAAAGGTTTCCCTTTTTTACCATGTCTTTGTAATCTAATTTTTACAGGCATAATAATTAATTATTTGAGGTTCTCGACCTCGGTTATTAATAAGCCTGCAAAGATAATATAATTTTTTAATCTTCAGTAACTTAATTTAAATGAAATGATAAACTTAATTTACCTTATTTTTGAATTCTTAATTAAAAAGATGCTCAAAAGATGAAAACTTGGTCTACCATATTTATAATTTGTTTAATGTTTATTTCCTGTGATGATAATGTAGAATTTAACGATCCTGCATTTCAAGCTAATAAAGGAGATGAGGTTTGGAAATCGACTTCTGAAGAAGCTTCTAGAGTGTCGGATGTTTTAACGGTGTCTGCTGTGTTTAATGGCGAAGTCATCGCGCTAGAAGCTCCTTATGAAATTGGAGTAGATACATTAGGGGCTGGTAGAACATCAAAAGCAACATTTACAGATGTAAATGGTATTGAATATTCTACATTATTTAGTGCGGTTAATGATCCTACTGTATTTTATTCTGAAGGCATTATAAGTATTACAGAACTTAATGGTGTAGAAGGGTATGTTAGCGGTGAGTTTTGGTTTACAGCTTATGATAATGACGGATTAGAAAAGATTAATATTAATCAAGGCGTGTTTTTTAGAGTGCCATTTAAAACGGAATAGTTTTAAATAAATATAGGATAATACAAAGCAACACAAAGTGTTGCTTTTTTTTGTTTATAAAAGGTTGTTAAGAGCAGTCGAAAACCCCTTAATAATTCTTACTTTTAACCTCCTCATTTTTTAGCACAACAGATTTTATGTACTTAATATTCGATACCGAAACAACAGGTTTGCCAAAGCGCTGGGACGCACCCTTTAGCGATACAGATAACTGGCCAAGATGTATACAAATTGCATGGCAATTGCATGACGAACTTGGGAATTGTATCGAACATCAAGATTATTTGGTAAAACCAGAAGGCTTTAATATTCCTTATGATGCCGAAAAAATTCACGGGATCTCTACAGAATTAGCCGAAGAACAGGGAATTCCATTAGCAGAGGTTTTAGAGAAATTTAATATTGCACTTAGTAAAACGAAGTTTGTTGTTGGGCAAAACGTAGGATTCGACCTTAATATTATGGGGGCAGAATTTTTTAGAGAGGATGTTGCCAATCAATTGCAAGAACTTCCGGTTCTAGATACCTGTACAGAGTTAACAGCAAAGTTATGTGAGATTCCTGGTGGACGAGGAGGACGATTTAAATTGCCAACCTTAACCGAACTGCATCAGTTTTTATTTAATAAACCTTTTGGTGAAGCGCATAATGCGACTGCCGATGTGGAGGCAACCACACGTTGTTTCTTCGAATTGATAAGACGAAAAGAATTTACGGTTGAAGCTTTAGATGTTCAGCCAGATTATTTCGAGAATTTCAATAAAGCAAATCCGCAAGAGATTCAGTTGATTGGTTTAAAACACATCAACTTAAAAAAGGCGAGTGCAAAGATTAATGAGCGTTTACAAAAAGCGCAAGCAACAGATCTTTCAGCAGCCGAAATCAAACAAAATATATCACAGTTATCAGATGCTAATTTTGCGCATTTGCATAATCATACCCAATTATCAATATTACAATCTACCATAAGTATTCCGAATTTGGTAGCCGCTGCAGCCAAGCAAAATATGATTGGTGTAGCACTTACCGATCATGCGAATATGATGGGGGCTTTTCACTTTGTAAGAGCAGTTATTAATCATAACAAAGGTGTAAAGGAAAAAAATGAAGAGTCTATTGCGGCAGGGCGGACACCTGATTTAAATGAAATGAAACCTCTTTTAGGGTGTGAGTTTTTTGTTTGTGAGAACCATTTAGATAAGACTAGAAAAGATAATGGTTACCAGATCGTCATTATCGCGAAGAATAAAAATGGGTATCATAATTTAGCAAAATTATCGTCTGCAGCATTTACAGAAGGTTTTTATTATGTACCAAGAATCGATAAAAAACTGATAGAACAGTATAAGGAAGACCTTATTGTTTTAACCGGAAACCTTTACGGAGAAGTGCCAAGTAAAGTTCTAAATGTCGGAGAAAATCAGGCTGAGGAAGCCTTGATCTGGTGGAAAGAACAATTTGGCGATGATTTATATATCGAATTAATGCGTCATAATCAGGAGGACGAAAATCGTGTTAATCCTGTCTTGATTGCATTTGCTAAGAAGCATGATGTTAAATTAATAGCTACAAATAATACCTATTATGTAGATAAACAGGATGCGAATGCACACGATGTATTGTTGTGTGTACGTGATGGGGAAAAACAGGCGACACCAATAGGTCGAGGTCGTGGTTACCGTTATGGTATGCCTAATCAGGAATATTATTTTAAGTCTTCAGATGAAATGAAGACTCTTTTTAAAGACATTCCTGAAGCCATTACTAATATACAAGGACTAGTCGATAAAATTGAAATTTACGAATTAGCACGAAATGTACTGTTGCCTAAGTTCGATATTCCAGAAAAATTTCAACATGCCGAAGATGATGTCGATGGAGGAAAACGTGGGGAAAATGCTTTCTTAAGAGACATTACATATAAAGGAGCGAAAATTCGTTATGGCGAAGAACTTTCAGCAGAAGTTATCGAACGTCTAGATTTTGAACTTTCAGTTATCGAGAAAACGGGATATCCGGGATACTTCTTAATTGTAGAAGATTTTATCCGTGAAGCGAGAAAGATGGATGTTTCTGTAGGTCCTGGTCGTGGATCTGCAGCGGGATCTGTGGTTGCGTATTGTCTTTGGATTACAAATATCGACCCGATGCTGTACAATCTGCTTTTCGAGCGTTTCTTAAATCCAGATCGTGTAAGTATGCCCGATATTGATATTGATTTTGACGATGAAGGTCGAAGTCGTGTTATGGATTATGTAATCGCCAAATATGGAAGTAATCAGGTGGCGCAAATTATTACGTATGGAACGATGGCTGCAAAGTCTTCTATTCGTGATACCGCTCGTGTACTAGATCTACCACTTTTTGAAGCCGATAGAATTGCGAAGTTAATTCCGAATATGTCTAAGCTGAATAAAATATTTGGCCTGGATGAAAAGGGATTAAAAGAGAAGTTTAGAGCGGAAGATTTAGAAAAAGTTAACGAACTGATAGGGCTTGCAGATGGTAATAATCTTGAGGCCGAAACATTAAACTTAGCACGTCGTTTAGAAGGTTCTGTAAGGAATACAGGAATTCATGCCTGTGGTGTAATTATTACGCCAGACGATATTACCAAGTTCGTTCCAGTGTCCTTGGCTAAAGATTCCAATTTGTATGTCACCCAGTTCGATAACTCGGTTGTGGAAGATGCGGGACTACTAAAAATGGACTTCTTGGGGTTAAAAACATTAACCTTAATTAAAGACACGGTAAAAATTGTAAAGGCTAAACATGATATTCTTTTAGATCCAGAGAATTTTCCTTTGGATGATGTTAAAACATATGAGTTATTCCAGCGAGGAGAAACGGTAGGTGTATTCCAATATGAATCTCCTGGAATGCAGAAACACATGCAGTCGTTAAAGCCAACGGTTTTCGATGACCTTATTGCCATGAACGCCTTGTATAGACCAGGGCCAATGG
Source organism: Formosa undariae (assembly GCF_042427615.1). Lineage (NCBI taxonomy): Bacteria > Pseudomonadati > Bacteroidota > Flavobacteriia > Flavobacteriales > Flavobacteriaceae > Formosa > Formosa undariae. The sequence continues at coordinate 266,449 of NZ_JBHMEZ010000001.1, read as the reverse complement.
AATATATTCCGAGTTTTATTAGTAGAAAACACGGTGATGAAGAAATTGAGTACGATTTACCAGCGATGGAAGAGTACTTAAAAGAAACCTACGGAATTACGGTGTACCAAGAGCAAGTAATGCTTTTGTCGCAAAAGTTAGCAGATTTCACGAAAGGTGAAGCCGATGTTTTGCGTAAGGCCATGGGTAAAAAGCAAATTGCGGTACTGGATAAAATGAAGCCTAAATTCATTGACCAAGCGAGTGCAAAAGGACATGATGCTACGAAATTAGAGAAGATTTGGAAAGACTGGGAAGCCTTTGCCAGTTATGCCTTTAACAAATCCCACTCAACCTGTTATGCCTGGATTGCTTATCAAACAGCATATTTAAAAGCGCATTACCCTGCCGAATACATGGCTGCTGTGTTATCGAATAATATGAACGATATCAAGCAAGTCACTTTCTTTATGGAAGAATGCAAGCGTATGAAGTTGGATGTACTTGGACCCGATGTAAACGAATCGTTTTATAAGTTTTCTGTAAACGACGATTATGCGGTGCGTTTCGGTATGGGAGCGGTGAAAGGTGTGGGGCATGGTGCGGTTATGACTATTGTAAATAATAGAGAAAAAAATGGCCATTATAAATCTATTTTCGATTTAGCAAAACGAATCGATTTACGAGCAGCGAATAAAAAGGCCTTCGAAAATTTAGCTTTAGCAGGAGGTTTCGATTGTTTTACAGATACACATCGTGCGCAATATTTTTATGATGACGGTGATGGTATTACATTTTTAGAAAAAGCAGTAAAATACGGGAATAAGCATCAGGAAAATGAAAACTCCGCTCAGGTAAGTTTGTTCGGAGAAGCGAGTGATGTGCAAATAGAAGAGCCTTTAGTGCCACCTGCAGATGAGTGGGGAAATATGGAGAAGCTTGCCAGAGAGAAGGAGGTTGTTGGGATTTATATTTCGGGACATCCTTTAGATGATTTTAAAATCGAAATGAAGAGTTTCTGTAATGCGAATTTAAGTATGCTTAGAAATCTAGAAGCGTGTTTAAATGCCGAACTTACTTTTGGAGGAGTTATTACAGATGTACAACACCGTGTTAGTAAGATGGGGAAAGGATGGGCGTTGTTTACTATAGATGACTATAACGATAGTTTTGAGTTTAGGATCTTTGGAGAAGATTATTTAAAATTCAGACATTTTTTTGTTGTAAATAGCTTCGTGCATGTGAAGACATTTGTGCGAGAAGGTTGGGTAAATAAAGATACAGGAAAGAAAAGTGAACCGAGAATTCAGTTTAATAGCTTTCAGTTGTTACATGATGTTATGGATCAATATGCTAAGAAATTATCCATTCAGCTTAATATCGCTAACTTAACAGAAAATAAGGTAAGTGATTTAAAACATTTGTTCGATACGCATGTTGGAACTAAATTATTAAATTTCCTTGTTTACGATCAAGAAGATAAAGTCAAGCTTCCTATGGTAAGTAGGACTCAGAAAATTACGATCTCGCAAGAATTGTTACATGCTTTAGAAGAACAAGAGGTGTTTTATAAATTGAATTAATTCAGCAGAATTAAAAATTATCAATTATGCTAATTTGCCAATAAAGAAAACAAATAGGTGGCATGTAAGGTTTAGCAAAATTTTTGACTAATTTTGTATAATAACAAGAAGTAAAACTTTTAAAATATAAAATAATGGCATTAGAAATAACAGACGCGAATTTTGAAGAAACTGTTTTAAAAAGTGATAAACCTGTAGTGGTAGATTTTTGGGCAGCTTGGTGTGGACCTTGCCGTATGGTAGGACCAATTATTGATGAAATTAGTACAGAATACGAAGGTAAAGCTGTAGTAGGTAAAGTAGATGTTGATGCAAATCAAGACTTTGCTTCTAAATATGGTGTACGTAACATTCCAACTGTTTTAGTTTTTCAAAACGGAGAAGTGGTAGAGCGCCAAGTAGGTGTAGCGCCTAAAAAATCGTATACAGATGCTATCGATAAGCTTTTGTAATCGTATTCAAAACACATAATATATTAAAAAGGTTTGGCGTGATGCTAAACCTTTTTTATTTTTAGAAGGTATTAAAAGCAGTTCATGGATTTAAAAGAAGAGTTACAACATGTTGGTGGATTTGTTAATCTAGAATTGTTGGCTAAACAAGTTGTCGAAGGCTTTATTGCAGGAATGCATAAAAGTCCGTTTCATGGATTTTCGGCTGAGTTTGCCGAACATAAAATTTACAATCAAGGAGAAAGTACAAAGCACATCGATTGGAAGTTGTTTGCTAAAACCGATAAACTATACACCAAGCGTTACGACGAAGAAACCAATTTACGTTGTCATCTTATAATAGACAATAGTAGTTCTATGCATTATCCAGATTTGCAGAAATACTCACTGCAGCATCTTAATAAAATAGCGTTTTCGGCCTTGGCATCAGCATCGATTATGCATATGCTTAAACGACAACGCGATGCAGTAGGTTTAAGTGTATATAGTGATACTTACGAGTATTATGCACCAGAAAAGGGGAGTGATAGGCATCGCCATATGTTGATAAATGAATTGGAACGTGTGCTATTGTCGAAGCCTAAGGAGAAAACAACAGATACCTATACCTATTTACATCATATCGCCGAGAATTTACATAAGCGGTCTTTGGTTGTTTTATTTACAGACATGTTTCAAGAGTCTGCAAAACAAGACGAGTTGTTTGAAGCCCTTCGTCATTTAAAATATAATAAACATGAAGTGGTGCTGTTTCATGTATTCGATAAGGAAAAAGAATTGCATTTTAATTTCGATAATACGCCTAAGCGTTTCTTAGATGTTGAAACAGGAGCTTATTTAAATGTATATGCAGACACGATTAAAGCGAACTATGAAACCGAAATTTTAAAATATTTTGAAGCTTTAAAATTAAAATGTGCCCAATATAAGATTAAATATGTCGAAGCCGATATAAATAATAATTTCGATAATATACTGACTACCTTTATGGTAGAGCGTTCTAAGTTTTTATGACTCCAAAGAGAGTGAAAAAAAATTAATTTTTGTTTGTGTATTTCAAAAAGGAGTGTATATTTGCACTCGCAATAACGCAACGGTCTGGTAGTTCAGCTGGTTAGAATACCTGCCTGTCACGCAGGGGGTCGCGGGTTCGAATCCCGTCCAGACCGCAATATTGCTAAAAGCCTCAAGCAATTGAGGTTTTTTTTTGCAGTAAATAGTAGTTGTGTTGTTAGATAAATGTAGTGTTTATCTAGGTTTAAGTTGTTAAACCAATGAAAGGCTTTCCTTTTTTCAAACTTGAAAATAGGGATGCTTTTTTATTTTAAAGGCATTTTATACTTTAAATAAGTGACTCCGCTGTAATATGTATGGGATTTGTAACATGGATTTTGTCTCTTAATAGTTTGTTTTATAGCGTGTTACAGGTCTTGGTTTTTGCTTATTTAATTAATTTATAAAATTTTTTATAAATTATAGTTGTAATATAAAAAAGGGGTGTATATTTGCACTCGCAATAACGCAACGGTCTGGTAGTTCAGCTGGTTAGAATACCTGCCTGTCACGCAGGGGGTCGCGGGTTCGAATCCCGTCCAGACCGCAATATTGCTAAAAGCCTCAAGTAATTGAGGCTTTTTTTTTGCAATAAAAAGTAGTTGTGTTGTTGGATAAATGTAGTGTTTATCTAGGTTTAAGTTGTTAAACCAATGGAAGGCTTTCCTTTTTTCAAACTTGAAAATCGGGATGCTTTTTTATTTTAAGATCATTTTAAAATATTAATTTCTCGTATAAGTGTCTTACTTAGGTCTTGTTTTTAATAAATAAGGACTACTAACAGTTGTTAATTTTGTAACGAAATACCACATTAAAATTGATTGTTTGAGAAGTATTAGAATATAATAGAGGAGATACTTTCGACGTTATTAATAACGATGTGTTAAAACGTAATTATGCCTTAAGTTCTAAGGATTGAATACGAAAGATTTTGAAAATTTAGCACTTAATAAGGTATGGATCTTTAAAATAGCTTTTGATAACAGTCGTTTAAAAATCCTGATTTCCTAAAAAAGAACTGTTAATTAAAGAGTAGCATGACATATCTAAATATTCATGATTATTTAAGTTGATAACTATAAATTATTCTAATAGATTCTTAACCAGATATAAAACAAGAAGATTGTACCGTATTCGTTTTAATAAAATGAAAGGATACATACAAAGAAAGTTTCTGTATAAAACTCCTTTTCTAACCCTTGTAATTGGGATTTACTTTAGGGCGTCCCTATTCTATTCTTTTTAAACCTTATAATTTAAATTTATATAGTCTAAATTATTCTAAGAAAATAGAAGTCATAGCAACCGCGGCAACTAAAATTAATAAGAGTATTAATACAAAAAGAGAAGTTCGTTTTGTGATTTTGTCTTTTTGAAAAATATAATTCCGAGTCGGATTTTCTTTGTCTTTTACAAACTCTGTATCCTTATCGTGACCGATGTCTTTTTTTGTGTTTGGTTTCATTTTGTTCAGTTTTAAATACGTTTAAAATTACAAAGAACAAAAGATGCGCTTTAGCTTAAACGAATTAAATAGTAATGCAATAGATTACTAAGGTAAAACTCATAAAACCAACTCTTCAAACAAGCGCTGTGCTGTTTTTTCTAAATTAGCGCACATACCAGGATGTGGTCTGGAGGTTTGTATCGCCGAACTTCTAATAGCTGTGAGCCATCTAAAACGCGACGGAATATCCATTAATGCAATGGGACCGCCAGCTTTAGTTCCGTTGGCAGTACATTCAAAAGCAATCATGTTTTTTTGAAGTTGATCGATATCAAAATCATCTGAGAAATGTTTTATTTTTTCAGTTGGAATGTGATGTAAAACCGTAATAAATTTGGCTTGTTTACTGAATAAAATGATACCGATATTTATAAATTCTTCGCGTTCTAATTTAGGAACCACGCGAATTATAGCATATTCGTATAGTTTAAGATCTTGCATGTTCAATTTCATTTACAAAGAGTTCAGAATGGGCGAGGCGCGTGTTTAAAAAATTAAAATAGACGTCACGAATGTCGTTTGGAGAAGCGTTTACGTCTTCCCATTGTAACCATTCATCAGGTATGGTATCGACAATGTTTTTTAAAATTTCTGGGGTTAAAATCGCTTTAAATTCGGCATCAACTGCTTTTATTTGTGAAGCTTGTGGTAAGAGTACATGATCTTTAATAAGTTTAAACGGACTCTTAGCCGATTGTTCCCAATTACTCCAAGAATGATGAAAATATAAACATGCTCCGTGATCTATTAACCACAATTCTTTATGCCACATTAGCATATTTGTATTTTTAAATGTACGATCTACATTTGTTATAAATGCATCTAACCACACAATTTTAGACGCTAAGGTTTCGTCTACAGTGGTGACCGCAGGATCGAAAGTTATGGCTCCAGATAAAAAATGTAATGCCAGGTTTAAACCCTGACTGCCTTGAAGTAAATCCTGAATTTCTTCATCGGCTTCAGTGCGTCCGAAAGCTTCGTCTAAATGAGCGAAAACCAATTCGGGTAACTGTAAGTGTAATGCCTTTGCAACTTGTCCACCTATAAGTTCGGCTATTAATGCCTTGGTGCCATGTCCTGCTCCTTTAAACTTTAAAACATATTTAAAATCGTCGTCAGCTTCGGCTAAAGCAGGTAATGATCCGCCTTCTCGTAATGGCATCATGTACCGCGTTACGTTTACGTGTCTTAATTCAAAATTGTGTGTCATACTTAAAAACTAGATGACAAATTTAGTAATAAGTTACACGCTTTGGTTTATAAGTTTAGGTAAAATATGGTGTGCCTAACAATCTAAAACGGATATCCGATACCGAAATTAAAAGTCGTTTCGTTGTATTGAAAGTCGTAACGTTCTCCTTCTTCTAATGTCGGATCGTGAATTGGTGCTGCAAAATCGAAACGGATTACAAACCCTTGAACATCTACACGCAATCCAACGCCAACACCAATCCCTAATTGTGACATAAAATCTGAGCTGAACTTTCCGCCTGGTAAGGCTTCATTTTCTTTTGAATTCCAAACGTTTCCGGCATCTGCAAATAATGCACCTTTAAAGAATGAAAAGAGCGGAAAACGATATTCTATATTTGCTTCTAATCTAATATTCCCCGTCTGATCTACAAAATTGTTATAAGAACCATCTTCTGTACCGGCATAGGTTCCTGGTCCTAAAGAACGAATACTAAATGCTCTAACACTATTTGGTCCTCCTGAATAATACTGTTTAATATAGGGCATCAAATCAGAGTTTCCATATGGCATTCCGTATCCTGCAAAGAGGCGCGTGGCAATTTTTTGATTACTATTAATATTAAAATGATATCTAAAATCAATATCAACTTTGGCATATTGTGCGTATTCCAAGCCTAAGAATGTTCTGGTTCTAGTGTCTGCATCGTCCTTACCAAATAAACTAACCACATTACCCGCAATATCTACGGTTGTATTGGCGTAAATTTGATGTTTTTTATTTACATCTACCATTTCATTATAGGTGAAGGAATAATTTAAACCTGCTATAAATTCTTGATCGAAACTTTGTTGTAAGAACGGATTATCCTCTAGTATTTCATCAAACTCTGGAGTGGTTTTAATCAAGTTATTATAATTGATAGAAATCGGATTAAACTCGTGGGTAGTATATTTGTTCTCATTCCATAAATATCCAAATTCTACTGTACCCGAGAGTAATCTATATAAATCTGATCGGTTTAAATAATCGATCCCTAAGCTGGTCTTTGTTTTTGGAATAGAGTAATCGAAAAAACTGTCGCTAATTTTAAAAGGGAATAGTACTTTAGGAAAGAGTACTTCTCCTTTTATACCTAAGGATGTACTACTTGCGCTTGGATCGTTTTTATTACCTCCCATTTGAAATTCGTAACCTAAATTCGTGCTTAAATTGAAAATTTCTCCACCCTTAAATAAATTTCTATTACTGTACGAAAATTCTAATGCAGGTCCGGCAAAACTGTTAGATTTTGTCACGGCTTGCAATTCTGCTTTTAAAGCGCGCTTGTTTAAAGGAGATAGGTAAATGTTGGCATGCAAAACCGCTGTGGAGTCTGTTAATAAAGAATCCATTTCTTCGTACTGAATGTTTACATATTTATAAGTTCCTATGGTTGAAAGGCGTCTTGCTGTATTTCTAGATTGTCGCGGACTATAATAATCGCCTTCTTTAAGTGTAATAAAAGGATCTAAGTTTTTAGGATTAAAATACGATTCCGTTTCTATAAAGTTTTTATTATTAAACCGAATCGTATCGTTGGTAGCGGCACTGTTTTCAATATCGTAATTAGAATAGATATTAATTTTTTCTACTCGATATGGTACTAATGATTTTTGTGGAACTGCATTTTTTAGTCTTAAATATAAATCGAATTGCCTCGAGCTATATCTCGTGGTGTCGGCTTCGAATATTAAAAAATCTGGGTTAAAATTGTAATACCCTTTTCTTTTTAATTCGTTATCTATACGCTGGCGTTCGGTTTTTAAAAAGGCTAAATCAAACCGTAGACCTTCTTTAAATTCCGTAGTGCTTATACTGCTTTTAATATCTGTATAAATAGGTTCTTGTATAGAATCTAATTGATAAGACGCTAAAGTATAAGGTTGTTTTATCGATACGTTATAAAGTGCTTCAGCTGTTTTTTCTTCTTCATTTTTATCTAGAGTTGAAGACGAGTTACTGTAAAAGAAGCCGTGATTTTCTAGTCGATTGATTATAATATCGTCGACTTCGTAGGTTTTAACATCTGAGACATACACAGGTTCTTCCCCGACCTTTTTATAAAGCCAATTATTTATAAAACCGGGTTTCTCTCGCTGTGTTTTGTAATAAAAATATAAGCCAGGATAGACTCCTAAAAATTTAGAGTTCGGGGCTGGTCTTAATATGTTTTCTAATTCACTTTTAAGTTGTTCTTCTTGCTCTAATATAGAATCTGTTTCTATAACGACTTTACCACCGGTGTACAGTAATTCGTCTTCAGGAATGTGCTTCTGGATACTACAAGATTGAATCACTAAAAGCAACAAGAGCAGAGCAACGTATAGCCGTTTATTCAATTTAAATAAACGGTTAGTACTTTTATAAAAGGTTGTTTGTTTAATCACTGTTCTTCACTTTAAGTTCTTTTTTATTCCTTTTTTTAGCAAGTGCTTTTTCTTTTCGAAACAAGGCATCCCATAATTCCTGAAATTCATTAAATTCTTGTGTGAAAATTAACGCTAATCCACTCACAATAGTTTGACCATCTATTACAGATTCATATTCATTTTTCTGAAAAGCTTTAAGACGGTATTTTCCAGACGGTGTAATTAAATATTCTAAACTGACATCTCCTATTAAAGGCGATTCTTCTCCGGTAGGATCACTACCTTCTATGTCTACAGCACTACCCACACGAACGATTACACGGTCGTTAAATAATTTCTTTTGAGCAGCAATATCCAGTTGTGTACGCTGTTCCGAGGAGTCGCCTTGGTAATCTGTAAAACTATTTAGTCCGAAATCTAATTCTAAGCCCGAATTCCCCATAAGTTTGTCTGAAAACATATTTAACTGGTCGGATAAGGCATCGTTAAGGTTGTCTCTCGCTATAGAAGCAAAACCACCACTACTACCATCGCTTCCTGATTCGGGATAAAAACGATTCATTACTAATAGTGAAAATACCTGTCTGTTTAATTCGCCTTCTTGTTGATTAACCTGCTGAATGGTTCCGTAAACTTGTCCGCTAATGGCGCCACGTTCACTTTCCGGCATATCTAAACTGAATGAAATTTTAGGACGTAAAAGTTCTTCTTTTATGTTTAAATACACTTCAAAAGGGAGTACTTGTTTGTATTTGTTTTGAGTAGTTGGGTCCGATCCTGATACTTGAGAAGCCATTAACGAAGAAGCCGATGTTTCTATATTGTATAGTGCTTTAACATCTAAGGTGGCATCTAGCGGATTTCCCGACCATGAAATTCTACTACCAGAGACTAACTCGAATTTACGATTTACAACCTCGTATAAACTCATCTCATAATGTCCGCCAGAAACGGTATATACTCCAGATAAATTCATGCGCCCGTTGGTGTCCATGGTAAATATAAAGTCACCATTTCCGGAGGTCTGAAAATTATCTCCGGTAGATTCGTCTAAAACCAGAGTAATAACGGCTTCCTTTCTAATAGACAGATTGGTTTGCAGATCTATTCCCGTAACTGTGGCTTGTTTTTCTTGCGTTCTGCTTAAAATGGCATCCGGATTATCTCGGTTTACAAAAAGTACAACACCGTCACGTTCTTCAATATTTACTGCCGATGATGGTAATACATAGGTGACATTTGTTCGAGGTGAAACACCTACATCCATTTTAATTATAGGCACATTTAAATCGCCTTGAATGGTTCCATTGGCATTAAAAGAAAGGAAACCATAATACATATCGTTTTCCTCTTTTGTAGCATTAAGAACTTGAAAATCGTTTGCATTAATTTTTAAATCGAATGTTGGATTTATTAAAGAAGCGGTACCTACTTTTCCATCCAAAACAAAAGCACTGTCGTTCTCGTCTTTTATGGTGAAATTAGACATGCTAATACCACTGTTATCTATATTTAATGTTTCGTTAGCCAAAACGAAAAAACTATTCAGTTTTGTAATTTTAAATTTTGAGTCTTTAAAGACTAAATCGCCAGCGTATTGCAAATCGTCTAATGAACCATCAATCTTGAATTTACCGCTAAAAGCACCTGAAGATTCTGCAAGTTCGCCAAGAGAAAGCCCTTCTATCGCTTTCATTTTAAATTCATTTATCGCAAAATCGACATCTAAATTTGTGTTGGTATCTAAAGCGGTGTACTCGCCAACAACATCTATATCGGCATCGCCATCTTTTGTTGATAAATTAAAGGTGTAATCATTTTTAGTTTTAGAATCGCCTTTTAAAGTTAAGGTCCCCAAATCTGTGTCAATAACATTGAAATTATTAATGGAAATATCGGCTATATATCCCCGGTTCTCAAATGGACTTTGAACTGTAATAGCCCCGTTTAATTCCCCTTGCGCTAATTCTTTATCCGGATTTAAATACGCGAGAAAGTCTTCGATTTTAAAATTTTCGATATCTACAGTAATCTGATCTTTTCCATCACTTTCAGAGCTTGAGTTTACAATGGATACTGATTTAGTAGTATTACTAAATTTGAAGTTTTTAAAATCTAAACGGCCAGGACTGTAAGTTAACGCATTGTCGCTCGGAATTTGCCAAGGTTCTTTATTTAAAATTAAGCTATCTGGTAAGACGTTAATTATTATTTGATCCTCTTCTTTTTTAATTTTAGAATTTAATTGCATTAAAACGTCTTCCTGATCGTAAGAAATCATGGTGAAATCCATTTCTTTATTGACTTGATTTCCGCTAAATTTTGTTCGTTTTATATGTATAGGTCCAGCTAAAATATTATTAAAACCAAGGTCGAAAATAAACTTTTCTTTATCCGTATTTAATGTAAATGCCAAGCTGTCAATTTCGTTCCCCGCATAATTAATATGAGGTGCTAATACTTTGGCGTTTAAAAGTTTTTCTGCCTGATTAAAATCTAAAGCGATATTTACAGTATCTATATTCGTTAAACTTGAAACAAAGACATCACTAACTATAGGAGAATCATTTAGTGTGCCTCTTAGTTTTAATTGCACGGGTTTGTTCGTTAGTGTTTTGGAAGTGTCTGCAGTTGTATTTAATGTATCTAAACTAAAGTAGCTAGAAATATGCTCGTTTAAAGCTTTACTAAACGTTGCTGGATTGGCATTAGAAGCTAACTCCAAACTCAATAGTTTATTGGTTACACTCACAAAGGTGGTGTCGCTTTTTACATGAGCTTCAGCATTAATATCTCCAAGTAAATAGGTGCTGTTATCGAAAACAATTGTTCCATTATTTATGTTACTTTTTAAATCGAAAACATCTGCATTTCCTTTAAATTCTGCATGTAATTTAAGTCCAGCTCGAATGTCTTTTTGCATCAATCCAAGCGCTTGTAAGTCTATTCCAATAAGGTTTAAGTCGGCAATAATTTCTGGAGATACGCTATCTAAAACGACTTCTGTTTTTAAATCTAAGTTTATGTTTTTGTCCTTGTAGGCCGATTCGATATATCCTTTTCCATTTTCAATATTACCTGTTATAGGCAAGTTTATAATGTCGTAATTTTTTAATCTAAAACTTGAAATCATGGCATCCAAATTCGCGTCTAAATCGTTTATGGTTTTACCACTTCCGCTCGCTTTAAGAGTGACACTTAATGGACCTAAATTTTCGTTTTGTAAAAGTTCCTGAAGTTTAAATTCTTTAATCTCTAGGTCAGATGTAAAAGCTAATCCGCTGCTGTCTTTATAAGAGGCAGTTAACTTAGCGAGACCTTGAGATGAGGTTAATTGTGCCTCGGTTTTTATATTGTTTAAACGTCCATTTATAGTTGCAGTAAGCACAATGCTATCTGGTAAATTTAAACCCAATTCTTTTTCGTCTACCAATTGGAGTAAATCAGATTTTCTAGTTTGGGCTTTTAATGGGGATATGTTTAATATTAGATTATCTGGATTGGTCACATTTTTAATTAATCCTGTAGCAGAGATACGTGTGGTTTTGCCCCAATTTATGGACGTATTATTTAAATTGATCGCCGATAAATAGCCCTTCGCATGTAATTGCCCGGTGATTAATTTCTGACTTAAATTAGCAACATAGGTGTTGTTTTTTAATTCGGGTTGAAATCGGTAAGCATCAGTAATGTCTAGTTGAATAACCGGTATTTGTAAGTCTAATTTTGAAGCTTCGGGTGCCTTGGTTAAGGCCGAAATATTTGGATATTCTAAACGCGATTCTCCAGCGATTTTATTGTTATTAAGTGCGATATCTAATCCTGTTAGCTTTAAAAACTGATCTGTAATTTCAATCTGTAATTCCCCTTTTTTAAGATTTAGGCCAGAACCTTCAATAAAAGAAAAGGTTTCTAAATGTAAACCTGCAGTTTTATCTTTTAGATATATGTTTTCTGCATTTAAAATAAGATTGTCCAAATAAATGGCATTGGCATTAAATATGTTTTTAATTGGTTTTGCATTATCGACGGCATATTTAACTTTATTATTTTCTATATCGATATTATCCACTTTTAGCACTAATGCTGGCCACTCAATTGCAGAGGATGAATTTTGTGGACTTTCAGTTTTAGTTTCTGATGTGTTACTCGTGGTTAGAAAAACAATTTCAGAATCTTTTAAGCCCAAATTTTCAATGGAATAACTAGTATTGGCTAAGTCGATCGTTGTGTTTTCGGCATAAAATGTAGAAATATTGGTGTTTAAATCCATGCCATCTTCAGCTGAAACGTAGTGCGCTTTTGTGTTTTCAATTTTAAAATCTTCAAAAAGCAAATAAGGCAAAGTTGTAGCTGTTGTATCTACAGAAGGCGGAACAGGACTTTGAATGTAGTTAATTTCAGAATTAGAGATTAAAATATCAGATGTTCTAAAATCCATAGCATCTAAATCGAAAGTGTCAAAATCTAATTCAACCTGACCGATTTTAAATTTGCTATCAATACCCAGAACAGCATCGTTAAAAACAATATTAAAATCTTTTAGATGGATGTCGCCAATAATAAGGTTTAGTGGTTCGCTTGAAACTTCTGGTTGCGGTTCGGGTGCTGGCGTTTTCGAGGCGAAAGCATCAATTAAAAACTGAAAATTATAACCAGAAATGGAATCTTTTCTAATAACATTGGCACGTAAACCTTCCCAATTTAAATCTTCAATACCTATGCCTTTTCCTGTAATGGCTGGCCATAGTGGTAAATCGGCTTCAAGCGATCTAGAGTAAACTAGGGTATCTCCTTTAGTGTCTTCTAAATACAGTCCTTTTAATTTTATGTCCCCATCTAAAGTGATGAAAAGATTGTCTATTTCGACTTTGGTTTTAGTTTTATCCGAAACGAAAGACGTGGCATAATCTACAATAATATTTTGTCCCCATGGACTTCTTATAAAGAGTATGATAGCAAGAAAGAGGAGAAAAAAGACGATGAAAATAGTTCTTAAGATTTTAAAAATCTTAAGCTTTGTAGATGGTTTTGTTTTGATTTGTTGTTTTTCTTCCAAAGTAAAAGTTGAATTGGCGCAAACATATTATAATTATTCCACTAAAATTAACTCAATCTCAATCAATATTGAACCAATATTGAATCAAATGTAATCATTCTGTAAAGCTAATTTGGTTCCTTATTAAAGATTTAAGATAATAAGTTTCTGACTAATTTTTAATATCTTCGGTAAAATGGAACATTCTACAAACAAACCTTTTTAATACATTCATTATGATTACAAATAATTTATACGATAATTTAGAATATAACGCCGATAAGCCTGCAATTAGTGTGCTTCTGCAAACGGCATTTAGTAAAGAAATTCGCATTTTATTAAAGAAAGGTCAGTTAATGAAAGAGCACAAAGCACCAAAACCTATAGTTGTTGAATTGTTTGAAGGTGAAATTGATTTTGGGGTAGAAGGACAAACGCATGCATTAAAAAAAGGTGATATATTAACACTAGATTCTAATGTGCCTCACGATTTATTCGCTAAGGAAGACAGTATTGTGCGTCTAACACTTTCTATTCAAGATACAGTAGACCGTGTGGAAAAGGTGGTTGAATAGGTTAGCCGATCATCTGCTGTTTTGAAATCTAAAACAATTAAATATTGTGAAATAGACTCAATACAAATTGATTTTTACTCCAGGTGGAGGTGCTTTGTCTAAGGAATCCAAATGTGCTTTTTAAATGTGGCGATATAATATAACCTATTCCAAAATACGCACGATTTCTATCGAAAAGATCTACTTGTATATCGTTACCAATATCTTTCTGTCCGTTAATAAATATTTCATCGTATACCGTAACATACCATGTTTTAGGAATTAATAATCTATTGTTTATAGGTACATCTATACTTAAAGCATATCTAAATCGGGTTCTAAAATCTTGGTTTTGGACTATACGTTGCTCAAATCTAAAACGATGCGCTAGGTAAAAACGGCTACCAATCTTTTGCGGGATTCTAGCTTCTTGGTAAATTCTGTTCTCATGGTTTTGAATTTCGCTCGAGTCGTAATAACCAGATTGGATATAGGCATATCCAGCTGTAAGTTTAAGTCTGCTGTTTTTGGGTGTGTAATGCACACCTCCTCTTAAAAGCAACTGTTCTAAATCGCCCGAAACATTCCAATTTCTATGTTGTATATCTCCTTGAAACCCCCATTGGCTTTCGTTTATTTCGGTATTAAAGGCATACATAAACCAACTACCCATCTTCTTATCGTTAAGTTGAGAGTAGATATTATTAGAAAAAAATATTAGAAAAGCAATTAAAGAAAGTTTAGAAATACTAGGCATTTTAGAATGTCTTTTAGAGTAGTTTTCAAAAATATAAAAAAATATAGAAAGCGTAAAACCTAGACGCATATCGGTTCATAAACTTTCAATTCTAATATTATATAATTAAAGTGTACGCTTTGGTTAATTGTGCTAATTTTTAATGTATTAAAGCCTGTTATATTGGAAAATATGTCGGTTTTTGTACCCTAAAGTTTTTATTCATTATTCTAACGTTATTAGTATAGATTTATATATTTTCGTTAAGAACCATTTCCATGTGCTATGAACAAATTAGTTGTCTCATTTATTTGTTTTTTAATGACTTGTGCTGTTTTTGCACAAGATAAATCGGCTGTAGATAATTCTAAAATCAAGGAGTCTATTTCTAATTATAAAAAAGATATTCGAGGTCCTTACCGAGACATTCGTTGGTTTTGTGACGATGGTACTTTAAACATGCCAAAAGAACCTTGCGAAGATGGAGGTGTGCAACATGCGAGGTACAAAGAGGAGGTTATTACTTTAGGAGAAAAGTCTCACATTTATTTGGGTCAGATTTTAGCATCTACCAATAAGGATGATTTTTGGGATCAAGATCATAATCATTCGCGTTTAAAGCAATATATGGTGGAAAACTATTTAAAATCTGTAGATAATGGTTGGATACATAGACGTGCTCAGTTTTATCGTGGTGCGATTCAAGTCGAGGACGAACAAGCTTGGGGAAAAGCATTTTTTATAGGGTTACTTAAAAATGATGAAGTCATTACTAAAGACTTTTATTTAATTAGACAAGCGGTAAAAGATATTCCGCATTCTGAAGATGACAATGTCGCTCAGCTTATGCGCAGTCAGTCTAAAGTTTTAGCCGAAGAATATGAGCCTTTTATGAATCTTAGAATCAAAATTCATGGACAACCAGAACCTTCGGACATAGAACGTGTAAAACAATTTAAAAGTGACCAGGGCGGTAAATTAACGCCAAAACTTAATACACAATTGGATGATTTGGTACAAACCATGAACGACTATTTTAAACCCGTTCAAATCGAAAGTTTGTCTATGTATTTAAAGGATATTTCCAATGGAGATTTAAAAAATAAATTAACTGATTTTATTGCAGATTATAAAAGTGCAACCATAGCATCAAAGATAGAAAGCACTGCGGAAACCATGTGGATTATTCGGGAACATCTTTTGGAAGAACAAACGGCTGAAGGGCGATTGGCTTTATTTGATTTGTCTCTTCAATTAGAGTTGTTAATCACAACACAGATTGGGGGATTTCCAGAAACAAATTTACAAGATTTAATTCGTAAAATAGGTTATTTAAGTACTGCTTCAGCAGCTTCGGGCTACACAGAAATATGGGAGTGGAAAGAAATTAAAACGCAGTTTTCAGACATAAAAGATTCTAGCTTATCTATAGAAAGATTGAATTTAATTTTAGAAGCAGCACGTAAACAATTGGAGTGGGGGACAGGAAAAAATAGTGCAATTTTTGGAGATGTCGTTTTACTTTATGAAGGTTTCGAGCCGTTGGTTCATGGTTTTATGGATGATAGAATTCGTGGTTCTGTCGCCTTACCGTTAGGAAATAGTATAGGGAAGTTAGGGACGTTTATTTCGTCGGAATCTTCATTAAGTAATCGTGTTTTAAACTTAGAGAATCAAAGTCATATTCATGGTCTAAATCCAGGTTATGCTAAAGGGAAATTAATAGTTGTTGATGGTTCTGGAGAAGGCATGGAGGTCGACCCAAATAATATTTATGTTTTCGAAAGACCACCATCGGATTTAAAACCTATAGCCGGAATTTTAACCGTTTCCGAAGGGAATTTAGTATCCCATGTGCAGTTGCTGGCTCGTAATTTAGGGATTCCAAATGCAGCGATTTCATCGGATAATATTAGAGAGTTTAAAACATATTCTGGCGAAGTTGTTTTCTATGCGGTTTCTAATAAAGGTACCGTAATTATGAAACGCGAAACTGAAATGACTTCTGAAGAAAAGCAGTTGTTTTCTAAAGCAGAACAGTCGCACGATATGATTACTGTTCCTGTGGAAAAAATTAAACTAGATCGAACTACCATTTTAACTTTAAATGAAGTCAATGCAGAGTCTTCAGGTATTTATTGTGGTCCGAAAGCCGCTAATTTAGGCGAACTCAAAGAAAATTTCCCAGATCATGTGGTGGATGGTTTTGTAATTCCTTTCGGCATATTTTTAAATCATATGAAACAAAATATTCCCAATCAAGATACAACGTATTGGGATTATCTAAATAGTATTTTTAAAGATGCGCGCCAGATGACAGCAGATGGGAAACCAGATAAAGACGTTGAGCAGTTTCAATTAACAGCATTAAATAAACTCCGAAATTTAATTATTGAAATGCCTCTCTTAGATGATTTTGTTACAGATTTGGAAAATTGTTTTCAAACTGTTTTAGGTACCGATTTAGGAGAAACTCCAGTCTTTTTAAGAAGTGATACCAATATGGAAGATTTAAAGAGTTTTACAGGTGCTGGTTTAAATTTAACCTTATTTAATGTATTAGAGCGTAACAAAATTATTGAAGGTATAAAAACCGTTTGGGCATCGCCTTATACAGAGCGTAGTTTTAAATGGCGCCAAAAATATTTAACAAATCCTGAAAATGTATATCCTTCAATATTAGTCATTCCAGGAGTGAATAATGATTTTTCTGGTGTTATGATTACAAAAGGTGTGTCTACAGGGAAAACAGATGAAATTACTGTCGCTTTTAGTCGTGGTGTGGGCGGCGCTGTAGACGGACAAGCGGCAGAAACATGGACGATTAAAAATAATGGAGATCATCGTTTAATTTCACCATCGCGAGAACCTTCATATTTATCGTTGCCAAGTACAGGAGGAACGGAACGCCATATTACTACTTTCGAAAAACAAATTGTGAGTACAGCACATTTAAAAGCGGTAAATAATTTTAGTAAAGAATTAATTAATAAAATGTCTAAAAAAGATATTCAAGGGCCCTACGATGTCGAACTTGGATTTAAAGATGATAAACTCTGGCTGTTTCAAGTCCGTCCGTTTGTCGAAAATAAAAAAGCTAAAAGCTCCACTTATTTAGAGTCGATTACACCTAAAGTGGACTTAAATAAAAAAATATCCATTAACGCTCCTTTATAATTATGAAAAAACTACTTCTACTTATTGTTATTTTAGGATGTTTTGGTTTTACGGCCAATCATTTCTACCCGATCGATGGTTATACCTTAACAGGGATTAAACGTTTGGCCTACTTAGAGCGTGTAAAAAATGGAGAAATTAAAAGCGATCGGATTCCGCCAGGAGCATTTAAAGATATAAATTCAATAGAATTAAATTTAGTCGATAGAAAGTCTGAATTAGTTAATCTTCCTGAAGAAGATAAAGAACTGCAAGACCGTGTAGAAAAACTGTTTAGAGGATTAGATAAAAACTATTCTATGACGGTTTTAGATATGACGAAAGGTCAACCTTTACGATACGCACAACATCGCGAATCTGTAGGATATCAGCCAGGAAGTGTGGGGAAGCTAGTCGTATTAGCAGCATTTTTTAAACAACTGTGTGAAATTTTACCAGGAAGTAGTTTTGAGGAGCGCCAACAGTTACTGAAAAATAAAATTATTACTGCAGGAAAATGGGCGTTATACGATCATCATACGGTGCCTATTTACAATTTAGAAACTCAGAAATTGGTAAAACGTACAGTGCTTGCTACAGATACATTTAGTCTTTACGAGTGGTTGGACCATATGGTTTCTGTTAGTAATAATGGTGCTGCCAGTGTAGTTTGGAGAGAAGCAGTATTAATGCATGTGTTTCAAGATAAGTATCCGAAATTAACTTTCGAAGAAAGTGAAGCCTACTTTAAAAATACACCGAAAAATGAATTATCTCAATTGGCTGTAGATTTAGTAAATGCGCCTTTAAGAGAACTTGGAATTACCGAAGACGAATGGCGTTTAGGTAAGTTTTTTACAAATGGAGCAGGAGATTATATACCAGGAAGTGGTGGAAGTATTGGTACGCCTATCGGACTTATAAAATTTGTAATGGCACTCGAAAAAGGAGAGATTGTAGATGAAAAATCGAGTTTAGAGATGAAACGTCTGTTGTACATGACAGATAGACGAATCCGTTATGCGGGCTCCAAATCGTTAGATAGTTCTGCAGTTTATTTTAAATCTGGTAGTTTTTATAAATGTGACAAAGACAAAGGCAAATGTGGCAATTATATGGGTAATGTTTATAACTATATGAATTCTGTGGCTATAGTCGAAAAACCAAATGGTAAGCGCTACGCCGTGTGTTTAATGAGTAATGTTTTGCAGAAAAATTCAGCTTACGATCATTTAATATTGGCTTCTAAAATTGATGCCATAATGGAAAGTGAAGACGAATATTAAGGCAACTGTTTTAACACATCTAGAGTTTGCTGTGCTTGATTTCTAATACTTTTACTCGTGTCGTTTAATACCATTTGTACTAGCGGAATAAATGTTTTTTTGTTTGTTTTTTCTATTAAATACAGGACTGCATGTTTAATTTTTATGTCGTGGCGTTGTAATAAGATCTTGTAGCATTCCGATTCAGAATACACCTTTAGGTTTAGTTTTTTAATAATATCATAAGAGATGTCATTGTTAATAAAAGCAGATTCGGCTATAGGAATCAATTCGCGTTTTAGATGGTAATCCAGAATATTATCTAAAAATTCTATGGCATTGATACGTTGTTCTTCTTCACCATTAATAATAATATCTAGGATGGGATCGATTTCATTCGGTGGATATTTAATGCCTAAAAATTTAAATATACGGCGCAATTGGCGGTCCAATCGCTGTTCTAAAATATGCATCAAGCCATTTCTAGCTTCATCTTCAGCCTGCGTGTTTACGTGATTAATACGCTCTTTAAAATTAATTATGATTTGCGAATGAATAGACGATAAGGTGGTTTGATAAACTTGACATTCGTCTAAAATTTTATCGACTATAAAAGCATCCTTAACTTTTAAGGTTGGATAATTCCATTTTAAACGTTTTAAACTATCTATAGCTTCTATAGTTACAGAATGTTCTGTGGTGTCAATTAATTTTAGCAGGGCATTAATTGCTTTTTGAGATGCAAACGATTCAATAACTGTAGGGATCACAAACATGTCATCTAAATCGTAATATTCTTTCAGCGTTTTATCTATCAATTCATCAATTATATGTTCGTCGTAACTATGAAGCGCTTTAATCGCCTGTGTTCTTGTTTCTTTTTTAGAAAGCCAGGAAACGATAGCATCTAAAAAGAGATTAGACTTTGTTTTAGCTGCATTTTTAATGGCAACGTTTACAATACTCAGATTGGTGTTTTGAAGTTGATTTCCAATCATATAATAAAAAGCCTTTGCATGAATATTCCCAATAGCATCAAGAATTATTTTAATTTTTACGGTCTTATATTCCGTGTCCGATGATATACTCCATTCGTCAATAGCGATTTGTAACCATCTATTAAAGTTGAAGCGTTCTTGTAAAATCGGGTTGTTATTCAATTCTAAAGATAAACCGATTAATGTTGCATTCTTTATGGATTCATCTGTACTATTTAGGTAGGATTCGAAGAGATTTAGGGTGTCTTTTTTACGTTTATGAATTAAATATTGAAATGCATTTGTGGTTAATTCCTGATCTGGATTGTAAATAAAAGGTTCAATTTGATCGGAAAGATCTTCAGTTTTTAAGTAGTATAAGTTTTCAATAGCTAACGATTTAACTTTTACAGACTCGTGTTTTAATAATGCTTTTGTTGCCAAAAATAAGCGTTCGTCCGGCGATTCTAAAGTCCTTTGAAGCATATGTAAAATCTGATTTTCAGAACCATGTTCAAACACATCTTTTATACTACTTATAATAGACGTTACAGGAAGTACTATTTTTTTAGGCTTAGACTTATCAATATCTTTACTGCCAGAGGTGTCCAATAAATTTTTAAAAGCATTTATGTAAGACAAGCGTAACTTAAAGATTAAAAAGATCCATACTATAATGAGTAAGATGGTGATTATACTTACATAAATCGAATGAATATTAAGTCCGTTTATAAAAAAGATAAGAATAATTCCAGCTAATCCGGTAGCTATACTATCTACTACAACATCGATAAATGTTTTAGTTTTCTTTTTTAAATCGATAGGAATGGGAATAGATAATAATTCTGTAGCCGATTTATTTACTGATTGTTTTAAACTACCATCAATAATTTTTATGAATACAATGACACCTAATTCTGGGACAAATAATAATAGCATAGAACCCAATAAAATTCCAGTAGGGAGCCATAATAAGGATTTGCCGACTCCAAAAGTGCCAACAATACGCTTGGTTAAAAACAATTGAATAAGAAGGGAAACGACACTTAATGTTGAAAACCAAAATCCAAAGAACGATGTTAAATCTTCGGGGTTTACAATTAATTCTGAAGCAAAATGACTGTATTGATAATCTACTAATTTTGCAACCATTACACTAACCCCAATAACAAGCGCCATTAAACTTAATAATTTAGATTGTCTAATAAGTTTTAGGGGTGATTCGCCTTTATAAACAGGTTTCTGTTTTAGAGGAACAAATTCGGGTTTGCTCACATTTTTTTTCCAGATATACCGTGTTATCGGTAAGCAGAAAAACAGTAAAAAAGCGGCGACAAATAGTAGGTTTTCCGAATCTATAAATCGCGTTAGCAGAGAGGTTAAATAACCTCCAAAAATACCACCGGCTATTGCTCCTGCACCAATAAACCCAAAGACCCGCTTAGCTTCACGAATGTTATAGACGAGGTTGGCTAGAATCCAAAACTGAGATGTTGTTAGTAGTCCGTATATGGCAACCCAGATATAAGGGATGTATAATAAATAACCCAGATCTACATTTATATTTAAGGTTATTCCGAAGATTATAAGTGACGCTAAACATCCTAAAATAGTCAGCTCTATAACCTTGTTTAGAGGGAAACGCTCCAAAAATCTATCGTAAAA
Organism: Formosa undariae; assembly: GCF_042427615.1. Classification (NCBI taxonomy): domain Bacteria; kingdom Pseudomonadati; phylum Bacteroidota; class Flavobacteriia; order Flavobacteriales; family Flavobacteriaceae; genus Formosa; species Formosa undariae. The sequence continues at coordinate 244,878 of NZ_JBHMEZ010000001.1, read as the reverse complement.
ATATGAGCCAATTACAGCAGAAATGGCCGTTAGTATATAAGCTAACGGTAGAGCGTTGGCTGTAAGAGTTGAAAGGAAGAGTGAATTTATTGTGGGTTTAACTACTAAAAGAGTAGTTATTAGCAAAAATATATTGAGTTGCAGAAGTAAGGTTTTCTGTAACTCATCTTCATTTAAGTCGAATACTTTAAGAAGATAGGTTTTAACTCGTTTTAATAACCGCATTAGGTTTTATATTTATAGCTTTTTCAATTGGGGTTATCAAATTACGAATAATTTGCTCTCCATTCTGATTTTCTATTAGAGCTACTAATATATATTTTCTTTCTGCATCCCATACTAATATAGAGTCGGCATGCCAATTTTTCCATGATCCAGATTTTCTAAATAACCGCGCATCAGGAGCTATTTTTTCCAATGTATTTACAAATTTATGATGTAGTTCAGGGTGCTCCATCATATCTAACATATGCTTAGAACGTTTTGGATTTACAAGTTTTCCATGTAGCATTAAGTAGTAAAAGCGACAAACTTGTTCTGCTGTTGCAGCATGACTTAAATTCTTTAAAGGCTCTCTATTAGTAGCTCCAGAAGCTGCATAACGCTTGCCAACCCATAATCCGCCACCGTTATCTTTATCGTATAAATGGTATCTTTCTGAAGTTAAAACGTCTTCAATTTTTTGAAACCCAACACGATCAATCATTCTTGTGGTTGCTTGATTGTTCGATTTGCTAATCATTAATCGCATATCGCTTTTAACCTCGGGAGTATCTTTTAATTCGCCTTGCTCAATCGCATCTTCAGCGGCTAGTAATACGGCAATTTTAGGTAAACTCGCTGCGTACATCATTTCATTCCCGTTGAGGTTTGCAAACCTTGGGAATTCAGGATTACTTAAGTCGATAACCCCAATAGCCATCTTTTTATCTTTAATAAGTTGTTTCCAGCTCGTGTTTTTATAAATCTCTTTTTGTAATACAGAAGTAAATTCGTTATCGTTATATAGATCTAAAGGTCTAAAATCTTCTGCAGGAGCAGTAAATGGCAAGTGTGCATAATTATCGTCTGCGTTGATATTTATAGCTGTATTGAATTCTAATTTTGAAGCTAAATGATTCGGGTTTGTTTTATACTTTGCTAAAGTTTTAGTGCCTAAAACGGAAGATGTAATAATTATTAAACCTACAAGAATATATTTATATTTCAGCAGTGACTGTTTTGCGTTTTCTTTTTTCATAAATGTTCTAACTCATTAAACACGAGTGCAATATTAATTTAAAATCAGTTAATAAAAAACAACTTTAACTTAAAGTTATTTTTAGAGTTTATGAAGTTGGCTTCACAAAAATAAGTAATGTCATAGGTAATTAATGTATGAAACGTAGATACTTTTTTTTTGGTATTCAATATTGATATTTTAATAATAATTTTTAAAAGTTTACTAAAGAGTTACCTCCGACGTCGTTTTTTTATTGAATTTATAAATAGAGTAAGCTTGGTTTTCGGAGTGGTAACTCTTCTTAAAAAAGCCATCTAGAGTTATGTTTAAATAGGCTTATATTACTTTAATTCGAGTGTCATGCTTTTAATAGGTGCGAAAGGTCGAATAATCTTCATTTAGTGCTAAATTTAGCGATACATCAACCAAAATAATTCCCTATGGCTTTTTTACTATCTGCATTTAGAACTAATAATATACTATTCCCAATTATTGTTTTTAGCATCGATCTTCCAATCGTACTACGCTCTACTTAACGTATGAACCTCTGTATTCGGATACTAGGTCTCCGATTATGTTTTTTTCGCAATAAATCGTTTCATTTACTCTGAAAATAATAAATATGGGTGATTCATCGAATAGGTTGCTTTTAGTAATCTAGGTGTGTGGTATTTATGTTAAATTTGTTATAAATTTGCTGTGTAACTAATTCATATCGTTATGATTAGTGCAGGATTTTTATTGCCTTTATGAAAAACATTTTCCTTCCTCCGCTTAAAAGCATTTACATTGAATAATTACACCTTTATATAACTTAAATAATAAACCCTAAAAACATTTACTTATGAAAACTCTAAAATATACAGTATTAGCACTTTTATTATTCGGATCGTTAACTGCATGTGTTAATGAAGAAATGGACGACGATATGTTACTTTCTCCAGATCACGTAGAAGCAAAAATGAAAGCACCAGCACCATTACCAACCGGAGGCGCGATAGACGAACTATAATCACCTAAAATAAATTTAAAATAATAGCAACCCCAAAAATATATACTTATGAAAACCTTAAAAATTACAGTATTAGCACTTTTATTATTCGGATCGTTAACTGCATGTGTAAACGAAGAAATGGACGACGATATGCTACTTTCTCCAGATCACGTCGAAGCAAAAATGAAAGCACCAGCACCATTACCAACCGGAGGCGCAATCGACGAACTATAATCACCTAAAATAAATTTAAAATAATAGCAACCCCAAAAACATTTACTTATGAAAACTCTAAAATATACAGTATTAGCTCTTTTATTATTCGGATCACTAACCGCATGTGTCAATGAAGAAATGGACGACGATATGCTAGTTGCACCAGACACTATCGAAGCAAGCACATCTGATACCGGAGGCGCAATCGACGAACTATAATCACCTAAAATAAATTTAAAATAATAACAACCCTAAAAACATCACCTTATGAAAACTCTAAAATATACAGTATTAGCACTTTTATTATTCGGATCGTTAACTGCATGTGTTAATGAAGAAATGGACGACGATATGTTACTTTCTCCAGACACTATTGAAGCAAGTACATCTGATACCGGAGGTGCAATCGACGAACTATAATCACTTGAAATAAATTTAAAATAATAACAACCCTAAAAACATCACCTTATGAAAACTCTAAAAATTACAGTATTAGCTCTTTTATTATTCGGATCGTTAACTGCATGTGTAAACGAAGAACTAGACGACGATATGTTACTTTCTCCAGATCACGTCGAAGCAAAAATGAAAGCACCAGCACCATTACCAACCGGAGGCGCAATCGACGAACTATAATAGATTAATAGAATTAAAATAATAACAACCCTAAAAACATCACCTTATGAAAATCTTAAAAATTACAGTATTAGCACTTTTATTATTCGGATCGTTAACCGCATGTGTAAACGAAGAAATGGACGACGATATGCTACTTTCTCCAGATCACGTAGAAGCAAAAATGAAAGCACCAGCACCATTACCAACTGGAGGCGCAATCGACGAATTATAATAGATTAATAGAATTAAAATAATAACAACCCTAAAAACATCACCTTATGAAAATCTTAAAAATTACAGTATTAGCCCTTTTATTATTCGGATCGTTAACTGCATGTGTTAATGAAGAACTAGACGACGATATGCTACTTTCTCCAGATCACGTAGAAGCAAAAATGAAAGCACCAGCACCATTACCAACTGGAGGCGCAATCGACGAATTATAATAGATTAATAGAATTAAAATAATAACAACCCTAAAAACATCACCTTATGAAAACTCTAAAATATACAGTATTAGCACTTTTATTATTCGGATCACTAACTGCATGTGTAAACGAAGAAATGGACGACGATATGCTACTTTCTCCAGATCACGTAGAAGCAAAAATGAAAGCACCAGCACCATTACCAACCGGAGGCGCAATCGACGAATTATAATAGATTAATAGAATTAAAATAATAACAACCCTAAAAACATCACCTTATGAAAACTCTAAAATATACAGTATTAGCACTTTTATTATTCGGATCACTAACCGCATGTGTCAATGAAGAAATGGACGATGATATGCTAGTTGCACCAGACACTATTGAAGCAAGTACATCTGATACTGGAGGCGCAATCGACGAACTATAATAGATTAATAGAATTAAAATAATAACAACCCTAAAAACATCACCTTATGAAAATCTTAAAAATTACAGTATTAGCACTTTTATTATTCGGATCGTTAACTGCATGTGTCAATGAAGAACTAGACGACGATATGTTAGTTGCACCAGACACTATTGAAGCAAGCACATCTGATACCGGAGGCGCGATAGACGAACTATAATCACCTAAAATAAATTTAAAATAATAACAACCCTAAAAACATCACCTTATGAAAACTCTAAAATATACAGTATTAGCACTTTTATTATTCGGATCGTTAACCGCATGTGTTAATGAAGAACTAGACGATGATATGTTAGTTGCACCAGATACTATCGAAGCAAGCACATCTGATACCGGAGGCGCAATCGACGAATTATAATAGATTAAACAGAATTAAAATAATAACAACCCTAAAAACATCACCTTATGAAAACTCTAAAATATACAGTATTAGCCCTTTTATTATTCGGATCGTTAACCGCATGTGTTAATGAAGAACTAGACGATGATATGTTAGTTGCACCAGATACTATCGAAGCAAGCACATCTGATACTGGAGGCGCAATCGACGAACTATAATCACCTAAAATAAATTTAAAATAATAGCAACCCCAAAAATATATACTTATGAAAACCTTAAAAATTACAGTATTAGCACTTTTATTATTCGGATCGTTAACTGCATGTGTAAACGAAGAAATGGACGACGATATGTTACTTTCTCCAGATCACGTAGAAGCAAAAATGAAAGCACCAGCACCAGTACCAACCGGAGGCGCGATAGACGAACTATAACAGATTAAACAGAATTAAAATAATAACAACCCTAAAAACATCACCTTATGAAGACTTTAAAATATACAGCCATTGCTCTTTTGTTATTCGGATCGTTAACCGCATGTGTAAACGAAGAACTAGACGACGATATGCTAGTTGCACCAGACACTATAGAAGCAAGCACATCTGATACTGGAGGCGCAATCGACGAACTATAATCACCTAAAATAAATTTAAAATAATAACAACCCTAAAAACATTTACTTATGAAAACTCTAAAATATACAGTATTAGCCCTTTTATTATTCGGATCGTTAACCGCATGTGTTAATGAAGAAATGGACGACGATATGCTAGTTGCACCAGATACTATCGAAGCAAGCACATCTGATACCGGAGGCGCAATCGACGAATTATAATAGATTTTAAAAAAAACACACAATCCTAACACTATATACTTATGAAAAATTTAAAAATTAGAGTGATAGTCTTTTTGTTATTCGGATCGTTAACTGCTTTTGTCAATGAAGAAATGGACGACGATATGCTTGTGGCTCCAGATAACGTAGAATCCAGAATTCCAATTCTAGTGGGAGGCGCGATCGACGAATTATAACAGACCCTGAAATAGATACCTTATTGAACGTTTTAATTACATGTTATATTCAAAAAATATAAATATATTTGGTGAAATGATATCCTAAATCTTGACTACCTTTTATAAAATTTTAATGTGTCTTGTGATGTGTTTTAACGTTTTCAATGTTAAGACTTTCGCACAAACTAAAGATATTGATAGTATCGAACGTCTACTTGAGAAATCTTCTAATTTCAAAGAGTACGATTATAATAGTCGATTTTTGTTTGCGAAACAGGCAGAACAACTTTCTACTAAATTAAAAATAGACTCCTTAAAATTAAAAAGCACCATTGAAATAGCGAACTTGTATAAAGAAAAAGGCGCTGATCAATTATTTTTAAGTACGAATAATGAAAATTTAAAACATGCTGAACAAGCAGGGGATTCTGTGTCCTTAGCCTTATTGTATCACAATACCGCCAATTACTATTTTAGACGGTCAGCAGACAGTGCTTATAATTATTTTTATAAAGCAGAAAAAATTTATAGGGCATTAAAAGACAATTATAATACGGCTTCTACCTTATTAGGAATTGCAATTATTCAAAAAAATGAAAAAGATTTTATTGGTAGTGAAGTCACTTCTGTCGAAGGGATTACGCTTTTAGATTCTTTGCCCGACACCCAAAATAATATTCGTAAGAAAGCCTTTTTATTTAATAATTTGGGAATAGTTTTCGATGAACTCGAGCAGTATGAAGATGCATTAGATTATCATAATAAATCATTAGAATTAAAACGCCGTTTAAACGGGGATAATAGTCAGACGATTAGTAATTCCATGAATAACCTAGCGTTAACCTATAAAAATTCAGGGGCTTACGATGTTGCTTTAAGGTATTATGAAGACATTTTAAGCGACACTTCTTTAAAAACACAACGTCCTCAAATTTATGCTCTTGTTTTAGACAATTATGCACATACGCTATATTTAAACAAAAATGAAGACCAGCTTCCGGAACTCTATTTAGAAGCGCTAAAGGTTAGTAATAGTTTAAATGACTCTTCCTATAATTCTATTATTATAAATCAACATTTAGCAGAATTTTATAATGATAAGAATCAGAAGGATTCAGCTAAATTTTATGCACATAAAGCAAAAGACATATCGGAGAACTATCATAACGACGATTTGTTAAAATCCTTATTGCTTTTGTCTGAAATAGAGGTAGATAGTGTGGCGGTAGACTACTACAAAGATTACATTCGTTTAAGCGATAGTCTTCATAAAAGTGAACGTTCTGTGCGTAATAAATTTGCCAGAATAAGATATGAAACAAAAGAAATACAGCTTAAAAATGAAAAAATAACCAAAGAACGACTTTTGTTTATGTTGATTTCTGTGGTCTTATTAATAACGTCATTTTTAATAATTGTAATCGTATTTCAGCGCAATAAAAACAAAGCATTAGAATTTAAACAAGTACAACAGAAAGCTAACGAAGAGATTTATAACCTTATGCTTTCTCAACAAGATAAAATAGAGGAGGCGAGAACCTTAGAAAAACGTAGAATATCTGAAGAATTGCACGATGGTGTTTTGGGACGTCTTTTTGGAACTCGTTTAAGTTTAGATAGTTTAAATGCGAGCAAGACAGACGAAGCCATAGAAACGCGGAGCAATTATATAGACGAATTAAAAACGATTGAATTAGAAATTCGAAAAGTTTCGCACGATTTAAATATGGATTTCGTGTCTCATTCTGGGTATATCGATATTGTTAAGGAACTATTAGAGAAGCAATCTTTAGCATATAATTTAGAGTGTGCATTAAAATATGAAGACAATATAAATTGGGATGGAATTTCTAACAGAATTAAAATTCATTTTTATAGAATTATTCAAGAAGCACTTCAAAATTCTTATAAACACGCAAAAGCAGACCATTTTAATATCAATTTTTACAGAAAAGAAAGTGATATTTGTTTAGACATCACAGACAATGGAGTCGGATTTGAGTTGTCAAAATCCAGAAAAGGAATCGGTTTAAAAAATATGTCGTCACGTGTAAACGAAATCAATGGTTCCTTAGTGATCAAATCAGAGAAAAATGAAGGCACAAAAATTTCAATTAGAACCCCGATTTTTAATTAAAAAAATAGTAATCAAGAAATGAGCGAACTTATTAGAATTTTAATGACAGACGATCATCCTATGATTCTCGAAGGGTATCAAAACACATTATTGTCTACCAAGAAACCGGAACAAGAGTTATTAATAGATGTGGCTAATAATTGCGATCAATCTATAGAAGCTATGCATCGTAGTATTCGAAAAGAACAACATTACGATATACTATTTATAGATATAAAAATCCCACCTTCTTCAGATGGTCAGTTTACAAGTGGTGAAGATTTAGCAAGATATGCCCGTAAAATTTTGCCTGATGCCAAGATTGTAATTTTAACCATGTTTAACGAGGCTTACCGAATTCATAATATAATTGAGGAATTTAATCCAGAAGGGTTTTTAATAAAAAGTGATTTAACATCTAGGGAATTAGCAAGTGCTTTCCAAGCTATAATAAATTTTCCTCCATTTTATAGTGGTACTGTAAATAAATACTTAAAACAAACCGTAACCAGTGATATTTATTTAGACGATAAAAACCGACGTATTTTATATTTGTTATCGCAGGGTGTAAAAACTAAAAACCTGGCCGAGCATGTTAATTTATCTTTAAGCGGTGTCGAAAAACGAAAAAAACAACTAAAAATGCTGTTTAGTATAGAAGATGGGCAAGACGAATCTTTAATTAGTGAAGCTAAGAAATTGGGATTTATTTAAAATAATATTTATAAAAAGAACAGAAATTTTAAATAAAATGTAAAAAGTACGGTTTTACCGCAACAAAATATCAATCGGACTACTTATATTTGGAATAGTATCAACTATAAAACAAAGTTAATCCTTCAATTCTGAAATAGTTCGATAGTATAAAAATTATATAAGTCTTATAACCCTCATTATAAGACTTTTTTTTTAGAACAAACTAAACCCTTCTTTGTGTTTCCAAAACACACTTATAAATAATCCGAAATACACAATTCCGACAATAAACTTTAAAAGTGTTCCCGTTAAAAATCCTAAAAACGAGCCAAAAGCAGCTTTAGTAGCCGTTTTGTGATTGGCTTTAAAAAACATTTCTCCAACAAAAGCTCCAATAAAAGGCCATATAATTATACCTAGAAATCCGAATACTGGGAAAATAATGGAAACTACCAAACCAACAGTAGTCCCAATAACACCATATTTACTACCTCCAAATTTTTTGGTTCCCATAGCAGGAATCGCATAATCTATAATCACAATAGCGATAGCTATTACAAAAGTAATTGTAATAAAAGTCCAATCATTGGGGATCACTTTGGTTAAGTACAAAAGCAAAAGGCCTAACCAACTTACTGGAGGTCCTGGAAGTATAGGTAGAAAACTACCCAGCAAGCCTATAATCATACATATTAAACCGAGAAAAACTAAAACGAAATCCATAATCTAAATTTAGCGTATGGCAAGTTACATATATTATCAATTACTTTTTTAGACTAAGAAATTAGTTTAAACTAAATATTTAGTTATATTTGTTTCAATGTTAAACTAAAAACTTAGTTAGATGAAGTCGTTAACAAAAGCAGAAGAAGAAATAATGCAAGTGCTTTGGCAATTAGAACATGCCAATGTAAAAGCTTTAATAGAGGAATTACCAGAACCAAAACCGGCTTACAATACAGTATCTACCATTGTGCGTATTTTAGAAAGTAAAGGTTTTGTAGATTATGAAAAGCAGGGGAAAGGTCATATTTATTTTCCGTTAGTCTCTAAACAAGATTATAGCAACCAGTCGTTACACACGTTGGTCGATAATTATTTTCAAGGATCGTTTAAAAGTTTAGTGTCATTTTTCGTAAAGAAGAACGATGTGAGTTTAAATGATTTAGAAGCCATGATGAAGGAAATCGAAAAAAACAAATAATTATGCTGCACTACATCCTACAAACCATAGCGTTCCAATTGTTCTTTTTAGTGGTGTACGATTTGTTTTTAAGACGTGAGACTTTTTTTAATTGGAATCGATTTTACATATTATGTACACCAATAGCCTCATTTGTATTGCCTTTAATTAAAATTGAAGCTTTTAAAAATGTTTTGGCTCAAAACTATATCGTGCAATTGCCAGCCGTGATCTTAAATCCAGATGCATCGACTGTAGAGACTCAAATATTACCAACGGTTTACCTTAAAAATAGCAGTTCGTTTTGGTCCTTGGAATTCATATTATATGTCGGTATTAGTGTGTCCGCATTTATATTTATTTTCAAAATGTTTAAGCTCTTTAAAACAATCAATATAAGTGAAAAGAATACGATTAACGGACTTACTATTATCACTTTAAAAAACAGTTCGGCAGCCTTTTCATTTTTTAATTATGTCTTTTTAGGCGATGCCATAAGTCCTGAAAATTATAAACCCATTTTGGCTCACGAATGTGTTCATAAAAGTCAGAAGCACAGTGCCGATTTATTGTTTTTCGAACTGCTTCGTATTGTGTTTTGGTTTAATCCGTTAGTGTATATGTACCAAAATAGAATGGTTACACTTCACGAATATATAGCGGATGCTTTAGTGGTACAACAACAAGATAAAGTGACCTACTATCAGAACTTGTTGAGTCAAGTTTTCGATGTCAATCATATTTCATTCATCAATCCATTTTTTAAACAATCATTAATCAAAAAACGAATCATTATGTTAACAAAAACGAAATCAAAACAAATCCATTTAATTAAGTATGCCTTGCTTGTACCCATGATTTTTGCAATGCTGTTGTATACCTCTTGTGATAAAGAGGCGGAAAATTCTGAATCTACAATTTTAGAAGACGTAGAAGTGCCTTTTACTGTTGTAGAGCAACCACCCATATTCCCTGGTTGTGAAGATCTATCTGTAGAAGAACGAAAGAAATGTATGTCTAACAAAATTTCTCAATTTGTAGGAAAGAATTATAATACGGATTTAGCAGGAGAATTAGATCTTTCAGGAAGGCAACGTATTAGTGTCATTTTTAAAATTGACAAACAAGGGAATATTGTTGATGCGAGAGCCCGAGCTTCAGAAGATGCTTTGGCCGAAGAAGCAGTACGTGTTGTGAATTTATTACCAAAAATGCAACCAGGTAAACAAAAAGGAAAAGAAGTTACTGTGCCATATTCTTTACCTATTGTGTTTCAAGTACAAGACTAAGACATTAATATATATATGTTAAAAACCGAAGCTAATCACTTCGGTTTTTTTATTTTGAAGCATTTTAAACTGAATTGGATCCACTCTAATCAATTTCAGTCAAGAATTGCATTCGAAAAAGTGTTAAATACTAAAATTATTGTATTTTCGATTTTCATCTTAAACTATGAAGCATTTCGTATTTATACTTGCATTACTATCAATCTGCGCTTGCGACGATTTAAAGGTGAAAAAAACATCTACCGAAGCCATTTTAAATGAAGAATTACAATCGTTTACATGGAATGAAGTCGATGAATATCCTACCTTTTCATCTTGCGAAACATCGGCCACACAACAGTATCGAAAACAATGTTTCGAGCAAACGTTAGCAGCCACGATTTTAAAACGTTTGGAAGCAGAGCGTATTATTGTAAACCGCGATGTATTGGATACGTTACTCATTCAATTTAAAATTTCAGATACGGGCGATTTAAGTCTGCTAAACTTTAAAGTCGATTCCCTGACTCAGGCCGAAATTCCGAATATTAAATTCTTAGTCACCTCTAGTTTAGATAGTCTGCCAACTATTGAACCGGCCATAAAACGCGGACAAAAAGTGAATTCATTATTTACTCTTCCTATTATTATAAAAGTAAATTAGATTTCTATTTCGTAAACTTGCGATCTTTCCAAGAGTACGATGTAAACAATGACGCTACTGCAACATGTGTACAAAATAAAGGATATAACATAGCGACAATTACATACCATTTTAATCCTTTTTTCTGATTAAAAAACAGAGCGCTTTTATAAATAAGCATAAAGTCTACAACAAATTTAACGACACACAAGCCTGTGAAATAAGTCGGTGAAAAATCTCCAAAACTCATAAATATAAATAAACAGATTAGTAACGCATTCGTACTTAAAACCAAGAGTCCGGTAATTTTACTAAAGCTGTTTGTATAGGCTTTTGTTTTTGAAGCCCAACGCTTACGCTGACTAATTAAATCTTTTAAAGTAGGTTGGGCATGTGTGTAAATTACAGCATCGGTAGATTTTAAATACTGAATACTTTCAGGGTATTTATTGCTTATTTTTTCAAGTAAAAAAATATCATCACCACTGGCAATAACATCATTTTCTGCAAACCCATTTACATCGTAAAAGGCTTGTTTTTTATATCCTAAATTGGCGCCATTACATAAAAAGGGTTGGTGTATTCCAAATCCGCCAACAGTGGCACCTTGTAAACTCATCACATCAAACCACTGAAACATATTTAGAAATTTAGAGGTTGTGAAATAGGTGATGGGCGCTACAATAAACTGACAAGATGTATGCTGTTCAATAAAACTATTAAAAGCATCTAACCATGTTTTCGGAAGCACACAATCGGCATCGGTAGTTAAAATCCAATCGCATTTAGATTTAGAAATGGCTAAGCTAATCGCATCTTTTTTTGGAGAATTTGATAGGCGTTTGTTTTGAAGTAATGAGATTTGAAAGTCTGCGTGAGTATTTATAAAATCGGAAACTAATGCTTCAGAAGTATCTGTAGAGCCATCATTTATAAGTAGAATTTCAAATTGGTTTTTATCATAATCTAATTCTGAAATAGAGCGCAATAGTTCTGGTAAATAGTCGGCTTCATTCCGAAAGGGAATAACAATAGAAAAACAGTTTTTTTTAGAATGTGTTTTTGCTTTAAATGGAGGCACTTTGTTAAATCCATAATTTAAACTTCCGATGAGAACGGTGTAAAATGCCAAAATTAGTATGCTAAGAATAATCATAATTTACAATTTTGGACCTTTAAAACTCATAACATAATAACTACCAAGTACACTCGGTAATACGGTATTGAACAGCCACATAAGTGTAATGCAACTTAATACAATGGTTTCGTTAATATTAAAAAACGAGAATAAATACACAGCAATACTTCCTTTTAATACGACATCGAAAATAAATATACTCGGTAAAATAGATGCTAATAGGTATAGACTAGAAATAATCATCATAGTATTTAAATAACCTAAATCGATATTAAATAGTTGAAGCAGAAAGTAAAATTGAAATGAAAACACCAGATACCTAAGCGTAGAAAATAAGAGTGTTTTTCCTAACAAACTAAGAGAAATAGACGATAGAAAACGTTTGGTTTTTAAAATCCATGTTTCAGGTTTTAGATATGTTTTTACCACTAATATTAAACCCATACATAGTAGTCCGAAAATTAAATACCGTGACCAATGTAAGGTTTTAAAATCGAAATTTATTGGGAATGCTTTGGTGAAAAAAATTAAACCGATACTTCCGAAAAAAGTGGTAACACACATTTGAGCTAAATTTCCTAGCCCATTTAAACCCATTATTTTCGCTCTTAGATTGGAAGGGAAATACAATGCTTTTGCGCCATAATCTCCAATACGATTGGGCGTAAAAAGAGAAGCTGTATGGGAGCCTAAAGTTTGTGCAATAGCAGATTTTAAAGTAATAGATTTAACAGCGTTTACTAAATTTTGCCATTTTAATATTTCGAGAAACCAATTTACAACCGATAACAACCCAACAAAAAGCACGGAATTTAATGATATAATCGCGCTAGACTTTAGAACACTCCAAAATTCAGGAAGAGATAAGCTGTCGTTAAGTGCTAGTTTTGAGTAGATAAAGTAAAAACTAATGGCAATTATACTTATCTTAACAATATATATTAAGAATGTGTGAGATTTATAAATAAGTGCCTTAGCGTACATAATGCAAATTAAACCTTTTATTGTAAGATGTCTTCTATATTAAAAAAACAAAAATACATTTCTGCTGTAGTTATTTTATTATTCTTTGGCTCTTTCGACGGAATTTCTCAAATCGATGAAGATGTTTTAAGACTTGAATTTGGTGTTGGGGGGAACCATGTTTTAGACAACGGATTTGCCGAAACTTATACTGCAAACGAATTTAATTTGCCTAGTATAACTTTAGGAGCACAATACATGTTTACAGATAAATTAGGAGTTAAATTAGATTTAGGCTTTAGTCGTTTTAAAGGTGTAAACGATGAATTTAAAATTAATTATACCCGAATAAATGGACAAGGAATTTACGATTATACGCACATTTTAAATTTTGATGATCGCTCGGATTTCAAATTTCAGGTTCATGCTGGTCCAGGTTTTACGTTTGTTAGACCTTTGGAAGGAATTAAGGACGTCGATCAGAGTTATTTTAATTTTATGTTGGGAACAGAAATACATTATGCTTTAAGTAGTGCCACCAGTATCTTTTTCGATGCCTCTTATATTCACGGATTTACAAAACCAGATACCTATACTCCTGCAATTAATGGTTTGGGAGCTTTTAATGGCAGTATGTTTACATTTACCATTGGTGTTTCCTTATCTTTGAGCGGATGTTATTTTTGTAATTAATGAGTAAAGAACGTATTATTTTAGGGATTGACCCAGGAACCACTATTATGGGGTTTGGACTGATTAAAGTCGTGGGGAAAACCATGTCTTTTTTACAGATGAATGAATTGGATTTGAAAAAATACGACGACCATTATCTTAAATTGAAACTTATTTTTGAGCGTACCATCGAGCTTATCGAAACACATCATCCAGACGAAATTGCTATTGAAGCACCTTTCTTCGGAAAGAACGTACAGAGTATGCTGAAGCTTGGTCGCGCACAAGGTGTTGCGATGGCAGCAGGTTTGTCTCGCGAAATTCCTATAACAGAGTATGCGCCTAAAAAAATAAAAATGGCCATTACAGGAAATGGTAATGCCAGTAAAGAGCAGGTTGCTAGAATGCTTCAAAGTGTTTTAAAATTAAAAACACTTCCGAAAAATTTAGATGCTACCGATGGACTTGCCGCGGCGGTGTGTCACTTCTATAATGAAGGTCGTGTAGAAGTTGGTAAGAATTATACCGGTTGGGATGCTTTTGTTAAGCAAAATGAAAAACGCGTTACCGCTCCTAAAGTTTCAAAAACAGGAATAAATAGTATAAAGAAATGATTTTAAATACCGATCCTAATCACAAAGAAATTGTTGATGGTGTTGGCATTTATATCCACATTCCATTTTGCAAACAAGCATGTTTTTATTGCGATTTTCATTTTTCAACCTCTTTAAAAAAGAAGGACGAATTAATAGATGCTTTAATTGAGGAGTTAGAATTAAGGAAATCTGAATTTGAAAACGATACGGTTGCAACCATTTATTTTGGGGGAGGAACGCCTAGTTTACTGTCTCTAGAAGAAATTGAAACCATTTTAAAAGCCGTTTACGATAATTATTCAGTGATTGAAAATCCTGAAATTACTCTAGAAGCTAACCCTGACGATTTATCTGAATCTAAGATTTTAGAGTTGTCAGAAAGCAAAATAAACCGCTTAAGCATAGGCGTACAATCGTTTTTTGAAGCCGATTTAAAACTCATGAATCGCGCACATAACACCTTAGAAGCAAAGCAGTGTTTAGAGTTAGCAACACAGTATTTCGATAATATTTCGGTCGATTTAATCTACGGAATTCCGGGAGCAACGCATGAGCAATGGCAGGAAAATATTCAAACCGTTTTAGATTTTAATATTCCGCATATTTCAAGTTACGCCTTAACAGTCGAACCCAAAACAGCGTTAGATGCTCTAATAAAAAAGGGAAAGATTGAGGATGTAGATGAAGTTCATGCCGAAGCTCAATTTCATATACTAATCAATCAATTAAAAGAATCTGGTTTTATACATTACGAATTGTCTAATTTTAGTAAACCAGGATATTTTAGTATTAATAATTCCGCCTATTGGAAAGGCAAAAAATATATAGGTATTGGTCCGTCGGCGCACTCCTTTTCTGGAGAATCTCGCAGTTGGAATATCTCTAATAACTCAAAATATATACAAGCAATTCAGTCAAAAAGCTTACCAAGTGAAATAGAAATATTATCTATTAACGATAAATATAACGAATATGTAATGACAGGTTTACGCACCATTTGGGGAGTCTCTTTGCAGACTATCGCGACTGTTTTTGGTTCCAATTTTAAAACATATATTTTAGTCCAAGCGGATAAATATTTAAATGAAGAATTGTTGTATATTGAAGATAATAATCTTAAAGTAACCACTAAAGGTAAGTTTTTAAGCGACGGTATTGCGTCTCAACTTTTTAAGATTTAAACCTAGTATTTATTATGATTGCAAGCATACAAGCTAATTCTAGAAAATATAAAATAGATTTTACAAAACCCATCGATATCTCTATCCCGTTGCGTGCTGCGAGTACCAATGTTTCGGCTTATTATTTAGAGCCTCCAAAGATAGATCCAGCAATAGACAATCAAGGGTATTCGGCACAAGTTTCAGAAGGTGCTTCTGTTAATTTTAATAATATTTCTTTTAATCCGCATGCGCACGGTACACATACCGAATGTGTTGGGCATATTACGGAGGCGTTTTATTCAGTAAATCAGAATTTAAAACAGTTTTTCTTTTTGGCAGAAGTGATTACTGTGGTTGTTGAGAAATTGGGAGACGATTTAGTAATTTCTAAAAAACAACTTCAGTTTGCTTTAGGAAACAAAAAACGTAAAGCAGTAATTATAAGAACAATCCCGAACACTTTAGAGAAATTAAATAAGCAGTATTCTCATACTAATCCGCCATATCTTTTAGAAGATGCCGCCACATATCTACGAGAAAAAGGGGTGGAGCATTTGTTAGTAGATTTGCCAAGTATTGATAAAGAAAAGGACGAGGGCGAGTGGTTAGCTCACAATGCGTTTTGGGACACAAAAGGAAAGATTAGAACACAGGCTACGATTACCGAATTTATCTACGTTCAAAACTTCGTAAAAGACGGAACCTATTTTTTAAACCTACAAATTGCACCTTTCGAAAACGATGCAACGCCTAGTAAGCCAGTATTATATCAAGTAATTACTGATTAAATTTCATAGTTATGTTCGAAAATATATTAATGGTTCTTTTGGGAGTTATAACTACATATTGGGTGGTTACCTTATTTAAAAAGAAGGAAAAAAAAGAACTTACTGAAAAGCAATCTGCCGTACTTTTAGAAAAGATAAAAAGTGTCTGTAAATTAATAACTGTAGAAGGCGAATTTGCCGAAATCTATCATCACGAAAATATTAAAGATCATTTTTTAGGTTTATTATCTAGTAAGCGAAAAGCCTTAATTGTGATTAACGCAAAAGTGCATATTGGTTATGATTTGGCGAAACTAAAAATGTATGCCAATACGGTCGATAAGAAAATTGTGATCGAACATATGCCTCAACCTGAAGTGTTAGCCATAGAGCCCGATATGAAATATTACGATATTAAAAATGGGCTGTTTAATCGGTTTGCTTCAGAAGATTTAACCGTATTAAATAAAGAAGCGAAACAGCATATTTTAGATAAAATTCCTGAAAGTGGCCTGATGATTACAGCTCGAAAAGAAGCGCTTCAAGCGATTTTAATGATTGAAAAAATTGTTGAAACCATAGATTGGGAATTGGATTATTCTGCATTAAAAATTGAAGACAAAACAATCGAAAAACTAAAATAAAGTGAAAACGATATTAAAATTAGAAGAAGTGGCTATGCTTGCTTTATCCATCTGGATTTTTAGTGAGCTGTCTTTTGCTTGGTGGTTGTATTTAGTATTGTTTTTTCTTCCGGATGCCGGTTTTGTTGGCTACGTATTTAGTAATAAAATGGGTGCATTCTTTTACAATATATTACATCATAAAGGCATCGCTATTATCTTATATATTATAGGTGATTTTTATGCTGTTGAAAGCTTAGAATTAGCAGGTGTAATTATGTTTGGACACGCCTCCTTCGATCGTATATTAGACTATGGTTTAAAATATAATGATAGTTTTCATAATACACATTTAGGAATTATTGGTAAATCTCAAGATGCCTAATGAATATAAAGGAACTTCACGACTATTGTTTAAAAAAGGAAGGTGTCACCGAGTCGTTTCCATTCGATAATAATACCTTGGTCTTAAAAGTTTTAGGGAAAATGTTTCTGCTCACATCTTTAAAAGGATGGGAAGAAGGTGAGCCATCAGTCAATTTAAAATGCGATCCCGAACGGGCAGAACACCTGCGTGCAAATTACGATAGTATAATTCCGGGATTTCATATGAATAAAAAACATTGGAATACCTTAAAATTAAATCAAGGGGAATTACCTTTTCCGTTGGTTTTAGAACTTATCGATCATTCTTACGATTTGGTAGTAAAAGGCTTGTCTAAAAAGCTGAGAGATAGCTTGACAGATTCGCTATAGAATTCATCTGTAATACTAATTATTTGTCGTTGCGTAGATCTGGAAAAGACTTAAAAGCATCTAGATAATAAAGCTCTAGAACTATCGCTATTAGTACGGTCTAAAACACAGGAATTTATAATCTCTGTTTTAATCTTTTCCAAAGAGGACGGCTTCTCCCAACGGATTATCTTATCTTTGAATTTGTAATGATATACTCAGTATCTACCTCAATATATCGCGATATATTTAAGATTAGGACGGCTGAATTTAGTATGTATTACATTCAAAAAACATCTTTAATTTAGATAACTTTCATCTAAACAGAATACTATAATATGAGATATAAGCAGATTTCAAACACACTTTTTTTAGAGAATAGAGAACGTTTTATAGCGCAAATGGAACCAAATACCATTGCTGTTTTAACGTCTAACGATGTTAACCATAATAATGCAGACGATGTTATGGGATTTACCCAAAACAACGATCTGTTTTATCTTTCAGGAATCGATCAGGAAGAGAGTATTTTAGTCTTGTATCCAGATGCCGCTAAACCAGAAAATAGAGCGATCCTTTTTGTAATCGAAACGTCCGAACAAATCAAAATTTGGGACGGCGAAAAGCTAACCAAAGCACAAGCAACAGCGATTTCGGGAGTAGAACGCGTAGAGTGGGTTGAAGGTTTCGAGAAAATATTACAACTTATGGGGTTTGAAGCCGATGGCTTTTACTTGGGACATAACGAACATGTAAAACGCGTAACTTTTAATCAACAAACGCAACAAGATCGTATGATTCTATGGGTAAAAGAAAAATACCCATTGCATAATTTACATCGTGTATCTAAAATCACTCGAGATTTACGTCCGGTAAAGTCTAAAGTAGAAATAGACTTAATGCAACATGCTGCAAATATTAGTATGGCAAGTTTTGAACGCGCTTTAAAAGCAACAAAACCTGGGATGAAAGAATATGAAATTGAAGCCGAACTGAGCTATAATTTAATAAAATCTGGAGCCACACGTCATGCGTTTAATGCCATTATTGCTTCAGGAAAAAATGCGTGCTCTTTACATTATAATACGAATGATGACGTCTGTAAAGATGGCGACATGATTTTAATGGATTTTGGAGTGTGTTATGCGAATTATAATAGTGATACAACACGTTGTTTTCCTGTAAATGGTAAATTTTCGGCCCGCCAGAAAGCAGTGTATTCTGCTGTTCTACATTGTTTAAAGGAAGGAAGTAAGTTGTTTAAACCGGGAGTATTATCTGCCGAATACGAACAACAAATGGGGAAGTTGGTCGAAGCAGAACTTATAAAATTAGGTCTGTTAAATGCTGAAGACGTTGCAAAACAAGATCCTAAAAAACCATTATATAAAAAGTATTATATGCATAATTCGGCACACCATATCGGACTAGATGTTCACGATGTTGGGTTGTATTCTTGTCCGTTTGAAGTGGGGATGGTTCTTACTTGCGAGCCCGGAATTTATATTCCTGAAGAAGGTATTGGCTGTCGTTTAGAAAACGATTATGTAATTACAGAAGATGGTTGTTACAACCTTACTGAAGCGATGCCTATTGAAATTGAAGAGATTGAAGCAATAATGAAAAATAACTAATAAGATGACAACATTAGGAGTAGGAGGCTCGACAATTGAAGCCGAATTAGAAGCGATACAGCCCAAAGCACATTTGGTAAAGCCCATACAAAAAGATGCTTTTCCAGAGCGTATTAATCGTGCTTTAAAAATTATGGCTACCGAAAATGTTTCGGCAGTTTATTTACATGCTGGGACCAATCTCTATTATTTTACAGGAACAAAATGGAATTCTAGCGAGCGTATGGTTGGAGCTTTATTGCTGCCAGACGGAAGTATTCATTATATCGCACCGCATTTTGAAGAAGGTACGATTTTAGATTTCATGGAATTCGAAGGTCCAGTTCACGGCTGGGAAGAACATGAAAGTCCGTTTGAATTATTTGTCTCTATTTTAAAAGAAAACGGGATTTCAGGTGGTAATATTGCAATGGATGAGGTGACGCCTTTCTTTATTGTAGATGGTATTTTAAATTGCCAATCCGATTATAAATTGGTTAATGCAAAACCGATTACAGCGGGTTGTCGCATGATAAAGTCTAAAGAAGAAATAGCCATAATGCAGACTGCGATGGATATTACAATGGACATTCATAAGGCTGTAGCACGTATTTTAAAACCAGGAATTGCAGCGCAAACGGTTGTCGATTTTATTCATGAAGCACATAAACGTTATGGCGCTCCTGCTGGATCGTACTTTTGCATCGTATTGTTTGGAGTCGATACCTCTTTTCCGCATGGTGTTAAAAATCCGAAGGATTTAGAAGAAAATGATGTGGTGCTTATAGATACAGGTTGTAAACTACACGATTATATTTCAGATATTACCAGAACCTATATTTTTGGGGATATTACGGACGAACAACGTCGCATATGGAACTTGGAACGCGAGGCACAATTTTCTGCTTTTAGTGCCTCTCAGTTAGGAAATACCTGTGGTTCTATAGATGTTGCAGTTAGAAAAACATTAGAGAAAAACGGATTAGGTCCAGATTATAAATTACCAGGTTTGCCACATAGAACGGGACATGGTATTGGTTTAGATATTCACGAATGGCCATACTTGGTAAAAACAGATCAAACCGTTTTAGAAGACGGCATGTGTTTTAGTAATGAGCCTATGTTGGTTGTTCCTGATGCATTTGGGATACGTTTAGAAGATCATATTTATATGACAGAAAACGGACCAAAATGGTTTACAGAACCAGCGCATAGTATTGAAGATCCGTTTGGACTTTCAAAATAAAATTGTTACAAAATTGATATTAAAAATGGTATTGTAGGTAAAACTATAATACCATTTTTTTTGAAAAAAAGTAAGGGATTGTTTTAAACAAGGACATTCGTTTGTCGTAATTCGTTTTAAAACGTATTTTTGCAATTCTAAAAATAAATAAAATCATGAGTGTATTACAGACTTTGGAAGATCGTAGTAATAAAAGTTGCGAGCTTTGTACTTCAAAAGAACAATTAAAACAATATACTATACCGCCATCATTAAACGAAAATGTCGATAACAGTGTGTTGGTTTGTAATACGTGTCTTGAGCAAATAGAAGGCAATGTAGATATGGATGCTAACCATTGGCGTTGTTTAAATGATAGCATGTGGAACGAGCATGTTGCTGTGCAAATTATGTCTTGGAGAATGTTGCAACGTCTACGTGGAGAAGGTTGGCCAAAAGATTTAATAGATATGATGTATCTAGACGACGAGGCTATGGCTTTAGCGCGTGCAACCGGAGAACATGAAGACGAAAGTGCTAAAATAATTCATCGCGATGTTAATGGTGTTATTTTAGAAACAGGAGATGCTGTGGTTTTAGTGAAAGACCTAAAAGTAAAAGGATCTAGTATGGTTGCTAAGCAAGGAACTGCTGTGAGAAACATTCGTTTAGATCATGAAAATGCAGAATATATTGAAGGTAAAGTTGGGAGTCAGCAAATTGTGATTATTACAAAATACGTGAAGAAACTATAAGTTTTATTTCACTTTATTATATTTAAAAAACGGGCTGTAAATTAATTTTACAGCCCGTTTTTATTTTTGATTACACTCTAGTGTTTATATAAATTAAGATTTTGATTCCGTATATTTATTTACATAATAGGTGGCTGCCAATAAATCTTCAAGCGCATGACCTACAGATTTAAACAGTGTGATTTCAGTGTCGTTTTTACGTCCTGTTTTTAGATTCCCGCACAACTCGAATAAATCGGCTTGAATCTGTTCCTTTTTAAGAATTCCAGTAGTAAGCGGTATAAGAATATCTCCACTTTCTTTTAATCCGCCTTGGTAGGTGTCTATATACACAGACGATTTTAAAATAGCTTCGTCATCTGCTTCTCGGGTATCTTTTTTATAAGCGCCAACCAAATCAACATGCTGACCCGGTTTTAAATATTTTCCAAAAACAAGAGGCGTAGGCGATAGGGTTGCTGAAGAAATAATGTCGACTTCACTTATTTTTTCTTCAATAGTTTTAACAGGCTCTACAGTGAATGTTGCCGTGGTAAACTGTTCGCAAATGGCTTTTGCTTTATTAAAATCACGTCCGTAAACATAAACTCTTTTAATTGGACGGACACTGGCGTGCGCTTCAATTAAGTTTGTAGATAACGCTCCAGTTCCAATCATTAATAAAGATTCTGAATTTTCTCTAGATAAAAATGAAGATGCCAAAGCCGAAGCTGCTGCAGTTCGTTTTACCGTTAAGCTCTTTGCTTCTAAAATGGCTTTTAGTTTCCCTGTAACCGCATCTAGATAAAGATACGTTCCATGAATAGCAGGTAAATTATACTTTCCATTTTCAGGACTAACTGTCGCTATTTTTACACCCGCATGTTGTCCGGGATTCCAAGCTGGCATTAAAAGCAACGTAGAATCTAATTCTGATTCCGGATTAGGGAAATCATGATGATGGCGCATAGGTACTAAATAGTCGTTTGAGGAAAATCCTGTTTTTAAAGCAGAAACAAGTGTTTTAAAATGAGTTGAATCTTCAATAAAATCGGAATCGATTAAAGCTGTGTTTTTCATAACCCTAAAATTAAGAAATATCTTCTGAAATAGATAACTTTATTCTGCAGATATCATGAGATCTAAATTTAGTTTTCTCGGTTTTTATAAGCTTATATTCAGAATATCGCTTCAATTTCATGATTTTATGACGTATCGTTAATATGGTTTCTGAAATTTTAAAAAGCGTTTATAAAAATATTTAAAAGATTATATTTGAATCTAATCAGTTAATTTTTATTGAAATGAATAAATCATGGTTCATACTACTTGGTTGCATGCTAAGTTTTTCGGTTTCTTACTGTCAATCGGTTACAGATATTATTAATGCGGTGCATTTAGATTCCTTATCGCTTACAGTAAACGAATTTTCAGGAGAAGTACCTACTGTAGTTAACGGAAACACGGTTACAATTTTAAATAGAAGGCTTAATAATAACAATTTAGCTGCTGAATATCTGTTTGAAAAACTAGATAAATTAGGGGGTTTAACAGTAGGAAATCAGTTTGTCGATAATGATGAAAACAGACGTAATGTTATCGCGACCCAATTGGGAACAACACATCCTGATAAAATATATATGATTTCTGCACATTATGATGCTGTAGCCAATTATTGCGCCGATGATAATGCCAGTGGAGTCGCAGCGCTTTTAGAAGTGGCAAGAGTATTATCTGGGGAATGTCTTGAAAACACTATTGTTTATGCGCTTTGGGATGAAGAGGAAGTTGGGCTAATTGGTTCTAGTTATTATGCTGAACAAGCTAAAACAAATGGAGATGACATTTTAGGTGTTTATAATCTAGATATGATTGGTTATGATGGAGATAATGACCAGAGTTTTGATATTGATGTAAAACGAAATAATGAAGGATCGCAAGGTATGAGCGACGATATTGTTGCGATTTTAGGAGCTTATCCGTTTAAATTGAATGCTAATATTGTAATTCCGGGAACAGAATATAGTGATCATTCTAGTTTTTGGAACCGTGGTTATCCGGCTGTGTTAATAGGTGAAGCGTGGTCTGAAAACGATCAGAATCCAGAATATCATTCTAGCGATGATAGATTTGAACTATTTAATTTACAGTATTTTCATGAGCTTACCAAGTTATCGGCGGGGTATATGGCGACTAAAGGTGTGTTAACGGGAGTTGATAATACAGTGACACAAACGAACAATAGTTTAAAAGCAATTCAGGAATCGGCAACTTACCAATGGTATAATTGTACAACCGGTACAGCAATTGCAGAGGCAACATTTCAGACGTATATGCCTACTGAAAATGGGACTTATAATGTTGAAATTACCTCAGGTTCATGTACTGAATTTAGTGATTGCTACTCGTTTGGTACTTTAGGTTTGCCAACATTTTTACAATCGGAACTTAAGTTATATCCCATTCCAGTACAGTCTAATTTAACAGTAGAAAGAAGCGTTGGTGAAAGTGCAGATTTTACAATTTATGATGTATCTGGGAAACGCGTGTTTAAAATAAGTTCTGAAAAAGAAAACACCGAATTACAGTTGAATGATTTGGCCAAAGGGGTTTACTTTTTAAGTGTAGAAAGTTCTGAAAAACGTGGCGTTTATAAATTTATTAAGGAGTAATGTTCTCTTTCTTTATGCTCATGACTTTAAATGCCCAAATGGGTTTAAAGAAAAAATCCGTCCAAAATGCTATTGAACGGATTTTTTTATAGAATGCCGTTTCTATTATTTGTGATAAAAAAAAGTACTTAAAAATCACTATTCAGTTGTTCTATTTCTTTGTGTAAGTTTTCCAAGGTTATTTCTTTAAAATCGAATTCTATTTCAGGGTTTTCGGCTGTTTTAGTTTCTACACTTCCTAGATACAACTTCCCTAAATCTTTTTTAATAGCTATAAGCACTACATTTTCACCTTTAGGAACCATTTTAAAATCGAATGTATCACCAATTTTGTGGCTTGGTATAATGGACTGAATAGATCTGAAAATCATACTAATTCTGGCGTCACCAGCATTTTTAATTTTAAGTTTAAATGGTATGTTGGTTCTTCTAATAAACCGATCGCAATTAATCCAGCCTAATTTGGAAGTTCTTAAAATATAACCATTTAGTTCGTAGACCTTAACGCTTGCGGAGTTCTCGATTAATTTGTCTTCAAATCTTTTATTTACAATTGAATCTCGTCTTAGAGTTTCTTTTCGAGGCGTGCTTCCTGTAAGAGCAGATCGTTGATTGCTTTCGGCCTGAAAAACTAAGGGCAAAGAGTAGGGGACGATTACTGTTTTTCCTCTTTGTTTCCCGGGTGTCATTTTAGGCAATAAGGAGATAACTCTATTTGCTTCAATTTCTAATTCTGGATCAGCTGCTCTGGAGGTGATAGAAACGGGTCTGCCTTCTTGATTAATCCTAAAAATTGTATTAATTCTTTGTCTTCCTGTTAATCCCAAATTCATGGCGATTTCAGTGTTAAAGTTGGCCATAAAAAATTTACTAATGGCGACACTAGTGCATTTTTTGCTCGCCGAAGGTTCAAGATGTTCGCAACCAGGATATGCTGGAGGAATTTCAACAATCGAAAAGGGAACTTCTACCTGCTCTTCTTGCAAAATAACCTCAACGTTCACTGCGACTTCAGTGTTACTGTTATTTTGAACCGTCCAATTTATGTTCTCATTGTCCCATGCGCCAGAAAAAAGTTGCATTCCGTTCTTCTTGCTTGTAGTAGGAAATAAAATTTCAATAGTTGTATTTGGCGCCAAGTGTACAGGTGCGTTGTTCTGGTAGGCTTTTACGTTTAGCATGCCTCCGGTTTCTAAAAGTTTCCCATCAGACTGCGTAGATAAATGAGCTAATACCATATCTGAAAGCTTGTAATATTCTGTGACTTCTAAATCTATATTGCCTGTAACTATAGTGTTGTTTTTATCTAGAAAAGACCCTTTTTTTATTGTTAGTTTAGTGCCTTCTACACAAATTAGAGTCGTGTCTTTGTCTGCATTAAAAGTAATGGTTTGAAAAGGTTTCTCTGGTATTTTAACTTCAGCTATTTTAGTTTTTGCCGTCGGTTTTGCAACAGTTGTATTTGTTTGTTCTTGGGGTTCTGTGGTGATCTCTTCTTCCACAATTTTATGAGTGGTGGTTTTTAAAGGTGTGATCGGGTCTATTGAAGGTGTTGGTGTAACGACTTCTATAGTGCTGTTGTTCTTTTTTATAATCTCTGAATTATTGGCAGTAGTAATAAAAACATATACAGATGCAATAATTACCAATACTAGAGTCGTAAAACCAAAATATTTAAACCATTT
The DNA here is from genome assembly GCF_042427615.1 of Formosa undariae. NCBI lineage: Bacteria > Pseudomonadati > Bacteroidota > Flavobacteriia > Flavobacteriales > Flavobacteriaceae > Formosa > Formosa undariae. Next base: position 219,081 of record NZ_JBHMEZ010000001.1, on the reverse strand, counting down.
GCGTCTCGTGTATGTTTTTTTGCCTGAAATAATTTCACCTTTTAGTTGTTGCCGTTTTATACCTTCTAAAATGGTTGTGTGTTCTTCAAACAAGCTTCTGAAATGCAAATCTGTTTTTAACCGCTCTTCAAAATCAAGTGTATCTTTTTTAGATAATGTTTTATTTAAATAACTATTGATGAACGCGATGTCTTTTATATGATTTTCCATGATGTCTCGAATTAAGATTGAAGGGATTGATTTGTTTTGTAGATGTCTTTAGCTTTGGTTAAGCATTTATACTTCTGGTTTTTTGCAATTTTTTCGGATTTAAATTGCATAACATGCGCGATGTCTTTAAAAGACATGGCTTTGTTATAAAACAGTTGTAACAGTTGCTGACATCGTTCTCCTAATTCGAGGAATGCACGCTCGGCACGTTGGTATTTTTGTTCTTCTAAAACACTATGAGCTTGTTCCTGTTCTAGTGTGTTTAAATTTTGTAGGGCTCCTTTGGTTATTTTTTTCTGAGCGTCTTTCCAAATAAATCGTGAGACCGAATATAAATAGGTATAAAAGGAAGACGTGAGTTTAAAATCTGACTTTTCGAGATTTCTATTTAAGATAATGAGCGCTTCTTGAAACACATCTAAAGCGTCTTGTTTCTGACCACCTTTAGATAGAATTAAAGCTTCTATTTTTGGATATAAGCCGTATAATTTGCTAAACGCTTTTTCGCGTTGACCTTTTTTAAAAAGTTCTAAAATATTTTTATCGTTCATAAAACGTATTTATTACTTAATGGTCAATTTGCTAAAAGGTCTCCTAGAAAATTTCAAGTAATTTACAAAAACAAACATGATTCTTATGCTTGCCATATATTTTAAAGTTATGATGTTCTGCGTTAGTGATTGCAGTGGCATCCTTTTTATGAGATGATAAGAATGCATTTTAATTGAAGCTTAAAGGTGCTTGGCATAAAAATGCTGAGGAAGGTTAATATTGAATAAAAAGATATAACGGAAAGCACGACCTTTAGGGAACGCCCGAAATAGTATAAATAAAAAATCCGTCCAAAAATTGAACGGATGTTTTTATAATATGAAGTGTCTATTTTTTAAACAACGCAGTAAAGTGTTTGTAGAACATTGGGATGGTTTCGATACCTTTTAGGTAGTTCCAAATTCCGAAATGTTCGTTTGGCGAGTGAATCGCGTCGCTGTCTAATCCGAAGCCCATTAAAATGGTTTTGCTTTGTAATTCGTCTTCGAAAAGCGATACAATAGGAATACTTCCTCCGCTACGTTGTGGGATTGGCGTTTGTCCAAACGTATCGGTATATGCTTTCGATGCCGCTTGGTAACCAATGCTGTCTATAGGCGTTACGTACCCTTGTCCGCCATGATGAGGTTTTACTTTTACGGTTACCGCTTCTGGAGCAATATTTTCAAAATGCTTTTGAAACAATTCTGTGATCTCTTTCCAATCTTGATTAGGTACTAAACGCATAGAGATTTTTGCAAATGCTTTACTTGCGATAACGGTTTTTGCACCTTCGCCGGTATAACCTCCCCAAATTCCGTTAACGTCTAACGTAGGACGAATAGAATTGCGTTCGTTGGTTGTGTAACCAGCTTCGCCGTAAACAGCGTCGATATCTAAAGCTTTCTTATAGTTGTCTAAATTAAAAGGCGCCTTAGCCATTTGTGCACGTTCTTCTGTCGATAATTCTTCAACTCTGTCGTAGAAACCAGGAATGGTAATGTGATTGTTTTCGTCGTGAAGAGACGCAATCATTTTGGTTAATATATTGATTGGGTTTGCAACAGCACCACCGTAAAGGCCAGAGTGTAAATCGCGATTTGGTCCGGTAACCTCAACTTCTACATAGCTCAATCCGCGTAATCCTGTCGTGATAGAAGGCACATCCTTCGCAATCATTCCCGTATCTGAAATTAGGATAACGTCGTTTTTAAGTTTCTCGTGATTGTTTTTTACAAAGGTTGCTAGGTTTACACTACCAACTTCTTCTTCACCTTCAATCATGAATTTTACGTTACATGGTAACTCATTGTTTTTGGTCATGAATTCCATTGCCTTTACATGCATATACATCTGACCTTTATCGTCGCAAGCACCACGCGCAAAAATAGCGCCTTCGGGATGTGTTTCGGTAGTTTTTATTACAGGTTCGAATGGTGGAGACGTCCAAAGTTCGATGGGATCTGCCGGTTGTACGTCGTAATGACCGTAAACAAGTACGGTTGGAAGCGATTTGTCGATAATTTTTTCACCATAAACAATTGGGTGTCCATCGGTTTTACAAATTTCTACGTGATCGCATCCTGCTTCTTCAAGACGTGTTTTAACGATCTCTGAAGTCTTTAATACGTCGTCTTTGTATGCTGAGTCAGCACTAACAGACGGTACTTTAAGTAGTTCGATAAGTTCGTTTATAAATCTATCCTTGTTGTTTTCGATGTAAGTCGAGATATTTTTCATGTGGAAATATTCTGTTTGATACAAAAATACAAAATTGTTGAATTTTTTTTCAAAAGTTGAATTGTTTATTGAAACTAATTTTTATATTTGCACACCTTATTGCGGGCGTGGTGGAATTGGTAGACACGCTAGACTTAGGATCTAGTGCAGCAATGTGTGGGAGTTCGAGTCTCCCCGCCCGCACAATAAGAGAAAGCCGACTATTTATAGTCGGCTTTTTTTTGTTTTATAATTTAGGGTTAATGGCCATATTTTACATCTTTGTGTGCCAATATTATCATTTGTATAGTTTTGGCTTCTTGCATAAAACGAATAAAATAAACTGAAGCTAAACAGTGTATAAAAACATTTTTCAAATCTGATTATTAATTTTTTATTTACTTTTAACATACACTAGCTTATGATTCTATCTTATTTTTATGAAGTGATATAATTTGAGCTCATAACTTTATACCCAATAACCAACCTAAAACCAATGAAGGATTACAAAAAACGTCTAGTAAGACCGAAAAATAAAATTGTAAGTGGTATGATGTATTTGTTACCCATATTTATTCTTTTTATTGTAATTGAAAAACTATGGTACAAAGTCAGTCATCTCGGAAAAATTGTTGTTCATAACCTGCACTTAGACGATTTTTTCGGAAAGTATTCCTTAACCATTACAACAGGTTTACTAATACTAATTATTTTCTATGTTTTTGGATATCTGGCAACCTTACCACGTTTTATGAAATTTTACGATTGGTTTGAAGGTATGTTGCTTGATGTTATTCCGGGATATAGTAAATATAAAACCGAGCTTGAGAATAAAATAAGTCCGAAACCAGATAATAGAACATCTGTGTTAATTAGTACACCAATGGGTGATAAACCAGGTCTTTTAATAGATGAAAAAACGAGCAATTCTGTGGTGTTTTTTCCGAGTACAACAAACGCTTTAGAAGGTGAAGTTTTGATCGTCGATAATAAAATGGTTAAGAAAATTGATATTGATGCAAAATCTCTACTTAGCATCATGAAAAAGCAAGGAAAAGGCTTGCCTATCGCTTAAAGTGGGTATGGCTATAGAAAATTTAGGTATTAAAAATGCAAAATAAAATAAAGAAGACGGTTTGTTGAGTTGTAGATAATCATGAAGAGATTCTCGACTCGGATCGAATACCATTTAAATTCTTAATCTTTTAATCTCTGTTCTAGATTGCCTGTAAAACAATAAAAAACGCCATGTTTTTTGAGGGCGTTCGAGCGGAGTCGAGAACATACAATGTTTTTTATTAATCAAATATAGATTCTGTCCTATAGACTATGTGTAGGCATAAAAACCAGGTTGTAGATTATTATGAAGAGGTTCTCTGGGCGACTCAAATACCGTTTAAATTCTCAAACTTTTAAGTTCTCGTCTAGATTGCATGTATAACAGTAAAAAACGCATGTTTTTTTAGGGTGTTCGAGCGGAGTCGAGAACATAAAGCTGTAGAATTATTTCTTTATTTCTCGATTAACCACATAATTTTAAAAACGCAACAATTAGGAATGATCCGTTTTTATAACGGATTAAAAACGACGCTCCGATTTAAGAAGTGTTAACAACTCTATTGATAAAATATCTGCACATATAATTTACATCTTGATTTCTTATTTATCTTTAACTTAGAAATTGGTTCTTAGTATACATCGCTAGTATACAGGGATTAAAAGGGAATTGGGTGGAAAACCTAAACTGTTCCCGCAGCTGTAAGCTCTCTAAAATGTTTTACATTCTTTTAGCCACTGTTTCAATATATTGAAATGGGAAGGCGTAAAACAGGAGCGAGTCAGAAGACCTGCCAAATTCAAAATCATGTCGAGCTTTCGGGAAAAAGGTGTATGGCATAGAATATTCTTATTAGAAATACTCTTAGCTTTTTGACGATTAACCTATCGATAGAACGGTCTGTTTATACCTGTTTGTCGACTAATTTAAAGAAGGATGTATTATTCAAACATTCAGATAGCACTTCAGGAAGTTCCTGGAGAAATTAGCATTTGTTTTAGCATTTGTGGTTGTAAACTACATTGTAAAGGCTGTCATTCTCCTATGCTATGGAAAGAGAAAAATGGCACGGAACTCACCTTAGAAACGTTTAAAAACACTCTAAAAAAGTATAAAGGGCTTGCAAGTTGTGTTTTGTTTATGGGCGGGGAATGGCACGAGGCAGAGCTTGTTAACTGTCTTCATTACGCTCGAAAACTAGACTATAAAACCTGTTTATATACAGGGGAAGATAATATTAGCGCAAATATATTACGAGAGCTTACTTGGATTAAAACAGGTAAGTGGATTTCGGAATTAGGAGGATTAGACGCTTTATCTACCAATCAGAAATTTACACACGTACAATCAAATTCGTTATTAAATCACTTATTTATTAAAAAACCATTAAGCCATGATTAGATTAACCCAAGAACAAGTCAATAAAAAAATCAATTTCATTAGTAATTATATCAACGCGTCTAATGCCGCCGATGGCTCTAAAATGGATGCCAATGCTAATGTGTCTTCTAAAAATATAGCCACTATGGAAGCCGAATTGAATAAAGACATAAATATTCAGGTAAACAGGCAATTGGTGAAAAATAAAATAGCAGACTTATTTGGAGACGATTTAGCGAACGAATATGTTAGACAAATAGAATCTCATGAAATATATGTGCATGACGAAACCTCTTTAAAACCGTACTGTGCTTCTATAAGTATGTATCCGTTTTTGTTTGATGGATTAACAAAATTAGGAGGGGAAAGTAAAGCTCCACAACATTTAGAAAGTTTTTGTGGCGAGTTTGTAAATCTTGTTTTTGCAGTGAGCTCTCAATTTGCAGGTGCTTTGGCAACGGTAGAGTTTTTGTTGTATTTCGATTATTTTGCACGTAAAGATTTTGGTGCAGATTATGTAAATACAAATACTAAAACCATCGAAAATCATTTACAACATGTTGTATATGCTATAAATCAGCCTGCTGCCGCTAGAGGGTATCAGTCAGTATTCTGGAATATTTCTTTATACGACGAAAAATATTTTGAAAGCTTATTCGGTGAATTTGTATTTCCAGATATGAGCAAACCAGAACTTGAAAGCTTAAATAAATTACAACAATTTTTTATGACGTGGTTTAATGCCGAACGCGAAAAAGCAGTATTGACTTTTCCTGTGGTTACCGCGGCCATGTTGGTAAAGGATGGAAAACCTGTAGATCATGATTTTGCAGACATGTGTGCTTCAGAATTAAGTGAGGGAAACTCGTTTTTTATCTATCAGTCTGAAAGTGCCGATAGTTTAGCGTCTTGTTGCCGGTTAAGAAATGAAATTAGTGATAACACCTTTAGTTATTCGCTTGGGGCAGGCGGAGTATCTACCGGATCTATAAATGTGATTACGTTAAACATGAATCGCTTGGTGCAAAAGGGAGATGATTTAAAAATTGTAATTCAGAAAATTCAGAAATATCAGGTGGCTTATAGAAGCTTGATCGAAGAATATAAAAATGCAGGCATGCTACCTGTTTATAATTCAGGTTTTATCGCTTTGGAAAAACAGTTTTTAACCATTGGAATTAATGGTATGGTGGAAGCTGCAGAAAGTTTAGGTATAAACGCAGAGAATAACGAGACCTATAAATCGTTTGTGTCTACAAATCTTAAAATTATTTATGATGCGAATAAAGAAGCCAAAAAAGAATTCGGATATATGTTTAATACCGAATTTGTCCCTGCTGAAAATTTAGGTGTTAAAAACGCAAAATGGGATAAGGAAGATGGTTTGTTTTCTCCTCGCGAGTGTTATAATTCCTATTTCTATGCTGTTGAAGATACTTCTGTAAATACTTTAGATAAAATCATGTTGCACGGCGACGATATTATTAAGTATTTAGATGGTGGTTCTGCGTTGCATTTAAATTTAGAAGAAGCTCCGAATAAAGATGGATTCTTAAAACTGATTCATGCGACAGCTATGGCTGGGTGTAATTATTTTTGTTTTAATGTGAAAATTACAATCTGTAATACGTGTAATAATATTGATAAGAAAACACTTCAGAAATGCAGTTCATGTGGCTCTAAGGATGTCGATTATGGGACGCGAGTTATTGGGTATTTAAAGCGTGTTTCAAACTTTAGTTCTGCAAGACAACAAGAAGCAGACTTAAGATTTTACCATTTAAATTAATAAAGCGCATGATCACATAAATCATATTTTGATTTATAAAAAGGGTTTATGTGATCATGTTTTATTATTTGCTTTTAATGAGTTCTAGGCGTCGTACATATCAGATAAATAGTTTACATAAGCTTAATATAGATGATGCTTGATAACTTGTTAACTTTGAAAAAAGTTAATATGTATGAGTCAACAAGCTGAGCTTGATTTCGATATTGTTTTTAACACCTATTGGAGTGGGCTGTATATTTATGCATTTAATATTTTAAAAAATAGTTCAACTTCCGAAGATATTGTTCAAGATGTCTTTCTTGATTACTGGAAAAGATCGTATTCCACCGATATTTCTCATGTAAAAGCATACTTATACCAGGCGGTAAAATATCAATGTGCTAATGAATTAAAAAAGCGAAAAATTACATCTGTAGATTTAGAGCACATTGAATCTTTATTTTTGCACGACGATCTTCCCGCAGATTTTAATTATGATGAAAAAACGCTAAGCCTCATTACTACAATTATTGATCAAAAATTACCTTTAAAATGTAAGGAGATTTTTAAACTTCGATATTATGAAGATATTGGTCCAAAAGAAATTGCAAGTCGTTTAAATATATCGGTAAGTACAGTGGAAAATCAAATCTACAAAGCACTAAGAATATTAAGATCAAACTCCGATCTTAATTTAAAAATTTCGATGCTAATCTTAATTCATCATTACTCAATACTACATTAAAGTTAATTCAGAGTTAAAGACTTTAAGCAATCGTTAAGCATTAAAAATAGCGTAGGTGTAATTCTAAAAATAGGTACTTAGTAATAAACCGAGTACTTATGACCGAATACGAATTTAATGATTTACTTAATCGTTACACTAAAAATAAAACTACCGAGAGAGAATCTTTTGTCGTAGAAAGCTACCTAGATAGTTTTCAAAAAGAAGGCCTAAGTCAGGACAATATTAAGTTTAATTTAGAGGTAAAGAATAGAATCTATTCAGCTATTTTAAAAGATAAGAAAAAAGTAAACTTTTTTAATTTTAGAAATATAGCCGCTGCTGTTTTATTATGTATTGCTACTTCTGTCCTTTTTTATAATATTCAGGCTGAACCCGAACTTATACAAGTCATTGCCGAGAGAGGCGAGCAAACAAAAGTGCTTTTAACAGATTCTTCTGTGGTGTACTTAAATTCCGGAAGTACGTTAAAGTACCCGAAAGCTTTTGCCAAAAATGCTAGAGAAGTTATTCTAGAAGGAGAAGCCTTTTTTAAAGTAAAATCCAATCCCGAAAAACCATTTATAGTCACATCTCATGCATTTGAAACAAAGGTTCTAGGAACTGAATTTGTCGTGTCCAATTACAAAAATGTTACACCTTCTGTTACCGTTAGTTCTGGTAAAGTAAAAGTGACCAATAACAGCAATCCTAAAAATATGCTGACTCTAATTAAAAATGAAAGAGTAAAACTTTCAAAACACACGAACGGTTTAATTAAAGAATCTGTTCAGGCCAGAGATTACACTACTTGGATAGAGGGCGCCTTAGTTTTTAATCAGGCGAATTTGGCAGAAGTGGTTAATATGCTAAATCAGAAATACGATAAGAGCATAAAAATCACATCCAAAACGTACTCCGAATGTACCATTAGTGGGACTTATAAGAATAAATCTCTAGAAGATATTCTGGAGAGTTTACATTTTATTTATGATATAGAATTTAAGTATCTAGATAATCAGCATATAGAAGCTATAGCTAAACCTTGTAAATAATAAAGCCTATGTAAAAATAAGACCTAAAAAAAGCCCGATAAGGAGTGCAATCCGTATCGAGCAGTAGTAAAAAACTAATCTGTAAAAATTAATTTAATATCAAATATATTCAAAATATGTATTTTGTTTCAAAAAAAAGTATAAAACGATCGCAATTCGGAATTGTTCTGTTATTGTTTTGTTGTTTTCAAATGTCAAATGCAATACCATTATTCCCCAATTATTTAAACCAAACAAAGGTTGTGTTAAATATACAAGACGCAACGATTATTGAAGTTTTCGAGTCTATAGAAAGCCAAACGTCTTTAAATTTTATATTTCCTGATGAGGTAAGAGACATTAAAAAAACCGTTTCGTATACTAATAGAATCACCAATGTTTCTGATGTTTTAGAACAACTAGTAGTTCAGATGAATATAGGCTATAGTATTTCTAATAATACCGTTTCTGTTAGAATTAAAAAACAAAATGAATTAGAAACACCTTTTTTGAGTAGAGGTTTAGTTACCGACGAAAACAATCTGCCTATTCCGGGAGTCGATGTATTATTAAAAGGAACGGAAACGGGGACTATATCAGATTTCGATGGAAAATTTGAACTGGAAATAAATTCAGTTAACGATATACTGGTTTTTACTCATATCGGTTACAATAAAAAAGAACTTAAAGCATCATCGTATATTCAGGTTCAAATGGTCGAGAATATCACTGGTCTAGATGAGATTCTTGTTATTGGTTATGGTGAGCAGAAAAAAAGAGATGTTACTGGAGCTGTCGCTTCGGTTAACGAAAAAGATTTTTCAGAAATTCCGGTATCAAACCCCTTAAGTGCAATTAAAGGAAAAGTTGCAGGAGTCGATGTTTTTAACTCTAGTAACGAACCTGGTAGTTCTGTTAGTATTAGTATCCGTGGGGACAACTCAATAGGGGCGAATAATAATCCGTTAATTGTGTTAGATGGTATTCCTTTAAATACAGGGTTCGACGATATTAACCCGAATGATATTGCTTCAATGGAAGTTCTTAAAGATGCTTCTGCAACTGCTATTTATGGCTCTAGAGCATCTAATGGTGTTATTTTAATTACAACCAAACGTGGTAAGTCAGGGGAAACCAGCACAACGTTTAGTACGTATTATGGGATTACAACGCCTATAAATAGTTTGGATTTAATGAATGGAGAAGAGTTTGCACAGTTAAGAAGAGAAGCAAACCGAACTGTAACCGCAAATGGTAGTTATCCTGACGATGAAGACATTTTTGATAATATCGCATTAGCATCGATAGAGAAAGGTACAGATACAGATTGGCAAGATTTTATTTACCATCCGGGGAATAAAGAAAATTATCAGTTATCGATAACTGGAGGAAAAGAAAATACGCAATTCGCTACATCTTTAAACTTTTATCAAGAAAGCGGAGTTGTGGATAATGCCGATTATCAAAGAGGTTCAATCAGAATTAATTTAGATCATAAAGTAAATGCATTCAAAGTCGGCGTATCGTCTTTCTTAAGTCGTTCTAAACAAAATGTGGTTCAGAACGATTTGTATGATAACGTTTTAAGATTAAGTCCGCTTGGGATTGCTTATAACGACGATGGTTCTATACGTTACAGGCCTACAAATGATGAAAGCCAAAGAGTAAATCCATTATCGGATTTAGCGAATTCTTTAGATGAAAGATATGTCACTCATGTTTTTGCAAGTATTTATGGAGAATATAAATTTGATGATCATTTAAGTTATAGGTTAAATATAGGTCCAGATTTAGAAATTGGAAACCGGGGATATTTTTATGGCAGTGAGACCACAAATAATCAGGGCGGTTTATCTTCTGCGGGAATAAGCGATTCTGATACCTTTTCGTTTACTATTGAAAATATTTTGAACTACTCGAATACGTTTGGTGAGAAACATCAGTTTAGTGCTACTGCAGTTCAAAGTTTTCAAACACAAACTTCCAAAACAAATTACAGCAATGTTAAAAATTTACCTTACGATTCTCAAGGCTATCACAATTTAGCCACTGCAGGAGAAGTATCTAGTGTAGGTAGTAATTATAAAGATTGGGATTTAGTGTCTTTTACGGGTAGAATTAACTATCAATACGACGATAGATATCTTTTTACTGCTACAGCAAGAGCCGATGGATCTTCAAGATTTTCCGAGGGTAATAAATGGGGCTTTTTCCCATCTGCGGCATTAGCTTGGAGAGTATCGGAAGAAGCGTTTTTTGATAATGTTTCAAAGAATGTGATTTCCGATTTAAAATTTAGAGTAAGTTATGGTGAAACAGGTAATACAGGTATCGATCCGTATCAAACCTTTAGTGTTTTAGAAAAAAAGCAATACATGTTTGGCGATAATGGCGTGATTGGTTTTATTCCTAATTCTGTGTCTAATCCTAATTTAACCTGGGAAACAACTAAACAGTTTAATGTTGGTTTAGATTTTCAGTTTTGGAAACAGAGATTAAGTGGTTCTGTAAATTATTATATAGCAAATACAGACGACCTTTTATTACCGCGTAGTTTACCTTCTAGTTCAGGATTCTCTACCATACTTGAAAACATTGGTTCTACTCAAAATAAAGGAATTGAAGCAAGCCTATCTATAAATAATATAATAAGTACTGCAAACTTTAATTGGAATATAGATTTAAACGTTTCTAAAAACACCAATAAAATTACCGAGTTATATGGCGATGGTACAGACGATGTAGGAAATGAATGGTTTTTAGGTAATCCTATTAATGTGTTCTACGATTATAATAAGTTAGGTATTTGGCAATTAGATGAAGCTGAACTTGCAGTAAGTTATGGTTTCGAACCTGGGCAAATTAAAGTGCAAGATGTAAATGAGGATGGTGTTATTAACGCCGATGATCGTATGGTTTTGGGATCGTCTACTCCAGATTGGATCGGAGGTTTAACCAATAGATTATACTACAAAGGATTTGGGTTTTCATTTGTTTTATATACGAGACAGAATGTTAAAACCTATTCGGAATGGTATGGTAATAATAACAGGTTAGCAGGACGGTATAATAATTTAGATGTGGATTATTGGACGCCAGAAAACCCGACAAACGAAAACCCTAGACCTAATGTGAGTCAAGAAAGTGTTTATCTAGGCTCTACTTTAGCTTATAAAGACGTGAGTTTTGTACGTGTACGTAACATTGTATTGAGCTACGCTTTACCAAGTCCTGTATTAGAAAAATTAAAAATTAAAGAATTAACCTTTAATGTTACTGCCGATAATCCTTTCACTTTTACATCTTATAATGGTTTAGATCCAGAGTTTGAATCTAATGGTGAAAGAGCCTTATACCCTTCTGTTAAAACCCTTTCAATGGGATTAAATTTAACCTTTTAACTTACTTAAAATGAAAAAAGAATATAAAAACCTCGTGTTACTAACTTTCGGTTTGTTATTATTTACAACCTCTTGTAGCTTAGAAGAAGAGCCTGTTTCTGAAGCAACTCCCGATGTTATCTATAAATCGGTAACAGGGATAGAAAATGGAGTTAATGGGACTTACTCTCTTTTAAGAGATATCTATGGATCTCAAACAGGATTTACGCTTACCACGTTTGGTACAGATCTTTTTAGACATGGAAAAGATGGTAGCTATAAAGCCATGGATATGTATACTTCAGAACTTAATTCATCCATGAGTTATATAAATAATCTTTGGACAGATTGTTATTTAGGAATTAATGCTGCCAATACCGTTTTAGAACGCATAGATGCCGTTGCAGGTTTATCTGAAGCTAAAAAAACCACTTTTAAAGCGGAAGTTCGATTTTTAAGAGCACATTACTACTATTGGTTAACGCTTCAATTTGGAGATGTTGTTTTAAAGCAAACAGAAACGAAAGGTGTAGAAACTGATGGTGTTAGAACGTCTAAAGAAATTATTTGGGAATTTATGAAGGCAGATACCGAATTTGCAATTAACAATTTGGATTGGACATCTTCAGAACTAGGTCGGGTGACTAAAGGTGCAGCGCTTCATCAATTAGTGAAAATTAATTTATTAATGAAAGATTATGCCGCTGCCAAAAACAACGGAATTGAACTTATAGAACAAGGACCTTACCAATTATTAAATACCTATTCAGATGTATTTGAATATACTAATCAAGTCAATAGCGAGATTATCTTTTCTGTCCAATACGGTACAGATCCATTAAGCAACGGAAGTGGTAATCAAGGGCATTTGTTTTTTACTCCCGCCTACGATCAATTCCCCGGTTTAAGCCGAGATGTTACTCAGGGAGGGAGACCATATACAAGATTTAGACCAACAGATTTTTTTAGAAATTTATTTGAAGAGAATGACACTCGTTTCGATGAAACCTTTAGATATACTTGGACCTATAACAATGCAGAATCAATACCCGATGGTATGGCAATAGGAGATACTGTAATATGGGAAGCAGAAGACGGGACGTACTCTAAAATAGCACCAAATATAGATAAAATGCACTGGGGTATGAAAAAACATGATGATCCCACACGAGCGAGTTTTCAGGATCAAGCTGGATTTCGAGACTTTTTTGTGAGTCGTTTATCGGATACCTATTTGTTGGTTTCTGAAGCTTTATTTTACCAAGGCAAACAAGCCGAAGCCGCGACATATATTAATAAGGTTAGACAACGTGCAGCGAAACCAGATACCCAATTAATTTCTATAACCGCAAGTGATGTAACACTTGATTTTATTTTAGACGAAAGAGCTAGAGAATTAGGTGGAGAAGCCATGCGTTGGATGGATTTAGTTAGAACAGGTAAACTAGAAGAACGTGTAAAAAATTATAACCCAAATGGATCTAAAAACATTAAAAATTATCATGTTTTAAGACCGATACCTCAAGCCCAAATAGATTTAAGTGACGTCGAATTTCCACAAAATACAGGATACTAAAATGAAAAAAAATATATTTTTATTGTTAGCTATAACAGTTATAAGCTTAACAAGTTATGCGCAAAGTACAAAGTTAGATCGTTTAATTGCAAACTACGAAAATCAAGATTATGTTATGGCCGTTGCTCATAGAGCAGTTCATGATAAATATCCAGAAAATTCTGTTGAAGCTATAAATGAAGCGATCAGGATAGGCGTCGACATTGTCGAAATAGATGTTAGAGAAACTAAAGATGGGAAATTAATTATTATGCACGATAGTAGTATCGATCGATCTACTAATGGTACCGGTCTTGTTAAAGATTTAGAATGGAAAGATTTAAAGAACTTAAGACTAAAAATAGATGATAGTATTACAGATCAAAAAATTCTGACTTTAGCAGAAGTGTTTCAGTTTACCAAAGGGAAAATATTCTTAGATCTAGATTTTAAATCTTTGTCAGAACGTGGTGCTAAGACTGCTTTCAAACTCATTGAAAAGTATCAAGTAGAAAAAGAGGTTATTTTTTATTTGTATGACTACACAAAAGCCCCAAAAATTCACGCTATAAATCCTAATGTCAAAATTATGCCAAGAGCGTATTCTGCCGAAGATGTAGAAAATATCTTGAAATACGATTACATCACAGTCATCCAAGTAGACGATAGATTCTATAAAGATAGCTTGTTAAAAAAGGCATTCGATAAAGGTATGCGCGTTTGGGTAAATGCCTTAGGAGATTATGACGATATGGAAACCATTGAAAAATACTCTGGCTTTGAAAAGTGCTTTGATAAGAAATATATTAATGTAATTCAAACAGATCATCCTCAGCAACTTTTAGATTATTTGAATATGAAAGGTTATAGAAATTAATTTTTTTGTTTTGTTATTTGATTAGGACTCTATGGGCACTTAATTGTTTGTAGAGTTCTTTTAATCAAATTGTTTCAGTGAAATTCTTTTTATAAAATATTGATTTTTAAGTAATAATAAATAATATGAAAACAATTGGATTACTTTTTATAGTCGTGTTGGTTTTTACGTCGTGTAAAGTAAAGTCTAAAACAAATACTTTTGACCACACAGAAGGGCATGGACATTCTCATTATTCATCGTTGTCTCATGTGCCGGCTCATAAATTAATTTTTCCGTCTAAAGCACCAGACCGAATTATCCTTAATTTAACTGAAGATCCGCATCATAGTGTGGCAATAAATTGGCGAACAGATCAAGACATAGACACGGCCTATGTGGAAATCGCAGAAGAAACGCATGGACCAGATTTTTTGCTAAATAATAATGTCACCCGAGTTTCTGCAAAGACAGAATTTTTGGATTTAGAAAATGTTCGAGATAAAGAGCCTGTAGTTAAGGCGGCGTTTCATTCAGCTATACTTAAAGACTTAAAACCGGGAACTACTTATGTATATCGCGTGGGCGATGGCCAAGCAAACAATGATACTTGGAGTGAATGGTTTCAAATTAAAATGCCTTCTAAAAATAAAGAGGATGCCTTCAGTTTTATTTATTTTGGAGATGCACAAAACGATGTGAAATCTATGTGGTCTAGAGTGATTCGTAAGTCTTATAAAATGTTGCCAGACGTAGACTTTATGTTACATGCAGGAGATCTAATTAATCATAGCGAATCCGATCGTGAGTGGGGAGAATGGTTCTATGCCGGAAGTTTTATTCATGCGACTGTGCCAAGTATTATGACTCCGGGAAATCATGAATATGATAAAATGAAGGATAGATCTAAATTATCTAGCCTATGGCGACCTCAATTTAATTTACCGCAAAACGGACCTTTAGAGGCACTAAATGAAACCTGTTATACACTCGATTATCAGAATCTAAAACTCATATCTTTAGACTCTCAAAGTTTTAATAATGATGAGACGTCTAGAAATGCGCAAGTAAAATGGTTAGACTCGGTTTTACAATCTAATACTAAAAAATGGGTCGCCATTACAATGCATCATCCTATTTTTTCTACGGCTAAAGGGCTAGACAATATCGCTTTAAGAGAAGCTATAAAACCTTTAATAGATAAGTATAAAGTGGATTTGGTGCTTCAAGGACATGATCATACCTATGCAAGAGGATACGATTCAAACGAAACATCTGGAAAAACAATTGTAGAAGATGCAGGAGCAATTTATGCGGTTTCTGTAAGTGGACCAAAAATGTATGAATCTCAGGATCAAAGTTGGATGGTTAAACGTGGGGAGTTTACTCAGCTATTTCAAATTATTACAATAGATAATGATACTTTAAAATACAACTCATATACCACGATGGGAAGCTTGTATGATAGTTTTCGTTTAATTAAAGAAAACGGGAGTAATACTTTAATTAATAATTCAGAATTAAATGAATTTACACGTTTTAAAAAGGATTTTATAAAGGAATAGACGTGGTGAAATTAAGGGTATGCTTATTAAGATCTAAGAGAATTGTGTTGTATTAAATAGAACGGTTAACAACTTAAAATTATTACAGATTCGCATTTAATGTCTTATTTGTGCCTGCTGAAAATTTAAACGTTAAAAATAAAATTTATAGAAAGGCTAGTTATATATCTTTCTGATTACAGCTAATAAATTTGCTAGGTGTAAGACCAAATTTCTTTTTGAAAGCGGTTGAAAAATGCTGCGCATTTTTATAGCCAATTATTTCAGATACATCCCCAATCGATATGTTGTTTTCTATTAATAAGTTTCGAGCTTTGTGCATTTTTAAATCTGATATATAGCCAAAAACGGTGTTTCCAAAAGTAGCTTTAAATCCTTTTTTTAATGCAAATTCGTTAGTTCCGAATTTCTTACATAAGAATTCTAAGGTCATGGGTTGTGTAAAACTATGGTCTAAAAATTCTTTAATTTTAATAATTTTTTTGGTATCGCAGATGTGTGCCTCTTTTTGAGTGCCTTGATTAAACGTATCTAGTTGTAGTAGTAGCAATTCAAAGACTAGCGCATTCATATTAATTTTTCTATAAAACCCCTTACGTTTGGAGTTCAATATATTATCAATAATTAAATGCATTTTCGGACTTATTTGAGCATTTTGTTTTTCAAGTGTTCTGGTTTTGTGAAGTTTGATCTGCTTTCTGAAATTTTCGAACTTATGATCTTCAGGTAAAAATTGATTGAAAAAGTTTACTGTAAAATTAATACGAACAATTGAAACGGTATTATCTGTGATCTCTATAGCATCTTTTGCACTTGTATAATGAAATATATTATGCTCGTTGGTTTCGAAATGATTGGTGTATAATGGGGTATTAATATTCATGCTTAAAGACCCTTCTAGAATAAAAATCATTCCAATCGTTTCTTGATTAGAATTGAATCTTATTCTTCTTTTATCGGCACCATTTAAAACGCCATATCCAATTTTAAAGTTATCAAAAATTTGCTCTTTATACCATCCGTTAAAGGATCTATGTATAAATGATGTATAAAAATCTTGGGTGCCACATTCATCTATCTCAGCTATATCAGGATCTTTATCGAAAATGGTTTCATTATTATTTTCAATTATTATACTATCTATCATTACGCCGGTTTACACATTTTTCAATTCAGCTTTCAGTCAATTTTTTCCAAAAGTATATTATTTAAATTTAATCTAAATAAAAACAGAGCATTTTTTTACATGAATTGCAAAGCTCCGTTTCGCGTATATATTATTCCGTTTCGCGTAAATTATATGGACTTAAAAAGAAATAGTTTTGAATTTATATTTATTTAGACTTAATACAATTAATCTCTGGGGTATATAATTCGATATAAAATGAAATTAATAAAATCACTGTTTATTCTCTTACTGTTTTGTGCTTGTACGACTAATACGTTTGCACATGCGTTATTTATAAACGCCAATACCGATGGGAAAATAAGGGATACGCAGAACATAATAATTTTTTACGCAGAGGCGAAAGATGCTAAAAAAGAACGTATTGAGGATTGGTGGTCGGATACAAAAGATTTTACACTGTGGTTAACGTTTCCTAATGGCACGCAAGAAAAGCTTAATGTAAGTCAGCATAATGATCATTTTACATCATCGTTTACGCCGTTAACACAAGGGGACTATTATGTATCTATTCATCATACAGTTTCAGCTATAGTTAGTAATACGCAATACCAATTTAATGCCTCATCTAAGGTTAAGATAGGTAAACAAAAAGAGGCGGTTAACTCTAAAGAAATGTCTCTAGAAAACGGGTTGTTTATGTATAAAATTGATACAGATAACAAAAAAGAAATTTCAATAGTGTTACTGTCTAATGGAGACGTATTATCGGATACAGCTGTAACAATTTTCACGCCTAATGGTAGTCAACAAACAATAAAAACCAATGACAAAGGCATCGTTTCTCTTCAGCCAGAATCGCAAGGGACATATCTGTTCGAAGCCTTTAAAAAGGAAGATGTTTCAGGAGAAGCCTATTCAGAAAAGTTCCGAATTATTACATCTGTTGTAAACTTCAAATAATTCTGAAAACCAAGTCATTTCGAAATTAAGAACTGACTTGAAAAAAATACCTACCCTAAATTTTTAAATATTCCATGATCACTTTAGCTTCAAGTTTTGCTTTACTAGGTTTTTATATGTTGTATAGCACGAGTAAACGTGCACCATTAACTCTTGAACTTGGGTTTCAAAAAAAGATAAATGAAAATATTAAAATCAGTAAATACAGTGCTGGATTTTTACTGCTACTTAGCTTAATACTCTGCGTAATTGATTTAGGTACTGGAGCAGGTGTTTTCTCTTTTTTAGTTGTTTTAATGACTGTTGGTAGTTTAATCGTACTCGTCGCTCCACTTCGGTTTATTAAACTGTCCACTTTAATAATAATCACAATTCTTTCTTTCGGAATTGAAATATACCTTAGCTAATTAAGTATGCCAGCAAATAAAAAACATTTATCCTCTCCAATCCAGCGTATACTTAAAATATCGGCAGGTTTTATAGGTGGTTACTTGGTAACAGAAGTATTTCACATGTTTTTAGTCGTATGGTGGGACGCTCCCAATGCGTTAATGACAATTCGTTTTGCAGGTTTTATCCTTTGGACTACACTTTTTATTATTTCATTTTTAGCAAAAAACGGATTGAAAATATGGGGTATTTACTTGCTTATAAGCCTTGTGTTTTTTGCACTTATCTATTACAAACAACCATTCATTATTTAACGAATAGTCTTTATGTCTAAAAGAGTATATAATATTATGTTTCATACACATACTATTAGTGGTATTATTATTAGTGCCGCTTTGTATGTTATTTTTTTTACGGGATCTATCTCTTTTTTAAGAGATGAAATTATTGCTTGGGAACGAAACGAACCCGTTACAGATAATTATTTTAGTGAAGTTGATTTTGATAGTTTATTAAAATCTCTAGAAGAAAATCACGAGTTACGTAATAGAGATGTGTCGTTCAATCAGCGTATTGAAGGTCAGATGGCATCGACATTAATATCACCTGCTAAAACTAAAACTAAAACTAAAACTAAAAATAAAACTAAAGCTGAAGATAAAGGTAAAGAGGTTCGTAAAAGAAGAGGCAAAAGAAACTTCTTTGTCACAAATTTATCTACCTACAAAACGGAACAGTATGCGGACTCCTATACGTTAGGCGAGTTCTTCTACAGACTACATTTTTTTGCACAACTAAACCTAATCGGTCAATCGGGATATGTATTGGCTGGTCTTGTTGCCTTTTTCTTTCTTTTTGCGATACTTACTGGTGTTATAGTCCATTGGAAAAAAATAATTTCTAGTTTCTATGTGTTTAGGCCCAATACCAAATGGAAAACAATTTGGACAGACGCACACGTTTCTTTAGGGATTATAGGTCTTCCTTTTCAGTTTATGTTTGCGGTTACTGGAGTATATTTAATTATTGGCTCTAGTATTATGCTTCCTCCAATAGAATCTATTTTGTTTAAAAACGATTCTAAAGACTTTAAAGAGGCTGCAAGTGCAACGAAAAATATAGAATACAAGTTAAAGGGGGAAACCATGGAAGGTGTTGTGTCTTTCAACGATTTAGTTGCAAAAACAAAACAGAAATGGCCAAATATTAAAATTAATGGTCTTCAGATTTTTAATTATGGAGATAAAAATATGCATGTAAAAGTAGAAGGGTCGCCGTATTTTAAGGATAAATTTTTAAGTACAGGGTATGTTACTTTTAAGGCTATTGATAGTAGTATAGTAGACGAGAAAGATCCATATGCAAAAACATCTTATGTAGAAGGTTCTACAAATATTTTGAAACGGTTGCATTTTGGTGATTATGGAGGCTACGGTATGAAGCTAATTAACTTTGTACTTGGTCTTATTACGTGCTTTGTTATTATCTCTGGGGTTTTAATTTGGTTAGTCGCTCGCGATAAGAGTAATGTGCCGGTGTATAAGCAAAAGTTCAACAGTTGGTTAGTCCATATTTATATGGCAATTTGTTTAAGTATATATCCAATGACAGCTTTAATATTTATAGTTGTGAAATGTTTTAGCAATGATTATGAAGGCGGAAAAAAAGCCTTAATTTATAATGTATTCTTCTATGGATGGCTTGCTTTAAGCACGGTTTTTATAATTAAAAAAGACAATTATTTCACCAATAAAACATCCCTTATTCTAGGTAGTATTTTAGGGCTTTTGGTTCCTGTTTCTAACGGATTTGTTTCTGGAAACTGGTTATGGGTCACTTGGCAAAAAGGGTATACACAAATTTTTGTAATGGATGTTTTTTGGATATTACTTTCATTAACAGCGCTTGCAGTTGTGTTTAAATTAAAAAAGAAAGCCGTATAAGGACTTATTTATTTGCGCTAACATTATGTGAGTTCATATAAGAATATTTGAAGGTTAAGCTTTTTATTAACTATTTGGGAAGGTGTTTTGTTATTCATTTCTTGCTTTTCTAATCTGCAATGTCGCCTTCAATTTATTCCGTTTGGCGTAGGTTATACTCCGTTTCGCGTATATTTTAATATATCTAATAGACATACATTCGCGCTTTATTTATATTTAATCTAAATAAATGTTGAGATATTTAATTCCAATATTAGTAATAGTACTACACTTTTCCTCACCCGCTCTACGTGCACAAAATAACACAGGTACAATTGAAGGAAAAATCACAAATGTAAATGGTGAACCGCTTATGGGCATTAACATTCTTGTTGAAGGAAACCATAAAGGAACGACTACAAATTTTGATGGAATCTTCACTCTTAATTTGTCGCATCTTGGAGAAATTAAACTTGCTGTTTCAGGAATTGGTTTTATCACGCAACGTGTAAAAGTAGATTTAAAACAGGGAGATCGGATTGTTATTAATATTCTAATGCAAGACGATGTTCAAGGTTTAGAGGAAATAGTTTTGGTGTCCAAAAACGAATCGACCAAGTTGCGAGAATCTGCAAAAGCGGTATCTGTTTTAGAAACTAAAGAACTAAAACTGCAGACCTCGAATTTAGGAGAAGTCCTTACAACAATAGCTGGAGTTAATGTTAGAACTGGTGGCGGATTGGGATCTGAAAGTAGATTTTCGCTAAACGGACTTACAGACGATCAAATACGATTTATGATGGATGGAATTCCTTTAGATTTAATGGGATATTCTGCCGGTATTGCTAATGTTCCGATAAATCTTATTGAGCGAATCGAAATTTATAAAGGTGTAGTCCCAGTGGCATTTGGTGCCGATGCTTTGGGGGGCGCTGTAAATTTAGTAACGCCTAAAGGGTCATTAAATAATAGAGGTTCATTTTCTTATCAAACAGGTTCTTTCGGCACACATCGTTTAGCTTTAAACGGAGCTACAGCCTTAAATAATTCTGGATTATTTCTTAGAGGAAGTGCTTATTATGATGCTGCGAAAAATAATTATAAAGTAGATGTCGAGGTTCCTGATGAACAAGGAAGGCTTAACGAAGTCACAGTTCCAAGATTTCACGATGCATACAATGCAAGAGGTGCAAGGGCTACTTTAGGAATCAAAGATAAAGATTGGGCAGACGAAGTGTCTTTAGAAGTATTCGGAAATCAATACGAAAAAGAAATTCAGAATAACAATGTCATGTCTATCGTGTATGGCGAAATCAAGAGTGAAGAAGATAATTATGGGGTATTGGGGCGTTATAAAAATAAAATGAATACCAAACTAAGCCTTGATGCATCCGTCGGATACACGCATAGAGAAATTCAATTTACAGATATTAGTAGCTATATTTATACTTGGTATGGAGATCGTGTAAGAGACAATAACGGAGATATTCGAGAAAGTACTCCTGGAGAATTAGGCAGTGCTACCGATTTACTTACTGCCGATCAAAACATCTACGGAAGGTTTATTTTAAAGTATAAACTCGACGATCAGCAAAATTTTAGTTTTTCATCTTCTCCAACATATACAGATCGTGACGTCGATCAGAGATATATTCCTGAAGGGCAACCCGAGGCTCCAGCAACCATAAACCGAACAGTTTTTACTTGGGTAAACGGTTTAGAGTATAATTGGAAATCTGCAAATAATAAAATAGAAAACAGTCTTTTTGTTAAAGATTATATCCAAAATGTTCAAGCTATAAAAGAAACGAGTGCGTTACCGATTAATCGCGATCGAGAGTCACATAATCTAGGTTTTGGAAATGCTTTAAGATATAAACTGAATGAACAATGGTTATTTAAAACGTCTTATGAATGGGCGGCGCGATTACCAACAGCAGATGAAATTTTTGGTAATGGAAGATTAATTGTACCTAACCTAGATTTAAAACCAGAACGGAGTCACAATGTTAATCTAGAAGTTAATTACAACAATAAGCTTAGCAGTGCTACAGATTGGGGAATTGGGATGACTGGTTTTTTAAGACGTACAGAGCAGTTAATTCTTTTGCTTGGAAATGACGAAGCCTTTAGTTATCAAAATGTTTTTTCGGCGGTTTCTCAAGGAATCGAAGCTACAGGTTTTTGGAAATCTGAAAATAAAAGATTGGGAGTCGAGGCTAATGTGACGTGGCAAGATTTTAGAAATCAATCTAAAGAAGGAGAATTTAAAAACTACAAAGGCGATCGTATTTCTAACAGACCTTATTTGTTCGCTAATGCTACGATAAATTATCGCTTTCCAAAATTATTTAAGTCAGCAGACGATTTCAATATTTTTCTAGGAAACCGCTACGTACACGAATTTTATCGCGGTTGGGAAAGTGTAGGTTTAAAAGAATTTAAAGATAAAATTCCCTCTCAGTTCGTGCAGAATTTAGGATTCACTTACAAACTACCTATAAAAAATAGTAACACAGCGCTTACTAGCGAAATTCAGAATATTACGAACGAAAAAGTATATGATTTTTTTGGAGTTCAAAAACCAGGGAGAGCATTTTATATCAAATTAACGACTCAATTTTAAAACAAACATAAATTTAAACATGATGAGAATTCAAAACACAACAAAAAACAAATTTGCTAAAATGAAGCATATAAGCCTAATTGCACTTACTATTTTTGCTTTAGCTTTTACGTCTTGCGAAAGTGATGATGATAATAACGAGCCTACCGAAGAAACCGATATAGAAAATCTGTATGCTGTTTTTTGGAGAGTAAATACTGCAGACGGACGTGTTAATTATGTGTCTTTAGTTGAAGATATTATGGACGGAGAAATAGATCCAGCCAATGCTATTGAAGTTTCAGGATATTCTCGATTTTTTGCTCAGCAAGATGCAGGTTATTTTATTATTGGAGATGGGGAAGACCTTAGTTTTACAAGGTATAATGTTAGTGAAGATGGAAAAACTATTGAAAAAGGAGACAAATTTTCTTTTATTAATAAAGGGGTAACATCTTTACAAAAAAGAAACGTATTTCTTAGCGACACTAAAGCCTATTACATAGACAATACGCAAGGACAGATTATTATATGGAATCCTGAAGAGATGATTATTACGGGGTCTTTTGATCTTCCAACCGAATTTGCTAACGGCTACCAAGGATTTACAACAGAATTGGGATACGGAAATTACTTATTAAATGGAAATAAATTAAATATTCCAGTGGGTTGGATAAACTTTGATAATAATACACATTTAGACAAAACAGGTTTGGCTGTTATAGATGTTGAAAACGATGTGGTACTTTCTTATTCTGAAGATACGCGTTGTGCGCTTGCTGTAGAACCTGCATTTACTCCTAATGGTGATGCTTATTATGGTGTAAGTGAACGTTATCATTTTAGTACAGCAGCTAGAACTAAAGAAGATTGCGGATGTATTTTAAAAGTTGCTTCTGGAGCTACTACTTTCGATCAGGATTACGATCCTTACTTTATGAATCAAATTGAAGGAGAACAAGTAGGTATTGGTCTTACAAATTCTTTTCAATTAGACCACGGTTATGTTAAAGTATTAGATACCGATGTTTTACCATGGTCTCCAGATGTAGAGGGTATTAATTACTATGGTTTAGTTTGGGAAACTTACGAAATTAATCTTGCCGAAAATACCATCTTAGGAAAGGTAGATAGACCATTAGTTCCTTCTTATTCAGAGAATATTTTTAAATTTGATGAAGATAGTTACGGTACGATAAAAACTATTAATAACGAAGACTATAAAGTCGTTAAATATGCTATCGACGGTTCATATATTGAAGGTATTCAGGTTCCTGGATATATTTCTAATATGCAACGTATTCGTTAATTAGCATTTTTAGTATTAGTTTCTGAAACTATAAATTTTAAGATTTTAACCCTTGTTTAATTAACTAAACAAGGGTTTTTTGTGATTTAAAGAAACTTGGTTTATGCGACTTATTATCCGTATCGCGTATGTTTTTATCCGTTTCGCGTATGCTTAAAGCAGTGGGTAAAACATAAGTTTGCATTTTTATTGGTATTTAGACTCAATAAAAATAACAAACATTTAAAATGCGTATACAAAACATATTTCTAACATTATATTTCTGTTTATTTTCACTTCTTAGCATTGCACAAACTAAAAGTAGTAGGGTTAGTGGTACCGTATTAGATGAAACGAATAAGGCTATTTTAGGAGCAACAGTCGTTATTAAAGAAGCTAATCACGGGGTGGTTACGGATCAAAATGGAACATTTACGTTTTCAGGAGATTATAACGGATCGTATACTATTCTAATATCATACTTAGGTTACCAAACGAAACAAGCCTCTTTTAGCATAAAACATGGAGAAACTAAAACGGTTTCATATGTATTAGCCGCTTCAAACACAGAATTAGATGAAGTACTCGTAACCGGAAAGAGCCAAATACAAAAAGTAAAAGAAAAAGCATTTAATGTAAGTGTTGTAGATGCCGAAAAACTGCATAATACATCTTTAGACTTAGGGCACGCCTTAGATCGTGTTTCAGGAGTTCGGGTTCGTGAAAGTGGAGGTGTAGGGTCGCAAATGAGTTTCTCTCTTAATGGTTTTAAAGGTAATCAAGTGCGTTTCTTTATAGATGGTGTGCCTATGGACAACTTCGGGTCATCGTTTCAAATTAATAATATTCCGATTAATATGGCAGAACGTATAGAGGTCTATAAAGGCGTTGTGCCTGTAGGTCTTGGTGCAGATGCTTTAGGTGGTGCCGTAAATATTATAACCAATACCTACAAGGAAAATCATCTAGAGGCGTCGTATTCTTATGGTTCTTTTAATACACACCGCTCTACTGTAAATGCGATTTATGTCGCTAAATCTGGTTTTGTAGCTCAAGTAAATGCATTTCAGAATTATTCCGACAATAATTATAAAGTCAATGCAGATGTTGCAGATTTAAATACAGGAGAATATTTTCCAGACCAAACGGTCGAACGTTTTCATGACACCTACCATAACGAAACCGTTATTTTTAATACGGGAGTGGTGCATAAAAAGTTTGCAGACGAGCTGTTGTTTGGAATCACATTAGGACAAAATTATAAAGAAATACAAACAGGTGCCAGAATTGTTAGTGTCTTTGGAAAATGGCATACCGAAGGTAATATTATTATGCCGAGTGTAAAGTATAAAAAAGACGACTTCATTATTAAAGATTTAAGTCTGGAATTTAGTGCGAACATTAATTTAGGACAAGAAAAAAATATAGATACCGTTAACCGTCGTTATAACTGGTTCGGGGATTACAAGCAATATGAAGATGCAGGAGGAGAACGTTCGTATTCCTTGTATAAATACAAAAATAACGCAGGGATTTCTACAGCTAATTTAAGCTATAAAATTAACGACCATAGTAGCGTTGTGGTAAGTAATACCTTTAATACGTTTAATAGAGTTGGGCATAATGAACTAAATCCGGATAGTGAAATTTATGAACAACCTAAAAAGAATAAAAAAAACATAACCGGTTTAGGATTCGATTATAAGAAAAATAACTGGAATGCTTCTGTGTTTTTAAAGCAATACTTTCAGCAAAATACATTTGCCGAATCTTATAATCCAACGGGAAACTATGGTGATATTGCTTACAATAATCATACAGACAAGTTTAATGCTACAGGATACGGAATGGCTTTAACTCATTTTATTAATGAAAATCTTCAAGTTAAAGCCTCATTCGAAGAAAGTTATCGCTTACCAGAAGCTAATGAGATTTTTGGTGACGAAATAAATCTACAAGGGAATAAAAATTTAAAACCTGAAAATAGTAGTAATTACAATTTAGGTCTTAGCTATTGGTTTTACGTTAACAAGAAACATCAGTTTACTATAAATACAAGTGGTTTTTACCGCGATGCAGATGACTTTATTCGCGAAAAATTCAGCCCAAATCAGGCCACAACCACTATGGATAATCTAGGTGGTGTAACTAGTGCAGGAATAGAAGCAGAAGTCAGGTATCAACTGGATAATCGTTTAACGATTGGTACAAACGTAACCTATCAGAATTTACGAAATAACACAAAATATGAAGAGGGACAAACGGTTGTTAGCATAGTATATAAAGATAGAATTCCAAATATGCCTTACCTATATGGTAACGCAGATGTCAGTTATAATTTCACAAACATTGGTAAGAATAACGGACAAATCAGTCTAGGTTATAATGCCTTATATGTACATTCTTTTTATTTGTATTGGCCAAGTTTAGGTAGTAGTAGCAGTAAGTTAGATATTCCAGATCAAATTTCACACGATTTAACAGCGACGTATACTTATAACCAAAAACTTCAATTTACGCTAGAGTGCAGAAACTTACTTGACGAAACGCTATATGATAATTTTAGTCTGCAAAAGCCAGGACGGAGTTTCACTGGGAAAATAAAATATACATTTCTTTAGTACACAATTATCAGTTTGGCTAATCTAATAGAAAACGAGATTCTAAAATTAAAATCAAATTAATAAATTATTTACAATGAAAAACAAACACATTCTTTTAAGTGTATTTGCCGGAATCGCATTATTTACATCATGTAGTAGTGATGACAATTCAAGTCCTGAAGAAGGGTCTGAAAGCGGAGAGGCGAAATACATAATTACGGCTACACCAACTGCATCGGAAGGCGTCGCAGATTATATTCTTACAGCAGACGACCTAACCCAAGGTTCTATTTCTACCGTTGGAAATGGTCTAGAGCAAGACGGAACATACAGGTATTATGTAACCAGTAACAATAAGTTTTTTAGTATGCTTTACGGGCAAGGTAATCCTGGAGCTGTAACAACATATCAATTAAACGATACAGGGGCTTTGGATAAATTGTCAGATTTTCAATCGGAAACTGTTCAAGCTTTCGCACCTGTAAACGACGATATTCTATTAATGAAAATTTCTAGAAGCTCTGATGATCCAACTGCGTACTGGTATAGTTTAGATACTAATATATCTCAATTTGTAGCTGAAGGACAGATCAATACTCAAGAATTAGCCGATAAAGAAAACGGAGAGATTGCTTTCTTTACCTGGATTACTCAAGTGGGCAACAAAGTATATTTACCATATTATACTATAAAAGGCACAGGAGATGATAGAAATGGTACGCTATATCCAGACGAATCTAATATTGCTGTATTCTCTTACCCTGCAATGGAATATGAAAAAACAATTCACGATGATCGTACAAGTTTTATTGGGCGTTACTTCACTAGTGGTTTAGCTGTAGATGAGTTAGGAGATACGTATGCGGTTTCTTCATCTATCGCAACATTTAATGGAGAATTTGTATCAACAAAGCCTTCTGCTATAACACGAGTAAAAAGTGGAACGACAGCTTTCGATTCTTACTATTTTAATATTGAAGACGCTACTAATGGTAAGTATGCAACCACACAAATGTATTTAGGTAATGGAAAGTTATTGCTTAACCTTCACGAAGTAGCTGATAGAGGCGCTTATTCAACAGGAAAAGAGTACGCCATTGTCGATCTTTATAGCGAAACCTTAACGATGGTTACAGGAATTCCTAATCCAGAAGATATTGTAGTTGTAACGTCTAGAAGTACTTATGTTTCTGAAGATAAAACGACTGCTTACGTAGGTATTACAACAAACACAGGAAGTTTTGTTTATAATATTGATGTCGCTACTGCTTCAGCTACACAAGGTCTAGAGGTAGAAGGTGGCGTTATAACAGCAATAAACAGATTAAATCCTGCAAATTAATTAAAATTTAAAAGCCACTAACAAGATATAAAATTAGTGGCTTTTAAATTTTAATGTAGTCTTTGACGTTATCAAAATATTTCTGGGTTGGTATACAGAATTTTAATTGTTGGTTTTTTTAAGCTCTATGATTATATATTCATAGAGCTTTTAAAGATGTCTTATTCGCTTTAAATAAAATTAATGCAAAATATAGAGGGACTTATAATAATAGATACAATCTCTTTTTATGCTTCAATAAGATTAGGGTAATCTTTAGAAATAGAGCCTGCTATTTTGTTGAATTCATCTTTTAATGCCAAAACATCTGAGGAAATCTTATCATCGGGAGCATCATAAAGTAAGGCTTGACATAAGTCTTTACCCTTATGATTAACTAACATTTCGAAAGAAGGTTTTACTGTGTGCGAAATTTCCTGAATAGCTTTTAGGTCTTTTTTCTCAGTATTGATTAACGCTTCCATTTCGTTCATTTTTTTTCCTACAGAAAGAATAAAAGTTTTTAATATTTTTTTTACAAACTCTTCATCGTTATTAGATAGTTCATTTAAATACGCTAGTGAATAGTGTTGAGGTTTTAATGAATTTATAGATTCCTTTAGGTAGTAATTTATAGCATCGACGGTTTCTACAGTATAGGGTTTTGAAAGCTGTACTATATTAGAATTGAGTTCTTCGTTATTAGCCGTTTTAATTTCAATGACTAGTGTTTGGCTGGTTTTTATATCATTTAAATAACTTTTAAGTTGGGCTGGTTTTAATGGCTCTGATAAATCAGAAGCCAGAATTAACCAATTAGAATCTACTTCAGTTTTTACAATTTGAAGTGCTTTAAAGCTATTCGTTAAATGGGTTACTTTCCAATTATTTTCTTGTCCAATATTTAAAAAGTCTTCTGCATCTTTTAAATTTGGTTCTATAAGAATAATTTTTGTCTCGGGCATGTATTAATTTTTTAAAAAAATATGTAAAGCTTATTGTAAAACTTAGATAGTATAGCTTTTTATTAAACTCTGAAGCGTTTTAAA
The DNA here is from genome assembly GCF_042427615.1 of Formosa undariae. Classification (NCBI taxonomy): domain Bacteria; kingdom Pseudomonadati; phylum Bacteroidota; class Flavobacteriia; order Flavobacteriales; family Flavobacteriaceae; genus Formosa; species Formosa undariae. Next base: position 190,032 of record NZ_JBHMEZ010000001.1, on the reverse strand, counting down.
GCGTATAGGTTTTGTAAGATAATCGTCCATTCCTGCTTCTAAACAAACGTCCCTTTCTTCTTTAAATACTCTAGCCGTTAGTGCTATAATTAGAATGTGCTCGTCTTCCTTTTCTAATTTTCTAATAATTTGTGTTGCTTCAATTCCACTAATTTCAGGCATTTGAATATCCATAAAAATTAAATCAAAGGTGTGTTTTTTGAATAATTCTACGGCTTCTTTTCCATTATTAGCTATTATTATATTAGCCTCTGGTACTATTTGCTTTATTAATTCCTTTGCTAATAATTGATTAACTGGATTGTCTTCTGCTACAAGTATATTATTTAGTGTCTTTTTAGTGCTAGAAATAATTTCAGGGAGTTCTATTTCAGGATTTATATTAATTTCATTCGTATTCTTTTGGTGCGGATTTATAATTCTTAATAATTGCACTAAAGTGATTGGTTTAGTATGGGTGTATTTTATATTAAATTCATTAGAAGCTTCAAGTATAAGTTTATCGTCTGCAGTACTGTGTAACAGCATAATTGGCAGTTTTTCTTGATCGAATTTCAGGGTGTTTCTTACATATTTAATAAAATCTATTCCATTCATGTAAGGCATATGATAATCTACAATAAGCAAATCAAATGTTCCTGGTTGCTCTAACTTTTCTATGGCTTCAATGGCATTAGAAACGATCTCACTGGTGCAATTTGCTACGGATAGCATGTCTTTTAAGATTTTTCTATTGTTCTTATTATCATCTACAACAAGAATGTTATTATATTTCTTTACTAAGTCGAAAGAAAGTTTAGAGTTACTATGGCATTTAAAATCTACTTTAAAAGAAAATGTACTTCCTATATTTAATTCACTTTCAACGTCAAGTTTACTATCCATTAAAGCCAATAATTTGTTACTTATGGTTAGGCCTAGTCCTGTTCCTCCATATTTTCTTGTGGTAGAACTATCTTCTTGATCGAAAGCTCCAAAGATTTTATCTAATTTTTCTGGAGTTATTCCAACACCAGTATCTCTAACTTGAAAAGTAAAGGTACCTTTATTAGTATCTGTAGAGTAATTGGTTCGCGATATTTTTAATTCAATTTCACCATTCTCTGTAAATTTAACAGCATTACTTAATAAATTGGTTAAAATTTGCCTTAGTCGAATAGGATCTACATCTATATAACGACTTATGGTAGGTTCGATATCTAATAAGATTTCTAAGTTTTTTTCTTCAGCTTGATATTTTATAATATCGACAGTCTGATGACATAATTCAAATATGTCGGTTTTCTCTTCGTGAAGTTCTAGTTTACCTGCTTCTATCTTAGAAAAATCAAGAATATCGTTAATCACATCAAGTAATAAGTTTGCAGAGCTATACACGGTTTTAACGTATTCTGCCTGACTTTTAGAAAGCGGTGTTTTTATTAATAAGTCGGTAAATCCAATAACTCCGTTTAACGGCGTTCTAATTTCATGACTCATATTTGCTAAAAATTCTGATTTTGATTTATTAGCAACTTCAGCTTGTTTTTTCGCTAGAATTAGAGACGTCTCGTTATTTTTAAGTTTGGTAATGTCTTGAAAGATACCGTACAATCTTCTGTTTTTGTTGTTAACTTGTTCGGCTCTCCCAATACTTCTAACCCATTTTTTAGTGTTTTGGGCTGTAATAATTTGACATTCTAAATCAAAAGATTCTCCTTTTTCTAAAGCGTCCTTAATTTTGTCTAATATCACTGGTCTATCGCCTTCTAAATAGAAGTTAATAGCTTCGTTCATATTTGGTTCATAATCTTCGGAAACCTCGTGAATTTTTCTAGTTACAGGACTCCAATAAATTTTTTCCTTAATTAAGTCTATTTCCCAACTACCTATTAATGCAATTTCATTAGACTGTTCGAGCATATTCTGTAACCTTAACCGCTCCATTATACTTTCTTTAAATTGTGTAATGTTTGCTGTATATATTAATAGACCACCAATTTTATTTTCACTTTCATACCATGGTTTTATTTGCCAAGTAATCCATTGTACAGATCCGTCTGCGCGTTCAATCATAGCTTCGTCGGCAGAATTTTCTGCACCATTAAGGCATTCATCGTGTATCTTTTTCCAATTCTCTTTAAGTTCAGGAAAGATGTCGTAATGCGATTTACCTATTATATTTCCTTCTAAATTGTAATCTTCTAGCCACTTGTTTGAAGCTGCTAAATACACCATATTTGTATCTAACATGGCGATAGCAGAAGGAGCTTCATCTATAAATAACTTGTTTTTATTTGTACTATTCTGTAAAGCTTCTTGATATTCCTTTTGCTTTGTTATATCCCAGTTGGTTCCCAATATTCTAACGGGAGTGCCTTGCGAGTCTTTAAATACAATCCCTTTGGCGCGAATATGATGAATAGAATTGTCCGGCCAAATAACTCTATAATTGGTATCGTATTCTTCTTGACCTTCAATGGTTTTTGTCAATTGTGATTCTATGCGGTTAATATCTTCAGGGTGGATTCTATCTTTCCAAAAGTTATAAGTATCATCTCCATCATAACCATCTGTAATACCATATAATTGAAACATGGTATTATCCCAATCTAATGAGTTATCCGTTAAATTTAAATCCCAAATCCCAATAATTGAAGCATCTAGTGCGGCTTGTAATTTGTGATTTGCTACTTCAAGTTTTGTTTCTGCTTTAACGCGTCTAGATATATCTCGTAATGCAACTAAAGTCACAAAGCCGTTTTTAGTGGCAATGGAATTTAATCTCATTTCTACAGGGAATTCATTGCCTTCTTTTTTGAGACATTGAACTTCAATCATTAATGAATTTAAGTTCTCTTGAAAATCAGAGTCGTTGTTTGAACAATCCTCTAAATATTGCATTAATTGTGCATTATGCTTTTCTCGTAACTTTTCAGGGATAAGACAGCTCATTTGCTTGCCTTTTAGCTCTTCCAAAGTATATCCAAAGACGTCTTCCATTAAACAATTAATGACTTCTATTTGGCCCAGCTTGTTTAATACAATCATGGGGTCTGGGGTCGCATTAAGATATGTATTGGTTACAGATAATTCCTCTTGAATAGAATATCGTTCGCGTTCTAAATTATTAATAAATTTCACGGTAAAGGTGAGTGCTATAATAATAATCGCGACAAAACTAACGCCTAAAATTGCTATAGAAAAATCTGCAGCCATGACGTCTTGACGATAGAGATAAATAATAATAAATGAAAAAACAATAGTAGAAATTAGTAGTTGAAAAAAAAGTCTTCTCATCATGAAATTTCCTAGTTCACTACCTTTAAATAAGCGAGTAAACCCTAAATAAGGTATCGTGAGCGAAACAGCAATACTTGCCATTAAAAAAGCAAGTGATGTATGAATGGCCATAGAAGAGATAAAGCTTAGTTTATCGAGAGTAGAAATTTTAAAGAAAAAAGCGATTATGGCTAGGAAGGATATAATAGATATAAAATGAGAAAGGTAAGCCGAAATGATTTTTAAGTTTCTATGTGTTGAATTTAAAAAAGCAAGCGTTAAACTCATTAATAGAAAGCATATGGATGTGGCCATAGACATTCTTCCAGGATGTAGATTTCCTAAAGATTCACTTTTTAAATCATTAATAAATAGCTGGTCGATCCCTAAATTAGAGTTGAAAACATCCTGAAATAGTGTAAGAAAAGCGATTAAAAAGAGACATGCGTTTAGTGTTAACGCTACATATTTGTATTTGATATTTCCATAAAATAAAATAATAGTAGCTAATAATAAAAAGCTAAAAGCGGTATTAAATTTCATGGTAGGTAATCCCGGAATAATCTGTGTAAAGAGGTCTAGGTTCATAAACCATCCTAGCATTACAGTGATCGCTATTAAAATTAAGGCTAAAGAAACATTCTTAGAAACTTTATTAAGTAGGGGCATAATTATTTTTTTCTATAAAGCAGTAGGTTGCTTTTTTTTGTTTATTCTGATTCCCTCCTAATACAGAATTTTATGTTATTAATTGCTTTTTGCACGGCTGTATTGAAACGTTCTTGAGTAATAGGTTTTACAAGAAAATCTACAACACAATTAAATTTGGATGCGTCAATAGCAAAGCTTTTGTCTGAACTCGTTAAAATAATTTTAGGAGGGTTTTTTAACGTTCGGATAAAATCAAGTCCCGATATTTCAGGCATTTTAATGTCTGAAAAAACAAGGCTTACCGTATTTTTATTTAAGTATTGAATAGCTTGGGTGGCACTTGGAAAACTGTTTTCAAGTGTCAGGTTTGGATTGTTTTTAATTAATTGTTCTAAAATAGCATGAGCTAATTCATCATCGTCTATAATGATACAATTCATATTATTTTTAATTAAGTTTACCTGTAATAATTAGTTATGGTATTCATGATTTCCTCAAAATTTAACTAATATTTTGAGTCGTAGTTTCTATAACGTATACAATGGGCAACTTTTTGCTACTAAAATACTTGTTTTATGTGTAAAACACTTCGTTGTTTGCGTGTTTTTTTATAATTGATATTCAATGCTTTACTAAATTTTTAATTCATTTACAAAAAAATCATGTTTTTTTAACACTTTATTGGCTCGAATACGGGGTGTAATATGCGAAACGTTTTATTGATTATTCGGTGCTTGTCGAGACCATGTTTAAGTGGCTAATCTTTAGGGCTTTTCTTACTTTTTTATGAAATTATAAGCCATCATCTTATGCGATGGTATTTTTGTGATCGAAGTGTTGAAGTTGTATGTGTCTGATTAATAGACGTGTATTTATGTTTTTTGAAAACAAATAAAATAACTACAATTAAAAACTGGAAAAATAAACCCATGTAATGAAGTGGGAAATAGATTTTTTGATACGCTTCTAAGTCATAATTTTTTTAAATTATTAGATGGTAATAGTCTTAAAATAAGGCGTTTTTAAAGGTAAAATTTAATCTTATTTCATGTTTATAATTTTATAAAATCTATTAGTTCTAAAAGAAATATATTTTTATTTTTTTTGTTAAAAAGGAAGTGTTAGTTCTAAAAATTAGAAACTTGATTTTTAAACTAATCAATATTTTCTTATCGCACATAAGTTCTTTCTATTGGGAATTCTATATTAAAGTCAGACATTATGTATCTTTATGTCAATTACAAATCATGTTTTTTACACATTAAATAAAAAAAAGATGTTCGGATTATTCAAAAAGAAATCAGAAAAGGAAAAGTTACAGGCGCAGTATGAAAGTCTATTAAAAGAGGCGCATACGTTATCGACGACAAATAGAAAAATGAGTGATCAGAAAGCTTTTGAAGCTGATGAAATCATGAAAAAACTTGAAAAACTAGCGTAACCTGTTTTGTAAAATATGGGGAAAGATAAAAAACCAGATAATGTTGTTTTCAATCCTGAAACACAAAAATACGATGCTTCATTAAAGAGGTATGCAACTAATGTTGGCGCGCCTGTAATTACAGCTGTAGATAATATTCCTTGGAAAAACAGAAGTATTAATAAGGTGAACCACAAAGTAAATGCCAAATATTTAGAACTAAAAGCTGAATATGAAGCGATGATGCAACAGTTTGAGTACAACAAACTTATTTTTGAAGCTAAATTCAATTTCGAGCCTATTCTTGGTGAAACATATCATCTCTATAAGCGAGACAATGGCGAGACGTTTCTTTCAATTATAGCTCCCGATCAATGCCGTTTTAATGGGTTAGGAAGTTTTTACTTAAACGCAGATCAAATCTGGGAAAAAATTTAATTTTAATATGACTACAGAAATAAAAGAATTCACAGAGAGACAATTAGATCGTATTATAGAAATGGCATGGGAAGACCGTACACCTTTTGAAGCGATTCTATTTCAGTTTGGTTTAGCAGAAAAGGACGTAATAAAAGTTATGCGTGGTAATTTAAAAGAATCAAGTTTTAAACGCTGGAGAAAACGTGTAAATAGTGGGGTGAGTCAGAAACACCTAAAAAAGCGCGATCCAGATATTACGCGATTTAAATGTTCAAGACAGAAAGCCATTTCGGGAAATAAAATCAGCAAACGATAGATCTATTAGTTTAAAAAGCATGAATTACAGCAAAAAGGATATCAGCGAACTTGACCGCGTTACGAGATTAAAAATTATAAATTCGGTTACAGGAATAAAACCTGCTAATCTTATTGGAACGATACATAATAATGGACAAACTAATTTAGCGATTTTTAGTTCTGTAGTCCATTTAGGAAGCGACCCTGCGCTACTAGGTTTTATAACGAGACCACAAACTGAAGATGTTGGGCATACCATTCGAAATATCCAAGAAAACGAGGTCTATACTATTAATCATATTCATCCTGAATTTATAAAAAACGCACATTATACATCCGGAAAATTTAAATCAGAAATTTCTGAGTTCGACAGATGTAATCTCACCGAAGACTATATCGACAATTTTAAAGCGCCATTTGTAAAAGAAAGTAATTTTAAGATGGGACTTCGTTTTAAAGAGGCTCTAAATATAAGTAACGGCACTACATTAGTTATTGGAGAAATAGAACATCTTATACTTCCTGACGATGCCCTTTTACATGGAGATATTGATTTAGAGACTACAAATAGCGTTGGGATTTCAGGATTGAACACTTACTATTCATTAAAGAAAATAGATAGTTATCCTTATGTAAGACTGAATAAAGTGCCAGAGTTTTAATGATTAACTCGTAACTTATTAAGTCTTTTCCATCACTTAAATCATGGCAAACTAAAACCTCAACTATGTTATTTAATACGAGTCATACAAATAAAGAATATACAAAAACGAGTGCAGAAATATTAGGTGATACGTTTTCATTGCTTGAAAAAATCAAGCTTGGAGGTGTAGGTTCTAGTCGGTTCGTTATCTCCCAGTTGAGTGCTAAACTACAGCCTAAAAATATGGAGTCTGTAGCGATAAATTATGCTAATATTGAATTAAGACCTAAAGGCATAATCGTACATTTTACCAATAAACTTGATCGATATTCGTGGATCATTCCGTATTACCGTTTAGTTGTCTATAATGCTCAAACATTTAGTATTCATGCAAATGGACATTTTATAAAGTTTAGTAAAAACAAGAATTATCTAGATAATAAAACATTTGTTGATAAGATGATTGACTCAAAAAACGAATTTTTGAATTTAGGATATTACGACGGTTAAGCCAATTTGTAACGCACACTATTCATCTATTTAATTCACCACAAAACTAAAGATTATGCTATCGGACACTATTTTTGATTTTAATAAAACAAGCAATACAGATCATTGGAACGTTGTAGACGATGCTGTAATGGGCGGGAAGTCTTCAGGTTTATTTTATCTAGATACCGCCGGGAAAGGTGTTTTTGAAGGGCATGTGTCTTTAGAAAATAATGGTGGATTTTCTACTGTGAAATACAGTTTCGATGCGATAAGCACAAAAGGGTTTTCAAAAATCAGTTTTAAAGTTAAGGGCGATGGTAAAGCTTATCAGTTCAGAATAAAAAGAAAGTCGACCGATAAATACGCGTATATTAATTACTTTAATAGCACGAAAGATTGGGAAACTTTCGAGCTGACTTTATCTGAAATGTATCCAACATTTAAAGGCCGAAAACTGGATATGCCGAATTATGATCAAGACAGTATTGAGGAAGTCGCCTTTTTAATAGCAAACAAAAAAGCGGAAGATTTTAAACTAGAAATTGATTCTATAGTTTTAAGCTAGAAACTAAACTTTTATTCTGTTTTTTCAGGTTCTATTTTTGGAAACAGTTCTTTTCCATTCCATTCTAAAACCCGTCTGATTACTTTGCTTTCAGTCCATTCTGTCTCATATTCTTTGGTTACCCCAGAATCGCTTTCGTATACTATTTTTCCTTCAACACCATCTTCGTCGGTCGGAAAAGTATATTCCTCCATAAACCAATATAAACCGGCGTCAGAAACTTGAGTATAATTCATAGCTTTTATTAGATCATTTCCATCATAGAATAAATAAATTCCGCCACTATCTACTCCGCAAGCTTCTGCTAAGTAGTTAATTTCGAATATACTTTTTATGTTTTCAAGTCCTTTGTTTCCGGATGCTTTTATTGAAAATGACCAAGTAGAAAGTTCTGAAATATTTTCTTTAAACTCTAGATTAGACTCCAAAACTCTTGTTTTTAGGAATAGTTTTGAGTCTTCCTTTTTTAAAGAAATAAAATAGGCTAAGTTTTTGTCAAAAACTCTGTCTAGTGAAATTAAGCTTCCAAGAACAAACCCTTCTTTATCTTTAGTCTTCACTTTATACCAAGGAGACTCAATGCCGTCGAACATCATTGTTAAGTCAGATTTTTCTAAAATTTCAATTTGCTCACCAATTTTTAAAAGCGTTAAAACATCAGATTCCGTATTTGGCTGGTCACGAAGTTTAACATCGTCCCCAAACATAAAGGCTATTTCACCGTTTTCGAATTCATAGTTATCAGAAAAGTATTTGGTATCTTGACTATAGCCAGTTTGGAAAATAAATAGAAATATTAAAAGTATTTTGTTCATGTTGTAATGTTGATATACAAATGTGATATTTTGTATTACGGCGTGTGAAAAATGAATGTAACTCACATTAAATCATTAAAAAGATTAGTGTTCAATGATAAACCAAATTAGAAAAATTAATCGGTAAAAATAAACTTAAAAAACGTCTTGAATAACAAAAAAAACAATAGATTATTTAGCAGATTGAACGCTATAAAGAACCATAAGTTTAAATAGATTGCCGATTGTTATTTTAAATGTTTCGTGATTTTAGAGCTCATGGGCTTTGTAATGGAATAGTAGTAATCTATTAGATTGCCGGTCTCATCGACTAGATATTTCTGAAAATTCCATTTTACACTAGAACTCTTTTTGCCGTTTAACGCTTTAGATGTTAACCAGGTGTATAACGGATGCTGCTTACTTCCTTTGACGTCTATCTTTTCGGTTAACAAAAAAGTAATACCAAAGTTAAGTTCGCAAAATTCCTGAATTTTCGAACCTTCACCAGGCTCTTGGTTTCCAAACTGATTGCAAGGCGAACCAATTACGACTAGGTTTTGTTTATAAGTATCGCTCAGCGTTTGTAATTCTTTGTATTGCTTTGTAAAACCACATTCTGAGGCGACATTCACAAAAAGTAATGTCTTTCCTTTAAATTCTGAAAGGGAAATCGGTTTATTAGTTATGCTGTTAATTTCTATAGCGTAAATCGATTGTGTCTTGGGTTCAGACGTCTTCTTGGTTGGCGCTAGTTTTGCTTTGTCTATTATTTTCATAACTATATTTTAAAAGATACAATACCACAATCCATTTCGAATATTTGCCCAGAAAATGAAGCGGCTTTATCCGATAATAAAAATTCTGCTGTTGCAGCGACTTCGTCAGGATTTAAGAACTTTTTTAAGGGGTGACGTTCGGTAATGCTTTGAATCATTTTTTCGTTACGCAATAATTTAGATGCAAGATCGGTATCTGTTACTGTAGGGGCAATAGCATTAACCCTTATGGTTGGTGCTAATTCTGCGCCTAAAGATTTTACTAAGCCTTCTACACCAGATTTTGAGGTCGCAACACTCGCATGAAATGGCATACCTAATTTAGAAGCAACAGTACTAAACAATAATATAGCCGGATGTGTACCTTTTTTTAGTTGAGGTAAATACTTCTGAACCGCTTTAACAGCCCCTAAGACATTAACTTCGAAATCGGCTCTAAAATCGTCTAAACTTAATCGAGAAATGGGTTTAAGATTTATACTTCCTGGACAGTATACAAGCTTATCTACATGTTCTAAATCCGGCAATTCATCAGTCAAGATATCACAGGTGTAATGTGTTAAATTAGGATGCTCCGTCTCGGGAGGTGTTCTGCTAATGTTAATCACCTTGTGGTTTTCTAGCATAACATTTATTATGCTTTTGCCAATGCCTTTACTACCACCAATTATTGCTATAGTTTTCATGTAATAAATTTAAGTTGTTATGAGAAAATGATCTTATACAATAATACCCATTTTGTTTTTTTATTAGTATTAAAATAAAGCTAAAACTGTACACGTAAGTGTTTCGTGTTTTAACCTCTAAAGAGAATCTATGAATTTATGTAATCATTTTATATTCAATGGATATAGTATGTTAATCGCTGTTGTTTTTAATAACGTTATCAACTTTAAAAGAAAAGAGTTTATTTTCTAATTCATTTTATAGGCTTTAGGTGTTTATAATGATAATAGAGTGGTTTTTTGTTGTTTTAATATCATAATCAGCAATAAAATGAACAAACGTGTATAAAATTATGAATAAATTTGATTAGAATCTCAATAAGATTAAATTGATTTGAAAACTTTGGAATAATATTCTGTTGAATTTTAATCATACCGTAATATGGCATGAAATCTAGTCTCTTGCGTTACTTCTTAAAGTCCGCAGAAATAAAGGTACCTAAACACTTATGGTATACTTTTAAGGTAATGTTCAGGCTTTAATCCGATTATAAAACAGGTGTTTGGAAAGTTTGTTGAAGACTTGAAAATGCATCTCATTAAAAATTAAAATAGAAAATCTAAAATAGTAACAATGAAAAAGAACCTCAACCTCTTACTTGTTTTTACAGCGATAACACTATGTATTGTAGGCTGTAAATCTAAAACCGAAAAGAAACCAACCGAAACCGTTGCTAAAATAACCGAAGCTGTAGCGTTCACTACTAGTTTTACTTACGAGGATATTACAGGTATTGGAGAAGACAGTGTGTATAACCGTCGTGATAATAGTGATATTATAAAAGTGGGAGATACATATTATATTTGGTATTCTAAAATGGATCATCCTGAAACTGCAGGATATTGGGCAACCATTTGGTATGCGACATCTAAAGACGAAGGATATACATGGCAGGAGAAAGGTATGGCTTTAGGTTTGGGAACAGAAGGCGCATTTGATAGTCATTCGGTATTTACTCCTAATATTCTAGCTTTTAAAGGAAAATATTACCTGTATTATACAGCCGTAAAGCCGACACCGGGAAATCCTGATAATAAGTTTGAAAATAATAGTACTACAGATGTTACGGCTATAGGTGTAGCGGTTTCAGATAGTCCAGATGGTCCTTTTACACGCATTGAGAATAATCCGCTTATAGAAGTTAGTAGCACACCGGAAGACTTTGATAGTTTTAGAGTCGACGATGCAAGTTTGTTGGTTAAGGATAATAAAATCTGGTTATACTACAAAGGACGTTCTATAGCCCATGGAGCAAAAGGACCGGGTTTAACAGAAATGGGCGTTGCGATGGCCGACAATCCCGAGGGGCCATTTGTAAAACATAAAGGATCGCTTTTAGATAAGAGTCATGAAGTGTTAATCTGGAAACAGGACAATGGTATCGCATCTTTAGCGTCTATTAGCAAAACCATTAATTATGCCGAAGATGGGATTAATTTCACGCCTTTGTACGACGGTTTGGTTAAAATTCCTGTAGCTCCAGGTTTGTATAGGCCCGATTTAGAAGATGGAAGTCAAGCCACAGAAACACCGGGATGGGGCATTTCTTTAAAAGGTAAAAAAGGGTATGCATATTTTGCGCGCTTCGAAATGAAACAGGAATAAGTACACTGCAATCTAAGTTTAAAAGCCTCATTATTTTATGAAATAATGAGGCTTTTAAATGTTGTAGTATGACGTTTTTGGTGAGTTATAAATGATAACAAATGGCCTGCTAGATATTTAAAGTATCATACTCTTTGTGACAGAGCGAGGAACAACTGCAAAGAAATCTTATCCTAAAAACTTACCACTTTCTGCTTCATATATAATGAGAAACTAGGCTAAGAAAAGCACGTCACTCAAATTTATGAATCAAAGTAAGGTGTCTTGTTGTTTAAGCTTCTATCCAATTTTTAATAGCCGTATTATAACTTCTGCCAGATGTAATATTTGTTTTTATTTTATTATTCAGTGTAATGATAAACCGGCTATTAAAATACTTCTGAATATCGTGTACATACTCCTTGTTGATAATTGTACTTCTATGAATTCTTATAAATTGATTGGGTAATTTAGACGCTAATGTTAAGAGCGACTCTTCGGTTAAATAGGTTTCGTTTATGGCGTGTACTTTTACATAGCGTTCTTCAGCCTGAAAATGACTAATGTCTTCCAACTTTACAAAAAATAGTTTCTCCCCTTTTTTAACCGTAATGGATGTCATTTTCTTTTCTTCTTTTTGAGCAGAAAGTTCTTTTATTAATTCCAAAACATTTTGAGATATTGGATTTTTGCTAAACAGTTTTAATTTATTAACGGACTGCTGTAAACGTTCAAGTTTTACAGGTTTTAGTAAATAATCGACACTATTGGTTTCAAAAGCTTTTAAAGAATATTGATCGTAAGCGGTGCAAAATATCACGATTGGAATAACATCGAGTTGTTCTAATAATTCAAAACCTGTTAACTCTGGCATTTCAATATCTAAAAAGATAAGATCGGGTTTTAAGGCTTCTATTTTTTCTTTGGCATCGGTACCGTCTTCAGCTTCGTCAATCACGTTAAAGGTGCTTGGGAAATTTCCGAGTAACTTCAATAAACGCATTCTAGCCGGTGGTTCATCGTCTATAATAATAGTGGTGTAAGGCCTCATTCTTTGCTTATAAATAGTCTGTAATGAGTTTTTTAAAGCTATTTGTAGATGAGGAAAACTTTATGGTTTCCTTTACCACTGTTCCTTCTTTATCTACTAAAGTATAATGCGGAATACCAGTTATATTAAACTTGATTTTTAAATAGTTCCATTCATCATTGGACACTCTGTAATGTTCGCCTTTAATTTGAGGAATCATGTTGTTATAAGTCTTTTCTGGAGAAGATTGATCCGTGATATATACAAAAACAACATCTTTATCTTTCAATTCTTCTTTCATAGGTTTCATTTTTTCCATTCCTGAACGACAAGGTCCACACCAAGTTGCCCAAAAATCTACAAATATGACTTTACCCTTGTATTTCTCTGTGATGGCATTAAAAACCTGATCGGCTTCTGTATTTGATGTTTCGTTTACCACATAGCCCGTTGCATTTTTATTATGTTCTATTTTCGCTAATCCTCTTTCGTTTTCATAAACCAAAAATTCTTGTGCAAACGGGGTTTCAATATTCTTTGATACATATTTTAATTCAGGGGTCGATAATGGTGATAATTGCTCGACAATGGGAGCAGAGATAAACTGTGTAATAAATATATCGGACATCCAAGATTCCTCTTCATCAAATAAAGCTATTGTGTTTTCAATGTATTGTCTTTGAAATTCCTTTTTAGTGTATTCTTGTATTTCGTTACTATACTTTTTAGAAACGGCTTGATTTCTATTATTCCGCTCGGTAGTATAAAACGCTTTAAACTTTTCTTTTTCTTTTTCAGTTAGTATATTATTTTGTGCTTTTTGTTTAGCAATTTCATCCTCCGAAAATGTAATATCTAAGGGTTTTGCGTAATTAATAATAGCATCAATATTAGAACCCTCTGTATTTAGGATCTCTTTTCGTTCTTCTTCTGATAATTTCTGATAGAGTACACCAAACTTCCTATTAAAACGACTTAAAACCGTTTTGTTATTAGTATTAAAATCGGCCCGTCTTTTTAAAGCAATCGCATTTTCTTTATTAAATTTTATTTGCTCATTTATCAATTCTTGCTCTTCTTGTGTGATAGTTATGCCTTTAGATTGAAGCATTTCAGCCAATGCTATGCCTTCTGGAGGTGTTACTCCTAAATTTTTAAAGGCATTGAAAGGTTCGCTAAAACGTAAACGATTTATAAAACTTGAATATTCTGAAGTAAGTACAGCTGTTTTATTTTTGAGTATTTCAGGGGTTAAAAAACTAACATAAGCACTATCTATTTTAGGTTCTTTCCCGTTTTTGCTATATATATCATAACTTAAAACCGCTCCGTAAAAGTTATAATCTAACTCTAAACGCATCACTTGGGTTATTTTTTTACTTAAAAATCGTGTTTTAATCGCTTCATCTAATTTGGCTATTTCACTGTTGTAAACCTTTATACAGGCATCTTTATATTCCTGAAGCGCTATTTTTTCTATATTTCTATGAAGTTTATTATAGCCGTTATAATTACGTATGTCCTTTAAGCTCGCTAAGCCTGAATTTATTTCTGCAAGATCACCCGCAAAAAATACATCATTTGGACTTCCAGAATTTATTAATTCCCAGGTTTCCTTCCCAGGCTCGAAAAATACAGATGCATTATAACCCGGAAATCTTACAAAAGCTTCTTGCGGATAATACATCGGGAACTTTACCGAAAAGCGACCATCGTCTTTAATTTTAACCAAATGCGACTCTTGATTTCCTGTAAAAATATTGTTTACATGAATCATTCCTGTTTTTTCTTTACTCAGTTCACTGCTATAATTTCTAATAACCCCAGAATACGTGGTAGAGTCTATTTTAAAAATATCGGACTCTAAATAGGGTACGTCATTTTCTAGTTTAAAATCTTTATTTTCAGTTCGGTTTAAACTATAGGTAGTAAGTTGCTTTTTGTTTTCTCCAAAAGCTACTGTTTTATCTGTATTTAATTTCGCGTAAATAATTTTAGTTTCATTCCCCTTTTCTAAGGTGATTTCGGATTTTGTTTTTTTGTGTTTAACGGATTTATAAGTCCATATGTCTTTGTTTATGATAGCGCGATCATAATAAAAACCATAGCCCCATTCATTACTTCCATCGGTTTTTAACCAATTTCCTATTAAGTGCTTTGGTAATACAGAACCGTATTTGTCTTCGTCAATAACAAGATCATGAACGTACCAGCTTCCTTTTTCATGTCCACCAAAAAAATCGATTTTGCCTATTTCTGTTTTTGCATTAGGAAAATACAATTTGTAATTTACCTCTCCTGATTTTGGCATATTATAATGCTCATCTATAGGAATACCATCTGCTTTCGTTAAAAATAATTTTTCGTCGCTATTCATGCCTTTTATATAAGTTGCTGATGGAATGTTAATCCAATATTTAGGCTTATATTCAATATGAAAATGAAGTACGGTGGCATCCTCTAAGACTTCTATTTTGGTTATTTTCCCAGGTAAAGAATTAAATCCGTATTGTGGGTTCTCAATTATTTTTTGGGAAAATCCAAATTGAATTGCTACTAGTAGCAGTAGTACTGTAATTTTGGTGGTCATAATGTGGTAGGTTTTAGTGAAAGTAAATTATATTTTAAGTTTATATGGTGATTTTCAATGGTTTAACGGTAAATTAACAGTTATTGTCTTTTTAGTTGTGTTTTCCCATGTTAAAGACGCGTTATCACCATAACTTAAGCGCAGTAAATCGTTAACTGTTTGCAGTCCGTGGCCACTTATTAGACTTTTTGGAAAATCGGGTCCGTTATCGCTCACACGAATAAAGAGGTTGTTTTCTTCTTTAATTATTTGCAACGCTATTTTTGCCTCGCCTCTAATTTTAGAAATGCCGTGTTTAATAGCATTTTCTACCAAAGGTTGTAATATGTACATGGGGATTTTTTTATCTAAAATGCTTTTGTCAATATCTAACTGAAAGGTTAAGCGGTCTCCAAAACGGATTTTTTCGATGTCTAAATAGTTTTCAACCATTTGGACTTCTTCTTCAATAGTGCTCATTTTTTCGCCCTTTTTATTAATGGAATAGCGAAATAAATCAGATAACGACAGTGCCATTTTTTCTGTTTTATCGGCATTGGTATGTGCTAAACCTGCAATAGAGTTTAAGGCATTATATAAAAAATGCGGATTGATGTGCGATTGTAATAATTTAAGTTCTGACTGTGCATTAACTTCTTTTAATCTGCTTAACTCGACGTCTTTTTCTTTTACTAAGGATTCTGAAAAATGGTTTAGGTAGATTAGGATGCCTCTGCCCAGCGCCAATAGTAATGCTACATTTGTAACTATTGTGTAATCGAAATCAGCTTCAAAAAATTTATTTGTTATAAAATTAGAAATCATCATTGGTAATTGAATTGCTAAAAAAACAAAACTCGATTTTAAAACAAGTTTTACACTAAAATCAAACCAATCCTTAAGTAAATATTTTTCCAAAACCCATGTAAAAAACGAGCTAATTACTGCCAATAATATTCCGGAAATAATAAAAACGATTATAGCACCTACTTGAAATTGATTTTTAAATTCATATTTCATGTTTGAATTAAAGAAATATAAATTGACTATTACAATGGAAGCAATTAAAAAAGGCGTTAAAAAGTTTAAATATGAATATTTAAACTTTTTAGTTGAAAAAATACTGAACGATAACACAAAAACAATAAGACTTAATAGGACTATAATACTAATAACAACAGAGCGCATCAATCCATAATTAATAAAATTAAAGGCGTATCCGAATTGATAATTGCTATATAAAAAGTCTTTAAATTGACTCAGAAAATCATCCGAATATAACTTTTTTAATAAAAACTTATCATCTTCTGTAAATGAGTAATTAATAGGATTTAACTCTACTGTATTAAATACTGAATTAATCATTAGTTCTGAAACAGAAGAAACATCTACTAAATCACTTGCTTCTAAATGTATTTTACATAAACTTCTCCAAAAGAAATAAGAAATATTTTGTTCTCTTTTTTCAAAAGAAATGTCTTTTGGAAAATTAAAATAGATAGAGGAATAGATTTTGTTTTTTCCAGGGTGTGTATACTGTTCTAAATAAACAGCTCCTCCATCTTCTAATTTAATAAAGCCAGGACTGTAAAGGTCTCTTAACAAAACTTCCTTATCTCCAAATGACAATGTTATGACCTTTGCGTCTTTAGAATCATGAAGACTTATTTTATCATTGTTTTTGTTGGTAACAAATGTTCGGTCTTCAGATAGAATTCCATGTGTATTATGAAAATACTCAATAGTTTTGTTTGGAGCTAAAACTCTTAACTGACTCATTAAATTTTCTACAACTAAGCTGTCTTGTGCTGTAGCGCCTTCAAGGGCGTATGAAATAGCGCCAGTAAATTTCGGGACTCGACTCGTTTTTCCATCAAACAATCTGTTTTTAACATAATCCCAACCTCTGTTTTCAGGTTTAAAAGGTATTTTAGTAGGTGAGTAATTTCTAAACGTTCCATATTGTGATGAAGATATAACTGTTTTCTCTTTTATTAATGAGAAAATGGATATTGATACAATAACAATTAAAACAGAAATTAATAATAATATTTTTTTCTTCATCACAGTAAATTTAAATATGTATACCACAAATAAACTTTAAAAGGCCTTTTGAAAAAATGGGTTTCGGTTAAACTGCAATATTTCTGTATAAGTTGCATGTAGTGTCTTTATTTCTAATTCATCCAGTTTTTAATAGCGTCGTTATAACTTCTTGCAGACGTGAGACTCGAGTGACGATAAATCTGACTCTAAAAAGATTTAACTTTATATCGTATTCGATAAAATAAACTAAGCAAGATTATTTTACTTTAAAGAAGCTAGCGTATTTAAAGTGTGTTCTTTTTTATGCTTGGATACACTAACCATGCTTCCGTCATTCATTAAAATATAGCCACCATCTTTTTTTACAAAAGATTTAACGTGTATGCTATTAATTAAATGGGATTGGTGCGTTCTAATAAATTGATGTGAACATAGCAGATCATCCCATTCTTTTAAGGTTCGTGATACGAGTATAGAGCTACCATTGTTAAGAAAAAACAACGTATAATTGTTTTCGCTTTTACACCTTACAATCTCATCGATAGATACAAAATAAAGTTCTTCGGCTGTTGGCAATGCGATTTTTTGAGGTTGATTTATGTTCTTTAAATTTTGAACTAAAAATTTCAATTTCTGATTTTCCTTTTTTTCGGAAACAACTTGAGCCACCTTGGATACAGCGTCTTTTAATTCTGAGATGGCTATAGGCTTCATTATATAATCTAAAGCACAAGATTTAATCGCTTTAAGTGCATACTTGTTATAAGCAGTTACGAAAATGACTTCAAAATTTACATTACCCATAGATTCTAACATGTCGAATCCGTTTTTGTTGGGCATTTCAATATCTAAAAGCACTAAATCTGGTTGTAATTTCGAAATGAGTTCTACCCCTTGATCGGCCGAACATGCCATGCCTACAACATCTACATTGGGGCAATTTTTATCTAGCAACCGTTTAAGATTTTCTAAATTATGGGATTCATCATCAATTATAATACTTTTAATTGTCATGCTATTTGTGTGGTAATAACCATGGCGGTTAATTAAAAATTAATAGGTTAAAGGCATATAAATTTCAACATATGTTCCTGTGTTTTTTGTGTCGTGTTCAGAGGCATCGGTAATAATCACTTTTGCATTTGTATTATAACTTTCGTTAATGAGATCGATACGGTCTTTAGCTAACCGAATGCCGTATTTTTCGCGCTTATAATGTGACGTTTTTTTTGTCTGAGCTTTTTCAATCCCAATCCCATTATCAATAATGGTACACACTAAATGGTCGACATCTAAGTTAAACAACATTTTTAACTGTCTATCCCCTTGTTTTTCATTTAAACCATGAACTATAGCATTTTCTACAAAGGGCTGAATAAGCATGGCTGGAATCTCTGTGAGTTGTAAATCTAGTTCTGGATCGATGATAATATGATATTCAAAATAGAAACGTAATTTTTCCAATTCTAGATATTTTTTTATAGAGGAAATCTCGTCGTCTAAAGGGACCAAGCCTTTATCGCTTTTATCTAAAGTTAACCGCATAAGTTGAGCGAATTCGGTTAAATAATGATTTGCTTTTTCGTTATCACCTTTGTTAATAAGATTTTGTATGGCGCTTAATGCATTAAATATAAAATGAGGATTCATCTGAGACCGAATCCCTTTTAGTTGCATTTCTGTAAACTTACGTTTCGTTGTTTCCTTCTTTTTGGTTAAGGCCAATTTCCATTTAAAAAGGCAATAACTTAGTATTAAAAAGGCGATTATTATAATAGAAATAAACCTATAGATATACTTCTGAATGAATGATTCTTTTTTAAAAACAACAGTCTCAGAAAAATGGGTATTTATAAACTGTTCGTTATTATTCGTATAATTATGGGCAAAATAATACTCTTTGTTTTCATATAAAACAAGGTAATAATGTGCCTGATCTAAAGAAATGGCATAATCTATTTTATAAACTGTATTAAAATAAGATAGTTCAGACTCTTTAATGTTTAATGTGCTCCCTAAGGTATGCCAATTCCCGATAAGAGATTCGGGTAAGGTTTTTGAATCTGTAACTTTAGCTTTAGTGAGTGTTGATATTTTATAACCTTCGTCTAAAACTATACGTGTCTCATCTATTTCTGCAACATTTATATATTTTATATCAGAATTATAAGTGCATGTAAAATTTAGTGATTTATCTGCTTTAAGAATTTCGTTATAATAAAACAACTCATTGTTTATAACGATGTAGTCTTGAGAAACGATAAGAACAACTTCGTTTTTGTTGTTAATCCAACTTCCTAAGTAATATTCCGAGAGCTCCGTTGGTAATATACTTACTTGCGCCATTGTTATTAAAGGCATAAGGCATAGTAAAAAAAAGAGTTTTGTGACTTTCAATGAAATATTATTTAGAATTATTTTTTAACGTTTATAGAGCAGTTTAACAACGTATTTTGGTTGCACTAAAACTGTACATTTTTAATTTGTGGTAGTTCGTAATTATGTTACATTTTATTATCAGTTAGATGTGCTTTCCCAAAATCGAAGTCAGTTGTTTTGATGAGTTCACCAGAATCTTTGTCGTAGTATTTCCACGGTCCATCTTTCAGCTTATTTTTATAATGTCCCTCGATTATAGGCGTCCCACTTGTATTATATAACACATATTTTCCGTGTTTTATATTTACAGAATACATTGTAATTTCTTTAAGGTTACCTTCTAAATCGAATTGTTTTACTTCTCCGTTTAATTGGCCGTTGGTATAGTTTCGTTCTTCCGTTACAGTTCCTTCAGTATTTTTTGTCAGACATTTTCCTGTAAAGGCTCTGTGGTCTTTAAAAGCCGATTTTCCATCTTTACCTTGCATTGTTAATTTATTACAATCGTAAATTTTAGATTCAGGCTGTTGGGCAAAAGAAAGTAATGAAAAGGTGAAAAATGTTAATACTAAAATTTTGTTCATAATAGCGATGTTAAATGTTTACTTCTGGAGCAACGTTATGTTTGCGTGCGTAAATTTTTATAAATAAGTTATTCTAATTCATTCCAAATGTTTTCATAGTATCACTTTCTATAGTCAAAACAATAATTTCCCAATTGGCAGTTAAACGACTTTTTTGGTCTTCAACGCTTACTTTTAATTTTTCATGTGCTTTGTTAGATTTAAAAATAAAATCGCCTGCATTTCCAGTAAATTTAAATTCATAAGGTGTTTGTAGTCCTTTTGTAGTTTTTCCGTTTTGTACCATATCAAATACAATTGGATGTTCAGAAGTGATTTTAAAAACTCTTTCGTTCTCAACATTGAAATTTGTAAACGAAAATGTGATAAAAATAGCTAGAATTCCGATTACAGATAAGATTGCTTTTTTCATGATTTTATAAATGTGTTATTCTAATTTCTCGTATCGCATATCTGGGTATCCGCGAGGTGTTAAAACATAAGTATGGTCTGTCTTAGTTGCTCTGTAATAATCGTAAGTGCCTTTATCATAAAGAATAAACCAAACGTCCTCGCCTGATTGAGATTCTACAACTTGAACAATTTGTTTGTTTTTACTGCCTTTTATATCTGTAGTGTTTTGTGCGTTGTTATAAAGATAATCCTTCGAGATTGTTATTTTGTTGCCTGAATCATTTTTTAAACCCCATGTGCCAATCATGGCTTTGGGAACTTTACTAATACCTGATTTTTTTACTAAAGTGCTTAATTTCTGATTTCTAATGGTCATACCTGTCTCGCTAAGATCCAGGACTTCAAAACCACCATTTGAAAAACTTAAGACAAATTTTGTATCGCTAATTTTGACAATGTTTTGATAATACTGAATTCTAGAATCGAACATGACATAATCTTCGGTCGTAAGAAGTATAAGTGTACCGTATTTGTCATGCCAATTCCCGAAAAATGATTTAGGTAAATCTCTTGGAAGTAAGCTGTTAGATTCTGATAATTTTTCTCCTACAACAATGGAATATGTCTGGGAGGGCATTTGTATACCTGTTTTAAGGGGCCAGCCGTTCATGGTCTTTGGAGATAGAGGGTACCCTTTTTTTATGGTGTAATTAGAAGCCTTATTTAGATTTGAATTACCAATGAAGTTCACACCATCTTTTGTAAGGTCTAATTTATATATATTCCAATTACCTCCAGGATTAGATTCTCCAAAATTAATCTTCTTTATATCTTTTGGTAATGGAGGGAAAAACAATTTGTATCGAATCTCGTCCGAATTGGTTATGGTATGTTTTTTTTTCATTTCAATGCCGTCGGATTTCGTAACATATAAGCGCCCATCAGAAGCACGGGCATCTTCAATATATGTTTGTTTAGGGATGAAAATCCATGATCCTATGGGTACTTTAATATGGAAATGAAGTATTGTGGCCTCTTCTGTAAGCTCAACCTTTGTTATAGTCCCAGAAAGATTACTAGAAACATAATCTGGATTATTAATCGTTTTCTGTGCATTCACACTTATAGAAAACATTAAAATGAATAAAAATAACAAATGATTTTTCATAGGTCTGTACGTTTTATTCAAATATACTCTAGGTATTTGGCTAAATAGTTGTCAAATTAGAATTCGGCCTAATAAAATGAGTAATTGGCAGAAATAAGCTAGAAAAGTAAGATGTCTTATGTGTAACGTCAATTAAAATGAATCAGATGGAAGTCTCCATGAGACTACTGTAAAGCGTCTTAGACGAAAAGACTATTTGGGTGTAATCAATTGTATGTAGTAAATCGAGTTTAAACCCCATTTTTATAGCGCAAAAAAATAAACCCAAGAAAAAAATAAATTCTTGGGTTCTTAATATATTTTACTTAATTAAATGTTGAGGTAAGTTTTGAACTTTTTCGCAGCAAAGTTGTTCCATAACTTGCTGAAATTCGCGTTTCATTAAGGAAATTGTATGATCGCCTCCGTCTTTTCCTAGTGCACCAACACCATACATGAAACTACGTCCCATAAAGGTGAATTCGGCGCCATTTGCCATGGCTCTAGCGATATCTGGACCACCACGTAAACCTGAGTCTACCATGATTTTAATATCGTTTTTATATTTTTTAGCTAAATGTGTCATAGGCACGATTGAAGATTGTCCCGCGTCTAATTGTCTACCACCGTGATTGGATACAATTAAACCATCGACACCCAAATTAATGGCTTTTTGCGCATCCATTTCGTTCACCACACCTTTAATTACTAATTTACCTTTCCATTGGTCTCTAATAGAGGCAATGCGGTCTTCATTAAGTCGCCCAGAAAAGGTAACATCCATAAATTCTCCTAACTTTTTTAAATTTAGTCCTTTAGGCATATAAGGTTCCAACGTTTTAAAAGCAGGTTGCCCATGAATTAAAGTTTGAATAGCCCAATCTGGTTTTTTTAAAACTTCAATAATATTTTTTAGACTCATAGAAGGCGGCATGGCTAAACCATTTCTTACATCTCTTGGTCGGTATCCAAACGTAGGAACATCTGCTAAGATGACTAAAACATCTGTTCCGGCATTAGCGGCTCTATCTAATAAATCGCGTTTAACTTTTTCTTCTGCTGGGTGATATAATTGAAACCAAGATTTTCCTTCTGTCAATTCTGCTACGCGTTCAATACTAGAAGTGGTAACGGTACTTAAAATAAAAGGGACATTATGATTGAAAGCGGCTTTGGCTAAAATTTCTGGCGAGTTTGGCCACATTAAACCTTGAAGTCCAACTGGCGCGATACCAAAAGGGGCATTGTAGGTATGTCCAAACAATTCAGTTCTTAAGTCGGATTTATCAAATTTTGATAAATACTGGGGCATTAACTCTATTTTCTGAAGGTCGGTACGATTTTTATCTAAATTAATGTCTTCGTTACATCCTCCATCTAAATACTCAAAAGCAAATTTTGGCATTTTAACCTGCGCTCTTTTTCTTAAGTCTGTTACGGAAGGATATTTTGGATTTATTTTTATTTCCATGCTATTAATTCTAAACTTTTAATTGATATATGTTTTCCATTAAAACCCATTTTTCTCCTTTTTTAGCTACAGGAAGCGCTTGTTGGTATGTCCACATTAACGTTTCCCATTCGTCTATTTTAGCTTTTTCTTGATCTGATTGAGACCGTTCTTCTAATTGGGCATTTTTGTTTTCTTCTGTAATCATAAATAGGCGATTGCCTACATGATAGATTTCCATAACTTCAATACCAGAATCTAAAATACTTTGTTGAATTTCTGGCCACACGTTTTTGTGATACTCAATATATTCTTTAATTAATGTCTCGTCATTAACTAAGTCTAAGGCATAGCAATATCTCATATTTATTTATAAATTTTTAATGTTCTGTAACCATAGAAAGCAATGAAGCAAAAACATATAAAAGGAAGAATAAACGAGAAGTTTACACCTGTAAAAGGGCCTATTTTTTCCATGTCTATTAAAGTACCTTGTAATATTGGCATTAATGCACCTCCTACGATAGCCATAACCAGACCCGCAGCACCTAAAGCCGTATCGTCTTCTGGTAAGCCGTCTAATGCAATTCCGTAAATTGTTGGAAACATTAAAGACATAAAAGCAGAGGTTGCTACTAATAAATATAAACCTAGTATGCCTTCAATTAAAATAACACCTGAAATAGTAACCATGGCACAAAGCGCAAAAATCATGAGTAATTTTTTAGCGTTTACATATTTCATTAAAAATGTGCTTATAAACCTACTTAATAAAAATATGGTCATGGCAATAATATTGTAGTTCTGAGCTTCAGCTTTCGGTATACCTAGGTTTCCCGCGTATTGGATAATAAATGTCCAACACATAATTTGAGCCGCAACATAAAATAACTGAGCAAAAACACCTTCTCTGTATTTTCCGTTTTTAAATAACCTTTGAAAAGAAGATTTAGCACTACTGTACTTTTTATTCTTTTTCGTGTCTGGCATTTTTGTGATAGAAATGAGAACCAACATAGCAATAACTACGAAGCCAAGGATCACGTAAGGATCTCTAATTATAGCTAAATCGTGCGTTCTAATGATGGCTTTCTGTGCTTCTCCTAAGGTGGTAAAAATTAATTCGCCTGCTTCATTTCTTTTGTCAGAATCTAAAGCGACAAGTATGAATTTTGAAGCTACAAACATTCCGAAAAGTGAACCTATAGGATTAAAAGCTTGTGCTAAATTTAAACGCTGGGTTGCAGTACGTTCGTCTCCCATGGACAGAATAAATGGGTTAGCGGTAGTCTCTAAGAATGCCAATCCGAATGTTAAAATATAAAGGGATCCAAGAAAGAAACCAAACACTTCATTTTCTGCTGCAGGATAAAATAATAAAGCCCCGATAGCGTATAATGTTAATCCTAATATAATCCCTGATTTATAACTGTATTTTCTAACAAATAATGCTGCAGGTATAGCCATAGTAGCATATCCGCCATAAAAAGCGAGTTGCACTAAAGCGGCCTTTGCTGTAGAGATTTCCATAACGGTTCCGAATGCCGCTACCATAGGATTGGTAATGTCATTTGCAAAACCCCAAAGCGAAAATAAGGAGGTTATAATTATAAAAGGAATTAATACCTCTCTAGAAACTACAGGGATTTTTTCGGTGGTGTTCATGATTGTAATTTGGTTAGTTTGTTTAAAAAGCAAACACTATTCGGTGTATAGATACTAATTTCTCTATTAAATGAATAGTGTTTGCTAGTTTATATTTCTTATTTAAATTATCTGTATTGTGCGTAGATCACTTTAGTTTGAAGATATTCTTCCATACCATGCTTTCCATCTGCTCCACCTATACCAGATTTTTTCCAACCGGCGTGGAAACCTTGGATGGCTTCGAAGTGTTCTCTATTGATATAAGTTTCTCCATATTGTAATTCTTCTGCAGCATGCATGACTTTGTTAAAGTTTTCTGAGAAGATAGAAGATGTTAATCCAAATTCACAGTCGTTTGCTAAAGCGATGGCTTCATCAAGTGTGCTAAATTTCATTACTGGTAAAACAGGGCCAAATACTTCTTCTTGAATAATTTGCATATTCTGAGTTACATTGGTCAGTAAAGTTGGTTGATAGAAATACCCTTTATCAAATCCTGGAGTTCTAGTTCCACCAACGACAACTTCTGCACCTTCTTTTTTAGCGAATTCAACCATTTCAGAAACTTTATCCAATTGCGCTTTAGACACCAAAGCACTCATGTCTGGATTGTTTTTAGAGAATGCATCTTCTACTTTTAAAGATTTCATTTTCTTGGCAACCATATCTAAGAACTGATCGTGAATCGATTCTTCTACATAAAGACGCTCTGCACAGTTACAAACTTGTCCGCTAAACGTAACTCTTGACGTTACAACAGCATTAACAGCCAATTCTAAATTAGCATCTGCACAAACAATAGCAGGCGCTTTACCACCTAATTCTAGAGATACTTTTGTGATGTTTTTAGAAGCAGCTTCCATTACCATTTGACCGGCACCAACACTACCTGTTAAGCTAATAATTCCTGTGATCGGACTAGATGAAAGTGCATTACCTACAATACTACCTTTACCACAAACATAATTTAAAACACCAGCAGGAACGCCTATTTTTGAGATTAATCTAGCAAATTCCATAACCGTATTAGGTGCAATAGAACTTGGGTTAATTACACAAGTGTTACCTGTAATTAAAGAGCCTGCAACTTTTCTTGCCATGACAAAGAAAGGGAAGTTCCAAGGTAAAATTCCAACTGCTACACCAATTGGTGCTTTATGTAAAAAGATGTGTTCTTTACTTCTGTCACTTTGAATGATTTCTCCTTCAATGCGTCTTGCAAAACCTGCATAATAATCAAAATAGTCGGCAGTTACATCAATTTCAACTTGTGCTAAACCCATAACCTTAGCTTGTTCTGCTGCTAAAGTTTCAGCTAAAAACACACGATTATCACGAATAACATCTGCCATTTTATTTAAATAGTTACCTCTTTCAATAGCAGGAAGAGATTTCCAAGCATGTTGAGAGGCTTTTGCAGCGTCTAATGCTAATTCAGCATCTTTAACACTTCCAATAGGCATTAATGATAAAACTTCTTCGGTGCAAGGATTTAAAATTTCAATGACATCTGTGGACGTCGATTTTACAAATTTTCCATTTATGTACTGTTCAAATGTTTTCATGTTCTATTTTTTTTAATTCAGTTTTAATTAAGGGTTCGATTGTTTGTGATTGTATTTAATTTAAAGATAAAGCTAAATACTAATTATATTGACAAAATATACTTACCAAATTTATATTATAATTAGTTTTTAATAATTATCTATTACAATCAATAATATGTATAATTTAAACATTAGAACTGTGACAGTTTTTGTGCGATATGTTGAGATGCTAATACTATTCCTTTTAAGTTTTTGCAGTCTAAATTAGACCCTAATTGGTTATAGTGCCTCGCCGTAAATTGGAAAATTATTAATTTAAAAGAGACTTAGTGTCGCTTTGCCACCATTGACTTTGATATACGATATTGATGTCTCATTTTACAAAAAATGAGGAATCTAATTTATTTAAATTATATGTTTTGGGGAGTACAGAATGCTGTTAGATAAACGGGTGTTATATTAGGGCTGTAAGAATATTATCCCAGGACATTAAAGCATGTTTAAATTAAGATAATAAACAAATCCGTTTTATTTATTCGTAATAATTAGGGTGTTTTTTTCTCTTTTATATGCGTAAAGTGTTTTTGGAGGAATTTATTAAGGTTTAAATTATATATAAACTAGATATACTTTTCCTCTTTGTAAGACGCAGGAGATAGTCCGATAACAGATTTAAAAACTCTTGAAAAATGGAAGCGGTCAGAAAAGCCTAAAACAAAAGAAACTTCTTCGATAGTCTTATTTGTATGTTCGAACAGTTCGCAAGCTTTCGCAATTTTTCTGTTCTGAATAAAACTATGTAATGTAATATTCATTTCAATTTTAAATAATCGCGCAAAAGAATTAGGAGCCATATTTATAATTGATGCCAATTCTGAATTACTTAATTTCTTATTAATATTAATTTCAATATAACGGATAACCTTTAATACACGCTCGTCAATATTAATCGCTTTCCATAACTCTGGTCCTATATTGGTAAGCGCTTCTTTAATAAAAGCTTGGAGCTTTAAATTAAACGTAAGTTTAAAATCTGTATTCTCTATTTTCAATCTAGTTGTGAGGTAGTCCAGACGTTCCTTTAAATAGTCTGTTAATTCTATTTTTAAAATTCCTGGGTAAACATTGTCAAAAGGCACCCCTAAATTAAAGTGAATGAATAAATGAATTAATGAAGAGTCTACATAATTATCTTCGTTACTATTGGCAGTAACATGTTTTCCATTAACATGAATACCGTGAGAATACACATGATTTTTTGTAAATCGAGATGAAAAGGAGGTAAAGGGCGGAATAATAAAAAGGTAATCGGGATCCATTTCAAAAATATTATCGCGATGAATCAATTCGCCTCCAGTATTTCTGTTCCAATATAATCTCCAATACGGAAATACCATATCGTGACAGTCCCATAAGTCCAGTATCCAATATCTGCAACACAATACTTTTAAATTTAAATCTATAAAGTTTTGCTTGTTAGAAGACGGGTCTCCCAGTTGGATATCCTTTACAATTTTCATTAAATCAATAATGTTTGAATTAGATACAAAAATACAGATTTTAAATATTATTAAAATGATACTATGAAAGTATTTTTGTGTAATAATTTATTATTTAAACATATATGAAGACTTTAAAACTCCCAATAGAAGTACAGACAGAATTGAAAAAAGTTTCTACGGTAGCTGGTTATTTATGGCAACGTGAATGGGCAGAGCGAAATGCGGGTAACATTTCGATGAACTTAACCTCTTTTTTTAGCAAAGAAGAAGTTCAAGGCATTGGAGAGGAAGTTGCTTTCGATTTTCCTAAAGAATCTGCAGGATTTGTAATTTATATAACAGGTACTGGATGTTATTTAAGAGACTTGGTAGATATGTTAGAAGAAGTGTCTTGTATCCTTTATATAAATGAAGATGCAACGGCTTATTCTATTATTTGGGGAGGAAAACGTGATAATTTCGGACCTACTTGCGAATTAATTTCTCATGCAAGTATCCATTTATTTAATTCTCAACATCACCCAGAAAATTTAGCGGTAGTGCATACACATCCTTTAGAGTTGATTTGTATGAGTCACCACGAATTATTCGATAATGAAGAAGAATTAAACAGACAAATTTGGATGATGTGTCCTGAGGTAAAAGTATTTGTACCTAAAGGAATTCACTGTACGCCATATGCGTTATCTAGTACGGCGGCTTTAGCAGAAGTAACAATGGAAGCTTTTAAAACAAGAAATGTGTCGCTTTGGGAAAAGCACGGTGCAACAGCAACGGCACCAGATGTTATGAAAGCTTGGGACTTTTTAGATGTAGCAAATAAAGGCGCGAAAATGTTAATGATGTGTTGGGCTGCAGGATTTAAACCAGCAGGTTTATCTAACGATCAGTTAACCGAATTAGAACAATTTACATAATAGAAAAGCATTAGAAACGATGAGTAGATTAATAGGTAGATTACCAAAAGTAGGAATTCGTCCAACAATTGATGGACGTGAATTAGGAGTGAGAGAATCTTTAGAGGTTCAGTGTATGGATATGGCCAAAGCGGCCGCGAAATTAATAGAAGAAACATTACGTTTTCCTAGTGGAGAAAAAGTAGAATGTGTTATTGCAGATACTACTATTGGTGGTGTTGCAGACGCAGCTGCTTGTGCAGATAAATTTAAGAGGGAAGGTGTAGAAGTGTCTTTAACAGTAACGCCATGTTGGTGTTATGGTACAGAAGTTATGGATACAGACCCATTAACACCTAAAGCAGTTTGGGGATTTAATGGTACAGAAAGACCAGGTGCTGTGTATTTAGCAGCAGCCTTAGCAGGATATTCTCAAAAAGGATTACCAGCTTTCGGTATCTATGGAAAAGAAGTTCAAGATGGAGGAGATACATCTATTCCTGATGATGTGTCAGAAAAGATTTTACGTTTCGTAAAAGGTGCTTTAGCAGTGGCTCAAATGAAAGGGAAATCATATTTATCTATAGGCTATAGTTCTATGGGTATTGCTGGTTCTATGGTCGATGTAAACTTTTTACAGGACTATTTAGGAGTCCGTGCAGAATTCGTAGAATCTGTAGAGCTTTTAAGACGTATCGAGCATAATATCTTCGATCAAGACGAGTATAAAAAAGCATTGGCTTGGACTAAAGAAAATTGTATCGAAGGTCCAGACCGTAATAGTAAAGAATCTCAAAAATCGGCAGAGGTTAAAGATCAAGAATGGGAGAAAGTTGTGAAAATGACTTTAATCTGTAAAGATTTAATGAACGGAAACCCGAAGTTAAAAGAGATGGGATTCGGAGAAGAATCTAAAGGTAGAAATGCAATTATGGGAGGATTCCAAGGACAACGTCAGTGGACCGATTACCAGCCAAATGCAGATTATACAGAATCTATTTTAAATTCATCTTTCGACTGGAATGGGATTCGTCAAGCTTATGTTTTTGCAACAGAAAACGATTGTTTAAATGCCATTTCTATGTTGTTTGGTCATTTATTAACAAATACAGCACAATTATTCTCGGATGTACGTACGTACTGGAGTCCAGAATCAGTAGAACGTGTAACAGGTAAAAAGTTAACTGGTTTAGCCGAAAACGGAATTATTCACTTAATTAATTCTGGTTCTACAACTCTAGATGCTACAGCACAACAATTAGATGCAGATGGTAACCCAACGATGAAACCATTTTGGGATATTACAGAAGACGATGTACAGCGATGTTTAGATAATACAAAATGGCCTCCAGCTACGGTTGAATATTTTAGAGGTGGTGGATTTTCATCTAACTTTTTAACTAAAGGTCAGATGCCTTTAACCATGTGTAGAATAAACCTAATTAAAGGAATTGGGCCTGTTTTACAAATTGCTGAAGGATGGAGTGTAGAGCTTCCAGAAGATATTCACAATGTATTAAACGATAGAACAGATCCAACTTGGCCAACAACTTGGTTTGTACCAAGAACTACAGGTAAAGGAGCGTTTAAAGATGTGTATACTGTAATGGCTAAATGGGGTGCAAATCACGGTGCTATTTCTCACGGACATATCGGAGCAGATTTAATTTCATTAGCAGCGATGTTACGTATTCCTGTAAACATGCATAATGTAGATGAGAACGATGTGTTTAGACCTAGTGCATGGTCTGCATTTGGAGAACAATTAGAAGGTGCAGATTACCGCGCATGTGATAATTATGGCCCGCTATATGGGTTTAAAGGATAATATTTTTTTTTAAGAAGGCTCGTCTTTAGTTGTTTCGTAGTGGTTAATTAGTTAAACGAGCCTCTCTTTTTTTTTTTTTATTGGTAGTGAATTTGTTTTCTCCAATTGATGTGCAATCAACTTGGAGGGGACTTTTCATTGTAAAATTTAAGTGTCAGTATGGAAAAAGTTATAGCAGTTGTCGATATCGGAAAGACTAATAAGAAGATATTTTTATTCGATAAGACCTTTAGTATTGTATATCAAAAGTCAATTAAATTTGATGAAATTACAGATGACGATGGATACTGTTGTGACGATTTAGACGCTATTGAGACTTGGGTTCAGAATGGTATTAAAAACATTCAGGACGAAGGTAAATATCAAATAAAAGCCATGAATTTTTCTACACATGGTGCATCATTGGTGTATTTAAATAAAGACGGAAAACGCATTACCCCGTTGTATAATTATTTAAAACCCTTAGATCTTAACGATTATAGTGATTTTTACAAATCTCAAGGTGGGACAGAAGAGTTTTCAAGAAAAACGGCTTCGCCAGCCTACGGGATGTTAAATACAGGGATACAGATGTTATCTCTTAAAAGAAATAAACCAGAAACTTGGGAACAAGTGCAGGCTATTTTACATTATCCCCAATACTTAAGCTATATTTTTACAGGTAAAATTACGGCAGATTTTACGTCTGTTGGAGCGCATACAGCGACTTGGGATTTTGATACTATGGAATACCATTCTTGGTTAAAAGATGAAAATATTACGCTTCCGGAACCCTGTAAAGGTAATGAAGCTGTAATAACAAAAATAAACGGAGAAACGATTGCCGTAGGTACAGGTCTTCATGACAGCTCCTCTTCAATTATTCCGATTTTAGAAAATGAAAAAGGTAACGATTTTGTGCTGTTATCTACAGGAACTTGGATTATAACCATGAATCCATTTAGTAAAGAGACCTTAACGCAACATCAATTACAAAATAATTGTTTGTGCTTTATGACGCCAGAAAAGCAGCAAGTAAAATCTTCGATGCAGTTTTTAGGACGTATTCACGAGGTGTATATTAAAACGTTAAGCGATTTCTACAAAGTAGATGTTGATTGTCATTTAGATTTAGTTTTAAACCCTACACTTTGTAATGAATTAATGGATCAAAATACACGTGTATTTTTATCGGAAGGTATTGATGCCGATTTCGAAGCGCATCCAGAATATCTTCAGAAATTTTTGTCTTACGAAACAGCCTATTATCAATTAATTTACGAAATAAGTAAAAAAGTTATTTCGGCTATTGAATTAATTTCAGATGAAAAAGCAGAATTAAAAGACGTATATATATCGGGAGGGTTTAATAAAAATAAAATTTTTATTGCCTTCTTAGAAAGATTAAAACCTAGCATAACCATAAAGATTTCCGATTGTAAAAATGAAAGTGCTTTAGGTGCAGCTCTATTGATGAAGGATTATTTAAAATAGAATATTATGTTACAAAGTAGAAGAATTTATTTGCCACCATTAAGTTTAATAGGACCAGGTGCATTAAAAGATTTAAGTGAAGAATTAAAGGATTTACCCTATAAGAGGGCACTTTTTGTAACAGATAAAATACTGGTTAAAATTGGCGTTGCTCAAAAAGTTATGGATGCATTAGATAGTTCTAATATAGAAATGGTACTTTTTGATAACGTTCAACCTAACCCGACAGTAAAAAATGTTAATAACGGATTGCAGTTATTAAAAGAAAATAATTGCGATGTTATTATAACGCTTGGAGGAGGTTCGCCTCAAGATTGTGGAAAAGCTATTGGTATTTTAGCCACAAATGGAGGTGAAATTATTGATTACGATGGAGTCAATAAATCTAAAAAAGCATCATTACCAATTATTGCTATAAATACCACTGCAGGTACTGCTAGTGAGGTCACTATAAATTACGTAATTACCGATGTGGTAAGACATATTAAAATGGTGATGGTAGATAAAAATTGCTTGGTTTCTATCGCTGTAAACGATCCAGAATTAATGTTGGGTAAACCAGCATCGCTTACTGCAGCAACAGGAATGGATGCGTTAACTCATGCTATCGAATCTTATGTTACTAAAGGCGCTTTTCATTGGTCGGATGCATTGGCATTGGAATCAATTAAATTGATCGCTTCTAGTTTAGAAGAGGCAGTTCATAATGGAAGTAATATAGAAGCCAGAAGTAAAATGGCTTGGGGCCAGTTTATTGCAGGACAATCATTTTCTAATGCAGGATTAGGTTTTGTGCATTCACTTGCGCACCAACTAGGAGGTATGTACGATATGCCACACGGTGTTGCTAATGCGATTCTATTACCACATGTGGAACGATTTAATATTCCCGCATGTACGCATAAGCTTAAAAAAGTAGCAAGAGCAATGGGTGTAGAAGTGAATGATAAAAATGATTTAGAAGGTGCAAATGCAGCGATAAAAGCTATCGAAAAATTATCTAAAGCTGTAGGCATTCCTTCTGGACTAAGAGAATTGGGTGTTAAAGAAGCCGATTTTGAAATCATGGCACAACATGCGCTAGAGGATGTGTGTACAGGAGGAAACCCAAGAGAAGTAAACTTGGAAGATGCCATGGCTATTTATAAATCAGCCATGTAATTTTCTTAAAGGATAGAGAATTCAATTGAAAATTATAATCTAATAAAAAAAGCTTTGCAGTATCTGCAAGGCTTTTTTTAGTTCTATGCCGGTCTAATATCTACGGCAACATTCATTTTATTCTTTCCTGTACTATATACAACACCTTTTAAAGGAGGAACATCGTAATAGTCTCTTCCCCAAGATACCGTTATGTGTTGGTTTTTAGGAATTTGATTGTTTGTTGGGTCAAAATCTACCCATCCAAAAGTTGGAATGTAAACAGAGAACCAAGCGTGAGATGCATCTGTTCCTACTAATTTTTCTTTTCCTGGAGGTGGCAAGGTTTCAATATAGCCACTTACGTAGCGTGCTGGTAAACCTATAGAACGTATACATGCAATTGCTATTTGCGCAAAATCTTGGCACACACCTTTTTTCTCTTTCATCACTTCCTCAATAGGAGTTGCAATAGTGCTAAATCCAGAGTCGAATTTAAACTCTTTAAAAATGCGTTCCATTAATTCATAGGAAGCTTCAAAGACCGAGCGTTCTGGCTTGAAAGACTTTTCAGCATATGCCTTTATCTCTGAAGAAATTCGTGTGATAAAAATAGATTCTAATTTAAATTGATTCACATCTACTAAGTCCAGTTTATTTGTTTTTAAAAGTCTTAAGGAATCTTCTAATGTGATGGATTTTCCCATTTTAGAAGTCTCAATATCTGGCTGTGATTCGTAATTTCGTAATATTCTGCTTTTTGCTGTGACGATTAACTTTTTATGATAATCTTGAATAGAAAAACGTGTTACTATATTTCCGAAAAAATCTAATCGTTCGGTTAATTCTGTAGGCTTTGGGCTTATTTCAAGTTCGTAATCTAATAGCGTTTGCCCAGGCATCGTTTTGGGCTTTAAAGTGGCTATATTATGACAAAAGGTAACACCGCTATCGTAATCGTAACTTGTGGTATGAGATACTTTAAATTCCATAACTAGAAAGGGAAGTTTTGATTAACCAATTGTTTTTGCTGATAAGAATGATTGAAATAAGCATCGGATAGTGCTAAAGACATTTCATGAAGTAAATCACTTAATTCCGTTAAACTATCGTCTAAATTTTGCCTAATAATAGTGTCATCAGTATTTAACTCTAAAAGCGTCGCGATGTCTAAATTTTGAATCTTACTATTTGCTTCCTCTATAAATTTCTGACATTTGGTTACCTCTCCAAGGCTTTCGGAATGTGGTAGCCTATCAATGTCTTTTTGAATACGTCTAAGTTGATACGTTAATGATTTCGGATAGTCTTTGTTTAAAAGAATAAGATTTATAACGTTTTCCGTACTTAAATGCGAACGGTAACTATATCTGTAAATATTTAAACTTTCATGACTATTTAATAGCGCTTCTAAGATTTCGTATTGCGGTTGTTTATCGTGACTTACAACTAAAAGAGAACGGCATTTTGCAATATTCATCATCGCTTGTTCGCTTTGCAAACCTATAAAGTAGAGTAGTAGACCTTGCTCGACCATGATGCTTTCTTCAATAAGAGCCATAAAAGCAATCAGTCTTGTAATTATTTTGTCTAATATTTTTATAAGTGACTGTATCGAAGTATGTTCTTTTGAATTTGCGATGAAGGCTTTCCAGTTTTTTTGAATACCATCAAATACACGCCACATATCCTTAGACCATAAGTTTCTTAGCGTGAAATACGAATTATTAAAACTATTTAGTGTTTGTGCAAAGCTTCCAGATCTATTGCTATCAATTAAAATAGATAGAATTTCCTTTAAGGGATCTTCTAATGCTTTTTTACCTTTTTCACCAATAAAACCTGGGAATGTGGATGTGATATGTGTAACAGATTGAAATAAACATTGTAAGCTTTTAGACTGAGTTTCTTGTTCGTTATATTGTTCGTTACTCATTTTTACAAGTACCGTACGTAAGTACCGTGCTGTAACCAATGCGCGACCTAAATAACGCCCAGACCAATATAAATTTTCTGCGGTATTGCTCGGTAAATCGTTAATGTCTGAAAATGAAATTTCAAAGGAATTATCCCAAGTGTAATTCTGAACATTTGTTTGAGGATCGTCGGTAATAACCCAAAAATCTTTACTCACACCACCACGGTGATTCGATACAAAAAGATCTTCACGCTCCGATGCTACACGAACTAAGCCTCCTGGCATTACAGAATATCCATCGTCTTTTGCGATAGAAAATGTTCTACACATCACTTTGCGAGGTTCTAGTTTATCTCCCGCAAAATCTGGAGCTGTAGAAAATAATATTTTTTCCTGAGCAACAAATACAAACGGATTATCAAGGATCTCTTTTTTTAATTTTTCTAATTCGGTAGGCTTTAAGAACTCGCAGAAAAAGATATTTTCTCGGTTAGATCTATCTATGCGTTTAAGAACTAGATTCTTTAAGTTTTCTAAAACGTAATCGCGTTCTTTTTTCTGTCCGCACCACCAAGAACCAATTTGTGGAAGAATTAAATCTTCTTTAAAAAAGTATTTACAGATCGCATTCATAAACGGGATTAGTCCGGAGTTTTCTAAAATTCCGCTACCAATTGGGTTTATAATAGTTACCTGTTGTTCTCGGACCACATCAAGTAAACCGGCGACACCTAAATAAGAATCTTCGCGAAGTTCTAAAGGATCCATAAAGACATCGTCTACACGTCTTAAAATAACATCGACTTGTTTGAGCTCTTTTAAAGATTTCATCCAAACCTTTCCGTTTCTAACGACTAAATCGTTCCCAGCTACTAACGGATAACCTAAAAATGAAGACATGTAAGCATGTTCAAAATAGGTCTCGTTTAAAGGTCCAGGTGTAAGAATTACAATGGTTGGATTCTCCTTGTTTTGTGGCGCAGATTCAATTAACATTTTGTTGAAATCTGCAAAGAAAGGAGATGGGGGTTTAACATGGATATCTTTAAATATATCCGGTAAAATCCGGCTGGTCGCATAGCGGTTTTCTAACGCATAACCCATACCTGAAGGTGCCTGTGTTCTGTCGTTGACTACCCACATGCGACCATCTGGACCACGTGCTAAATCAGCCGAATGAATTAATAAATTCTTAGCTGTTTTATATTGAATTTGATCGCATTGTCTTAAAAAACCACGATGCGCATAAATAACTTCTTGAGGGACTATACCGTTTTTAATAAGTTCGCGTTTACCATAAATATCCTTTAACGTCAGGTTTAATAATTCCGAACGTTGTTGTATTCCTTTTTCTATGGTATCCCATTCTTTTTGATGGATAAGAAAAGGGACTATATTTAATTGCCACGCACGGTGCATCCCTTTGGGATCGTTGTAAACATTATAGGTTACACCATTTTCGTCCATTAACCAATTCATCTCATCTTGTTTTGAGATCAGAGTTTTGGTTCCCATTTGGGTAAGATTACTTAGTAATTTTTTCCAGTTGGGATTAACAGACATATTTGATTTAAGAACCTCGTCGTAATTTTTAAAATCAGAAAAATAGTTCTCAAATAAAGTGTTTTTATCAATCGGCATTAATCGTTTATTTTTTTCTTAAATCTAGGGTGTAAGGGAATTCAAAATTAATTGGTTGTTCCTGATATTTATACTTCCTAGAACTGCCGTGAATTTCGACATTTCTACTCGAATTATTATCATCTTGTTCAATTTTTTCTACCTCACAAACATCCCCTTGAGTGTGCCCAATATCCCAGAAACGGTTAATGCGCCTAGATTCAGCTTCATAACTGTTTATAGGGTATGTTTCGTAAGATCGTCCTCCTGGATGCGCCACAAAATACGTACAACCTCCAATGGCACGTCTGTTCCATGTGTCAATAATATCGAAAACTAAAGGTGTATCTACGTCAATTGTCGGGTGTAAAGAAGAATGTGGATTCCATGCTTTATAACGAATGCTCGCTACAAATTCGCCTTTAACACCTGTATTGTTTAGGTTGATTTTAACACCATTACAGGTTAAAACATAACGTTCTTCAGTAAAATGATTAACCTTTACCTGAATACGTTCCACGGAAGAGTCTACATACCTCGCAGTTCCTCCGCCTGTCATTTCTTCACCTAAAACATTCCAAGGTTCGATAGCTGCACGTAGCTCTAAATTAATATTGTTTATTTCAACCATACCATGAAGTGGGAATCTAAACTCAAAAAATGGGTTAAACCAATCTTCTTTAAATTTATATCCAGCTTTGTTTAGTTGGTTAACAATGTCCTTAATATCTTCCCTAACGTAATGCTCGGTTAAGAATTTATCGTGTAATTCTGTTCCCCAACGCACTAAATCGTGCTCGTAAGGTTTCTTCCAGAACCATGCAACAAGTGTTCTAACCAATAAGTTTTGCATTAAGCTCATCTGAGGATGTGGAGGCATATCGAAAGCACGAAGCTCTAGAATTCCTAAACGTCCAGAAGATGAATCTGGAGAGTATAATTTGTCGATACAGAATTCTGCACGGTGGGTGTTTCCTGTTAAATCGGTTAATAAGTGACGGAATAATCTGTCGGTTAACCAAAACGGAACTTTTCCATCCTTTGGAATCTGACTAAACGCAATTTCAAGTTCGTAAAGGTTTTCCATACGAGCCTCGTCGATACGTGGCGCCTGACTTGTAGCTCCAATAAATGCACCAGAGAATAAATATGAAAGTCCTGGGTGATGTTGCCAAAAGGTTAGCAAACTACGTAGTAAACTTGGTTTACGTAATAACGGACTATCTTTAGGTGTAACTCCTCCTAACGTTACATGGTTTCCTCCACCGGTTCCGGTGTGTTTACCATCTAACATGAATTTTTCTGTTCCTAAACGCGACTCTTTTGCGAGTCTGTAAAGGGTTAATGTATTATGTGTAAGTTCTTCCCAGTTTTTAGCAGGTTGTACATTCACCTCAATTACACCAGGATCTGGCGTAATTTTCATGGACTCTAAACGGTTGTCCTTTGGTGGATCGTAGCCTTCTAAAACAACAGGGATTTTAAGTTCTTTTGCTGTGGCTTCAATTGAAGATACTAGATCTAAAAATATTTCAGCAGTATCTAAAGGTGGAAAAAATAAATGCATTTTTCCTTCTCTAACTTCAGCACATAAACCCGTACGGATAAAAAAGTTTGTGTCATCCTCAGAGATACCTTCTTCCTTTACTTTTTTAGAACGTCTTAAAACAATGTTCTTGTAACTTGGAAGCTTTTTCTTTTTAGTAAAATTATCAGGTTCTTGCTGCGGGAATTCTCCAAATTCAGGGTCTCTAAGAAGTGAATCTAGAGGTAGTCGTAGTCCGATAGGAGAGTTTCCTGGAATTAAGAATAAGTGTTTACGTCTAAAACTCCACGCATTAGAATACCATGTGTCTGAAGTGTTATTTAATGGTAAAACATGTCCAATGGCTTTCGATTTTCCGTCCTTAAGGATTTGCTTCAATTTGTCTTTAACTAATAAGGCACCATCATCTACCGTAGGGTCTACATCTATAGGTAATTTACCTTCTTCCCACATAAAATAAAACGCATCTTCGTAAGCAGGAGTGATGTGTTTATCTGTAATGTCTAATTTCTGAGTTAAGGTCTTTAAGAATAATTCTGAGGCATTTTCTGGAAGTACCGGATTGTTAGAAAATAGGGATAATAATTTCTTATTATGCCAGATTTTTTTTCCGTCTTTTCTCCAGCAAATTTCTATTTGCCAGCGTGGTAAAGGCTCTCCAGGATACCATTTTCCTTGAGCCTGGTGTAATACACTTCCGTTATCGTATTCGTCGTATAATTTTGCGGCTAAATTTTTGGCAAGCTCACGCTTGTGCGGACCATCGGCAGCTGTGTTCCATTCTTCAGATTCCATATCGTCTATAGAAACAAAAGTAGGTTCTCCTCCCATGGTTAATCTGACATCGCCCTTCTCTAGGTCTTTTTCAACTTTAAACCCTAGTTTGTATATGGCTTTCCATTGCTCTTCGGTGTATGGTTTGGTAACACGAGGCGATTCAAAAATACGTTTTACAGAATTTTCAAATTCGAATTCAGTTTCACAAATATCAGACATTCCAGAAACGGGAGCAGCACTTTCAAAAGAAGGTGTACATGCTAATGGAATATGGCCTTCTCCAGCTAATAATCCTGAAGTAGCATCGAAACCAATCCAACCTGCACCAGGAAGATAAACTTCTGCCCAAGCATGTAAATCTGTAAAATCTTCTTCAGGACCAGAAGGACCGTCTAACGATTTCTCGTCAGATTTTAATTGTACAATGTATCCTGAAACAAATCGCGCTCCAAAACCTAAATGGCGTAAGGTTTGGACAAATAACCAAGCATAATCACGGCAAGACCCTGTTCTGTGGT
Organism: Formosa undariae; assembly: GCF_042427615.1. Lineage (NCBI taxonomy): Bacteria > Pseudomonadati > Bacteroidota > Flavobacteriia > Flavobacteriales > Flavobacteriaceae > Formosa > Formosa undariae. Next base: position 150,390 of record NZ_JBHMEZ010000001.1, on the reverse strand, counting down.
CTAAGGTGTCTTCACAAGATTGTACCCCAGGATCCATTCGGATGTTATATTTTAAATACTGATATATTTTCTGATTGATATCAATTAGGAAGTATATCGTTTTTCGAGGTGTAGTATCAATAGTTTTAAGGAAGTCTAATAATAGTGGCCCTTTTTCTGTAATTTCTAAATACGGAAGAAGTTCTTTTCTAATCGTATCTGTATATGTAAATGGATATTCTTCGGCACTTTCTTCGACAAAGAAATCAAACGGGTTTATGGTTTTTAAATCGGCAATAATTTCCACTTCAATGGTAAGTTCCCTTGTTTTTTCAGGAAAGATTAAGCGCGCCATATAATTTCCAAAAGGATCTTGTTGCCAATTAAAAAATTGTTCTTCTGGTGTAATTTTAATCGAATAGGCCTCTATAGGTGTTCGACTATGTGGAGCTGGTCGTAATCTGAAAATGTGAGGAGATAACGATACTAATCTATCGTATTTGTACTTTGTTTTATGAGAAATTACAATTTTTAATGCCATATATAAATCTATTAAAGACATTACAATTTAGGTGATTTTTATTCAAAAAATTAATGAACCCTAAAAAAAAAGTTAAAGATTACGTAAAGCGCGTTTTTTTTATGCTTAAAATGAGGTTAATACAATTTTAATTCGAGTTTTTGTTAAATAGTGTGTTTATGGCGCATTAAATAATCAAAATTGTGTTTGAAGAGAAAGGCAATTTTACAGATAACTTTAGGACGAAAAAAAGATGTAAATAATTTCAAATCAAATTATTTTTAAGTTGGAATGATATTTTAGGTTAAAACGATTTCTTTACCAAACGCTGAGGTTTTTGATCTGGATTCTCAATAATTTCAAAATCGATTACACCAAGAAGCAATTCTTCTTCGGTCAAAACTTCTACACGCCACAAACCAGATTTTATATTTCTTTTATATGTGTAACCGCGATAACCATCGTTCCGCCCGCCCGTTATGTCATACTTAATATTATCTGAAACGATCCATTCCTCCGATTTTTCATCATACCATTCCCACCTATGAATAATCGATTTTTTTAAAGCTGTAGGTGCAAAAATAGAAGAGAATACGTAAACAGGTTCGTTTGGGTTATGTATAAATTTGGAGCTGTGATCTCTCCAAAAAACGAATTCTTTTTTTTCTTCGTAAGTCACAACATATTTCCCGTTTTCTGCAACAATATTATGAGCTACAATACCCGTTTGTAAGGCGAGTGGCACAGGAGGTATAAGTTTGAAAAAGTAAAAGGTGTTTATTAAAATGTAGATAGAAATAATAATTCCTGTAAGTTTTCCTAAATGAATTTCGGCTCGTGTACTGGGACTTTTTCTATATATAAACGTGATTAACAATAGGGTGCAAGCTAAACTTACAACGCCCGAAATTATAAAGATAGTAGGACTCATTTGTCTTATAAACACCGGAATCATGAAAGAGAAAAATGTAAAACTTATAAAATAATAAATACTAAACTGAAGATATTTATTAGAGATACGCTTTTTTAGAAATTCATTCGCGAATAATAAAACAACTAAGATTATAAAAAAAGATGCGGTTCTAGATAAAGAAACGCTCCTAGAAAAATAGACCACGTAAGCGCTAGAAAGTCCCCCGAAGAAAAACTGAATAACTAAGGGGAAATAAATTTCAAAACGTTCTAAAAAAGTGTTTTTCCATGTACCATCATCGACTAAATTAAAGAGGTATAGAGTAATGCTTAACGAGGTCATATGTAGGCAAAGTACAGACAAATCGTATAACCTGTCTATGCGTCCCAGAGTAAGCGTGTCGAAAATAAATCCCCCGATAAAGAATAAAATAGGGGCATACTTCTGGTGCCTACGAATAAACTTTCGGAGACCACTATTTTTAAATTTAGCTAAGGTTTGTTTCATAACCAATTTTAGGTAAGGCAAATGTAATAGAATAAAAAAAGCTTCAGTTTAATTTCTGAAGCTTTATGTTTTTTGTAACAGTTATAAACGTGTTAAATCTGGATTATTCGGTAGGAGTTTTGACTTTTAAAAAGAAAGATTTCTCTTTAAGAAGCTCTAAATCACTTTTAAAAGATAATTGTTGTTTGGCTCGGTTATAAGATGTTTCTGAATAAGATCGGGCTGTTTCTTGTATTTCAGAATGGTTTATAGTTGCTAGAGAAGTATACGCTTTTTGTAAACGGAGCATGACCTCGATATTATTTGCACCATCTCTTGATATTGGTCGAAAAGCACTTTCGAAAAATTCGTAGGTAGGAAGTTCAGGAACTTCAATACGGTCGAAACGTGTAACATCGGTTTCATCTTTGGTATTTGTGTCATTCCACAAGAAGAATAAGCGGACTTGGCTACCAATAATTTGTATGGCAGTTCCTGGGTCGTTAATTCCAGGAGATAAGGCACGGCTAGCAATTTCTGATAAGGCAATGAGACCAAAACGCGGATCTTCCTCGAAAAGTCTAGTGCTTCCAATACGAATGGCTTCATTAATTTTTTTTGAAATATCTTCCATATCTAATCCCTGAGCTGTAGAAAGATAGACCAAAGGTGAATTGGAATGGACATAGGCTCCAGGGGTTGCACTTAGCTGTATGGTAATGTGATGTGCTTCTGCAAGTTTTTGTAAACTGTCCATGTCTATAAATTGGATGTAGCCAATTTTAAGAGGGGTAATAAAGACATTTTTGTTGATTGTGTTAGAAACAGGAATACCTTTAAGAAGAGGATTTTTAATATGATTTTTCAAAGATATTAGAGCGACTTCTTCTACCTGATTAATGGTGTGTTCTAGTCGTCCTAATCTTGATATTCTGTCTACCCAGCGTAAAAATGTTAAAATAACTGAAGCAAAAAACAGTAAAGTGAATACAAAAAGTACAAATCGACCGGCATCGCCGTAATATCCATTTTCAAGCGCAACTGTAGATACGATACTAAAAATAAAGGCACCGATAAACATGGATAATGCATTCTTAGAGGCATCATCTGTAACTACAATTTTAAAAGATCTAGGTGTTGCAGTATTACTAGCGGCGCTAAATGCAGCAATCATAGATGAGACCGCAAATATGGCAATAACAAGCATACTTGACGAAATGGTAGTAAGTAAGCCAACAATAGACTCTGTTTTTATATTGGGTACAAGTTCTTTTAATCCTGTGCCATCGGCAAAACGGGCGAGTAGTGCGCCAATAATCGAAATAATACAGAATATTAAAGGTCTAAACCATAACTGTTCGCGAAGGCGATTGAAATAAATTAATGCTGATTTTTTCATAAAAAGATACCATTCCTAGTATAGCAATTTACAATTTTTATATAAAATAAAAGCTCCAGAGTTTATCTGAAGCTTTTATGAAATTATAAATTAGGGTATAAACTTATTGTGTCGCGTACGCCATTGGTTTCAAGTCCGTTTTATATAGAAACGATTTTAGTGTCGGTTTTCATTCTAAAATGAAAGTCATGCTCTTTCTAATGCAAGCTCTCCGCGATATACTATTTCGAGCTTTAATTTGAGTTAGCTAATAGCCTTTTTAATGTTTTCAAGTCTGTTTTAGAGTGGTTTGCCGATAAAACAATTCGACTTAAAATATCCTTTGGTGTAGGGTAGTTGAAATTAGTGATAACAATATTTTGCTCTAATAGCGATTCGTTAAAATCAGGTTTCAAATTATAAATATTAGGATAATTTTTATTAAAAATAAACGTATCATCCAACTCTAATCCATCAAAAAAATAGAGTAGATTTTCTTTTAATTTTTCTTGCTGTGCTTTGTAAATCGTTTGAGATTGCAAATAGCCTTCTAAGTATGCCGGACTCATTCCTGATGCAGTAGAAAATGTTACAGTAGATTTTATTTCATTTATAAAAGATACATCTCCTGCAATTATACCACCAGGTAATCCCATTGCTTTTCCTAAAGAAGCAACCATAATTTTTTGATGTAAATGGGTGGTGGAAATACCATTGAATATACCCATGCCTGTTTCTCCTGTAATTCCTATACTATGCGATTCGTCTAGAAGTAATGTGATTTGTTTTTGTTTGGAAATGTGTTCTAGAACACTGAAATCTGGAGGTGAAGCATATGCTGTAGGAATTGCATCTGCTGAAATTACTATATTTTCAATAGTGTCTGTTAAAAGCGACGGATGTAATTTCTGGTCCACAAATAGCGGTAAACTATTAGGCGATAAAATGGCAGGATGCGTATTTGGGTAATGATAAAACCTTGTATTGTAACGCGATAAAAAATCTAAAACCAGTTTCCCTGCTAACATTCCAGAAGATACCGTCACACAAGATTCGGTTTGTAATTGGGATGCCAAAAGTGCTTCGGCGTCTTTATAGATGCCCAATTTTACATTCGAATGTCTCGAGCTTCCGTAAGCGGTTCCCCATTTTTTTATGCCATGTATTATGGCATCTTGAAAAGCGGGTAATGTGGCTAATCCTAAATAAGATGTCCCACCAAAATAGGACATGCTTTTAGAGTCTAAAACAATTTTAGCGTTGGGTGCTTTAACAACTTCCATTATAGTAAGGTAACTCCAGTTCCGTTTAAATCGCTGTAGTGTGTTACACCGTCTTTTATAGTTATTCCTGTTGCAATATCTTTCGCTAACAACATGGCGCCATCCATATCGACATAATCGAGTAGTGGTAAAAGTTGAGCAACTGCCGAAATTCCTACCGAAGATTCTGTCATACAACCTACCATCGTTTTCATACCTAGATTTCTAGCTTCAATAAGCATTTGTCGTGCAGGTGTTAATCCGCCACATTTTACAAGTTTCACATTTACACCGTGAAAATAATTGTGACATTTCGCAATATCTTCACTCACCTGGCAGCTTTCGTCCGCAATTATTGGTAATACAGAATCTTGAAATAGTTTTTTATGACCATCCCAATGATCTGCTTTTAAAGGCTGTTCTAAAAACTCGACACCAAGATTTTTAAGTGCAATTGCATTTTTAAGAGCTTCATCTACGCCCCAGCCGCAATTGGCATCAATTCTAAAAATGGCATCTGTGTGTTTTCGAAGTTCGGTAACGATCTTAATATCCTCGTTCGTGCCTAATTTAATCTTGTAAATAGGCCAAGGCACTTCTTTCATTTTAGCTACCATTTTTTCAACGGTATCAATTCCAATAGTATAATCTGTAATTGGGTTATTCGAAATATCGTAGCCCCAAAGTTCGTATACTTTTTTATGTTGTTTTCGTGCATATAAATCGTTGTAAGCAAGATCTAATGCGCAAAGCGCAAACATATTATGTTTTAGAAGCGGATACATTTTTGAGTAAAAGGCTTCCGGCGTTTCATTATTTGTGGCTTCAATGGTTTTTTTTAGCTTCGATAATTCATTCATCATTATTGGGACCGTGATGTTGTAATACGGATTTGAAGTCGCTTCACCATACCCCGAAAGACTAGCATCTTCTAAAACGACGATTAAACTAGGTTGCACATCTATAGATTCTCGAGAAATTGTGAAGGTGTGTTTTAATGGAAGAATGTAATCTTTTAAAATAAGTTTCATGGGCCAAAATATTGTGACTCAAAATTACATAATAATATTTTTATACTTTCCGATTTACTGCTAATGTTATGCTAATAAGCCATTTTGTAAACTATTAAAATTATGATATAAAAAAACGCCTAACATCTGATTGATGTTAGGCGCTGATTGTATTGTGAAATATTTTTCGTTTAGTATTTTACAAGTTTCACGGTTTGGGTAGTTCCTAAATTGTCAGAAATATTTACAAGATATAAACTAGCAGGTAAGTCTGATATATCAAACGCATAGCCTCCATTAAATTGTCCCTTAAAATGGTTCATTAATTTTCCTGTGATGTCGTAAATTGTTACTTCAGAAACTGCTTTACTTATCTTGAAATTATTCTGAGCAGGGTTCGGGAAAATAGCGAAAGATTGTGTCGTGTCAACCTCCCCAATGCTTAAACTTTTAGCAATGTTATTACCGTAAATCTTAAATGTTCCAGGTTGTAATGTTATTGCATTAGTTGCAGAAATTGAAGTGTTCCCCGTTTCGTCCATTAAATCGTACCAAGTACCATTACTTGGAAAATCTGGATCGACTGTTTGAGCAGTGGTTTCAAAATTTGATATAATTACCACTTCATTTAATGCTGTAGAAGGTAAAGTGGAATTCCAAACACGAATTCTAGGCGTTAAATCTCCAGAAGTAATGGTGTAATCGCCTTCAAAAACATCTTCATTAATTTTTAAAGCATTCAATTTAGACCAGGTGTCGTAAACCGAATTTCTGTTCGTATCTCCTAACCAATTATCGGCCCATTGTGGTTGAGGTTTTGTAGATAATTTACAAGAATCGTCTGCAGAAACAGAACCATCGGTACATGTAAAAATAGAGTTATCCATGCCTAATTCTCCAAAATGCCAAACCATTTTTGGTCCAGGAATAGTAAGCGTGATTGCGCCCAAAGCCTCCATGCGTTCTAAAGACGTGTCAAGATCTTTTACATTATAAGATCCCGAAGAGGCACCATATAGAATGTTTTTATACATTAAACGTTCTTCGTCATGACTTTCTGCATAACCAACTAAACGCTTTCCTGTAAAACCATGTGCATCACTTCCCATTCTTTCAATATTAGAATCAGACGCATATCCCATTGTTAATTGATTGTAAGGGTCGGTCATTTTTCCCCACATCATAACTCCTTTACCTTCTTCAATTTTATAGTTTGCCCATTGTTGTTCTTCGTTATCCTGACCTAAATGTTCGAAAATTACGTAATGTGAAGCGTCTAAACTCCAAGAATAATCGGCATATTGTTTTAGAATGTCTACACGATCTTGCTGATAACTATTTGTGCAATTATCGTCGCTCGGAGAACAGTTTTGAGTAAAACCTTTGGTTAAATCCCAACGGAATCCATCGATATTAAATTCGGTTACCCAATGATTAACCACGCGCTCTACATAATATTGAGTGCGGTCTTGTTGGTGATTAAAATCTGAACCCACACTGTAGCTATGTTTTGCTTCTTCGTTAAAATACGGACTTTCGCTACTTGGTTCTCCCCAGCCATCGCCGTCGGCATCTTTCATCCACATGCGAACCATGGGGTTTCTGCCGTAAGCATGATTTAAAGCAATATCCAGAATTACTGCAATTCCGTTTTCATGACATAAGTCTACAAATTCTTTTAGTTTGTCTTCAGTGCCATAAAACTTGTCTAAAGCCATATGAAACGACGTGTTGTAACCCCAACTTTCGTTGCCTTCAAATTCCATGATAGGCATTAATTGAATGGCGTTAATATTCAGATTTTTAAAATAATCAATGCGATCGATCAAGTCTTGAATGTTTCTGTCTTCATCGAAATCACGGATTAAAACTTCGTAGATTACTAAGTCTTCCTTTTTAGGTTTTTCAAAGTTAGTAGCCGTCCAATTATAATCACTTTTTCCAGTTTGTAGCACGGTAACTTCGCGTTCTTGGCCAACAGGATATGTTGGTAAATTAGGATAGGTTTCCGAAGAAATTCCTGAATCATCGAAAGGAGATAATACTAAGGTCGAAAACGGATCGGCAGTTTTTACCATAACCGGTGAATTTGCAATAGGTGTTTCATCTACAACCCAATATTGATACGTTTCTGTTTTTTGAGATGTTAATCCCGTTAACTCCAACCAAAATTTCCCTGAACTTGGATCTTTTTTCATCACATAAGCCGAAGAAGGTGCCCAATTATTGAAACTACCAGCAACGTAAACAAAATCTTTTAAAGGCGCATCTAAAACTAAAGTCGCTTTTGTTGCATCGCTAGAATTGTAGTTAATTCCATTTTCTAATCCGCTTGGCATCGTTTGAGACACAGTACCAGGATTTACTAAAACTAAAAATGTTTTGATTGTGGTATTCGCGTTTTGTGTAACGGTTAACTCATAATTCTGATTGGATGTAATATTAGAATGAGAGTAGGTATAAGCATTAATATCTATTTTAGAATCTAATACACTTCCGTTAGCACTCAAGGTATAATTTGCATTTCCAGCAGTATTTGAAGCTGAAATATTTAAATTACTTCCAGAAGATATTATAGTAGTACTGTATTCTTGAGGTGAATTTAAAGTGACTTGGAATGCACCAACATTAATAAAAATGTCTGAACAGCCATTAGCTTTTAATTCCTGATTTCCTGCAGCATTTCTAAATACCATTCCCATTTTTGTTGCAGAAGTGGCTTGGGCATCGGTTAGGTTGTAATATGTTTTCGGAGTTATCGTAATACTCCAAGTGCCGTTACTGTTTTTGGTCATTTCTCCATAACCATCATCTTGTCCCCAATTACCAACAACGTTATATCCCCAAGGGTCTGCCTCGTTACCAATACCTGAATGCATATAGACTTTAGAAGGATTATTTAATGTATTACAGTCTGTAGCAGAACTTGCAATATCTACGGTAATTGTTACCGTTTCTGTAGTGTTAAATATAGTAGGGCTTGTGGTTACTTGAGCATAACTGAAGCTCGTAACAACTAAAATTAAAAAAGCGAGTATAGTTTTTTTCATAATAAATGGATTAAAAACAATACGGGCTGTGAATTACATATCACAGCCCGTATTTAAATTGCTATTTAGTTAAAGTATACGTTGGATTAGACGTGTCTGATAGGTCTAAAATAATGTTGTAAATTCCAGTGGTAACAGCGATATTATCTCCGCCATCATCTAAGATGCCATCATTTCCAGTGTCTCCATAATTGAAACCCCAGTCGTTGTTTGCTCTAAATTTCATTTCACCATTTGTAAGTGAAACTCCGTTTATATACCAAACTCCTTCGGTAACATAATCCATATTTAAAACAGTATCTGGACCATCCCAGCCGTTAGGCGTAGCATCTCCTACAAGACCCCAAAGTTTTTCAATAGGTTCAAGAGAATACGTTAAATCATTTAGGTTTAATGTCACCAAGTAGTTTCCTGCAGTTACAGGAATATTATCACCACCATCATCTAAAACACCGTCATTACCAGTATCTCCATAATTGAAGCCCCAATCGTTGTTTTTTCTAAATTTCATCTCGCCAGCAGTAAGCGCAACAATTGCACGCCATTGGTCTGATGTTGGATCGTAAGTTAATGGTGTATCTGGACCATCCCAGCCGTTAGGCGTAGCATCGCCTACAAGTCCCCAAGTATAAGCTTCGATCTTGTAAGTTAAGGTTCCTGCATTAAATGTTACTTTATAAGTTCCGGCAGTAACAACGATGTTATCTCCACCTTCTTCTAAAGTTCCGTCGGCACCAGTATCTCCATAATTTAAATCCCAACTGTTATTTTCTCTAATTTTAAGTTCACCGTCAACTAAAGTTACGTAAGCATCAAAAATATTTGCTTCGCTAGTTTTGTAGAAAGGCATATCTGGGCCATCCCATCCGTTAACAGTAGCACTACCTACTAATCCCCAAACCGTAGTTAGGTCTAGAACGTTAGCATAACCAGTAACTGAGATGTCGCTAATATTAGAAATCGCTGCGATAGTTGTTGCTCCAATAACACTTTCAACCTTTACATCTATAACAGTTGCTGTGTTAGGTTCAATTTCTAAAGTTTGAAGAATGGTATTTAATCCTTCAGTAGATATTGAATATTCAAGCGCATTTCCGGCTTCCTTTTTAATTGCATTTTTGAAGTTGTTTCCTGCAACATCAAAATACACATTATAAGCAGGTATAGCACTGTAGCCGTAATCTGGCGCTGTCCAGTTTAAAGTTAAAGCCGTAGTTCCTTCGTTTTCTTTTAGAAGTACAACATCTGTAGAAGATGGTGTAAGTTCTGTAGAAGCTGTATCATTTAACACGGTATCTGTGTCGTCTGTAGTACAACTGTATAATGCCATGGTTACTAACATTATACTTAATAATTTTGAAACAATATTTTTCATATTATAATGTTTTTGTATTAGTATCCTGGATTTTGTTCCAAGTTCGGGTTAATTAAAATTACGTTTGTTGGTAAAGGGAATAAATCTCTGTACGCTTCCACACTTTTACCTTGACTAGCTCCTCCTTTAAAAGGCCATAAATATGAACCTGTAGTAAATTGGTTAAATCGAATTAAATCTGTTCTTCTAAAACCTTCCCAGTATAATTCTCTTGAACGTTCGTTTAGAATGAAATCTAAAGACAAATCAGAGATAGAAATATTTCCAGAGTTGTTGCCATAAGCACGAGCTCTTAATTGATTTACTAAACTTACCGCAGTATTTAAATCTCCGCCACCGCCACGAACAGCCGCTTCAGCATAGTTTAAATAAATTTCTGCTAATCTAATTAATGGAATATCTGTATCTGCAAATTCTCCAGAGCTATCGTTAGCACCGCTTCCGTCGCTATTGATATTTTTGAATTTAGTTACCGCATAACCGTCAGTAAAGGTGTTTGCTATTGTTGTAATTTCGAAAGCTTGTCCGTCTGTGTAAAACATAGCACGGTTATCTGACCAAGAAATTGGGTTTCCGTTACCGTTTCTAGCTGTTACAGAACTATCAAATTTGTTAACTAACGCTTTTGTTGTTCTTAGACCTTGCCATCCTCCGTTAACTCCTGAAGCAAACGGATCCATAGTACCACCAATAGAGGCGTGGATTAAAAATGTTGTACCACCATAAGTTGTAGATTGTACACCATCGAAGTTCGCTGTAAATATAAATTCGTTTTGAGCTCCGTTAGAGTTGTTATCTGCTAAGAATAAATCGTCGTAATTTGAATGAATAGCATAAGACGAACCAATTACGTTGTTAGAAAAAGTAACACATTCTGCATATTTATCTACTCCTGTAAAAGATTCAGAATTTAAATATAAACGAGATAATAATGCCCAAGCTGCAACTTTATCTACACGACCATATTCATTGCTGTCTGCTAAAAGATCTTGAATTTCTAATAATTCTGATTCTACGAATGAAAACAATTCTGAGCTATCACTTTGCAATGGTAATTCTGTTGATACAATTGTAGTTAATGGCACATTTGCATACAGGTCGATAAGATTATAGTAAGCATATGCTCTTAAAAAACGTGCTTCGGCTATAAACGTTTGAGCTTCAGGATCTGTTAAATTAGTTGCATTACTTATAAACGAGTTACAAAAAGAAACTTCTTGTCCTAATCTGTAGTACATAGCTTCTGTAAAATCGTTACTAGAAGACCACGTTAAGTTATGTAAATCTGGTACTCCAGCATCTCCCCATCCCACTACAGAGTGGTCTGTTGTTAATTCGTTTAGATAGAAAAGTAATCGGGTATATTGTGAAGCACCTTCATCTATACCAGAAATATCTCCTTGACCAGCAGGTCCTTGTTGTCCTGTTAAAGCTAAACTAGCATATAGTTTTGCCAAGGCTCCTTTTGCTTCGTCTATGTTAGCAAATACATCCTGTTCTGTAAAACTATCTGGATCGGTAGGAAATTGGTCTAAATCGTCGTGACATGACACTACAGCGAGCGTTAGAGCCAAACCTAATGTTAATTTATTTATTATATTTCTCATGAATTTTTTTATTAAAAGTCAATATTTACACCTAATACATATGTTCTTGGTCTTGGGTAGAAATTGTTATCAATTCCGCCATAAACTTCAGGGTCTAAACCGTCGTAATCTGTTGCGATTAAAACGTTTTGTACAGATCCGTAGAAACGGAATGTTGTGTTCTTAAAGGCCTGATCTAAAGTATAACCTAATGTGATGTTGTCGATTTTAAAGAATGATGCGTCTTTAACATAATGATCACTTAACAATCCGTTATCGGTGAATTTCTGAAAACCAGTTTCGTAGTAATCTGTATGTAGATTTGTTAATATTCCGTTTTCTGCAGCTCTATTTAAAGTTCCAGCACGAGAAGCGACATTGTCGTAAATGTAATTACCAATATTTGCTCTGGTAACCACAGCTAAATCCCATTTTTTGTAACTTAAATTTGTGCTTAATCCCATTATAACATCCGCATAAGGATCGTGATTAATGTACTTATCTTCTTCATTAATAACATTGTCATTATTTCTATCGACATAAGCACCCTCAATTGGTCTTCCATTACTATCGTAAACTTGTTCGAATACTAAGAAACTAAATGGTGCCTCACCTTTAATATGTGTTTGTACCGTGTTTCCTGTACCACCACTAATTCCTCCAACAAATTGTTGATCGGGTAGGTTTGTGATTTCATTGTCGTTTAACGCAATGTTATAGTTTAAGCTCCACTCGAAATCTTCTGTTCTAACAGGAATAAGATTTAAGTTGAATTCAATACCTTTATTTTCCATGTCACCAATATTCGCTTCAATTTGGTTTCCGAAGTTTGTAAAAGGATCGATAAATGAATTACTAATTAAATCTTTAGTTTTCTTAGAATACACGTTTACAGATCCAGATATTCTTCGATCTAAGAATGCGTAGTCTATACCAATGTTAAGCGTTTGCCCAACTTCCCAACGTAAATTTTCGTTTATTGGTGAAGGTCTGTAGGTTTGGTAGTATCCGTTTCCAAATTGGTATCCAGCTGTTGCTTGACTTCCATCGTAACGTGTTAAGAATTGATAATCGTTTAAACCATTTACGTTACCAACTTCACCGTAACCTACTCTTAATTTTAATTCGTTTAAAGCTGAATTTTCTAAGAACGATTCTTTATGAATGTTCCATGCCGCAGCTACAGAAGGAAAATATCCCCAACGATCGTCTGGATTTAATTTAGAAGATGCATCTGCTCTTAAACTTGCAGTAAGAAGGTATTTTTCATTATAGCTGTAGTTTACACGTCCAAAATAAGAAAGTAATACACTTTTAGAGCTATCTAAAAATTCGAATTCTAATCCGTCTTCTTCTTTTTCGCTATCGAAACTGGTGTTATTAAATTCGAAAGATTGATAAGAATACCCTGCTACAGCTGTGAAATTGTGAACCTCTTCAAATTCTTTTTGGTAAGTAAGGTAAGCATCAAATAATTTGTTTGTTGCTTCTTGAGTAAAACTGGTTTTAGAACCGTTCCAAGTTTCATCTGCTGTAGGAATTAAGTCTGAAGTTAATTTTCTACCATGACTATTTTGCTTGTCTATACCAATGTTTACAGTTGCGGTTAGATCTTCAAAAAAGTGTAAGTTATAATCTACTTTAGCATTTGCTACTAAACGACGTACTTCAGAAGTGTCGTCTACCAAGTCAATTAAAGCCACTGGATTTGTTGGTGCTAAACTAGGTCTGTTTCCTGTATTAGGATCTATCCAAGAATAATATCCGCCATATTTAGAGTTTGCATCGTAAATGGGTTTTGTAGGATCGAAATCGATTGCAGAACCGATCGCATCTCTATTTGCGAATGTGTTTTCGGTATACATTCCACGAGCATTTAAATCTAATTTTAAGTGATCGTCTAATAAGCTAGGCTTAATATTTAACGATCCTGTAGTTCTAGATAAGTTGTCGTTTTTTAGAATACCATCTTGATCTGTATACCCAATAGATGCTCTAACAGGAACACCAAAAGCATTTCCTAATGCACTAAAAGAATGGTCCGACCCATAGGCGTTAGTGTAAATTTGGTCTTGCCAATTGGTATTCGCATTTCCTAATAAAGCAATGTTTTCTGCCGATCCAGTTTCGTTTATTAAGGCGCTGAATTGATCTGCAGACATAACATCGACTTGGTTAAAAGGCGTTGAAATTGTTGTAGAACTGTTCAGGCTAAATTTAAATCCGGTGTCTTTACCTTTTTTAGTTGTAATTAAAATAACACCGTTAGCAGCACGAGATCCGTAGATTGCTGTTGCAGAGGCATCTTTTAAAACAACCATACTTTCGATGTCGTTAGGATTAATAAAGTTTAAAGGGTTTCTAGAACCACCAACACTTCCTTTATCGATAGGGAATCCATCAATAACATAAAGTGGTGTTCTTTCTAAAGATAAAGATCCTTGTCCTCTAATAATAATGTTTTGCCCTTCTCCAGGAGCACCTCCGCCAGAAGTTACAGATACACCTGCTACTTTACCGCTAATTAATTGTTGTGGCGATAAAACAGGTCCCTCGTTAAAGTCGTCTGCATTTACCATATCTACAGCACCCGTTAAATCTTCCTTTTTAACGGTACCATAACCAATAACAACCACTTCGTCTAGTTCTGAAGCATTCTCCATTAGTTTAATGTTAAGTATGCCTTGACCAGTATAGGTTATATCTTTTGACATATATCCTAAGTAGGAAAATTCTAAAATGTCACCATTACGAACTGAAAGTGTGTAATTTCCATCGAAATCTGTAGCTGTTCCAGTCGTTGTTCCTTTAACAATAATATTTACACCTGGTATGGGTAAATTCGATGCTTCTTCGGAAACTTTTCCTGTAACGGTTTGTTGCGCCAGTAACATAGCTGGAGCAAAAAACAGTGCCAGTAATAAACTGTTTAAAATTGTTTTCATACAATGTGAATTAATTTAAATCTTATTAGGTTTGTTTGTTTGTATTCTTACTTCTCGAGATTAAAATTATGTAAATTTTATGTTAAAGCAGTTTTTCCTTTTACGAAATTCTTAACGTAAACGTTTTCGTGTTAGTAACTTTTTGTGTTTTTGCAAAAAATTCATCGAAACGGTGTTAAATATTGAAAAATGACAAGGTTGTAGTATATTTGTAGATAAATGTATAAGTAATGAAAAAGAAAGTCACCTTAAAACAAATAGCGAAAGAATTAGATGTGTCTATTGCTACAGTTTCTAAAGCATTGCGAAACAGTAAAGAAATTAGTGAAGATACAAGAGAGAAGGTTAAAGCCTTTGCGAAATTGTATAATTACAGACCTAACAATATTGCGTTAAGTTTAAAGAATAGAAAGACAAAAACGATAGGGATTATAATTCCTGAAATTGTACACCATTTTTTCTCTAAAGTCATTCAAGGCATAGAAGAAGTAGCGAATAAGAAGGGGTATAATGTAATTATTGGACTCTCTAATGAGTCTTTCGATAAGGAGGTGATTAATATGGAAATGCTAGCCAATGGCAGTATCGATGGTTTTATTTTATCGATGTCTAAACAAACCTTATTAAAGCAAGATTATCATCACTTTAATGAAACGATTAGTCAGGGGATGCCTATTGTCATGTTCGATCGTGTCGTTAATGAAATAAATTGTGATAAGGTTGTTGTAGATGATTTAAATGGGGCTAAAAAAGCAGTAGTTAAACTGATAGAAAATCAATGTAAAAACATCGCTATTATTACCACCAAAGACTACATTAGTGTGGGGCGTTTACGCACGCAGGGCTATATTGAAGCGCTTAACGAACATAATATAGAAACCCGGTCTGAGCTAATTTTAAAGGTGGATGATAAGTTGGTTTCCGAAGATTATATTGAATTTTTAGAAGAAGAACTTATGACTCTATTTTTAGAAAATCCTAAAATAGATGGTGTTTTCGCTGTCAACGAATTGTATGCCATAACAGTGATGAAAGTCGCACGAAAACTAGGTAAAAAAATCCCAGAAGATCTTCAAGTTATTGGTTTTACAGATGGTGTTTTGTCTCGTCACTCTACGCCAACACTTACAACTGTTTGTCAGCATGGAAAGAAAATTGGAGCCGTAGCAGCCGAATTGTTAATAGAGAAATTAGAGAATGAGTCTGAATACGAGTATTTTAAATCGGTTGTGATAGAAACCGAATTAAAAGAAAGAGAATCCACTAAATAAAATTTAACATAGGCTAATTTAAAATCTTTTGTATATTAGCGCCACAATCAAAACTTGTATTTTTACTTCTCACAATAAGTTTTGATAAGTTTTTCGCTTGTCAATGGTATTCATTAAAATATACTATGATGAAAAAGCGTGCCCTCAATTTTTGGGAAATTTGGAACATGAGTTTCGGTTTTCTAGGAATACAATTCGGATTTGCATTACAAGGAGGCTTTATGTCTCGAATATTTCAAACGCTAGGTGCCGACAAGGAAGCGATTCCAATGTTATGGATAGCCGCGCCTTTAACTGGTTTGTTAATTCAACCCATTATAGGTTATTTAAGCGATCGTACTTGGAGCCCGCGTTGGGGAAGACGAAAGCCTTATTTTCTTATCGGAGCTGTATTAAGCTCTATTGCATTATTAATTGTACCACATTCTCCTGTACTATGGGTAGCTGCAGGTTTTTTATGGATTTTAGATGCATCTATTAATGTCTCTATGGAACCTTTTCGCGCGTTAGTCGCCGATAAATTGCCCGATTCTCAGAGGTCTTATGGTTTTGTAGTCCAAACTTTAATTATTGGTATTGGTACTTGGGTAGCAAGTAATTTGCCTTGGATGGTATCTCAGCTCGGTGTTAGTGATGCCGCGCCTATGGGAGTTGTACCCATGTCGGTAAAAGTCGCTTTTGCTATTGGTGCTGTGGTTTTTTTAGCAAGTATTTTGTATACCGTGTTTACTACTTCAGAGTATCCGCCAGAAGACATGGAGGCTTTCGAAAAAGAGAAGGCCAAGAAAAACTCATTTATTTCAGATATTAATAATAATATAGGGAATATGCCAACCACGATGAAAAAACTAGGATTGATTCAGTTCTTTAGTTGGTTCGCGTTTTTTACCATGTGGAGTTTGGCTAATCCAGCATTAACAGAACATATTTATCATACGCCTGCACCAATAGAATCTGCTTACAATTTAACAATTCCTGCTCAGGCCGAAGCTTTTGATGTTGCTAATACAGCGTTTCAAAAATCTTCAAATTTAGTAGGGTCTTCTATGGGAGTATACGGACTATCGTCTATGGTTTTTGCCTTAGTGTTGGCCTTTTATACATCTAAAAAACGTATTAATCGTAAATATGTACATATGGGTTCGCTGTTTATAGGCGGATTAGGATTTTTATCCATGTACTTTATACCTGCGCCAGAATTTTTAAAATACTCATTTATACTCGTCGGAATTGCTTGGGGTAGTATCTTATCTATGCCATATGCCATGCTATCAAGTGCGGTAGATCCAACAAAAATGGGTGTAATTATGGGAATCTTTAATATGTTTATAGTTATACCACAAATTATTGCCGCAATAGGTGGGATTAATTTTGTATCCAGTTTAATAGGAGAAGAAACTATAAACGCCATGTTAGTAGCAGGTTTAAGTCTAATTATTGCAGGATTTTGTAACTTGTTAATCACAGATAAAAATGCGATATCGTATCAACCAGAATTAGAAAACGTATGAAAAGAAAAGGATTTATATTCGATTTAGACGGTGTTATTGTAGACACTGCAAAATATCATTTTTTGGCTTGGAAAAATCTAGCCAATAGTTTGGGATTCGATTTTACCGAAATTCAAAACGAACAACTTAAAGGCGTAAGCAGAGTAGAATCGCTTAAAAAAATACTGACTTGGGGAGAAACTACAGTTTCCGAAGAGAAGTTTCAAGACTTAATGACTTTAAAAAACACTGAATATTTAGAGTTTATAAATAAAATGGACGATTCTGAAATTCTTCCAGATGTACCTCGGGTTCTAGATTATTTAAAAGACAACAAACAAGGTGTGTCTTTAGGTTCTGCAAGTAAAAACGCAAGAGTTATATTAGAGAAAGTGAACATCCTAGATAAGTTTGAAGCTATTGTAGATGGGAACGATGTCTCTAAAGCAAAGCCAGACCCAGAAGTGTTTTTAAATGCTGCAGATGCTATAAATGTAAAACCAGAAGATTGTATTGTCTTTGAAGATTCTGTTGCAGGAGTACAAGCGGCAAATGCGGCACATATGATTTCTATTGGTATTGGTAGTGAAGACGTGTTACATGAAGCCGATTATATTTTTAACGACTTCACTGAGATTTCAACAGAATTTATAAATAAATTAATTAACAACTAGAATACCCTAAAGCGTAACATAAACTGAATGATTCTTCTTCAGTATATAAATCGCGGTATTTTATTATCTTAAATAAAAAATGAATCAAGATTATATTAAACCAGACAATTGGTCGATTATTGAAGAAGGATTTGATGTAGAACGCGTTAAATCGTCAGAAAGTTTATTTAGTATCGGTAATGGTGCCATGGGGCAACGTGCTAATTTTGAAGAGTACTATTCTGGACCAACATTTCAAGGAAGTTATATCGCAGGCGTGTATTATCCCGATAAAACACGTGTAGGTTGGTGGAAAAATGGGTATCCAGAATATTTTGCTAAAGTATTAAATGCTCCAAGTTGGATTGGTATTAATGTATTCGTAAACGGAAATCCTTTAGATTTATTTAGATGTAAACACGTTTCAGATTTTAAACGTGAATTAAATATGAAAGAAGGTTGGCTGTCGCGTTCTTTTGAAGCGACCTTACCAAACGACATGCAAATACGTGTAGAAACAAAACGTTTTTTAAGTATCGATTTAGATGAGGTTGGTGCCATTTCTTATAATGTAACACCAATAAATGGTGATGCAGAAATTACCTTCGAGCCCTATTTAGATTCTGCAATTACCAATGAAGATACCAATTGGGACGATAAATTTTGGGAAACAACAGGAGTAACTCAAGATGGTGCCATGGCATTTATTGAAGCGCATACTATGAAAACGGAGTTTAAAACGTGTACGTTTATGACTTCTGAATATTTCTTAGACGGACAAAAACTAGATGCCAAAGAGGAAACATCGCATACCGATAGACGAATTACGTTTAAATTTACAACGTCAGTAAAACAAAATCAAACATTCTCTATTCATAAATATGGTGGTTATACTGTAGATCGTAATCACGAGGCTTCGCAATTAGTCGCGGCAGCAAAAGCAACGTTAAGTAAAGCGGTAAGCTTAGGATTTCAACATTTGTTAGTGCAACAAGAATTAGCTTGGGCTAAAATTTGGGACATGGCAGATATTACCATTTCTGGAGATGTTAAGGCGCAGCAAGGGATTCGATTTAATATCATGCAATTAAATCACACGTACTTAGGTAAAGATGCGCGTTTAAATATAGGTCCAAAAGGGTTTACAGGCGAGAAATACGGAGGAAGCACATATTGGGATACCGAAGCGTATTGTATTCCGTTTTATATGGCGACCAAAGATCAGAAAGTGGCGCGTAATTTATTAGAATACCGGTATCATCATTTAGATCGTGCTATAGAAAATGCAGGTAAATTAGGGTTTACAAACGGTGCGGCTTTATACCCAATGGTAACCATGAATGGCGAAGAATGCCATAATGAGTGGGAAATTACATTCGAAGAAATTCATAGAAACGGGGCCATTGCATTTGCCATTTTCAACTATTACAGATACACAAACGATTATAGCTACATTCCTGAAAAAGGATTAGAAGTATTAATCGGAATTGCGCGTTTTTGGCAACAACGTGCTACGCTTTCTACAGCTCATAATAAATATGTTATTCTTGGAGTTACTGGGCCAAATGAATACGAAAACAACGTAAATAATAATTTCTACACCAATTATATTGCAAAGTGGTGTATTGATTATGCTATAGAAAACATCAAGAAAGTCGCTAAAGAGTTTGAAGACGATTTTAGTAGAATTCAAGATAAAGTAAACCTGTCTCCAGAAGAATTAGAAAAATGGAAGGCTGTAGCAGGAAATATGTATCTACCATTTTCGGAAAAAGATAATGTATACTTACAACAAGACGGTTTCTTAGATAAAGAATTAATTACAGTAGCAGATTTAGATAAGGCATCACGCCCAATTAATCAAAAATGGTCTTGGGATCGTATTTTACGTTCACCTTATATTAAGCAAGCCGATACGTTACAAGGATTCTACTTTTTCGAAGATCATTTTACTACGGAAGAATTAGAGCGTCATTTCGATTTTTACGAACCATTTACGGTTCACGAAAGTTCATTATCTCCTTGTGTACATAGTATTCAAGCTGCAAAATTAAATCGTATGGATCAGGCTTACGAGTTCTATTTACGTACATCGCGTTTAGATCTAGACGACTACAATAAAGAAGTTGAAGAAGGTCTGCATATTACGTCTATGGCAGGAACTTGGATGAGTATTGTTGAAGGTTTTGGAGGTATGCGAATTAAAGATAATATGCTGTCTTTCGAACCTAAAATTCCACAACAATGGGAAGGATATTCGTTTAAAGTGAATTTTAGAAATCAAGTCGTAAAAGTAAAAGTGACTCAAAAAGGAGCTGAATTTAAACTTGAAAAAGGTAGCGAATTAGAAATACTCGCTAATAATAAAAAAGTAGTACTTCAGTTAGAAGATTAAAAAATTAAGGATAGTGCGTTTTGATAGTTTGGCTTCCAATTTTTGTAGTAGAGGTTTTTAATAATTGTCTCATTCAGAATTAAATAATGGTCAGAATGCACTTGTCTTTAATAGATTAACGCTTGCTGTTTTGTAATTGAAAAATTAAATTGAAATACAGATTAATGAAAAATATTATGCCCTATTTAATTGTTTTGTTCGCGTCTATTAATATGACTCATGCACAAGAGTTAAAATCGCCTAGTGGTGACTTAACTATGCATTTTGAACTTCAAGAAAACGGAACTCCAACGTATAAATTATCTTATAAAAATAAGGAGGTTATAAAGACGAGTCGTTTGGGATTAGAATTAAAAGATGATGAAAAATCTTTATTAAATGATTTTAAAATTACGAATACGGAAACAGCTACTTTTAATGAGTCATGGACTCCGGTTTGGGGCGAAGTGAAAACCATTCAAAATCATTATAATGAATTGGCTGTAACCTTAACCCAAGAAGACACAGAACGCATGGTTATTATTCGTTTCCGTTTGTTTGATGAAGGGCTAGGGTTTCGTTACGAATTTCCCGAACAGAAAAACTTAGTGTATTTTACAATAAAAGAAGAGCGTACTCAATTTGCCATGGCAGGCGATCATACTGCGTTTTGGATTCCAGGAGATTACGATACTCAGGAATACGATTATACAGAATCTAAACTATCTGAAATTCGTGGATATTCTGAAGGTGCTGTAACTGCAAATTTATCTCAAACATCATTTTCTCCAACAGGTGTGCAAACGGCATTAATTATGAAAACCGACGATGGTTTATACATAAATTTACACGAAGCGGCTTTAATAAATTACTCCTGTATGCATCTTAATTTAGACGATAAAAATATGGTGTTCGAGTCTTGGTTAACACCAGATTCTAATGGCGATAAAGGCTATATTCAGGCACCAACAACATCGCCTTGGAGAACTGTTATGGTGAGTGATGATGCACGTGATATTCTGGCTTCAAAATTAACATACAACTTAAATGAGCCTTGTGCGATTGAAGATACATCGTGGATTAAACCTGTAAAATACGTAGGTGTTTGGTGGGAAATGATTACCGGCAAAGGATCTTGGAATTATACAGACGATTTACCATCGGTTCAATTAGGGGTTACAGATTATTCTAAAGTGTCTCCAAATAAAACACACTCTGCAAATAATGAAAATGTAAAAAAATATATTGATTTTGCTGCCGAACATGGTTTCGATGCTGTTTTAGTAGAAGGCTGGAATGAAGGTTGGGAAGATTGGTTCGGACATTCTAAAGATTATGTTTTCGACTTTGTAACACCATATCCTGATTTTGATGTGGAAGGTATTCATGCTTACGCGAAATCTAAAGGTGTAGAGATGATGATGCATCACGAGACCTCAGCTTCTGTCCGTAATTACGAGCGCCACATGGATGAAGCGTATCAGTTTATGAATGCAAACGGATACAAATCAGTAAAAAGTGGTTATGTAGGCGATATTTTGCCTCGCGGAGAAAATCATTATAATCAATGGATTGTAAATCATTATCAGTATGCCATCGAAAAAGCAGCTGAATACAAAATTATGGTCAATGCACACGAAGCTGTAAGACCAACAGGTGTTGCTAGAACATATCCTAATTTAATAGGAAACGAATCTGCACGAGGAACCGAATACCAAGCTTTTGGAGGTTCTAAGCCAAATCACGTTACCGTTTTGCCATTTACACGATTAATTGGAGGTCCTATGGATTATACACCTGGGATTTTCGAAATGGATATTAGTAAATTTAGTCCCAACAACAACTCGCATGTAAATAGTACAATTGCAAATCAGTTGGCATTGTATGTTACCATGTACAGCCCGTTGCAAATGGCAGCAGATTTCCCTGAACATTACGAGCAATTTATGGATGCCTTTCAGTTTATAAAAGATGTCGCTATAGATTGGGGCGACAGTATTTATTTAGAAGCAGAACCAGGACAATATATTACTGTCGCTAGAAAAGAAAAAGGCAGTAGTAGTTGGTTTGTAGGGAATGTAAACGGATACACTAAGAGAACATCTAAAATCACCTTAGATTTCTTAGATAAAGATAAAAAGTACGAAGCCATAATGTATGCCGATGCTAAGGATGCCGATTATAAAACCAATCCTCAGGCTTATAAGGTCACAAAACAAAAGGTGAATTACAAAACCAAATTATCTCAAGTATCTGTTCCTGGAGGTGGTTATGCTATTAGTATCATGGAAGTGAAATAATTAAAATTTTTATTTCGGAATACTGTTTTTTATACTAAAAAAGTGTGTAGTTATGCGTAAATTATCTAAAGAATTAGTAAACAATAAACAAACTATTTTTTCTATGGTATTACTGTTTTTTAGTCTGAATTTAAGTGCGCAGATTACACATGTAGAGCCACCGAATTGGTGGGTAGGTTTCGAAAGTTCAGAATTACAATTGCTAGTTAAAGGTCCTGAAATAGGAAGTGCCATTCCCGAAATTAATTATCCGGGAGTTTCCATTTCTGAAGTGCACCAGGCTCATAGTTCGAATTATTTATTTGTCGATTTAATTATTGACGCTTCAACAGTGGCAGGAACATTCGATATAGTCTTTCGGAGAACAGATGGGACCTCGTTTGAATGTGCATACGAATTAAAAACACGCCTTAAAAAGGCCGAAGATTATATTGGTTTTAATAGTTCCGATGCGATGTATTTAATTACGCCAGATCGGTTTTCTAATGGAAATATTAAAAATGATATCGATACCGATTTAAGAGAGCAAAGAGTAGATCGAAGCGATAATTATGCGAGACACGGAGGTGATATTCGCGGTATAATAAATCATTTAGATTATATAGAGAATTTAGGATTTACAGCAATTTGGCCAACGCCAATGTTGACAAACGATATGAATTCTTCATCTTATCATGGGTATGCCATGACCGATTTTTATGAAGTCGATCCGCGTTTTGGAACACTTCAAGATTATAAAGAATTGGCTCAAAAAATGGAATCTCGAGGTTTAAAGCTTATCATGGATATGGTAGCGAATCATTGCGGAAGCGAACATTGGTGGATGAAAGATTTACCTTTTAACGACTGGGTGAATCAGCAAGAAACGTTTAAGACGGAAGGGACACTTCGTAATTCGAATCACCGACGGACTACAAATCAAGATGCATATGCTTCAGCAGTCGATAAAAAAGACATGACCGAAGGCTGGTTTGTACCGTCTATGCCCGATTTAAATCAGAGAAATCCATTTATGGCAAAGTATATTATTCAGAATAATATATGGTGGATAGAAACTTTGGGGCTTGCAGGTATTCGCCAAGATACCTATCCGTATTCCGATAAAAAATTTATGAGTACTTGGGCGGCTGCGATAATGTCAGAATACCCGAATTTTAATATCGTAGGTGAAGAATGGAGTACAAACCCGTTATTGGTTAGATATTGGCAAGCTGGTACTCCTAATAAGGAAGGTTACGAGTCGCACTTAAAATCGACTATGGATTTTCCGATGCAACAAAATATAATAAGTGCATTAAATGAAAATGAAGATTGGGCCACCGGTTTTGTGAAAATGTACGAAGGTTTGGCTATGGATTTTGCCTATACGACTCCTGAAGATATTTTAATCTTTACGGATAATCACGATATGGATCGTGTGTTTACTCAGCTTCATGAAAATATTGCTAATACTAAAATGGCGTTGAGCTACATTTTCCTAATGCCGCGGATTGTTCAAATGTATTATGGTACAGAAATTTTAATGCAAAACACTGCGCAACCCGACGACCATGGTTTAATTCGCTCTGATTTCCCTGGCGGTTGGCAAGATGATACTGTTAATGCATTTATAGGTTCAGGATTGTCCGACGACCAAGCGAAGATGCAAGATTTTGTGTCTAAAGTTTTAAATTATAGAAAAAAGAGCAAAGCCATTCATGATGGTAAAACCGTTCATTTTGCTCCAGAAGATGGTGTTTACATTTTATGTAGAATTCAAGACACTGAAACGGTTGTCTTAATTTTAAACAAAAATGAAGACGTTAAAGATTTAGATCTAGCGCACTATAAAGAATTGAATTTAGAAGGCAAAACACTTAAAAACGTAGTCACAGGAACAACCTTAGAATGGGGCGAACGTTTAAAGCTTACTGAAAAAGGTCCGCTTTTATTAACGACAAAGCATTAATTGTCACCCGCTTTTATATTGCGTTTAAATTGTGTTTTAGGCGTTAGTTTGAATACGCTATAGGGTGCTTTACTTAAAACGATTCCGTTTACCTTTTCAATGTTAAAATAAAATGAAAAACATCTTATATTTTTTTATTGCGCTCTGTATTTCACAGGTTAGTTTTGCTCAAAATTCCAATAGGACTTACGTGTCTTCAGAAACCACTACAGACGGTTACAAGGTCGTAGTTAACGATGGTTTTTATTTGATAAAACTTTATAACACGGAGATAGTCGAAACCACTTTTGTTCCTGATGGAGAACGTGTGATTCCAGAATCTCATGCTGTAGTTTTAAAAGACTGGATAGCGTTTTCTAGCATCTCGGATACTCCAGAAGCTGTGATTTTAAAATCAAAAGAACTGTCGGTGGTTATTAAAAAATCCCCATTTCAAGTGCAATATACGTATAAAGGATACCCTTTAATTTCAGAAAAAGAAGGCTATTCGAAAACGGATGAAGGCGATGCGATTCAGTTTAATTTAGATGACACCGAAGTATTGTATGGCGGTGGCGCAAGAGCATTAGGGATGAATCGTCGCGGACACCGTTTGCAATTATATAATCGTGCACATTATGGTTACGAAACGCATAGCGAGTTAATGAATTTTACCTTGCCAATAGTCATGTCTTCTAAACAATACATGATTCATTTCGACAATGCGCCTATCGGGTATCTAGATTTAGATAGTAAACACGATAATAGTCTGACTTATGAGACTATTTCTGGACGAAAAACCTATCAGGTTATAGCTTCAGATTCTTGGGTGGATATTATAGATAATTATACCGAATTAACAGGAAAACAACCCATGCCACCACGTTGGGCTTTAGGGAATTTTTCTAGTCGTTTTGGATATCATTCCGAAGCAGAAACCCGTGCGACCATTTCTAAATTTAAAGATGAAGAAATTCCTGTAGATGCCGTGATCTTAGATTTATATTGGTTTGGGAAAGAGGTAAAAGGCACAATGGGTAACCTAGCATTCGATACAGATTCGTTTCCAATGCCTAAAAAAATGATTGAAGATTTCGATAAAGAAGGCGTAAATACCATTTTAATTACTGAGCCTTTTGTATTAACAACTTCTAGCCGATGGCAGGAAGCTGTCGAGCAAGATGCCTTAGCGAAAGACTCATTAGGACATCCGTTTACTTACGATTTCTTTTTTGGTAATACAGGTCTTGTCGATATCTATAGTAAGTCTGGTTTCGATTGGTTTTCTAACGTTTATAAAGATTTGTTTCAGATGGGCGTATCTGGAATTTGGGGCGATTTAGGCGAACCCGAAGTACATCCAAAAGAATTACTACATGCCACAGGGACGGCAGACGAGGTTCATAATATTTATGGTCACGATTGGGCGCGATTGGTTTATGAAAGTAGTTTAAAAGTACATTCAAAAGTGCGACCTTTTGTGTTAATGCGTGCTGGATATTCTGGTTCGCAACGTTACGGATTAATTCCGTGGTCGGGAGATGTGAATCGCACTTGGGGCGGATTACAAAGTCAGCCAGAAATTGCTTTACAAATGGGAATGCAAGGTTTAGGATATATGCATAGTGATTTGGGCGGTTTTGCTGGCGATAATCTTGACGACGAGTTGTATGTGCGTTGGTTGCAATACGGTGTTTTTCAGCCTATATACAGACCTCACGCACAGGAAGGAGTGGCTAGCGAACCTGTTTTTAGAAACGAACATGCAAAGAATTTGGCGCGAAAAGCCATAAGATTACGCTATGCTTTATTGCCGTATAATTATAATCTTGCGTTTCAGAATCATAAAAATGGAACACCGTTAATGCGTCCATTGTTTTTTGAAAATCCGAAAGATGTCACATTTCAAAATTTGGCAAACACCTATTATTGGGGAGATTCCTTTCTGGTATCGCCTATTTTAGAAGCAGGCGTAAAAACGCATGAGGTGATGTTCCCGAAAAATAATCTGTGGTTCGATTTTTATACAGATGAAAAAATTGAAGGCGGACAAACCAAAACAGTTTCGGTAGTCGAAAATAGCATTCCAACCTATGTTAAAGGAGGTGCTTTTATTCCGATGGCAAAACGTATGCAAAATACCAAGTCGTATACAGGACATAATTTATTGCTTCATTACTATCACGATGCTTCAATTACAAGCAGTTCTTCTACGTTATATAATGATGAGGGTATAACGGTTAACGCTTTTGAAAAAGGAGAATATGAACTGCTTAATTTTTCTTATTCACAGAATAAAAAAGGAATGCAATTTGTGTTTAAAGATGAAATAGGTTCAGCATATAAAGTGTATTCAAAGACAATTCAGCTTATAATTCATAATATGGAGACAGATCCAGAACGTATCAAAATTGGTAAAAAGGAGATGGCGTTTACATACGATAAATACAAGCATATTTTAGAAGTTCCACTGGTATGGGACGTAGACTCTGAGTTAGAAATTAAAATAATTTTATAATGTTTAAACAAGGTATAGTGTCAATTGCAATGATTTTCTTAGTTTTAATCAGCTGTGATTCTAAAAAGAAAAATATTTTGAAAGAAAGTAATAAGGCAGAAACTGCAACCACACCAAAAAAGGAAGTCGTTTATCAAGTATTTACACGTTTATTCGGGAATACAAATGAAACCAATAAACCGTGGGGAACTATCGAAGAAAACGGAGTTGGGAAGTTTAACGACTTTACCGATAAGGCCTTATCTGAAATTAAAGATTTAGGTGTTACTCATATTTGGTATACCGGTGTGCCGCATCACGATGTGATTACAGATTATACTGCATATGGTATTTCTAACGACGATCCCGATGTTGTAAAAGGGCGTGCAGGTTCTCCGTATGCGGTTAAAGATTATTATAACGTGAATCCGGATTTAGCCGAAAATCCAGCAGAGCGTTTACAAGAATTTGAAGCTTTAATTGAACGTTCTCATCAGGCAGGGTTAAAAGTTATTATTGATATTGTTCCTAATCACGTAGCTAGAAATTATAAGAGTATTTCAAAACCAGAGGGTGTAACCGATTTTGGTGAAACCGACGATAAAACGGTTGTTTATAGTGTAAATAATAATTTCTATTACAATCCAGGCGAACCTTTTGTGGTGCCAGAACGCCGTAATGGATATGTGCCTTTAGGAGGTTCTAAACATGCGTTGTTAGATGGTAAGTTTGATGAAAATCCATCGAAATGGACCGGAAATGGCTCACGTTTATCACAACCAGATCCTAACGATTGGTACGAAACAGTAAAGATAAATTACGGTGTAACTCCAGAAGGTCATCATGATTTTGATAGCTTGCCAGACGGATTTGACACCAAAGATTATAAAGCACATTTCGATTTTTGGCAAGATAAAACCGTGCCAGATTCTTGGGTAAAATTTAAAGATATTGCATTGTATTGGACCGCAAAAGGTGTGGATGGATTCCGTTACGATATGGCCGAAATGGTGCCAGTAGAATTTTGGAGTTATATGAATTCTGCTATAAAAATGGAAAACCCAAAGGCGTTCTTATTAGCCGAAGTGTATAATCCGAGTTTATATAGAGATTACATTCGTAAAGGAAAAATGGACTATTTATACGATAAAGTTCAGTTGTACGATACGCTAAAACACGTGATGCAAGGTTGGGGGAAAACCGACGATATTGTGCCTATACAGAGTGATTTAAGCGATATCGAACACCACATGTTGCATTTCTTAGAAAACCACGACGAACAACGTATTGCAAGTCCAGAGTTTGCAGGGAATGCCTTTAAAGCCAAACCAGCCATAGTGGTTTCTGCAACCATAAGCACATCGCCTACATTAATTTATTTCGGACAAGAATTTGGAGAACCTGGAGCAGAAGATTTAGGATTTGGAGATCCTTCTAGAACGTCAATTTTTGATTATGGAAGCGTGCCAACCTTAAGACGTTGGGTAAATGATAAGCAATTCGATGGCGGACAATCTACTTCAGAAGAATTAGAATTATACGATTTTTACAAACGGTTGTTAAACTTCACGATTTCTAGTGAGGCACTAATGGGAAACTATCAGGACCTTCATGATTATAATACACATAACACTGGCGATTATGGGTTGAAACAGTTCTCTTATGTAAGATGGAGTGAAAACGAGAAGCTTATAATTGTTAATAATTTCGATGCTGATTACGGTACAGAGTTCTATTTAAAATTACCAAAAGAACTTGTAGATGCATGGCAATTAAAACCAGGTGAGCATATGTTAGAAGATCAATTGTATAAGTCGTATCAAACACTTTTACAAGTTTCAGAAAACGGTGCCGAAGCCAAGATTGCAGTAAATCCTTTACAATCTTTCATCTTTAAATTGCAATAGATTATGCGTAACTTTATAGTCGTTTTAATATTAGGAATTATGGTTACAGGATGTCAAAACAAAACTGATAAATCAATTGAAAAAGAAGTAGAAGTGCCTTTCGAATGGGATGCGGCTACAATCTATTTTATGTTAGTCGACCGTTTTAATAATGGAGACACTTCTAACGATGAGAATTTTGATAGGGATAAGGAAACTGGTATTTTAAGAGGCTTTGAAGGTGGAGATATTAAAGGGGTAACACAAAAAGTAGAATCTGGTTATTTTACTAATTTAGGTGTAAATGCCATCTGGATGACGCCGATTGTTGAACAAATTCATGGTGGAACAGATGAAGGTACTGGGCTCTCTTATGGTTTTCATGGATATTGGACTAAGGATTGGACGAATTTAGATCCGGATTTTGGAACAAGAGACGATTTAAAAAAATTAGTAGAAGCTGCTCATAAAAGAGGGATTCGTATTGTTTTAGATGCTGTTATTAATCATAGAGGTCCTGTGACAGATCAAGATCCTGTTTGGCCACAAAGTTGGGTAAGAACAGGTCCTTCTTGCGATTATCATGATTTTGATAGCACGGTAAGTTGTACTTTGGTAGAGAATTTACCAGATATTAGAACAGAGAGTAATGAGGCTGTAGAACTGCCTCCGCAATTAATCGAAAAATGGAAAACGGAAGGCCGATATGAGAAAGAAGTAGCGGAATTAGATGCCTTTTTTGAAAGCACAGGATACCCAAGAGCACCTCGTTTTTATATCATGAAATGGCTGGCAGATTATATTACAGAATTCGGAATTGATGGGTATCGTGTAGATACCGTTAAGCATACGGAACCTTATGTATGGCAAGAATTTAGAAGCGTTGTAGATACTGCTTTTGCTCAGTATAAAATGGAAAATCCCGAAAAAGTCTTAGATGACAACGGATTCTACCTTGTAGGGGAAGTGTATAATTATGCAATTAGTAATGAAAAAGCGTTTGATTTTGGCGACCGTAAAGTCAATTATTTCGATAAAGCATTCAACCAATTAATCAATTTTGAATTTAAGTGGAATGCCGAACAAATGGACTACGAATCTATGTTTACTAAATACGATAGTATTCTTCATAATGATTTAATAGGCTATAGTGTGCTTAATTATTTAAGCTCGCACGACGATGGGCAGCCATTCGATCCTATGCGTGTAAAACCTTTCGAAACGGCTACAAAATTGTTGCTAACTCAAGGTGCTGCACAAATTTATTATGGCGATGAGTCGGCTAGAATACTCCATGCCGAAGGTGCTATTGGAGATGCTAATTTACGGACGTTTATGAATTGGGACGATATAAAATCTAATCCAAAAACACAAGCAGTTTTAGCACATTGGCAACGTCTTGGTCAGTTTAGAGCAAACCATCCAGCGGTTGGGGCAGGAAGACATCAAATGATTTCTGAAGCGCCTTATGTGTTTTCTCGAGTTTATAAAAAAGACGATTTTGAAGATAGAGTGATTATTGGTTTAAATCTTGAAAAAGGAAAAAAAATAATACCTGTTGGAGGCGTTTTTCCTGAACGCTTGAGTGTTCATGATGCCTATTCTAATACCGATGTTACTGTCGAAAATGGAAATGTTATTCTGAACAATGACTATGATATAGTGTTGTTAGAAGCAACTAAGGCGTCTAAATAATAATTAGAAGTAATACTATTTTTAACAGAATCAGAAATTGATTTTCTATGGTGAATACATAATTAAAGGCAATTCACTTATAATTTAAGAATAAAACCTATCCCAATCACGTAAATTGATTGCGATAGGTTTTATTCATTTTTATATTGTAGTTCTAAATCGTATTTTAAGTAAAAATTGTGTGATTATTAACAAGCGATATTTTTATGGGCACTAGGAATTAATCATATTTGTATGTAAGATTGAGTGCGTTAATGAGTCTAATACAGATATCATATAACCATCAGTGTTATTTTTTAATACAAATTTAAAGAAAGGGAATAGTATGCTTACATGGAAAAATATAATGGATTTTGCCGTGAATGGCAATCCAATACCAGATCGTCGTGTAGAGAAATCTGACGAAGAATGGAAAGAATTATTAACACCTCACCAATTTAGAATTGCAAGATTAAAAGGGACCGAAGCGCCACATTCCGGAGCGCTTTGTAGTGCACACGAAGCAGGTAAATATGGTTGTGTGTGTTGCGGTACGTTGTTGTTCGATTCTACCATAAAATTCGATTCAAGATCAGGTTGGCCAAGTTTTACACAGCCTATAGAAGAGAACGCAATTAAGTACGAAAAAGATACGGCTATGGGAATGGTTCGTGTAGAAGTGATGTGCAATACATGCGATTCGCATTTAGGACATGTGTTTCCTGATGGCCCAGAACCAAGTGGATTGCGTTACTGCGTAAATTCAGAATCAATTACGCTAGAGAAAGGAGAAAGCAATGAGTAATACAAAAGAAATTATCACGCTTGGAGGCGGTTGTTTCTGGTGTGTAGAAGCTGTTTTTCAGCAAATAAAAGGTGTCGAAAAAGTGATTTCAGGATATACTGGAGGAACAGTTCCAGGAACACCAACATATCGTGAAATATGTTCGGGATTAACCGGACATGCCGAAGTTATTCAAATTACATACGATGCGAACGTGATTTCGTTACAAGATATTTTAATCATCTTTTTTACAAGTCACGATCCGACCACTTTAAATCGTCAAGGTGCCGATCGCGGTACACAATACCGTTCTGTGATTTATTATCAGAATGAAAGAGAGAGAGTAGTAGCCGAAGCGGTTGTTGAGAGTATTCAGCAGTATTTTGATGATAAAATTGTGACAGAAATCAGTGCGTTAGGACCGTTTTTTGAAGCTGAAACTGAACATCAAGACTATTACGAAAATAATAAAACACAAGGGTATTGCTCTGCGGTAATTAGTCCGAAATTGGCTAAGTTAAGACAGATGCATGCCGATAAACTTAAATAATTACCCCTATTGAAAACCTTTAAATCACATATAAAAGACACGTTTACTAGCGAACTTCCTGCCGATCCGATTTTAGAAAATTCTAGGCGTCAGGTTAGCGAAGCTTGTTTCTCCTATGTTACGCCCAAGCAAACTGCAAAACCGGAATTAATTCATGTGTCTCCAGAATTATTAGAAACGTTAGGAATTACGGAAGCTGAAAGTAAATCGGAAGAATTTTTAAAGGTATTTACAGGGAATCAGGTTTTGGAACACACCAAGCCATTTGCCATGTGTTATGGCGGACATCAATTCGGGAATTGGGCAGGACAATTAGGAGATGGTCGTGCTATAAATTTAACCGAAATTGATTACAATAATCAGCGTTGGGCATTGCAGCTTAAAGGTGCAGGACCCACGCCATATTCTAGAACTGCCGATGGTTTGGCGGTTTTAAGATCGTCTGTACGTGAGTATTTATGTAGCGAAGCGATGTTTCATTTGGGAGTGCCTACAACGCGAGCATTGTCGTTAGCGGTTACAGGAGATCAAGTGTTACGGGATGTTATGTATAACGGAAATCCGGAATACGAAGAAGGTGCAGTAGTGTGTCGTGTGGCTCCAAGTTTCTTGCGTTTTGGAAGCTTTGAACTTTTAGCGTCTCGAGAAGATGCTAAAACGCTTAAAACGCTTACAGATTATACGATAAAACATTTTTATCCAGAATTTGGAGCACCATCAAAAGAAACGTATTTAGCCTTTTTTAAGGAAGTTTCTGAACGTACGCTTAAAATGATTGTTGATTGGCAACGTGTGGGTTTTGTGCATGGTGTAATGAATACCGATAATTTATCGATCTTAGGATTAACTATAGATTACGGGCCTTACGGTTGGTTAGAAGGTTTCGATTATGGTTGGACACCAAATACAACAGATAGACAACATAAACGCTATCGCTACGGAAATCAGCCTAATATTGGGCTTTGGAATTTATATCAATTAGCAAATGCTTTGTATCCTTTAATTGAAGATGTCGATGCGTTACAAGCTGTTTTAGATGAATACAAAACGAATTTTGAAACACAGTCTTTACAGATGATGCGTTCAAAATTAGGACTTTTTGAAGCTGATAAATCGGACTTAAAACTCATTCAGGATTTGGAAGATGCGTTGCAAATGCTAGAAACAGATATGACGATTGCGTTTAGAAATCTTTCACAATTTGAAAAGGAAAATCCTTCAAATGGATTACAACTCATTGAAGATGCTTTTTATAATCCAGGTGCTATGACTTCAGAAATTGAAGAGGTTTGGAAGAATTGGTTTAAAACGTACTCAGAGCGATTACAAAAAGAAGCATTGTCTGATGCAGAACGTGCTTCAAAAATGAATGGTGTCAACCCGAAATATGTCCTTAGAAATTATATGTCGCAATTGGCTATAGATGATGCTGAAAAAGGAGATTATGCATTGGTGGATGAATTATTCAATCTATTAAAAAATCCATACGACGAGCAACCGGAATTTCAAAAATGGTTTGCAAAACGACCAGAATGGGCACGGAATAAAGTGGGCTGTTCGATGTTGTCTTGTAGTTCGTAAAATGAATTTTTTATGATGCTTTACTATTTTTTCTATTAATCCGAGTTAAATGATTTAATTCATCTTTTAAGGTTTTAATTTCAGCTTAAATTTAGGTTTCCACTGTTTTTACGACCAAAAATTTATGGGATTAAAAATAGAAGATAGAATTGCATTTGGTGGTGGGTGCCATTGGTGCACAGAAGCTGTGTTTCAATCCTTAAAAGGCGTAAGTCTTGTGGAGCAAGGTTATATTGCTTCAACCGGCGATGCTGCTTCGTTTTCTGAAGCGGTTATTGTTCATTTTAATTCCTTAGAAATTTCAGAAGCTGTACTTCTAGAAATTCATTTACATACACATAAAAGTACTTCAAATCATAGTCGTCGTGAAACATATCGGTCGGCTGTTTATGTGTTTTCTGAAGATCAAAATGCTAGATTTTCAAATCTTTTAAATGGCTTTCAAAAAGACTTTAATTATAGTTTAATTACCAAGGTGTATCCGTTTCAAGAATTTAAATCTTCTCGAGATGCCATAAAAAATTACTATCTTCAGAATCCTAAAAAACCATTTTGCCAACTTTATATAGTGCCTAAATTGACTCTTTTATTAGAGCGTTATGCGGTCTATGTAAACGAATCGTCAAAAAGTAACTAATATTATTAATTCAATAATAAATCAAAGTATGAAAAGTCAGAAACTTGAAATAGAAAATGATAAAGGTGTAAAACTTCAGGCCTATTTAGAATTACCCGCGAATCAGAATCCGAATTATTTTGCCGTATTTGCACATTGTTTTACGTGTACGAGTACGTTGTCTGCGGTTAAAAACATAAGTCGCTCGTTAACCAATCATGATTTCGGTGTGTTGCGTTTCGATTTTACAGGATTAGGTAGGAGTGAAGGCGAGTTTTCTGATAGTCATTTTTCATCTAACGTATCCGATTTATTGGCGGTAAGTAAATATTTAGAAGCACATTTTAAAGCGCCGTCTTTATTGGTAGGGCATTCGCTTGGTGGTGCAGCGGTTATAGTGGCGTCTTCTCTATTAGACTCTGTGAAAGCCGTGGCAACTGTTGGTGCTCCTGCAACTGTAGAACATGTGACGCATTTGTTTTCGCATGGGTTTGATGATGTCGAAGAAAAAGGTGATGTCGAGGTTAATATCGGTGGGCGGCCTTTTAATATAAATAAGGAATTTATAGACGATTTTAGTAAAACGGATTTACCAGAAATTACTAAAAACCTAAGAAAGCCATTACTTATTATGCATGCCCCTTTCGATAGTGTAGTGCCTATTGAAAATGCAGAACGCTTGTATAAAACAGCCCATCATCCTAAAAGTTTTGTGAGTTTAGATCAAGCCGACCATTTATTGTCAGATTCTAGAGATAGTGAATATGTGGGTAATATGATTGGAACTTGGGTACAACGTTATTTCGAGGCTAAAGACAGTGTGATTTTAGATACCAGCGGGGAGCAATTGGTTGCGCACTTAAATCTTTTAGAAGATAATTTTACCACTAATATCCAGACTAAAAAACATACGCTAATTGCCGATGAACCTGAAAGTGTTGGTGGAGATGATTTCGGACCATCGCCATACGAATATTTAAATGCGGCTTTAGCAGCTTGTACTGCGATGACATTGAAATTATATGCGCAACGTAAAAAATGGGACTTACAAGAAGTGTTTGTGTATATCACATATTCGAAAAAACATAGCGACGATCTTAATTTAGATTTAGAGAAGCCTGCACAAATAGATCACTTAAAGAAGACTTTAAAATTCGTTGGAAATCTAGACGATAAACAGAAAGCACGTTTAAAAGAAATAGCGTCTAAATGTCCGGTGCATAAAACACTAATTACAGATACAATTATCGAAACAGAAGTGCTATAAATCTGATTTGGATACTATAAACAACTTTTTTTAGACATTAAAATCTAATACAAGAACGCTTCTATATTCTAATTCTAGTTTAGTAATTTAGACAAAAATTATAATTGCTATGTCAAAACAAACCCAAATCGGATTAGGACTAGCGGCTATTGGTCGCCCGGAATACATCAACATTAAAAAAGAAGAAATATCGCAATCGGAAGCGGTGTTTAAAGCAAATGCGATGCATGTTTTAGACGATGCATATCGGTTTGGAGTTCGGTATTTCGATGTCGCTCCATCTTACGGAAAAGGCGAGCAGTTTTTAATTGATTGGCATAAGTTAAGACAGTATCCCGATGTGAATTTAAGTACCAAATGGGGCTATACGTACATGGCGAATTGGGAGTTGGGATACAGTGGTAAACATGAAATAAAAGAGCATTCACTTTCAAAACTGCAGGAACAATGGGAAGTGTCTCAAGTGCTTTTACCAGAGTTGAAAATATATCAAGTCCATTCAGCAACTTTAGACAGTGGTATTTTTACGAATACAGAGGCGCTTCAGGAATTATATGAAATTAAAAAGAAAACAGGTATGCAGATTGGCGTATCTACAAGTGGCGCAAATCAGGTAGAAATTATAGAAACGGCTTTAAAAGTTCAGGTAGAAGGCGAGTCGTTGTTTACTAGTTTTCAAGTCACTTATAATATATTCGAACAATCAACATTTAAAATATTAAATCAATTATTAGGCGATAATAAGACCGTCATTATTAAAGAAGCGTTGGCGAATGGCCGTGTGTTCGAGAATGGTGATTTTCCGAATTATTCGGATGCCTATACGTATTTTAATCTCCTTGCAAAACAATATAATGTAGGTATAGATGCTATTGCCATTCGGTTTATAATAGATAGTCTAGAGCCTCAAGTGGTGTTAAGCGGGGCATTAACAAGTATACAACTTCAAGACAATTTAAAAGCATTGTCATTTCGGTTAACCGAAGCAGAACGTCATCAACTTCAAATATTTGCAACAGAATCAGAATCGTATTGGGTAGAACGAAGTGCTTTGGCTTGGCGATAAACGTATTTCAATTTTAATCCCGTTAATTTTAAAACGAATAGAGTTAATTAGAGCTCTGCTATCAACCTAACTTTGTAGTATTAAGTTTAACCATTAAACAATTTAAAACTATGAACAATTCAGGAAATACAATTTTAGGTATTATAGCAGGAACCGCTTTAGGAGCAGCAATGGGAATATTATTTGCTCCTGAAAAAGGTAGTAAAACTCGTAAAATAATTTCTAAAGAAGCAGAACTTAGAAAAAATAAAATAGCAGAACAAGCTACAGAATTTGCAGATACAGTGGCTAAGAAAGTCAATGTTAAAAAAGGAACTTTAGAAGAACAAATCGAAAGTATTCTTGCAGATTCAAGTCATAAGTCTGATGAGGTAATCGATGCTTTAGAAAAGAAATTAGAAGTATTAAAAACGAAAAATAGGCATTTTAGAAAAGACGTTAAAACTAACGGATCTTCTAAAACGACTGCTACAGTTTAATTATAACTTTTAATTTTTTAGATATGACTATTTTTGAAGCGATACGACACGATCATGATATTCAGCGTGAATTACTCGATAAATTAGTACAGTCTTCGGGCGATACTAAAAATAGAGACGAGTTGTTTAAAGCGGTGCGAAAAGAACTGGAAGTACATGCAAATGCAGAGGAGCGCCACTTTTATAAACCTTTAATTTCTACAGATATGATGCAAGAGCATTCCAGACATGGTATTGCCGAACATCATGAAATCGATGAGTTAATCGAAGAACTTGAAGACACGGAATACGATTCGTCGGCTTGGCTTAAAATAGCTAAAAAATTAAAACATAAAGTAGAACATCATTTGGAGGACGAAGAGCATACGTTTTTTCAATTGGCAGGGAAAACCTTGTCGGAAAAACAGAAAACGGAGTTGGCTTCAGATTATGAAACATACATGAAAAAGAATAGGTGATTTCAGGTTGGTTAGTAACTTATTCTAACACCAAATCGGTATTGATTTACTCGATTTGGTGTTTTTTTGTGTTTAAAAAATAAATGGTTTACGACATTAGTAATGTATATAGTTATTCACTAAATGAAATTTAAAGATCTGTATGACTTGTTGTTAAAAACGGTTAAAAAGGTTAATTATAATACAAAATGATGATTCTGAAATAAGAAAAAGTATTCTTTTGTGTCAAATAATTAAACAATCAACATGATGAAAAAAATTTTACTATTCACTTTAATTTCAGTTTTAGGGTATACACATGTAAGTGCACAAGACATTCTGTTTGGAGCAAAAGCTGGACTTAATTTTGCTTCCGTATTTGGCGATAATACCGACGATTATGAGACCGTAACGGCATTTAACTATGGTGTTATGGCCGAAATTCCGATTTCAGATTCTTTTTCTTTTCAACCTGAAGTGTTGTATTCCGGTCAAGGGTATAGCTTTGGCGACAATACTGTAGCTTTAAATTATTTGAATGTGCCGTTACTGGCGAAATATTATGTTGTTAAAGGTTTTAGTTTAGAGGCAGGTCCGCAAGTAGGATTCTTGCTTAATACTAATGATGACGGTTTGGGGATAGAAGACGATTTTGATACCGTAGATTTTGGTATTAATTTAGGTCTAGGTTACAAACTGGATAACGGTCTTAATTTTAGCGCACGATACAATATTGGATTAACCGATATAGATGACATTGAAGGATTTAGTGGAACAAATAAAAATGGCGTTTTTCAAGTTTCAATTGGGTACTTCTTTTTCTAAAATACAATATATTTTTTGTCTTAAAACTCAAGTTAATCGCTTGAGTTTTTTTGTTTAAAGACCTTACGTATTATTAAATTTGAAGGCTAGAGTCGCATCAAAAGTTTTTCATTTCTCATAAAAACAGATTAAAGTGATACTTTCAAAAATCATTTTAATAATTTTGAATTTCATAAACCCTATTTTGTATGAAGTCAGCAAACGAGTTATTAGAGCTTTTGGATTTAAAAACGATAGACCCTTCTCATTTCGAGGGAATCAGTAAAACGATAGGGAGTCCACATGTTTTTGGAGGTCAAGTACTGGCTCAATCTGTTAATGCGGCTTATAAAACAATAACAAACGGACGCATTTTACATTCGCTTCATGCTTATTTTCTAGAAGCAGGAGATTTAAATGTACCGATAGTTTTTGAGGTAAATGAGGTTCGAGATGGCGGTAGTTTTTCTACGCGTCGTGTGTTAGCGAGCCAGAATGGGAAAGCAATTTTTATTTTAGCAGCCTCTTTTCATAAAGAAGAAGAAGGTCCCGATCATCAAATAGAGATGAATACGAGCCTAAAACAACCTGAAGCGTTGCTAAGCTGGACAGAAATGTTAGCTAGATATGGCAGTGTTTTACCAAAGATTACCAAGCATTTTTTAGAAATAGAGCGCCCTATAGAGTTTAAACCTGTGGAGGTAATCAATCCGTTAAAACAGGAAAATTTACCACCCTATTCTAATATTTGGTTCAAGCTTAAAACCCCACTTCAGAATGCCGATTTGGCAACGAAACAACAAATATTAACCTATATTTCCGATTATAATATATTAGCGGCTGCCTTATTACCGCATGCGAGTAAAGCTCATTTTGGAAACACCCAAATGGCAAGTTTAGACCATTCGATGTGGTTTTTTAGGGATTTCGATTACGACGACTGGATGTTGTATTCTATAGAAACTCCAAATGCAACGCGTGCACGTGGTTTTGCTAAAGGAAATATTTTTTCTAGAGACGGAAAACTTATTGCTTGTGTGGCCCAAGAAGGTTTAATGCGACCAATGGTTAAAAAATCTGAGTAGTAAATGAAATCCAATTGTTTAGTTATGGGACATCGCGGAGCCAAAGCCTATATCGCAGAGAACACATTGGAATCCATCCAAAAAGCATTAGATTTTAATGTCGATGGAATAGAGATCGATGTGCACTGTTGTGCGACTGGGGAATTGGTGGTGTTTCATGATTTTACTTTAGATCGGATGACTAATGGTGAAGGTGAATTAGCGAAACATTCACTTTTAGAATTAAAGACATTAAAAGTCGATGGTAAATATGCTATCCCAACTTTAGATGAGGTTTTAAATCTTATAGATGGAAAATGCATTTTAAATATTGAATTAAAAGGAAAATCTACAGCAGCAGCAACATGTAAAATCATTCAATATTATATTGAAAATAGCGGTTGGCAGTATTCCGATTTTTTGGTGTCTAGTTTTCAGCATCATGAATTAGAGGCTGTTTTTAAAATAGATAAAAAAGTACCAATAGGCGTGTTAACTAAGGCAAATGTAGTTGAAGCTATAGAGTTTGCAGAAACGGTAAAGGCAAAGGCTATTCATCCAGGTTCTGCAATTGTAACTCGCGACAATGTTAAGCTTGCTCAGAGTAAAGGATATGCAGTAAATGTGTGGACGGTTAACGATGAAGCGACTATTAATCGAATGAAAGATTATGGTGTAAATGCCATTATTTCTGATAATCCAGATCTTGTATGAAAGAGTATAATGTGATTGTCGTAGGAGGAGGAGCTGCAGGGTTCTTTGCCGCGATAAATATTGCAGAACAAAATCCGCAATTTAAAGTGGTCATTTTAGAACGTGGAAAAGATGTTCTAGGAAAGGTTAAAGTATCTGGTGGCGGGCGCTGTAATGTGACGCATGCCGAGTTTGTTCCGCAGGAATTAGTGAAGTATTATCCAAGAGGAGAAAAGGAATTACTAGGGCCATTTCATCAGTTTATGACGGGTGATACCATGGCTTGGTTTGAAGAACGTGGCGTAGAATTAAAAATTGAAGACGATGGGAGAATGTTCCCTGCTTCCGATTCTTCGCAAACAATAATCGATTGCTTTCTTTTTGAAGCTAAAAAACATAAGGTTGATTTTTTAACCAATCAGAGTGTAAAAACAATTTCAAAAATTGAAAATGCTTGGGAAATTGAAACCAACCATGATCATTTTAAAGCGGAACAACTGCTAGTAGCTACAGGAAGCAGTCCGAAAATCTGGAACCTTTTAGAAAGTTTAGGACATACCATTTCTCAGCCCGTACCGTCTTTATTTACCTTCAATATAAAAGATAATCGTCTAAAAGATATTCCTGGTGTCGTAGCTCAGAATGTTGAGGTTAAAGTTTTAGGGACAGATTTATATTCTGAAGGACCTTTGCTAGTGACGCATTGGGGTTTGAGTGCGCCAGCGATTTTAAAGTTATCGGCTTTTGGAGCATTAGAATTGGCAAAACGTGATTATAAATTTGATGTAGAAGTTAATTTTGTAAAGCAATCTACTGTAGCTGTTTTGGACCATTTAAAACAAGTAAAATTAGATTCGGCTAAGAAAACGGTGTTTAAATTTCCGCAATTCGATTTGCCAAAACGCTTATGGCAACAATTGGTTTTAGCTTCAGAAATGACCGAAGATAGCCGTTGGGGAGATATTAATAAAAATCAGTTGGAGGGTTTAGCAAATCAATTAACGCAAGCTGTTTTTAATGTTGATGGTAAAAGCACGTTTAAAGAAGAATTTGTAACTGCAGGAGGTGTTGATTTAAAGGAAATCAATTTTAAAACTTTTGAAAGTAAACTACATAAAAACCTGTATTTGGCAGGAGAAGTAATTAATATAGATGCTGTTACCGGCGGATTTAACTTTCAGAATGCCTGGACAGGAGCATATATTGTGGCTAAAGCAATTTCTAATAGGGCATGATAACATACATTGCGTTATTACGTGGAATAAATGTTTCGGGACAGAAAAAAGTACCGATGGCAGATTTGCGAACTCTAATGTGCGATTTAGGTTTCGAAAATGTGAAAACGTATATACAAAGTGGTAATGTGGTGTTTCAGACTTCAGAGGAAAATCTCTCAGAATTAGAAACCCAGATTTCAGAATCCATTTTTAAAATCTTTGGGTTTAAAGTGTCTATTTTGGTTAAAAGTCGGTCGCAATTTCAGGAGAT
The DNA here is from genome assembly GCF_042427615.1 of Formosa undariae. Classification (NCBI taxonomy): domain Bacteria; kingdom Pseudomonadati; phylum Bacteroidota; class Flavobacteriia; order Flavobacteriales; family Flavobacteriaceae; genus Formosa; species Formosa undariae. Next base: position 108,985 of record NZ_JBHMEZ010000001.1, on the reverse strand, counting down.
ATTTGATTCTAATCCGTTTTCAGAAGTACAAAAACCTACAAGTTATTTCACGCTTTTAAATGAAATTCCAAAACAAGACGGCGTTAAAGCGGTTTCTAAAGAAACGTATACAGATGAAAGGTTTGTAATTACAGATTCTTGTGTGTATTTCTATTCGGAACACGGCTACGGAAAGGCAAAATGCAATAACAATTTTTTCGAACGTAAATTAAAAGTTTCGGCGACCACAAGAAATTTTAAAACAATGCAGAAGTTGTTATCTTTGTGCTCAGATTTATAATGTCATGACCGAACAACAATTTATTCCTCAAGCCTATTCTAAGACAATAACAGACGGCGTAGTGTCTTGGGAGTCACCAAGTAATATTGCACTTATAAAATATTGGGGAAAAAAGAAGGATCAAATTCCTGAAAATCCATCGATTAGTTTTACCTTAAATGCTTGTAAAACAACCACAGTTTTATCGTATTCTAAAAAAGAAACGTCGTCAGATTTCGATTTTGAAGTCTATTTAGATGGTGAGCATAAACCTGATTTTCAGCCAAAAATTAAAACGTTTTTCGAACGTGTTGTTGTGTATTTACCATTTTTAAAGGATTATGCTTTTAAAATAGAAACCTCGAATACCTTTCCGCACAGTTCTGGAATTGCCTCGTCTGCTTCAGGAATGAGTGCGTTGGCATTATGTTTAATGAGTTTAGAGAAAGCGCTTGATCCAGAGATGAATTCAGTGTTTTTCAATCAGAAAGCATCATTTTTATCACGATTAGGTTCGGGGTCTGCATGTAGAAGTATTGAAGGCGATTTAATTGTTTGGGGCGAAAATGAAACGGTAGAAGGAAGTTCAGATGTATTTGGTGTGAAGTATCCGTATGCAGTTCATGAGAATTTCAAAAATTATCAGGACACGATTCTTTTAGTCGATAAAGGTGAAAAGCAAGTGAGTAGTACCGTTGGTCATAATTTAATGCACGGCCATCCGTTTGCAGAGCAACGTTTTGCGCAAGCTCATGAAAACTTAGCAAATCTGAAACCTATTTTAGAATCGGGAGATTTAGATGCGTTTATCGCACTTATAGAAAGTGAAGCCTTGACATTGCATGCGATGATGATGACGAGTATGCCGTATTTTATATTGATGAAACCAAATACGTTGGAAGTTATTAATAAGATTTGGGCATTCAGAAAAGAAACCGGGTTGCATATTGGATTTACTTTAGATGCCGGTGCAAATGTGCATGTATTATACCCTAAATCAGAAGCCGAAGTCATTCTAAAATTTATAAAAACAGAATTAGCGGTACATTGCCAAAATAGACAATTTATTTGTGATGAAATAGGTTTTGGAGCGAAACAACTTCCTAATTAGTAATGAATAAATAAAAATTAAGAGTTGATAATACGTAATTAAAAGTGTAAATTATGCTTTAATTACCTGTTATGAAACAAAATATTGTTAAGAATAAGAGTTTTGTTTTTGCTGTTGAAATTGTAAGTCTTTATAAAAATTTGACAACGAATAAGAAAGAATTTGTTATGTCGAAACAGCTTCTAAGGTCAGGGACTTCGATTGGAGCTAATATTAGAGAAGCTGAATTTGCGCAAAGTAAAGCTGATTTTATACATAAATTATCAATTGCATTAAAAGAGGCAAATGAAACAGATTACTGGCTAGACTTGTTGTTTGCTGCGAATTATCTGTCTAAAAATGAATTTGATAGCTATAAATTAAAATCTCAGGAAATGTTACGATTATTAATTAGTATTGTGAAATCATCTAAAAATAATTGTTAACTTTGCACTGTTAATTTTTAATTGAAATACGTGAAAGGACCTTTATTTTATTCTAAGATTTTACTTTTTGGCGAATATGGTATCATAAAAGATAGCAAGGGATTGTCTATTCCTTATAACTTTTATAATGGCGCATTAAAAATGTCAGATATTCCGTCTGAAATCACTTTAAAATCTAACGAAAGTTTAAAGCGTTACGCCACCTATTTGGGTACTATTAGTGCCGATTTAGTGGTGTTCGATTTAAAAACGCTAAACGAGGATATTGAGGCGGGCATGTATTTCGATTCATCTATTCCTCAAGGATACGGTGTTGGAAGTAGTGGGGCACTAGTGGCTGCGCTTTACGATAAGTATGCACAGGATAAAATTACTGTTCTTGAAAATCTAACGCGAGAAAAGCTTTTAAAATTGAAAACCATTTTCTCTGAAATGGAATCTTTCTTTCATGGAAAATCTTCAGGTTTAGATCCTTTAAATAGTTACTTGAGTATTCCGATTTTAATCAATTCTAAAGATAATATTGAAGCTGCAGGTATTCCTTCGCAAAAAAGTGATGGAAAAGGTGCTGTGTTTTTAATAGATAGTGGTATTGTTGGAGAAACTGCTCCGATGGTTCATATTTTTATGGAAAACATGAAGCAAGAAGGTTTTAGAAATATGATTAAAAACCAGTTTGTAAAACATACAGACGCTTGTGTAGACGATTTTTTAAAGGGAGATATGAAATCTTTGTTTAAAAATACAAAGCAATTATCGAAAGTAGTTTTAAATCATTTTAAACCAATGATTCCTCAGCAGTTTCACGATTTATGGAAAAAAGGTTTAGAGACTAACGATTATTACTTGAAGCTTTGTGGCTCTGGTGGTGGTGGTTATATTCTTGGTTTTGCCGAAGATTTTGAAAAAGCAAAACAAGCACTTCACGGTCATAAACTAGAAGTAGTATATAATTTCTAGTCGGCATTACAGTCGTTTTTAATTTCCATCTTTTTAATTTGTAGCTATGTTCTCTAGAAAACATAAACATATATTATTGAAATTTTTCAGTATGTTTTCTGTGGTCAGGGGATATAATGTGCTTATGGTTGTTGTCGCGCAGTATGTTACGGCAGTTTATATTTTGGCGCACGAAAAACCTGTTAGGGAAGTGGTTTTGGATCTTAATTTATTCATGCTGGTTTTAGCATCATCTGCAACGATAGCAGGTGGTTACATTATTAATAATTTCTACGATTCAGAAAAAGATTTAATCAATCGCCCTCATAAATCTATGTTAGATCGCTTAATTAGTCAAAATGTAAAACTCTCTTTTTATTTTGTTCTTAATTTGCTTGCTGTTATCATGGCCAGCTATGTGTCGTTTAAAGCGGTTATCTTTTTTGCATTATATATTTTCGCAATTTGGTTTTATTCCCATAAACTAAAAAAGTTACCATTTATTGGGAACTTAGCATCTGCGGTGTTAACCATCACTCCGTTTTTTGCTATTTTTATGTATTATCAGAATTTTGAGCATGTTATTTTTGTACATGCTATCTATCTGTTTTTAATAATCTCAATGCGAGAACTAATTAAAGATCTGGAGAATATTCCGGGAGATTTGGCTCAGGGTTATAAGACAATTCCTATTGTTTATGGAGATAAGTACTCTAAAATAATGCTAACAGTTTTAGTTTTGTTAACGTCTGTCCCTTCGTATTTTTTGCTAACGAAGTACGAAATTGGTCATATGTACTATTTCTTTTATTTTACAATGTTTTTATTAGCTATGGTTCTCGTATTATTATGGAATTCGAGCTCTAAAAAACACTATCTAATTCTACATAATATTTTAAAATTTATTATTTTTTCGGGTGTATTTAGCGTCCTTCTAATTGATACAGATTTGGTGTTAAACCGACTTTTTTAAAAGGATTTGTATAAAAATAAAAAATCGTAAATTTAGTATATCTTTGCACAAATTAAATATAGCACAATGAATAAGCAAAAAGGCAGCAATAATAAAGGAAAAGCTTCAGGACGTGGAACAGGTAATTCACGTAACACAAGCTATGCAAGAGGAAATGCGCCTATTAAAAAACAGGTTGTTACAGATAAGCCTAAGTCTGCACCTAAAAATTCGAATCCGGGGGAAATCCGTTTAAATAAATATATTGCCAATTCTGGTATTTGCTCACGTCGTGACGCCGATATGCATATCTCTACAGGTTTAGTATCTGTAAACGGAAAGGTGGTTGTCGAAATGGGGTATAAAGTAAAGCTAGAAGACGAAGTTCGTTTTGATGGTGCTCGTGTAAATCCAGAAAAGAAAGCATACGTATTGCTTAATAAGCCAAAAGGTTTTGCAACAACAACTAGTGAAGGTAAAGGACGTACAGTAATGGATTTAGTAGCTAATGCGACCTCTTCTAAAATAAAACCGATAGGACGTTTAGGAAGAAATTCTTTAGGTTTAATTTTATTTACTAACGATGAAGATATCGCAAGTAAGTTTACAAACTCTAAAAATGGAGTGCCTAGATTATTTCATATAGAACTTGATAAAAACCTAAAACACGAAGATTTTACTAAAATTAGAGAAGGTTTTAAGGTAGAAGGTAAACTTGTAGCAGTAGAAGAAATAAGTTTTATTGACAAAGGTTCTAAAAAGGAAATCGGATTAAAAGTTAAAAATACAGGAAGCACAATTATTAGAACGATCTTCGATTATTTAAAATATGATATCGTAAAGATTGATTGTGTTAGTATCGGACAACTTACTAAAAAAGATATTCCTCGCGGACACTGGAAGCACTTAACAGAACAAGAGATTGTGAATCTTAAAATGCTGTAAATCAGAATTTAAAAGTTTTTAAAAAAAATCGGAAAAAATCTTTTTTTTCCGATTTTTTATAGCACATTTGTACAAGCTATTAGCTGAACATAATGAAAATTGTTTGTGTGTTCGGGCTTTTGAAAATTAGGAAGTCATATTCAAAAGCCGCTTATAGGATAAGCAACCGAATTTTAGAGCTAACTTCCGCATACTCCATAATTAAAAGCCAACATGTCTTTGGCTTTATTCCTACAACCCAAAGTCAAATACAAATTTGATAGATAATTAATATCATTAATTTTTCTACACAGATTATACTGTGTATCTTAATATTTTATTTTAATTATTATATCAAATTACCATGAATACTAAATACATTGATTTAATAAATCAATCCTTTTATTTCCCTCAAGAAGAATTTAAATTAGAAGATAAAACACTTCAATTTCACGATATAGATTTAATGGAATTGGTTGAAGAATATGGTGCGCCTTTAAAATTCACCTATTTACCTCAAATTTCAAATAATATTTCTCGTGCTAAAGGATGGTTCGCAAGAGCTATTGAAAAGAACGAATATAAAGGGACATATAGCTATTGCTATTGCACAAAAAGTTCTCATTTTAAACATGTTTTACATGAAGCTTTAAAGAACGACATTCATATAGAAACTTCTTCGGCTTTCGATATTGATATTGTTGAAAATTTAAAGAGAGATGGGAAAATTACGGACGAAACGTATGTCATTAGTAACGGCTTTAAACGTGCGCAATATGTTACTAATATTGCACGATTAATTAATAACGGCCATAAAAATGCAATTCCGGTTATTGATAATTACGAAGAGATCGATTTATTATCTCAAGAAATTAAAGGTAAGTTTAATGTTGGGATTCGTATCGCTTCGGAAGAAGAACCAAAATTCGAATTTTATACTTCTCGATTAGGAATAGGGTATAAGAATATTGTGCCTTTCTATAACCGTCAGATTAAAGATAATCCGAAAGTTGAGCTTAAAATGCTTCACTTTTTTATAAATACAGGAATTCGTGATAACGCCTATTACTGGAACGAATTAGTTAAATGTTTAAAAGTGTACACATCTCTAAAAAAGATATGTCCATCTTTAGATAGTTTAAATATTGGTGGCGGATTTCCGATTAAAAATTCATTAGCTTTCGATTTTGATTACGAATATATGGTTGATGAAATCTTAAATCAAATCAAAATGGTTTGTGAAGAAGAGGAAGTCGATGTTCCTAATATTTTTACAGAATTTGGTAGCTTTACAGTAGGTGAAAGTGGTGGTGCTATATATGAGGTGTTATACCAAAAGCAACAAAACGATCGTGAAAAGTGGAACATGATCAATTCATCTTTCATTACGACATTGCCAGATACATGGGCGATTAATAAACGTTTTATTATGTTGCCAATTAACCGTTGGCACGAAAGTTATGAACGCGTGTTATTAGGAGGTTTAACCTGCGATAGCGACGATTATTACAACAGTGAGCAGCATATGAATGCGATTTACTTGCCAAAGTATAATAAGGATAAACCATTATATATCGGATTCTTTAATACAGGAGCATATCAAGAAACTATTGGTGGATTTGGAGGTTTACAACACTGTTTAATTCCGACACCAAAGCATATTTTAATAGATAAAGATGCGGATGGAAACATCACTAAAAAATTATTTGTAGAACAACAAAAAAGTGAAGACTTACTTAAAATATTAGGTTACAATGAGCAATAAAACATATGCTGGAATTCCTGAAGATTATGCAAAATTAGAAACGTCTAAAATTGTTTTAATTCCAGTGCCTTATGATGGGACAAGTACATGGCAGAAAGGAGCAGATAAAGGGCCAGAGGCTTTTTTGAATGCTTCAGAAAACATGGAAACTTACGATATTGAAACCCAAACCGAAGTATACCAACAAGGTGTGTTTTTGGCAGATCCTGTTCTAGAGAACAGTAGCCCAGAAGCTATGGTTGATGCGGTTCATAAAATCACTAAAAAATATATTAAAAAGAATAAGTTTGTTACGCTTTTTGGAGGAGAACATTCTATTTCTATAGGTTCAATTAGAGCTTTTAATGAGTGTTTTAATAATTTAACAGTGTTGCATATCGATGCGCATGCCGATTTACGTAAAACCTATCATGGTTCAGCTTGTAACCATGCGTGTGCCGTTTACGAAGCGAGTCAAACCACAAATTTAATTCAAGTTGGAATTCGTTCTATGGATATCATAGAGACAACCGTAATGGATAAGGATAAAACCTATTTCGCGCACGAGTTGGCAAATAACGAATTTTGGATGGATAGTGCTATAGATCAAATGACAGATAATGTATTTATCACATTCGATTTAGATGCTTTAGATCCATCAATTTTGCCAAGTACAGGAACTCCAGAGCCAGGCGGATTGTTTTGGTACGAAACCTTAGATTTTTTAAAGAAAGTCTTTGAAGAGAAAAATGTAGTAGGATTCGATATTGTAGAACTTTGTCCAAATGCGACAGAGAAATCTTCAGATTTCTTAGCAGCAAAGTTGTATTATAAGATGTTGAGTTATAAATTTATGGGTGAAAATATAGATGATGACTACGACAATACATTCGAAAGTAAAAAAGAAAAAAATAACACATCAAAATTTATAGACAGCGATGAGTACTAAAGGAGCTATTTCAAATTTTATAGAAAAATATTATTTACACTTTAACTCGGCGGCCCTAGTAGATGCCGCTAAAGGGTATGAAGATCAATTAAACAAAGGTGCTAAAATGTTAGTGTCCTTAGCAGGTGCAATGAGTACTGCCGAAATTGGTAAAATCTTTGCAGAAATGATTCGTCAAGATAAGGTGCAAATCATTTCTTGTACAGGAGCTAACTTAGAAGAAGATATCATGAATTTGGTAGCGCACTCACACTACAAGCGTGTGCCAAATTATCGTGATTTAACACCTCAGGACGAATGGGCTTTGTTAGAAAAAGGACTTAACCGTGTAACAGATACGTGTATTCCAGAAGAAGAAGCTTTTAGACGTTTACAAGAGCATATCTTTAAAATATGGCAAGAAGCAGAAGCTAAGGGAGAACGTTATTTACCACATGAGTATATGTATAAAATGTTATTGTCTGGTGTGTTAGAAGAGTACTACGAGATCGATTTAAAAGATTCTTGGATGTATGCAGCAGCAGAGAAAAACCTACCTATTATCTGCCCGGGATGGGAAGATAGTACAATGGGAAACATTTTTGCAAGTTATGTGCTTAAAGGCGAGTTAAAAGCAAGTACCATGAAATCGGGAATTGAGTATATGACATTCCTTGCAGAATGGTATACAGCCAATTCTGAAAACGGTATTGGTTTCTTCCAAATCGGAGGCGGAATTGCCGGAGATTTCCCTATTTGTGTTGTACCAATGTTATACCAAGATATGGAGCGTCCAGAGACACCATTCTGGAGTTATTTCTGTCAGATTTCAGATTCTACAACGAGTTATGGTTCGTATTCTGGAGCAGTACCAAATGAGAAAATAACATGGGGAAAATTAGATATTGATACCCCTAAATTTATTATTGAAAGTGATGCAACTATTGTTGCTCCGCTAATTTTCGCCTATTTATTAGATATGTAATCCCTTTTATAAAAAATGAAACGAGTAATTGTAGACTACCAAAAGCTAAATGAAGATATTCTAAATCTTCTAGTAGAAAAATTTCCTGATGGTTATGATGATGCAGATATAATATCCTTTAAAAACGCAAAAAATGAAACTGTCGAGGCTGTTGAAGTTAAAACAGAAGATACCATTTACTTGGTTAAAGTAGGTGTCCGTTTAGCTCAAGCCATGGAAAACTATATTGAAGAAGATATTGAAGACGATGAGGATGTAGATTTCGAGGAAGTGAAGATAGAAGATGCCGATGCAGAAGCTATTGAAGAAGAGGATGAAGACGATGATAATGATTAACAAAATATAATAAAACACATTAAAATGAAGGTTGCTGTTTTTCAGTCTTATATAGACGGATTGTACACATTTATGTTTGAAAACGGGGAGGATATGATTTTCGATGAGATTCACCCACGAGCTTTAAAACAATTCGATTTAAAGCATGACGAAAGTTATATCGATCAAACTTTTAAAATAACATTTGTTGAAGTCGCAGATGCAAACGACGATGTTATTTATAGAATAGATAGTTTAAAGCTCGTTCAGTAAACGAATTTTTAGACTACTAATATATTTTAAGGTGTGCTTTTTTATCAAAAGTAACGCTAAAGATTTCTTGTCTTAAAACCTAAGAAAATAACAGCCAAAAAGGGTTAAATAATTGAAAGATTATTTAACCCTTTTTTTTATTTAATCAGTACCCATATAATGACTTCGACTTCTGTCTAGAAAGAAATAGTATTCTAATTTAGTAGGATCCGTTTCTGTTCTTTATTCCTCAATCTGTTTTCTTCCAATCTGCTTTTTCAATATCACTTCATAGATAAAAGCGCCATAAACGAAAATGTATTCTAAACCAATAATCCACAGGTTTTCCTTATTATCGGCACTGGCATAGGCGAGATAACTAAGAATAAGGGTGGCACTCCAAACTAATGGATATTTATATCCCGAAAACACAGCTAAAATAACCAAAAGACTTATGTACCAAGGATGGACTGTCGTGGTTGTAAAATAATATACAGATAGTATTAAAAGCATATTAAATAAGAGGTTTTTCAGGTCTTTTAAAGGAGATCTGTATGTGGTAATCGCAATGTAGAGTATTACCAATAGTGCCATAATAGGGCCAAGTATTTTTATTTCGTTATTACCTGTAAAGGCATAGCCAATTCCTTTTACTATGTTAAAAATACTGGAATTAAATTCGAAATTTTTAAACCAAAGCCCAACGGTTCCAGCATAGTTTGTTATAAATTCTGAACTAATAAAAGGAAGGAATAGCGCGATGTTTATAAGTCCTACAATGGCACAAAACAAGAACCCTTTCTTTAGTTTTAAATATTTAAAAACTAGAGGAAGAAAAATAAGAGGGATAAGTTTTGTGGCAACCGATAAGGAAAAGGCAACCGCTGCCCATTGCCATTTTAGCTTTTGTAGCAAGTATAAACTCATCACTAAAAAGCAAATCATGACCCCTTCAAAATGTAAATTTCCAGTGAGTTCTATTATGATAAACGGATTTAAAATATACCAATAAATATAGGATACAGGGAGGTTTAAGTTTTTTAATAGTTTTCTTCCGAAGAAAAAGGTTCCAAAATCTGCGGCAATAATGAGTAAACGCATCACGATTACCGAACCTAAAATCGAATGATTTGAAAATACGGCAGCCAAATAATAGCAAAACTGACTTACAGGCGGGTAATTGGTAAAATGAGAAGCACTGAGTGGTCCCATTTTATTATATAAGATTTGGGCCTCAGGTACAGGGGAAATTCCTTGCGTTAAAAAGGAGTCTGGTGTATATAAATAAGGATTAAAACCTTCAAAAATCATTCGGCCGTCCCAAATAAAGCGATAAAAATCTTGGGATAAATTTGGTATGGCCATTAAGAAAACGAATCGGACTAATATGGAAAGAATAAATAACGGACTATTATTTTCGTTATTTAACTGCACAATTTTGACGCTCAGAAAGCACAATACGGCATAAAGACTAATTAATTTAAAATATTCTGTGCGCTCTAAATCATAACCAAAAGCAGCATATAAACAGATTAAACTAAGGAAAAGTGATATTCTAATTATTTGCGTTTTATTAACAGAATAATTTATAGTCATAATAAAAATGTAATCGATTTAATTTTCTGAATAACAGTTAAATGTGTAATTTATAACGTTTGAAATTACGGCCTTGATTTGCCTGTTTTACATGACAACTATCATGAATTATATTCAGTTTTAGACGTAATTTCGTAAGGTACCTTATTAATTAATCGTAATAAACAATAAAAAAATGAATATTTCACATATTGAGCATATCGGAATTGCAGTTGAGAGTTTAGAAGAGTCAATAAAATACTACGAAGGTGTATTGGGGTTAAAATGCTATTCGATTGAGGAGGTTGCCGACCAAAAAGTTAAAACTGCTTTTTTTATGGTAGGTCAAACTAAGATTGAACTGTTAGAAAGTACATCACCCGATGGTCCAATAGGAAAATTCATTGCTAAAAAAGGACAAGGTATGCATCACATAGCATTTGCTGTAAACGACTCTACAGAGGCTTTAAAACAGGCAGAAGAACGTGGTGTCACATTAATCGATAAAACGTCCAGAAAAGGCGCAGAGGGCTTGAATATAGGTTTTCTTCACCCAAAATCTACTCAAGGCGTACTTACAGAACTTTGTTCAAAAGAAAAATCATAATACACAAACAAAACCCGTACTAATGGCAAATCAAGAAAAAATTAACGAGCTCATTGAAAAAAGAGCGAAAGCAAAATTGGGTGGTGGTGAAAAGCGTATCGATTCCCAGCATGCTAAAGGAAAACTAACAGCTCGCGAGAGAATAGATATTTTATTGGATGATAATAGTTTTGAAGAATTCGACATGTTTGTTACACACAGAACAAAATCTTTCGGATTAGATAAACAAATTTATTTATCGGATGGTGTAGTTACAGGACACGGAACTATAGACGGGAGAATCGTATATGTATTCTCACAAGATTTTACTGTATTTGGTGGTTCGCTTTCTGAAACCTATGCCTTAAAGATTTGTAAAATTATGGATATGGCCATGAAAATTGGTGTACCTGTAATCGGACTTAATGATAGTGGAGGAGCACGTATACAAGAAGGTGTGAGATCGCTTGCTGGTTATGCCGAAATTTTCCAAAGAAATATAATGGCTTCAGGTGTTATTCCTCAAATTTCTTCAATTTTAGGACCATGTGCTGGTGGAGCGGTGTATTCTCCTGCGCTAACAGATTTTACAATCATGACAGACCAAACCAGTTATATGTTTGTAACCGGTCCAAAAGTCGTGAAGTCAGTCACAGGAGAAGATGTTACTACAGAACAATTAGGAGGTGCTAAAATCCATTCTACAAAATCTGGAGTGTCACATTTCTTAGCAGAAAACGACGAAGAAAACTTAATGCTAGTTAGAAAGTTACTTAGCTATTTACCTTCAAATAATTTAGAAGAGCCGCCTATAGTGCCGTGTACAGATCCTATAGATCGCTTAGACGATGCGTTAAATGATATTATTCCAGAAAATGCAAATCAGCCTTACGATATTGTAGATGTGATTTCAATTCTTACCGATGGCGGAGAGTTCACGGAGGTACACAGAGATTACGCTAGAAATATAGTTGTAGGTTTTGCTAGATTTAATGGACGTTCTGTTGGTATTGTTGCCAATCAACCTAAATTTTATGCCGGTGTATTAGATTGTGAAGCTTCAAGAAAAGCAGCACGTTTTGTGCGTTTCTGTGATGCTTTTAATATCCCAATTGTAACTTTAGTAGATGTTCCAGGATTCTTACCAGGAACAGGTCAAGAATATGCGGGTATTATTCTACATGGTGCAAAATTATTATTCGCTTATGGAGAAGCTACAGTGCCTAAAGTTACAATCACACTTCGTAAATCTTACGGTGGTGCACACGATGTAATGAGCTGTAAACAATTGCGAGGCGATTTAAACTACGCATGGCCAACTGCAGAAATTGCGGTTATGGGAGCAAAAGGAGCTGTCGAAGTTCTTGAAGGGTCTAATATTAGAAAAATTGAAGATGCCGACGAGAAACAACACTACATCGAAGAGAAAGAACATGAGTATAATACCAAGTTTGCCAATCCTTATGTAGCCGCTAAATACGGATTTATAGATGATGTAATCGAGCCAAGAAATACAAGATTTAGAATTGTAAGAGCATTAGAATTATTAGCGAATAAGAAAGAGGTGAACCCACCTAAGAAACATTCAAATATCCCACTATAATTATGACAAATTTATTGGCAGTAATAGAAGTTACACAGCAGGTAGAAGTCGACCAAATTGAAGAAGGTTATATTATTTTAGTCACAGGATTATTCATTGTATTTACGGGTTTAATTCTCCTTACATTAATCTTCAAGTATGCGTTGCCTTTAATGTTATACGTATATAAATTGATATCCAAGGGACCTGATAAAAAGATTTCAGAAATTTCAGCTGTGGCAAGCGAAGATTTTACTGGGGAAATTGCAGCAGCTATTTCGACTGCAATTCACCTTCATTTAAATGAACAGCATGATCACGAAAATGCTGTATTAACCATAAAACAAGCTCGAAAAATGTACTCGCCTTGGAGTTCCAAATTATACGGCGTTTATAATAAACGGTAGTTAAGGGTTAATTTTTTTGAACATTTAAAGTAACATATACAATGAAAAAATTCACATTCAATATAAATGATAATAGCTATAGTGTTAGAATTGTCTCGCAAGAAAAGAATACTATAGACTTAGAAGTTAACGGAACCTCTTACACTGTTGAGATGGAACAAGAACTAAAAACCGTTAAAACACCAACACTAGTGCGTACGGCATCAAAAGCCGCTTTAGAGCCTGTTAAAATGAAGACTCCAGCTGCCACGGCCGCAGGTAAAGTTACAATCACAGCACCAATTCCAGGCATTGTATTAAGCATACATGTAAAAGTTGGAGATACAGTTAAAGAAGGCGATTTATTACTTGTTCTTGAAGCTATGAAAATGGAAAACAATATTACTTCAGAAAAATCTGGAGTAGTAACAGCTGTTACAGTTGGCGTTGGACAACAAGTTTTACAAAGTGAAGTAATGATAGAATTAGAATAGGCATGTATCTATAATACGTTTCTAATTTCTGAAGGTATTAAGATGTCCAAAAACACAAGAAAATGAAAAAAGTAATATTAATATTTGGAGTGCTATCATTGCTAGTTTTTATCAGACCTGCCTTAGGGTTTAGTTTTAGCTCGGCGACCGATACGACTACAACTTCGGTAACGACTCAAGAAACCTCGGAAAGAAGTTTTGTTTCTGAAGCGCTGGGAGGAATCAAGCAATTTTATCAATACTCGGGTTTTGCTAATGCGGCTGGTGGAAATATAATCATGATAATTATTGGTATCGTGTTTATATATCTCGGCATTAAATTCGATTACGAACCCTTGCTTCTAATCCCAATTGGGGCGGGTGTTATTATAGGAAATATACCCTTTATGGCGGGGAATCAAACCGGTATTTACGAGACGGGTTCGGTATTAAATTACCTATACTTTGGGGTTGTAAAAGGTATATATCCGCCTTTAATCTTTTTAGGTATTGGAGCGATGACGGATTTCTCATCTCTTATTGCAAATCCGAAACTGATGCTTTTAGGTGGTGCTGCTCAAATTGGAGTATTTGCTACATTTCTAGGAGCACTTTACCTAGGTTTTAATTTGCCAGAAGCAGGTGCAATTGGGATTATTGGAGGAGCAGATGGACCAACAGCGATATTCTTATCGTCTAAATTAGCGAATGGGATTAATATACTTCCCGACGGTACAACGGTTAAAAACTTAATCGGACCAATAGCTATTGCGGCCTATTCTTATATGGCATTGGTGCCGGTAATTCAGCCGCCGATCATGAAATTGCTTACCTCTAAAAAAGAGCGTTTAATTAGAATGAAACCTCCAAGAGCCGTTTCTCAAAAGGAAAAAATGATTTTCCCTGTTGTGGCTTTATTGTTAACCACGTTTATTTCTCCAAGTGCATTACCATTATTAGGGATGTTATTCTTTGGTAACTTATTAAAAGAGTCTGGAAGAACAGAACGTTTAGCAGATACAGCGCGTACAAAATTAATAGACATTGTAACCATCCTTTTAGGGGTTACGGTTGGAGCATCTACGCAAGCAGATATCTTTATCACTAAAGATTCATTATTAATTTTCGGATTGGGAGCGATATCATTTGTTATCGCAACAATGGGAGGTTTATTATTTGCCAAATTCATGAACTTGTTCTTAAAAGGAGATAATAAAATTAACCCTTTAATTGGTGCTGCAGGTGTATCGGCTGTGCCAGATAGCGCACGTGTTGTACATGCCGAAGGTTTAAAAGCAGATCCTCATAATTACTTACTAATGCACGCTATGGCACCAAATGTCGCTGGTGTTATTGGTTCGGCGATTGCCGCAGGTATTATATTAAGTTTCTTTTCATAACGCTTTATAAAAACATGTAATCGTAATGTAATTTTAAAAATTAACGTCATGAGCATACCAAATAGAATGTCTGCAGCAGATGCAGTGAAATTAATTAAATCAGGAGATAGAGTCTTAATTCAAGGAGGGTCGGCGACGCCTCAAACGCTTATAAAAGCAATGGTAGCCAGAGCTCCAGAATTAAGAGGTGTAAATATTGTGCATTTACATACAGAAGGAGAATGTGGTTATGTCGCACCAGAATTAAGTGAGAGTTTTTCGACAAGTGCTTTCTTTATTGGAGGAAATATTAGAAAAATGATTGGAGTTACAGCCGATTATATTCCTGTGTTCTTAAGCGATATTCCAAGCCTTTTCCGTGAAGGGTATATGAAATTAGATGTCGTTTTAGTGAATGTGTCTCCTCCAGATAAACATGGATTTTGTTCATTGGGTGTCTCTGTAGATATTATTATTTCTGGTATTGAGAAGGCTAAAACTATAATTGCACAGATTAATCCTAAAATGCCAAGAACCTTTGGTGATGCTATTGTAAATATAAATGATTTTGCAGCTTGTGTTGAAGTTGATGAAGACCTTCACGAAATGGAATTTGTAGCACCTTCTGAAGAAGAAAAGGCCATTGGTAAAAATGTAGCAGGTATCATTGAAGATGGAGCTACACTTCAGATGGGAATTGGAGGAATTCCAAACGCGGTATTAACCTATTTAAATAATCATAAAAATTTAGGAATTCATACTGAGATGTTCTCCGAAGGAATCGTAGATTTAGTGGAAAAAGGTATTGTAAATGGTTCTCAGAAAAAAGTGAATCCTTATAAAATTGTATCTGGATTTGCAATGGGAACAAAACGTTTATACGATTTTATGGACGATAATCCAGAAATTGAAATGTTGGATATTGCCTATGTAAACGATACCTCCGTGATTCGTCAGAATCCGAAAGTAACCGCTATTAATTCAGCGATAGAAATCGATATTACTGGCCAAGTTTGTGCCGATTCAATCGGAATACGAATGTTGTCTGGTGTTGGCGGACAAATGGACTTTATGCGTGGAGCTGCTTTATCGGAAGGAGGGAAACCTATTATTGCAATAAATTCTAAAACCTTAAAAGGGGTTTCTAAAATTGTTCCAACATTAAGAGTGGGAGCAGGTGTTGTTACCACTAGAGCACATGCCAGATATGTAGTTACAGAATATGGAGTTGCCGAATTTTTCGGAAAAACCTTAAAGGAACGTGCAAATGCCTTAAGAGACATAGCGCATCCTGATTATAGAGAAGAATTAGATAAAGCTATTTTTGAAAGATTCGGAAGTAGTATCATGATTTAATCACACTAAATACGAATAGTATGACTACTAAAAATAATACACTTTTTTCCGATTTTAAACCTGTGACTAAAGACGCATGGTTGGAAAAAGTTAATATAGATTTAAAAGGTGGAGATTTTAACAGACGATTAGTTTGGAAGAACCTAAACGGTATTGATATTCAGCCTTTATATAATACTGAAGACGCTATAGATTATCTTAAAAACACGGGAGAAAATGCGCAAGCATTAGTAAACTATAGAAGTGTTGTGGTAACGACAGCAGAAAGCGGAAACGCTTTGGCTTTAAAAGCAGTTGTAGAAGGTATAAATGGTTTGGTTTTTCAAATCAAATCAAAGGTGTCTGCTTCAGCATTATTAAAAGGGCTTGATTTAAACACCATTACGGTCTCTTTTGTCTTATCTGAAAACACTTTAGAATTTACAACGGATTTCTTTTCATATGCTGAAAAGAATGTGACGCATAAAAGCAACTTAAAAGGTTATTTCGATCTTGGCGTTATTTTAAATTACGTCACTACAGGATCTTTAGGTGCTAATATATTTGAAACCTTAGCTAAAGTAACTGCTCTAGGAACAGGGTTTTCAAATTTTAAAACAGTGACCATTTCAGGAACTGTATTTTTAGATTCAGGAGCAAATCAAGTTCAAGAAGTTGCGTATACTTTAAATGCATTAGTTTACGTTATTGAAGAATTAGACACTCAAAACATTTCGGCAGAAACCGTTTTTAATAGCTTACACATTCAGTTGGCCATCGGCTCTGAGTACTTCGTTGAAATGAGTAAATACAGAGCGTTAAATAGTTTGGTACATAAAGTGGCCGATTCTTACGGCGTGTCTAGTTTTAAATTTGCGCTTACTGCCAAAACATCTATTTGGACAAAATCTGTGACCGATGCACATGCTAATATGCTACGTTCTACAACAGAAGCGATGTCAGCTATTTTAGGAAATGTGGATGGTATTTTAGTCGACGCTTATGATAAAGAATTTAAAGATCCTTCGGATTTTTCAAGTCGAATTTCTGGAAATATTACAACTATATTAAAAGAAGAATCTTACTTCGGAAAGGTAGCAAATCCTGTAGATGGTTCTTATTACGTTGAAGAAGTGAGTACGCAAGTCGCGACAAAAGCCCTAGAATTATTTAAAGCGATTGAAACGGATGGTGGATTCTTTAAAGCATTTGAAGCTGAAAAAATTCAACAACAAATTGCTGAAATTCGCCAAACAAAAATAAAATTAATTAGTCAAAGACGGTTACCAATGGTTGGGGTCAATAAATATCCAAACCTCATGGAAAAATTAGATCCTAAGGTGTTATTTACTGGTGGACAAGCGAATTCTAAAGTGCTAACACCAAGACGAGCGTCTTTAGAAATTGAAGCCTTGCGTAAAGTTTCTGAAGATATTGTAGTTGAAGCTGGTAAACGTCCAGTTGTAGAGCTTGCTAGTTTTGGAAACTTAACGATGCGTAAAGCAAGAGCCGCATTTGCATACGATTTTATCGGAGTTAGTGGTTTCGAAGTTTTACAAGAAAAAAGTTACGAGAGTGCAGAACAAGCTGCAGAGGCAAGTGCGAAATCAGCGTCGCATGTGGTTGTTATTTGTAGTTCAGATCCAGATTACGACGAGCATGCTCTAGCATATGTGAAAACATTTAGAGCGTTAAATAGTGAAAAGGTGCTTTTATTGGCGGGTCATCCTGTAGCGATTTTAGACGATCTAACTAAAGCAGGTTTAGACGACTGTATTCATATGAAATCGGATGTGATTCATACCATTTCTGGGATTCAGAATAAGATTCAGAAGCATATTAAAAAGTAGAGGTGTGACATTGTAAACACTTCTACGTTGAGGTTTTTACAATAGCATGTGACCATTGAATAACAAAAAAAGAAACACATGAAACCAGATTTTTCAAATATAACATTAGATACAGCTTCAAAGCAAGAAGCGGTACCTTCAGATAATACGACCATTTGGAATACTCCAGAAGGTATTCCTGTTAAAACACATTTTTCAAAAGAAGATCTTGCAGATGCAGAACATTTACAATTTACTTCTGGTTTACCTCCGTTTACAAGAGGGCCTTATAGTGCGATGTACGCCTTAAGACCTTGGACTATTCGTCAGTATGCAGGTTTTTCTACAGCAGAAGAATCTAATGCGTTTTACAGACGTAATCTTGCGGCAGGACAAAAAGGGTTGTCTGTTGCATTCGATTTAGCGACACACCGTGGGTATGATTCCGATCACCCAAGAGTAACAGGTGATGTTGGTAAAGCAGGTGTAGCAATAGATTCTATATTGGATATGGAAATTTTATTCGACCAAATTCCGTTAGATAAAATGTCTGTATCTATGACTATGAACGGCGCTGTACTGCCAATTATGGCGTTCTATATTGCCGCTGCGAAAAAACAAGGTGTGGCCTTAGACCAATTAAGTGGAACCATACAAAACGATATTTTAAAGGAATTTATGGTACGTAATACGTATATATATCCGCCATTGCCATCTATGAAAATTATTGGTGATATTTTCGAATATACCACTAATAACATGCCTAAGTTTAACTCTATTTCTATTAGTGGTTACCACATGCAGGAAGCAGGTGCAACTGCCGATATTGAGTTGGCATACACGTTAGCCGATGGGATGGAATACATAAGAACAGGTTTAGCATCAGGATTAAAAATTGATGAATTTGCTCCTAGACTTTCCTTTTTCTGGGCAGTTGGAATGAACCATTTTATGGAAATTGCTAAAATGCGTGCGGCACGGATGCTTTGGGCAAAAATTATAAAACAATTCAATCCTAAGAATCCAAAATCTATGGCTTTGCGTACGCATAGTCAGACATCAGGTTGGAGTTTAAGTGAGCAAGATCCTTATAATAACGTGGCAAGAACATGTATAGAAGCCATGGCTGCGACTTTAGGAGGAACGCAATCTTTGCATACCAATGCGTTGGATGAAGCGATTGCATTACCAACAGATTTTTCTGCTAGAATCGCGCGTAATACTCAGATTTATATTCAAGATGAAACCCAAATGACTAAGGCAGTCGATCCTTGGGCTGGGTCTTATTATGTGGAGTATTTGACTCAAGAAATTGCTAAAAAAGCGTGGACACTTATTGAAGAAGTTGAAGAACTTGGAGGTATGGCGAAAGCTATTGAAACAGGAGTGCCTAAAATGCGTATTGAAGAAGCTTCGGCAAGAAAACAAGCGCGTTTAGATTCTGGTCAGGATATTTTAGTGGGTGTGAATAAATTTAGAACCGACGAAAAATCGACTATGGAGATTCTTGAAGTTGATAATACAGCGGTTAGAGATTCTCAAATAGCACGTTTAAATAAACTTAAAGCAAATAGAAATCAAGCTGTAGTTGATAAAAATATACAAGCATTAACAGATTGTGCCGAAACGGGTAAAGGTAATTTATTAGAATTGGCTGTAGAGGCTGCAGAAAACTTTGCCACTTTAGGTGAAATTTCTGATGCTTTAGAGGTGCATTTTGGCCGACATAAAGCAGATACTAAATTAATTAGTGGCGTTTATAGTAAAGAAGTAAGCGATGATTCAACATTTGCAGCGGCTTTAAAATTAGCAGATCAGTTTGCTGAGATTGAAGGGCGTCGTCCGCGTGTTATGGTAGCTAAAATGGGACAAGATGGTCATGATAGAGGTGCGAAAGTTGTCGCGTCTAGTTTTGCCGATTTAGGATTCGATGTCGATATGGGACCATTATTTCAAACACCAGAAGAAGTTGCAAAACAAGCTATTGAAAACGATGTGCATTTTGTAGGCGCTTCAAGTTTGGCTGCAGGTCACAAAACACTAATTCCGCAATTAATAGAAGAACTTGCTAGATTAGGCAGACCAGATATTATGGTATTTGCTGGAGGTGTAATTCCGGAGCAAGATTATCAATTCTTATTAGATCATAAAGTAGCCGCTATTTTTGGTCCTGGTACTGTAATTTCAAAATCTGCGATAACCATATTAGAGAAATATTTAGAACACGAAGAAGCTTAGTGATAAGTATTGATTTGTTGAAAAACCCCGTTGCTGATGTGTGTCAGTAATGGGGTTTTGTGTTTTATTGATTGTGGTTAAGAGGATTGATAATGAGATACATTATTTCTCTTCTAAAATGACCGTCTGCGTTGTGCCTTTTTCATACATGCTTTCTGGAGTTAAAATATCGAATAGTGTAGTATCTCCATCTATTTTAGAATCCAATTGGTTATGAAGAACATATTTTCCGGAAATTTCAAAAGACAATTTATTTAATTGTTGAGTGGGATCTACTGCTTCAATTAACCATCCGTTTTTATGTTTGTTTAAACTTAATATACAAGGTGATTTTATTTTTAATATTTGATTAGAACCAATTTTAATTTCACAAGCTTCAAAAGCACTGACACTAATTGTTTGACCTTGGTTAAAACGTATTGCATGTACTTTGTTAGTATGAGCTATAATTTGTCCTAATTCTTCTTCGATTACCTTGTTAACTTCGTTTTCTGAGATGCCGACCACGCTTACATAAGCATATTTTTCATTTGTAGGTTGTATGCCATGATTCACTTCCAAATTAAAAACGGCTTTAGAAATAAGACTATCGGTATGCCATGTTAATATTTTTTTCCAGCTACCAGTTTGAACCTCCTGCTTAACATTAAATTGGTGTTTGTCTAAACTTATGTACGCAATACTATCGTGCCAAACGGATGTGATTTGTTCATCGTTTTTATTTACAATAACGTCTCCATGCTTTAGACTTTGATTCACGGTTGTAATCACATTAAAGGTTCTGTTTGTGGAGATTCCAGATCCTAATGAATAAATTTTATTGTCTATAAAAAAGTATGATTTGTTTGCCTGAAGGCTATCTCTTCGGTATTTAAATGCGGTAATACTAACCTTTTTTCCTTTTAACCCTCCGGTAAAATAGGAGTTGTTTTTATAACCATCCCATGTTAATACGGGAAGGTTTGCGGTATCTTGAACTGTAGTTGTTCCTGGTAATTTTTTCCAATTCCAAATGGGATAAATTTCTTGGTATTCGTTTCCTGTTCTGTAAATTAAATTAGTACCGTCGCCTAAGTAATAACCTTGCTGATTTTCTCCATTTCCAGCTTCTGCACCGATAACGCGTTGAGACGACATTCTAACTGCCGATAAAAAATTATCTGTACGGTATAAACTATAATCAGAATTACGAAAATGAACATACTCCTTAGGTGCATGTTTTGGGTTGTTGTGCGTATCGAAAATATTAAACTTTCTCTCTAAGCTTTGATACAGGTCACCCTTAGATTTCGGTCC
This sequence comes from Formosa undariae, assembly GCF_042427615.1. Classification (NCBI taxonomy): domain Bacteria; kingdom Pseudomonadati; phylum Bacteroidota; class Flavobacteriia; order Flavobacteriales; family Flavobacteriaceae; genus Formosa; species Formosa undariae. The sequence goes on along the minus strand of NZ_JBHMEZ010000001.1, from coordinate 87,472 downwards.
GCGATATCTTTTGCCATCTACTAGTTCTGGGAAAATTTGCCGACCAGTTGCTAATATTTCGTAGTTGCCTTTGTACACTACTTTTTGCTGACCTTCGAACATGAGATTGCGCATTAAATCAACTTGTTGTGTTGAGAATGCAATATCTGTATCATTGAAAATAAACATCCATTTAATAATGTCTTCGGCAAAATGTAAACCATAGTTTCCAAATTGGGGCTGAGGGCCATGTTGATGAAAAGAATAATCGGGCTGAATCCCTTCTTCGTATGGCGCAGATGGAACCAAAACCGATTTAATAGTATTTGCAGCAGTGCGTATTAAGGTGTCATTTGCTCTTAATAATTCACGCATAAAAACATTTCCGCTAAGCCACGTTTTATTCTGCCCGGTCATGTATATTTTGGATTTATCCATGATTTTTAGCGACTTTGTCATCGTGGAATCTGGAATAATAGACTCGCAGATTATAAGAGTCGGGCCAATGTTTTGAGGAATACCAATTTCTGAATGCCACCAGTTATCACTATAGAAATTATTATAACTCCAAAAATTTAAGGCACCAACTATAGAAGCAGCCATTTTATCTGACTTATAATACTTACTGTTTACGTTTTCAAAAGCAACAGCTAAAGTTGTTAATCTTGTAAGGTGTTGTTTTGGTGTCCAATTACTTCTGCGGTGTAAATTGTAATCGATATCGGTAAAAGAGTAATCTGTAGACATACTATTAAGTAGTAATTCTACTTCGGTATCACTAACGTTTTCAAGTAAATAAAAGTCTTTTAAATTTTGTTTGAGTTTATCTAAGTCGGTGGCAAAAATAGATTGATTACACAAAAAGAGGATAACAATTACGATACAATGATAAGGTCTCATAGAAAAGGTTTCTTTTAAATCACCTGATTTCTTTAAAAGCATCCATAATATATTGGGCTGCTTTTACCGGTGATACTTGTGAAGATACAACATCATGTTCTAAAGAAGACAGTTTGCTTTTAATTTCCGGAGAACCGTAGAAAAGGTGTTTTAATTCTTCGTTGATGTTGTTGTACATCCACTTAATTTTTTGATGATTTCTGTTTTTGGTGAAGTAGCCATTTTGGTCTACAAGTTCTTTATATTTTAGAACCTGCTCCCAAACACTGTCAATTCCTGTGTTTTTAGTAGAAGATGCAGGTGGGGTAAAAGGTAAATCTAAATTTGAAGAAATGACCAATGAATTTTACAGATTTGTAATGGCTTTAAACCTTGATTCAGTATTTTTTGCATCAAGAGCTGCAATACCTTTCCTTAAAAAAGGAGAAAATTCGTCAATTATTAATTATACATCAAATGCTGCTTGGAATGCTGGTGGTCCAGGTGCTGGAGTTTATGCCACATCTAAAGGAGGAGTTCATGCAATTACAAGAGCATTAGCAAAAGATTTAGCTGAATATGGTATTAGAGTAAATGCGGTGTCTCCTGGTACTATTGATACTCCATTTCACGCACAAATTAAAGCAACAAAACCTGAGGTTTTTGCGTCTTGGGCAAATAGTATTTTATTAAAAAGAATAGGTAAACCAGAAGAAGTTGCTTCAGTTGTTTCTTTCTTAGCAAGTAAAGATGCTTCTTTTATAACTGCAGAAACTATTCAAATTGGTGGAGGGCAAGCCTTAGGTATATAGTTTAATAGTAGAGGTTTATAGAACAATATTACCAATATTTATTAGATTATAAAGGTGTTGCAATTTTTGGTCTTGGTACCGTAATTTTAAAATGAGAGATTTCTAAATTATAGAAATATTTAGTACATGTAGTGAATTAGTTTTATGTATTGATTTGCCGAAAAACCCCAATACTTGATATGCGTCAGTAATGGGGTTTTTTATGTGTTTAAAGATAATTTATCTAAGAGTTAAATGAAGTTTGATTTAAAATAGGGTATATCCTAATATTATAGATACTGTATTATAATTAGACTCCCAACTTCTGTAATTTGAAAGGACATCATTACCGGTAAGATACCTTAATTCTAGACTATATAGGTCATTATACTTATAGCCCATACCAAAACCATATCTCGATCCAGATTTAAAATCTAAAGAATTATACTCTGTATATTTTATTTCAGAATTAAAGCTAAAATCAAGGGCAAAAGAACCATTTATAAATAATTTAGATGTATCGTTTAAGAAGATATAGTGTCTTATTCCAATAGGTATTTCAATTGATTCGTAGTTTACAGAGATAAGGTCATCGTTTATGTTTGTCTTTTCGGCATTAAAATACTGATAAGTAGGCTCTATAGTTAATGCCCATTTGTTTTTATTAAAAGGCATAATAAATTCGGCTTCTAATCCAAATCTAAAACCTATTTCATTTTTAAAATCGAGGTTTCTACTACTAGCTCCTGAAGGATTATTAGTTGAAAAAGAAGATATATTTATACCTGGTCTGATACTTAAATTGAATAAAACTTTATTATCATTTTGTTCAAAATTTTGAAATTCAGTGCCATTACATTCGTTGTATTTTTTGAAAATATTTATTAAATCGGATTTTTTATAGTCAACCTTTTCAATATAATTACTTGAAATGGCATCACATTTTAAATCAACTAACAGTTGCTGTCTAAATCTATAATAAGTTCCAATAGTATTGTCTGATGTTTTATACCTCTTATAAATAAGTTGTTCAATAATAGTATTGTTGGTATTGTAAAAATAACGTTTTAAGTTCCCGTCTTCGTAACTATACAGGTTTGCTTTTCCCTCTATAATCACTTTTAAAAATAATTCTTCTTCGTTAAAGATAGGATTTCTCACATCAGATAAATCGCTTGTAATATCACTAGATCTATCAATATTTACAGTTTGTCTAATGTATTTAGATATATTGTCTATTCCGAATTCTTTTACGGTTCTGATAGTTACATTTTTTTCTTCTGAGTTTTCTGAAAGTTTATATTCAAATTGAGTAGGGTTGTTTTTCCAATCATAATTTTTAATTAAACACTCCGTTTTTTTGTTAGAGTTATCTATAAAATAACCTTTTTCGAATGAGATTTGTGAATAAGAATGAATGCTTAGAATTGTAATTAGAATGCAAAGTAATTGTTTTTTCATAGGTTTTGGTTAAGTTGATTAATAATGTTTAATAGCTATTAAATAATATGCAAGTATAGAGTTAGGGGCTATTTTTACATGCTTTTTTTAAAATCTTCCATAATATATTGTGCTGCTTTTACAGGAGATACTTGTGAAGATACAACATCATGCTCTAAAGAAGAAAGTTTGTTTTTAATTTCCGGAGAACCGTAGAAAAGGTGTTTTAATTCTTCATTGATGTTGTTATACATCCACTTAATTTTTTGATGATTTCTGTTTTTGGTGAAGTAGCCATTTTGGTCTACAAGTTCTTTATATTTTAGAACCTGCTCCCAAACAGCATCAATTCCGGTGTTTTTAGTAGAAGATGCTTTAGTGACTACCGGTGTCCAACCAGAATCCGGTTGAGGGAAAATATGTAAAGCGTTTTGATACTGCAAACGTGCCATTTCACTGTTCTTAATATTGTCGCCATCGGCTTTATTAATAACCACCATGTCGGCCATTTCCATAATTCCTTTTTTGATGCCTTGTAATTCGTCTCCAGCTCCGGATAACATTAAGAGTAAGAAGAAATCGGTCATACCATGAACAGCAGTTTCCGATTGTCCGACACCTACAGTTTCAACCAAAATAACGTCGTATCCTGACGCTTCGCAGAGTAGCATAGATTCTCCTGTTTTATTGGCAACGCCTCCAAGAGTTTCTCCCGTTGAAGACGGACGGATATAAGCATTTTCGTTGTTGCTTAATTCTTCCATTCGCGTTTTATCGCCAAGGATACTTCCTTTAGAGCGCTGACTACTTGGGTCTATGGATAAGATCGCAACTTTATGGTTTAAAGTGGTTAGGTATTTACCAAATGCTTCTATAAAAGTGCTTTTTCCAACACCAGGAACACCTGTAATTCCTATACGGATAGAATTTCCTGAGTGTGGTAGTATCGCTTGAATGATCTCTTTCGCGAGTATTTTATCACTTTCTAAATTACTTTCTACGATGGTAATGGCACGAGAAAGAATAACCCGGCTGCCTTGTAAAACTCCATCTATATATTCTTGAGCTGATAGTCTGTTTTTGCGTTTATATACCTTCATCTTATCCCTGTAATTTAATAACTAAACTGTATGTTATCGTAGTCTTACAAAGATACTTATAACCATAAAAAATCACGATAATTAGACCATTGTTTTTTATATGAATGGTGTAATTATCGTGATTTTTGCGTTAGTGATTGCAGTGGAAATCCTTTTGCTTTTTTGCAAAAGATTGAAAAGGAAAGCGCGACCCTTGGGGAACGCCCAAATACATTTAAGCCTTAGAAGTTACCGACTTTACAAAGACATAACCGAAACCTAAAAATAACATCAGGTGAAAAGGGAATAATCCGAAATCTCCACCTTGATCTCCTACCACAAATGCGCTGTACATTCCGAATGCAAAATACAGTGTAAGTATACCTTCGAAAATGACATTTATAGAGATGTTTTTCTTAATGTATTTATTGTCTTTCCAACCGTTTTTTAGATTGCCTATATTAAATTTTGGTGTACGAACAAATTCACTTCGTTTGCCAGCGTGTCCTTCCAGAACAGCAATAGAATTATGTAGTGAAAAGCCCATGGCTACTGTGAAGAATGTAAAAAACATTCCGATGTATTTAATGAAGTTTTTAACACCTCCACCGTAAATATTCTTGTACATAAACCAATAGCATATAAAGAAAATAACACTACTTACCACAAAGAAACTCATCACGTAGAAGTACGGCTTTAAATGCGCATATTCATTTTTTATATAGAGCATTGGAATACTTAAAACGGCTACTATAAAGACGTTTAAAAACATGGTACTGTTTAGTAAATGTAATACGCCGTGAAGCTTTGTTTTTCCGGAAATATTATCGGATTTTAAAACTTTCCAAACCATTTTTCTGAAGTTTTCGGCACCTCCTTTATTCCAACGAAATTGTTGAGATCGGGCAGCACTAATAACTACAGGAAGTTCTGCAGGTGTTTCAACATCTTCTAGGTATTTAAATTTCCAATTTTTAAGTTGAGCGCGGTAACTTAAATCTAGATCTTCGGTAAGCGTATCGCCTTCCCAATTTCCTGCATCGAGAATACATACTTTACGCCAAACACCAGCGGTACCATTAAAATTTATAAAATGACCTTTGCTATTTCTTCCCACTTGTTCTAAAGTAAAATGGGCATCTAAAGCAAATGCTTGAATTCTTGTAAGTAATGAATATTCGCGGTTTATATGTCCCCAACGGGTTTGAACGACACCAATATTACGGTCTTTAAAATAAGGTAACGTACGTAGTAGCCAATCTGATTCCGGTAAAAAGTCGGCATCGAAAATGGCGATGAATTCCCCTTTTGCAATTTCTAATCCTGCTTTTAAGGCTCCAGCTTTATAGCCGCTACGGTCTGTTCTCGTAATATGTGTAATATCTAGACCTGTTGCTTTTAATTTCTCGACATGCGCACGAGTTGTTTCTACGGTTTCGTCTGTAGAATCGTCTAATACTTGAATTTCCAATTTATGTTTCGGATAAGTCATTGTCGCGATATTCTCTAACAAACGATCCATAACGTACATTTCGTTGTAAACCGGCAATTGAATGGTAACCGTTGGAAGCTCATTTTCCTTAGAAATGTCTAAAGGAGGCAAATGTGTATCTTTCTTGTGTGCAGAAAGATAATTTAATAATAGGTTTAACTGTGCCAAAGCATACATGAAAATTAATGCTAAAGATGTTGAGTATATGGCAATTATAATAATTTCTAATATCATTTTTTTATACTATATTTAAAAATCCAATAGAGGATTTTTATGCCTGCAAATATAGCACCTTTTATTGTGCCTGAAACTTTTGATACGCCAATTCTGTTACGATATTTTACAGGGATTTCTCGATAGGATAAATTTTGCTTTAAAACTTTTAATTGCATCTCTACAGTCCAGCCATATGTTTTGTCTATCATATTGAGGTTTAGTAGTTTATTGTATTTAATGGCTCGAAATGGACCTAAATCTGTAAAAGTTGACTTGAAAAATAAGCGCATTAAAGAAGTTGCTAACCAGTTTCCAAACTCTTGTGGCACTGTCATAGATCCTGATTCACGTAAACGTTTTACGCGTGAACCGACCACAAAATCGATATTATCTTCCAGAATAGGAGCTATAAGTTCTGTTAGTTGTTCTGGATAATCGCTGTAATCGCCATCTAAAAAAACAATAATATCGGGTTTCACATCCTGTTTAGAAATATAATCCATCCCTTTTAAGCAGGCATAACCATAACCTTTATTGGTTTCTGTTAAAACTGTAGCTCCTGCTTCCTTTGCATTTTTTTCTGTATTATCGCTCGAGTTATTACTAACTACAATAATTTCATTAACAAGATCAGGAATGTCTTGAATTACATGTGCAATGGAATCGGCTTCGTTATACGCCGGAATAATAACTTTAATTATAGACATACTAGTGTTTCTGAGAATACAGGAAGCAAATATAATTAGTTATTTGGATTTGCTTTTGTGTTTTTAAAATCTTCTTATCGAATCAGGAATAAACAATAATTTAATTCTATTTCTGTTCAACATCACTTTTAGTCTATACAAAGTACATTTCCTTTCGTAAGGTTTTAATCTTCTTCAGGTTCCATACTTTTAAAATCTTTTATGGCTGTGTTGGGTTCGATAATATTATACCCTTTCCAGAATTCAGGATCGTATGCAGGCAGATAGATTGGTGTAACCTCTGCTTCTTCCTTAAATGAATTAAAAGTGCTTTCTGTTATGGTTTCATGTTCAAAGACAACTAACTCTCTTTTAGAATAATTGGTTGCTATAAAATTAATGTCTCCAGAAAGTTCGTTTTGTTTTCTTCGGCCTTTAACATGCTTGTTTTTTTCGATGATTTTAAAAGGTCTATCAATTCCCGCTTTATTTTCCGTCTCTATTTCTGCGTATTTTAGGCTGTAATTATCAGACTTGTTTTTAGCGTAAATAAAACTTCCTTTTCGTTTAAATACGTCTAATGAAATACCTAAAAGTTTGAAGGTTTTTAACGATTTTACATTTTTGAAATCTAATCTTATTATCGCAAAATCGTCTGTGTTTATGTATACAATACCTCTGTAATCTTCGCCACGTTTAGGTTTAAATGCAATTTTATAAACATATTGGTCGTTAAGAAAGGAGTAATCTAGCAGCTCAAAGTCGTAGCGGTTAGATTTATAAATGAAGTTTAAGCTAGATTCCTCGCTTGCAAAACTGCTTCTTTCCATGCTATTAATAACATGTTTTCTGTATTTTAGAAAGTTCTTTTTTCTGTCTTTTTCCTTTTTCTTTTCGGCTTCTAAATATGCTTCAGATTTTTTATTGGATTCATCTTGGAAGAATGAAGAATCTACATCTTCTTTTGTTCCAAATAAACCCGATTTAATTTTAAAATAGGAATCGCGCTTTACGTGTTTCTTTACGATAGCATTCAGCTTGTTTTCGTAAGCTTCAAATGTCATTTCGTTATTTTTATCGTAAAGTTCTGAAGCTTTAAGAATGTCTAATTTTATAACAGTATCTTCTTTTTTTTCTAATTTATTTTTGTAGAATTCTCCCAGTATTTCGGTGTATTGATAGGAATTTAGTGGGATGTCGCGTAAAATACTATCTGTTAATTCTTGATTAAATTCTGGAATTGTAGATGCTTTAATTTTAACGGCTTTTTTCAGAATTGTAGAGCCATAAGTTTCTCTGAAAAAGAGTTTGCTTTTTTCGAAAGTTCCACCGTAATTTTTTTCTAAATTATCTTCAACCTTCTCTATAATCTCGTCTACCGTATAATTTTTATTGAAGAGCATGACTTCATTTAACTCGATAGATTTTGGTTTTAGAAACACTACACTATCTTGGAATGCTTTTGCTGAAAATTGTTTCGATTCGTAACCCAAACAACTAAAAAATAATGAATCTTGTTCTGTGATCGTTGTATTAATATGAATCTGAAATTGCCCCACTTCATTACTAATTACTCCTGTAGAATTATTATAAGAAATAGTCGCATAAGAAATAGGTTCTTTATTTGTAGAATCTAAAACTTTTGCATGAATTTCGGTTTGGGCGAGTAGTGGTGAAGAAAAAAATATAAGACAAACAAAGATTAGAAGGTAGTTGTGTTTCATATGGATAGTTTTATGTGAAAGTAATTTAATACATGAAACGGTGAATACACTTTAGAACTTTATTAAGGTAACTTTATTGTTTTTTAACATTTATATACTTTAAATAGTAGTTATGTAGTGCTTTAGGAGATGCGCCTAAGCTATATTTTAAATGGATTACTAAAAAATGATATTGCAATGTCCAAATGCCCTTGCTTTGATATCGTCTTGCCGAGGTGGTTAGTTTTTCTTGAATCACGGTAAACTTCGTTACCTTATACAGGGAATTTATAAAATGATTGTCTTCATAGATTTTATAATCTGTGTTATAACCTCCAAGCGTATCGAAAAGTGATTTGTTAACAAATAAACTCTGATCGCCACCACGACTTATTTTCCAAGAAAATTGTGTAAGCCAACCTGCTAATCTTAGCCACCAATGCGACGAGTTAAATGCCATTTTAAAACACCCGGCTTCAGATTTATTACTTATTGTTTCTAATATATAAGTATCGAAATTTTTAGGCGGATAAGAATCGGCATGCAAAAAATATAGAATGGTTCCTTTTGTTAATTTTGCACCCGTATTCATTTGTGTTCCTCTTCCTTTCTCAGAGTTTACAAGTCGAACTTCCGGAAAAGAATTCACGATGTTTTGTGTGCCGTCCGTACTGCCTCCATCTACTACTATAATTTCACTTATGTGTTCTAACGATGAATTATGTAATAGATATGGAATTAATTTATCAATGTTTCCTACTTCATTTAAAACGGGGATTACAATAGAAATATTACTCATTTAATTCCCAATTATAATCTAAATAAGAGATGCGTTTAGAAGGGTTAACTTTAGTTTTAGCGTACGTATTAATAAATTCTATTAAAGTGCCGTTGGTTTCAAAATCTTCCGAAAACCATTTAAATATTTTAGATAATTTAATAGAATCAGGTGTTAGTTGGTTTTTGTTAGAATTAATAAACGTTACGGCTGCTACATCTAACTGCGTATCTAATTTAGCTACAGTATATGCCGTATTTAATAATTTCGGACAAGATTCTGAGGCGCAAACAATGGCGAAATGTATTCTAGGTTCGTTTAGTTTTCTTAAGATCTCGTGTTCTATTTGCCCTAAAGAATAGGTCTTGTTATTTATGGAAATAAATTCTTTATCCCACGGACCACTAATATCTTTTATGCTTTCAAGCGGATAGTTATCAATTATAAGTTTTATGGTAAACGCATTGTAGGCGTTAATCCAAAAGGCTAAAGTTTCATTTTTAGACCAACTAGAATTAGGTTTGCTTTTAGAAAGCAGGCCTAAGTAAATGTCTAAAGTCTCGGGGTGTTGTTTTATGTTTTTATAATTAACATGTCCGTTTAGGTCTACATTTTTATTTAAAAAAGTTGTCCAAACCGAATGGTCTGTTTGTTGCGCAAAAAGTGAAGTTGAACAACATATAAGTACTGTAATTATTATATTTTTAATCATCTTGTTTTTTTAAAGGATAAAGCTCCTGGTTAATAAAGTCTTTAGGGAAATGTTCGTCTCCATGAAAACCCAATTCAATATCTCTTCCGCTATGCGGAATGTAATCTGTTTTAAAAAGATAGTCCCAAATACTTAATGTTATACCGTAATTTGCGCCGTATTTTGAAGTCGGTGGTAAATCTTTCGCGTGATGCCAAATATGCATTTTAGGGTTGTTTAGAATGTATTTTAACGGACCGTAATTCCATCCTAAATTCGCATGATTTAAATGTCCGATGGCAATTGAAAAGAAATGTACAAAAGCCACATCTTGAGCATCGAATCCGCCAATTATGGCAATAGGGATATATAGGAGGGATTTATATACAACAGGTTCCATCCAATGATAGCGCAAGTGTGCTGCAAATCCCATCTCTTTTACAGAATGATGTACTTTATGAAAATTCCAAAGCATAGGGACATGGTGTAATAATCTGTGGGTATTCCATTGTACAAAATCACTTACAATAAAAAAGATGAATAATCCAACGGCTTTTGGTAGCTCGTTTATTTGAAGTAATTGAAAATTATTCAATGTAAGTCCAAAAACAGAGAGTAAATCGTTAAACAGTTCTGCCAAGGTATTGGACAAAGCAATGAGGACGATTAGATTTAAAAGAAAGAAATTGAAGAACATATAAAATGTATCTAACCAGAAATCTTTCCTAAAGATCGACTGATTTTTACGCCAAGGAAATGCGATTTCTAAGCCCCAAACAACAAGTGAAATTATAATAAGACCATAGAAATAATTATCCCAATGGTTTACCGAAATTAACTCGTGTTTTAAATACCGCCAATAGCCGGAGTAAGAGTTTTGAATAATGTCTATATATTTTTCCATAAAAAAATCTTGTTTTCTTGTATGTGTTTACTCAAGAAAACAAGATGATATAAAGTGTGTAACTTGCTTTTAAAGTAGCCTTATAACGTTTTTATTAGTTCCTTAAAGAGCGTAATCATTTTTGGTTCTGCTTTTTCTGCAACCGCAATAATTTCTTCAATATTAACAGGCTGTAAATTGTCAGGATCTCCTTTGTCTGTAATCACAGAAACAGCGGCAACTTTTAGTTTTAAATGATTAGCGACAATAATTTCTGGCACCGTACTCATTCCAACAGCATCTGCACCTAAAATTTGAAGCATGCGATATTCTGCTCGTGTTTCTAATTGTGGACCTAACATACTTGCGTAAACACCTTCGTGTAATGTAATGTCGTGCGCTTTTGCTATACTTTTAAATTTGGAATTTATTTCCTTATCGTAAGGAGCGCTCATATCTGTAAAACGTTCACCTAATTTAGACACGCCTTTAAAAGCTAGGGGAGAACCACCTAGTAAATTAATATGGTCGTCTATTAACATTAAATCACCTTTTGCATAATCTAAATTCACTGCTCCAGAAGCATTAGACACTAAAAGTGTATGTATCCCTAATTGGTTCATAATTCTAACCGGGTAAGTAATGTCTTGTAAGGTGTAACCTTCGTATAAATGAAAACGACCTTGCATAACAATTACTTTTTTTCCTTCTAGCTCTCCGTAGATTAATTTTCCTTTATGGAATTCTACAGTTGCTGTAGGGAAATACGGAATTTGATTATAGCTCACTTCGTGAATAATAGAAACGTCGTCTAATAACTTTCCTAATCCAGTACCTAGTATAATACCAATTTCAGGTTTATCGAAGCCTTTGCTTTGTAAGTATTCTGTGGTTTCGTTAATGTATTTTATCATGATTTAATCGTGAATTTATTTAATTTCGGGTAATCTTTTATATCCTCAAATGTATCGATATCGTTTAATTCTTCAAGTAAAGATACCGATTTGTTCTCTAAATTTTTAAGGGTGTCTTGAAGCACGGTTTCTGTTCCCCAAGCTTTACCTTCAAATATATTAGACTCTAAAGTTTTCATTCCTAACAGATAATAGCCACCATCTTTTGCTGGACCAATAACCACATCGTGATGTTCTAACTGATTAAAGGCATCGTCAATAACTTCGGTAGTAAGATCTAGAATGTCACTGCCTATTATAATGACTTTAAGATAGTAATTCTGAAATAAATCTGAAAATGCATGACTCATTCTTTCGCCTAAATTATGTCCTGATTGTAATTTTTTTCTGAAATGCTCAGTATTCCAAAGATCTTCGTTCTGAATGTTTTCAGAATAAAACACATAACGATCTGCTTTAACAGGTTCAGCTATTTTGGCCGTATGCTCTAATAAAATCTTATAAACTTCTAGCGCATTTTCGTCGCCGATAGTTTTAGCTAAACGTGTTTTGCATTTGCCTAATTCTGGATTTCTAGTGAAAACAATTAGTGCTTTTTTCGATGTTGGAAAGTGAAAATTGTAAGCAACTTCATTGTCGCCATCAGTATCTTTTAAACTTAAAATTCCCATAAATATGCGTTTTGTTGTTATATAATAAAAGAAGAATGGTTGATCTGTTTACCAAAAATACAATCTAGAGATTACATAGATTGTTATATTTTCATTTTTTTTAATCGCCTGTTAATTGCCTGTAATCTGACTTACGTTATTGGAGTGTCTTCAAAATTAATAACCAAGCCTTGTTGTTCGCATTCCGCATCTGGTAGAATTTCCATATTATCCCAAATGCCCGTTTTAAGGGTTTCGGCATACGATTTCGGTAATTTATTTGTAAGCATTAATGTGCTCGCTAACTCAAAATCATAATCCAGAGTACGAAATTCAATATTTAGGACATCATTTTTGTCATCTAAAATAACATACCATACATTAGGAGAACCATTGTTTGCAGGCATCCCAATAACACCTGGGTTTATCCAAGTTTTATTATTTTGGGTTTGCTGAAACGGTAATCCGCAGTGGCCTGCTATAATTACATCGCTTTCTGTAGCTTCGAAATTAGATTGCTTTTGAATCCAAGGTGTGGATTTAAAAATAAATTCTGAAACATTAAAATAGGAGCCATGTACTACACTTATGTTTTTATTTGCATAATGAAACTGAATAGTATCTGGTAAATGTGAAACAAACGCTACCGAATCTTTAGAAAGCTTACTTTGTGCATAGGTATACCAGTTTTGCGACAGTACATCGCAACGTGAACCTTCTTTAAAATCACAACCACAATTATCGGCACCTTCAGCTAATTTAATTTCTACGTTACCAACAATGCTTTTGGCTTGCCAAGTTTTAAAAAGCTGAATGGTTTCTTCGGGTTGGGCGCAATACCCGATAATATCGCCCGTGCAAATACAGTTTTTAGACGGAATTTTTTCATCTTCGGCAATCTTCTTCAAGGCTTCTAAGGCTTGTAGATTGCTGTAAATACCACCAAAAAGGAGTGTTTTTCCTGATAAATTTCCGAGGTTTTCTATTTTTTTAGCCATTTGGGAATAAAGTATAATGTGATACAAGATAAAATGCCCCAGACGTTAATCCATAGTAAATTGGCATATTTTCCTTCAGTAAATATTAACGATTTAGGGAAGTAATCTAGGATTAAAAACAATCCGAAACCGAGTCCGCAACCCACGCTTAAGTAAAAACTTAGTGGAGGTGTTTTTATATTCCAAAACAGAAAAACCGGCGTAAGACCAATAACCATAGTTCCGGAAATAGTTGTAGCCGATAAAATTTCAGCATCTAAAAATACAGGAATTGTTCCTAAAACGGCAATGACTGCCATAGCCAGCCGACCAAAACTTAAGCTTTTTCCGAGTTTTAAATCGATAGCGACTAGTTTTGAAAATGATGAAAATGTAGAGTCTAAAGTTGATGCTGCAGAGGTAATCATTATAAAGTTTATCACTAGTAAAATAACAACTCCAAAGGCTTTACCAACTTCAACAGCGGCTTGCCCTTTTAGGCCTTGTGTTTGTGCATAAACTCCAACAATGCTGAATAAAACAATACAAAGTGCACCTAGAACTGTGGCTAGTAAAAAGCTTTTTCGAGTTGTTTTAGGAGAACTGATAAATGCTCTGTCGGTTAAAACGGGATCGTGAAACGGATAACTAAACGACTGAATTAAGGCGGCAAAGAATAGATTAAGTCCGAATTGGAAATCCCAAGTTCCGGAGCTTACTACATCTTTAGTTGAGAAATCATCGACAGAGAAAATATTCCAAAGAATCACAATCAGTAACACCGAGAATAAAACCATTTGTATAACGTCGGTAAAAATAGAACTACTTAACCCGCCTTTAATCGCGTAGGCTAAGGTTAAAAAAGTAAAGAGTATAATGGCTGTATAATAAGGAAGTGTACCCGAATCTCCAAAATAACTCCCTATAACCATAGTGTTACTCCAGACTTCATTAAATAACCGAATGGCAATGAGAATGGAAAAAATAAGCATAGCACCTTTTCCAAATTTCGAACTTAAAAAGTGATGTATACTTGTAAATCCGCCAACGGTACGCATTTTATAAATAAGGAGGCCTGCCACGGCAAAAGAGGCATAATATCCGGCATAGGCAACACCACCAACAATACCAAATTCAAGACCTAGATTCGCGGCATTTGTAATGCTTTTTGCGAATATCCAAGAAATTATTAAACTCCCGGTAAGGACAAATGTATTGGGCGCTTTTTTGTTGTTAACCGCTTTAAAAAACTGATTACTTGTTTTTGCCCAAGGCGAAATGATAAAGAATATAATGCTCGTGATTATAATTATACTCCACTGCCAATTGATTAGTTCCATTTAAATATTTAGAAGTGTTTTATTAAATAACACTTCCTTGGCAACTGCTTCCTGCACCAGCGGTACATCCATAACAATGCTGAGAAATAACAATGTCTCTGTTTTCTAGAAGGTCTTCGTTATATTCCGAAATATGTTTCACTTTACTATTTACAGGTAGTTCTAACATCTGATTAAAATCGCAATCAAATAAATAACCATCCCAACTTATCGATAGTGTGTTTGTACACATAACATTTGTAACAGCTGTAGGATTGTAAGCCTCAACAAGGCTATACATATAATCCTCATAATTTTCAGAAGCAATCAAATAATCTAAAAATCGTGCTATTGGTAGGTTTGTTATCGCAAATAAATTGTGAAACTGAATATTAAAATCCTCTAATAAAGCTTTCTTGAAATCGCGTTGTAAAGCATCTTGATTTCCTGGTAAAAAGGCTCCCGACGGATTGTAAACCAAGTCTAAACGGAGTCCGCTACCAGGCATACCGTAACCAATGGCATTTAAGTCTTTTAACGCTTGAATGGATTTAGCAAAAACACCATCGCCACGTTGCTTATCTGTTTTTCCTTGTGTCCAATGTGGCATAGAACTAATGACATGCACATTGTGTTTTTTGAAAAACTCTGGTAAATCGTAATACTTTTTGTTTGCACGAATAATAGTAAGATTCGAGCGTACAATAAAATCTTTAATTCCAGCTTTAGCAGCTTCTTCCACAAACCATCGAAAATCAGGATTCATTTCAGGGGCGCCACCAGTTAAATCTAATGTATGTGCGCCTGTGTTTTTAATAACATCCAGACATTGCATCATCGTTTCGCGAGTCATAATTTCTTTACGATCTGGACCAGCATCAACATGGCAATGTGCACAAACTTGGTTACACATATATCCGACGTTAATTTGTAGAATTTCTAACTTTTTTGCTTTTAGTGGAAATTGTCCTGTTTCAGAAATTTTAGCTTTAAAGGTTGGTAATTCTCCGTTTTTGAAAATTCCATTCGATAAAAGTTCTAATTGGCGGTTACTATTTGCTAAATCACTTTCGCGTTTATGTAAAGACTTACTAATCATTAAAAAGTATTAATTGTTTTTGCTTTTATTTTAGACTGAACAATGTTAAGAAACTTACATTTCTAACTTATTCACTTTATTCATCATTTGAACACCGTGAACCAAAGAAGCACCACCACGAATAGCTGCCGAAACGTGTAAAGCTTCCATCATTTCTTCTTTTGTAATTCCTCGTTTTAATGCATCACCAGTATAAGCATCAATACAATACGGGCATTGTACGGTATGCGATACAGCTAAAGCAATTAGCGATTTTTCACGTTCGGTTAAGGCACCTTCTTCAAAAACTTTTCCGTAATAGTCGAAAAATTTTTCTCCTAATTCTTCATTCCAATCAGATATTTTACTGAATTTTTTTAGGTCGGCTGGATCGTAATATGTTTTTTGCATGGTATTTATGTCGGTTGTTTTGTTAATTATTTACAGCTAATTTACTGTTTTCTCAAATTGAATATACTAACATCTTGCTAATCTGCTTAATTATCATTTATTTTAATATCACTAAACACATTACATGGATTATTTTATAATTATAACGACGCTTGTCTCTCTTGCCGCCGCTTTTGGATATATAAATGTTAGATTTTTAAAATTACCAAATACTATTGGTTTAATGCTAATTACTTTGGTATTTACATTAGTCGTCCTAGCTATTGGTACCATTGATAAAACATTGTTATTGGCAGAACGCAATTTAATTACAGAAATCGATTTTAGGGCGGTATTGCTAGATGTTATGTTAAGTTTTATGCTTTTTGCAGGTGCTTTGCATACTAATTTCGAGCAATTAAAAATCCAGCGATGGCCCGTTTTAGTTTTTGCAACCGTAGGAACTTTGTTATCTACGTTTTTAATTGGAGGCTTAATGTATGGCGTGCTTTTACTTTTAGGAATGGATGTAGATTTTATCTATTGTCTGCTTTTTGGAGCTTTAATTTCGCCAACAGATCCTATTGCAGTGCTTGGTATTCTGAAAAAAGTTGGAGTTCCAAAAGATTTGGAAGCTAAAATTGTTGGGGAATCCTTATTTAATGATGGCGTAGGAGTTGTAGTGTTTTTAACCATTTTTCAAATCGCAAATGCTACAGGAGCTGGGGGTATTGAAGTTAATGAAGTCCTAGAATTGTTTGCTCGGGAAGTTATTGGTGGTATAATTCTAGGATTACTTTTAGGATATGGAACTTATAGATTGATGAAATCTATAGACGATTATGATGTTGAGGTTATTATTACTCTAGCAACCGTTATGCTAGGAACTGTAATAGCTCAAAAAATGCATTTATCCGCGCCTTTAGCTATGGTAACAGCTGGGTTGGTTGTAGGAAATGATACGGTAAGAGGATCTGCAATGTCGGAGATAACCGAGAACTATGTAGATAAGTTTTGGGAACTAGTCGACATCTTGTTAAACACGATATTGTTTGTGTTAATAGGTATGGAGATGCTTGTGTTAGAATTTCAATGGTCTTACATTTTTGCCGGATTATTAGCGATTCCAATTGCGTTAGTAAGCAGATATATCTCATTGCATGGTCCGATTGGCATGTTTGAAAAACGCTTAGAGTTTAGAACTAAAACTAATAAAATAATGACTTGGGGCGGATTGCGAGGCGGTATATCCATTGCATTGGCTTTAAGTTTAACTAGCGAGATGCACAGGGAATTATTTCTTGTAATTACGTATATGCTTGTCGTGTTTTCAATTTTAGTTCAAGGATTAACATTAAGTTCGCTTGTAAAACGATTGATTACATAGTGTTTTTCTCTCATTTGAATCGAATGCTATGAAATCAGAATAGTCGTCTTGAAAGTCTTTTTTTAAAGGTGTTAAGTGTCTGGTTTTTAATAGCTATTTTAATGCGGTTTATTTTAAAATTGAATGCGTTAATCGGTTTTAATTTATTTTACTACCTTATCAATCCTTAAAATATAAAAGGGACACACATAATATGAAAAACAAATTATTAGAAGCTTGGTCTAAGATGTTATCTAAGCTAGATCATTGGTTAGATAGTATTATTCTAGCACTTCCAAATTTTATTATCGCCATAATTGTATTTTCTTTCGTATTATTTCTCTCGAAGTGGATTAATAAATTGGTTCTAAAATTACTTGATAGAAGTACTATGCAGCGATCAATGAAAAATTTGATTTCGAAGTTAGTATCTGCTGTAGTTGTAATTATTGGGCTTTTTATTGTTCTTGGAATCTTAAATTTAGATAAAGCGCTAAATACTGTTTTAGCAGGTGCCGGAGTGTTAGGTTTAGCTGTTGGTTTGGCTTTGCAAGGTGCTTTAGCTAATTTCTATTCTGGTGTTGTACTCTCTTATATTCACTTTTTTAAATATGGAGACTGGATAGAAAGTAATGGCTATGAAGGCGAGATTACTAATATTGATTTGCGATCGGTGACTTTAAAGCAATCGGATAATAATCTGGTGTATATTCCTAATAAAATGGTAGTGGATAGTCCTATAAAAAACTATTCTACTACAGCGCAATCTCGTGTTATCTTAGGGTGTGGGGTACATTACGATTCCGACTTAAAGTTCGTAAGGGATCTAGTTGTAAAAACTATTGTAGAAACTTTTGATGCTGTAACAAGTTCTCAAGAAGTGATATTTATGTATAACGAGTTTGCAGATAGCTCTATTAATTTTGAAACTCGTTTTTGGATTAAATCGACATCTGCATTACAAGTTGCCAAAGCAAAATCTGAAGCGATGATAGCGATTAAGGCAGCGTTTGATGCGAATGATATTAATATTCCATTCCCAATACGAACATTGGACTTTCCTGAAGGATTTTTAGGAGCAAATACTCAAAAGGAGGCTCCAGTTCAAGGACCATCAAACGAATAGAAATGTGAAGACTTTACTTTTAAAATATTGTTTAATACTAAGTGTTATTCTTTTTCAATCTCAAGCTATGCCTACTGTATCTATTTCAAAAAATCATACTGTTCCTAAATCTATAGAAAAGGAAGCTAAAATGGCTTTGTCTTTTTATCCTGATTTAGAAAATGTCGAGATTGATATCCGATTTAAAAAGGAAATCAAAAAATCGACTATGCAGGCGCAACCTCAGTTTTCTAGTTTACTAAAAGGAAAAAAAGGGAGACGCTATATTATTTTTATTAGTAAAAAGATTAAAATTTCGAACTCCGAATTTTCGACAAAATTAATCCCTTCCAATGTAATTATTGGTTGGTTGGGGCATGAATTGGGACACATTTGCGACTATCAGAATCGTTCGACTTTTGGGCTAATAAGATTCGGATTTAAGTATCTGTTTTCAAGTAAATTTATAAGAGAAGCCGAACGTAATGCAGATTCGTTTGCGATTATACACGGTATGGAGGATTATATTATTGCAACAAAAAACTTCATTCTGGATAATGCCAATATTCCTGAGAGTTATAAAGACAGAATCAAGCGTTTCTACTTGTCTCCAGAAGAAATTATGTTGTTAATTGATGAGCGGGATAAAAAGCTTGAAACGAACTAATCGTTATTCATTAACAAAATCTTCCCAAGTTTTAAACTTGTCTTCATTCATAACGCGCTCCATTTTTACTTGACCACCTTTCTTTTTGTTTTTTGCATTCCACTCGGAAAATATTTCAGGCTTAATCAGTTTTACTTTTAAACCTTGAAGTGCTTTAGATCGCGCTACAGCATAATTTTTATTAGCCTCTTTTAAGAAATTATCTATGGCTTCTGCGATGGTATTCGTGTCTTTGTCTGTATTCTCTGTTCCTAAGTACCAACAATGGTAAAAGCCATCCTCAAATTCCTTTGCACAAATCGTAAATTCAGGAATCTTCATGTCGAATTGTTCTTCTAAATGAAGCATGGCATCATTCATTTTATTCACAGATAGCTGAGAACCTACAGTGTTAAGAAAGAATTTTGTGCGTCCTGTAATTTTTATTTCGGCACGTTCTATATCTGTAAACATAATAGTGTCGCCAATAATATAGCGCCAAGTTCCAGAAACAGTGCTTATAATTAATACGTAATCTTCATCAAGTTTTACATCTGCTAAAGTAATAGATGGGGCATTTTCTGTTAAAGAACCATCCTCTAAAATATATTCCGGTTTAAGGGGTACAAATTCAAAGTAAATCCCATTATCTGTAACCAATTGCATGGACGTCGTTTCGGGACGTGCTTGAAAGGCGATAAAACCTTCTGAAGCCAAATACGTATCGATAATAGTAATAGGGTGTCCCATAAGAGCATTAAAGCTCTTCTCGTATGGTTGAAAAGCCACACCTCCGGAGGTATACACTTGAAGGTTTGGCCAAATTTCGTGAATGTTGTTAAGATTATGGTAATCGATTACTTTTTTAAGCATCAGTTCTAACCACGACGGTATACCACTTAAAGCTCCAATATCCCAATTTCTGGCATTTTCTGCGATGCGTTCTACGCGCTCGTCCCAGTCCTCTATTTTAGATATGTCTTCCCCGGGTTTGTAATAACCACGGAACCAAAACGGAATATTACTCGCGCTAATACCGCTTATTTCACCTTCTAAATGATTTTCTCTTTCGATTAAATCGGTAGAACTTCCTAGCATCATAATTTCCTTTTCAAAGAAATCTGCAGGTAAATCGAATGAGTTTAAAGCAAATACTTGCTGTATGCCTGCATTTTTAATAGACTCGATCATATCTTTTGTTACGGGAATACGTTTACTAGTTTTTCCTGTAGTTCCAGAACTTAGAGCAAAATAATCGGGATTTCCAGGCCAAGTAATATCACCTTCATCTTGATGTAAACGGTACCACCATTCATCGTTTATTTTATTATAATCAAAATATGGGATGGTTTCAGAAAACTTAGATTCGAAATCTTCGTGTTCTAAAAGCGCTTCAAATTTATAGTGTTTACCAAATGCCGTGTCTTTAGCTGTTTCTAGAAGTGATTTTAAAACCTCTTTTTGATTTTCAACAGGATTAGATTCTGGAGTCAGTGTGTCTTTAATCTGAATTACACCTTTTATAATATTACCAATGATTGCCATAACGGTTTGCGATAGAGTTTGGTAGTAAAAATAGTAAAGGTTGCTGTGCTTTTTGTTCTCAATTAGAAATAAAATTGGCTTTAAAAAACGGAAATGAAGCAGAATCTAATTGAATCAAGCTCCCTTGTTGAGTTTTTGCATTTATGTAATTAATTGCCGAAGAAAAAAAAATTATATTTTAAGTTCTCGACTACGCTCGAACACCATAGAAAAACATGGGGTTTTCACAATTTTACAAGCCATTTAAAAGAGACATTAAAAAGTTGAATATTGAGGATTTAAAGGGTATTCTAGCATTAGTGAGAAAGAATTGTAAGATTCTGACGAAACTAGCAAACGAAGTTTGTCGAGAATCCCCAAAGATAATTTACAAGTAACTCCCGTAGCATAGCTTAAGAATGTTTATTAATAAATTCAATGTGATTCTATTTTAAAAAGATCAAGCTATTTATCAATTCACACACAATTTTTTAGAATGATTCATCTAGCTGTTGTGCATGTAAATTTAAGGAAAGTCTATAAAAACAAAAACCCCGAAAACATAATGTTTTCAGGGTTTTCTGGTGGTGCCTCCAGGAATCGAACCAGGGACACAAGGATTTTCAGTCCTTTGCTCTACCAACTGAGCTAAGGCACCAGTGCGTAATTGCGAGTGCAAATATACAACCTTTTTATTCTTCTCCAAATGTTTTTTATAAAAAAATGCTTTCGTAGATTCGTATTTCAAATATTTTCTATGAATTTAATAATAGATTGCGGGAATTCTTTTGTGAAACTAGCTGTTTTTGAAGCAAATAGAATTGTAGATAAAAAAATAGTAGAAGCTGAAAATTTTTTAGAAAAATTTCAAAATTTTATTGAAACCCACCCAGATATAGAGAAAGGCATACTGTCTTCGGTTGGAAATTTAACAGAATTGGATGTTTTAGCTATAAAAAGAGCGTGCGATGTATTGCTATTAGATCACGACACCCCAGTGCCATTTTTTAATCATTATGGTACACCTAAAACGTTAGGAATAGATCGCATTGCCTTGGTTAGTGCTGCGGTTAGTCAGTATAAAAATAAAAATGTTCTTGTTATAGACGCTGGTACTTGTATTACGTATGATTTTGTGTCAGAAGAATCTAAGTATTTTGGAGGCGGAATTTCTCCAGGATTACAATTAAGATATAAGTCTTTAAACAATTATACCGCAAAATTACCGTTGTTAATAGCGGAAGAGCCCCTAGATATTATAGGAAATTCTACAAATGCCGCGATCCATTCAGGCGTGGTGTTTGGAATTTTAAATGAAATCAATGGAAATATTTCAATTTACCAAGAAAAATATAGAGATTTAACAATTATTTTAACAGGAGGCGACACTAATTTCTTGTCAAAGCAATTAAAAAGTGGCATATTTGCGAACTCGAATTTTCTTTTAGAAGGATTGAACTCAATTTTACAATTTAATTCATACGAATGATTAAAAAACTTGTATTAGTTTTTATTGCTGCTTTTGCAGTTAATAGTTATGCTCAAAACAGTGGTACAGCTTCGCCATATTCATATTACGGTATTGGAAACCTTAAGTTTAAAGGGACTGTAGAAAATAGAAGTATGGGAGGACTTAGTATTTTTAGCGATAGTATACACGTTAATTTACGAAATCCCGCATCATATGCTTCAGAGAATTTAAAGATGTATGGTGGTGAAAGTCGACCAGTAAAATTTGCTATTGGGGGAAGTCATACAAGTTCTTCTATGGAAGAGAATGGTGTTTCTGACGATGCAAGTTCTTCAACTTTCGATTATATTGCCATATCTATGCCAGTAGGAAAATTTGGTTTTGGATTTGGACTTCTTCCATATTCATCTGTCGGTTATAAACTTCAAACCAATTACGATAACGGCGATTTACAAAACCGATTTACCGGAGAAGGTGGTTTAAATAAGGCGTTTCTTTCTGCAGGATATTTAGTGACTAAAAATTTAAGTATTGGTGTGGACGCACAATATGGTTTTGGTAATATTAAGAACAGTATTCTTCAGTATGTTTACGATACCGATGGTCAGCTAATAAGTTATCAAACGAGACAAAATAATAGATCTGATTTAAGTGGAGTGAGTTTTAATTTTGGAATGACATACAAAGCACTTGTTTTCGATGATTTTGAATGGGTGTCTTCTGCAACATATGCACCTAGTAGTACTTTTAAGTCTAAAAATTCTAGATCATTTTCTACAGTTGTAGTAAACTCTTCTGCCGATACCGAAAGTATTGTGAGTACGATAGATGGAGAGCAATCACTTATCGATGCTGGTCTATTAGAAACCGATGTTAATGTCGCTTCAAAATTCTCTATAGGAACGGGTATTGGTCAACCGAGACATTGGTTTGTTGGGGTCGAAACTACATTCGAGAACACTAGCGGTGCTACAAACGAACATATAGAAAGTAATAATGTTGAATATGAAGATGCCTTTGGTTTATCTGTTGGAGGATTTTATATTCCAAAGTATAATGCGTTTACAGGCTACTGGAACCGTGTGGTTTACCGTGCTGGTTTTAGGACTCAAAAATCAGGTTTAGTGATTAATGATGAGGAGATTAACGAGTTTGGCATATCTTTTGGTGCAGGTTTACCATTAGGAACTATTTTTTCTAACGCAAACATTGGTGTCGAATTTGGGAAAAGAGGGACTACTTCTAAGAACTTAATTCAAGAAAACTTTGTTAACTTTAGCATTAGTTTGTCGTTAAACGATAGATGGTTTGTAAAACGAAAATTTGATTAACTATTACGCAAAAATAAAAATTATGAAAATGAAAGTTACTTTAATAGTAGCATTGTTATGCTTGGGACTAACAAACGGTTTCGCTCAGAGTCAAGAAGAATGTACTACTAAATTGTCTATTTTTCACGAGTATGTGAAAGCAAAGAATTATGATGCCGCTTACACGCCTTGGATGGAAGTAAGGAAAGCGTGCCCTAAGTTCAATAAAGCAATACATATTGACGGTAACAAAATTTTAGATTACAAGATTGAGAATTCTACAGGGGCTGAGAAAAAAGCTTATATAGAAGATATCATGAAACTTTGGGATGAAGAATTAGCAAACTTTCCATCAAGATCATCTCAAGGAGAAGTTTTAACTGAAAAAGCTCAGTTAATGTATGATAATAAAGCAGATTTAGGTTTATCTGACCTTGAAGTTTACAATGCTTTCGATAAAGCATATACTACAGATAAGGAACACTTTAAAAATCCTAAAAGTTTGTATACATACTTTTCTCTAATGGTAGATTTGTATGATGCAAAACAAAAAACAGCTCAAGATTTATTTAATAAATACGATGATATTACCGAACGTGTAGACGAAGAGGTTAAAAATTTCTCTGAAGATTTAAATAAGATTATTGCTAAGGAAGAATCAGGTACGCCATTAACTAGTGCAGAGATAAAACGTAAAAGACCTTATGAAAGTTATTTAAAAGCATACGATCAGATCAGCGGTAGTATTAATGGTAAATTAGGTGAACGTGCAAACTGCGAGAACTTAATTCCTTTATACCAAAAAGATTTCGAAGCAAACAAAACAGATGCTGTTTGGTTACAGAGAGCAGCTGGTAAAATGTCTGAGAAAGATTGTACTAGTGACCCATTATATTTTAAAATAGTAAATGCATATCACGATTTAAATCCATCTGCAAACTCTGCATATTTCTTAGGATTATTAAAAGACAAAGAAAACAAATCTAGCGAAGCACTTAAGTATTACGAGCAAGCATTAAGCTTAGAAACGGATAACTACAAAAAAGCAAAATTATATAGTAAGATTGCAGATAAGTTAAAGAGAAGCGGAGTATATTCTAAAGCTAGAAGTTATTACCGTGAGTCTTTAAGCTTAAACCCTTCTAACGGTCGTCCTCACTTACAAATTGCAGCGATGTATGCAGCAAGTGCTAACGATTGTGGTACAACAACATTTAACAAACGTGCAGTATTCTGGTTAGCAGCAGACGAAGCATCGAAAGCAGGACGTGTAGATCCAACTTTAAAATCTCACGCATCGCAATCGGCTACAAGTTATAGAGCTAAAGCACCCCAAAAATCTGATATTTTCTCTGAAGGAAATGGAGGTCAAACCATTAAAATCGGGTGTTGGATTGGTTCTAGCGTAACAGTACCAAACATATAATATGTTTTCAAAACATCATAATATTTATTTCATGGTCATAGCTTTTGCTATGACCATGTTTTTTTCCTGTGCTGTAGATTTAAAACCAGAGGTCTCTTTTAATGTTCCTGTTGGTATTGCGGAAAATATCGATCTTAAATACACCGATTCGGGTAAGGTAAAGGCTAATTTAATTAGTCCGAAAATGCTAGATTATTCCAATCGAGAATTTCCTTATTCAGAATTTACAGAAGGTATTACATTGTATATATTCGATAAAGACAATAATAAAAGTACTGTTATATCAGATTATGCTATAGTATACGATAAAACAGGTCTAATCGATTTACAAGGGAATGTTGTGCTAGCGACGTACACCAATGACACTTTATTTGGTGATCAGTTGTATTACGATCAAAATAAACAATGGTTATCTACCAACCAACCGGTTACCTTTAGAACCGATGGCGATTTAATAAATGGAAACGGTTTCGATTCCGATGTTAATTTTAAAGAAGCAGAAGTGCTTGAAATTAATGGAATCATCACACTTGATGAATAATTTAGTTACCTTTGTTCCAAATTAAAATTTTACCATGAATAAATCATTTAAGATCTTTCAATACGCATATTTAATATTTGCCGTTGTGTTCTTATATCAAGTTGTAAACAAATACACCATAACAGGAGTTGTTGATTATGGAAGTTTATTACTTGCTGGTGCCGCTATTTTTATGTTTTTCTTTAGGCAGAGATTCAATAAAAAATTCGATAATAAAGACTAATTGTTTTAGATGAGTCCAGAAATCATCATTATCGTAGTATCGTTAATTCTATCTGCATTTTTTTCAGGTATGGAGATTGCCTATGTGTCGTCTAATAAAATCCATATCGAAATTGAAAAAAAGCAAGATGGATTTTTAGCTAAAATCTTAACAAAACTTACTGCTAAACCTTCGAAGTTTATTGCGACCATGCTTATTGGTAACAATATTGCCTTGGTTATCTATGGGTTATTTATGGGAGATTTGCTGGTAGATTGGTTTCAATCGATGTTACCATCAAGTTCGTCACTTGTTAATTATATGCTGAATGATTTAAGTTTGTTAACGCAAACTGTAATCTCTACACTTGTTATTTTAATAACAGCAGAATTCTTACCAAAAGTATTCTTTCAAATATATGCCAATACACTAATCAAGTTTTTTGCAGTTCCTGCTTATATCTTTTACGGATTCTTTTCTTGGATATCAGATTTTGTGCTTTGGGTGTCTAATTTTGTTTTGAGACGTTTCTTTAAAACGGAAGGGGACCAAGTACAACTTGCGTTTACTAAAGTAGAATTAGGAAATTATATTACGGAACAAATGAAGTCTGTTGAAGCGCATGACGAGGTCGATTCGGAAATACAAATATTTCAGAATGCTTTAGAATTTTCCGAAGTCAAAGCCCGAGAAGTCATGGTTCCGAGAACAGAAATTATCGCTGTCGAAATTAATGAATCCCCTCGAGTTTTAAATAGTCTATTTACAGAAACAGGATGTTCTAAAATTATAGTATATAAAGAAACAATCGACGATATTCTTGGATATGTGCATTCTTTCGAGCTTTTTAAAAAGCCAAAAACAATAAAATCGATACTACTACCTGTAGAATTGGTTCCAGAAACAATGTTAGTTAAGGATATACTAAGTATCCTAATTAAGAAACGTAAGAGTATTGCCGTAGTTTTAGATGAATATGGTGGAACATCTGGAATTATGACGGTTGAAGATATCGTAGAAGAATTGTTCGGGGAAATTGAAGACGAACATGATACGATTGATTTAATTGAAGAAAAAATAGACGATGAGAATTACACCTTTTCTGCACGATTCGAAATCGATTATTTAAACGAAAATTACAAATTAGATCTTCCTGAAAGTGAAAACTATGGTACTTTAGGTGGATTTATTGTAAATCATACTGAAGAAATTCCGAGTAAAAATGAAGTTGTCGTTATCGGCGATTTTCGCTTCAGTATTCTAGAAGTGTCTAATACTAAAATTGACTTAGTCGCGCTTACCATTGTAAAGGGCGAATAATTTTCCTAATTGGTAGAAATTAAATGAATTATTGATGTTTTCTCCTTTTATAATTAAAAGGAAAATGGTATTTTCGCGCCCAATATTTCATATAATTTAAATGACCAATGGCAGTTTTAAATAAAATTAGACAACGTTCACTTTTCTTAATCCTAATTATTGCATTAGCTTTATTCTCTTTTGTACTTTCTGGTTTATTCCAAAATGGGGATGCATTAGCAAATAAATCTCAAAGTGTTGTTGCGACAATTAACGGGAAAGAAATTTCTAGAGAAGACTTTTTACGTAAAGTAGAATTTGCACAAAGACAAATGGGACAGGGTGTGACTAACACACAAGCAATGAATACGGTTTGGAATCAAGAATTAAGACAAGCTGTAATGGAGTCTCAATACAACTCTTTAGGATTTACTGTAGAGCGTGACCAAATGAGAAACTTGTTAAAAACAAACTTAGCAGGTAGCCCAGAATTTCAAAACGAAGCTGGTTTATTTGACGAGAATAAACTTAATGAATACATTGCTACTTTAAAAGCAACGTCTGCAGAAGGTTACCAACAATGGATCGATTACGAACAATCTATCGCTGCAACTGGTATGCAACAGGACTATATTAATATGGTTAAGGCTGGTGTAACAGGAACTTTAGCAGAAGGTAAAGTAGAGCACGGTTTAGAAAACGATAAGGTTGATATTAAATATATTCAAATTCCTTTTAATACGATTTCAGATAGTACTGTAGCGGTTTCTAAATCAGAAATTTCTAGTTACATTAAGGATCATAAAAAAGAATTTCAAGTTGAAGCTTCTAGAGATATTAATTATGTAGAGTTTAGAGAAGTTGCTTCTTTAGAAGATGAAAAAGAGATTTCTACTTCATTAACTAACATGTTAAACAACTCTGTAGTTTATAACGATCTTACTAAAACTAACGATACGGTTTTAGGATTTGCTCAAGTAAAGGATGTTGAAACTTATGTGAATTCTAATTCAGATATTAAATACGACGACCGTTTTGTATTCAAATCGGCTTTACCAAAAAACTTAGCAGATAACTTATACAACGAAAGTGCGGGAAGTACTTTTGGACCTTATAAAGATAATGGGTTCTTTAAATTATCTAAATTAGTTGAAGAAAGATTCTTACCAGATTCAGCTAAAGCTAGACATATTTTAATTCCATTTTTAGGTTCTCGTGCTGCGACTGTAGAAACAACGCAAACACAAGTTGAAGCTAGAAAAACGGCAGATAGTGTAATGGCTGTTATAAAAGCGAATCGCTCTAAATTTGCAGATGTATTAGCTTTATCTGCAGATAAAGTAAGTAATGAAAATGACGGTGTTCTAGATTGGTTTACATACAATGCTATGGTACCAGAATTTAGAGATTACGCTTTCGGAAATAGTAAAGGAGATATTGGTGTTGTAAAAACAGACTTTGGTTTTCACATTATTGAAATATTAGATCAAACTGCTAAAGAGAAAGCTGTTAAAATCGCGACTATCGCAAGAGAAATCGAACCATCTGACGCAACAATAGATAAAGTGTTTAGAGATGCTTCTAAATTTGAAATCGCTGTAGCAGATAAAGATTTTCAAGCCGTATCTAAAGAAAATAACTATTCAGTTCGCCCTGTAAAAGGAATTGAAATTCTTCAAGAAAACATCCCTGGATTAAGTAATCAACGTCAAATTGTACGTTGGACCTTTAACGAAGAATCTAAAATAGGTGATGTTAAACGTTTCAATATCTCTGGTGGATATGCAATCGTTCAACTTACTAGTAAAAACGAAGCAGGTTTAATGTCTACAGACAATGCTTCTGCAATTGTAGTTCCTAAAATACGCAAACAGAAAAAAGCAGCTTTAATTATAGACCGTGTAAAAGCGACTACTTTAGATGCTTTAGCTTCAGAAGAAAATCAGACTGTTAAAACGGCATCTTCTATAAACATGAAAAACCCTACTATTTCTGGTGCGGGTAGAGAACCAATTATTGTTGGTGCTGCTTTCGGTTTAAATGAAGGAGAAACGTCTAAATTAGTAGTTGGAGAAAACGGAGTGTATATGGTTGAAGTTACTAAAGTTTCACCAGCGGCAGAGTTGGATAACTACCAAGCTTTTGCAACCCGTGTTGGACAACAAAAAGCAAATGCTGTAAACACTAAATTATATGAAGCTTTAAAAGATGCTTCAGATATTGAAGATAATAGAGCAGAGTCTGTGCAATAAGTCACAATAAGCATAAAACAAAAAAAATCCTCATCGATAGATGAGGATTTTTTTTGTTTTATAATATCATGTCTTGGTAAGAAAGAATGGTAAGATAGCCTTTCTGTTTAAAGTAATCGGTGGGATCTTCTACCGATGCTACCATGACAAAATCGCCACCCCAAGCACCTAGGCTTTTAATGCTTCCTTTAAAATCGGTGAACAAGTTCGCTTTCACGGGATCTAACTTCACAATGTCTGCAATTATAGCTTCGTGAGCGTTTATTAAGGTGTTAAATGCGTTTAAATCGATACATGTTAAAAGTGCTTCTGTAATTGCATTGGCAGCTTTAATCGCTTCGGATTTATCTGACCGATTAGATTTGTAATGTGTAATACCATCGCGACTATTCTGTTTTATATTTAGGTGTACAAAATAGATGTGTTCGGAAAAGCTGGGTTTAAAAGAAACGGCTTTTACAATAGGTTTAGTTTCATCTAATTTATAGGTAATCGGTGTATCGTTAGAAGCGCAAGCAATATCGTAACCACTACCACCAAAAGTAAGTCCAAGCAGTTTATAAGGATTTACCTCTGCCCAATTTGCAATGTTATTTATTAGAGTCGAAGATGTTCCTAAACCCCAATTTGTTGGGAAATCTAAGTATGTTTTTACACTTAGGCCTTTTTCGTGTTTAAGGAAATTAGGATTTAATTGTTTAGCCACATTTAATATCGACGCCAATCTTAAGGTAAGTTCGTTTTCTATGTCTGGGACAAGCGTTTGGTTGTTATAACTAAGATGCGTTTCTAACCAAATTTCATTTTCACTATTAAAACTCTGCCAATGTATGCCTGCATCTGCATGCGGCTCAACCGTTAATGATTGCCCAAATTTAGTTGGTAGTGCCAAAGCCTCAGCACCATTTAAAACTAAATATTCAGCGGTAATTAATAGTTTACCATGACTGTAAAACGTATCCATTATTGACGTAATTTTTCTATAGCTTCTACAACCGCACTATGTGAAACGGTATGTGTTTTAAAATGATTCACGATAACTGTTTTTTCTTCAGGATTAGCCTCCAGTTGATTTAATATATTCATTAAATGCATTTTCATGTGGCCTTCTTGAATTCCTGTAGTTGTTAATGAACGCAAAGCTCCAAAATTTTGTGCTAATCCAGCAACAGCGACAATTTGCATTAATTCTTTTGCTGTTGGCTTGCCTAACATCTCTAAAGAGAGTTTTACCAATGGATGTAGGTTAGTTAAACCACCTACAGTTCCTAAGGCCAATGGTATTTCCATCCAAAACGTAAATATATCGTCTTCTATTTTAGCGTGAGACAAACTGCTATACGATCCGTTTCTAGAGGCATATGCATGTACGCCAGCTTCCACAGCTCTAAAATCGTTTCCGGTAGCTAAGACAACGGCATCAATACCATTCATAATCCCTTTGTTGTGAGTTACGGCACGAAAAGGTTCTATTTCAGCAATGTTTACAGCCTGTATAAACTTCTTTGCAAAAACCTCTGCAGGTATTGCTTTGTTTTCGGTTAATTCTTCGACTTTACAACTTACTTC
This sequence comes from Formosa undariae, assembly GCF_042427615.1. Taxonomy (NCBI): domain Bacteria; kingdom Pseudomonadati; phylum Bacteroidota; class Flavobacteriia; order Flavobacteriales; family Flavobacteriaceae; genus Formosa; species Formosa undariae. The sequence goes on along the minus strand of NZ_JBHMEZ010000001.1, from coordinate 56,816 downwards.
CGCGCGAACTAAACAATCCGGAACGTAGTTCGAGAGTATGCTCATTACAATTTCTATGTCGGCTTCTTCTGGAGTAAAATCTTTAAAGTTTAGAGCTTCAGATTTAAATGTTTTAGCAAATTGTTCCAAACACGAATTAATAAAATTCGCTCCCATAGCATCTGCAGTTTCAAAAGATACATGCAGCTGGAAATAATTAGGAATCTCTGCTGTTTTATCGCGCAACTCAATATCTAAAATACCGCCACCACGTTTTTCCATGTTTTTAGAAAGTGGTTTTACAGCTTGTAAAAGTTGTGGCTTTATCGTTTTAAAATAGGCTTGTAAATGCGAGTTATCACCCTTATATATAAAATGTACCTGTCCGATTTTAGTGGTAGAAATTACGGTAGTTTTAAATCCGCCGCGTTCTAACCAAAACTTTGCAGCCTTACTTGCTGCGGCAACTACCGAACTTTCTTCGATTGCCATTGGAATGGTGTATAGCTTGTCGTTAATTAAAAAATTAGGAGCTACACCTAGGGGTAAATAATAATTTGTAATGGTATTTTCGATAAACTCGTCGTGAAGTTGCTGTAGTTTATCGTTAGAATTCCAATATTGTTTTAAAATAGTTTTGCTATGTTCTTGCTTGTCGAAATACGCATTAACCAGCCAATCTATTTTTTCTGACTTAGATAGTTTTGAAAAACCTGAAATCGTTTTACTCATTCAATTTTTTATTTAATCTAGCAAATATAGTATTAATTCAAGCTAATTTATGGTTTTAAGCCCCTGTATTGCCTATTTAAACTATAAATAGAGGTGTTGTTTCCGTTAATTTTTACTAAATTCGGAGCCTTTGAAATTTCCCTAATTTTAACTAATATATAAATAATTATACGTGAAGTATTATTCTCCATTATTACTGTTGTTCGTTTTAACATCAGGTTTAGTTTCAGCACAACAAAAACAAATTAGTTTAGAAGATATTTGGAATGGCGGTTTTAGAACAGAGCGCATGCAGTCTTTACATTCGATGGCTAACGGTCAAGAATATTCTGTATTAAGTTTCGATAGACAATCTGGAACATCTTCTATCGATATTTACGACTATAAAACCTTAAGCAAAGAGAAGTCTTTATTGAATTCAGGACGTTTATCGGAGATTGCATATTTTACAGATTATACGTTTAGTAAGGACGAAAGTAAGGTGCTTTTAGCAACTGAAGTAGAATCTATTTTTAGACGCTCTACTTTAGGGAAATATTTTGTGTTCGATACTGCGACTAAAAAAGTTATCGCGATTTCTGATGAAAAAATTCAGGAACCGACCTTTTCTCCTGATGGTACAAAAGTGGCGTATGGTTTAAATAATAATTTATTTGTTAAGGATTTAAATACTGGTGAAACCACAAAATTTACATCGGATGGTGTGGATAATAAAATTATAAACGGAATCACAGACTGGGTTTACGAAGAAGAATTTGCTTTTGTTCGCGCTTTCGAATGGAATGCAGCAAGTAATAAAATTGCTTTTATCCGATTTGATGAATCTGATGTTCCTGAATTTTCTATGGACGTTTATGGAACGGAGTTATACCCTCAACAAAATGTGTTTAAATATCCTAAAGCAGGAGAAGCAAACTCTAAAGTCTCACTTCATGTTTTTAATTTAGAAACAGATAATACTTCAGAAGTAAAATTAAATAAGGCCTATTCAGATTTCTATATTCCTAGAATTAAATGGACAAACGAAACCGATGTTTTAAGTGCACAATATACTAACAGACATCAAAACGAATTGGATTTATGGATGATTGATGCTTCAGACATGTCTTCTAAATTAGTGCTTACAGATACGGATGCAGCCTATGTTGATATTACGGATAACTTAACCTTTTTAGAAGATAATAGCTTTGTTTGGACCAGCGAAAAAGATGGAAATAATCATATTTATCATTATAAAAAAGACGGTAAGCTAATCAGTCAGATTACAAAAGGAGATTGGGAAGTGACCAATTATTATGGTTTCGATAAAAAATCGAAACGTATCTTTTATCAGTCTGTAGAAAATGGATCTATAAATCGTGATGTGTATAGTATAGGTTTAAACGGAAAAAAGAAAATTCATTTATCGAATAAAGAAGGAACAAATGCCGCATCTTTTAGCGCAGATTTCACCTACTTTATCAATACTTACTCTAATGCAAGTACACCACCGTTGTATACTTTAAACGATTCGAAAACGGGTAAAGTCATTAAAGCCATTAAAGACAATAAAACTTTATCTGATAAATTATCGCATTACGATATCTCTCCAAAAGAATTTAGTACCATAAAAGTAAATGGAAACGATTTAAATATGTGGATGATTAAGCCATCAAACTTCGATGCATCTAAAACATATCCGTTATTAATGTTTCAATATTCAGGACCAGGATCTCAAAGTGTTTCAAATAGTTGGTTAGGAGCTAACGATTTATGGTACGAAATGTTAGCTGGGAAAGGATATATTATTGCTTGTGTAGACGGTCGTGGTACTGGTTATAAAGGCGCTGCATTTAAAAAATCGACACAAAAGGAATTGGGGAAATATGAGTTAGAAGATCAAATTCAATCTGCAAAACAATTAGGAGATTTATCATACATTGATAAAGAACGTATTGGAATTTGGGGTTGGAGCTTTGGTGGATTTATGAGTAGTAATGCTATTTTTAAAGGAAACGACGTGTTTAAAATGGCAATTGCCGTTGCTCCGGTTACAAGTTGGAGATTTTACGATTCTATTTATACAGAACGATACATGACAACACCACAGGAAAATGCTTCAGGCTACGACGAAAATTCACCGATTAATCATGTCGATAAACTAAAAGGAGATTTTCTGTTAGTTCATGGAACAGGAGACGATAATGTGCATGTTCAGAATTCAATGCAAATGATAGAAGCGTTAATTCAGGCGAACAAACAATTCGAATGGATGCTATACCCAGATAACGATCATGGTATTTATGGAGGCAACACGAGATTACATTTATATACTAAAATGACTAACTTTTTAGACAAAACTTTAGGAGATAAATTATAAAAAGAAAAACCCTTAATAACAATAACTAATAAAATTACACATGACAGAATCGATTGATGTTAAACAAAAGGAATTATTTGGTCACCCAATAGGATTGTATGTTCTATTTTTTACCGAAATGTGGGAGCGTTTTTCATACTATGGAATGCGTGCCATTTTGGTATTGTATTTAGTAGCAGAAACAAAAGGTGCTAATGCTGGTTTAGGTTGGACCAACGGAGAAGCATTATCATTATACGGGACCTACACCATGTTAGTGTATGTGGCTTCGATTCCTGGAGGATGGTTAGCTGATAAGTTTTTCGGTCAGAAGAAATCTGTTTTATACGGTGGAATTTTATTAGTTGCAGGACATGGTATTCTTGCAGTAGAAGAAATGTGGGCCTTTTATAGTGGTTTAGCATTAATTATTTTAGGTGTCGGTTTATTAAAACCAAATATTTCTACCATGGTAGGTGGATTATATGGAAAAGGAGATATACGAAGAGATAAAGGATTTACGATTTTTTATATCGGAATTAACGTTGGAGCAGCAATTTCAAGTATAGTTGTTGGATATGTTGGTGAAGTTTATGGTTGGCATTACGGATTTGGATTAGCAGGAATTGGAATGACTTTAGGTTTAATCCAATACATCGCAGGTCAGAAATATTTACATAATGTTGGCGATCATTTAGGAAGCTCAATGAGTGCTGCAGAAAAAGAAATGAGTGACAAACCTTTAACTAAAGTTGAAAAAGATAGAGTGGTAGTATTACTGGTTTCATTTTTACTAGTTATTGTATTCTGGGGAGCGTTTGAACAAGCTGGAGGTTTAATGAATATTTATGCTTCAGAAAAGACTAATAGAATGATAATGGGATGGGAGTTTCCTGCCTCATGGTTCCAATCTTTTAATGCTATTTTTATTATCTTATTAGGAACAACTGTTGCTGGTTTTTGGGCAAAACGTAAGTTGAAAGGTAAGATCTCTACATCACTTTTTAAGATGATTGTAGGTCTTATAATAATGGGAATGGGGTTCTTTTTTATGACCGCAGCAGCATCACAATTTAGTACTAACGGACCTGTTATCGATGGACAAGGTGGATCTGCAATGTACTGGTTGGTATTAGCGTATTTATTTCATACCGTTGGAGAACTTTCTTTATCTCCAGTAGCACTTTCTTATATTACAAAACTAGCGCCTGTAAAATATGCATCTTTAATGATGGGTGTCTTTTTTGCAATGACTGGTTTTGGGAATAAATTAGCAGGTCTTTTAGGTGAAGCTTCCGAAAGTTTAGGTGAATTTACCATCTTTACGGGTATTGCTATTTTTTGTGTAGCTTTTGGGTTAATTATGTTGCTTTTTAGAAAGAAATTAGAGGTGCTAACTCATGGTGCTGAAGATGACGAACATGAAATGGCACACTAAACGAGACGCTATTTAAACGAGATATATTTAAAAATACGTAATAATGAGTGCAACAAATTTTAGATTTGAAGGTTCCGATATGAATCGCAAACTTCTAATGGGACACCCTTCAGGGTTATTTGTATTATTCTTCACCGAAATGTGGGAACGTTTTTCATACTATGGAATGCGTGCGATTTTGGTGCTATTCTTAACCTCTGCGATTATCGATGGTGGTTGGGCATGGAGCAGAGAAGATGCTTTAGGACTTTATGGTACCTATACCATGTTGGTTTACTTTTCTCCAATTTTAGGAGGCCTCTTGGCCGATAAGTTTTTAGGATACAGGCGTTCAGTGGCAATTGGTGCGTTTATTATGACTTTAGGTCACGCGGCCATGGCATTCGATACACCATGGAGTTTGTATTTAGGAATTGCATTTTTAGTCGCTGGTAACGGTTTATTTAAACCGAATATTACATCTATTATTAACGGTGTTTATAAAAATGCACAGGATAAGAAAGATGGTGCTTTTACTATATTTTATATGGGTGTAAATGCAGGTGCCTTTTTAGGTATTTTGCTTTGTGGTTATATTGGTGAATCTATTGGATGGCATTTTGGTTTTGGTTTAGCTGGAATATTTATGTTTTTAGGAATGGTTCAGTTTTGGTTAGCTCAAACTATTTTCGGAAGAATTGGATTATCGCCAAAAGACACATTGAGTTTCGATGCAGATCATAAGGAATTGGGAGAAGATACTAATAAAGAAGAAGTGGTTCCTAGTCATGTTCAGAAAGACAGATATATTGTAGTGGGAATTCTTGCTTTCTTTACCATATTCTTCTGGGCAGCATTTGAGCAAGCAGGAGGATCTATGACTATTTTTGCATCAGATTATACCAACCGTGTTTTAGAAGGAGATTCGGCTACCATATTCAGAATAGCGAATACCTTATTGACGGTGGTGCCTTTATTAATTATCACGTATGTATTATTGCAATTATTTAAAATTACATTTTCTAAATATAAACTGTCAAACTTAGCATTAGGTTTAAGTTTTGCTATTATTTGGGGGATTGTAATTTATATGCTTAAGTCACAATTTAATCAAGAAAACACAGAAATTCCAGCATCTTGGTTCGGAATTTTAAACTCATTTTATATCATTGCTTTTGCGCCACTAGTCTCAAAAATATGGGAGAGTAAATACAATCCGCCAGCAACTGTTAAGTTCGGGATTGGTTTAATTTTACTCGGGTTAGGTTTTGGTGTATTAGCTTATGGTTCTGCAAGTATACCTCAAGGTGCACAAACGGCTTCTGTTAGTGTAGTTTGGTTAATATTAGCTTATTTACTTCATACTTTAGGAGAATTATCTTTATCGCCAGTAGGGTTGTCTTATGTTAGTAAGTTAGTGCCTGCAGCTAAAATAGGGATGATGTTTGGTCTTTGGTATATAGCTGTTGGTTTAGGAAATAAAGCAGCAGGTTATTCGGGTGGACTTATCGATAAAATTACAGCAGCTTACGATATGAGTACATTTTTCTTAATCTTTACAATTGTTCCAATTTGTGCGGGGTTATTAATAATGGCTTTAACACGTAAAGTGAACAAGTTAATGCATGGTGTGCACTAAAAATTAACATATTTATATAATAAAAGGCATCTTCTTTGTAAGATGCTTTTTATATTTTAGACCACTAATGGTGAGTACACTGTTTTTAAGAATGAAAATAAAAAATGTTAAGTTGATGAGAAAAGGTTTATGTCTAATGGTTCTTATGTTTTCAATAGGAATTATAAATGCACAGGAAATTAATTGGTTAAGTTTTAATGAAGCTTTAGAACTTCAGAAAACAGCACCTAAAAAGATTATGATGGATGCCTATACCAACTGGTGTGGTCCTTGTAAAATGTTAGATAAAAACACGTTTCAGAACGCCGATGTTGCCGAGTATGTAAACGCTAATTATTATGCTGTTAAATTTGATGCTGAAGGTCAAGAGTCTATAACCTACCAAGGGACTACATATGGCAATCCAAATTACGATGAAGCAAAAAAAAATAAGCGAAATGGTGTGCATGAATTTACTAGAGCATTGGGTGTCGATGCTTATCCAACAATAGTGTTTTTGGATGAAGAAGCGCAAGTTATCGCTCCCGTTAGAGGCTATCAGCAACCACAACAATTAGAAGTATACTTAAAGCTTTTTTACAGCGATAAATATAAAGAGTTACAAAGTCAAGAAAGTGCCAATGCCTATTTTGAAAGTTTTGTTCCTGAATTTGTTGAATAATAACAAATCTTATTTAAATATATAAGCTCCCTTTTTACCTGTTTGGTAGAAAGGGATTTTTTTGTTTTTACAGGTCATTTGCCAACGCGCGATATACGATTTGTAATTACTGCCATCAGCAATAATTTCCTTAGGCTTTAAAGAGTCGATTAAACGATTTAAATTTATTTTAGGTGAATTACTAAGCAAGACATAATACGGTTTAAAAGACTTCACCTTATAGATGCTTAAACTGTCTACTACCAACATTTTTTCGTTGTCAATGGAATAGACATCGGCTAAAGGTTTATTCCGAGCTGTCTGTATTTCTCTTGATATTACGTAATCTTTTAAAGGGTAAGCATGTAATGATAAAGTAGAATCTGTTTTCGTAAAAATATCAAGCTCATTATGCGTTCGGTGGGTTAATACACTTTCTCTGTTTTTATGAAACAGTATCCATTCAGTAGCATTCAAGGATATCCGATTATAAAGCAATGTAAATTGGAGAATTACACATGCCATTAAAGTTATTACTATCGATTTATATTTGGGTATGGAGATGGCGTAAATAGAGCATATAATCAAAAAATAAAGAGCAATAACGGAATTAAGTTTTATGGAAATAGCACTATATATAAATTGATCTTGATTAGCGATCCACTCAATAACCGTGTTCATAATACCAATAATATTATTAAAAAGTATAGCGATTACATCGGGCAGTATTTCAAAAGCAGCCATAATTAGTATTAAAATTCCGAAACCTAAAATGAAACCTAGAAAGGGTATAATTATTAAATTCGAAATGAAAAATAATCCCGGAAACTGATGGAAATAATAGATGCTTAATGGCAAAACCCCAACTTGAGCAGCGAGTGTTACTGTAAGCGTATTCCAAAGTAATTTAATGAGTTTATTTTTAGGAAACCATAATCTATTTAATTTAGGTTGAAGCGCTACGATGCTTAAAACGGCTAAATAGCTTAACTGAAATCCTACATCGAAAAGCAATAAAGGATTCCAGAGTAGAAGTAAAAATGCAGAAATAGCAACAGTATTGAATGTGTTATTAGGACGATTCCAATTTAAACTAATAGCTACAAGAGTGAACATTAAAGTTGCTCTACTTACCGAAGGTGATAAACCTGTTAATATAGCAAAGCACCACATTAAAACAATGACAAGAATGGTTTTTAGACCTCTGCCGTATTTTAAACGCTGGAGCGGCGATAATATATAATTTAGAATCAATAATAAAATACCGACATGCAGTCCCGATATCGCTAAAATATGTACAGCACCTGCTTTAGTGTAATTGTTATATAAAGTTTCTGAAATATCCTGTCTTTGCCCAAGTAATAACGCATTAATTACAGCGAGTTCATCTGCTCCAAAAGGATACGTTTTTAGCTTAGAATTTACGAATGTATTTATACGATGGGCTAACCCAGAAAGTGTAGATCGCTGATTAGGATGTTGAAATAGGCGATTTTGAGAGGTTGTAATTTGATGGTATATGTACTGCCGAGTTAAATAGGATTTATAATCAAATTGATTTGGGTTTAAGGGAGAGCGTATGTCTTTTAAACCATCTGAAGTGCTATAAACAGCATCAATGTTCAACGGATTTTGCAACGTATCTCTTTGTACATTTAGCAGAGCTGTACCAGTAACATTTTGATTGTTAATAGATAAAATCTGAATCTTGTATTTGTCATAGTACGTGTTCGATTTAAGAATATCGCTAATCTTAAAAGTAATGTGTTCTACAGCCGCTTTTACATGAGAATAATGTGTTGGCTGTAAGCTCTGATTATACAAATGTATACTTGAAATCCCGATAGATACCGTTAACAGAAACGTGATAATTCCAAATCCTATAGATGGTTTAAAATGGGATCTATTTCTCCAATACAACACAAAGAGAATGCAAAGTAAAATTGCACAGGATAGCGCACTCCATAGAAATGGAATAGGCATAAAAAAACCTAAACAGATTCCAACGATTAGGAATATTGTGAGTTTTACTATTATAAAGCGACTCAACTTCATAACAGTAAGATACTAATAATTAGAGTATTCGGCGTGCTTCTTTGAAAGAATGATACCAGTAGCGTTCTGCTAGTGAGGATGTTATCACGCCTTTGCTGCTTGTAGAATGTATAAATTCTATTTGTCCAATCCTAGATGTAACCACTAAACCGACATGGTTAATCGTTTTATTCCTGGAGTTGGTGTGAAAGAATAATAAATCACCTTCTTTTACATCTTCAAGATCTATTTTAATGCCTTCTTTAGCCATGTCTCTGGAAACGCGAGGAAGATCTATATTGTATGCTTTATAAGTTTCGAAAACTAAGCCCGAACAATCCATACCTTTTTTTGTAGTGCCACCATATTTATAGCGAACACCTTCAAATTGCTTGGCAAAATCGACTAATTCGATTCCTAATGATTTTAATTCGGCTTCGTTCTTTGGAGCTAAAATTACGTGATTATCATCACTTTTAGATTTAATATGTTCTGAGTTCTTTGACGTAATCGCAGTACTAGGCTGATTGTATGTTTTAGATTTTTTAGAAGATTTACAGCTACTTACACAAATAAGTAAGCAAAGTATAAATGATAATTTGTGCATGTTAGGTATTTGATTTTAATCCGTTGTAAATATGTTCGGCTGTTTTTTTACTGGCTCCTTTTCCGCCAAGCTCTTTTTCTAAATCGTAATAATTAATAAAAAACTTAGTACGCTCGTAATCATCAAGGATAATATTAAGTTCTTTTTTTAAATTCTTAGTGGTAAACTCATCCTGGATAAGTTCTTTAACTACGGGTTTATCCATAATTAAATTCACCAAAGAAATATATTTCAATTTAATAATTCGACGTCCAATTTGGTAAGACAACCAGCTTCCTTTATAGCAAACCACTTGTGGCACTTTAAATAAAGCAGTTTCTAGAGTTGCTGTTCCAGAGGTTACCAATGCGGCAAAAGATACGCTTAATAGGTCGTAGGTTTTATTCGCTATAAAATTAACGTTGCTACCTTTAATAAATTGTTGGTAATACTCATAATCTTGACTCGGAGCGCCAGCAATTACAAATTGGTAGTCCGGGTAATCGTCAATTAGACTAAGCATTACAGTAAGCATTTTGTTAATCTCTTGTTTTCTGCTTCCTGGTAAAATGGCAATTATAGGTTTGTCACTTAACCCGTGTTCTTTCCTAAATTTATATTCATCTACTTGAGTTCTATCTGCGATAGAATCAATTAAAGGATGTCCTACAAAAGTAACATCGTAACCATACTTGGCATAAAATGGTTTTACAAAAGGAAGAATAACATACATCGCATCTATATCATGCTTAATGTTTTTTACCCTATTTGCTCTAGATGCCCATACTTGCGGAGAGATATAATAATTTGTTCTGTAATTTTGTTGTTTAGCCCATTTGGCAATACGTAAATTAAATCCAGAATTATCTATAAATACGATAACGTCAGGATTATATTTTTTTATATCCTCCTTACAAAAAGATATCGCTTTTAAAATTTTTGATAAGTTGCTAATGACTTCTGCAAAGCCCATGAACGCACGTTCTTTATAATGGCTCACTAAAGTACCTCCAACATTTTGCATGAGATCTCCTCCCCAAAATCTAAAATCAGCGTTTTTGTCTACTTCTTGTAGCGCTTTCATTAGATTCGAGCCGTGTAAGTCTCCTGAGGCTTCTCCTGCAATAATGTAATATTTCATTATAAAAATTTAAAAGTAAATGTAAGTATAGCAATACAAGCTGTGGCTAAAATTACACCTCGAGCTCTATAATCTTGTCTCTTTTTTATAAAAATAAAGAAAGCAACTAAATTTAAAACAGCACCTAAGCTGGTTAATTTTCCTAAAAATCCTTCGGCAGCGGCGGCTTCTATTACTGTTAAAGCATCATCGCCTCTTCCTAATAATTTTGCTGCTAAAAATAATCCAAGAGCATTGGCAATAATACCGACTAAAAATCCAATAAAAACTTCTTTTTTAATCATTTAAATTCCAAGTGTTAATTTGTTGAATACTTCGGTAGGCTGTTAAGTCGAATTGTACTGGTACGACAGAAATATAATTGTTTTCTAATGCCCACTCGTCTGTATCTTCGCCTTGGTCTAAATTTACAAATTTACCTGTAAGCCAATAATAATCTTTTCCCATCGGACTTTGTCTTTTATCAAACTTCTCGACCCAATTTGCTCGGGCTTGTCTGCAAACACGAATACCTTTTATGTCTTTTTTGGGAACATTAGGAATGTTTACATTTAAAACGACACCTTGTGGTAAGCCATGTTTTAATGTGTTTTCTGTAATGGTTTTTATAAAGGATTCGGAATGTTCGAAATTTGCATTCCAGTTGTAATCTAAAAGCGAAAAACCAATTGCAGGAATGCCTTCAATACCCGCTTCTATAGCGGCACTCATAGTTCCTGAATAAATAACATTTATCGAAGAATTAGAGCCATGATTTATACCTGAAACGCAAAGATCTGGACGTCGTTTTAATATTTCACGAACGCCTAGTTTTACGCAGTCGGCAGGAGTTCCTGAACAACTATAATCTTTTTGAGAACCATTGTCTATTGTAATTTTCTCGACATATAAAGTAGAATCTACAGTTATAGCATGACCCATACCACTTTGTGGACTATCGGGAGCAACCACCACAACATCTCCAATGGTGTTCATTATTTTAATTAGGGTTCTTATTCCTGGTGCTGTAATACCGTCGTCGTTTACAACCAAAATAAGGGGCTTTTTTGACATCTTTTTTTGTTTTGAAATCGCTATGCTAAAATACATAAAATCTTGCTGAAACGGCCAATTTGTTTAGTTTAACAAAAAATTACGTTATATTGATTTTTATTGGCATAGTTTTTTCTCTACTTTAGTGAAAAATATACGATGCATTTTTATAGGCTTATGAAAAGGAATTACAAATACCTAGTAGTACTATTATTGTTGGCGTTCGCGTCTTGCAGTTTTACCACTAAAACATTTAGCAACCCAGATAAGGACAAATTATTAGTCCAAGTAATTACATATGTTCTCGAACGCGGACACTTCGATCCTAAAACTTTAGACGATAATTTTTCAGAAGAAGTTTACGATAAGTATTTAAAAGGAATAGATCCTTTAAAACGGTATTTCTATGCTTCGGATATGAAGGAATTTGAGAAATATAAAGATAATCTTGACGATCAATTAAAGGAGTATGATATTGCATTTTTTAATATGACTCACGAACGTTTACTTCAAAGAATGGAGGAGTCTAAAGCCTTGTATAAAGATGTTTTAAATACACCATTCGACTATTCTGTAGATGAAGATTTTGATGGAGATTATGACGAAAAACCTTATGCTACTTCTAAAAAAGACATGAAAAATCGTTGGAGAAGACAGCTTAAGTTTACGTCGATATCTAATTACGACGATTTGCAAACGGAAGAACGTTCTAAGAAGGATGAAGATCCAGCGTATACGCCGAAATCTGATGCAGAAATGGAGAAAGAATCTAGAGAATCTACTCTAAAATCTATCGATAACTATTACACCGATTATGTGGACGATTTAAAACGTAGCGATTGGTTTACTATGTATGTAAATGCAGTGGTAGAGTCTTTCGATCCGCATACATTTTATTTTGCTCCAGAAGATAAAGATAGATTCGATCAGCAAATGTCTGGAAAATTAGAAGGTATAGGAGCTAGACTTCAGAAGAAAATGGATAATGTTAAGATTATGGAACTAATTTCTGGAGGACCTGCTTGGAGAAGTGGAGATTTAGAAGTTGGAGATATTATACTTAAAGTACGTCAAGAAGACGAGAAGGAAGCCGTTAATATTGTAGGTATGCGTTTAGACGATGCTATCAAATTCATTAAAGGCCCAAAAGGTACGGAAGTGACTTTAACCATTAAAAAAGTTGATGGATCGACAAAAGATATATCTATAGTTAGAGATGTAGTAGAGTTGGAAGAAACCTATGCGAAATCCTCTCTAGTAACTAAAGACGATGTGAAATATGGAGTGATCAATCTTCCAAAATTTTATGTTGATTTCGAAGATTATAACAATAGAAATGCAGCGTCAGATATTAAACTGGAAATAGATAGATTAAAAGAAGCCGGAATGGAAGGTCTTGTTTTAGATCTAAGAAATAATGGTGGTGGATCTTTACAAACCGTAGTCGATATGGCAGGATTGTTTATTAAGGACGGGCCTGTTGTGCAAGTACGATCTACGGGAGAGCCTAAAGAGATTTTAAGAGATAAAGACGAGTCTATAGAGTGGGATGGACCACTAGTGATTTTGGTTAATGAATTATCTGCTTCTGCTTCAGAAATTCTAGCAGCAGCAATGCAAGATTATAAACGTGCTATTATTCTAGGTAGTAAACAAACGTACGGAAAAGGGACCGTTCAGAATGTATTAGATCTAAACCGTATGGTACGTAATAATAGTAATGGAGATCTTGGAGCTCTTAAATTAACCACTCAGAAATTTTACAGAATTAATGGTGGGTCTACACAATTAGAAGGTGTTAAGAGTGATGTAGTTGTTCCGGATCGTTATAGTTTTATCGATATCGGTGAAAAGGATCAGGATAATCCGTTGCCATGGGATAAAATTGCTCCGGCAGACTATACGCTATGGAATGGACAATTTGATTACGATTCTACAATTGCCAAGAGTAAAGAGCGTATGAGCAATAATGAGCAATTGAGTTTAATTGAAGAGAATGCGAAATGGATTAAAACGAAGATGGATGAAAATGAATTCAATTTAAACTACGTAAAATATAAAGCGAAGTTAGAGCTTAATGAAGAAGAGGCTAAACGTTTCGATAAAATTTCAGATTATAAATCTAATCTTACTTACACGTCATTACCTTACGAAGAAGCGCTGTTTGTGAAGGATTCTACGTTAAGATTAAAACGTGATCGTTGGCATGAAAACCTAACACAAGATGTGTATGTGGAAGAAGCGGTCAATGTGCTTGAAGATTTAAAAGGGTCTTATAAAGTGAAAACAGAACTGGCAGCTACTAAGCCTACTAATTCTGAATTGATAACAACGGAAGGGACATCTTCAAAAAATTAATTAATGAGTGGTAAAACACAGTCGTTAAAACAATTAGCGCTCCAAAAATTTAAACACAATTTTTGGGGCGTTTTTAGTTTCTATTATATCATCTTGGTTGGGTTTGTTTCTGTCTTTGCTTACGTTTTAGCGCCAGATTCTTCTCAACATGCGAATCAGATGCATTTGTCTATTCATTCGGAAAAACCGGGTTTTACGGTAGATATATTAACTATACCAAATCAAATAGAAAACACACAAAGTAGTATAGATAAACTATTTTTTGGAACTCTTAATACGGAAACAGAGATTCCTGTTTCAAAATTTGAGGTAAGAAAAGATGCGTTATTATATACCGAATATGCTTCGGATGGCTTGGTGGGAGAAGAAAAAGAAATGGATTTAAGTCTGTTTTCAAAAACTGAAATTTCAAAATTAGTATCATCTAAAACCTTTCATCTAGGAACCGATAAATATGGGCGTGATGTATTGAGTCGTGTTTTGGTAGGGGCTAGAATCTCATTTTTTATAGGCTTTGTAGCTGTGTTTATTTCCTTATTTATAGGTTTAGCTTTAGGTAGTATTGCTGGATATTACGGAGGGAAGGTCGACGCTATTATAATGTGGGTCATTAACGTGACTTGGTCTATTCCAACATTATTACTCGTTATTGCAATTACTTTAGCCTTGGGAAAAGGATTTTGGCAAGTGTTTATTGCAGTAGGCTTAACGATGTGGGTGGAAGTGGCACGTGTGGTGCGCGGACAAATAATTAGTGCTAAGGAAATGCAATATGTTACAGCCGCAAGAGCTTTGGGGTATAACGATTACCGTATTATTACCAAGCACATATTACCAAATATAATGGCGCCAGTAATTGTAATTTGTGCAGCTAACTTTGCATCTGCAATTTTAATAGAAAGCGGATTGAGTTTCTTGGGTATAGGGGCGCAACCACCAATGGCAAGTTGGGGTGCAATGATTAAAGATCACTACAACTATATTATTTTAGGGAAACCGTATTTAGCGGTAATCCCTGGATTATGTATAATGAGTTTGGTTATGGCATTTATGTTAATAGGTAATGCCTTAAGAGATGCCTTAGATGTGAAAAGTTAATCTATTTTTAGATTCGTATTGGTGTCGTCTATATATTTTAGCAATTCGTCTTTTCCAATTTCCTTAGAAGAGGATGTCACGAAATAATTTGGCATATCTTCCCAACTTTCAAGTAAAACATCACGATAATCATTCACATGATTTTCGATAGCCATCGGTTTTAGCTTGTCGGCTTTAGTGAAAATTATAGAAAAAGGAATATTGTGCTCGCCTAACCACGTCATAAATTCTAAATCTACAGGTTGTGGTTTATGGCGAATATCTACCAATACAAAAGCAGATATTAATTGTTCTCTTTTGCTGAAATATTCGGTTATAAATTTCTGAAATGTTTTTTTAGCACTTTTAGAAACACGTGCATAACCATATCCAGGTAAATCGACTAAAAACCACATTTTATTAATTAAAAAATGATTTATAAGTTGTGTTTTTCCCGGCCTTCCAGAAGTTTTGGCAAGGCTTTTACGGTTAGTAAGCATGTTAATAAGCGACGATTTCCCTACGTTACTACGTCCGATAAACGCATATTCAGGTACTCTGTCTTTCGGACATTTAGAAACGTCCGAATTACTTACGACAAACTCAGCCGATTTAATTTGCATAATTGTATACTGTTAAAATTTTCTGGCAGTTAACCAAGAATCTAATATTCTATTAAATTCGTCAGGATGCTCCATCATAGCAGCGTGTCCACATTTATCAATCCAAAATAATTCAGAATCAGGTAGAAGTTCATCAAATTCAATGGCAACTTCAGGAGGCGTTACAATATCGTTTTTACCCCAGATAATACACGTAGGTACTTTCATATTAGGTAAATCTTTACTCATATTGTGTCTAATCGCGCTCTTTGCAATGGCTAAAGTTTTAATTAACTTGTTTCTGTCGTTCACTGTTTCGTAAACTTCATCTACAATTTCTTTAGTTGCAACAGCAGGATCATAAAAGACATCTTGTGCCTTTTTACGGATCACTTCGTAGTCACTTCTTTTAGTGTAACCACTACCCATAGCGCTTTCATATAGCCCAGAACTTCCGGTAATAATAAGTGCTTTTACTTTATTTGGATATAGTTTAGTATGGAATAGTCCAATGTGTCCACCAAGAGAATTTCCTAGTAGAATAACATCTGTAAGTCCTTTATATTCAATGAAGTCATGCAGGTAATTTGCAAAACTTTTTACATTGGTTTTTAATAAACTCATGCTGTAAATTGGGAGCTCAGGTATGATTACTTTGTAGCCTTTATTACTAAAATAATTAGAGACAGCGTCGAAGTTGCTCAATCCTCCCATTAACCCATGAAGTACGATTATAGGTTGCCCTTCTCCCACTTCCATGTAGCTAAAATTCTTTTCTTTTTTTAAGCGATGCGTCATTAATTAATCATTATCGTCAACAAACAAATATAGGTATTTCATTCGTATAATGAAGTATATTCTGAGTATCCGCGCGAAATAGTTTTTTCAAAACAGATATTAACAACCTTTAACAAACAAAAAATGACACCCTAATCAATTTTAACTCAATCTGTAAGCTGTTTTTAATAACAGCATTAGGGTTGGGGTAGGTCAGGTGTTCATAAATTTATCAACAAAGTGGTATATTGTGGTAAAAAGTGGTATATTTTTCAATATATTTGACAAATATAGAATGTAATCCCCAAAAATTGTTTTGAACTCATTAATAGGTACATACGAATGTAAAGTGGATGCGAAAGGTCGATTAATGTTGCCCGTTTCGTTGAAGAAGCAGTTGAGTGCCGTATTGCAAGATGGGTTTGTGTTAAAACGTTCTGTTTTTAATCCGTGTTTGGAATTATATCCCATGGAAGAGTGGAATGTGTTGATGCAGAAGATAAATAAGCTGAATAGATTCAAAAAGAAGAACATCGATTTTATTAGAAAGTTTACTGCAGGTGTGAAAATGGTTGAAGTAGATGCTACTGGTCGTTTGTTGATTCCGAAAGATTTAGCGGTTTTTGGAGGGATTTCAAAAGAAATAGTTCTGGCTTCGGCTGTAAATATTGTTGAAATCTGGGATAAAGATAAATATGAACAGAGCATAAGTGGCTCGGCTGATGATTTTGCAGAATTAGCTGAAGAAGTTATGGGACAAGATGATGAAGATTATGGAATATCATAACCCTGTATTATTAAAAGAAACGGTAGACGGTCTTAATATAAAAGAAGACGGAATATATGTAGATGTTACTTTTGGTGGTGGCGGACATAGTAAAGAAATTTTAAGACGCCTAGGGCCAAATGGTAAATTATTTGCTTTTGATCAGGATCCTGATGCTTTGGAAAATGCCATTGATGATGATCGTTTTCAATTAATACATGAGAATTTTAGATATGTAAAACGCTTTTTGCGTTTTTACGGCGTAAAGCAAGTGGATGGAATTCTGGCAGATTTTGGTGTGTCTTCGCATCAATTTGATGTTGCCGAACGTGGGTTTTCTACACGTTTTGAAGCGGAGTTGGATATGCGAATGGATCAGGCTAGTAAATTATCTGCTTTTAATGTTATTAATGAATATGAAGAAGAGCAACTTAAGCAAGTGTTGTTGCAATATGGTGAGTTGCGTGCAGCTCCTGCAATGGCAAAATTAATTGTAGAGTCTAGAGAAGTTGAAGTGATTAAAACAAGTAATCAGTTAAAAGCTGTATTGAAAAAGTTCTTATCTCCAAAGTTTGAAAATAAAATTTTAGCACAAATATATCAAGCAATTCGAATTGAGGTTAATCAAGAAATTGAGGTCTTAAAAGAATTTTTAATGCAGACGCCTGAAGTTTTAGCGCCGAATGGAAGATTGAGTTTGATTAGTTATCATTCCTTAGAAGATCGATTGGTAAAGCGTTTTTTTAGAAATGGATTGTTTCAAGGAGAGCCAGAACGTGATGTTTTTGGTGCTTTCGAAGTTCCTCTAAAAAAAGTAGGTGGATTAGTAGTGCCGTCGGCTGGAGAAATAAAAATAAATAATAGAGCTAGAAGTGCAAAACTTAGGATTGCAGAGAAGGTATGAGAGCAGGAATCTATAGTGTGTTAAAAGGAAAATTTCTAGTTAGCGACGATTCGTTTAAAAATTGGCGAGTCATCGTATTTGTATCGTTTTTAGCCTTTTTCATGATTGCAAGCTCGCATAGGGCAGATAAGAAAGTTCATGATATTGCAAGGTTGAGTGACGAAGTAAAGGAATTACGGTCTGCTTTCGTAGATGGTCGTTCTCGATTAATGCGGGTTAGGATGGAATCTTCTATAGTTAAAAAAATGGCAGCGAAGGGTTTGGTGCCTTCCGAAATTCCACCAAGAAAAATAAGAGTTACAATTAAAAATTAAAGTTTAAGCTTGGCAACAAACGAAAAGAACATATTAAACCGATTATATATTGTGGCAGGATGTATGTTCATCTTTGCCATAGCTGTGGTATTTAAATTATGTACTATTCAATTTGTAGATGGTGATAAGTATCGTAGTCTAGCAGAAAAGCGGACTATAAAATCGGTAACTATTCCTGCAAATCGTGGAAACGTTTACGATTCTGAAGGGAGTCTTTTAGCGACGTCTGTGCCTAAATACGATATTCGTTTCGATGCTGTTACACCAACCTCTAAAACTTTTGAAAAATATTTAAAACCGCTATGCGATTCACTTCATGTGTTTGGCGGAAAGCCTTCTAGTTATTATCAGAAAGCTTTACGGAAGGCTCGTGTTAATAAAAATAGGTATCATTTAATTGCTCGTAATATTGGGTATTCGGACTATATCCGTTTACGCAATTTTCCGCTTTTACAACTTGGTGCTTTTAAAGGTGGGTTAATTGTCGAACAGATGACCAAGCGTGAACACCCGATGGGCGGTATCGCAGAACGTACTATTGGTTACGATCGTACCGATGATCAAGGGAATGTAACACGTCCGGGAATTGATGGTGCTTTTGGAGTGAAATATTTAAGAGGAACCGATGGTAAACGTTTAAAACAAAATATAGGAAAGGGGCAGTGGAAACCTATTGCAGATTATAATCAAGTAGAACCTAAAGATGGTTACGATGTTTATACAACCATTAATGTGAATATTCAGGATATTGCGCATCATGCATTATTGAAGCAGTTAGAGTATTACGACGCCGAGCATGGAACAGTAATCGTAATGGAAGTAGAAACGGGAGAGATTAGAGCTATTTCTAATTTAGGAAAAATGTCTAACGGTGGGTATTATGAAAAGTTGAATTATGCGGTTGGTGAATCTCACGAGCCAGGGTCTACCTTTAAGTTAATGTCTTTAGTGGCTGCGCTAGAAGATAAAGTAGTAGATACAGCTACCGTGATAGATACTAAAAAAGGGGTGAAGCGTTTTTACGGACGACCTATTTACGATTCGCATCATGGTGGATTTGGAAAAATTTCTGTGGCGCGAGCTATGGAAGTGTCTTCTAACATTGCTTTCGCTACTATGATTGATGATAACTATTCGCAGAATCCAGAAAAATTTATAAACAGATTAAAATCTTGGCATTTAGATCAGCCTTTAGGAATTCCAATAAAAGGAGAAGGAAAGCCAATGATTCCTGAGCCAGGACATAGTAAATGGAGTCGAAATGCATTGCCGTCTATGTCTTATGGGTATAACTTAAGTTTAACTCCGTTACAAACATTAACGTTTTACAATGCTATTGCGAACGATGGTGTTATGGTTAAGCCGCGCTTTATTTATAGTGTAAAGGAATTGAATACCCCAATAGAAACATTTCGTAAAGAAGTTATAAACGAAAAAATCTGTTCGGAAGAAACTGTAAAAGAAGTGCAAGCTATTCTTGAAAATGTGGTAAAACACGGAACAGGAAAATCTTTGTATAATCCGTATTTCTCTATGGCGGGAAAAACAGGTACTGCGCAAACGGAGTATTGGATGGCAGACTGGAAGGATAACAAACGTTATGTGTCGTCGTTTGCGGGATATTTTCCGGCGGTAAATCCCAAGTATTCATGTATTGTGGTTATTCATAAACCAAGTGTTAAAAAGGGGTTTTATGGCGCAGATGTTTCTGGACCAGTATTTAAAAGTATCGCTCAAAAAATATTTACAGACACGCCTATTATCGATGAGGTGAATTCGCTTCAAGTAGCAGATGCGCCTGTTGATAAGGAGTTTGAAAGGTTTTACGAAACCGCTCAGAAATACAAAACGCTTATGCCTAAAGTGGTTGGGTTGCCAGTTATGGATGCAATTGCATTATTGGAAAATCTAGGACTTGAAGTAGAAATGGATGGTTTGGGAAATGTGAAATCACAATCCATTCCTGTAGGAGAAAAAATTAAAAAGAATCAAAAAGTAGTTTTAAAAATATCGTGAATTTATTAAAAGACATATTATATAAGGTTGCTATAGATACCGTTATTGGTGCTACCAATGTGCATGTAAACAATATTGCATTCGATTCTCGTAAAATAGAATTGAATGATCTGTTTGTTGCTATTTCAGGAACTGTGGCAGATGGTCATGGATTTATTGAAACAGCAGTAAATAATGGTGCTTTAGTGGTGGTTTGCGAGCATATGCCGGAGCAGCGTGTGAATGGAGTGACTTATATTCAGGTTGCCGATTCTAAAGTTGCTTTAGCGATAATGGCTTCTAATTTCTATACTAACCCATCAGAGAATTTAAAGCTTGTTGGAGTTACAGGAACTAACGGAAAAACGACTATCGCAACGCTTTTATATCAGTTGTTTAAGAATGCTGGATATAAAGTAGGGTTGCTTTCAACAGTAAAAATATTAGTAGACGATACAGAGTACAAGGCGACACATACAACACCAGATTCATTAGCGATCAATTCATATTTAAGTATGATGAATGCTGAAGGTGTGGAGTATTGTTTTATGGAAGTGAGTTCGCATGGTATTCATCAAAAACGTACCGAAGGTTTGCATTTTGTTGGAGGTGTATTTACTAATTTATCGCACGATCATTTAGACTATCATAGCACGTTTGCAGAGTATCGCGATGTGAAAAAATCGTTTTTCGACAATTTGCCTAAAACAGCCTTTGCTTTGGTAAATGTAGACGATAAGAATGGCGAAATCATGCTTCAGAATACAAAAGCACAGAGGCAAACTTATGGTTTGAAGAATTACGCAGACTATAGAGCACAGATTTTAGAAAATCAGTTTACAGGGTTGTTACTTAAAATTAACGACAATGAAGTGTGGTCGCGATTAATAGGTGAATTTAATGCATCGAACTTATTAGCAATTTATGGTGTTGCCGAATTATTAGGGCTAGAGAAAGATGAAACCTTAAGATTAATCAGCGGATTAGAAAGTGTAAGTGGAAGATTTCAGTATTTAATTTCAGATTCGAAAATTACTGCTATTGTTGACTATGCGCATACACCAGACGCTTTAAAAAATGTATTGGAAACCATAAATAGTATCAGAACTAAAAATGAAGATTTAATAACTGTTGTGGGATGTGGAGGAAATCGTGATAAAACAAAACGACCAAAGATGGGACATATCGCTTCGGCTTTAAGTACAAAAGTGGTGTTTACAAGCGATAATCCAAGAAATGAAGTTGCCGAAGTTATTATTGAGGAAATTGAAAAAGGTGTCGAGCCACTTCATTTTAAAAAAACAATGTCTATTACAGATAGACGACAAGCAATAAAAACAGCTTGCCAATTGGCAAAGCCTAACGATATCATATTAATTGCAGGTAAAGGTCACGAGACGTACCAAGAAATTAAAGGAGAACGTTTCGATTTTAATGATTTCGAAATTGTAAAACACTATTTAAAACAGCTAGAAAAATAACATGTTATACTATTTTTTCGAGTATTTAGAAAAACATTATCAATTGCCAGGAGCATCATTGTTTGGGTTCTTAACCTTTCGTGCGGCTATGGCTATTTTAATGTCTTTAATTATATCTACAGTTTTCGGAAAACGAATTATTAACTTCTTACAGCGTCAGCAAGTAGGAGAAACAATTCGTGATTTAGGATTGGAAGGTCAGACGGAGAAAGCGGGAACACCAACTATGGGTGGAATTATTATAATTCTAGCGACGTTAATTCCGGTAATCTTATTCGCGAAATTAGATAACGTCTATATTTTGTTGCTAATAGTGACCACGTTATGGATGGGAGCTATTGGGTTTTTAGATGATTACATCAAGAAATTTAAAAACGATAAAGAAGGTTTAAAAGGAAAATTTAAAGTGCTTGGACAAGTTGGTTTAGGGCTAATTGTTGGGATTACGCTGTATTTTAATCCGAATGTTACGATTAAAGAAAAATTACCAGTACACCAACAGCAAGAAATTTTAGCTGAAACCCCAAATGCATTGCCAGGAAGGTTTTTTGCTGCAGAAGAACAATCGACTAAAACAACCATTCCTTTTGTTAAAGGAAATGAGTTTGATTACGCCGATTTAATTACTTGGATCGATCCAAGTTTAGGGAAATACGCATGGTTAATTTTTATTCCAATCGTAATATTTATAATTACAGCGGTTTCAAATGGTGCTAATCTAACCGATGGTATCGATGGTTTGGCGGCAGGAACTTCAGCTATAATTGTGTTTACTTTAGGGATATTCGCTTGGGTTTCGGGAAATATTATTTTCTCAGATTATCTCAATATCATGTATATCCCACGTGTGGAAGAAATAACTATTTATATCGCTGCATTTGTAGGAGCTTTAGTTGGGTTTTTATGGTATAACACGTTTCCTGCACAGGTTTTTATGGGAGATACGGGAAGTTTAACTATAGGAGGGATTATCGCTGTTATTGCAATTGCAGTAAGGAAAGAGTGGTTAATTCCTGTATTATGTGGCGTCTTCGTAGCGGAGAATTTATCTGTGGTTTTACAGGTGAGTTACTTTAAGTATACACGAAAAAAATATGGTGAGGGTCGACGCATTTTTAAGATGTCGCCTTTGCATCATCACTATCAGAAATCAGGATATCATGAAAGTAAAATTGTAACCCGATTCTGGATTATAGGTATACTGTTAGCGATTATAACTATTGTAACCTTGAAAATTAGATAAGATGAAAAGGTTGGTGATTCTTGGTGGCGGAGAAAGTGGTGTAGGAACAGCGCTTTTAGGAAAAGCAAAAGGATTTGAAGTGTTTGTTTCCGATAAAGGAAAGATAAAAGACAAATACAAAGATGTTCTAGTAAAAAATGAGATTGAGTGGGAAGAAGCTCAGCATACGGAGTCAAAAATTCTGAATGCCGATGTGGTAATGAAAAGTCCAGGAATTCCTGATAAAGCACCATTAGTGAAACAGTTGGTTGAAAACGGGGTTTCGGTAATTTCTGAAATTGAATTTGCAGCTCAATTTACAACTGCAACTATTGTCGGGATTACGGGAAGTAACGGAAAAACAACGACAGCAAGTTTGGCTTATCATATTCTTAATCAAGAAATAAATGTAGGCTTAGCGGGAAATATTGGAGACAGTTTTGCAAAGCAGGTTTTAGAAGACGATTTTAAAAACTATGTACTGGAGATAAGCAGCTTTCAGTTAGATGGTGTGGTCGATTTTAATCCAGATATCGCGGTAATTACAAACATAACACCAGATCATTTAGATCGGTATAATTACAATTTTGAAGAGTACATCGCTTCAAAATTTAGAATTGCAATGAATCAAACAAAAGATGATTATTTGATTTATGATGCAGACGATGATGTATTAGTCGATTGGTTGGAAAAACATCCTGTTCAATCAAAATTATTGCCTTTCTCGCTCGTGAAAAAAATAGAGAATGGCGCGTATTTAGATAAAGAAAATATTAAAATAACAATAGATAACAATCAGATAATTATGCCTACAAAAGACCTAGCATTAGAAGGTAAACATAATATAAAAAACGCGATGGCTGCATCTACGGTGGCGCACTTATTAAAAATAAGAAAGCAGACTATTCGTGAAAGTTTAGAAAATTTTCAAGGTGTAGAACACCGCTTAGAACACGTATTGAAAATCAATAAGGTTCAATATATAAACGATTCAAAAGCGACTAACGTAAATGCAACGTATTACGCTTTGGAAAGTATGTCTGCTCCAACGGTTTGGATTGTAGGTGGTGTAGATAAAGGTAATGGTTACCAGGAATTATATCCATTTGTAAATACAAAAGTAAAAGCAATTATTTGCTTGGGTGTAGATAACGAGAAGTTGTTGGAAAACTTCAGCAATATGGTAGATGTTATTGTGGAAACACAATTTATGAGTGAAGCTGTGAAAATAGCTTACAAAATAGCAGAAGCGGGCGATAATGTGTTGTTGTCTCCAGCATGTGCTAGTTTTGATTTGTTCGAAAATTACGAAGAAAGAGGAAGACAATTTAAAGATGCAGTAAGGAATTTATAATGCAAGAATTTTTAAGTAAATTAAAGGGAGATCGTTCCATTTGGGCTATAGCTGCATTGTTGGCTTTATTCTCATTTTTACCGGTGTATAGTGCGGCAAGTAACTTGGCGTATATGCGTGGTAGCGGTAGTACTTTTACTGTTTTCTTAAAACATTTTATGCATTTAGGTGTCGGGTTTGTGCTGATGTATTTTGCTCATCTTATGCCGTATCGCTATTTAAGAGGGCTTTCTATGGTTGGTATTTTGGTAGCATTGGTGTTGTTAGGTTTTACCATGTTACAAGGAAATACTATAGATGGAGCGAACGCGAGTAGATGGATTCAGATCCCTTTTGTAGGGGTGTCGTTTCAAACATCAACCTTAGCATCTTTGGTGCTTATGGTTTATGTGGCGAGGTATATGGCGAAAATGGCAGATAAGCCAATTACGTTTAAAGAATCAATTTTACCACTTTGGATGCCTGTTTTTCTCGTGTTAATATTAATACTGCCTGCGAATTTTTCCACGGCAGCTTTGATCTTTTTAACTGTAATAATTTTAGTTTTTTTAGGAGGGTATCCGATAAAATATTTAGCATTAATCATTGGGATGGGCGTGCTAATATTGGCAATATTCGTGTTGGCAGCGAAAGCCTTTCCGGATGCGATGCCAAACCGTGTAGATACTTGGATGAGTCGTATCGAGAATTTCTCTAATGGAGAAGATACAGAAGAAGATTATCAGATTGAAAAAGCCAAGATTGCTATTGCATCTGGCGGAATAAAAGGTGTTGGTCCAGGGAAAAGTGTTCAGAAAAACTTTTTACCACAGTCATCATCAGATTTTATTTATGCTATAGTTGTTGAAGAATATGGTTTAATTGGAGCAATTATTTTAATGGGAGTCTATCTTTGGCTGTTATTTAGAATACTAATCGTTTCGCATAAAGCAAAAACAGTTTTCGGAACTCTAGTGGTTCTTGGAGTTGGATTGCCAATTGTAATACAAGCGTTGTTAAATATGGCAGTTGCAGTAGAATTATTTCCTGTTACTGGGCAAACACTTCCATTAATTAGTAGTGGGGGGACATCGATTTGGATGACATGTTTAGCTGTTGGAATTATTTTAAGTGTGAGTGCAGATAGTGAAATTCCAGTAAAAGAAGAAGTGGATATAGATGAAGAAAATCCGTTAGAAATTTTATCCGAAGCAATATAATGAGTAAAAAGTATCATATCATATTATCAGGAGGAGGAACCGGCGGACATATTTATCCGGCGATAGCGATTGCCAACGAATTAAAGCAGCGTTTTCCAGATGCTCAGTTTCTTTTTGTGGGTGCGAAAGATAGAATGGAAATGGAGAAAGTGCCACAAGCTGGTTTCGATATTAAAGGATTATGGATTTCAGGAATTCAGCGTGAGTTGACTTTAAAAAATTTAATGTTTCCGTTTAAGTTGATTAGTAGCTTATTTGGAGCACGAAAAATTATAAAAAAATTTAAGCCCGATGTGGTTATTGGTACTGGTGGATTTGCTAGCGGACCATTATTGCAAATGGCTTCAGGTAAGGGGATTCCAAGTTTAATTCAGGAGCAGAATTCTTTTCCAGGAATAACGAATAAATTACTGTCAAAAAAAGTTCAAAAAATCTGTGTGGCTTACGATGGTTTGGAGCGTTTTTTTCCAGAACATAAAATTATAAAAACAGGAAATCCTGTACGTCAGGATTTATTAGATATACAATCTAAAACTGAAGAGGCTAAAGCTTTTTTTAAATTAGTTCCAGAAAAAAAGACGTTGTTAATTTTAGGAGGAAGTTTAGGTTCTAGACGTATAAATGAGTTAATAGAAAAGGAAATCGACTATTTGCAAACCCGCAATGTTCAGATTATATGGCAGTGTGGTAAATTGTATTACGATAAATATAAAATCAATAGTCATACTAAAAACGTTCAAGTTCATGCATATTTGAATAATATGGATTTTGCATACGCGGCAGCGGATGTTATAATTTCTAGAGCAGGAGCGAGTTCTGTTTCAGAATTATGTATTGTAGGGAAACCCGTTATTTTTATTCCGTCGCCAAACGTGGCAGAAGATCATCAGACTAAAAATGCGATGGCGGTGGTAAAGGAAGATGCTGCGATTTTAATTCAGGAACAAGATTTAGATGTCGATTTTGAAAACAAGTTTTCTCAATTAATAGAGTCAAAAGAAAAACAACACGCTTTAGGCGAGAATATAAAGAAGTTAGCATTGGTAAATGCAACAAAGGATATTGCAGACGAAGTAGAAAAATTATTAAATAACTAAATGAATTTAGAGACTATAGATAACGTTTATTTTATTGGTATTGGCGGTATAGGTATGAGTGCTTTGGCACGTTACTTTAAAGCTAATAACAAGCGTGTTGCTGGGTACGATAAAACGCCTAGTGATGTAACACGAGCATTAGAAGCGTTGGGTATAGATGTTCATTTCGATGATTCTATTGCAAATATTCCGAATGCATTTTTAAATTACGATACTACGTTGGTGGTTTATACGCCGGCCATTCCTAAAGATAATATGGAGTTGGTGCATTATAAAAACAGTAGGGGTTTCAGTTTGTTAAAACGTTCTGAGGTTTTAGGATTAGTAACTAAAAATACGTTTTGTTTGGCTGTTGCAGGAACGCATGGTAAAACAACAACATCAAGTATATTGGCTCATTTATTATACGAATGTAATGTGCCGTTAACGGGATTCTTAGGAGGGATAAGTGAAAATTATAATTCAAATTATATTTCAAAAGGGACTGAGGTTTCGGTAGTAGAGGCAGACGAATTTGATCGTTCATTCTTAACATTATCACCAGATATTGCTTGTATTACATCTATGGATGCCGATCATTTAGATATTTATGGTGAAGCTGAAGCCTTACAAGAATCTTTTTTAGATTTTTCGAAACGAATAAAGGACGGTGGTACGTTATTTGTTAAGAGTGGCTTGCCTATTGAGGGGATAACATATGGTATAGAAGATGATTCTGATTATACGGCATTAAATATTAAAATTGAGAATGGTGGTTATGTGTTTGATGTTAAGACACCTAGTGCTGTAATTAATGATGTTAAATTTAATTTGCCGGGTAGACATAATTTGTCGAATGCTTTAATCGCTTTAGCGATGGCTCTTGAATATGGTTGTCAGTCTCCAGAACTGGTTAAGGCATTAGCATCATACGCAGGAGTTAAGAGGCGTTTTACCTATCAGATTAAGACAGACGATTTGGTGTTTATAGACGATTATGCACATCATCCGGAGGAAATTAAAGCCGCGCATCAGGCTGTTCGAGAAATGTATCCAGGCAAGAAAGTCTTGGCGGTATTTCAGCCTCATTTATTTAGTAGGACACGAGATTTTATAGACGATTTTGCAAAAAGTTTAGCTCAGTTCGACGAGGTCTTGTTAATGGATATTTATCCTGCAAGAGAATTGCCAATAGAAGGCGTGACTTCAGCATGGTTATTTGAAAAAATTGAAAATGAAAATAAGGCATTGGTTTCAAAATCAGATCTTATTTCAAAAATAAAGGCGAGCGATGCAGATGTTATTATTACACTAGGAGCTGGCGATATTGGAGCAGAAGTTAAACACATTAAAACCGCATTATATGGCAATTAAGATACATTGGGGTTATGTGAAACTTGTGGTGTTAACGGCAATGGTTTTGTTTCTGTTTGCGTTTGCATCACAACGAAATGGAGATCGAAAAATATCGGAACCCCAAATTCATTTTTTAGGCGATAATAATTTATATATCACCCAAGAAAATGTTAGTAACTTGTTAATACAAAAAGAGAAAGGGCTTTCAGAAATGACCAAAGAAACTTTAGATTTGAATAGCCTAGAGTTTGCCCTGAATTCGAACCCATTAATTAAGTCTGCCCAAGTTTATTTAGATGTAAATGGCTTATTAATAGCAGATGTCGAGCAAAAGTCGCCTATAGCACGAGTTCAAGATCAGACCTCGTATTATGTAGATGATAAGGGCGAATTTATGCCATTGTCGTCCAACCATACCGCTAGAGTGCCATTTGTTGTGGGACATATTGAAAAAAATAATTTGAATAATGTTTTTAAAATTGCTCAGAAAGTTTATAATGATGCATTCTTAAAGAAACATGTGGTGGAAATTCATCAAAATGAAGATCAGAAAATTTCTTTAAAACTGAGACAACAAAGTTTCTCTGTGTATTTAGGAGATTTAAATCAATTAGATAAAAAAGTTAGTAATCTAAAAGTGTTTTACAAGAAGGCTTTAAAAGAGAATACACTTCATGATTATAATAAAGTTAATTTGCAATTCGACAATCAAGTGGTGTGCACCAAAAACTAAACTATGGAACATAATATAGCAGTTGGATTAGATATTGGAACCACAAAAATTGTGGCCATGATTGGGCGTAAAAATGATTACGGAAAATTAGAGATTTTAGGAATAGGACGCTCCAAAAGTTTGGGTGTGCATCGTGGTGTGGTAAGTAATATTACTCAAACCATTCAGTCTATTCAGCAAGCTGTGCAAGAAGCGGAAGCTTCAGCAGGTACTAAAATTGAAGGCGTAACTGTTGGTATTGCCGGACAACATATTCGTAGTTTACAACATAGTGATTATATTACAAGGCCGAATTCGGAAACCGTAATTGATGAAACCGATATTGATCAGTTAATCAATCAGGTGCATAAATTAGTGATGCTTCCAGGTGAGGAAATTATTCATGTTTTACCTCAGGAATATAAAATTGATGGTCAGCCAGAAATAAAAGAACCAATAGGGATGCATGGTGGTCGACTAGAGGCTAATTTCCATGTTGTTGTTGGTCAAGTATCATCAATTAGAAATATTGGTCGTTGTATTAAAAGTTCAGATTTAGAGTTGGAGCGTTTAACATTAGAACCATTAGCATCGGCGAACGCTGTTTTAAGTCAGGAAGAAAAAGAAGCAGGTGTAGCTCTTATCGATATCGGAGGAGGTACAACAGATTTAGCCGTTTTTAAAGATGGTATCATTCGTCATACAGCAGTAATCCCTTTCGGAGGAAATGTGATTACTGAAGATATAAAAGAAGGATGTTCTATTATTGAAAAACAAGCAGAATTACTGAAAATTAAATTTGGTTCTGCATGGCCTGGAGAAAATAAAGACAACGAAATTGTGTCTATCCCTGGGTTAAGAGGTAGAGATCCAAAAGAAATTACATTGAAGAATTTATCTAAAATTATTCATGCACGTGTAGTTGAAATCGTTGAACAAGTATTTTTAGAAATAAAAAATTACGGTCACGAAGAGCAGAAAAAGAAATTAATTGCTGGAATTGTGTTAACTGGAGGAGGTGCACAATTAAAGCATTTAAAACAATTAGTAGAATATATTACAGGAATGGATACCAGAATTGGTTATCCGAACGAGCATTTAGCAGGAGACAGTAATGAAGATATTACGAGTCCGTTATATGCGACTAGTGTCGGTTTAGTTTTAGATGGATTAAAATATCAAGAACGTAAACAACGAGAAATTAGAGTCGAAGAAATCGAGGAAGAAGAAATTAAAAATCCAGCAGCGGTTTCGGAAGCTATTCTAGAAGAAAAGGAAGAGTTGAAAGAAACACCTCCCGAAGAAGTAAAGGAGCGCAGAAATTTTTTGGACAGATTTACAGACAGGATCAAGGATTTTTTGGACAACGCAGAATAAAAAAAATGATATGTAAAGTCTTATTACAGATTTTACAATACATAAAGTATAAAAATAAAAGTAAAGATTAAAAACCAGTAAAAAAGAATTTATGAGCAGCAACAAAGAATTCGCAAGTATCTCATTTGACTTACCTAAGAACCAATCAAATGTAATTAAGGTTATTGGTGTTGGTGGTGGTGGTAGTAATGCCATTAATCACATGTTCCAACAAGGAATTAAAGGCGTAGATTTTGTAATCTGTAATACAGATGCACAAGCGCTTCAAAACAGTGGAGTTCCAAATAAAATTCAGTTAGGATTAGACTTAACAGAAGGATTAGGAGCTGGTGCAAACCCTGAAATAGGAGCCCAATCTGCAATAGAAAGTCATGACGACTTAAAACGTATGTTGGATACCAACACAAAAATGATTTTCATTACTGCCGGTATGGGTGGTGGTACAGGTACTGGTGCTGCTCCAATCATTGCTAAAATGGCTAAAGACTTAGATGTCTTAACTGTTGGTATTGTTACTATGCCTTTCCAGTTTGAAGGCAAAATGCGTAATGAACAAGCCCAAAAAGGAATCGAAAAATTACGTAATGTAGTCGATTCTTTAATTGTAATTAATAACAACAAACTTCGAGAAGTTTACGGAAATCTTGGTTTTAAAGCAGGATTCTCTAAAGCAGATGAAGTGTTAGCCACAGCTGCTCGTGGTATAGCAGAAGTTATTACACATCATTACACACAAAACATCGATTTACGTGATGCCAAAACGGTGTTAAGTAATAGTGGTTCTGCAATTATGGGATCTTCAATTTCGTCTGGTCAAAACCGTGCGAAAGATGCTATTATGAAAGCTCTAGATTCTCCTTTACTTAATGATAATAAAATTCAGGGTGCCAAAAACGTGTTGTTGCTAATTGTTTCTGGGGCTCAAGAAATTACGATTGATGAGATTGGAGAAATTAACGATCACATTCAAAACGAAGCGGGTCATGGTGCTAACATTATTATGGGTGTTGGTGAAGACGAATCTTTAGACGAGTCTATCGCGGTTACTATTATTGCAACTGGTTTTAATTTAGATCAGCAGGATGAAATTTCTAATACAGAAGCTAAAAAAGTAGTACACTCTTTAACCGATGAACAAAAATCAGATAAAGAAGAAGCTGTTTCAAATATAGAAACTAAGCCAGTATCTATAGCGAAGATTGCGCCTAAAGTTGAAAAAGCACCAGAAGTAATTAAGCATACCTTAGATATTAATGATTTAGAAGATTTTGATGCGCCTGCTAAAAAGGAGACGCCAAAACCCACTAATACTGTAGATATTGTACCAACTACCGAGGCAATAAAAGATATTGAAGTGACTTTCGATAATTTATCAGATTTCGACGTAGATGTAAATGATTTTGTATTTACAGAAGTAAAACGCGGAACTGTAATTACTGAAACTCCGGAGGACGAGGAGAAGCAAATTACGTTAACTTTCGATATGCCGTTACAACAGGAGACTACTCGCGAAGAAGCTCCGAAAGAAGTTATTAAGCATGCGTTAGAAGAGGTTAAGGATATTAAGAATACACCTGTTAACGAATATGTGGAGTTGATTAATGTAACGGAATCTACTAAAAAAGGTGAAGTACGTTATGTGCTTGATGATTATGAAGAGCAAGAGCAAGACATAAAAGTTGTTGCTAAGCAGGAGAAAAAGCCAGTACATGATGAGGCTTTAAGTAATTTTGATCAAGAGGTTAGTTTTATCAAGAAAGACGAACCTGTAGCGCCTGTTAAAGCAGCGCCACAAGCCCCAGCCGAACCTATAGATCCAATGAATACGCCAATTTCTGAAATGCTAAAAGAAAGAGCAGAAGAGCGTCGTAGAAAAATGAAGGATTTTAACTATAAATTCAATACGTCTAAAATTGATGAAATAGAAAAAATCCCAGCTTACAAACGCCAAGGTGTTAACTTATATGAAACACAACATTCGTCGGAAAACAATATGTCGGGTACAAGTTTAAGTGTAGACGATAATAACGATATACAACTACGAAGTAATAATTCGTTTTTACATGATAATGTAGATTAAATTTAACACAGATTATAGTTGAATTTAAGCTAGTAAAACCCAAGAACTCTACGATGTTTTTGGGTTTTTCTTTTTATCTTCGCAGTAAATAAATATTATGGGTTTACAACAAGATATCATGACCGCAATGAAAGTTGCCATGAAAGCAAAAGACCAAACAGCTTTGGCAGCTTTAAGAGCAGTAAAATCTGAGTTGTTATTAGCGCAAACAGAAACAGGTTCTAAAGAGGAGATTAGCGAAGAACAAGAAATTAAAATCTTATCTAAATTAGTAAAGCAACGTAAGGATAGTGCTGCTATTTATACAGAACAGAACCGTTTAGATTTAGCAGAACCAGAATTAGCTCAAGCTGAAGTAATAAGTCAGTTTTTACCAGAGCAATTAGATGAAGCAGCCATAGAGAAAATAGTTGTAGAAACTATTGCTAAAGTAGGAGCAGAAGGCATGAAAGATATGGGGAAAGTGATGGGGATTGTTAACCAACAATTAGCGGGAAAAGCAGACGGTAAAACCATCTCGACTTTAGTAAAAAAGAACTTAGTTTAATTTTTACTATAAAATATAAAATTCCTACGTTCGTAGGAATAATGGCTGCGTAGTTCAACTGGATAGAATATCAGATTTCGGCTCTGAGGGTTGGGGGTTCGAATCCCTTCGCGGTCACTGTTTTAAAACCATAATAAGTTGATTATCAATTTATTATGGTTTTTTTATTTTGTAATTATATTGATTTGGTACAGTTATTGGTACAATTATGATTTGAGTTAGATTCTTTTTAATTGATTTATGATTATGTTGGTGTCTAGAAAATAGTTCTATTTCCAGAAGTAAGAGTATATTAATCTAGTGCCGTGAAAGGAAAATCATAATTATTAAAATTGACTTTTTTTGGCTTGCACCATAACAAGTTCTCCTTTTGGATTAATATAGCCTGAAAGAAGTTTATTGTTGCCATCGTTAAAATATACTCGAGCCAAACCTGAGTTGAATTTGCCAATAGTATAGAATTTTGTTTCTGTTATTTCACCAGTATCAAGATTTAAAATTGATTTATTTCCAGATTTTCCAGATTGTAATACCATAATTCTTTTGCTCTCCATAAAACTATGATTGTAGTAATCAGATTGATTCGGATAGGGTGAAAAATCTGCCAAGTCATACAGTATTTTTCCTGTATTATCAATTATTCTGTATCCGTTATTGATTACTCCATCAATATATTTCATTGTATAAATTTTTACCAAAGCCTTATTGTCTTCAAAATTATAAGCTGAAATGTATTCAACATTAATGTTGACATTATTAGTCTCGTCTATATATCCAAATTTATTGTCAGTACTTTTTACTACAGCTAAACCATTATAAAATGGTCCAGGAGGATTTGTGTACATAAAATCGATTACTGTTTTTCCTCTATCATCAATAAATCCCCATTTAATTTTCCCATCCCTTTCAATAGATGCTCTAATTAATCCGTTATCGTCAGGCTTTACTACTTCATTGTAAATATATTCTGTTTCGTCTTTTGTGTCTAAGAAGACTAATTTATAATGTTTAGGGCTTTTTTGATTAGAAACAGCTAAAATATTATCAGAAATAGGGTAAAAAGTGAATTCACTATCACCTTGGAATTTAAATATTGGTTCTCCTTTTTTATTTAATATTTCGGATTCTAATTTTTCACCATTTTTTAATGCCCATGAATCTCTGGAGTCTAATTTTACAAATAAGTTGTTTTTGATTAAAATTTTATTATTTTTCGGTTGTACTATGATATCACCTGTAACACTTTTTATTCCTTCATTCTTATAGTCTTCTGAAATTGCATAAAGACCATTTTTTTGCATCCCAGTGTCTTTTTTTAACTTAGTATCCCCTATATCTATGTTTTGACCAAGAGAATCTATAAAACTAATTTTAGTACCGTTCTTAACTATGGCGTAACCATTTTTAAACTCCCCTAATTCATCATAATATAATTTGGTTTGTGCTATACTAGAAAATGAAATCAACAAGAGTGTAATTAGTAGGAATCTATTTTTCATATTTTCTTAAAAATTTTGGTTTTAAATATAAGAAATTGATTTATAGTAAATTATCTTTTTTTGTCATTTAATTCTTTGATTAATTAATTTCAATAAAAAGAGTGCAGTAAGGGTAACAATAACACCTTTTTTATAAAACTGTAATCAAAAGTGACTAAGATTACTTAGACTTTTAAAAAATATTCGTTTCTTGTCTTTTTGATATTAATTAAATAAACTTTACTAAACGATTCTATGAAAACTCAGCTTAAATATATTTTAATTTTAACGATTATATTGTCTGCTAATTTGGTTGTATCTCAAGATAGCAATACCACGTTTACTGTAAGTCAGTTTGCAAACGTTATGAGTGAGCAACCAGAACTTGTGGTTATTGATGTAAGAACACCAGAGGAATTTGCTGGCGGACATATAGAAGGCGCTATTAACTATAATTGGAAATCTGAGAATTTCGGAAGTCAGATTGCGAATTTAGATAAGTCAAAAGAAGTTCTAGTATATTGTTTAAGTGGTGCAAGAAGTGGCAAAGCCGCTGCTGCAATGCGTTTGGAAGGTTTTACAAAGATTTACGAAATGCAAGGTGGACTAATGAAATGGAGAAGCGGAAATTGGCCAGAAATAGTGTCTAAAGTTGCTGATCCGGGAATGAGCTTAGAAGATTTTCAGGCGTTATTGAATTCGGATAAATTAATATTAGTCGATTTCTATGCAGATTGGTGTGCGCCTTGTAAAAAAATGGAACCGTATTTAAATGAAATTTCCAATGATATGGAATCTACAGTCGAAGTTGTTCGTATCGATGCAGACAAGAATAGAGCGCTCTGTAAAGCATTAGGTGTAGATGCGCTGCCTGTTCTGCACGTGTATAAAAATAAAGAGCAAATTTGGAATCACACAGGATTTATAGATAAGGAAGGTGTGGTTCAACAATTACAATAGTTTTAAACTCCATTTTATGCTTTCAAAAATTAAATAACAACATTCTTTTAATTCTTAGCTAGCTGGTTGTTGTATCTGTAATATTTTGGCTTTTTTATTGAAATAAAATGCTAAGAAGCATAGAATTAATCTCTATTTTAGTGGTTTGGAAAACAAATTGTACTTGTGTGTATTCTAATTTCATGTTCGTGGATATATGGATGTAAAATCGAGTGAATTCGTACAAATGCTTTACCAAGTACAGAAAGACACATAGGATGAGTTCAAGTAGTTTTAGAATTATATTTTTTTTATTAGTCGTATTATCTCCATGTTCTAAAATCTTAGCGCAAGAAACATGGAAAGCAAGTTGGATTACAGAACCTTCACCGACCACTCAAGATACTTCAAATGTGTGGTACAGCTTAAGAAAAGAGTTTTCTCTTGACGCTTTACCTACAGAAGCCTTGGCTAAAATTGCAGTAGACAGTAAATATTGGCTGTGGGTTAATGGAGAAATGGTTGTTTTTGAAGGCGGTTTAAAGCGCGGTCCAAATCCAACAGACACCTACTACGACGAGAAAGATATTGCCAAGTTTCTTAAGAAAGGGAAAAATACAATTTCAGTTTTAGCATGGTATTTTGGTAAGGATGGTTTTTCACATAAAAGCAGTGGACAATTTGGTTTTCTCTTTGAATGTATTACGCCTTCAATGCGGATTTTAAGTGATGAAACTTGGAAAATTAAACGAAATATAGCATATGAAACCTGTCCAGAACCTTATCCTAATTTTCGATTATCAGAATCTAGTATTCGATACGATGCCCGGAACGATATAGGCGATTGGTATCAGAATAATTATAGTACAAAAAAATGGAAAAATGCAAGCATTTTAGGACCTGTGCCAATGGGACCATGGAACAATCTTGTACTTCGTCCTATTCCGTTTTGGAAAGATTTCGGATTAAAGCCATATTCTAATACTCCTGCTTTTCCTTTTACGACAGTGAAAGATACCGTGATTAGTATGGACTTGCCTGCCAATCTACAAATTACGCCATATCTTAAAGTTGAAACTTCTGAAGGACATATTATTGAGATGAAAACAGATCATTTTAAAGGTGGTGGCGATTATAATATGTATGCACAGTATATCACCAAAAAAGGTATGCAGGATTACGAAAGTTATGGTTGGATTAACGGACATAAAGTATTGTATTCTATTCCAAAAGGTGTAAAAGTTTTAGATTTAAAATATCGTGAAACCGGATATAATACCGAATTTTCAGGAAGCTTCAACAGTTCAGTTGAATTTCTAAATAAGATTTGGGAAAAATCATTACGAACGTTATATGTTACCATGCGAGATACGTACATGGATTGTCCAGACAGAGAACGTGCACAATGGTGGGGAGACGAAGTTAATGAAGGAGGTGAGGCTTTTTATGCTCTGGACACCAATAGTCATGCCTTATTAAAGAAAGGAATGTATGAGCTTATTGGCTGGCAACGACAAGACTCTACCTTGTTTTCACCCATTCCTGCAGGAAACTGGGATAAAGAATTGCCTTCACAAATGCTTACGAGTATTGGTTATTATGGATTCTGGAATTACTACTTACATACCGAGGATAAACAAACCATGTCCGATCTTTATGATGGCGTTCAAAAGTATTTAAAAATATGGCAAATTAACGAAGATGGTACGGTAGTGCTTCGTCGTGGTGGATGGATTTGGGGAGATTGGGGTAGAGATAAAGATATGAAGCTTATTTTTAATGGCGTGTATTATTTAGCTTTAAAAGGTGTTCTCAATATGGCTGTTTTGTTAGACAAGCATGACGATGCAGAAGAGCTTAAACAAAAAATGAAGAATTTAAAAGCGGGCTATAATAACAACTTTTGGACAGGAACAGCGTATCGTCATCCGGATTATAAGGGAAAAACAGATGATCGTAGTCAGGCGTTAGCAGTGGTGTCCGGTTTAGCTGATGCAGATAAATACGAAGCGCTTTTTGAAGTCTTTAAAACAGAAGAACATGCTAGTCCATACATGGAAAAATATGTTTTAGAAGCGTTATTTCAAATGGGACAAGCCGATTATGCTATTAAGCGTATGAAAAAACGCTTTGGCCCTATGGTGAATCATCCAGATTACTCAACGCTGTTTGAGGGTTGGGGAATTGGTAAAGACGGTTTTGGAGGTGGAACCACAAATCATGCATGGAGTGGAGGTGCGCTAACTATCTTATCACAATATTTATGTGGTATAGAACCTATTACTCCGGGGTATTCAAAGTTTCAGATTATTCCAAACCCAGGATCTGTGGAACAAGCTTCTGCAACCGTGCAGTCGGTTAAGGGAACTATTAAAAGTGAATTTAAAAATAGTCGTGATAAATTTGAACTTTCTGTTGTTGTGCCAAAAGATACCGAAGCAATCGTTGGGATTCCTAATGACGATTATACACGTATTACTTTAAATGGCAAAACAATATGGGAAGATGGGAAATCTATTCCAAATAAAAACATAATTAAATTTAAGGGGGACGTCAATAATCATATTGAATTTGAAGTTGGGGCAAATCAGTGGCGATTTGAAGCTCTTAAAAAGTGATTTTAATTAAAATTTAATACCCTCTAATCGTAGTTACTTCGTGTAATTATGTCGTAAAATTGAATAAAATAAATGGAAAATAATTCTAAAATGTCGTTAAATAGAATAGTGCTTTTACTTTTTGTGTTTCTAATTGGTCAGCAAACATATTCCCAAAATTTTGAAATTACTTCACCCGATAAAAACATACAGCTTAAGGTCTCTGTTGCCAATGATATATCTTGGTCTGCCTCGCTAAAAGGACATGTAATTATTAAGGAAGCAAAAATAGGAATGGATTTTTCTTCAGGGGAAAATTTTGGTGTTAAACCGCAAGTGAAAAACCATATTATAAAAACGGTTTCTGCAATGATTTATCCAGGTGTTCCACATAAAGATGCCGAAATTAAAGATGAATATACTCAGATAGTATTCACTTTTAAAGGTAAATATCAACTCCATATTCGTGCGTATAACGATGGTGTTGCTTATCAGTTTCTGGATGAAGGTAATCGTGATAGAACTGTAAATTCAGAGCAAATAAAAGTTTCTTTTCCGGAAGGAGCAAAATCTTTCTTTCCACAAGAAACAACTATGTATTCACATAACGAACGTGCGTATTTAAATAAAGAAGTCTCTGGGATATCCTCTAGTGAGTTTTGTAGTTTACCTGTTGTTTTTACAACAGACAATGCGAAGGTATTATTTACGGAAACAGCGCTTCACGACTATCCGGGAATGTTTGTAAGAGGTAATGGAAATGAGACTGTCGACGCTATTTTTCCTAAATACGTTTTAGAGGCTGTCGATGCTAAAAGTCAGGGAGATCGTGATCAGACCATTACCAAAAAAGCCGATTATATTGCTAAGGTGTCTGGAAAAAGAGCGTATCCTTGGAGGGTTTTTATAATAAGTGATGACGATCGTACTTTTGTAGAAAGTAATTTAACGTATCAATTAGCAAGGCCGCAAGCTATTGAAAATACCGAGTGGATTAAGCCTGGTAAAGTGGCTTGGGATTGGTATAATGCCAATAATATTTACGGCGTAGATTTTAAGTCGGGATTAAACACAGCGACCTATAAATATTACATTGATTTTGCCTCGTCTAACAATATAGAGTATGTGATACTTGATGAAGGGTGGACTAAGTCTACTACCGAAATTCTTGATTTTAATCCTGATATAGACGTTCCTGAATTAATTCGTTATGCAAAAGAAAAAAGCGTAGACATTATTCTTTGGGCTTTATGGAAGCCTCTAGATGCTAATCTTGAAGAGATTCTAGAAACCTATAAAAGTTGGGGTGTAAAAGGGGTTAAAATAGATTTTATACAGCGTAACGATCAGTATGTTGTAAATTCTTACGAGCGTATTGCGAAAGAATGTGCAAGACTAGAGCTGTTAGTCGATTTTCATGGTTCGTTTAAACCTTCGGGTTTACGACGGGTTTATCCAAATGTTATTAATTATGAAGGCGTAAAGGGTAGTGAGAATAATAAATGGAGTAAGGATATTACGCCAGAACATAATGTAACAATCCCTTTTATTCGTATGGCGGCAGGTCCGATGGATTACACGCCTGGAGCTATGAGCAATGCTCAGAGACAAAATTTTGCTATTAAAGGAAAGCGTCCAATGAGTATGGGGACACGCGCGCATCAAGTTGCGATGTATGTTGTTTACGAAGCGCCTTTACAAATGCTTTGCGATTCTCCATCGCGATATTATAAAGAACAGGAAACTGTAGATTTTATTACCCAAATCCCTACAACATGGGACGAAACAAGAGTACTTCATGGTGCAATTGGAGATTATATTGCTGTGGCGAGAAGAAAAGGTGATACTTGGTATATCGGGGCTATGACAGATTGGTCGTCAAGACAATTAGAAATGGATCTTTCGTTTCTTAAAGCTGGGGATTTTAAAATGAAAGTCTTTAAAGATGGTGTAAATGCAAACCGATTTGCAGAAGATTATAGTATAGAATCGTTAGCTGTAAATCAGAACTCTAAAATCATGGCAGAAATGTCTAGTGGAGGTGGTTGGTCTGCTATAATCTCAATGAATAAGGATTAATTGAAGCGGTTTCTTATTAAGTAAGAATCTATATTACAAGTTACACGAGATCGTCAAATTTTAAAGTTTAGATTTTATAAATGCTTTAATGCGTTGTCGATCGTTTAATATATCTTTTCTATAATTTTTATTGACTAGAAAAAACCAAGTGCGATGTATTAATAGTTTTGAAAGGTTTAAATATGAGAGCGTCTTATAATGCCAAAATCCGAATGGTTTATATGTATTCTTTAATTGATATATTTTAGCGTTGTATTCTAATCTTAACGATGTTGGAGGCTTCGGGATTTCGTTAAAGTAAAGTTGACCTAAATTGAAATTATTTTCAATATGCCTATTTTTAAATACTTGCTTTTTGTCCTCCGGTTTTAAAAGGGGTAATAAGACTAAAGTGTCGTAAAAATTTTTTAGTCCGATATAATTATAAAACGATCCATAATCATTGATTTGAAAATTCAATACATTATGAAGTAGTAAATGATTTGCAGAAGGAATTGGAATTCCTGAAGTCTCTGCAAACTGTTTGTCTTTTAAAACATGAATTGGGTGTAATATTTCCTGATCTTTATCTAAAAGTTTAAAGTGAATTTCTACAGCTCCTATGTAATCTTTTGAAGCTAATCGTAAGAGATGTTTATCTTCAAAATATTTAGGATTTATAGTCGGTTCTTTAGCGTAAGTATATCCATTACTTATCAATAAATCAAATGCCGGTTGGCACTGTTCTTTTGGAATTAAAATATCTATATCACCAAGCATACGCTCTCCACTATCTGCGTAGTAATTAGAAGCAATCATTGCGGCACCTTTTAGATATACATGTTCAATGTTTTTCTCATTAAGCCATGAGTTTATGAGTTTTACTTCATTGAGTAAAGCCTCATTTCGTTTTCTGTTTAAGTCGAAAATATATGCAAGGTAATTTTGTAGGTCTTGAGGTAAATACTT
This sequence comes from Formosa undariae, assembly GCF_042427615.1. Classification (NCBI taxonomy): domain Bacteria; kingdom Pseudomonadati; phylum Bacteroidota; class Flavobacteriia; order Flavobacteriales; family Flavobacteriaceae; genus Formosa; species Formosa undariae. Next base: position 16,040 of record NZ_JBHMEZ010000001.1, on the reverse strand, counting down.
TAGTAAATCTTTAGATTTTAGTCTGGAGTATAATGTTGGAATTATTAATTGCCTGCTACCTTCACTTATTATATTTTCCCAGTTAAAAACAGAATTTAATATATCTTGTTTTAAAGAAAGATCGTCGGTTTTAAAACCTAAAATACGGGAAATTTGTGTTAATGTGACTTCAAGAGGGCTCATAGCGCTTACTTATTCGTTCTTAAAGATAGTCGAAAAAACATCAATCGCGTCTTGATTATTACTATAGGTAAGTTTGTAAAAGGTAATTGTGCTAATCCAATTAAGGAAGGCTTTTGCATTTTCTGCTTTAGGGGAAATCCATGAATCAGGTATTAAAACTTCAAGAGCTGTTTTTGCATCTATGGTCTCTAAAACCACTTCTGCATCTGCTTTGTGGTTAACTAAAACAATAGATTTGCATGGCACATGATTTTTTGTAGGTGTTGGCGGTGCAATATATTTTATGCCGCCCTTGTAAGCTCTTAAAAAGCTTTGAGGGAGATTATCAAAATCAGGAATAAAGGTTTTAATTGTAGAAAATGCTCCTGGTTTTATAGATATGCCTCCTGGGAAATAATAGGTGTTTAAATCGGCTCTTAAAATAGGAGTAGTATCGTCGGCGATCAATTGGTAGCCATTATGAGATAAGATAGTTGTTAATGTGCTTTTTCCACTTCCAGATGTGCCAATTAGCATTACAGATTCTGAGTCTGTTGCAACGGTAGAGGCATGAAATAGTCCAATCCAATCATGTTCTTCTTTGTTGTATAAAGAAGAAATAAGTTCCATATTAAATTTTCCTTGTAACTGATGAAAATGCTGAGCTTCGCAAGCTTTTATAAACTGATTGTTTTTAAAAAAAATAAGTTGATTGTCTTCTTCATAAATATCAAACCATAAATCTGGTTTAGATGTCGTGGTAGTTTCTAAGTGACAAATTTGAGGATGAATGTAACTAAATAGCTCTTCGGATTGCACATGAACTTGGAAGTTTAATTTTCCAGACGCATAAGACTTAGATATAACTCTTTTATCTAGATTTAAATTATAATTACGTTTTAGTTCCTCTGGCTCGTGTGTATTTCTGTCAATAAGAAATTGGCTAACATCCGTGTATAAATCACAGGCGTCTTCGTGCGATAACTTTAATTCGTTTTTGTAGGCACTTAGGCAAAGAGTTTTAGTATCTAACTCTAGATACGTATTAATACAATAGAACAATCCATTATTAAGTATAGCATACTGGTTCGATGGTTCGAACCAAAGTATATTATAATCAATAATGGATTGTGTGTATTTAGGTTTTAGATTAGTATTCAATAATTTATTAAAAATTATTTTTTACTTGACTCTTATTTATAAACTCTGATGACTGCACTTGCGAATCTGCTGGGGCATTCTCCTGAGGGTCTGCGCTAGTTCCTGGAGGTCTTACAGGTACACTTGTATCTGCAGCACGTAAAGGGGATAAAACAGCGAATGTACCAACAGCTGTAAATGCTGCATATTTTCCCATCTTTTTTAATGCTTCTTTACGAGTAATTTCTGTATTTCTATTTTCCTCTTCCATAAATTGTTTTTTTAATACGCAAAAATTTCGGTTAATATGCAGAAATTTCGGTGTAAAGGTAAATTAAGTTTTTGATATGCAAAAGATTATTTTAAAATAACTCGCTTTGCAATATTCTTACCAGCAGGGGTTTTAACTTTTACTATATAAATACCGCTACCGTAATTAGAAGAATTTATTTGATGTTCGTTAACAGTGTTGCTTATCGTTGTGCTGTTAATTAGTCTTCCTTGCATATCGAACACTGAAAGTTTTGTGTTCTTTTCAAGTAATCCTTTTATATTTATAGAATTGCTACCCGAAATAAATTGTAAGGTTTCTAAAATGCTACTATCGTCTATAGATAATCGTGCTTCGTTAGTCACGTGTACAACAAAACGTCCCAATCCTGTTAATTGTTCTTCTGTAGTGAATGTATAGGCTTTATCTTTTAAAGCTGTCCAAGTGTTCGTTTTTGTATCTTCTAGGTAAACTATGGCGTTACTGTCTAAGATGTTTTCTTTAATGTCAATTGTAATCTGTTGCCCTTTTGGAGCTTGAATACCTAGAGGAATTGCTGTACCCGCGTTTTCTAATGCTGTGGTAGGAATTGCTTGTATTCCTAGTTTGTAATTAGAATCTGTTTCTGATTCTGCCAATTGCGTGTACATTGTAAAGCCAGAAGCATTAGAACCAAAAATTGTGGTATCGAATCTTTCGTCTAAACCTAAAGAGGCTTCATCTGTAAAATATATGTGGGTATAGTGTTTTTCCTCAGTACCTGTAGATAAATTTAGAGAAATGTAAGGTACAGCTTCTTCTTCCTCTTCTTCAATGTCTCCTCTTCCAGTGATAAAATCATCTCCACCGGTATCACCAGCTACGGATCTCATTCCTTGATTAAAATATATAGTTGTGTCTTCTAAAACAGCAAAATAAAATCCTTGTCCAGGAGGAATTTTAAAATCACTTAACTCGTTGTATACAGTCCAATAGGTTCCATTGTCTGCATAAGCCCCACTTTTCCCTGGTTGTAATTTATCAAAATTATTACGCACTATAGTCCGTACTCTAATGTAACAGGCGAAAGGGTTTCCTATTAAATTCCATTGTGATGCATATGTAGTGGGCGTGTGTGTTACAGGTAAATTAAAATCCTCTGTGATGTTGGTTCCTGTAAAAGATAAAATATTGTTTGTGCTACTTGTGGCAGCAAAGTATCCTACACCCGATGTGAAAACTTTACCAGAATTAATAGCGGTATCCCACTCTACATATGTTCCTGTTGATTTATCCCACTCGCCAATTCGTTTAACAGTAGTGCCGTAAGGACTATATATGTTAGGATTTGATGATGCTAAATCTCCAAAAGTTTCGCCTTGCACAGGCGAAGAGATAAATTGGCTAACTGGTCCAGGTTTTACATATAAATCATAAGTAAGCTGGCCTGTAGATGTACCTTCAACGTATATCGCGCCATATTGGGTTGAATTAGATGTAATGGTTAGATTACCGTTTATAACTAAATTTCCTATAGTTGTATCGAAAACTCCTTCTGATATTTCCTCATGTTCTAAGTATACCCAAGTCCCTGGTAATATAGTTGCACTACCATCTTCTAAGATGGTTAAATCGTAACATCTTGTTTTTTCAGGAAAAACGACATGTCCTTTTTCAATAATAATATTTCTATTTCTACTGGTTCCCGCGGTGTTGCCGGGAACTCTTCCGTCCTTCCAACCGTCGTAACCACCCGAAGAAACTGGGTCTTCATTATAAATAAGGTCTTGACTATACCCTAATGTAGAAAAGGTTAGACTAAGTAATATTAAATAGTAAATTTTTTTCATAGTATCTATTTTAAGTAAGTAGGTTCCAGCCTATTGAAGCCTAGATTTTACTACAAATATAGATACTGTGTGTAACTATGATTGAAATTTTATTTTTATTAGCTGAAATGGTAATTAATATCGATAAAATGTAAATTTTAACTTTATTAAACACTTATTTGTAAGTTTTAGACTACAATCATGTTTTGTTTTTAATAAGTCTGATTTCAGTGTTATTTTTTGCGAATATCGTAATATAAGGTGTGATTTGTTAGTGTTTTATGTTAATATTGCTTTATTGCAGATTAACATGTAGAAAGCACTTCAGAAATTGCGGTATAATTTATTTATAAGTACGGAATAAGAATTCATAAAGAGTCTTTTAATACTTGTAGGTGTTGAGGTTTAGTTGAGAATTATTTGTTTTTTAATAAGCTTTGGAGTGATTTAAGTAATAATCCCAGGGAATATTGAGGCTTTGTTAATTCTTTGTTATTTAACTGTTTTAATAAAAAAAGTTTTTGTAATTAATTTTGCTATTTCGTAAAAAGGAGTAATTTTGTTACTCGTTTTAAAAACTATATGTTAGAATCCCTAATTACCTCAAAAACAAGAATCCGTATTTTAGTTAAGCTATTTCTTAGTGCTAATAATAGTGGGTATTTAAGAGGTTTAGCCTTGGAGTTTAACGAGTCTACAAATTCAATTCGAAAAGAACTTAATCAATTGTCTTCAGCCGGTTATCTTGGCAAAGAGAAAGAGCAAAATAAAATTACCTACAGAGCGAATACAAAACATCCTTTATTTAATCCATTGCAAAATATGGTTAGAAAATATGTGGGTTTAGACGCTATTGTTGAAACAGTACTTGCGCGTATGGGGCATGTGTCTCGTGTTATTGTTATAGGTGATTATGCCGAAGGAATGGATACAGGTCTTATAGATGTTGTTGTAGAGGGGGAGAATTTGAATACAATATATATTAATCAAATGGCAGGGAAGATAGAATCAGAGATAAAGAGAAAGGTTAATTTTTCTTTTACCGATTCTTATCAGCAAAAAAATGGGCTTGTTATATATGATGAATTGATTGAGAAGTAATGAAGTCAAGGTGGTACGTTATATATACAAAGTCTAGAAATGAGAAAAAGGTTGAAGAGAAACTAAATCGTTTAGGGATAGAGGCTTATTGTCCTGTGAAAACTGAGATTCGAGTTTGGAGCGATAGAAAGAAGAAAGTATTTGTACCTTTGTTGCCGTCCATGGTTTTAGTGAGGCTTTTGGATTCTGAACGCAATAGCGTGTTTGAAGTGCCTGGAGTAGTGCGGTATATGTTTTGGAATGGAGAGCCTGTAGTGGTTAGAGAGGATGAAGTTGCCGTGTTAAAGGAGGTAGAGCAAAGCAAGGATATGACGTTGGAGAGTGTAGAGGTTTTAAAGCCTGGAGCGCATGTTGAAATGTCTGAATTTGGATTCGATGCTCAATATGGAGAGGTTAGACATGTGTCTGGTAGTCAATGTTGGGTGGTGTTGAAAAAATTAGGTTTTGTAGTGAAACTACAATTACAGTAGAAGTGAATTATTACAATAAATAATTATATTGGAGCACCCATAAATGGGACGCACCACGGCGAAGCCGTAAGTAGTACGGAATAAATTTTAAAAATAACATAACATATTTTGTTAATATTATCAGTCTTATGAAACAAAAAGTAGCTTTAATTACAGGTGTAACTGGCCAAGATGGTGCTTATTTAAGTGAGTTTTTATTAAAAAAAGGATATGAAGTTCATGGTTTAAAACGTAGATCTTCACTTTTTAATACAGATCGTATCGATCATTTGTATCAAGATCCTCATATCGATGGTCGTAATTTCTTTTTGCATTACGGTGATATGACTGATAGTACAAATCTTATCCGCTTAATAAAAGAAATTCAACCTGATGAAATTTATAATTTAGCAGCAATGAGTCACGTACATGTGTCTTTCGAAATTCCAGAATATACAGGGAATGCAGATGGATTAGGGACATTACGTATTTTAGACGCTGTTCGTTTATTAGGATTAGAAAAGAAAACAAGAATTTATCAGGCTTCTACTTCAGAATTGTATGGTAAAGTACAGGAGGTTCCTCAATCAGAAACTACTCCATTTTATCCGCGTAGCCCATATGCTGTTGCCAAAATGTATGCATATTGGATTACTGTAAACTATCGTGAAGCTTACGGCATGTATGCTTGTAATGGTATCTTATTTAATCATGAATCTCCAATTCGAGGAGAAACATTTGTAACGCGTAAAATTACAAGAGCGGTTTCAAGAATTGCTTTAGGACTTCAAGATAAATTTTTCTTAGGAAATTTAGATGCACAACGTGACTGGGGACATGCTAAAGATTATGTTCGTATGATGTGGATGATCCTTCAGGCAGAAGAAGCTGAAGATTGGGTAATCGCAACGGGAAAAACAACTCCGGTTAGAGATTTTGTAAAGATGGCTTTCTCTGAATTAGGAATTACTTTAGAATTTAAAGGTGAAGGTGTTGAGGAAAAAGCATATATCGCATCTTGCGACAATGCAGATTTTCAACTAGAAATAGGAAAAGAAGTTTTAGCAGTAGATCCTAAATATTTTAGACCAACAGAAGTTGAATTACTTATAGGAGATGCTTCTAAAGCAAACAACAAATTAGGTTGGATTCCTGAATTTGATTTAAATGATCTTGTTAAAGATATGATGCAGAGTGATTTAAAGCTGATGCAAAAAGATCAATTTCTTAAGGAAGGTGGTTATGATACTTTAAACTATTTTGAATAATTTAAAATAGATCAATCTAGAGTATCATGAATAAAAATTCAAAAATTTATATAGCTGGTCATCGTGGTATGGTAGGTTCTGCCGTTTGGCGTTCCTTAGAAGCGGATGGGTATACCAATCTTATTGGACGAACAAGTTCTGAATTAGATTTGCGAAACCAAGATGCTGTAAATCAGTTCATCATTTCAGAACAACCAGATGTGGTCATTGATGCAGCAGCACGAGTAGGTGGGATTCTTGCTAATAGTGAGTATCCATATCAGTTTTTAATGGAAAATCTACAGATTCAAAATAATCTAATAGATGCGTCTCATAAACAAGGTGTAGAGAAATTTATCTTTTTAGGAAGTTCTTGTATTTACCCTAAATTAGCGCCTCAACCTTTAAAAGAAGAACACTTACTTACCGATACCTTAGAGCCAACAAATGAATGGTATGCCATAGCTAAGATTACAGGTGTTAAAGCTTGTGAGGCTATTAGAAAGCAGTACGGTAAAGATTATGTAAGCTTAATGCCTACTAATTTATATGGTTCGTTCGATAATTTCGATTTAAAAACATCACACGTTTTACCAGCAATGTTACGAAAGTTTCATGAGGCTAAAGAAAACGGGAATGCTCCAGTTACTTTATGGGGTAGCGGGACTCCAATGCGTGAATTTTTATATGTAGACGATATGGCGGAAGCTGTAGTATTTGCTGTGAATAATACGTTACCTGAACATTTGTATAATGTGGGTACAGGAACAGATGTGACGATAAAAGAATTGGCAGAAACGATTCAGAAAGTTATTGGTCATGAAGGGGATATTATTTGGGATTCTGAAAAACCAGATGGTACACCAAGAAAATTAATGGATGTTTCAAAATTGAAACTTGCAGGTTGGAATTACAAAACAGAATTATTACAAGGAATTGAAAAAACATATGCTTGGTTTCTAGATCATCAAGCTTCATTGAAACAAGTTAAATTGTCTAAATAAAATCAGAATGAAAATTAAGAACATTTGCTGTATAGGCGCGGGTTATGTTGGAGGCCCTACAATGGCGGTAATCGCACAAAAGAATCCAGGAATTAAAGTTACTGTAGTAGATTTAAATGTAGAGCGTATTGCTGCATGGAATGATACTAATTTAGATAATTTACCAATTTATGAGCCTGGTTTAGATAAAGTTGTGGGTGAAGCTCGTGGAAGAAACTTATTTTTTTCTACAGAAGTAGATAAAGCTATTGATGAAGCCGAAATGGTATTTATTTCTGTAAACACACCAACAAAAACTTACGGTGTCGGAAAAGGAATGGCAGCCGACTTAAAATATATCGAATTATGTGCACGTCAAATTGCGCGTGTATCTACAAGTAATAAAATTATTGTTGAAAAATCTACGTTACCAGTACGTACAGCACAAGCTATTAAGAGTATTTTAGACAATACAGGTAATGGTGCTAAATTTCAAATTTTATCAAATCCTGAGTTTTTAGCTGAAGGAACTGCTGTTGAAGATTTAATGGCTCCAGATCGTGTACTTATTGGTGGTGAACAAACCCCAGAAGGATTAGAAGCGATAGATGCTCTTGTAAACGTTTATGGGACATGGGTAGCTAAAGAAAACATTATTACGACTAACTTATGGTCGTCAGAATTATCTAAATTAACTGCGAATGCATTTTTAGCGCAGCGAGTATCTTCTATAAATTCGTTGTCAGAACTATGTGAAGTTACGGGAGCAGATGTGAATGAGGTAGGAAGAGCAATAGGGAAAGATAGTCGTATAGGACCTAAGTTTTTAAAAGCCTCTGTTGGATTTGGAGGTTCTTGTTTTCAAAAGGATATTTTGAACTTAGTTTATATCTCAAAATCTTATGGTTTAGATGCTGTTGCCGATTACTGGGAACAAGTTATCATTATGAACGATCACCAAAAGCATCGTTTCGCTAAAAACATCGTTAAGACTTTATATAACACTGTTTCAGGTAAAAAAATCGCATTTTTAGGTTGGGCGTTCAAAAAAGATACTAACGATACAAGAGAATCTGCTGCCATTTATGTTGCAGATATATTATTAGATGAGCAAGCAAGTATTGTGGCCTACGATCCTAAAGTAACGGCTCAACAAATGTATGGCGATCTAGATTACTTACAAACTAGAGATACTGCTTCAAATAAAAAAGGACTTACAGTTGTAAACGATCCTTATGAAGCTTTAGAAGATGCTCACGCTATTGCTGTGTTAACAGAATGGGATGAGTTTAAAACATACGACTGGCAAAAAATTTATGATAATATGCAAAAACCTGCATTTGTATTTGATGGCCGTAGCGTATTAGATAAAGTTGCCTTAGAGAAAATAGGCTTCCAAGTTTATGTAATCGGACAATAATATGGAAACTAAAACTATTCTTGTTACTGGAGCAGCTGGATTTATAGGCTTTTATGTGTCTAAACAACTTTTAGAACTTGGGCATAACGTAATTGGTATTGATAATATAAATGATTATTACGATATTGACTTAAAGTATGCACGATTAGCAGAACTAGGAATTCAAAGAGAGCAAGCAGAGAAAGAATTGAACATGAGCTCTAGTGTTAACGTTGGAGATCGTATGCAATTCATTAAAATGAATTTAGAAGACAGAGAAGCTCTTCCAAATTTGTTTAAAACTCATGCAATAGACTTAGTGTGTAATTTAGCCGCTCAAGCAGGTGTGCGTTATTCATTAGAAAATCCAAATGCTTATGCCGATAGTAATTTGATTGGTTTTTTAAATGTATTAGAATGTTGTCGTCATAGCGGGATATCTAAATTGGTTTATGCGAGTAGTTCTAGTGTTTATGGTAATAGCGATGCGGTTCCTTTTCAAGAAACTGCTAATGTAGATCATCCAATTAGTTTGTATGCTGCAACAAAGAAGGCTAACGAACTTATGGCCCATACGTATAGTCATTTATACGGTTTTGAAACCATAGGCTTACGTTTCTTTACGGTTTACGGACCATGGGGTAGACCAGATATGGCCATGTGCTTATTTACAGATGCTATTATTAACGATAAACCCATCAAGGTGTTTAATAACGGAGATTTATCTCGAGACTTTACATATATAGAAGATATTGTTTCAGGTGTTATTGCTACACTTTTAGAACCTTCGGACTCCAGTCAATTATACAAACTGTACAATATTGGTAATAGCCAACCTGTAAAATTGCTAGACTATATAGAAGCTATAGAAAAAGCACTAGACAAACCAGCAATTAAAGATATGTTACCTATGCAAGCAGGAGATGTAAAACAAACGTATGCCGATGTGACTAAGATTAAAACACAATATCAATATCAACCCAAAACCGATGTTATACAAGGGGTATCGAACTTTATAACATGGTATAAAAATTATTATAACTAACATTATGCAAGACTCATTACAAGAAGATGATTGGACTATAGAAATATATCCTAAATCTAAATTATTCGATCTTAATTTAAAAGAAGTGTGGAAATATAAGGATTTATTATCCTTATTTGTACGTCGCGATTTTGTTGCCGTATATAAACAAACCATATTTGGGCCACTTTGGTTCTTTATACAACCTATTTTAACCACTATTATGTTTATGGTAGTGTTTGGAGGTATAGCAAAAATGAGTACCGATGGTATGCCGCAAGCTGTATTTTACTTATCAGGAATTGTAATGTGGAATTATTTTGCCACTGTATTAGGTAGTGCTTCCAATACTTTTAATTCTAATAAAGGTGTTTTCGGAAAAGTGTATTTTCCGCGTTTAATATCTCCAATTAGTGTTGTTTTTTCTAAGATGTTAACTTTTGCTGTTCAATTTACTTTATTTATTGGGGTATATTTATATTACCTACTTCTTACTGATGCAAATATTCAACCCAATATTTTAATTCTATTGACTCCTGTTTTAATATTAATAACAGCAGGTTTAGCCCTAGGTTTAGGTTTAACAATAACCTCTTTAACCACAAAATATCGCGATTTTACTTTTTTACTGGGTTTTATAATACAATTAGGGATGTATGCTACCCCAATAATTTACCCTGCAAATACCATTACCGATGAAAAAATAAAAATGGCTATTATGGCTAACCCTATGAGTGGTATTATAGAAACATTTAGATATGCTTTTTTAGGTGTAGGTAATTTTTCTTGGGGAGCTTTAGCCTATAGTGTTATTGTTATGGTTGTTTTAATGGTAGTAGGAACGCTTACATTTAATAAAGTTGAAAAAAGCTTTATGGATACTGTTTAATTATTTAAAACAAGAATAAAATGAAACCCGCAATAAAAGTAGAAAATTTAAGTAAACAGTACCGTTTAGGTACAGTAGGTACAGGTAGCTTTGCTCACGATATGAACCGTTGGTGGCATACCGCTAGAGGGAAAGAGGACCCGTACTTAAAAATAGGAGAAGCAAACGACAGATCAAAAAAAGGAGATTCTGACTATGTTTGGGCTTTACAAGATATAAATTTTGATGTTCAACAAGGAGACGTGCTAGGTATTATAGGTAAAAATGGTGCGGGTAAATCTACGTTACTAAAATTATTGAGTCGTGTAACAGCGCCAACCACAGGGAGTATAAAAGCGAGAGGACGTATCGCATCATTATTAGAGGTAGGAACAGGATTCCATCCGGAATTAACAGGTCGTGAGAATGTGTTTTTGAATGGAGCCATTATGGGAATGACCAAACAAGAAATTAGCTTAAAATTTGATGAGATTGTAGATTTTGCAGGATGTGAACGTTATATAGATACACCTGTTAAACGATATTCTTCAGGGATGTATGTAAGACTTGCTTTCGCGGTTGCGGCACATCTAGAACCAGAAATCTTAATTGTAGATGAGGTTTTGGCAGTAGGTGATGCCGAATTTCAAAAAAAAGCCATTGGTAAAATGAAAAGTGTTTCTACAGAAGGAGGTAGAACAGTGTTGTTTGTAAGTCATAATATGGCCTCTGTTAAAAATCTTTGTACCAGCGGAATATTATTACAAAATGGAACAGTTACTAAAACAGGAAATATAGATTCTGTTATAGACACCTATAGTAAAGTGAATGTATCTAAATTTGATGCTGAATATGTTTGTAAAAATTTAAAATTAGAATCTCAACCTATACAAGTTACAAGCGCTCATATTACTTCTATAGGCCTAAAGAATAATAATATTTTTGCAGGAGACCCTTTTAAAATTCATGTAAAATTTAAATCTAGAGGGATAGTAAAAAATTGTAGGCTGTTTATAGGTATATATAACCAAAATGATCAGAAATTATTACATCTCGGTAATATATATGGTGGTATTGATACATTTACATCTAACAAAGAAGGAGAAATAATTTGTAGTATACCACGGTGTAATTTAAAAGAGGGAACATATATTATCAATTTATCATTTCATGTTGATGGAACCTCTGTAGATAGAGTTAAGGATGCATTAACTCTAAATGTCGAGAATAGTGATTTTTATGGAGTAGGGAAGTTACCTGACAATAAAGAAAACTTATTTTTTATAGATCAAAATTGGCAAATTTTATGAAACAAAAAATAGATCAGTTAATTTTAAAAATTACTCTGTCCTTAATTTATAGGTTACGAACTCGATTTGATAATAAAAAAAAACATTATATTTCTTGGGCAATTTCGTCACCAATTAAAAGTACAATATATTATTCATTATTTGATAATAGCTTTGATAATGAACATTACAGAATCTTAAATGGTAAATTCAATTTTTCATCAAATAAGTTATCTTCAGGAGTTTATGCTAGAACTAGAAGGAATATTCATAGAATTGAAAAAGGAATATCTGCAAGTCTCCTAGTTAAAAGAGAAATGTTTGCTAAAGATTATATAGAAGAGACTGTATTTGGTGTTGAAGAACTTTTAAATACAAAATATGTAAATACACCATTTCATAAATGGAGTGTGGACGTTTTAAATAACTATTTTCAACTGGTGAAGCTTGATGAGGATTTGCAGTATCTAAGTGAAAAATGGAAAATAATGTTTAATAAGTTCAATATTAAGGATTTGGAAAATGTTAATTTACATATACCGTATAACTATTCGAAATTACCAATATCAAATATCGGGTTCTCTGAATTAGATTCTTTATTTAAAAGACGCCATTCAGTTCGTTGGTATAATGATAAAAAAGTAAATGTTAAATTAATAAAACAAGCAGTAGAATCTTCACTATCTTCTCCAAGTGCATGCAATAGACAACCTTTCGAGGTGCTTTACATTACTGGACAAAGATTAAATAATATGAAAGCCTTAAAGCTAGGCTTTGAAATGTTTTCTGATAATATTAAATCTTTTATTTTTATTGTTGGAGACTTAAGTTCTTATACCGAAGAACAGGACAAACACTTAATATACATAGATGGAGGTTTATTTGCAATGTCACTCATGCTCTCTTTAGAGTCATTAGGTATCTCATCTTGTCCAATAAATTATCCTGATACAGTAGGCTTGGATGATAAAGTTCAGAAAATTTTAGATTTAGAAAATTACCAGAAAGGTGTGATGTTGCTATCGGTTGGCTATGCAAATGAAGATAGTCCAATTCCGTTTTCAGCAAAAAAAGAATTAAATGAAATTTTTAGAGAAATAAATTAATAATTTGGAAGACAAATTATTGTAATGGTATTGAATTTTTTTTATAATAAAAATAATATAGATGTATATACAAGTAGATAACGCAGGTTTTATTAATAAAGGAGCTCAACTGATGTTAAGAGCTACAATAGATAAGCTGTATAAAGAAGATAAAAAAAAATATAAAGTTGTTGCAGGGAGAAATTGCTTATTTACAGATCAATCTCAAATACGTAAAGCAGGTCTTTATCAAATACCGAATTTTAAAAGATTTAAAATTACAATTGATGACTTTATATCTGAATATTTTTTACAAAAATATGGATTAGTCAAAGAAACTGACATCAAAGTTATTTTAGATGCCGGAGGATTTCAATTCGGAGATCAATGGATAAGCTTCTATTCTGAAAAATATTTAACTGAAATAAAAGAATATTATTCAAAAAAGAAAAAAAATGGAGTTAAAATTATTTTCCTACCACAAGCATTTGGACCATTTAATGATGAGTTGTCTAAAGAAGTAATGAAGACTGTTTTTGAATATGGAGATGTTTTTTATGCAAGAGATAAAACATCATATAAATACATTACAGAATTATTTCCAAATAGTGATAAAATTAAATTAGCTCCAGATTTTACATGTTTATTTGAAGCAGATATTCCTTCAAAATTATTTAAGAAAGTTAAGGGTGGAATTTGTATTATACCAAATTCTAAAATGCTAACGCATACAGATGATAAAGTAGGTGATAAATATTTATCATATTTGTCAGACCTAATTGTTCATTTCAAGAATATAAATGAAAAAATAATATTATTAAATCATGAAGGAAATGACGATTGGGAACTTATCAAACAATTAGAAAAGAATTTAGATGGGTATAATAATTACTTAGTTTTAAATAATCTTGATGCAATAGAAGTAAAAGGAGTAATTGGAAATTCTAAATTATTAATCTCATCCAGATTTCATGGAGTTGTTAGTGGGTTGAACCAAAGTATTCCAACATTTTGTACAAGTTGGAGTCATAAATATGAAGAATTGATGAAGGACTATGGTTTTGAAAATAATATTCTTGCTATGGATGATTTCATTTTTGAAATAAAAAAAATTACAAATTTTTTGGATGCAGATTTAAATTCTTCATCTTCCAATGTTGAAAATATTAAAGAGCAAACGGAGGATATGTGGAAAGAAGTTATTAGTTTTTTTAACTAATAATCTTCAATTTTAATCTTAAATTTCTTTTAAATGTCTTACAGAAGTATCGTAATTGTAATAGCAACTTATAATAGACCAGAATCATTAAATCGGCTCTTAAAAAGTATTGAAAATGCTAATTACCCAAAGTCGTATAAAATTGATCTAATTGTTAGCTGTGATTACTCGGGTGTTTTTGATTGCGAGAATGTTGCAAATGATTTTAGTTGGAAATTTGGTGAAAAGAAAGTTATAGCTCATAAAAATAATTTAGGATTAAGGAAGCATATATTATATTGTGGAGATTTGGTTAAAGATTACGATGGAATAATAATGTTAGAAGATGATTTATGGGTTGCTCCTAATTTTTTTAAATTTATTATAGAAGCTGATCAGTTTTATAAGGGGGATGAACGTATAGGCCAGATATCTTTATATACAAATCAAATTGATGAATATAGCAATTCAAGGTTTGTTCCATTAGATCAAGCTGCGGATGTGTTTTTTATGCAAGTACCAAGTTCATGGGGGCAATATTGGACCAAAGAACAATGGCTAGCATTTAAAGACTGCTATGAGAGAGGAGATTTAAAAATTGACAAAAATAGCTTGCTTCCGGAAGATGTATTACACATTTGGCCTGAATCTTCCTGGAAAAAATACTTTTATAATTATTTAGTAAAAAAGGATTTATTTGTGGTTTATCCTAATAAGGCTCTTAGTACAAACTTTGGAGAGGCGGGTACACATTATTTTCAGAAGCACTTGCATAATCAAGCTGTCCTAGATAATTCTAATGGCAAATACAAATTTGTAACTTTAGAAGCTTCAAACTCTGTTTACGACTATAATTTAGAGTATCATAAAGATAATAGTAATTATGTATTAAGTCAGTCTTTACAAGGATATGATGTAGAATTTGATTTAAATGGAACTAAAAACTTAAACAAAATTAATTCGGAATATTTAATTTCATCTAAAACGTGTTTAAAACCAATTAAACAATTTGGATATGATTTAATTCCTAAAGAATTAAATATAACATACAACTTAGAAGGCGATTTTTATACGTTAGCCAAAACATCTGATTTCAGTTCAGAAATACCTAAGGATAAAATTATGAAAAGAAATATACAATTTGTTCCACAAGCAATTACTACAGAAATAGGATCTTTATTAAAGTCGCGATATGAAAATTCAAATTCGTTTAAGTTAGGAAATAAAATTATATCATTTTTTCGGTTTTTTTCTTTTAAAAAATAACATTTGATTTATGAAAAAAAGTATTTTTTTTCAATAATTATACCAACCTATAATTGTGTCGTTTTAGTAGGACATGCACTTTATTCTGTTTTCTACCCCAATAATATATCCTGCTAATACTATTACGGACGAAAAAATAAAGCTGGCTATTATGGCAAATCCCATGAATGTTATTATAGAAACATTTAGATATGCTTTTTTGGGTGTTGGTAATTTTTCATGGAAAGCTTTAGGATATAGTGTTATTGATATTTTATTAGCTGTATGAACGCTTACATTTAGTAAAGTTGAAAAAAGCTTTATGGATACTGTTTAATTATTTTAAACAAGACTAAAATGAAACCCGCAATAAAAGTAGAAAATTTAAATAAACAGTACCGTTTAGGTACAGTTGGTACAGGTAGCTTTGCTCACGATATGAACCGTTGGTGGCATACCGCTAGAGGGAAAGAAGATCCGTACTTGAAAATAGGAGATTCTAATGACCGTACAAGTAAGGGATCGTCTGACTATGTTTGGGCATTACAAGATATTAATTTTGAAGTAGAACAGGGAGAGGTTTTAGGTATTATAGGTAAAAATGGTGCTGGTAAATCTACGTTACTAAAATTATTGAGTCGTGTAACAGCGCCAACCACAGGAAGCATAAAAGCGAGAGGACGTATCGCATCATTATTAGAGGTAGGAACAGGATTCCATCCGGAATTAACAGGTCGTGAGAATGTGTTTTTGAATGGAGCCATTATGGGA